>CAWDKL010000017.1:0-217033 GCA_963802745.1 uncultured Alphaproteobacteria bacterium | reverse complement strand
TCCACGTATTGCAGCAACGCTTTCCACAGGCGTCGCGAAGGCGTAAGGTGTCCCCCAATGGAACCAACATCGGCTTTGATTACCGATAGTGTGGTTTTCATGTTGATCCCTCCTAGTGGAAGGCAATTGGAAAGCTGAAGGCAGGCAGACCTGATTGTGGACAGGTCAGAGATACATTGACATTTAGAAGATCAAGGCACCAATCGCCTTCATTGCACGAGAAGGGGAACAGGTCCTTGCGGAGAACCTTGCCCCCTTGATCCCAACATTTAACGCAGACTCCCAAACAATCTCAGTGATCAAAATCACCTGAGGCTGCATACATTCGCGCAGACCGACTCGTCACGGTCATTTTTCCCTTGCGGGGAGGGCTGCGAACCATACGTCGTTGGGCCTGTTTGAACATACACTTTGCGTCGCTACGATTTGAATCCGGCGGCTTCCATGGTTCGATACACAATCAATCGAATCTAGCTCACCGACTGGCAGCAATCGGTTTCTAACGCTCTCGACCGCTATTTCTCAGGAGACCCAGTTTTCTTTGTCCGCGCTTCCAGTGCCCGACCGTCACAGCTAAGAGTGACCGCTGCTACAGATAATTCCAGACGTGTGGTAACCAATGCCCGGAGTAGCTCCACCTGGAGGCGCTCCATGTATACCTGTGTCGCGTCATTTACCATCCTCCCGGATACCTGCGAACTGACCAGGGAGATCATCCATGAGGAAATCATTCCGGCGCTGCGCAGACAAAAGGGCTTGATCGATCTCATGATCCTGCAGTCTAGCGACGAACCGAGCCAGTTCCTTGTTATCACTTTCTGGGAGACAAGGGACCACGCTGAAAACCATCACCGCAATGTGTGTTCGCAATTGATCGGGCTGTTGAAAGCACACATTGATGGCGAGGCCGACGTGCGCTTTTACACTGTCGATACATCGATCTCCCAACACATCACGGCGGATGTCCGCGATCTGGATGAGCACCGATCTTAATTACGGCCATGAAGCGCTAACGACTCCCGCAGCATCGCGGAGCTAGTCAAACTTGCATTGACAGAGCAGGACGAAGATGCTGCGTGGGAAGCCGTGACCGCATTGCATTACAAGGGGAACAGAGAAGTTCTCGAAGCTGCCATGCGACTATGTGCCAGCGACAATGCGGATGAGCGTCAGCTTGGAGTAAACATCCTCGGCCAGCTTGGGACGCCGGAAAGGACATTTCCAAACGAGTGCTTTGAAGTGCTCGCGGCAATGCTAACCAAGGAAACCGACCCTAACGTTCTGGAGTGCATTGGGGTGGCGTTCGGCCATCTGAAAGACCCCAGAGCTGTCGAATTGCTCGTCCCGCTGAAACGCCATCTCAATTCCGATGTGCGCTTTGGCGTTGTTTTGGGGCTCGGACACGACTGCCCGGATGCAATTGAAGCGTTGGTCGAACTGTCGCGAGATAGCGAGGAACTGGTGCGAAATTGGGCGACTTTTCGCTCGGCACGATGATTCCGGCGGACACGCCAGAGATTCGCGAAGCCTTACTTGCTCGCACATCCGACCTACACGATGAAACCCGCGGGGAAGGGCTGGTTGGCTTGGCGTTGCGAAAAGACCAAAGAGTAATCGAACTGCTCATCTCGGACTTGTCCTCGGGCAACGCGGGACGCCTCACACTGGAGGCGGCGGAGGCCATCGGCGACCCGAAGCTTTATCCAGCTCTGGTTGAATTAAAAAGCTACTGTTCCAGTGATACTCCTAACGCTGCACTGTTGGAAGACGCTCTGACCAGTTGTGCACCTCGCTAGTCGACTCTAAAGGTAGAGGGTCAGGGCATTTTGACTCTCCAACTGGTGCGCGATGATGAATATTAAGAAGATTGTTCTGCCGGTTGATTTCCCGAATCCCTCGTTGCATGTGGTTCATCAGGCTGCGACATTAGCTGGCCACTTTCATTCCGAGATCGTGATCCTGCACGTTGTGGATATGCGAGCTGAGACGGTTAGGTGGGCCCAGGAACAGCTGGACCAGCCTCTCGGGCCCGAACTGGCAGGCCTTGACATCCGACGCGTGTTGGCCAAAGGCGATCCAGCCAAGGCAATTGTGCAGACAGCTCAGATGGAAAAAGCCGACCTGATCATGATGCCGTCTCATGGCTACACGTTCAACCAGTTTCTGCTGGGCTCTGTGACGGCGAAAGTACTACACGGGCGCGAGTGCCCGGTTTGGACCGGCGCCCATGTGGAAGAATCGCCAGTGCAGGAGTTTGCGATCCGCAACGTCCTGTGCGCGGTCGATTTTAGCCCCCGAAGCCACAAAACTGTTTCGTGGGCCGCGCAAATGGCCGCCGAATTTGGCGCCCGTCTTACGCTCGCCCATGTCACTGCCTCAGTGGAGTTTTGGGGACCAGGCGGCAACTACGTCAATCCAGAGTGGAAAGAGGCGCTTGTCGGCGACGCTTCTCAGCATCTCGCAGAGCTCCAGCAAAACATTGGCATTAATGCAGACGTATTTATCGGCAGTGGTGACGTGCCTAGGGTGCTGAGTCAAGCAGCGAAGCAGACGAAGGCGGATCTGCTGGTTACCGGGTGCTATCCGTATTGCGGTAACCTGCGGATCCACGGCTACGCAATCATTTGTGCGGTGCCGATTCCAGTTCTGAGCGTGTGAGGGCAGGTTGTCATTTTCCGCCGCCCTGGAGATTAGAATTACTGCTCGCGGTTTGCTTCGGTGAGGGGAGTTGCGCAGGCATCCCATCCCCCGCCCAGCGCCTCAATGAGTTGCACGCTGGCGATTCTCTGCTGCGTCTGGAAGTTGACATAGGTCTGCTGATACACCAGCAAACTCACTTGGGCATTAAGCACATTCAGGAATGGATCCAGACCCGCCGTATTACGCACTGTCGCCTGGTTCAAATACCTCTTTGCCGATTGCACAGCCGCATCCTGCTGTTGCAGATCCTGGGCCAGAATGCGTAGCGCTGCCAGATTGTCCTCAACCTGCTGGAATGCGGTCAGTACTGTCTGCCTGTAGTTTGCGGTAGTCTCGTCATAGAGTGCCTGATACTGGCGGACCGTTGCCTTGCGCAATCCCGCGTCGAATAGGGTCTCGGCTGCGGCGGGACCGACAGACCAGAAACGGCTCGGCCATGTAAACCAATCAGTAAAAGACAGGCTTTCGATTCCTCCCGTCGCACTGAGCGTGACATTCGGGAAATAAGCTGCTTTCGCCACGCCGATCTGCGCATTGGCCGCGGCCATCGCGCGCTCTGCCGCTGCGATATCTGGCCGCCTCTCCAGGAGTTCAGCCGGAACGCCGGGAGGAATCTTCGGAAGATGGATATCTTCCGGCACAGCAGAAAGAGAATATGTGGAAGGCGACTCTCCCGCCAGAATCGCGATGGCGTGCTCATATTGTGCTCGCGCAATGCCGAGATTGGTATCCTGCGCCTGCGCTGCTTCCAGTTGCGACTCGGCGGCAGCCACCGCTTCATCGGCATCCAGACCACTTTTGTAAAGTCCTCGGGTCAGATCGAGATAGCTCTTCCAGGCAACGATGGTGGCATCTTGGATCTGCTTCTGTGCCTCAACCCCGCGAAGCTGAAAGTAATCTGCGGCAAGATTCGCATGTGCTAGCAGCCGCACGTTCTCTAGGTCAGCGGCGCTGGCCTGTGCTGTGTACGCACTCACCTGAACACTTTTTCGCACACGAGCCCAGAGGTCAGGCTCCCACGTTGCGGTTAGTGGAAAGCTGTACTCGGTATATTCCACCCCATGGGCTCCCGCCACAAACGGAATAGCACTCAGGCGCGAGTTGGTGATTGCCGGGGTTGTTGCCAGTGTGGGGAAATATTGGGAGCGAGTCTGTTTTAGCACGGCCCGCGCGGCAGCGTAGCTGGATGCGGCGGCGGCGATGTTTGGGTTTGCTGCGTCAACACGCTCTTCCAACGCATTCAGTTGCGGGTCCTGAAATACTTCCCACCACTTGTCACGGATGATGTTGTCTTTGGGCTCGGAGGTCTTCCATGTGAAAGTATCGAGTTCCTTATATGCCGGGGCGGTCGGCACAACGGGCCTGTGATACTTCGGACCGACGCTGCAGCTAATTGCAAGCAGGCTCAGCACGACAAATGAAACCAGCGCTAGCCTACCAACGGCGCGATGAACTCTGTCGATCTTCATTGACTCTCCTGCACGTGGCACATTTAGTGGCCGATGTAGATATCGACTAGTTCGCCCGGGTAGATGTTTGCATTCTTGGGCCGCTCCAACTGGAAGATAATCGGCAGCACCCTCACATCGACTCGCTCCTGCCGCTGATCCGACAGCTCAATTTTTGGCGAAACGAAGGGTTGAATGCGATCGAAGGTGAGTGGAATCTCGGTGTTTGTTCCACGGATGAACATGCGTGCCTTGATTTGTGTTGGCGCTGGCAGACGGGAGACGAGAATCTCGTCCACGTAACAGCGCACGTTCAGGCGTTCGCCGCCATGGCTCAGCGCGATGACTGGGTCAGGGGCTTGCGTGTATGTGTCATAGGCCCCCAACGACGATACGTATGCCCCAGCGACGGTATTGATAGAAAGCACTACGCCGTCCTGCGGCGCTCGCAAGGTGTACTTCGAGAGGAGCGCGCTTGAGGCAGCATAGGCTTTTTTGAGAGCGGTATACTGTCTTTCCTGATTATTGATGTCGTAGACCCACGCGCCAGCCTTCGTCAGTGCGTATTGTCTTCGCGCTACCTCCAGATTTCTCTCGGCTACTGCCTTGGCGTTGATTGCGCCGTCCAGCGCATCCTTACTGATTGATCGCGGGTCGATGGTGTACGCCGCCTGCTGCTTATCCAACTCGTCCGTCGCCGTCTTGAGGCTTGCCTGCGCTGCCTGCATCTGCGCTGCAGTAACATCCAGCGTCTCCTTGCGCGGCTCCGCCCTCAGTTCTTCGAGCATGGCTAGTGCCGCCTGCGCCTGTGAAAGCTGCTGCTCTGCGGTGGCCCGCTGGATAGAGTCGTCAATCAGCAGCAGTGGCATGTCTTTCCGGACCTTCTGCCCTTCGCTTACAAAGACTTGCTTCACCGTGCCCGCGACTTCCGGATATATGTTGATGTTTTCTCCACTCGACTGCGCGCTCTCGACAATGCCTTCCGCGTAGATACCATCTGAATAAGGGTTCGAACGCGGGCTGGAAGACCGGCGGCTGCGCAGCTTTGGTGAGCGTTGAAAAGTAAGCGGCATAGCATGCAGCCAGTACACCGGCTGCGGAGAGGATAAACAGCCATTTGTTTTTCATTGGGTTACCCTTTCTTCGCCAGTGAGCCTGCCGTCTTCCATGTGCAAAATCCTGCTCGCAAACTCGTAGATTCTGCTGTCGTGCGTGACAATCAGAATGCAGCGGCTCCCATTGAGAAATTTCTCCTTGACGAAGCTGACAATCGAACGGCCGGTATCGCCGTCCAGAGACGCAGTCGGCTCATCCATGATGAGAATGTCCGGCTGGCTCACCATGGCGCGGGCAATGGCCACGCGCTGCTGCTCGCCTCCACTGAGTTTTACAGGCGGAAGATTGGCACGCTCCTTCAGCCCGACAATCTCTAGATATTCCGTGGCTTCATCGAGCGCTTCGTCCCAGTCCTTTCGCTTCAGGATGAGCGGAATGGCGACGTTTTCGGCCGTTGTGAGGCGCGGAAATAGGTGATAGTCCTGGAAAACAAAGCCGACCTTGTTAAGCCGGAAGGTAGCCAGTTCGTCATTTGTGAGCGACCAGAGATTTGTTCCTTCGCTCAGCACCGTCCCCGCGTCCGGTCGTAGAATGCCGGAGAGGACACTCAACAGCGTGGTCTTGCCGCTGCCTGATGGGCCGACGACATAGACCATTTCGCCGAACTCTAGTTCGAGGTGGACATCCCGCAGCGCCACGGTCCGGGCTTCGCCTTCGCCAAACCACTTCACGATACCATCGGCTTTGATCGCTGCGCTTCTCATCTCATCCCCTGAAAATATCGAACGGCTCGATACGGAGCACCCTTCGCACGCCGATATAACTTGAGACCGCAGCGATGATAACAACCATTACAAACGCCAGTACCAGATTGGGGTAGGTAATGCGCGAAGCGTAATCCGGAAGTCGCAATTTTGCGAGCGTAGTCGTAAGTGTGCACAACCCCACGCCCAGGCCGTAGCCAGCCAGAGCCGTGAAAGTTGCCTGAAAAAGGATCATGAAGATCAGTACGCGGCTGGTCGTGCCGATGGCCTTCAACGCGCCAAACTTATCCAGATTCTCGAGAATAAAAGTGTAGAAGGTCTGCCCTGAGATCGATAACCCTACGATAAAGCTAATGCCTGTCATCAAAAGAATATTCATTCCAATGCCGGTCTGGTACTTGTAGAAATTGGATATCCTCTGCTCGAATTGTTCGCGCGTCAACGCCAGATACCCAAGCGCACGGACCTGCTGCTGGATCAGCACCACATCATTAGGACTCTTCGGCTCAATCAGAATGTATGAGATCGTGAAGCGCGGGTTGGGAATGTACTGAATCGCGCGGTTATAGGTTGTGTACAAGGTGGGAACGCCGAACAGACTGCTAGTCGTGACCTGAGCAGTTCCAACGATCACCCCGCGATGATCATTCAGTTCAAACGTCGTGCCAACTCTAGGACTGCCAAGTTTGGCAAACTCCGAGTCGTGCACGACAATGAAGGAATTCTCTGCATAGACATCCTCGATTCGCCCCTCAGACATCTGTGGCCGGCCAAAGAGACTGGCATCATCAAGCCCTACTACGGTCACAGACTGGTATGTGCCGTCTTCCAGCTTTACCAGCGCCCCGCCGGAGAAAAGCGGGACCGCATACTTTACTCCGCGCATACTGCGCGTCGCATCGAGCATATAGTCTGGCATCCCGATTGTGTTGGCGACGGTCTGGACAGCAGGATCCATCACCCAGATCTTTGCGCCGATATTGATGACTGTTGATGATGCACGGTTTAGCACACCGGCAAACATCGATAGCATCATGATCATCAGGAACACCGCAAAGCTGATGCCGACAAGCAAGGTAAGGAACTTCGCCTTGTCGTTGACCAGCAGCTTGTACGCGAGTTTAAGAATGCCTCCCACGGCCCCCCATTTTGTTCCCCGAGAGACGAATCGGATGCGATGCTCATCACAGATACCTGTGACTCTCACTCAATTGTGCTCAGGGAAGCGCTGGATTTGTAGCGAGCAGCTTGTCCTCATGCATGGCGCGGGGATCTGTGCCATGATTCGGTCCGAGGTTCGTCTGAACTGCAGGAACTCTGCGAGCGACATATCCTTCCGCGCCGCGCCTCCACCGTCGTAGACATTGATCGAGGCAAGGCTGCCGGCGAGTTCGCTGCCGATGCGGATGCCGAACTTCTGGTCGATGCAATCTTCGCACCTGTGTACTACCGGCTCCTGCTTCGCCTCGCGCCCTTAACACAGAAGTACGGCGCCGATCTGATTGATCAGGCTCTGCTCGGGGTGCGTAAGAAGCAAGAACTCCCTACCCGCAAAAGTCATAGCCAGTCGCGTGTGCACTCTCGATAACCGCCACTTTGCGGGAACTTACAGGGAAGATTGACGGTTCGAATGGAGGTAACGGACGATTGCCTCCCAGGACTCCTGCCGGTCCCGGACAGTCTGGATGAACCTCAACTGGACAAAGTGACCTCCACGTTTTCTTTTGGCCAGTTGCTGCGCAGTTCCTTGCAGATCAGGGCTGGTTCGTTTTTTTGACTTCTTCCAGTTGGCTCGACTCTCGATATGGCTTTGCGCTCCAGCGCTGGATACTTGAAAATTTTCGGCTTGTGGCTGTCTGAGCCCTGGTTCGAAGATGCTCGGGTCAAAACAGCGGTAACAATTTTGCGGCGGTGCAAGGATGAAGCGAAACGCGGCGCTACCCTGGTTAAATTTGTGCGCCTGAATCGGCCATTGATAGAGATTCTCGGCGCCAGGAGGAAGTGAGTCAAAAGCAAAAAGCGGCGGACAAATTCCGTGACATGATTTTAGGACAGCGCAAGGACTTCTCATCTGATACCCTGCAAATCCTCATTAAGCGCCAAACTGATCTTTGGGCCGAGGAGCTCGACACCGCAAAAATGTTTGCCAAACGGAAACTTTTGGTCATCCCCACTACAGAGGGTCAGTTGGATGAAACCGAAGACGAAGAGCAGAATGTGGACGTTGAGGCTTTCACCGCAAAAGGTTATGCCGGTGGCAAATGGGGAAGATTTTTACGCGCGCCTGAGTTTTATTTCGCACTAGCAGAAAAATATCACAGCCCAGAACCGCCCAGGGAAATACCTCGCGAGGTTGCATCGTGTCGGCAAACTTGATGTCAAACTGGGGTCGATAACAGATCACAAGGCCTATTAGGCCCCCTGCCACCTGAAGGAACAGAGTATCGGACGACCTTGGTTGGACTGGCTCAACTTGGTGCCGACGCCACCTTTACCGTGACAGCAAACCTGCCGAGTTCGGCTCTACGCTTCGTGTGTAGCTCTCGGCTTAGCTTCCCTACATTTCAGGCGCCTCGGCGGGCTCGCCGGGCTTTGGTTTTCGCACACTGCGAAAACGTAGAGCAAGCGGTATGCAGAGCAGCGCGAGATATCCCAACAAACGGAAGTTGTCCGTGTACGCAAGCAGTGACGCCTGCCGCTGAAGCCCTTCATAGAGTAAGCCGAGGGCCCTACGCTGAGCGGTGTAGGCATCTGTGCCGCCGGTGAAGAGCTTTGCCTGCAGGCCTTGAAGCATTGCTATGACTGCGGGCTTGCCCGGGGTGATGTTTTGCGACAGATAGACCTGGTGCCGTTGAGAGCCGCGCACCAAAAAGGTTGTAATGGCTGCAATCCCGACGCTACCGCCGATGTTGCGCATCAAGTTGTAGATGCCGGCAGCATTTCCGATCTCCTCCTTGCGCAAACTGCCCATGGTCATGGTCGTAAGAGGAACGAAGATAAACCCAGTGGCAAACCCGTTCAGGATATTGACCGGCACGATGGAAGACATTGCGATATCGAGATTCAGGTGGCTTAGCATTATGGCCGAAGTGCTGAGGATTCCAAAGCCGAACGCCAGCAGAAGACGACTGTCGATGTACTTTACGGCAATTCCTGCAAGCACCATCGAGGCGATGGATCCAAAGCCTCGAGGGCTCACAGCCAATCCGCTGTTCAGCGCCGGATAGCCCATCAAGGTCTGCAGGAACAGGGGTAACATGGCGGTAATTCCATAGAGGACGATGCCATAGAGAGTCGTAATCATCGTGCCGACCATAAAATTGCGATCACGCAGCACGTCCAAACGCACGATCGGCTGCTGGGCGCTCAACTCGCGAGCGATAAGACAAATCAGCGCGAGTATAGATATCACGGCCATCCAGCAGATCCAGGTGGCTGAAAACCAGTCGGCTTCCTGCCCTTTGTCCAGCATCAACTGCAAGGTGCCCAACCAGATCGCCAACAGCCCGAATCCAAGATAGTCGATTGTGCCCTGAATCCTTTTCCGGATGTATGGAGGATCTTCCACATACATATTGACCATGACCAGGGCGAGAAGACCGATTGGAAGATTGATGTAGAAAATCCAGCGCCAGGAGTAACTGTCCGTAATCCAGCCACCAAGGGTTGGCCCAATCACAGGAGCAACAACGATGCCAAGACCGAACATGGCCATGGCGGACCCGTGCTGCTCAGGTGGAAAACTCTCCAGCAATATGGACTGCGCCAGCGGTTGCATTCCACCTCCGCCAATTCCTTGTAGGATGCGGGCCACAATCAACATCGGCAGGCTGGCAGCCAGGCCGCAAAACAGGGACGCTCCGGTAAAGCCCGCAATCGAAAGCAATAGCAGCCGCTTGCGGCCAATGCTTCCGGAAATCCATCCTGTCGCCGGCAGCATGATGGCGTTGGAAACAAGATAGCTGGTGAGTACCCAGGTCGACTCATCGGTCGAAGCAGAGAGATTCCCCGCGATGTGAGGAAGCGCGACATTGGCGACGGAGGAATCCAGCACTACCATGAACGTCGCAATCATTACCGAGACCGCGATGATCCAGGGATTCGCTTCGGGAACCCACTCCTGTTGACCGGCTATTGCGCTGCTTGGCAAAACCGCTCTCTCATTCGCCACTGCACTTTGCGGCGATGAAGCAAGGGAGGCACTCGTATCCAAAGCTGCTGGTAACTTTGAGTCCGAAATGTTTCGCCAACTGACCACGCAGTCAGTTTAATATACTATACGGTCATGATCAATGACGGAGCGGCGATGAAGACAAAGCAACAGGTTGTGTCTGAATTTCGGCGAAATGAAATAGTGAATGCCGCGCGAGTGGTGTTTACCGTAAAGGCTTCAATCGTGGCATTATCGATGAGATTGCAAAAGAGGCGGGCGTTGCAAAGGGAACGGTATATCTCTACTTTTCTTCCAAGAGAGAGATCTACCAGGCCGTTCTCAACCGCGACATGGAATCGCTGACAAGCAGCACCCTGGAGAGAATCGATAAGGCAGATGGGCTCAAAGAAAAGATACGGGCATTTGCGCTTGTTCGAATCGAGAACTCAGATGCCAAAAGGGATTTCTTTAGGATCATGGACACGGACTCGGGCAGTTTATCCTTCACCAGAATTCAGTACCGCAATTGGCTGACGAACCCAGTACGACGGCTGACATCTGCAATCGAAACGGCATCGCGCAAAGGGGAAATCCGGCCGGCGAATGCGGAACACAGCGCTTGGGCGATCGCTGATTTAACTCGCGGAATTATTCAGCGACGGTTGACCGGAACACCAAACACAACGCCAATTGAGGATGCGGAATTCCTAGTCGATTTTGTTTGGACTGCTTTGAAGAAATAAAGACGGCCAAGCGGAAACAAAAGTCAAACCGTGAATCTCGGGGTGGGAGAGCGCTTAAACCACTTGTTAATTCCGAGCGGATCAGATTCTTCTGGACATTCCTAGCAGGTGCCTTGATTCTTCGGGCATGGCCCCCAATCCGGTGCCGCGACAGTCGCAGTTTGCGTCAAAGCTGGAACATATCTGGTGAAGTACAACGGTCGAGAACAGAGAGCAAAGCTTGCTCCTCGCGGATATATTTGGCAACCGCGATGTTCCCCGGCGTTGTCTCTCCGATGAACACCTGCTCGATGATCTTGGCAGAGTAAATCTCGATGGTATCGGGTGGGCTGTAGCTGGCGGGGAATATGGTCGTAAGGCTAGCCGGATAGAGAGGGAGTGGGTCATCTCACTTCGTGACCAATGTGACGCTGCGAAGGTCCCATTCTTTCTTCAGGCACTGGGGAGGTTTCCCGAAAGCCAAGATGCAGATGCCTGGTCCCGGAATCTAATAGACATGGCAAGCACGGAACCTGCGGAGGCTGAGAGAGAATATGAGAGGCTATCAGCTCAGGCGCGTGTTGCGCCTGATGTCGCTGCTCGAGGGGAAAGTCGAGCGCACCCTTGGCCAGTTACGGGCGAAATTGAACGCTGCGAAGCGAACCGTCCAACGTGACCTGAATGCTGGAAGCTGGACTACGAGCGGCGGGTCATCTGGCTGGATAAGTCTGGTTTTTCTCTCACAAATAGCACCGAGAGATTAAATGGGCGGCCAAGACTCACGCGGCTGGTCGCAACCCAGAGAAACCGGTGGGCTGCAACCGCACGATGTACATGCAGGTTGCAGCCCGCTAGCAACTACCAGTTCAAGACTACTCAGACCCGAATCGGTAGCGCATATTGATGTACCAATTGCGGCCCTCCTCGGGAATGTCGAGTACATAGAAGTAATTCCGGTCGAAGAGATTCCTCACGCCGGCTTGCAACGACGCTCCCTTGTAGAGCTGTACGGTTCCACCCAGATTAACGGTAGCGAAGTTCGACATGGGCATAACCGCATAGTAGTTTGTGGAAACCTTAGCGACGGTTTGCGTGAACGAGTCCGATTCCTTTGTGCCACTCTCGTAGCGCACGCTGGCCGTGAGCATTGATTCATGAGGCAGCCGAACGGTTCCGGAGATTACCGCCTTGTGCTTCGGAAGATCGAAGGCGGTAAGGCAGGTATTGTTGGCCGCGGTGGTTTCGGTTCCGTTGGCGAGGGCAAGATTGCCGCCTCCGCACGGCGCCAACGACGGCAGCATTCCGACGTAGGCGCCGATGCTCTTGTCAATGTAGGTGTAGTTGCCATCGAATGTCAGGCGTGTAACAGGCGTGGTGTGTACTGTGAACTCCATCCCTTGGTGAACTTCCGTGCTCGCGTTCTCGCTGATACTGCAGGAGCCGTTTGAGCTGCCCGGGCAAGATGCAGTACCGCCCGCGGCCAGGCCCGGATCAACAATGTAGATTGATTCGATGGCGTCATGCAGATTGCTGCGGAAGAACTCGAGTTGCGCAACAGTCTTGGCCGCGAACGTCCTTGAGTAACCAAAGACATAGTTCTGGGAGCGCTCGGGCTGCAGCAGCGGGTTGGGAAGACCTGTGCCCAGTTTGTAGGAGTACATCTCCTTCATCCCCGGGAAACGAGTTTTTTGGGAGAATGCGACAAACAGTCGTCCGTTATTGTTGAAGGAGTAGGCGGCCGAAACCTGCGGGTTGTAGCCCCAAACGTGCGGGGTGCATGCGGTAAAGTCGGCTACATTTTTTGATGTATTGCTGGGACATGCGGGAGGAAGAAGAGCTCCATTGTTTGGTGTATTGGAAGACGCCGCGCGCAAACCGTCGAGGTGGTCGGCGCTGAAGCCGGCCGTGGCGAGCAGATGGGAGGTAATTGTCACTACGTCCTGCAAGCCGATGGAAGTGATCTGCTGCCGTTCTGCCAGATAGGGAGTGGTCGGAATGGCCGCCGATTTATAGGGCGGCTGAGGAACTTCCTCATGGGTGTCATCTTTGAATAAGAACGATCCACTGATTGAGTTTCGGGACACCAGGCGGGTATTGAATTCCGTCGAGATGCCATCGGAATGATCCTTATAAATGTCATTCCCGGTGGATAAGTTCCCCGGCGCAAACGGGTTTGCTGCATACGGCGACCCTGCCGCAGGTATGTTGTAGAAAAGCATCAGGTTTGGGTACTGATCATAGAAGACTCGCGTTTTCAGCGAACTGCTCTGCCCTAAGCCGGTATTGGAATGGAAGTAGTAGCTAGTTTTGTCCCAGAAGCCCCACGCACGGTAAGGACTGCCCTTGCTCAAGCACGTACCGTCGGTGGCGGAGGTTACTCCATAGCAAATGTTCTCTGGAAGCGGGTCGTTGCCAGTGCTAGTCGGAATGCCTTCACTTGCCTTCTGGTTGATGTAGCTGAATACGTACTCGTCGTGGCCGCGAGGGGTCCAACCGAAACGGCCACTGTATTTTGCGTCCTGAGCATAGGAATGGTTCAGTTGATCATTAGGCTGATAGTTGGTGGTTACAAAATTTCCAGATAGAGGCTCGTAATTACTTTGCAGCCAGTCCATGGTACCTTGTGCAAAGAAGCGCTGCCAGCGGGTACCGAGTCGCAACGAGGAGAGAAGTCCATCGCCGGACATACCCCCGATCAACGCATCCCCTTCATACTTGGCCTGAGGTTCCCTGGTGACCACGTTGATGGCACCGCCAACCGCGTTCGGTCCCATCAGGGGCGATGAGAATCCTTTGGCGACCTGGATTTCGGCGACGTCGCTAGTCAGTATACGCTTGAAATCCATGGTGCCGTCATAGGGGACATTCATGGGAATGCCGTCCAGATACAGAGGGACTTGCAGGTAGTTAAAGCCGTGAACCCAAACCTCGATCCTGGTCTCTTCCACTATAGTTGTGCTCGATTGAGACGCCGGGCAAATTTTCCATCGCCATGGCCACATTCACTACATTTTGCTTGCTCATCTCCGCCTGACTGATGCTGTCGGCGATCGGCGAGAGTTCGGAGGCCCTGGCGGTAACGTTCACCTCGGCGGTGCCCAGATGGAAGGGCCGGTTGGGGTCTTCCTTCAGGATGTTCGCCACCGTCTCCTGTAACAGTTTAATTTGGTCGCGAGTCTGTTCCGCGCTGGCTGCCTGGGCGAGCGTCGGCGGTAGCTCAATCTTTGAGTCAGGATGTAACTTCAGCCAGTTTTCCACTTCGAGGCGAATGTTGCCCAGTTCGGCCCGTACCTCAGCCGGATTACCGGAAGCAACGTTAGCGAGGTAACTCAAGTCCTGCTGCCAGGTTAGCGGCCGTTCCGTTTGAGCAAAAGCCGCCAGTGTGCCGGCGGCAACCAGCACGCACAGAACAAAAATAAGTCCGTATTGTTTAAGAGACATAGTATTTCTTCCTTGCCTTTTTAGAATGTTGCTGACGTTAGCGCATAACCTGTGTAAATTACAAGAAGTTTTTAACCTGACATAATGGTTCGTGTTACAATAATCGTGCGCGGTGCACGCGGGGGAGCCTGAAAGTGTGGAAACTTTACGATGAACTGATTGCCGCTGTTCCGGAAGACGCCGTCGTCACCGAATGTCTTGCCGGACTCAGCTGGTTTCTGGTGCGCTCGCTGGGACAGGTGTGGCCATGCGCCCGCGGGAGATCGACGGGCCGATGCGCAACGCCGGAAAGATTGCCGGAATGAAGGCTGCGGGACCTGGCCTCCTGGATCAAATCCTGGAACTGGTATGAGGCGGCGATGGGACTGGCGGCGATTAACTCCGCACTGAACGCCCAGCAGGCGGTGCTGAAAAACTGTGGGACCTGTCTGGACGAGACGCAGACCCAGGATGTCTTCACCTGCATGCGCGACGAACTGCGCGGCAAGCGGGTCGCCGTGGTGGGTCACTTCCACAACCTGGAGCGGATCTCCGGCATTTGTGAGCTGAGCATCCTGGAACGCAAGCCTGTTGCAAGGCGATATGCCGGACCCGGCCTGCGAATACATTCTTGGCCGAGCAGGACGTCGTCATCATGACGGCGACCACGCTGATTAACAAAACCATGCCGCGGCTGCTTGCCCTCAGCCGTAATGCGCGGGATCGTGGTCGCGGGACCCAGCACACCGCTACATCCGCTGATGTTTGAGCATGGCATCGAGCTACTCGGTGGCCTGATTGTGGATGACAGGCCTCGGTGTGGAGAGCTGTAGCCGAAGGTGGGCGCGAGGCTTTGTTCACCCAGGGCGGACGCATGGTGAAGGTGTCGAGCGAACCGCTGGCGTGCGGAAAGCGCTGAACCCATGGCGACGGTGTCCCTTCCGGAAAACGAGACCGAAGCCGCGACGGAAGCATTGCAGCCGAGCATCCCCGCGGCGGTGGAATTCTGGCTGTATTGGCGCTTCTGCTGATTCTGGCGGCGCTCGTGTCGCTGGCGATCGGCAGCTATTCGCTCTCGCTTCATGATTGGTGGAGTGTGCTGACGGACCCGGCGCAGAGCGGCACGGCGGGAATTGTGTTGTTGCAAGTGCGCCTTCCCCGGTTGCTGGCCGGCTTGCTGGTGGGCGCTGGGTTGGCTTTGTCGGGGGCCGCCTATCAGGGATTGTTCAACAATCCCATGGTCTCCCCAGACATTCTGGGTGCCACGGCCGGAGCTGGTTTCGGCGCGGCTCTCGGCATCCTGCTGGGCTGGAATTTTGTGGCCATCCAGGCCTTGTCGTTCGCGACCGGTTTGCTGGCGGTGCTGCTCGCGTGGTCGCTGGCCGCAGGGCTTTGCCGCCGCGGTGATCCGGTGCTCATGCTGGTGCTGGTGGGAATCCTCATCGGATCGATGTTCACCGCTCTGATCTCCTTCACCAAGTACGTTGCCGATCCCTATAACAAACTTCCGGTAATCACCTACTGGTTGCTGGGGAGTTTTGCTTCCATCGTCGCCCAAGGATGTGCGACTGGCGGGCATTCCCATGTGCTGGGCTGCATTCCGCTGCTGCTGTTGCGCTGGCGGCTCAACGTGCTCTGCCTGGGAGAGCAGGAGGCGCGCACGCTGGGAGTGAACACCGGAGGCTGCGTTTCATTGTGATTATCTGCGCCACTCTCATCACGGCGGCAACGGTTTCAATGTGCGGGATGGTGGGCTGGATCGGCCTGGTGGTGCCGCATCTGGCGCGGATGGTTGTTGGACCGAACCATAAGATTCTGTTGCCCGCCGCGGCGATCATGGGCGGTGGCTTCCTGCTGCTGGTGGATGATGTGGCGCGCACGGCTGGGGCCTTGGAAATTCCCGTCGGCGTTCTCACCGCGCTCATCGGCGCACCATTCTTTCTCTTTCTGCTGATGCGGGAGCGCCGGAGCCAGGCATGAATCTGACGCTGGAGCGCGTGACCGGCGGCTACGGCTCCAGGACCGTGGTCCACGATGTCAGCTTCTCTCTGCAACCGGGCGAGGTGGTATGCCTGCTGGGCGCCAACGGTTGCGGAAAGACAACTCTCTTCAAAATGATCTTGCGCCTGCTGCGGCCCACCAGCGGCTGTGTGCGCCTGGGTGGCGAGAGACATTGCCGGATGGGCCCAGCGGCGGTTGGCGCGTACTTTCGGCTTATGTGCCCCAGATGCACACTCCGCCCTTCGCCTTTCTGGTGCGCGATATTGTGCTGATGGCCCGCGCCGCGCATCTGCCGCCTTTTGCCTCACCGGGCAAAGTCTGACGAGCGCATCGCCGATGAAGCGCTCGACTCACTTGGGCATTCTCGTCTGGCCTCGGCGCGCTACACCGAGATCAGCGGCGGAGAACGCCAGTTGGTTTTGATTGCGCGCGCTCTGGCGCAGCAGGCGCAGTGGCTCATTCTCGACGAACCGGCGGCAAGCCTTGACCTGGGCAACCAGATCAAGGTTCTGCGCGCCGTCGGCGAACTCGCGAAGACGGGCCTGGGCGTGCTGATGACCACGCACGTGCCGGACCATGCATTTCTGTACGCATCGCGTGTTGCGCTGATGAGCGACGGACGCATTCTGGCCATCGATTCTCCCGGCATGGCTCTTACGGAGACGACACTGCGAAAAGCCTATGGCGTGCGGTTGCGCGTGGTGGAAATTGACGCACAGCCCGGAATGAAAATGGTAGTGCCGAATTTCTAGTGTGAGGGAAGAAAACATGCTGAGAAAATGTTTGATGCTTGGGTTGTTTGCGGGACTGCTACGCAGCAACGGATGCCGCCGCTCAGCGTCTTCTGAAAGACCAGCCCGGCACCGCGAGTCGTGACCGACATGGTGGGCCGCAACTCGAGAGTGCCCACGCAGATTCGCCGGGTGCTATGGAATGAGTCCGATGGGCACAATTCTGGTTTACACGCTGGATCCATCGCTGTTGGTGGGATGGAACTATCCGCCCGACACCCGGCGAAAAAGCTCTGCTTACTCGAACCCTATCGCAATTTGCCGGTGTGGGAGGATGGTTTGGCAAGGACAATACCGGCAATCTGGAAAAGATCATGCAGGCTCGTCCCGATGTGCTGATCTCCATGGGCGACCCAATGGCAACCGCGCAGGCCGAACGGATCCAGGCGCAGACTCACATTCCCGGTCTCTGTCATCAAGGGCGGACTTGAAAATTTCTCCGGCCGCTTACGAGAAAGCGGGAGAGCTGCTTGGGAACGTTCCTCGCGCGACCATGCTGGCCGGACGAATGCCGCCGCACTGTAACGGAGATCAAGCAGAAGGTTAGCAGTATTCCTCCGGAGAAGCGTCGCCGCTATTACTACGCGGAGGGTCCGAAAGGATCGGAGACCGAGCCTGCCGGATCGAACATTCCGAGGCGATGAACTTTGCCGGCGGCGTCAATGTGGCCGCAGGAGTTGAGTCCAACAAGGCTACGGGCATACTCCGGTCTCAATGGAACAGGTTTGCGTTGGAATCCGGAGATTATTATCGGCGGGCTACGATCATGTAACTTTCCCGGGCGAATTCTACGGAGGTGTGGACCGATCCGCGTTTGGAGCCGGTTGATGCGGTGCGCACCCGCAGGTCTTCGAGACCCCGCAGTATCCCTTCTGCTGGATTGACCGGCCACCCTCGGTCAACCGCATCATCGGCATCAAATGGCTGGCAAATCTGTTTTATCCGGAGCTCTTCCAGTACGACATTCGCAACGAGACGCGGCACTTTTATCAGACTTTTTACCAGGTGCAATTGAGCGATGCGGAGTTGGATGCGATACTGGCCACCGCGGTCAGGAAACCTGCCGGAAAAATCAGATAAGGGGTATAGAAGCCTATACATTTCGACTTGCTCAAATAGGACCGCAGTCCGCCATCAAAGGAACGAAAATGAGTCAATGGCCCTCCACTGCGCGAGGCTGTTTGCCCTTCCATTTCGTTGCACCAAAAACCTCAAAAAGAACGATAATACGTATTCTATAAGCGACTGACGATACGAATACGAGGAACTGTTCATAACGAAGATCTGTCCTCCCGCGCCGCCACCTTTACGCTGTTCCCAATCGGCTTGATCCATACGCCTTTTCAGCACTCCGACGGAACACCCATTCAAAGCGCAGTGGCCAATGGCGCTCAAGGGGTCGTCGAACTGTTTCCGGAATTCACTCCGGGCCTGCGCGATCTGGCGGGCTTTGAGCGTCTCTGGCTGATTTATCTGCTGGACCGCGCCGCGGCGGCGCAGTTGATCGTCCGCCCGTACCTCGACACCGAGGAGCGCGGCATCTTTGCCACCCGTTCCCCGGCCCGTCCGAATCATATTGGACTCTCCGCCGTCCGCCTTCTCGGAGTGGATCAGAACCGGTTGCTCATCTCCGAGGTCGATATGCTGGACGGTACGCCCCTACTCGACATCAAGCCATACGTCCCAGGGTTCGATTGTTTCGAGGTGACGCGCACGGGATGGTACGCGGGTAAATCCGCCAGGGGAGTTGTGGCGGACGACCGCTTCGAGGTCAAAGGTAAGGCGCTAGGAAGACTCGTTTCACGGCAATGAAAGTAGCGTGGCAGAGGCGCGAGAGGCGGCAGCCGCGATCGGACAGCAGGCTCAAGCAGTGAAGGATAATGTATAAACCTGTCTGATGAGCATATTGTACTTGTCAGACAAGCAGGAGATTGCTAAAGTCCACCCGTCGATTCTGATGGAGCTTTTTCATCACCGTTCAGGATCAGGGTGAACTGCTGAAGAAGTTATTTCGCCTCGGTGACGGGCAGATGGTTTTCTTTTGCCCCGGATGTAAGCGCTGGCACAAAGTTCGAATCGGCGGAGAAGGTCATCCGGGCTGGACATGGAACGGAAGTATGGAGTCCCCCACTTTTTGAGTATTAACATCGCAGGGGTCTGCCATAGTTTTGTGATTAATGGAACCATCCAGTTTCTGCCTGATAGCAGCCACGCATATTCAGGCGGATGGTGACATTCCCGACTGCCCGGACATGCAGAGCCGACACAAACTGAGTTGGCAACAGTGCTCGGATGAGTAAATAGCAGTGTGCGTCGAGGTTGGTTGGAGGGGCTCGCAATCACGTTGTTCCCACGGTGAACTGATGATGCGGTGTAGTTAGATTCCCGCCTGAAGCATGTCCCTGATTCTTGCGAATCGCAGGATCTCTTCCGCGCCTTGGATGGGGTTGTCAAGAATTTCATCCTCACCCAGCACAGAGTCATCCTCGGGCTCGGACGGGGCAAAAAACGAACACTCCAATTCGTCCAGATAGCACCCAATTTGCTGGGCAGTGAATATCTGGCGAATCCCGTCCACAAAGTGCGGCAGTTCCGCCGCAAACTCCGGCCGATGTTCCGCTACCGCGACAAAGCTGAAGAGCTTCTCTCCAATTAAGAAATCCAGCGCACTTAGGAGCCCATATTCATTGCGGACTTTTTCTGCGGCCTCGCACTGTTCGATCCAAATATTGTGGAATTCCAGCTTATTGGATTTCATACGGCCTCCGCTGAAAGGACGCCATTTTCATCCGAATCAGCTCCGGGTGCAAGCGGAAACTTGGATGGCGGGAATTTTGTCCTTTGCTCCCGTGCCGTTTCGTTGAATCGTTCCGACTAGCTTTGTGCCGCGAGCAGCGGTCGTCGCTGGGTTAGCAAGTTGTCGACGGTAGCGAGCAACACAGGCGGAGGTTCCAATTTGCTCAGGAAAAAATCAGCGAATTCCATGCCCTCCGGAGCTTCGGTGAATCCCGACAAAATGAGGATCGGGATGTCTGGCCGGATTCGCTTCATGGATGCGGCGACTTGCGTCCCGGTGGTTCCCCGCAACAGATGGTCGCTGATGACGAGGTCGATCTGCTGGTCAGCAAGAATCTGAAGTGCTTCTTCGGCGGACGAGGCCGTGAACACGTCATACCCTGCATATCGAAGCACTGTCGCACGAATGGCGAGTCCAACAGGTTCGTCATCCAGGCAAAGGATTCTGGCATCGGTCATCTAGAAAACCTTTCTCGTCGTTCTCCAATCACTGAGAATTCCGGGCGTTGCAACTTGTCGAGGGGCGCTGATGCTTGGTGTGCCTTTACGCTCGGTTCGGCGGAGCGAACGGTGATTCTTCGCGACCTCCCAGCGAACCATCGGTGACGAATTGACTGAAGTTCCTTGGGGATCACATACCACCGATGTAGGCTCGCCGGTAAAACCGCTGCGGATGATTACGGCGGCAATGGTAGTCAACGGGACGGAGCAGGTCAATGACGCGGAATTGGCAAAAAGTGATTATGACCGACTTTTGCACGGCCTTTGCACCGCTATTTTCACAGTTGATCGACCCGGCACCAGCGGCTTTGGCTTCAATCAAAACGGGGTTGCACGACTTGCACCCGTACTGAGGCACCGAGTAGACCGCCCGGCTCTAAAACAAATGCGGAACTAAAGCTGCGCCAATTTCTGCGTGGCTCCATTCCACGCTGCCCGGAAGATCACGCGCCTTTCTTTGCAGCACCAATCTCGTCGGCGGAAACTATCGACGGTTCAATTTTTTAACCGGACAGCAATAATTCCGCTTTCAATACTCTGTAGAATATTAGGTAATGTTCTCTTCTCATTAGAGAAGTTTCTGCATGGGGGTGTTCTCGCAGTGCTGGATAAATGTGCAAATTCAAAGTGTTCGGCAGTGTTCCGTCATCTCGGCGACGGGAAGCTTTTCCATGTTCCCAGAGTAGAGATGAAATCCGGCGTCTCCGGTGTGCCAAGCAGTACGGTTGCAATTGAGCATTTCTGGCTGTGCAGCAAGTGCGCTGAAATTATGACCTTGGGAATTAACCGCGATGGAAAGGCGGAGGTAATTTCGCGGCCTTCTGCTCGTGGCTCTGCCGCATGATTCTCCCCACCTTGCAATCAGTGCGGTTGAGAGGTCGATGTTCAGCCGACGGCTTTGCGGCGGAGTGCGTGTGCAGAATCTCTGAGACCTCACCATGCATCATTCTGTGTGCCGGGGTCAGACGATGGAGCTATTTATCTTTGGTCGCTTCCACGCCCGCCAGGGGTTTCAATACGATCCGTCGTTTCCACAGCCGCTGCCGGAAAAATGGGCGATCGGGGCGATCGGCGGGATGGCGGTAAACAGCCACGACCATATCTGGGTGCTGCATCGGCCGGCCCCGCTGCAGAAGAACGAGCGTTTCGCCGGCGCCGCCATGACGCCGCCGCGGGCCGAGTGCTGCATCCCGGCGCCGCCGGTACTGGCATTCGATCAGGACGGCAAGCTACTCGCCGCATGGGGCGGTCCGGGTGAGGGCTACGAGTGGCCGTCAACCGAGCACGGCATCTTCGTCGATGCCAACGACAATGTTTGGCTGGCGGGAAGCGGCGACAAGGACGACCAGGTCCTTAAATTCACGGCGCAGGGCAAGTTTTTGGCGCAGTTCGGCCATCGCGGCAAGAGCGGCGGCAGTTCCGACACGGCAAATCTCGGCGGCCCCGCCAACCTGACGGTGGATTCCGCAAATAACGAGCTCTACGTCGCCGACGGCTACCGCAACCGCCGCGTCGTCGTGATCGATACGCGCACGCTCGCCTTCAAGCGCATGTGGGGCGCCTACGGCAACAAGCCGGACGACAAAAACCTCGGAGCCTACAATCCGGATGCGCCATTGGTGCCGCAATTCCGGCTGCCGCACAACGTAGCGCTGTCGAAGGATGGCTTGGTGTATGTCGCCGACCGCGTCAACGATCGCATCCAGGTGTTCGATAGGGACGGTACGTTCAAGCGGGAAGCATTCGTCGCGCCGCGAACGCTGCTCGCCGGCTCGACCTCCGGGCTCGCACTCTCGCCGGATCAGCGCTTCCTTTACGTGATCGACGGCGCCAACCACCACGTCTGGATTCTGCTGCGCGACACGCTGGAGGTGGTCGATCGCATCGGCCAGCAGGGCATCTTCGGCGGCTCGCTGAACGTGCCGCATGCGCTCGCGGTCGACAGCAAGGGCAACATTTATGTCGGCGAAAATTTCGACGGCCGGCGCTTTCAGCGGTTCGTCTACAAGGGAATGGGCGAGCCGACCGGCAGTACGCTGCCGCCGCCGAAACCTTGAAGCATGCGCGCGCCCGTGGTGCCGGCGTGGCGCGGCCGCGCCGATACGATGCGACGCGGTTTGCATGCGCTCGGCGCGCCGATGCGCCCCCGATGGACGCCAACCGCCGCCCGCGCTAAAACGGCGGCCGATGCGCCGTAGGGCTAAAAATGCCGGCGGCACCAAGGGAGGACCCCATGAAAGCTCTGATGATCGCCGCGCTGGCGGTGCTGGCCGTGCCGGCGGCTGCCCAGCAAAGCGCCCCGGAAATCGTCTTTGATTCGGTTGCCAACTTCCCGAACCTGCCCGACGGGATGAATTTCGGCGAGGTGCCCGGCGTGGCCGTCAATTCCAAGGGCCACATGTTCGTGTTCACGCGCTCCAACAGCGCCACCGGTTCGGCCTATGCGCCCGCCGCCGCGCAACTGTTGGAGTTCGATGCCCAACGGCAATTACGTCCGCGAGATCGGCAAGGGCCTCTATGCCTGGTCGTTCGCCCACAGCGTGCGGATCGACAAGGACGACAATATCTGGGCCATCGACAAGGGCTCGGACATGATCGTGAAATTCAACCCCGCCGGCCGGGTCCAGTGGGTGTTCGGCCGCCGCAAGGAATCGGCGGAAGCGGAGACCAAGCCGTGGGAGCACGTCAATCCGCCGCTAGCCCCGATCGACGGCATGTTCCGCCAGCCGACCGACGTCGCCTGGGATTCTCAGGGCAACATCTACATCACCGACGGCTATATCAATTCGCGCGTCGCCAAATACAGCAAGGACGGCGACTGGCTGAAGTCGTGGGGCGAACCCGGCACCGGGCCCGGACAATTCCGCACCGTGCATGCCATCGCGATCGACAAGAACGACAACATTTATGTGGGTGACCGCGCCAATCACCGCATCCAGGTGTTCGACACCGACGGCAAATTCCTGCGGATGTTCTCGATCGACATTCCGCCGGTGCCCGGCACCAAGGCGGTTTACGGCAACACCCCGACTGGCGACCGCCTGACCCAGGCGATCGGCGCGCCGAACTCGCTCTGCATCCCGCCCGGCGGCAGCAGCGTGATGTTCGTCGGCAAATCGACCTTCCCGGGGCGTATCTTCAAGGTGTCGCTCGACGGCAAGGTGCTGGGCGTGATCGGCCGTTCGGGGCGCAATCTGAAGCAATTCTCCGGCGCCCATGCGCTGGCCTGCCCGTCGGAGAACGAAATTTACGCCGCCGAAACCGCCAATTGGCGGGTGCAGAAGCTGTTGCTGCAACCGCAGACGCAGTAACGCGCGGCGGCCGCCGATAAGTGCCGCCTGCTCGGATTTGGGCGGCACGGTTTGCGGTCGAGGTCCAGACCGCGCGGTGCACGGCAGCGCACCATGCACTTCCCTCCGCGCCCGCGCGTTGCTACATGCGGGCCATGACCACCGTGCCCATCGACAATATCCGCAATTTTTCCATCGTCGCCCATATCGACCATGGCAAGTCCACCCTTGCGGATCGGCTGATCCAGCTCACCGGCGGCCTCTCCGAACGGGAGATGGTCGGGCGCGAGCAGGTGCTCGATTCCATGGATATCGAGCGCGAGCGCGGCATCACCATCAAAGCCCAGACGGTCCGGCTGCGTTATCGCGCCAAGGACGGCAAGGACTACATCCTCAACCTGATCGACACGCCCGGCCACGTGGACTTTGCCTACGAAGTCAACCGCAGCCTGGCAGCCTGCGAGGGCTCGCTGCTGGTGGTGGATGCGAGCCAGGGCGTGGAGGCGCAGACGCTCGCCAACGTCTATCAGGCGCTCGACAACAATCATGAGGTGGTGCCGGTCCTCAACAAGGTCGATCTGCCGGCCGCCGAGCCGGAAAAGATCCGGCAGCAGATCGAGGACGTGATCGGCCTCGATGCCTCCGACGCCATTTTGATCTCGGCCAAGACCGGCCTCAATATCGCGGCGGTGCTGGAGGCGATCGTCACCCGACTGCCGCCGCCCCAAGGCGACCGCGACGCCACCCTCAAGGCGCTGCTGGTCAACAGCTGGTACGACCTGTATCTCGGGGTCGTGGTGCTGGTGCGCATCGTCGATGGCACGCTGAAGAAGGGCGTGCGCATCCGCATGATGGGGACGAACGCGAGCTACGAGGTCGATCGCGTCGGCGTGTTCACGCCAAAACTCACCGAAGTGGCGGAGCTGGGGCCTGGCGAGATCGGGTTTCTCACCGCCAACATCAAGGAGGTGGCCGACACCAGGGTCGGTGATACCATCACCGACGACCGCAAGCCCGCCGCGGCGGCGCTGCCGGGCTTTCGCCCCGCGGTGCCGGTGGTGTTCTGCGGACTGTTTCCGGTCGATGCGGCGCAATTCGAGGATTTGCGCGCCGCCATGGGCAAGCTCCGCCTCAACGATGCGAGCTTCTCCTTCGAGATGGAAACCAGCGCCGCGCTCGGCTTCGGCTTCCGCTGCGGATTCCTTGGGCTGTTGCACCTCGAAATCATCCAGGAGCGGCTGGAGCGCGAATTCAACCTCGACCTGATCGCGACCGCGCCGTCGGTGATCTACAAGATGCACCTGAGCGACGGCAGCGAGATCGAGATCCACAATCCGGTCGATATGCCGGACCCGATGAAGATCAAGGAAATCCACGAGCCGTGGATACGCGCCACCATCCTGACCCCGGACGAATATCTCGGCAGCGTATTGAAGCTGTGCCAGGACCGCCGCGGCAACCAGGTCGAGCTCACCTATGTGGGCAATCGCGCCATGGTCAAATACGACCTGCCGCTCAACGAGGTGGTGTTCGATTTCTATGACCGGCTCAAATCGGTGTCCAAGGGCTACGCTTCGTTCGACTATCAGCTGACCGACTACAAGCCCGCCGACCTGGTCAAGATGCAGATCCTGGTCAATGCCGAGCCGGTGGACGCGCTCTCCATGCTGGTCCACCGCACCCGCGCGGAAAACCGCGGCCGCGCCATGGTGGAAAAGCTCAAAGAACTGATCCCGCCGCACATGTTCCAAATTCCGATCCAGGCGGCGATCGGCGGCAAGATCATCGCCCGCGAAACCGTGCGCGCCTTCCGCAAGGACGTGACCGCCAAGTGCTATGGCGGCGACATCACCCGCAAGCGCAAGCTGTTGGACAAGCAGAAGGAAGGCAAGAAGCGCATGCGCCAGTTCGGCAAGGTGGATATCCCGCAGGAGGCCTTTATCGCGGCGCTCAAGGTGGATACGTGAGTGGCGGCGGATGCTGCGCCCAGGGGCCACTGACGAAAATTACCTCCAATCGAGCCTACAACATCGCTTATCTTCGCCGCGATCGAGCGGACGAACGTGGCAACATTCGCACCAGCGATGAATTGAATATCAATGTGGCGCCGGATGGCCCCGTCTGCGGCATTGAATTGCTCAAGGCGAATGAGCAATTGCGCACCGCCGACGGCAGCACGCTCATCCTCGTCAACGAGGCCGAAAACCGCGAACAGGTATTATCACTCGCAACTCCGTAAGCCTAAACCCATATGCTGGTGCCTATGCAACCGGGGCGGGGGAAACCGCTGAGGGAATTTACGGCAGAGCAATTCCCTGCTAGCAGAGAAAAGAGCAGGGAATTTTACATTTTTTTGCGTTGTCTGCTTCTCCCATGCCTAAAGTTGAAAAGCCACCCTTCACCTCTCTCGCTTGCTGATACGCACTTGACGCCTTGACTGGCGCCAGCCATTACACGCTCTCCCGCGCTAGTGCAGTCTTGTGAATGAAGAAGCCTATAATGATAGTCCGTTTCCGTCAAGGTAAAAATTGGTGTGCGGAGCTTTGTCCGCAGGCCGTCACGGATACCAGCGCGCGGCGTCCGCTGATGGCACAGTGGATATCCTTTAATGCCTCGACGCCTCCGAGCGCTGCGGACACAGCTATAGAAAACTTAACATACGACAACGCTTGAGCCCGATGGAGCTCCGCGGCCGTATCGATGAGCGCAGACAAGGCTTCCATATTGACTTGTCGCCCCATAAGCCGAAAGTCCTCTAAGTGCGAGTTGCACGAGCCATCTGCTCCGCCGAAGCGCCTTTGGCGTCTGCCAGCGCCTGGGCAATCTCGCCTTGTGAGAGGTGAGATGCGAGCAGCGTCGAGTGCGAACGCGCGATTGCTCTCACTGCCAATCGCCTCCGCTGCGGCGAACGCCTCGGCGATTTGGTCTTGTGAGAGGTGAGCTTGCCAGGGCGGCGAGCTTACAAGCGCGGTCCAATTCGCTGTCCGATAGCCATGGCGTCGGCAAGAGCCTCTGCCAGTGCGATGACCTTTTGCCTCGGACGGGATATGAGGTGCTAGCGCCTTGAGAGTAAACCGCGATGAACAAGACTTGCTGCTAATCGCCCTTGAGGCGGAGAATGCCGTCGATCAAATCGTCTGACGGGAGGTAAGGCGCGAGGGCTGCGAGCGCTATTGCGTATTGCTCGTCATCGCCAGCAGCCTTTGCGATGCGCGAGAGCCTCTTTCAGTGCGTCTGACCTTTTGCTCGATTGGGAGATGAGATGCGAGTGATACGAGTTCGCGCGCGCGGCCGCTGCCATCGTCGATCGCCCCAACGGTGGCAAGGGCCTCTGCCAGTATCGATAGCCTTTTGCTCGGACGAAAGATGAGGTGTGAGGGTTGACGATCGCATATGCGCGGTCCCCCTTTTCGCTAATGGCCGTGGCGGCGATGAGCGCTTCTGCCAGCACCACGTCCCTTTGCTTACCTGAGAGATGAGATGCAAGGGACCCCAGTGCGAGCACGCGATTACTCTCACTTCCAATGGCCCGTGCGATGGCGAGCGCGTCGGCCATTTGGTCCTGTGACAAAAGCGGTGCAATAACCTGGAGCAAAAAGGCGCGTGATATCTCTTCGCCTATTGCCTTCGCGCCGGCGAGGGCCTCTGCCACCGCGCTGGCCTTCTGCTCGTACGCGAGACAGGTGCCAGGGATGCGAGCGCGAATGCGCGATTGCTCGCATCGTCCATGGCCTTTGTGGCGGCGAGCGCCTCTACTAATGCTACAGCCCGTTGCTTGGACGGAAGATGAGGTGCCAAACGCTTTGCTCGCATCCACCCGCTCTCGCTTATCGCGAATGGTCTTGGACGCGGTAAGCGCCTCGGCGATTTGGTCTTGTGCGAGATGGGGTGCGAGAGCAGCGAGCGCTTGTGCTCGATTGCTCGGTATTGTAAATCACCTTCGCGATGGCAAATCCCTCGGTCAGTGCCTTGGCCCTTTCGTCGGGCGAGAGAACGGATGCGACGGCTCCGATGATGACCACGCCCTTCCACTCTTCGCCATTAGACTCCGCAGCGGTGACCAGTTCGACCAGCAGCTTGGTCACTTGCTCAGGCGGCAGGTGACGAGGTGCGAGAGCGGTAAGCGCACGCGTGCGATTGTTTTCATCTTTAATGGCATTCGCCGCCGCGAGCGCCTCAGGGATCAGGTTTGGCCCGAGGTGCGGCGCGAGGGCTACAAGGGCGCGTGCGCGGTCCTCCTCATCGCCAATGGCCCGAATGCGGCAAAAACATCGGCGATCAGGTTTGGCGGAAGATAAGGGGCGAGAGCTTCGATGGTTCTCGTCCGGGGAACCGCGTTGCCAATCCTGTTTATATTGTGGAGCAAGTCATTTTCATCTGGTGAGAGATGCGGTTGGACCGCTGCGAAGGCGAGCACGCAATCCGCCTCGCGGTCAATTGCCGCGGCGGTTTCAAACGCCATCGAAATGAGATCACTCGATTGAGCCGCGCTTGTATTTTCCAGCTTTGATAGCTTCAGCAACAATGCTATCGCTTCAGGGCCAATCCGGCCTACCTCTACGAAGTGAACAGCCTGCCGGAGTGAAAGCCGGCCGCAGGCGACCGCCGCGCACAGCAGGGCGTCCGGCGTGTTGATCCCAATGCTGCGGATCGACGACAGCACAAGTGCGCAGCGCCACCGCCATCCCAGCGTCCGCAAATTGCCGGCATCACGTCGAACCGAGTCCCAGGCCGCGTGCACATCCGCTGCAAATCCGCGGGGCACGCCCTCGAATTGCTCCCACGCCCGGCGCCAACCGTCTTCGACCAATTCCATCCAGGCGGATGCCGGCAATCGGGCGCCGTGAAAATGCCCTTGCAGAAATTGCAGCACATAGGGCGATGCATCCTGCGGATCGAGATCACCGCAATTCAGGGCGCGAAGATGTTTTTGGCCCCAGGTGACAAATCCTCGCCGCAAGGTCGCGGCACTCCCGCGAAATCGGTCATTCTGCAGGTAATAGCTAATCTTTGGGTGGGTGAGGACATACCCCGTTCCGGTGCTTCCGTCCCCGATGATGAACCGGCGCAAAGGTTGCAAAAGCTCCTTCTCCGAAAGCAAATTCTCGGTCCCATGAATTTCCTTCATCAGGGCCAACAGGTCCCCTGATTCCAACGGGCCGAGCGCAAAAGCCAGAATGGATAGGACCCGATCGACCTCTGTCCGATCGGGACGTGCTCCTTCATCGGTCCAAAGCCGCTCCTGATGGAACAGCCATCGCTCGAAGTAGCTGCCGAAGCCGGGCCGCAAGCTGTCGAGATCGGCTAGCGTGATCCGCGCGCGCTGGTGCCCGAGCTGCCAGAGGATCCTCGGCATAGAAGCGAACGAGAAGCGGTTCGCCTTCCGTCAGCGCCGACAGGCGTGTGACGATGGGCCGTTCCCGGGCCAGCATATCGGTCGGCGCGCCGAGTTTTATCAATACGTCGGCGATGGCGTCCGAAGGCAGCCGCGCAAGCCCCAGGGTTTCGACACGAACCGCGCGATCCCACCCAAGCCGCCGTAGCCATCCAGACGAATCGCTGTCTCCGACCTCCCAGCGGGCCGAGACGAGAACGCGAATATTGTTGGGAAGTTTTGCCGGAATGATCGCGGCATCGAAGCTGCCCTGCAAGGCTTCGTCGAGGCCGTCAAGCACGAGCAGGAGGCGCTGGTCCGCGGCGATGGCCTCGATCTGGTCTTGCACGGCATATTTGAGGGCGTCGGGATTTTGTGCGGCGTCGGGCGGAACCGGCTTGCCGGTGATTTCCGCCAGCCGCTGCGCCAGTCCGCCGAGGAACACGCCGGGCTTATTGGTCCCGGCGCGAATGCTGATCGGCATGAAGGCGAGCCGCCATCCCGCCTCGCCTACATGACCGCGCGCCTGCAGCAACTTGAGCCACTGCACCAGCAGCGCGCTTTTACCCCGCCCGGCCGGCGACGTGACCACCATCCGAGGGACCGATGCGTTGCCGAACAGCCAAGCGTCGAGCCGCTTGAGTTCGGCATCGCGCCCGCCAAAAGCTACCTCGCCGGTCTCGGAGACCAGGTACTCGTCAAGAAACGGCTTGACGGCGCGGCGATAAATGCCAGCGACGCCAAACGCGGGTTCCGGCGATATCGCGCCCAGGCGAGGCGCTGCGGCAACAGGTTGTGCCGCGGTCGAAACAACTTGCGCTCCACCCGGAAATGGCTTTGGCTGTCGCGGAAATCTCGGGGCTCGTTCAGGCTTGCCTCGTTTGCCGGCGAGATCGTCCAGCAACCGTTTGATGCGTTGGCGCGCCTCGGCTTCGTCAACGCCGACAAAATTTTCATAGACGATCGAGCCGAGGATTCCTCCTGGAGCACATTCGCGCACACGAACTGGAATCAATTTCCGATTCTGCCCCGTGGGGTCGTCGATGAAAGCCGCCGCCCATTCCGCTGCGCCAAACTTCGATTTCAGGTAATCGGGCGAAAGGACAGCGATCGTGCGCTGCGCTTCCCCTGCCGCGCGGTGCATCTCCAGGGCAAAATTGCTACCGGCACCGAAGTCCCAGGCCTGCAGCGTCGTGGTTGCGCCGCTCTCATCCAGAACCCACGCCACCCACTCCGCCCAATCTTTGTCTGCGGCGGTATAGCTGATGAAGAAATCGGCCACGTTCGATCGCCTTCGCTTGATCGGGTATATCGCGGCCGATCAGCAGGACATGATGATCGCGGGAGCAATGAGGTGCAAGTTGTCCAAACCCGAACCTCCGCCGAGTGGGTATAGATGCTGATCCTTAGTCTTTGTCACGCGGAATGGACGCAATCCGAGCCCCCGGGTTCCGTCCGCTACGCCTCACTGCGACACGATGAAGGCGGCGACATTCTCGGCGTCGGACTGCGACAGTCCGAAATTCATCTTGGCATGGGGACCCCGAAGATTCATCACCAGTGCGTCCCGATCGTTGGCGAATTTTCGCGCAATCGCCGGAAACGGCGGTGCTTCGGCGACCACCCGTTCGCGGTTCGGACCCACCACGTGACAGGCGATGCAACGCAGTTGGGCCAGCCGTTGGCCGGCCTGAGCGTCGGCGCCTTGAGCCGCCACGATCAGTGCCCAACTCGACCAAAATACCACTAACGCCCTCTTCATCATCGCCGTCGCTCCTTCTCATCCTCATCGACGCATCGCCACCACGACAACATACACGCGAATGAGGTCGTCGGTTTGACGTTTCGCAAGGAAACGGATCGCCCCTTGAAGCGCGCGGCGTTCGTCCGCAATTGAGGGATATCAAAACCTGTTGGCGCAATTACCATAGACAGGCTGTGCCAGCAACGTTCCGTGCCGAGCCAGCCCTGGAGTGGCCATGACCAAGATCGACATCCCGCATGACGCCTTCGTGTTCGTCGGCGATGGCCGCAAGGCACTGTTTCTGCGCAACGAGGGCGATGCCAAGTTTCCCAATCTCAAGACCGAACAGGTGTTCGTCGATCACAATCCGCCGACACATGACCAGGGTACCGATAAGCCGGGGCGGGTCTTTGCCGGTACGGGAGCCAGCAACGTCGGCCGGCGTAGCGCCGTCGAGCCGACCGACTGGCACGAGATCGAGGAGCATCGCTTCGTGCACAAGGTCGCGGAGGCGCTGGAAAAACTCGTCCGTGAACGTAGCACAAAAGCGCTGGTCGTCGTCGCGCCGCCGCGGGTCCTGGCCGAGCTCCGCCACGCCTTCCATGCCGACGTGAAGAGCCGGATCATCGCGGAACTCGACAAGGACCTCACCAAGCAGCCCGTCTACGAGATCGAAAAGCATTTGGTCGGATAACGGCCTTTCGCGATTGGACTCCTCCACTTTGGTCGGGCAAACCGCGAACGGACCAAGATGCTTCCATCCCTCAATGGCGAGACCCGGCTCCACCTCATCGTCGGCGATCCGGTCGCCCAGACCAAATCGCCGGCAGGGCTCACGGCAGAATTCGCCGCGCGCGGCGTCAACGCGGTGTGCGTTCCGGCTGCATGTGGCGCCGGGCGATTTCGACGCCTTCATGCGGGCCGCGAAGTCGGTCCAGAACCTTGATGGCATCGTCATCACGGTCCCGCATAAATTCGCGGCGCTACGCCACTGCGACGTGGTGTCGGAACGCGGGCACCTGCTCGCCGCCGTCAATGTCCTGTACCGCATCGCGCCCGGCCGCTGGAGCGGCGACATGACCGACGGCACCGCCATGGTGGCGGCGCTGCGCCGCGTTCGCGAAGTCGGCGGCCGGCGCGCGCTCGTGGTCGGGGCGGGGGGTGCCGGCTCCGCGGTGGCGCTGGCGCTGATCGAGGCCGGGGCGGCGACGCTGACGATCGCCGACACCGACCCGGAGCGGCGCGAGGCGCTGGTGAAACGCCTCGCCGCCAAGGCGCCGGCGGTGGTGCGGGGCGGCGCCCCCGATCCCGCCGGCCACGACCTCGTGGTCAACGCAACCCCCGCCGGCATGCGCCCGGACGATCCGCCCCCCGTGGACTTGGCGCGGCTCGATCCCGCCGCCTGCGTCGGCGATCTCATCACCCGGCCGGTCATCACGCCGCTTCTCGCCACGGCCCGCAGCATCGGCTGCCCGATCGTGACCGGCGAGGACATGTTCGCCGTGCAGGCCGGCATCATGGCGGATATCCTGCTGGCGCCGCCCGCATTCTCGCTCGGCCCGCTTGCGGGGAGAGGGTCGGGGTGAGGGGCGGGACGAAGCTCGGCTGTCGGGATTGCGCCCGGTGCGGGGCCGGCCCGCGCCCGGTGCGCCGACGCCTGCTGATCTCTCCCCGCAAGCGCGAGAAGCAATGTTGTTTCGTGATCAGTTGAGAGGAGCCGCCCGTGCCCGACCCCTTCGCCGCGCTGCGCCACGAGCTTGCCGTCGCCAACCGCATCCTGGCCCATGAGGGCGTGATCGACGCCTTCGGGCATGTCAGCATTCGCCATCCGGAGAATCCCGGCCGCTATTTCCTGTCGCGGTCGCGCTCGCCGGAACTGGTCGAGCCGGGCGACGTCCTTGAGTTCGATCTCAACTCGCAGCCGGTGACGCCGCCGAGCGCGCATCTCTATGCCGAGCGGGTAATCCACGGCGAAATCTACAAGGCGCGGCCCGACGTGATGGCGGTCACTCACCATCATGCGCCTTCCATCATGCCGTTCTGCATCAGCGGCGATCCGATCGTGCCGGTGTTCCACCTCGGTGCCGCCATGGGGGCGGTGGCACCGTTCTGGGACAGCCGCGACGAATTCGGCGATACCAACCTGCTGGTGGCAAAGCCCGAGGAGGGCGCCTCGCTCGCCCGCGCGCTCGGCCCGCACGTGATGGTGCTGATGCGCCGCCACGGCGCAACGGTGGTCGGCACGAGCCTGCGCGAACTGGTGTTCCGCGCCATCTATTCCTGCGACAATGCGCGTTACCTCAGCGAGGCCAAGCGGCTCGGCAATTTTTCGCCCCTTTCGCCCGGCGAGATCGCGCTGGCACAGGCGATCTATCAGCTCCCGACGGCACAGAACCGGGCGTGGGAGTACTGGTTCACGCGGCTCGAACGCCGCGGCGCCATGCCGGCGGGGGCCGGTCCAGGCCACTCCGCACAGGCCGCCGGCGCGGCCGGTTAGCAGCAAAGGCCGTAATGGCGCGGTTGCAACCGGCATGACGGCTCGTCTTTGACCCGCGATGGAGCGCGGATCGCCGCGGCGTTCGTTGCCCCCACCCGAGCACACGCGGCTCATCCCCCCAACCTCCCTGCCGCCCGCACGGCGCGCCACACTTTCTCCGGCGTTGCCGGCATCTGCGACGTAGGCCGCGCCGATGCGCGCCATGGCGTCGTTGACGGCGTTCATGATCGAGGACAGCGCGCCCACGGTGCCGGATTCGCCGGCACCCTTGACGCCGAGCGGGTTGGTCTTGGTCGGCACCTCGTTTTCCCCGAGCACGAAGGCGCAGAAATCGCTCGCGCGCGGCATGGCATAGTCCATGAACGAGCCGGACAGCAGCTGGCCGGAGCTGTCGTAGGCGATGTTCTCCATCAGCGCCTGGCCGGCGCCCTGCACGATGCCGCCATGGAGCTGGCCCTCGACCAGCAGCGGGTTGATCATGTGGCCGACATCGTCGACCGCGGTGTAGCGGACCAGACGCACCTCGCCGGTGTCGGGGTCGATCTCGACCTCGCTGATGTGGCAGCCGTTCGGATAGGTGCGTTCGCCGCCCGCGAAGGTGCCGGTTTCGAACAGGCCGGGCTCGGTGCCGCGCGGCAGCCGCGCCGGCACGAACGCGGCGCGGGCGACCTCGACGAGGCCTACGGCCTTATCGGTGCCGGCGACCGTGAAGCGGCCGGCCTCGAATTCGATATCGTGCTCGCCGGCTTCCATCATGTGGGCGGCGATGCGGCGGCCCTTGGCGATGATCTTCTCCGCCGCCAGGATCATGGCAGCGCCGGCCGCCACGGTGGAGCGCGAGCCGAAGGTGCCGGTACCGATGGCGATGCGGTCGGTGTCTCCATAGACGAAGCGGATGCGATCGGGCGGCAATCCAAGCCGGTCAGCCATGATCTGGCGGAACGTGGTGGCGTGGCCTTGGCCGTGATCGTGGGTGCCGACCGAAACCGTGACGGTGCCGGTCGGGTCGAAACGGATTTCGGCGTGCTCGATCAGGCCGGCATTGGAGGCTTCGACGGTTGACGAAACCCCGAGGCCGCGCAACCGGCCGCGCTGTTCCGACTCGCGGCGGCGTGCGGCGAAGCCGGCATAATCCGCAAGCTTCAGGCAGTCCTCGAGGTTCTTGCCGAAATCCCCGCAATCGTAGGTGTAGACCAGCGCCGTGCGGTACGGCATGGCGCTGGCCGGGATCATGTTGCGCCGCCGCAGTTCGGCCGGGTCGACGCCGAGCTTGCGCGCGGCCAAATCCATCATTGTCTCGACCACGTAGGCGGCCTCGGGCCGGCCGGCGCCGCGATAGGGGCCGGTCATCATGGTATTGGTGATGACGCCGGTGATTTCCACATGAATGGCCGGAATCACATAGGTGCCGGCAAGCACGCCGAGATTGTTGGTCGGAGGGCCGGCAGCACGGTCCGAGGTGTGATAGGCGCCGATATTGCAGTAGTTACGCACCGATAAGCCAACGATACGGCCGTCCCGATCGAGCCCGAGTTCGGCCTCGGTGATATTGTCGCGGCAATGCTCGTCGGACTGTAGCGCTTCGCTACGCTCGGCGATCCATTTTACCGGACGCCCGATCAGGCGCGCCGCCAAAGTTGCAAGAACATATTCCGGATAGACCCCGCCTTTCATGCCGAAGCCGCCGCCGACGTTTTCTGCGATGATGCGGAAATGCGTTTCCGGCAGTTTGAAAACTTCCGCCGCCAGCATGCGGCGCACCATATGCGGCCCCTGCACGGTGCAGCGCAGTGTGTAGCGTCCCTCACGCGCGTCGTATTCGGCCAGGCAGCCGCGCGGCTCCATGGAGTTCGTGGTCAGCCGGTTGATCACCATGCGATGGCGGATCACATGGGCGGCGGTTCCGAGCGCTTGCGCGGTGGCGGCCTTGTCGCCGGCCGTGTGGGTGAAAGCCTGGTTGTCGGGGCACTCGTCCCACACGGCGACGGCGCCGGGCGCGACGGCGTCGGCGGTCGCCGCCACCGCGGGCAGCGTGTCGTATTCCACCGCGATGACTTCGGCCGCGTCCTTGGCCTGCTCCAGCGTCTCGGCCACCACGAAGGCGACCGGATCGCCGAGATAGCGCACGCGGTCGCAGGCGAGATACGGCTGCGGCGCCACGAAACCCGCCGCGCCGTCGCGGCGCTTGCGCGGCATGTGCGGGCGCATGAGGCCGAGTTGCATGACCTCGGGATCGCCCCCGGTCAGCACCAGGAGAACGCCGGGCTTGGCCTTTGCTTCCGCTACATCGATGCTGACGATCCGGGCATGGGCATGGGGGGAGCGCAGCACGGTGGCGCGGACCTGCCCGGCCGGTTGCACATCGTCCACATAGCGTCCGGCGCCGCGGACCAGATACGGGTCTTCCTCACGCGGAACCGGTTGTCCAATGCCGAATTCGCCCATAGGTCCTCAAAACTCCGTCGTGGCAACGGACGCGATCCGTAACCAGGTCGCCGGCGTTGCCGGCAAGATGACGCTGTATCCCAAGGCAGCCACAGGGCATCTCTGTGCTGCAGCTCGTCGGCGCTGCGGCTGGTGCTGGACCGGATTTGAGCCGACAGGTTGGCGACAAGTTCGGGGGGCGCGCGCGGCGCGAGCATTTATCGTGATATGCTGCTGGTCGCTCCCTCGAAGATTAGGGAACAGCCGCACCTTGAACGTTTACATAGGCGGCGTAAACCGACGTGCTTGCGCACATGTACAAGCGGTTGCGCAATGGGCCGCCGAAGACGAGGTTCGCACAGGTCTCCGGCAGATGAATCTTGCCGATAAGCTCTCCGGCGGGGGTGTAACAGCGAACTCCATCCTCTTTGGGGTCGGCCCAGCCCATGCTGCACCAGACGTTCCCATCGACGTCGCACCGCATGCCGTCGGTAAATCCCGGCGCGAAGCCCTCAGCAAACACCTTGCCATTGGACACGGTGCCCTTGTCGATATCCACGTCAAAGGAGCGGATATGTGCCGGCCCACCGTGGGTTATACCGCTGTCGATTACGTAGAGCCTCCGCTCGTCCGGCGAAAAACAGATACCGTTGGGCTGGACGAAGTCATCCACCACAACCGTGACGGTTCCGGTCTGCGGATCGACTCGGTAGACGTTATGCTTCTCTTGTTCCGGTTCCGACACAAGCCCCTCATAGAAGCCGCCGATGCCGTAAGTCGGGTCGGTGAACCAGATCGTGCCGTTGGAAGCCACCACGACATCGTTCGGCGAATTGAGCCGCTTGCCGTTGTAACGGTCGGCAATCACGGTGATCGTCCCGTCGAACTCGGTGCGGACCACACGCCGGCCGCCATGCTCGCAGCTTACGAGGCGTCCCTGACGATCCGTGGTGTTTCCGTTCGAGTTCATCGATGGCGAACGGAACACGCTCAGGCGGCCGTCGTCTTCGACGATGCGCATCATGCGGTTGTTGGGGATGTCGCTGAAGAGCAGATAATGCCCCGCGCGAAAATACGTGGGCCCCTCAGCCCAGCGGAAGCCTGTGGCGACGCGCTCAACGGCGCCTGTGCCGACGCTGCCCTTGAAACGCTTGTCCAGAGCTTCGAAATGGGTGTCGGGATAGCGGGTGTTCGGCAACGGACCGAGTGGAAGCTCCCGGGCCGGTGGCACCGGCACGGGAGCCGCGGTCGCGCCGAAGGGTCCCTCGGTGGCAGCGTGCGCCGCTTTCAAAGTGAAGCCCGATGCGGCGACCGCCGATGCCGCCAGAAAGGCACGTCTATCCATGTTTCCCTCCATATCACCCGAAGTCATTCGGCGTGCCCCACCAAGATGACAGGATTGCCAGGATGGCGCACCCGCTCACGAGCCGGACAGGGCTTCACAGGGCGGGCTTCGATGCTAGGACGCCGCCGCACCTTCCCGGCAGCCCCCAAATACCCCCGTGTCAGCGTCTGCTGCGATTCAATTATCGTTCGGAGCGTCCCAAGGGCCGACTGTGCATCGGCGTTCCCTTGATCGGGCATAAGGGCTGCGCGCCAAGTGCCAGCGCCCGGATACGATCCATGATCGACGGACCGTTATTCCCGACTTGTATGGCCCGAACATGTGCCCGAGCAACCCGCGGGATTGGCTCGTAGATGCCGCGCCCTCAACTCCGGTACTTCTTCGCCAGCGCATCGGCGCTTCGCGCCAACAGCCCCACATCCGTGCCCACCGCCACGAATGTATAGCCCCAGCCGATATAGCGGCGCACCTCGTCCTCATTGGAGGTCAGGATGCCGGCCGGTTTGCCGATCGCCTTGAGGCGGCGCACCGCATCCTCCAGCGCCTTCTGCACCTCGGGGTGGGCCGGATTGCCGATGTGGCCGAGCGAGGCGGAGAGGTCGGACGGACCGATGAAGACGCCGTCCACGCCTTCCACCCCGGCGATCGCTTCAAGCTGTTCCATCGCGCTGCGGGTCTCGACCTGCACCAGCAGGCACTGCTCGGCATTGGCCTTCTTCAGATAGTCGGTGATGCGGCCGAAGCGGCTGGCGCGGCTTGCCACCGCGACGCCGCGCACCCCGGCGGGCGGATAGCGCACGGCCTCGACGGCGCGGCGCGCCTCCTCGGCATTCTGCACATAGGGAATCAGCAGCGTCTGGGCGCCGATATCGAGGCAGCGCTTGATGATGACGGTGTCGTTCCACGCCGGCCGCACGATCGGCGTGGCATGGCCGCCTACGCCAGCCTGCAATTGCGCCACCAGATCCGGGATCTCGTTCGGCGAATGCTCGGTATCGAGCAGCACCCAGTCGAACCCGGAATCGCGCACGATGTCCGCGGCGATATTGCTGCACAGGCTGCACCACAGGCCGATCTGCAATTGGCCGGCCGCGATGGCGTGCTTGAAACGGTTGCGGGGCAGTTCCATGGGGTTTCCTCGAATTTTATACGAACTGGACCGCGATGCCGCCGAGCTCGCCGAAATCGCCATGCAGCGTGTCGCCCTTGCGGGCGAACACCACGCGGGTGAACGAACCGGCCAGCACGATGTGGCCGGGCTCCAGCGCCACCCCGTGGGCGCCGAGCTTGTTGGCAAGCCAGGCAACTCCCAATGCCGGATGGCCGAGCACGCCGGCCGCCACGCCGGTCTCCTCGATTTCGGAATTTCTGTACATGATGCCGCCGACCCAGCGCAGATCCACATCCATCGGTCCGACCGGGCGCCCGCCCACCACGATCCCGGCGGCGGCACCGTTGTCGGCCACCGTGTCCACGATCTTGCGCGGATCCTGGATGCGCGCATCGACGATCTCCAGCGACGGGATCACGTATTCGGTCGCCCGCAGCACGTCGGTGAGGCCGATGCCCGGTCCGAGCAGTCGCTTGCCGAGCACGAAGGCCAGTTCCACCTCCACCCGCGGCAGGCAGAAATTCGCATGCGGCACCTTGGCGCCGTCCGCGATCATCATGCTGTCGAGCAGATGCCCGTAATCGGGCTCGTCGATCTGCGAGGAGCGCTGCATCGCCTTGGAAGTGAGCCCGACTTTGTGGCCGATCAGTTTGGCGCCCGCCGCGATCTTGCGCGTCGCCACGATGGTCGAGATGGCGTAGGAATCCTCGATCGTGATGTGCGGCCAGGTCGTGGAGAGCTGAACGGCCTGTTTGCGCTCCCTCTCGGCCGCCATCAGGATGTCGGCAGCCTTGTTGCGGTCAGCGTCCGAAAGCATGGGCGGGGCGTCCTCCGTAAGCCATGGGCGTGCAGCCAAGCCCTGTTTATTGCACCGCCCGGTGATTGACAACGATGGGCTTCCTGCGGGCTCGAACGCGGGGAGATCGCGGCGGAGCAGGTCTGCGTTGGGCAGAACATCAGCGGGGACGATCGCCGGGGCACCGTATCCCGTGGTTTTTTTGAGTTACCCTACGCGGCGACGACAATGTCGAACGCGGACGCCCGACCGCGCAAGTGACGCCCGACCGCGCAAGTTCGGTTGACATCGATCGATGATACCGATCAGGAATAGGTGCACTTGAAAAGCGGTGCGTGGTTGCAACCACGCTTAGGCACGGACGTTTCATGGCACTGAAGGATTTGCTGGTTTGCTTGGATCAGACCGAGGCCGCGGTCACGCGCCTGCGTCTCGCCGCGGATCTCGCCCGCCGCCACGGGAGCCGGCTGACGGCGCTGTTCGTGCGCGAACTGAGCCAAGACCAAAGCGAAATGCGCAAAAACGCGGAACTCGGGCTCGCTTCGGGCAATGATTTCGACCGCGTGACCCAGCTGATCCAGAGGCTGATCGACGACACCACCGAGCGCTTGCGGGCCATGATCGAGGATTTAAGCCGCCAGCATGGCTTGGAGATCGAATGGCGCGATCTCGACGGAACCGCCTCAGGCGTGGCCTCTGAAGAAGCCCGCTATGCGGATTTATGCATCTTGGGTCCAGGCAATCCGCAAGACGGCGCCTCGGTTGGGTATGGATTCACCGAACGGCTGCTGTTCGAGACCGGGCGCCCGCTGGTGTTCGTTCCGGAATTCGGGGCGTTCGAATCGCTCGGCCGGCATATCGCCATCGGATGGAATGCGAGCCGCCCCGCCGCCCGCGCGGTCAGCGATGCGCTGCCCCTGATCGAGCGTGCCGAACGGACCACGGTGGTGACCATCGATTCCGCCGACTTTGCGGATCACGATGGCGGGCCGGCCGCCGATCGTTTGGTGCGCCATCTCAAGCACCACAATCCGGCGATCGATGCCGTGCGCATCACCAATGTCCCGGCAGGCGCCATCGCGGCGACGCTGCAGGACCGGGCCCGGGAACTTGGCGCCGATCTGGTCGTGACCGGCGCCTATGGCCATCCCAAGCTCTGGGAGCGCCTTGTCGGAGGCGTTACCCGGGATTTGTTCGATCGTACGACTTTGCCGATGCTGATGTCGCATTAGACCACATTAGACCAGATTCCGATGAGATCGGAACACCTGGAAGTCATGGCCGGGCCGCGCAAGATCGAGCGCACGGCGCGTGCGCCGGCGCCCAGCCAGAACAGGGCCGCATGGTCGGCGAAGGCCTGCCTGCGGCACGCCGCGCCTTCCTCATAGGCCGGCGGGCACGCCACGGCTGGGCCTGCGCCATCCGCCCCCGGCGCTTGGCAAGAATACGCGTGAAGGTCGCCCGGTAGTCCAACGACCAAGTCACGGCCACCGCAGAACCGGTCTCCCCGACATCCGGCGATGACACGGCTTGCAACCTGATCGAGCGTGTTCCGTCCCCGAAGGGACGTTCATCCCAGGGATCGGCGGTGGACCGGCATACGGCACTGCCTTGGCACGACCGTACCAATCAATCGCCGCGGAATAAGCTATAAGCTATGCATTCGTCCCCCCGATGCCACCCGGCGCCAAAGCCTTGCGAGGTTCCCCATGTCCGCCATGCCTTCCCCGTCGCTCGGTCCGGTGCAATCGCTTGGCTATGTGGGCCTGCGTGCCAAGGCGATCGAAGACTGGACCGGCTACGGCACGAAACTGCTCGGCCTGCAGGCGGCCGACCGCAGCCGCGCGACCTTGGCGCTGCGCATGGATGATCGCAAGCAGCGGCTGATCGTGGAGGAGGACGGCGGCGAGGGCATTGCCTTCTTCGGCTGGGAGGTGGCGGATGCCGCCGCGCTCGAGCGGCTTGGGGGCCATCTGGAAGCGCATGGCGTCAGCGTGGCGCGCGCCTCGCGGGCGCTCGCGGACGAGCGCCATGTCGCCGATCTCATCGTCATCGCCGACCCGCTCGGCAACCGGCTGGAGTTTTTCCATGGCGCCGAGATCGCCACCGCGCCGTTCGCGCCGGGTCGCAACATCTCGGGCTTTCGTACCGGGGCGCTCGGCCTTGGCCATGTGGTGCTGCATGTCGAGCGCATCGACGAGATGATGCCATTCTACCGCGACGTGCTCGGCTTCCGGCTCAGCGACTATTTTTTGCGCCCTTACCAGCTCTATTTCTTCCACGTGAACCCGCGCCATCACAGCATCGCCTTTGCGGCGACCGGCAAGAACGCGGTCCACCACATGATGCTGGAGCTGTTCAGCCTCGACGATGTCGGCCAAGGCTACGACCTCGCCGGCGGCGAGGACGGCCGCATCGCGGTGACGCTCGGGCGCCACTGCGGCGATTATGTTACCTCATTCTACACCTGGAACCCGTCGGGCTTCATGATCGAATATGGCTGGGGCGCCCGCGACATCGACCCGCAAACTTGGCAGCCGTCCGAGCGCAAGGAAGGCCCGAGCATCTGGGGTCACGACCGTATGTGGCTGGCGCCGGAGCAGCGTCAGGAGGCGCGCGACATGCGGCTCGCCAATGCGGAACGCGGCCTGCGCCGCCCGGTGCAAGTGCTGCCCGGCAATTTCGACGTGATGACCGGCGCCTGCCCGTGGTTCGATGCGATGAAGCGGCAGCAGAAGAGCGCGTGAGAGTCCGGTAGTTAAACATCTCCACGCGCCCGGAACATAAATCAGTCAAACCCGAAGGGAGGCTTTGTGTGAGCTACCGTGTCCTCATGATGTTGGCGCTGGTGACGACCGTTTCGCTGTCGGCCGCGCAGGCGTTCGACGATGCCAAATACCCCGATTGGAAAGGCGCCTGGGTCGGCGGCGCCGCCATGCGGGCGCCCGGCGTCACCGGCCAGCCGTCCTATGACCCGACGAAATCCGCCGGCCGTGGACAACAGGCGCCGCTGACGCCCGAATACCAGGCGATTCACGAGGCGAGCCTTGCCGATCAGGCCAATGGTGGCCCGGGCGCCGACCCGCAAATGGCGTGCTTGCCGTCCGGCATGCCGCGCATGATGATCGGCTATTGGCCGTTCGAGTTCGTCATCACGCCCGATACCGTGCACGTGCTCGGCGAGCATATCCACAGCTTCCGCCGCATCTACACCGACGGCCGCGATTGGCCCGACGAGATCGAGCCCTCGTTCGCCGGCTATTCGATCGGCCGCTGGGTGGACAGCAAGGGGACCGGCCGGTTCGACGTGCTGGAGGTCGAAACCCGCGGCATGAAAGGCCCGCGCGTGATGGATTCCACCGGCCTGCCGCTGCACAAAGACAACCAGACGATCGTCAAGGAACGCATCTATCTGGACGCAAATAATCCCGGCATTCTGCGTGACGACATCACCACCTTCGATCATGCCTTCACGCGGCCGTGGTCGGCCACCAAGACTTTTACCCGCGATCCGGCCGAAAAGCCGGTGTGGCGGGAATTGATCTGCGCCGAGGGCAATCCGTGGCTGAAGCTCGGCGGCAATAATTATTTTCTCAGCGCCGACGGATTTTTGATGCCCACCCGCAAGGGCGAGCCGCCGCCGGACCTGCGGTATTTCCCAAAGGAGAAATGAGACCGGATGAGAGCGGCCGCAACGGCGATCGGCGGGGCGTCCGCGCCCCGCGGATAAGTTCAATATAGGCTATGCTTTTTTGCGAAACCTCGATCGCAAGCCGCTGGTCGCAGGCTGGACAAAATATTGGTTGGAACAGGCAATGTTACCAAACCCTCGACAGAAATCGCCTCGACGCCATTAGCCGGGTATCGCCCTGAAGGAAAGCTAGCGGGCTCGTCTCCGCTTTTTTGCCGCCGGCGGCGAATGCGGCGCAATCGGTGGATTGGAGGGGTTTTCGACGCAGATGCCGCCAATACCCGACAGCGTCGCCCGGCATTGTTCCCAGCTCGCAAAATAGCAAGACCGATGGCCCGCCCCGAAGCCGTTGAAATCGACCGAACACCAGGGATACCAATAATGCGATTGCGCAATGCTTTTTGAAGGGGAACCGATGAAGGCGCCCATGATCAGCAAGACGGCCGGCCAACGCATCGGCGCTCTCCCGAGTGGATCGAACTGACTCCCAGGCGCTCAGCACGTAGACCTTACCGCAAACGGTATCGCTCGTATATGGCTTATCGGCGCGACTGAAAAAGAGCCGACGGACGGGTTATCTCTGTCAGGCATCGGTACCGCGGGCGGTGCGGAACGCCGTGAAAGCGAGCCAGTGCCAACGCGGAGACAAATAGGCGTGTAGCAGCAACGGGTTAGGCCTGTATTGAGAAGCGCGGCGGCGATGCTGGGGACCCGCTGGGGACCTCACGTGAACGGGAACAGTGTGTCCCGGCGTGCGTCGCTCGGCTGGCAATCTCTGCGCGCCAGCCCTACCGTGCATGGCGACATGCCGACGCCCTCACCCGCGATAGCGACACAGCGCCAGCACAGCCGGAGGCTGGGACGTCTACGCGGCGTCCGGTTATTGAGGTGGTTCGGCCGCGCCCGCTGTACTACCGGCGCGCCGGCTTCCGACCGGAAGACGACCTCTCGTATCACTGCCCCTTGACGCCTACCTCCTTGATGATCGGCCACCATTTGTTGGCATCGGCCTTCACCAACGCGCCGAGCTTCTCTGCGGTCTGTTGCTCGCGTGGAAAGATCGCGGCTCCGGATTCCCCGATCCGCGTCCGGACCTGCGGATCGGCGAATGCTTCCACTGCGGCCACATTGAGTCTGGTAATGATTTCGTCTGGCGTTCCCTTCGGCGCAAAAAGTCCGATCCACTCAGAGTAGGACAACGCTGGAAATCCCGTCTCTGCGACGGTTGGGATGTCTGGCGCCACTGCCAACCGCGTGTCACCGGTCACAACGTAAGGCTTTATGCTCCCGGCACGTATCAACGGGACGCTGGTGCGCGGTGCATCGAACAAAAGATCGATCTGACCAGCTACCAAGTCCTGCATGGCGGGTGCCACGCCACGATACGGGACGAGCGTAAATTGCGTCCCGGTTTCCTTCTGGAAGTACATTGCCAAGAGACGGATACCGACCGTAGCGACTGCGGCCGACACCTTGTTGGGATTAGTCTTTAGCCACGCAATCAGTTCATACAAATCTTTGGCCGGCAGGTCTTTCCTTCCTACGATAACGAGCGAAGTTCTATACAAAGGTGCAATTGGCGCGAAATCATTCAGCACGTCGTAGGTAAGAGAATAAAAGGCACCATTCAGCACATGCGTAGACAGTAAACCGTACTCGATCGTGTAGCCATCGGGCCTTGCGCGAGCAGCTCGACCAGCCCCGATGCTGCCGTCCGCTCCGCCAATATTTTCGATGATGACGGGTTGTCCAAGCGATGTTCCCAATCTTTCAGCAACGATTCGCGCGGCAACGTCCGTAGGGCCGCCAGCGGCATATGGTACGACCATCGTGATCGGTCGTGCTGGATAGTCTTGCGCACCGGCATTGGCTGAATATACCGGCACGGCCAAAGCGCCCCCAACGAATTGCAGCATTGTTCGGCGCGGAAATTTCATTGTGGCACCCTCTTCACGAGATTTCGGCGTTGGAGCTGCATGATGCTTCCTCCCAAGGTGGTTGCACACCGGATTGCGCGCGCCGAAGTCTTTCCGCACCACCTTTCAATCGACAGGGTCGGCACACCCAGCTGGCAACTCTAAAATCAAATTACTTGATTTCCCGCGTTTCGGAAGGGGCCGCCCTGACCGGTTGTGGCCCAATAAGCCGAAGCCCTGTCTGCCGGTCGTCAAGGGCCGGTTTCTGGGCAATACCTGTCGCGAACTTGCATCGTGGGCCCTTGCGCATGCGACAATCTGCCACAATCAATGCGATTGCTTCCCTTCCTCCGTTCCCTCCCGAAAAAATGGTAACAGGATGGGTCCCTCTGGGGTGGTAACCATGGCGGCGGGTCGCGCCCAATCGCAGGATACCGGTAGTTTGCAAGGTTCGAAAACGCGGCCGTCACCACCACCACCATGTGCGAGCCGTGGTATGTATTGGCGCCATGGAAACGCAAACGCATTCGATAAGCAGCGCTGCACGCGCTCTCGGCCGGGACCGTGGCTCCGTGCGGGCCGCGCTCATGGGCGTGGAAGCCGATGCACCGCCAGTGAAGGGGCAGCGCCGATGGCAGCTCGAGACTGTGCGCGCCGCGGTCCTGGCGCACGACAGCCGCATGGCGAACGCGCGCGCGACCAATGAGAATGCCGCGCTCGGTGGACCGGTGAACGGCGACGTGGAGGCATCGGTACCGTAGGCGGTGCGGAACGCCGTGAAAGCGAGCCAGTCCTTTTGGGTCCGCAGATCCTTGGTGCACACACTTGATTGGGGCGCGTCGGATCGGAGAACCGTCCAAACGTCGGCTCGTCGGCTCATCTTGACTTGCTCGGACCAATGTTCTTTATTTGTTCTCTCAACGAAGGGGAAGGGGCGCCGCAGTGCCAGACGAGGAATTACCGTTCAAGATTGTTCGTACCAACGGCCGCGATGAGGTGTTGGCGCGCTCGATCAACCTGTTGTTGGGGCGGGCGGCCTTCGAAACCGCCAAGCGCCTGTATCCGAACGATCTCATCGAGTATCGGAAAGGGGCGCAAGTGCTGGATCGGGCGGGTGGAGAAGGCTAGCCGCCGGAGGCGCGGTGTTCGATTACGGAAGAGCGCATTGTGCGTGATCGGCAGTTCGGTAATTCGGCACTCCACCTTGGGCATGCGATAACGGTTCCGGTGGCGTGGTTCTGGGCGTAAGGCCATGTAGTGCCACCAGCCGAGTGATTCGCCCGAAATGTCCGCGGCCTATCTTGAAAAACTCAATGCCGACCAGCGCCGTGCCGTCGAACACGGCATCGGCACGACGGCAGCAGAAAATGACCGCGCGCTCCTGGTGATCGCGGGCGCAGGGTCGGGCAAGACCGGTACGCTCGCCCACCGGGTGGTGCACCTCGCCGCGAATGGGGCCGACATGCGCCGCATCCTGCTGATGACATTTTCGCGGCGCGCGGCGGCGGAGATGACGCGGCGGGTCGCGCGCATCGGCAACGAAGCCTTCGGATCGCAGGCGGCGTTCGGGACCGGCATGCTGAGCTGGGCCGGCACCTTCCACGCGATTGGGGCGCGCCTGCTGCGCGAATATGCCCACCAGATCGGGTTGGACCCGGCGTTCACCATTCACGATCGCGAGGATTCGGCCGACTTGATGAACCTCATTCGCCACGATCTTGGCCTCTCGAAACAAGAAAGCCGATTTCCCACCAAAGCAACCTGCCTCGCCATCTACTCGCGCGCCGTGAATGGCGAGCAGGAACTGGCGGCGGTGCTGGCGAAATCCTTTCCGTGGTGCTGTCCCTGGGAAGATGCGCTGCGCGACCTGTTCGCGGCTTACACCGATGCCAAGCAGCGCCAGCACGTCCTCGACTATGACGACCTGCTGCTCTACTGGGCGCAGATGATGGACGAACCTCCGATCGCGGAGGACGTGGCGGGACGGTTCGATCACGTGCTGGTCGATGAGTATCAGGACACGAACCGGCTCCAAGCCTCGATCCTGCTCAAGCTGAAGCCGGACGGCCGCGGCCTGACGGTCGTGGGAGACGACGCCCAATCGATCTATTCGTTCCGGGCGGCGACGGTGCGCAACATTTTGGAGTTCCCGGATCAATTCGCGCGGCCCGCCACCGTCGTGACGCTGGAGCGCAATTATCGCTCGACCGAGCCGATCCTGGCGGCATCCAATGCGGTGATCGGACTGGCGGCGGAACGGTTCACGAAGAATTTGTGGTCGGGGCGCCCATCCAGCGAACGGCCGAAGCTCGTCACCGTCGCAGAGGAGATCGACCAGGCGCGCTACGTTGCGGCGCGCGTGCTGGAGAACCGCGAATCCGGTACCGCCCTGAAAGCGCAGGCGGTGCTGTTTCGAGCATCCCACCACAGTGCTTCCCTGGAGGTCGAACTCGCCTTGCGGGGCATCCCGTTCGTCAAGTTCGGCGGGTTGAAATTCCTCGATACCGCCCATGTCAAGGACGTGCTGGCATGCCTGCGATGGGCGGAGAACCCGCGGGATCGGGTGGCGGGCTTCCGCGTCCTCCAGCTCTTACCGGGCATCGGCCCCGCCAAGGCCGGGGCCATTCTCGATCAAACTGGCACCGCCAAGTCGGTTGCCACGCTCGCCGAGATGGCGGCGCCGAGCAGTGGCCACGCAACCGAATGGATTGCCTTCGCCGATCTCGTCCGCCGGCTCTCACACAGGCTCGCCGGCTGGCCGGCGGAAATCGAGGCGGTGCGGCGCTGGTATGAGCCTCATCTCGAACGCATCCATGACGACGCCCAGGCCCGCAAGGCCGACCTGATGCAGCTCGAACAGATCGCCGGGAGCTATCCGAGCCGCGAACGTTTCCTGACCGAGCTGACGCTCGATCCGCCCGATGCGACCAGCGACGAGGCGGGCGCACCTTTGCTTGATGAGGATTATCTTGTGCTATCGACGATCCATTCCGCCAAGGGGCAAGAGTGGTCGGCGGTGTTCGTGCTCAATGCCGTCGATGGCTGCATCCCGTCCGACCTCGCGGCCGGGACCACCGAGGAGATCGAAGAGGAACGCCGCCTGCTCTATGTCGCGATGACGCGCGCGAAGAACCAGCTCGACCTCCTGGTGCCGCAGCGATTTTACGTCCACCAGCAACCCGGCCGCGGCGATCGCCACTTATATGCGTCACGCACGCGCTTTGTGCCGGACACGCTGCTTACGCTGTTTGAACGGCAGACCTGGCCCGCATGCCGGCAAGAGGCGGACCTTGCAGCTCCGGGACAAACGGAGGTCCGTATCGACGTAGCGGCGCGGTCACGCGCACGGTGGCGCTGATTTCTCCCATCCAACACGGGCGGATTCCATGGTGCCGCCTCCCGTTCTTCACCCAAAGATGGAGATCGTGCTCCTTCGGGCACGAGCGGTTACAGGTAGCTATGATGTAACGCTCAGCAGCGCTGCTTGCCGCAAGGCCGGCCGGCCTCACGGAATGGTGAGATCGCGCCATACCTTGGTAAGGACATCCTCGGTGGGGAAAATGGCATGCTGTCGCCCGCAATGTCCGGCCCTGCAGAAACACTGCGCGCTTGGCGTGCCGAAGCGACGGCGGCTGCCGGCGTGAGTCCCCCGCCGCCGGTGCCGCCGCCGCCCGCTTCGCCGGACTGCATGCAGGACTGAATTTATTCTTGTATCCAGTTTATTTTTTGTTTACTATGGCCGGCGGGTGGGAGTTCGCTCTTATGCTTTGGAACGGCAAAGGCTCTCGGGATACCCCCACCTGGGCGCCCCTGATGGGGCGCTCTCTTTTTCCTTGAGGATCATACAATAACCGACGGGTAATGCTATGGCATGGTAGCACTACACGTGGGAGCGATGCAGATCGGGGTGAACTCTCCTCGGCCGCCTGGCGGACCTCGCACTGCAACCAAGCCGGCGCATATCGCCGAGCGATATCGACTCGATCGCGGCGATACCGGGCCGGATGCCATATTCATTTGGTTTCCCGGCTCTTCGAGCCACTGACTTTTGCGGCAATATGTGGAGCGCGGCCTGCACATCCGGAATCAAACTGATGTGCCGGGTTCGCCGAGTCGTATTTTCGCGTATTCGCGCAGGTGCCCCCGGTGGAGGAGATCGAACTGATCAACCCGCGTTTTGGAGCGATCGAGACCGCGGTCGAGCGGCCGCTCATGCTCGACAGTTCAGGCAAGCGGGCCTGGACCATCGGACCAGGCCGCCGCGACGTTCTGGGACGCCGATGCCGGTGAATGGCGTGGCGTCAGAGTACTGACGCGTGAACAAATCGAAATCGGTCAGGAGCTGGTCGGACCGGTCGTTATCGAAGACGCCTCCTCGACGCTTTTGATCCCGAACGGGGCCAAGGCGCGGCGCGATGCGTCGGGAAACTCATCGTGGATCTGAAAAAGCCGCAGGCAAGGGACGATGTGGCATGAAACTTCGGCGCCGCCAATTTCTGAACATGGCCGCAGCGGCTATAGCTTTTCCTTCGGTCTCGCGTATCGCACAGGCGCAGGCTTGGCCGTCGAAGACGATCCGGGTGATCATTCCGGTCGGACCAGGCGGAGCCACCGATGTCGTTCCGCGGATCGTCTTCGAACAACTGGCGATCCAGCTTGGCCGGCCGATCATCGCGGAGAACCGGCCGGGCGCCGGCGGCTCCCTCGGAATCAACGCAGCCGCGAAGGCCGAACCCGATGGCTACACGTTGCTCGCCTATTCGTCCGCAATAACGGTACTGCCGTCGATCTATCCAAGACTGCCCTATGACACCGTGCGTGATCTTGCGGCGATCATCCCGCTTGGGAATGTGCCGAACGTTCTGGTGACGTTGCCGGCCAAGGGCTTCCAGACGATCGGCGAACTCGTCTCCGCCGCTAGAGCCAAGCCCGGCGCGTTCAACTACGCTTCGACCGGTCCCGGCAATGCTACCCATCTAAATGCCGAGCGTTTCCGCGCCAGCGCGGGCATCCTGGCCGTTCACATTCCCCTCAAGAGCACGCCGGAAGCGCTGACCGAGGTTATTTCGGGCCGGGCCGACTTTTTTTTCTGTCCGATCGGGATTGCAATGCCGTTCATCCGTGAGGGCAAACTGCGCAGCCTCGTCATCAGCGCATCCATGCGGGCGGCCGAGTTGCCCGACGTACCGACCACCGCGGAGGCGGGGTTTATGGATGCGGACTATATGTTATGGATCGGATTGTTCGCGCCGGCGAAGACTTCACGCGGGATTATAGATCGGCTTCACGATGAGGCGGCAAAGGCCCTGCAGTCGATAAACGTGCGGGACAAACTTGCGAACCTCGGCATCGTTCCGATGCCGATGACGTCTGAGCAGTTCGATGCCCGCATCAAGGATGAGATCGTGACGAACGCCGCACTGGTCAGGGCGGTGGGGATAAGGGCGGAATAATACAAACAATCCTCCTCGGGCGTGTGTAGGACCGCAATTCACGGCAAAGCGCCATCACGTGCGCGCCGTTGAACGACAGCGGCTTGATCCATGTCGTCAAGTGTCAGCTGTTGCATCATGCATTCCTCGGAGCCGTCGGCATCGCCGGATTGCAATATCCTAACTCAACCTAAATGTCTCTGGTGGGTCAGGAGCGACGCGACGCATCAGAGCTGTTTGGTGAAATGATATCGGCGAAGTCCGCCACCGAGGGTCTTGTTGCTGGCTGCAATCGCCACTTCTTCGCGAACCAATTGATATCCGGAGTTTCGATAGAGTGACAATGCATCACCTTGTAACTCGGAAGTGCTCAAGTCCATCCGCGGTCGATTGCGCCGACGGCACTCGTTTTCCGCGAAACTCAACAGTTTTCGTGCGATGCCCCGACGTCGGGCAGCAGGATCGACGTACATGCGGCGCAGTTCCATTGCCTCCGCTGATGACGGCTCAAGTCCAAACATCCCAACGACTTTCTCATCGTCGACGGCTACCCAGAACCCACCCTGCTCTCGGCCGTAGTAGCTACTGATTTGGTCAATTTCTTCATTGAGAGAGCTAGCAATGTAGTCTTCGAACGCCTGCTTCATATGAGGCGGAGCCAGCAGGCGATTGACCCTGATAAACAGGTCTCGCACTTGCGCTGCATCATCGATTTTGAATGAGCGGATCTCGATAGTAGTATCCATCCCGCGCGACTCCTGCATTCGGCGGATCAAAGCTGGCCAAAGAGTTTCAATATCCCACGTCGGAGACCTTCAGCAAGTAGCCCGGATCAGTGGCCATGGACCGCTGGTTCACCCGGATGCATGAACTGGCAGTTTCATTCGCCGCCGATTGCGCCCTCTGATTCGAAAGCGTTTTTTCCATTGTAGTTTTGGGTAGCGAAGCAATATCCGGGTCCCCGCCGCACGCCGGATCGCTCCCGCATATCGCTACGCTCATGCGGGCTACGGCGTGGTCGCAGGTCGCATATGGGTCATAAGCCGCGCCGATCGCGCGGCGGGCGCGACAGGTGCTTCCCAGCAACCGGACGCGCGCCCATGCGTAAATAAGTCAAAACGTTTTTGCATTGCGAGAAAGGCCTTTGCCGCCAGGTTCGCCGGTGCGGACGCCGGTTGGGCCGCTCACGCTTGCGGTTTTCATTCGTGGCAAGCATAGTCCGCGCGGCATGGCGCAACGCCGGATGGCGGCACGTCCAGACGTACCACGACCCCTTCGAGTTCAGGGCTCGGGGCCGGATAGAGCTTCATCACCAGAGGATCGTGCCCAGGGACGATGTGGTCCTCGTCCGGGGCAAGCGCGAGCAGCCGGTCGAAACCCTCCAGCATCTCTCCGATATGAAAGGCCGTCGTGAACGGCCGGCTGCTCGCCATGTTCTCGTAGAAATGCGTAACATCGGAGGCGAGCACGACAAATCCGCGGCGGGTCTTGACCCGGACGAATTGCAGCCCCGCCGAATGGCCGCCCACCGCATGCACCGTCAAGCCGGGCGCCAGCTCCGCGTCGCCATTATAGAATATCACGCGCCGGGCATAGTTCAGCCGCACGATTCCGCATACATCCTCGACTTCGAACGAATGGGACAGGCGCGGATAGTGCATGTAGCGCCCGGTGGCATAGGCCAGTTCGCGCTCTTGCAGATGAAACCGCGCTTGCGGAAAGCGGTCGAAATTGCCCACATGGTCGTAATGCAGATGGGTGAGAATGACATCCTCGACCGCATTGGCATCGATACCGAGCGTGGCAAGCGCCGCCACGGGGCAGCGCAAAAACGTGCGTTTACGCTTTTCCGCTACGTTCGCGTTGAAGCCCGTATCGATGATAAAAACCCGGCCGCCGCCCTTTGCCACCCACACGAAATAATCCATCGGCATCGGGGCGTCATGCGGATCGCCGCCGATAAAATGCGCACTGCGTTGCGCGTCACGGGTGGCATAACGGATGGCAAACAGCTCGTAATCACATTCGCTCATGATGTGCCTATATCAAATTCCGGTCGCATCGAATTGCAGGGTCGTAGGGTGTGCAAAATCGCCAGGGCACGGCGGAGCAACCGGCACGGCTTCGCCGGCGATTTTGCGCACGCAGTCGTCCGCTCACGGCATTATCACGCGGTGTCGCGACCGCGACGCTAACCAGACGCCTGCCGCGTGCGCAAAATCGCCATTTGACGCCGTGCCGGCTGCCTCCGTCTCGCCAGGCGATTTTGCACACCCTACGCGGTCGGACCTCAACGGAATCCGGTCTATTATCGCTCATTTCGCACCATGCCGAGCCCAGTCGGGAATTTCTCCTCCGCCGCCCATGCAATCATCGACGCATCGCGGATCGCGGTGAGGAAATCGCCGGGAACATTGTTGCAGTCCCCCACCAAAACCCACGGCACGCCGGCCGCGTCCGCAAGCTGCGAGACGTCCCGCAGCGGACGCGCGCCGATCGCCAGCACGATCACATCCCCAGCGGGGTGGTGCTCGATGTCCTCGCCGCGGCGGCACACAATCGTATCGCCTTCGACCGCAACGACCGGGGTGCCCGTCACGATCCGGGCCTTGGCGTCGCGCAAGCGCAGCAGCACGTCGAAGCGATTATTGCGCGCCATTTCCTTCGCCACGACGCTTTGACCTTCGAGGATGACGACCTGCCCGGCGCGCCTGGCAATGCACTCGGCCGTCTCGATGCCGACCATGCCGCCGCCGACCACGGTGACGCTTGCGCCCTTCGGGATCAGCTCCGGCTTGCGCAGCACGTCCCAGGCTTGGATGATCGGAACCTGCGTGTCGGTGGGAAACGGGGCCTCGCGCGGCGTCGAGCCGGTCGCGATGACGATCAGATCCGGCCGGTAAGCGCGGATGCGCACGACGGTCGGCGCAACGCCGGTGCGGATCGGCACGTCAAGCTGCGCCAGCGCTTCGGCCCGGTAGGTCCACACGCCCGAGACGTTGTCCTTGTCGGGCGCCGCCAGCGCGAGGTCCATCTGTCCGCCGGCCTGCGGTTTGCGCTCCCAGACCTCGACCTGATGGCCGTTGGCCGCGAAAACACGCGCAGCCTCGAGCCCGGCGACGCCGCCGCCGATGACCAGCACGCGGGTGTCCCGCTCGCTAATTCCCGCGAGCCCCGGCTCGAGCTTAACGAGTGACTCGAATTCGGTGCCCATCAGCGGGTTTTGCACGCAGGCGACATCGAGTTCGAGGGTGAGCCGTTCGAAGCAGACGTTGCACGAGATACAATGGCGGATCGGCCGCTTCACCTCTCCGAAGGCTTTCAGACACCAGTGCGGATCGGCGACCAGTGCGCGGCACAGCGCGATGTAGTCGGCGCTGCCGGCTTGCAGCACGCCTTCGGCGTCCTGCGGCGTCAATATCCGGCCGGCCATGATCACCGGTATGGCCACCGCCTCCTTGATCGGCCGCGCATGCGGTTCCAGGAAGCGGCGCGGGAACGAGGGCGGCTGGATGCAATAGCGCGACAGTTCCGGGGTTTCGTTGGTACCGCCGGAGAGATCGATTGCGATCACACCTGCGGCTTCCAGTGCCCTTGATACCGTCACGATGTCGTCGACCGAATAGCCGCCATCCGCATATTCGGTTGCCGACAGCCGCACCATCAGGGACAAGTCCGGCAACTCGGAACGGATCAGCCGCACGGTTTCCATGAGCAGCCGCATGCGGTTTTCGATCGAACCGCCATAGTCGTCCTCGCGCTTGTTGTGGCGCGGGGTCAGGAATTGCTGGAACAGATAGCCGTTCGCGGCGTGCAGTTCGACGGCGTCATAGCCGGCCCGGTAAAGCCGAACGGCGCTGGTCAGGAACTGCTCCTCGATCTCGACGATATCGTGCTTGGTCAGCGCGCGGACTTCATCGCCGGTCGCCGGATTTTTTCCGGGCGAGGGGCCGACCGGCTCCATGCCGAGCACCGAGCGGCGCAGCAGCATGCCGCGATGATTGAGCTGGCCGCAGACCAGCGCGCCGCCGCGGTGAATCGCTTTGGTCAGATCCGCGAGGCCCGGGATGAAGCGATCGTCGTAGATGCACAGCGAAGCGCGGTGATTGCGCGCATTGCCGGACACCACCATCGCCTCGGTGATGATCATCGCGGCGCCGCCGCGCGCGCGCTCGGCGTAGTAGATTTTGTCGCGCTCGGTCGAGAAACCGTCGCTGGTGCCGAAGTTCGTCCCCAGCGGGCCCATGACGACGCGGTTCTTCAGTCGCAGCGGGCCCATTCGGCCCGGCTGTTGCAGCAACATCGGCGGCGTTTGCTGTCGTGCGCAGACATCAGGCGGACTTCGCGCGGTCCGCCGCTTGCTTGACGCGCTCCGGATCGGCCGCGATCGTGACGCCCGCGCGCTCCTGCTGAAGCAGCATGACGGAACGAGAGTCGCGCCCTTCCCAGCCGCGGTTGCAGGCTTCGACCATCTCGGCGTGGGTGAGGTTGCAGAGGCGCATCGGCACGCCGAGTTCGCGGCCCAGTGCGGTCGCGAGCGCGACATCCTTGGTGGCAAGCTTGAGCGCGAAGTTCGGCGGATCGTATTTGCCCGGCAGGAATTGCTCCAGCAGACCGTCGAAGGTGAAGCGGCGGCCGCCGACGCCCTGGCGCACCGCTTCCCACAGCGCCACCGGGTCCATGCCGGCTTTCACCCCCATGGTGAACGTCTCGGCGAGCGCACAGGTGATCGCATAGCCCGACATGTTGTGCACCAGCTTGGCGACGGTCGCGGTGCCGATCGGACCGATATAGGCTGGGCGATCGCCCATGGCTTCTAGGACGGCCTTGTGCCTGTCATAGGCAGCTTTATCGCCGCCGACCCAGATCGCCATCTTGCGCGACGCCGCGCCCGCCGGCCCCCCGCTCACCGGCGCATCCAGCATGTACGCGCCCTTGGCCGCGAAGGCGTCGTGAATTTTCTTCACCATGCTTTGCGCGTTGGTTGACAGATCGAAATAGACCGCGCCCGGCTTCACGCCTTCGATCAAGCCGTCGGGCCCCAGCGCGACGCGTTCGACATCCGCCGGCTCGGGCAGCGAGGTGAAGATCACATCGGACTTCTCGGCCACCGCGCGCGGCGTATCGGCCCATTCGGCGCCCGCCTGCAAATGATGGCCTGCCGACTGCCGGTACAGGTCGTGCACCACGACCTTGTATCCGGCCTTGAGAAGGTTGGCGGCCATCTTGCCACCCATGGTGCCGAGCCCGATGAAGCCGACGACACTGTCCTTGGCCATCGTCATGGCGCCTCGCCGCCTTCGACCAGCACCGTGTAGGCGACCTGCGCGGCCGACATCGCGGCCGGCCAGCCCGCATAGAACGCCATGTGGGTGATGACTTCGGTGATCTCTTCCCGCGTGACGCCATTGGCGATGGCGCGCGTCAGATGCGACTCAAGCTGCTCCGGCCGGTAGGTCGCGATCAGCGCCGCCACCGTGATGAGACTGCGGTCGCGCTTTGAGAGCCCCTTGCGCTCCCACAGATCGCCGTAAACGACGTCATTGGTGTAATCGACCAGCGCGGGCGTAAACGCCTTGATGCGGTCGCGTTTGGCGGAAGGCGGTGCCTTGGCCATGTGTCTCTCCCTTGTCGCTTTCAATGCCGCGCGCCGTGGCGGGACATCGATCGCGCATTGAACGGTACTTCCCCGTTCTCGTACCGCAATCCCTTATCATGTGTGAATCCGACGGTCGCCGTGATCGATCAGTCCCAAATTCCTTTGGGACCTTCTTCGGCAGCCCATTCCGTGAGATGGCACTCGCCATCGCGGCCGGCGCTGGTCAGGCGGCGGCCCATCCGGGTCCCGTCACCTTGATGGTGCCGCTCGCGGCGGACGGGCCGGCTCGATACGCGCGCGCGTGCTTGCGGAACCTTTGCGGGCTTACCTCCGCAAGCCTGTCATCGTGGAAAACGTCAGCGGGGCGCCGCGCCTCGCCCGTGCGGCAAGCTCAAATTCTCACCCGACAAGTTATCCCGCCAACTTCGCCGCCTGCGCGATCTCAGCATCGTTAAACGCGTTGCCGGCACCGATCGATACTATCTCGCCCGCATCCGCCGTGCCGCCATCGCCGCAGCTTGCCACCTGACCCAAAACACCATTATCCCGGCTCTCGCATGACCACTTCTGTATACAAAACGTCAAGAGTTGGCCGATAAAGGAATGACACTGACGCGCTCGGCGAAGCCGCCCTTATCATTGGAGCAGCGGCGCCGATTTGCGCCGGTTACATCGGGTTCATCTCCATGCTGGAACGCGCACCCACGCCCTTCGACCACCGCATCTACGGGGCGGAGTGGCGCGCCTGGAATGATCCGGAGGTTCCGGAGTATTTGACGCCGACCACGCTCTTGCTAGACCGCCACCTCGGCACCCGCATCGCCCACAAGCCTGCCGTCATCGTGGACGGAGAGCCGGTCACCTACGCCGCACTAACGCAGCACGTTGCTGAAGTTGCGGCCGGGCTTACGGCGATCGGTGTGATGCCGGAAGATCGCATCCTGCTGTTCGGCACCGACAGCCTGGATTACATTTGCCTATGGCTCGGCGCGGTGCGGACGGGCGCGGTGCCTGCCGTCGTATCCGACCTCTACAAGGCGCCGGATCTGCTTTACTTTCTGCGCGACACTGCCGTGCGATTCCTGTTCATCGATGCCGAGCAGCTGGGCAAGCTTGCCGAGATCAAGGGGCAATTGCCGGCTTCGCTGCAGACCGTGATCGTTCGAGGCGAGGCCGACGCGGCGATTTCACGCGATACCATTTCGGCCGCGCTTGCGGGACGGCGCGTGTTGCCGTTTGCGGCGATTTGGGATTCCCGCGCGCCGGTCCACCCGCCTTGCCCGCGCCATCGCAATGATGTCGCCTATATGTTCTTTTCCGGCGGCACTACCGGAACCGCCAAGGGTATCACCCATCTGGCCCATGATTTCATCCTGGTGCCGGAGCGGCACGGCGCCTTCTGGGAATATTGCGAAGATGACGTTGTGCTTGCCACGTCGAAGAAATATTTCACCCACGGGCTGTGGCCGGGCCTGCTGATCCCGCTCTATTTCGGCGCAACCGCGGTGCTGGTCCGCGCGCCGCCCGGCCCCGACCTCGTGCTCAAAACGATGGCGCAGGCCGGCGTGACCAAGCTCGTCACCGTGCCGACCGTGCTGAAAAACCTTTTGGAACACGTGCGGGAAACCGGGCAAACACCGAGCCTGCCCGCGCTGAACTTCGCCGTCAGCGCGTCGGAAAAAATGCCGCCGGAGATTTTCAAGAACTTCAAGGATACGTTCGGCATCGAGTTGTTCGATTCGATCGGCAGTTCGGAAATCACTTATGAGTGGATCGCCAACCGGCAGCAGGAATTCCGCCGCGGCAGTCTCGGCAAGCCGGTGTTCGGCTGCGAGGTGCGCCTCGTAAGCCCGGACGGCGGCGACGTGACCGAACCCAACGTGCCGGGCGAAGCCTGGATCAAGAGCAAGACGGCGTGCTTCTTCTACTGGCGCAAATACGACAAATCGCGCGCGACCTTCATCGGCGAATGGACCCGAACCGGCGATAACCTTTATTTCGACGACGACGGTTTCTTCTGGTTCGCCGGTCGCGACGACGACATGTTCAAGGTCAAAGGCCTGTGGGTGGCGCCGATCGAGATCGAGGCTGCCCTCACCGCACACCCTGCCGTTCGCGAAGCGGCGGTGGTGTCTTTCACCGATCCCGACGGCTTGACCAAGCCCGGCGCCTATGTGGTGCTGCGCCAGGGTTTTGCGCAAAGTGAAGCGCTGGGCGCCGAACTCGCCGCCGCGGTGCGCCCGCTCGGCGGCTACAAGGTGCCGGCGCGATTCACGTTTCTCGACGCCTTGCCGCGCACCACGCTGATGAAGATCGATCGCCGCGCGCTACGGGCAACCGACCTCAACCGCTCCGCGGGGTAACCTCCCGCACATCGTTCATCGGTTGCGCCACGGATTGATCAGGCGAATGCCCAGGGGGTTGAAGTCCGAGACATTGCGGGTGACCAGCGAGAGGTTATGCTGCTCGGCCGTCGCTGCGATGAAACCGTCCATCGTACCGACGGTGTGGCCGCCAGCTTTGCCTCGCGCCATGACACGACCCCAGCAATCGGCGGTTCCGCTATCGATCGACAATACGCGGCCCTCAAAGCGCCGGGGCAACTCTTCCGTCAACCAGACATCGAGCCGGTCGCGTCGGGCGCCGTTCGGCATTTGCTCGATCCCGTGCCGCAACTCTGCTAGCGTGGCGACGCTGATGAACACGCAATCCTCGTCGGCTTCGGCGAGCCATGTCACCACCCCAATATCGGGCCGCGGTCTGGTCCATTCGGAGACGACATTGGTATCAAGCAGAAATTTCATAGATCGACATTGCGCAGACCATCCTTTCCTCGCGCGGCCTCAAGGCCCGATCCGGGCAAGGGCGATTGGGCGAAGAACTCGGCCAGATTGCCGGGCCGGCGGGTTCTGCGCTCCCATTCCGCAATGGATACCACCACTACGGTGGCACGGCCGTTCTTGGTGATGGTTTGCGGACCGACGCCACGCGCCTTTTCGACCACCTCGCTGAACTTCGCCTTGGCTTGTGCAACTGTCCAGGTGCCGGCGCGAATGCTCTCGGCGCCAGACGTCCCAGCCCCAGGGGTATCAGTACTCATGGTGGCTGCCTCAGTCCAAAAACATGATGGTCATAATCGTCCTTTCTAGCTCTCCCGCAAGGGTTGCGGCGACTTCCCGCGGCGGTGCAAAGACGAGGACTTTGCCAGAACAATATGTCCGCGCACCGCGCAGGAAGCAGCGCCAAAGCGGCGCCCGCCGATTTGTGCGGCCGCAGCGAGCAGCGCTTAATTGGTGACCACCTTCGCGAGTTCCTTTTCGATCGCCGCGATCACCCGCGCATCGGTCGGCTCGATTTCCGAGGGGAAACTCGCCGCAATCATGCCGTCGCGGCCGATCAGGTACTTATGGAAGTTCCAGCGCGGCCGGTCGAGCGGGCGCTGGGCGGTCGCCCATTTGTAGAACGGATGCGAGCCAACGCCGTTGACCACCGCCTTGGCGGCGAGCGGGAAACTGGCGCCGTATTCGTGGATGGCGGTTGCGGCGATTTCGGCGGCATCGCCGGGCTCCTGGCCGCCGAAATCGTTGGAGGGCACGCCGATGATCAGCAGCCCGCGATCGCGGTAACGCGTCCACAACTCCTGCAGGCCGGCATATTGCGGCGTGTAGCCGCATTGCGACGCGGTATTGACGATCAGGATCGGCTTGCCGGCATACTCGCCAAGCCGGATGTTGCCGCCGTTAAGTCCCGCGAAGCTGAATGCAAAGGCCGTGATGCGGCTCATGCCGGGCTGCCCCATCGGGGCGATTTGGGCGCCGGCCGGCGTCGCCAGAAGCCCCGCCATCGCGGTGAGAAAGTTCCTGCGGTCGGTTAACATGCTGCCTCTCTCCTGTTGTTTCGCGCCCGCAGCTTAGCAGAAACGATGCCCAGTTTCCATGCGCGCTACGCGGTTGCGGCGGGGCGCGAGCCGGTTACGAAAACAGCTGCCGGCTCGCAATGCGAGCGCCGTCGCTGAGCGCTTGCAGCTTCGCCCACACGATGCTGGCGTGGATTTCCTTGGAACTCGCAAATGTCGCGAAGCCGCAGTCGGAGCCGGCGATGACGTTTTCGCGGCCGACCACGCCGGCAAAACGCGCAATCCGCTGCGCGACCAACTCGGGATGTTCCACCAGGATGGTGGAATTGGAAATGACGCCGGGGATCAGCACCGCATCGGCCGGCAGCTTGACGGTCTCCCACACCTTCCATTCATGCTCATGGCGCGGATTGGCGGCTTCGAACGAGAATGCGCCGGCATTGATGGCGAGGATCAGGTGCACGACATCCTTGAGTTCCATGTCGTGGATGCGCGGACCCATGTTGATGCCGTAGCAGGTATGGAAGCGGATTTTCTCCTTGGGGATACCCCGCAGCGCATAGTTGAGCGCCTCGACCCGCACCTTGGCCCAGGCCAGCACCTCGGGCAGCGTCAGCTCCGGCTTGATGATCCAGGCCGTCACCAGTCGCGGATCGTCGATCTGCACCAGGAACCCGGCATCCACGATGGCGCGGTACTCCTCGTGCAGGGCGTCCGCGATGGCGAACAGGAATTCCTCCTGCGTTGCGTAATAAGCGTTGCGCTGCCAGTCCTCGACATTGGCGGGCGAAATCGCCGGAATGAACGCTTCCTCCACCGTCACGCCCGCGAGCGCGGCGCGAAAATTGTCGATATCGCGCTGCAATTGCGCCTGCCCGCGATACGCGATCGGCCCGGTGCACACCATATGGACATGGCGCGAACCGGCACCCGCGGTTTCGGCATAAAATTCCGGAAATGATTTCGCCTCCCGCGATCCCGCCCAGGGATGGCGGCCGGTGCGCTCGCGATCGACCTCGAAGCCGGACAGGCGCTCGTTCACATAGGTGACAAAGCCCGGCTTGCCGTATTCGCCGTCGTCGATCACATCGATGCCGAGATCGGCCTGCCGGCGCACGATCTCAGCCACCGCCTCCGTTAGCCGCGCCTCGTAGGCGGCGGGATCGACGGTCTTGCCGTCCTGGCGGGCCTCGCCCATGGCGAGCAGATCGCCGGGCCGGGGGAGACTGCCGGCGTGGGTAGTGAGAATGCGATTCGTGCTGCGTTTCATGGGGAACTCGGCTGCGGTCCGATGAACGATGGCCTGTGCGTCGTAAATCGCATAAGCCGCACGGTTCGTCACCACCAGTTGCCCGACCAGTTTTGATTACCGGACTGATCGAATCTGATTTTTCGTGGTGGAGGAAACCGGGAAATAAAGGGCAATCGGACTAACTCATCGTTTCAATTGCAGCAATTGTCAGGCCGATGTCGGCGCGATCGGGCCGCCCGGATCAGGCCGCATGGGCCTCACTCGCCCTTGATGCCGGCCTGCGCGATCACCCGCTTCCACAAACTCGCCTCGCCGCGCACGAAAGCGGCGGTCGCCTCGGGAGAGAGACCCACGGGCTCGCAGCCGTGATCGCGGAAACGCTGCGCGATTTCGCCCTGGCGCAACGCTTCGGCGAAATCCGCCGACAGCCGCTGCGCAATCGCGCGGGGCGTTTTCGGCGGCAGGAAGGCGCCGACCCAGGTCGCGGAGACGAAGTCCGGCAGCGTCTCGGCGATCGCCGGAACCTCCGTCAGCGCCGGCAGGCGCTTTGGCGTCGCCACGGCGACCAGGCGCACTTGGCCGGATTGGGCGAGCGGGAGCGAAATCCCAAAATTGTCGAACATGATGTCGACGTCGCCCGCGACGATGCCCTGCAGCGCCGGCGCCGAGCCCCGGTACGGCACCTCGACGAACTTCACGCCGGCGGCGACCTGAAACCAGGCGGCGGTGAGATGCGAGGTCGTGCCCTTGCCCTGGGTGGCGGCCGTGAGCTTGCCGGGATTGGCTTTGGCGAAACCGATAAGCTCCGGCACGGTGCGGATCGGCAGGCGCGGGTTGATGACGAGGCCGGTCGGGATCGTGGCGAGGATCGATACCGGCACGAATGCCTCCGGGTCGAAGCCGAGCTTGCCGTACAGCGTTGCGTTGACGGTGAAGGGCGAGGGCGCCGATATCATCACCGTGTAGCCGTCGGCCTCCGCCCGGAAAGCAGCCTCGGCGCCGATATTGCCGCCGGCGCCCGGCCGGTTGTCGATCACGATCGGCTGTCCCCACCGGGCGGCGAGCCAATCGCCCATCAGCCGTGGCAAAATGTCGGTGATGCCGCCGGCCGGATAGGGAACGATGATCTTGATCGGGCGGGCCGGATAGGTTTGAGCCGATGCGGCGCCGCCTGCCGCCACGCCGGCGCACGCCGCGAGTGCCGCGGCGAACAGGGCCTCCCGCCGTGACGCGCTCATCGGCGCGGCTCCCGTTGCCCGGGTTGGCTTCTCGGCCGGGCCTGTGAAGAATTCGCCCTTAATTTCATGTGGATACCGCATATATGCTGCGTGCCGAACAGGCCATTCTCACGCCGGCATCAGGGAACAGGAATTTTTCTCGGAACGCGTGCTCACACGCAGACGTGGCATCGCACCACGTTGTACAGTAGCATGATTGGCACCTTGCCGAGGGAGCCCATGGCTGCTTCGGGTCAGGTCTACCCTCAAGCTCCAGCGAAACTTGCTCGATGAAAGGTACATCCATGAGGCCACAGCTAGCGGCGATGTTTCTGGTTGTTTCGCTGTCCGCGCACGCGCAGACCCTGAGCGGCGCGATCGATATGCACGCGCATGCCGATCCTGATGGCGTCGCGAGGAAGATCGACGCCGTCGATCTCGCTCGGCTGGTGAAAGAGCGCGGAATGCGCGCCATCGTGCTCAAAAATCACTACGAGCCCACGGCGTCGCTTGCTTATATCGTTCGCAAGGAAGTGCCGGGAATCGAGGTGTTTGGCGGCATCTCGCTGGATCTGACCGTCGGCGGCGTCAATCCGGCGGCGGTCGAATGGATGACCAAGGTCAGGGGCGGCTACGGCAAGGTGGTCTGGTTGCCGACCTTCGACTCCGAGGCCCAGGTGAAGCGCTCGGGCCAGCAGCGCCCGTTTGCCCCCGTGGTGAAAGATGGCAAGGTCACCCCGGAGGTGGCCCAGGTGATCGCCATCGCCGCCCGAAACAACCTCGTGCTCGAAACCGGACACTCGTCGGGAAGCGAAGATCTGGTGATCATCGCGGAGGCGAAGCGGCAGGGCGTGCAGAACGTGATGGTCACCCATGCGCTCACCAACCCCGGCGGCCCCCTCACGCTATCCGAGATAGAGCAAGCCGCGAAGCTCGGCGCATATCTCGAACTGGTCTATGGCGGGCTTTCCGAAGACCTGCTGCGCAGGAACGTAGAAGTGATCCGCGCCGTCGGAGCGTCCGCCGTGGTCCTGTCAACCGACTTAGGCCAGCCCAACAATCCGCTCCATCCTGACGGACTGCTGGCGATCTACAAAGGGCTGATGGCGCACGGCATCTCCGAGGCGGACATTGTGCAGATGTCCCAGACCAATCCGGCGAAGCTGCTGGGGCTGAAGCCTTAATCGATTGATCGGGCGATCGTTTAGTAGCCCGGATGAGCGACCTCTTGGTCGCGACATCCGGGACGGTCGTTCCCGCATGTGGCTGCGCGCATGCGGGCTACGAGGCTTGGCATGTTCAAGGAGCCTATATCAAGATTGAGCGGACAACAGGGCGCAAAGGACATTCCGAGTTGGTGCCAGGGTCAAAGGCCTACCATTCACGAGAGTGGCGCCGATTTTGCCAAGCGATTGCTTGATGAAAAGTATGGCCCTGAAAACTACCCACGAGGTCCCGGCTCCGAGTACAACAAGATCAAGAAATGGGGAGATAGAAGTTTCCGAATCCCCGATGACGCAACTTGATGAGAGGCGATAAAATGACCACCGTGTATCTGCTCTGGCACACCCATGAAACGACCCAGGATACGGATGATGACAAGCTTATCGGCGTCTATTCGTCAAAGGGCAACGCACAAAATGCCATGTTGCGATTACGCGATCAGCGGGGTTTCAAGGACCATCAAGATCGATTTGAGGTCAGCGAATATGTCCTCGATCGGGATCATTGGACCGAAGGCTTTGGCCCCATTGGCGGCAACGCGGAGATCAAAATCCACGCCGGTCGGAAATCGATGCCCCCCGCGGTACCGGTAGGGCGCAATAGGCGCTAGCGCATCGCGCCGCCCGGAACCGCAGTTGGCAGCACCTCGCCCGAAAGTTCAACCTTGCGTACAAGAGTTGAATGCCTCGCATATTGAAGAGGAAACAATGCGCAAGAAGCCCCTGTTCCACAGATACGCGATTTCAACGGCCCTGTTGCTGGGTCTTGTGTTCGGCCATTCGGCCGTCGCCGACGCCCAGGGCAAACCGGCCGATGCGCTTGGATCGATGGGGCCGGTGCCCAAGGCCCAATGCGGCCCATCGGACCGCACCGAAAGCGGGTTGCAGGGCCAGACCACCGCGAAGGAACGCGCGAGCGGCGACTCCGAACGCGGCTACAATTGCAATCTCGAACTCCTCGGCCAGTTCCGGGGCGAGGGTGCGTTCTCGCAGGACGGGCCGTCATTCTTTGGCCACTGTGCCTACATGGCAACGGAAAACAACCCGATGCAGGCGCACCCCGGCGTCGTGGTGATCGATGTTTCGGATCCCAGAAATCCTCGCCCGACCGCGTATCTCGCCGACACGCCGGCGGGGCTCAACCCGCACGAAACCAACAAGGTGAACGAAAAGCGCGGGCTCCTTGGGCTCGCGCAAAGCAACGGGCCGAATTTCGCCGTCTATGACCTCAACGCCGACTGCGCCCACCCGAGGCTGGCGTCCAGCATCACCGTGCCTAATAGCTTCGGCCACATGGGCGGCTTCGCCGAGGACGGCAAGACGTTCTATATCGGCCAGCAGTTTCGCGGGGTCGGGGGCATCATGCCGATCATCGACGTGACCGACCCGTACAATGCCAAGTGGCTCCGCAACTGGACGTTCACCGGCGATGGCCGGCCCCATGATGTGAGCACCAACAGCGACGGCACCCGTTTGTACGCCGGCCAACCCGGCAACTTCGGCGCGCCGCCGAACAATACGTCGTTCGGACCGGACGGGCTGGTGATCCTGGACGTGAGCGACATTCAGTTCCGTCGCCCCGATCCGCAAATCCGCATCGTCAGCCGGCTGTTTTGGGATGATCAAGGGCAAGTGGAACAGATGCTCCCCTTCATGTCCCACGGGCGCTCGTACCTGATCAGTACCGACGAGTCCGGCGGGCAAGCCGGCGTCGGCCGTCTCGCGGCGGCCTGTGGGCGGGGCGCGTCACCTTACGGGTATTCCAATGTCATCGACATCACCGACGAGACGAACCCAAGAATCGTCTCAAAAATCATGATCGAGGTGCATGATCCCAAGAACTGTACGAAATTCCTTGCCGAACCGCCGGAGGCCGGCGGCGGCCCCCTCGACTACTCCACGGAGCGATGCGCCGTGGACCGTCCGATAAATCCGACGCTGGCCGCTTGCGGTTCAAGAGGGACAGGCACCCGCGTTTACGACATCCGCGATCCCCTCCACCCTGCCGAGATCGCGTACTGGAAGGGCCCGGCGCCGCGAACGGCGTTTCTTCCCGGCTCCGGCAGCTGGTCACCGGGCGTCGATCGCACCGTCGAAAAGCAAGCCGGTTTGGCGCGCTTTGTCAAAATTCCTGCCGCCGACGGGAAAGGGCAGGAATTGAATCTCTGGATCGTCGGCGATGCCGGGGGTTTTCAGGTTCTGCGCTTCACCAACTGGTATTCACGAACGCAGCACGGCAAGGCGATCCTCGCCGAAGCCGTCGCCGAGTAGGTTCGTCGCCCCGCGCCGGATAGCGCCGGCCGGCTCTCTTGATCGGCCCGCGCGGTTGCGGGCGATGGCTTTTGTGGATCAGTTGGTCGTCACCGGCATCGGTGGGGAGCAGGACACCAAAGGCGTCAGCCACTTCGTTGCCTCCATGACTGTTCCGGTTGCTTCCGGCCGGGTGGGACTTACAACCGCTGAAAAGCGCCGCCTGTCCACGACGCACACCCAACCCAGACGCGCGGCGTGCACCGCAGTAGTCTAGGCCGAGCGTGCACCGCCGTCGCGCCTGCGCTTCTCTCATTCCGCGGCGACGGCGTGCGGTATCTGCGGCTTGTCCTCGTCGTGGAGATCCGCCGGGGAATCGAGCCGGAACTTGAGCAGGCGGTCAACCTTGTCGAGATAGAGATAGACGACCGGAGTGATGTAAAGCGTCAGCAACTGCGACACCAGCAAGCCGCCGACCACCGCGACGCCGAGCGGCTGGCGCAACTCGGAGCCGGCGCCGGCGCCGAGCGCGATCGGCAGTGCGCCGAAGATCGCCGCGAACGTCGTCATCATGATCGGCCGGAAGCGCAGCAGGCAGGCCTCGCGGATCGCCTCGTCGGCCGGCAAGCCGACGGCGCGGCGCTGAATGGCGAAATCGATCATCATGATGGCATTCTTCTTGACGATGCCGACCAGCATGACGATGCCGATCATGGCGATGATCGACAGGTCCATCTTAAACATCATCAGCACGATGAGCGCGCCGACGCCGGCCGACGGCAGGCCCGACAGGATGGTGATCGGATGGATGAAGCTCTCGTAAAGAATTCCGAGCACGACGAAAGTGGCGAACACCGCGGCCAGCACCAGCACACCCTGGCCCTTGAGCGAATCCTCGAAAACTTGCGCGTTGCCCTGGAAGCTCGTGGAGATCGAGGCGGGCAGGTGCTGTTCCTGTTCGATCTGACGGATGGCATCGACGGCCTGGCCGAGTGCAAAATCGGGGTCGGTACTAAAGAAAATGGTCATTGCGGGCTGCTGGCCCTGGTGATTGACCTGCAGCGCGCCGATCGTCGGCACCTCTCGGACCAGCGCGGACATTGGCACCACCGGTCCGGTCGGTGTGGTCGCGCCGCTCACCCCGGAGCCCGCCGCCGCAACGGTACCGCCGGTGGCCTGTCCATTGAGGTTGGTCTTGACGAACAGCTTGCTCAGCCCGGTGGCATTGGCCTAAATCTTTGGGTCGCACTCCAAAATCACGTAATAGTCGTTGATCGCCGTGTATATCGAAGCCACCTGCCGGCTGCCGAAACAATCATAGAGTTCCTGGCGTATCTGATCCTGAGTGACGCCATAGACCGCGGCGGCTTTACGGTCGATCTGCAGCATTATTTTCGGATTCTTGATATAGAGATCGCTGGTGACATCGCGCAGGCCTGGAATCTTCGCGATTTTCTCCAACATTTCCGGCCCGGCCTTATAGAGGGTCTCGGTATCGCTTGATTGCAGCGTGTACTGATACGCGCTCTTCCCGATCCGGCCGCCGATATTGACGTTCTGCATGATCTGGAAATAGGCCGCCACGCCGACAAAGGAGTTTGCCTTGACCCGCAGCCGCTTGACCACCGTGCCGATGTCTTCCCGCTGGCCGCGCGGTTTCAGCACCACCAATGCGCGTCCGAAATTGCTGGTCGAGTTCGCCCCTCCGGTGCCCGTCGTAATGTTGAGATAGTCTACCGCCGGATCCTTGAGCAGGATATCCGCGACCTGCCGCGTGCGCGCCGTCATGGCGTTGAACGAAATATTCGACGGACCTTCCGTGACGACGTTGATGAACCCGGTATCCTCGGTCGGAAAGAAGCCTTTCGGTATGACGATGTACAGCCACACGGTGCCGACCAGGGTTCCAATCATGACCAGCAGCGTGGCAAAACGGTATTTTAATACGAAGTCGAGGGTTACTTCGTAGCCGCGCAGCCACAGCTTGAACATGGCTTCGAAAATGCGCAGGACGATATTCTGGCTCTCGCCCTCGCCATGGCTCTTGAGCACGCGCGCGCACAGCATCGGGGTGAGCGTCAGCGAAACGAAGCCCGAGAGCAGGATGGTAACCGTGATGGTCACGGCGAATTCGCGGAAAACGCGCCCGACCATGCCACCCATCAACAGCACCGGAATGAAGACTGCGATCAAGGAAAGCGTGATCGAAATGATGGTGAAGCCGACTTCGCGCGAACCTTTGAGCGCCGCCTCGAATGGCTCCATGCCGTCTTCGATGTGGCGGACGATATTCTCCAGCATGACGATCGCATCGTCAACCACGAATCCGACCGCCAGGGTCAGCGCCATCAGCGTCAGGTTGTTGATCGAGAAGTTGAACGCGTACATCGCCGCGCAGGTGGCGATAAGCGAGATCGGCACCGCGAGCGACGCAATGATGGTGGCGGCCGCGGAGCGCAGGAACAGGAAAATTACGGCCACGACCAGTCCGATCGCGATCGCCAGCGTCACCTGCACGTCTTTGACCGATTCGCGGATGGACACCGAACGGTCGGCGAACAGCTCCATTTTGACCGAAGGCGGAACTTGGGCACGGAAGCGCGGCAACTGATCATAGATCGAGTTGACGATGCTGATCGTATTGCCGGTCGCCTGCTTGTAGACCACCAGCCCGATCGATTTTTCGTTCTTGTAATAGTTGGCGGCGAGCGGGGTCTCGACGTCTTCGATCACCTTGGCGATCTCGCTGAGCGTGATCGGCGCGCCATTGCGGTAGGCGGCGACGACGTCACCGTATTCGGCGGCGGTGAGCATCGCCGCCGATGCGTCAAGGGTCGTGTTCTGGTCGGCCTCGAGGCCGGAGATGGAGCCGACCGGCGTATTCGAATTGCTCTTTTCGAGGACAGTGCGGACATCTTCCAGGGAGATGCCGTGCATTGATGCGGCGACCGGATCGACCTGGACGCGCACGGCGAATTTCTGCGGCCCGAACACCAGAACCTGGGCGACGCCCGGCAGCTGCGAAATCTGCTGCGCCAGCGTGATCTCGCCATAATCGTTGACCTGCGACATCGGCAGCGTCGACGACACGAGACTGAATTGGATGATCGGCTGATCGGCCGGGTTGACCTTGCGGAAGGAAGGCGGAATTACCATTTCGATCGGCAGCCGGCGGGCCGCCACGGTGAGCGCCGACTGCACGTCGAGCGCGGCGCCGTCGATATTGCGGTTGAGGTCGAACTGGATGACGATCGAGCTGAGGCCGAGCGATGAACTCGATGTCAGCGAGGTAATGCCGGCGATGGTGGACAGCGACCGTTCGATCGGTCCGGCTACCGAAGCGCCCATGGTTTCCGGGCTGGCGCCCGGTAGCGTGGCGGTGATCTGGATGGTGGGGAAATCGACCGCCGGTAATGCTGCGACCGCCAGCAGGCGATAGCCGAACAAACCGAACACGATCAACGACGCCGTGATCAGTGTCGTCATCACCGGACGGCGGATGCAAGTCTCTGAAATATTCACTTCACGCCCCCGCCTTGCGCTCGCTCACGCGCGAACCATTATTGAGCAGAAGATGTCCGTCGGCAACCACAGCATCGCCACCGGCGAGGCGTTTGGTGAGCCGTTGACCGCGCCACGTCGGCCGCGGTGCCTACTCCACGAGGACAGTGTGAATGTGCTCCCGCAAAATGTGCTTCCGCCGCTTGCCGCAACGCCTTTCTGAATACTGTCGGTACCGAGCGCCAGCAAGGTTATTCCATGTTGCAGCGCAATCGTGCGGAATGGCTGGTCGACTCTCTTGACCGGCCCGCGCAGTTGCCGGCTGATTGCACGCACGGGCACGCGTCCGCTTACTGGGGGAACACCGGCCACACCACCGAGTAGGCGAGGCGGGGGCGGTGACCGATTGGACATCCCCCTCAGCGATAGGCACCCGGCCTGGCGTTGCAAGCTAGGCCGGATTTCGATCAGGCCGAATCACACTCCCGGCGTCATGCCCGGCCATGACTCCGGGTGTTCCGATGTAACGGGAATGCGGACTAATGACCGCTGGACCCGAACCGATTATGCTGTAAGGTCAAGATGAAGGTCGCAGTAATTTGCGGGTGGGGGCACGCGAGTATGGTGTTGAGCTTGACTCTGGGCGGCCGGGAGCGGTTCACCAGGATTTGGAAATACGCGCTGCGGCGGGTCCTGTTTCCGATCTGTGTGCTGGCTCCGTTCGCGTATGTCTTCCCCAAGATCGCGCTCTTCTACGCGATCTGCGGGGCCTATGATGTGGGCCGCAACCGTCCTTTGAGCGCCGAAACGCTGCGGCGCTATTTCATCGGCAACGGCTTCGGGGCCTGGATGGTGTCGCCGTTGAATATCCTGCTCGACCTGCTGTCGCTGCCTTACATCAACAAAGGTGTCTACCGGTTGGCGGATTTGCCGCCGGCCTACCAGGACGAAGTGAAGCGCCTGATCCAGGCGGCAAACGACGCGGACCTTGTCGGCCAGCTTGAGGAGCAGTCGAAGCAGCATCAGCGCACGATGATGTTCTTTCGCTGGTACGGGGTAAACCTCGACACGCTCCTGAATGTGCCCGCCTTCCACCAGCCCTGGAAATATATCCAGACCATCGGAGTTCTCGATCTTCAATCGGAAAGTATCGACGTCGAAGCACTTCGGCTCGCTGCGCGCGTCGTTGCGGGTGCTCTACAATCTCAACGAGATGAAGGACGATTCCGCCTACATTGTCGTCGGCGACACCACCAGCCATTGGCGCGAAAACCGGCTGTTCATTTTCGACGATACGCTCTTGCATCTCTCCGCCAACGAGACGGATCAGGTGCGTTATTGCCTGTTCGTGGACATCGTTCGCCCGACGCCGTTTCCGCGGGTCATGACGGGCGTGATGACGATGGTTCGCACCCTGACCCAAAACTTCAAGTTCATCTACTACGGCAACTGGAAGATCGTCGAGTAAGGCTGCGCCCAGAAATGATCGAATCGTTTCTCAGGACCTCATCCTGATGGGCATCGCCAACGGGTCCGGCCTTTGGCCGGCCCGATGACAGGCTCCGCGATGCGTCCTGAGGCTCTCGAAGGACGAAGGATGGCAGCGAGTCTCTGCCCTGCATCCATCCTCCGAGACGCGCGCCTTCCTTCGACAAGGGCTCAGGAGCGCGCTCCTCAGGATGAGGCCTAACCCTGCCTAACCCCAATGCCGTCCACTTAACCTGAGGATGCCCGCGTTCCCTCTCCCCGCGGCGTTCTTCACGCCGTGGGGAGAGGGTTAGGGTGAGGGGCAGGGGCACGTGAGGGCCTTTAGGGCTGCATTCATTGCAGCTGCCTGAGACGATCGCCCGCGCCGTCTGTGCTGGCACCTGCCCCTCACCCCAACCCTCACCCCATCGTGAAGAACGACGGGGAGAGGGCGCGGGCGCATCCCTGAGTTAAGTGAACGGTATGAGCCCAAACCTCTCCAGATCGCGCGGCGCGCGGCGCAACGCTTCGCCCTTGCGCCGCGGTTCCCTGCCGGCACGGTACACGCTCGCGGCGCTTCGCCCACTGCCCAACCCGCCATCAACTCGGTGTCCCGCCGCCGTCGAATGTCGGCGATCGGAATCCCGACGCAATCCTGGCCGCTAACAGTTTCACCAAAAATCTGCCGGAGTGCCCGCGACAGGTGGGGATTTCGCCGGCAAGAGCGGCGCCGGCGCGCCGATCTCTTGTCATGACCCGCATCTCGATTTCCGGCGCGTCCGCCGAGAATCGGCACCGGTACATCGACAGCCAATGTCCCTTGGTGAAGTCGAGAAACATCGCCGAATTGCAGCATGCGGCGACGAGGCGTCGTCGTCGTGGCGTCGTCACCGTCGTCACGCCCTACCTTGCCGACGCCGTTTCCCTGTGTCACAATCGCTATAAATCCGTGGACCGGTGTGAAACCCGCTAGGTGGTGGCTGACATGACACTCGCTAGATGGCTTATCGGCATTTCTTTTGCCGTCGGTATCGTTTCGGCCGGCTCCAACGCCTTCTCCCAAGGCGCGAAGCCGACCGTGCAGCGGCCCGAAATCACAATGGGACACCATTGGGCTCTACTGCTTCGGTTGCCACAACGAGGAAGTCCGTGCCGGCAACCTGTTTTTGGACCAGCTTAGCGCCAAGTCCGTGCCGGAACACCCCGAGATATTCGAGAAGGTTGTGCGCAAATTGCGCGGGCGCCAGATGCCGCCGCCCGGCGTGGAGCAGCCGTCGCAGCAGGAAGTTGAACGCACTGATTTCGTGGCTCGAGACCACGCTCGACGAAAGCAGCAAGGGACACCTTGCGGGTCACGTCGGCGTCCAGCGCTTGAACCGTACCGAGTATGCCAATGCCGTTAAGGACCTCCTGGATGTGGAGATCGATCCCAGCCAGTACCTGCCGGCCGATATCGCGGTCGAGGGCTTCAGCAATATCGCGGCGGCCCTGACCGTGTCGCCCGCCTTCCTGGAGCAGTACATCAACGCCGCGCGGGCCGTCGCGCGCATCGCGGTCGGCAAGCCGGTGCCGGAGGTCGTCAAAGCCTCTTTCCCTGCCCCCACTGTCGGCGACCAGGATGGCTATGTGGACGGCATGCCGCTCGGTACGCGGGGCGGCACGAAGTTTGAGTACACGTTCCCGGCGGACGGGGAGTACCGCTTCACGATCAAGGATCTCGATTTCGGCCTCTACCCCCGCGGTGTCGAGAACGAGACAACGGTGGTCGTGCTGATCGACCGCAAGGAAGTGTTCCGGGAAAAGGTCGGCGGCGACGCGGATCGCGCGTTCGTGGATCACGGCGGCGGTGCGCCGGCTGGCGCCAAGCTCATGCAGCGGTTCGCCAATATCCCGGTCCAGGTGAAGGCCGGTGTGCGCGAGGTTGTGGTGACGTTCATCGAGCGCTCCCGCGTGGCGACCGACGACTTGATTGCGGGCGGCACCCAGTACAGCGGGTTTGGTTTCAAGGGGTATCTGCGACTGCCGCGCTTGATCGGGGCGGTAGAGATCGAGGGGCCTTATGCGGCCGCGGGCGCCACGGTCACACCCAGCCGGGAGAAGGTGCTCATTTGCAAACCTGACGTTCCCGCGCAAGAACGCCCCTGCGCCGAGCGCATCGCGCGCGATCTTGCCTCCCGTGCCTTCCGTAAGCCCGTCCCCAAGGACGATTTAGACGAGCTGATGGCCTTCTACGACGCCGGCGCTAAATTCGGCGGCTTCAACGCCGGGATCGAGCAGATCGTGACTGCGGTTTTGGTAAGCCCCGAATTTCTCTATCGCGGAATCGCCCAGCCGAAGGACGGGAAAGACGCGAAATTCCATGCGCTGAGCGATCGGGAGCTGGCCTCGCGTCTGTCTTTCTTCTTGTGGAGGCGGGCCCCCGACGATGAGCTGCTCAAGCTCGCGAACGCGGGCGAGCTGCAGCGTCCCGGCGTGGTGGACGCCCAGGTGCGGCGTATGCTGGCCGCTCCGCAGGCCGACAGTCTGGTGACGGATTTCGCACTCCGCTGGCTCGACCTCCAGGAGGTCAACAAATTCGAGTGGGATAAGCAAATCTTCCCCGAATTCAACGCCGAGCTGCGCCAGGATTTCGCGACCGAAATCGACCTGTTTCTGCGCAGCATCCTGCTTGAAGACCGGAACGTGGAGGAGCTGTTAACGGCCGACTATACGTTCCTCAATGAAAGGCTGGCGCGACACTACGGTATCACGACGGTGCACGGCACGCAGTTCCGCCGTGTCAAGCTTGATGACGAGAATCGCTATGGCCTGCTCGGCAAGGGTGCGGTGCTGTTGCACACGTCCTATGGCAACAGAACGTCGCCGATCGTGCGCGGCGCCTGGGTTCTCGACAAGCTGCGCGGCACGCCGCCGGCACCGCCGCCGCCGAATGTGGTGACGGACCTGAGCACCCCGCCGGGCGCGAAGCCGAAGACCATGCGGGCGATGCTCGAGGAGCATCGCAAAAACCCGGTTTGCAACATGTGTCACGGGGTGATCGAGCCCCACGGACTGCCGCTGGAGCGCTTCACCGTCACCGGGCAGTGGCGCAATGTCGATTGGCAGGCCGACGAGCCCATCGATTCGAAGGTGACAATGCCGGACGGCACGGAAGTCAACGGTCCGGCAGACCTGCGCCGCGCCCTGCTGGGCCGCCCCGGCCAGTTCGTCCAGGCGCTGACCAAAAAGCTGATGATGTACGCGCTGGGCCGGGAAGTCGCGCCCGAAGACATGCCGCAGGTCCGGGCGATTGCGCGCGCGGCGGCCAAGAATGACAACCGGTTCTCGTCGATCGTCGCCGGGATTGTATCGAGCGATGCGTTCCGCATGCAGGCACTGGAGGAGTGAAGCCCATGATTCTGACCAAGAAGCATCTTTCTCGCCGGACCGTGCTCAGGGGCGCGGGTGTGTCCGTCGCACTGCCGTTGCTCGATGCCATGATCCCGGCCGCGACTGCGCTCGCGCAGACCGCCGCCGCGCCGAAGCTGCGGGCGGGCTTCTTCTATATGCCCCACGGCGCGGTCATGTGGAACACGAAGCATGGCAAGGCCATGGATCGCTGGACCCCGAGCGGTGCCGGCGCGGATTTCAAACTCAGCCATATTCTCGAGCCGCTCGAGAAGCACAAACACCAGGTGACCTCGTTCGCCAATCTCGAGAACAAGGCCAGCGTCGCCTCCGTGCACAAATACAACCCGGCGACATGGCTCAGCGGCGTCAAGCCCGATCTCAAAGCGCCCGGTCCCAGCATGTTGACGACGATCGACCAGATCATCGCCGGGCGCATCGGTCAGGAGACCGCGCTGCCGTCGCTGGAGGTCCGCTCGGAGAGCGAAACCCAGGCGGTTTCCTGCGAGGCCGGATTCGGCTGCCTCTACAGCTCCACATTGTCGTACCGGAACGCAAATTCGCCCTTGCCGATGGAGTCCAACCCGCGCAAGGTTTTCGCAGCGTTGTTCGGTGAGGGCGCTACGGCGGAAGAGCGTATCGCCATCGTCAAGCAGAAACGCAGCATCCTCGATTACATCGCCGAGCATACACGGGCGCTGCAACTGGAGCTGGGCGCCAGCGATCGCGTGCGCCTCGACGGCTACCTGGACACGGTGCGAGAGATCGAACGGCGCGTTGAGCTTGCGCAGAACCGCGATCTCTCGGGCGTGAAGGCGCCCGAGATGCCCCTGACCGAGCAGGATCAAACGTTCGACAATCAGGTGCGGTTGCTGTTCGATCTGATCGCGATCGCCTATCAGGCCGATCTCACGCGCGTGGCCTCCTACATCATGACCGGCGAAGGCACGAACCGGACCTATAATCACATCGGCGTGCCGGACTCCTTCCATCCGCTGTCGCATCATGCCGATTACATCGACCGGCTGGAAAAGCTGGTCAAGATTCAGCGCTATCACGTGGAGCGGTTCGCGGAGTTCGTCGCGAAACTCGCCGCCACGCCCGACGGCGAAGGCACGCTCTTGGATCACTCGATGCTGCTCTACGGCTCCAACATGGGCAACAGCAACGTGCACGGCAATTATCCGCTGCCGAACATCCTGGTCGGCGGCGGCGCCGGCGCGCTCAAGGGGGGACGGCAGGTCGAACTGCCCGAGCGCACGACGATCTGCAATCTGCACCTCACGCTGCTGAACAAGGCGGGTGTGGAGGCGAAGAGTTTCGCCGACAGCACCGGCGTGATCGCCGGCGTCTGAGCGGCGTGTAGCTTGTAGCCCGGATTGAACGAAGTGAAATCCGGGTCAGCCATTTGAAATGGCACCGCCGGTCCCGGATTTCCGCTTCGCTCCAATCCGGGCTACCGATGTGTCGTGGAATCGGACTCTCCAGCCATGAACCGCAGAGCAATACTTAAAGGTACGGTGGGCGGCGTTCTGGGTCTGACCCTGCCGCCGTTTGCGCGCACCGCGTTCTCCCAACAAGACCCCCGCTGTCGTCCCGGTGAGCGAGGGTTTTGTCATGCTTACCGGCGCCGGGGGTAATATCCTGGTGCGAACGGCAAGCAGCGGCCAGATGCTGGTGGACAGCGGCGCTGCCGCGTCCACCGATGCGGTGCTGGCGCGCCTGCGTGGGTTGCCGGGTGGCGGCCGTGTGACAACGCTGTTCAACACGCACTGGCACCGCGAGCAGGTGGGGGGAACCTCGCCCTTGGGCAGTCGGGGGCGACGATCGTCGCTCACGAAAAGACCCGGGCGCATCTGGCGACGGATTATTACCTGCAGAACGAGGATCGGTACGAGAAAGCGTTGCCCGCAGCGGCGCAGCCGACCGTGACCTTTTTTACCGGCGACCAGACGCTCGCCGGCGACAAGCGGATCGAATACGGCCACCTGCTCGAGGCCCACACCGACGGCGATATCTACGTCTTCTTCCGGGACGCGAACGTGCTCGCCGCGGGCGATGCCATTTCGCCGCTGAAGGATCCCGCGCTCGACTGGTTCGGCGGCGGCTGGCTGGGCGGGCGCGTCGATGCGCAGGAAAAACTTCTGAAACTCACCGACCAGAACACGCGGATCGTGCCGAGCTATGGTCCGGTCGTTGGCCGCGCCGAACTACAGGCCGAGTTTGACATGACACGCACGCTCTTCGATCGCATGCTGGATCTCGTCAAGAAGGGCATGAGCGCACAAGACATGCTCGATGCGGGAGTTATGAAGGGTCTGCCGCGGACCTTCAATGACCCGTACAGGTTCGCCTACGACGCCTATAAGGGTTATTGGGCGCATCACAATTCTCTCGGACCGGATGTGCTGTGATGGAGACCGTCATGAAGCGCGCGATTGTCGCTGTCCTGTTTTGCCTCGCAACGGCCGGCACGGCTCCCGCCGCCGATGACAGCCTCGCCGGTCTGATCCAGGCGGGCAAACGCGACGCCGCGCTCAAGCGGATTGCCGCGGGCACCGATGTGAACGCAGTCCAGGGCGACGGTACGACGCCGCTGCACTGGGCCGTCTACAAGATCGACACGGATCTGGTCCGCGCCCTGCTCGCGAAAGGGGCGAAGCCCGATGCCACCAACAATTACGGCTCAAGCCCCTTGGCGGAGGCGGTCAAGGTTGCCGATGCCCGCCTGGTCGCCATGCTGCTAGATGCCGGCAGCAACGCCGAGGTGCCGAACCGGGACGGCCAGACGGCCTTGATGCTGGCCGCGCGCGCCGGATCCGTGGACGTTGCCGAGCTGCTGGTGCGCCACGGCGCCGATGTCAATGCACGGGAAAAATGGCGCGGCCAGACAGCGCTGATGTGGGCGGCGGACGCACGCTCGGCCGCGATGACGCGGTTTCTCATCGCCAATAAGGCGGACGTCAATGCCCGGGCGTCGGCCACCGACTGGCCGAGCCAGCTGACCGGCGAGCCGCGCAATCAGTATCGCCCGACCGGCGGTCTGACGCCGCTGCTCTATGCGGCGCGCTCGGGATGTACGGAGTGCGTGCAGGCGCTGCTGGATGCCGGCGCGGATCCCAACCGGCCGAACCCGGACGGGGTGACGCCGCTGATGGTGGCGATCGACAATTTCGCCTTCGACACGGCCAAGCTGCTGTTCGAGCGCGGCGCCGATCCGCATCCGTGGGATTGGTGGGGCCGCACCGCGCTGTACGTCGCGATCGACATGAATACCTACAGCCTGGATGCTTACGCCGAACGCACCGGGCCGCCCATCGTGACGACCAAGACCACGCCGCTCGAGCTAGCACGGCTGTTTCTGCGCGCCGGCGTCAACCCCAATACGCAGTTGAACATGCACCGGCCCGGGCGCGGCGGCAACTCCGGCCGCTTCGCCGACGAGATCCTGACCACCGGCACCACGCCGATGTTGCGTGCCGCCGCGTCGCAAGACAGCGAGGCCGTGCGGCTGCTCTTGGACTACGGCGCGCGGGTCGACGTGCCCAACGTGATGGGGGTGACGCCGCTGATGGCCGCCGCAGGGTTCGGTATGGAACCGAGCCCGCGCTTCAATCCCACCGCCAAGGATGCGCAGGATCGGTCGATCGCGACGCTTGAAATCTTGCGCTCGGCCGGCGCCGACGTGAATGCCCGGATCACCGACGTCACCAGCCGAACCGCGCGCTGGGGCCGCGGCAGCCTGCTGTCGGAGCGGAACGGGCAGAGCGCGCTGTTCGGCGCGGTGCAATGGGCTTGGCCCCGCGTGGTCCAGTATCTGGTCGATCACGGCGCAACAGTCGCCATCGTGGACGACCGCCGCGTATCGCCGCTTGACGCCGCGTTGGGGCGCGCCGGCAGCCCCGACAATCACCCGTCCCCGGAGGTCGCCAAGATACTCCAGACCGCAATGGGCCAATAGGCGGTAAGAATTAGGGTTGAGTGTCGCCCTGCTCACAGCGACGATCCCGTGCTGGAGTTGCCGAGGCAGCTCCAAACAGGAGAGCCAAATCGACAAGCATGTTCAGCTTAAAGCCGAAATCGTGCTCGCTGGACCGCGAGCTAGACCGGATTCCGGTGAGGTCCGAACATGTAGGGTGTGCAAAATCGCCTCGCGAGACGCAGGCAGCCGGCACGGCGTAGAATGGCGATTTTGCGCACGCGGCAGGCCTTTGGTTAGCGTCGCGATCACGACACCGCGCGATCATGACGTGAGCGGCCGACTGCGTGCGCAAAATCGCCGGCGAAGCCGTGCCGGTTGCTCCGCCGTGCCCGGGCGATTTTGCACACCCTACGACCCTGCGATTCGATGCGACCGGAATTTGGTATAGACGACCGATTCCATGATTCCGATCATATCAGCCGCTATCTGGAGGCTTCCAAAGCCTGCACACCGCTTGGTGACCGCTACGTGGGCTTTTATCGGCATATGATTCGAATTTTGGAAGCGCTGGTCTAGCTACTTTCCGGCGACGCGGAATGAGCTGATTATCAACCTCAAGACCGCAAATGCGCGCGGCATCACCGTGCCGATCGCGCTGCCGGGCCGCGCCGATGAAGTGATCGAATAACAAAAAACTTGGTAATGACTGCTGTTTGGCGCCTTGCCCCGTAGCGTGGCGCACAAATTTCTCAAGTGATCGGAGGCATTCCGGACCCTTCATGAACGCAATCGAAACGTAGCAAGTGACTAGAATGGTGTCGTCCGCCACATCTGCCCCGTGAAATTGCCGCAATTCGCCATCGTCGGCTTGTTGTTCTGGCCGTCATTGATGATGTCGAGACACTTGCCTGGGCCAGTGAATTCGGTCCGCAGCTGAAAGACCCCGGACGTCCCAGTCGGAACCAGAAACCAGACCTGTCCTGTGTAGTTGCCGCAGTCCGCCATCGTCGGCTTGTTGTTCTGGCCGTCGTTGATGATGTCGAGGCACTTGTTCTGGCCTGTGAACTGGGTCTTGAGCCTGCGGGCATCAGGGAATTCGGTCGGCGCGAGCGTCCACATTTGCCCGCTGAAATTGCCGCAGTCCGCCATCGTCGGTTTGTTGTTCTGGCCATCGTTGACGATGTCGAGGCACTTGTTCTGGCCGGTGAATGCAGTGCGCAGGCGGAGCGGGCCATCGTCCGCGTGAGCTTGCGTGAGTGGGCAACCGAGTAGCAGGCCGAGCATGGTCGCGTTCAGAGCTTTGTTCGTCATGGGTTTTAATCCTTCGCGTCTGGTGAGGTGGTGTCTCGTGGTGTCTGCCGACGGCCTCAGGCTGCCATTTTCAGGAGCGGCGCTGGTCTACGGTCTGCGCCGGGCACTTAATAGCGTTGGCATGAGGCGTGAGTTTTGGCGCAATATGACACGCGCTCGCCAACTTCGGCACCTTGACGGCGATGGGCGCAAAAATACCGGACTTTTCACACGGTCTGCAAGACATTTTCTTATGCACGAACCCAAACGATTCCAATGACTTGCGACGTTTTGTACGATAGTTGCATAAGTCAGCGCGGTTCTGCTATCAATTTATGTGTATTCCTCGGCTATGGTGGATGTCCTTTTGCCCCCGGATCATGACATCGTCCATCATTCCGCCGCTTGTTGAATTGCGCGGCCCAGCGCATACAAGCGCCTTTCGATGATCACCGGCACTTCGCATGCGTACCGGATCGACTTCCGCCGTTCCTCGAAAATGCGGGTGCTCCACTCCACCCGGGCGGCCAGTTCGTCGATCTTGACTTGGTCGAGCGGGGACCCATCCCGCTGCTGATACAATGTGAACGTATCCGATCGGATCCGTTCCGCAAGGTCCTTCTCGCTGCGCGCCAGCCGTTCGAGACCGCTCATGACCTGGGAACGCTCGGCGTTGAGCGTCTCGAACAATCCGGCAAACAGCCGCGTTCCGGCCTCAGTGCGTGCCGCCGCGTTGCCGGCCAAAAATTCGGTGACGAGCCGCTGTGCTTCCTCCATCGGCGTGCGCCGTGCGGCCAGCCGCGCGACAAGGTCTTTTATCTTGGGCTGATTCGCCCAAGTATTTGCCACCGGTTCGATCGGCGGGCCGTCCCAAACGGCGGCGATCGAGATTTCCGGCACTTTGGCCTGCACGCACGGCCAGTCGGGATAGCGAGCGTCGGCGGCGTTTGCAGTACCCACCAAGGCCGCGCCGAATCCCACGGCTATGGCAAAACCAAATCCCGAGAGTCTCACCGGCGTTCCTCCGACGTTATGTTGGGCGCCTCCGGACTCCCGGAGGAAACCAACCGGCCCCGGTTGAATGATGACGCATTCATTTCCGGGTGTCGGCTTTAGCGGTCCGAGATGGCGATCCCCCACGGCAGTTCGCCGACCTGGACGGTGCCGATCACCCGCAGTGCCGCGACATCGATCACCGACACGTCATTCGAGACGCCGTTGGTGGTCAAAAGATATTTTTCGTCCGGCGTAAACGCCATGTGCCACACCCGCTGGCCGACCAGCAGATATTTTTGCACGTGATGCGACGCCCCGTCCACCACGGCGATGCGATTGGCGGGACCGAGAGCAACGAATCCGGTCTTACCGCTCCGCGCAATCGCGATGCCGACCGGCTGGATCGCTTCCGCGCGCATGCCCGGGATCGCAAAGCCGATCTTTGCCGTTACCGCGTGCTTGACCGGATCGATCACGCTGACAGTGCCGCCGATCTCAGACGATACCCAGAGTTCAGATCCATCTGCCTTGAACTCGGCATAGCGCGGGCGGGCATCGACCAGCACATTGGCGACGATCCTGCGCGAGGCGGCATCGATGAAATGCGCCATGTTGGTGGTTTCGGAGGTGTTTACCAAAATCTTTCCGTCCGGGCTCAACCCCATGCCCTCCGGCTCGACCCCGACCTCGATCTCGCCCAGCCGCGCCCGCCGCGCGATGTCGATCACCGTGACGGTGTTGTCGTTCTCGTTCGCCACGTAGAGGATGTTGCCGGAAGGGTCGCCGATAAACAGTTCGGGGTCGGGTCCCGACGGCAGCCTATCGACGATTTTGTTGCTGGCGGTGTCGATCATCTGGATGGTATCGTCGTCTCCGACCGCGACCAAAACGTATTTTTGATCCTGGGTGAGGGCAATGCCGCGCGGCCGCTGGCCGACCTTAATGGTGTCAACCAATTTCCACGTGGTGGTATCGATGACGGAGACCGTGTTGCCCTTCTCGTTCGAAACATAAGCCTTGTAGGCGCCGGCCTCGACGGCAGGCAGGAATGCCAAGCCGATTCCCAGAAACCTACCGAGCGATTTCATCATGGTGCTTACCTGACGGTCATTTGAGCCGGCATTTGGTCTCGGGCCGATCGAACCCCAAGGTGTCGAGCTCGGAGGATTGGTGCAAAAAGCCTTCCTGCGGCGACACCGACACGATGGTGCGGCCATCGGCAAGCAGAATAGGCTGGCGCAATTGCAAGTTCCAATCGCGCAGCGTCAGCTTTTGCCCTTTGAACGCCGCGATTGCGAAATCCGGGCCGCGCATGTAGTCGGATATGGCTTTCGGATCAGCCGATTGCATCCGCGCAGCGGCCTCGCCGATCATGCGCACCGCCGTCCACGCCTGTCCGTCGAGCGCCGTCATCCGGCGCGCAAACATCTGGATGAAACGGTTCTGCAATTGGTTGGCGCCCCATTGATCATGGGCGGCGTCCCAGCTTTTCGCAATAAGCCCGGCCGAGCCGGCGACGGGCCGCGGCTCCCGGGTCCGATATGGCAGATAGGAGGCGAACACTTCGCTTTCATCGGCCGCGACGACCACGTCGTGGTCGGGCGCGCCCTGCAGGAACAGCGGGATCTGGCGCTGGATTTGCGTCAGCCCCGAGTCGGTGCGCCGCGCGCCGCCGGTATCTTCGAACACCCGCTCCTGCACGATCCTGGCGCCGAACCGCGCTGCGGCCCGCCGCAGCGCTTGCGCAAACAGCTTATCCGGATCATGGGAACCGACGACGAGCAGCCATTGCCGCCAGCGTTTGACGACGAGATATTGTGCAAGGCCGTCGGCCAGCATGGACCGGGTCGGCGCGGTATGGATCACGTTGGGCCGGCAGTCTTCCTCACGCAACCGGTCATCGATCGCCCCGGCGTTGAAGAACACGAGACCGCGCGGCCGTCCGGCATCGGCGACCTGGAGCAGCGCGTCGGCGGCAAAATCGACGATGAAGAGTAAGACGCCGCGATCGGCAAGTTGCCCGACGATGGCGACGGGATCGTCGCCATCCTTGACACGCACCTCTTCCAGCGAAAACTTCTGGTTGAGAAACTTGCCCGTCGTATTGTTGTCTTCCAGCGCGAGGCGGGCGCCGGCGACCCCGTTATTGTCGGGTGGAATGTCGATCAGCGAGATGGCCGCTTTCTTCTCGGCACGGCCGAGATAGCCGATCTTGACGGCAAGCGGTTCCGCGCTCGCAAGCGGCGATACCAGGGCGAGGATCAGTCCGCCAACCATGACGGTTCGCATCAATGTCAAACTCCGCATCCTTGCACCTAGACCGGATTCCGGTCAGATCGGAACACCTGGAGTCATGGCCGGGCTTGTCCAGGCTTGTCCCCGCCATCCACGTCTTCCTTGCAAAGCCGTCGCACGCCAGACGTGGATGCCCGCGACAAGCGCGGGCAGGACCCCGAGAGGTCGTTCGACCGGATCGAAATCCAGTCTAAGGTGTATGATACTTTAAGATTCAACTTGAAACACGTTCAATCTGAAGCATCCTCATCGCGTGATTTTGATTTTCCGCCATGGGGCGAATGTGAAGCGCAAAAAATTGTTGTTCGCACGAACGTCGGCGGGTGACGCGGGTTTTGAGATCTAGTGCTCACCGCGAAGTACGTACATTGCGCTAGCCTCGCGGGTGATCGTTGTCGGTAAGACGCAAAATTTACGCGGCGGGCGGCGCCGCGGTAGAATCAGGCGCCTGCGCCCCGCGCCGTCGGGTCAGGTTAAGGTATTCGGCCGCGAAGGTCGGCGGCAATAGCTCGATCATCCCGGTATTTTCAACCCAGACTTCCATCACATGGAAACCGCCCGCACCGCGCTCGCAAAGATAACATTGCCAACCTTCGCGCTTGGCAATCGCAGCAATCTGCTCCGGAGACAGCGGGACGCTGAGCGCAAAATGGGTCGGGCCGTAGCCCGGTCGGTTGGGTTCCGTCATGGCAAAGGAGGTGCCCTCCGGACCATTCGGACGCAGCTCCGTGCCAGCGGGATAGACCTCGACCCCGGTACCATGTTCGTCATTTTGATGCGCGAACCAGCTGCCAGGATTGGGCGGGAATCGCGTGGCTGAGCCGCCCATGAACGCGGCGAGCACTTCCGCCACATGCTGCGGGTCGCGCGCAGCAATCGACAGATGATGGATCATGGCATTCCTCCTCATTGATTTTGAGCTGGACCGCATTCCTTGAGGGCGCGGGGCGCTTCCCTGAAGATGGAGCGGCGCGGTCGCGCCAACAAGAGGCAGGTCGAACGCCGGAAGGTCGTGCGCCTGCCGCCGCACTTTAGCCGGACGGAACCGCGAGGCGTCGCAAGCCTGAACGGCAGCTCCTCCGCAGAAACTGGACCTGCATCCGACAAATGACGCTGCGCACCGGGGAGCACGCGCGCGGCTTAGGGGACCATGAGTGTGGCGACGAAGGAGCGCCCAGCATCATCAGTTGGTCCCCGTCGGTTTCAAAATCTCCTCGACGGTCTTTACGCGGTGAGTTCATCGCGCCAACCCAAGCAGCCTGAGCTCCCCATTGGCGGCATCCCGTTCGATGAAGCTATGCGGGCAATCGCTGTCCGCGAGGCGGAACAGACGAACTGCCTCGTCCTTCGCGCCCTGCCGCAGGGCCAATTCGCCGCTGTAGAAATTGGCGATGCAGACTTGGCCCTTTTTCTTCGCCGCGTCCGGATCATCGGCGGCAGCGAGCGCGGCGGCCGATGTCATCTCACCGAGGAACACGCGGATCACCGGTGCAGGCCAGACCGTCATGTCGATTTTCGATATAGCCTCCGACAGCCGGCTGGGGACGTTGTTGCGCTGCCCGATTATGTCGACCCACAGTGCGCTATAAGCATCCTTCGGATTGAACTCGCTCGCCTGGATGACATCGGCCAACGCTTTAGCAAGATTGCCGCGATAGAGGTATTCGATGCCCCGATTCCGGTATGCCGTGGCGAGCTTCGGATCGAGTCGCATCACTTCATCGTAGTCCGCCATCGCGTTGTCGAGATCACCTTTGGCGCGGTACGCGATGCCGCGGCTGGCGTAGAGCCTGGCGAGGCCTTGCCCGGACCATCGGCCTGATTGGATCGCCCGCGTGCAGGCGGCGATTTGCTCATCACCGAGCCGGTGCACGCACGCGACCGCATCATCGACGACCGCGTGCGACAGCGGGACTGGACCCGCGACGACGAACAATGCGGAAAACCCACCAGACATTACCGAAAAGCGCATATCGCTCTCCTGCTTCACCAACTGGCAATGCGCCTATAACAGATATCAGATGTCTGCCCATGCACCTGGAAAAAATGAACAGCGACGGCGCTTCCCGCCGAAGTGGACCTGGCAGGCGCCGTCGTCTGACCGGCGGCCGGTCAACAACGTAGGGAGATTTGGAATTATAGCGGGAATTTTCCCGGCCCTGTCCGCCAAATCCGCGGCTTCTGCCCGAGCAGGCGCACTTATCATCTACGGCGTGGAGAACCTGCTTTCCTAAAATCCAAAAATTCGCGCGCCCCGGACGCGTGCCCGGCGCCAGCGAACACGATGCCAAAAAGTGCTCTGAACATTGAAGCCCGCAGCAATGCAGATCCCCGAACAAGCCCGCAACTTTCTGTGTGCGCGGGCTTTTCTTTTCTTTCTTAAAGTCATATATCCGTAACGAATAACCTCATGAAGGATCAAACACGATGGCGCGTACAGCAACGGCACGACCCAACAAGTCCGACACCTCCGACACGAAGTTGGAGTCGAGGTCCGTAGACGAACTGATTGCTCTTCATCAAGAGATCAACGAAGCCCTCAACGCAAAGGTTCTCGAACAGCGTCGTACACTCGAATCAGAGCTTGCAAAGCTCGATCGTTTCCACGGCGGCTCTTCACGCTCAAAGTCACTCTTCGGAAATGGCGCGAGAACACCGGTTGCGCCGAAGTATCGCAATCCGGAAAATCCAAGCCTGACATGGGCCGGTCGCGGTTTGAAGCCGCTGTGGTTGAAGGCGGCAATCGAGGCCGGCAGGAAGCCGGAGGATTTTCTCATTTCGAATTTGACACCGCCATTGAAAGTAGCCGCGCGTAAAAAGATTGGCAAAGCCCGCACGTAAGAAAAAGCAGGGCACGACGCCTGCTCTATTTTTTCTCTGCCGGTTTCGTCGCCGGCACGCGCCGCGTCATCCATGCTGGCGGAAAGAATTCGCGGATGAATACCTTCGTATCCGCCATGCAGGCGCGGACGTTCGCGGGTGCGCCGCAACCGCGGCGACACGCTTCTCCACGCCGACACCGGCGCTTCACGGGGCCCCCATAATTCAGTCGCTTCGAAGCGCTCGCACCGCCAGCGCGGCGGCAGACGCCCGGTTTTCCACGCCGAGCTTGGTAAAAATTTGCTCCAAGTGCTTGTTGACGGTCCGTGGACTGAGCACGAGAATGTCCGCAATGTCGCGGTTGGATTTCCCGCGCGCGATCCACATCAACACCTCCGACTCGCGTTGCGTAAGCTGCAGCTTCCGCTTGAGGACCGCCTCGTCGCCCTGGGATTCGCCCTCGGTCAGCCGCAGCAGGATTTCCTGCGCGCCGACGTTTCCCACATAGGTCAGCCGCAAACTCAGGAAGCTTGAATCCGTCTCCAGCACAATGGATTCCGCAGTTCCGCGGCCGGCCGAACTGTTACGCTCGTGCAGCCATTTCTGCACCGCAGCCGGCAGGACATAATCGGTGCCCTGAAAATTCTGAAATCCGCGTCCGAGCAAATCGGCAGCATGCGGGGTGCACCACAGCACTTTTCCCGTGCTATCGATCGCCAGAAGATGGCGTCCCGACGCATCGAGCGCGTTGCGTGCCGAATGGGCGAGCCGCGCGTTGGACAGGTGAACGCGGATCCGCGCCAGCAATTCGTCCGGGTTGATGGGCTTCGTCACATAATCGACGCCGCCCGCTTCCAATCCCTTGACGATATCCTCAGTCTCCGTCAGGCCGGTCATGAAGATGACCGGCACGTGGGTCAGCGTCTTGTGACTTTTCAGACGGCGTGTGGTTTCGAAACCGTCGATACGCGGCAATATGGCGTCCATCAGGATGATGTCCGGCGTCACGCGTTCCGCGATGGCCAGCGCCTGCGAACCTTCCAATGCCACCAGAACGGTCATTCCGGCTTGGCTCAGCGCATCGGTAAGCATGCGGAGCGTATCGGGCGAATCGTCAACGACGAGCACGACACCTTCAGGAGGCAGCATGGCCGTCCCCTTGCGTCTCCAACACTTTCACCAGCCGGGGAAAATTGAAGGAATTCACGATGCCGCGAAGCTCGGCCACGATACTTGCGGATGCGGACGACGTTGCCTCGATTTCATCGAGAATCGTATTGAGCCCCTGAAAGTGACCGATCTGACTGAGCGCGATCAACCGGTCGATGTCCTTGCGTTCGAGCGGCTTTCCTGCCGGCTTGCGATCCGCGGCCGGCGTCTCCGGCTCGCTGTGCGTGAGCCATTCGATGTCGAGAAGATCGTGAAACTTTTCCAGCATCTGCCGCAGGTCGATCGGCTTCATCAAAAAGTCGTCGTAAAGCCGCTCCGGGTCCAAGGCGCGCCTGTCTTCCGTTGCAATTGCGGACAGCATCACGATGGCCGGCCGCTCCCGCGCGATGTTCTTTAATTGCCTTGCTACCGTCCAGCCGTCCATTTCCGGCATCGAAATATCGAGCAGGATCAGATTCGGCCGGCTGTCATTGACCAGCGCCAGGCACGCCGCACCGTTCGCCGCCGCCACCACATGGAAGCCGAGCGGCTCGAGCAGCTCCCTGACGAGATCGCGATGGACGGAATCGTCGTCCACCACCATGATGGTTTGGCGTGGACCGGCATAGCCGCGCACCCGCCGTTCCAGCGGAACGCCGTGGCGCGGCCGCGTGACTTCGGCGAGCATCAGCTTGACTTGGAACGCGCTCCCTTTGCCGACCTCGCTGCGTACGCCGATTTCGCCGCCCATGGTCTCCGTCAGCCGCCGCGTGATGGTGAGTCCGAGTCCGGTGCCGGGCGTTCGCATCTGCGGCCCGTGCGTGGCGCGTTCGAACGGCTCAAAAATGCGATCGAGGTCGAGCGGATGAATGCCGATGCCGGTATCCACGACCTCGAAGGTGGCCACCTGGTTGCGGTACCCGACACTCAGAACTACTTTCCCGACGTCGGTGAACTTGATGGCGTTCGACAGCAAATTGATGAGGATTTGGCGCAGCCGATTCTCGTCGGTTGAAACCACCGCCGGAACCGAGGGCGCAATAGCGAGCGAAAAACCGATACCCTTGTCATTGGCCTGCATGCGGAACATATCGACGAGTTGTTCCAGAAACTCCCGGATCCTGACTTCATTTCGATTGAGCTGGAATCGCCCGGCTTCGATTTTCGAGATATCCAGCAGGCCGTCGATCAAGCCGGACAGGTACTCGGCATTTCGCCGGACGATCCGAACCGCATCCAGTCGCCGGACCGGAACGGTGGGGTCGCGTTCCAGAATTTGCGCATAGCCGACCACGGCATTGAGCGGCGTGCGCAACTCGTGGCTGAGCCCGACGACGTATCGGCTCTTCGCCTTGCTGGCGGCCTCGGCCTTTTCCTTGGCTTCTTGCAGCTTGGCGTCGGTTTTCTTGTGCGCCTCGATCTCTTGAAACAGCAGTTCGGTCTGCCGCCGGGTTTCCTCTTCGGCAACCCGGCGGCTCTCATGAACCAGGACGAAAATCCAAGCGGCGATACTCGCGATGATGCTTAAAATGAAGAAGACGTTCCACAAGGTCGATCGTAGCACATGGTTCTGTATGTCCAATTCGACCGAAGTCTGAAAATACACGAAGGCCAGCACCGAACCAATAATCGCCGCAAACAGCGACATGACTCCGATATACTGGCTGACGTCGGAATTGAGTCCCTTGACGGCCCAGGCCGGAAGACGGCTATCCACCACGGTCCGGATCTGTTCGGATAAACGCTTGTGCGGCTTGCAGCAGTCGCGGCACCGCGTTTCCAGCGAGCAGCATAGCGAGCAAATCGGACCCGCATAGGCGGGACAATCCGCGATGTCCTCCGGCTCGAATGACAGTTCGCAAATGCAACATTTTACACTCGCATGATCGAGCGGGGCGTGCGGCGCACGCGCAAGGTAGAAACGTCCTCCAGTCCATTTCGCGATGACGGGCGCACTCACAAACGCCACCGCCAGGGCTACGAAACTGGCCAAAGCCTGCGGAATCGTTCCAAACGCGCCCGCATGGGCGGCAACACCGGCCGCCGTGGCGATCGTCATGGCGCCGACGCCTACAGGATTGATATCGTAGAGGTGCGCGCGTTTGAATTCGATGAACGGCGGGCTCAGACCGAGCGGCTTGTTGACGATCAGGTCGGCCACCAAGGCCCCGACCCAGGCGACCGCCACGATGGAATAAAGGCCCAAGATGTGAGCCAGCGCCTTGAAGATCCCGAGTTCCATCAGCATCAGCGCGATGGCGACATTGAATACGAGCCACACCACCCTGCCCGGATGGCTATGCGTCAATCGGGAAAAGAAATTCGACCATGCGATCGAGCCCGCATAGGCATTAGTCACATTGATCTTGACCTGCGAGACGATCACGAAAACGCTCGCAAGGGCGAGCGCAAGCCCCGGTGAAGAAGTTACCTTCCCGAATGCAACCAAATACATCTGCGTCGGTTCCGCGGCCTTGTCGCTCGGGACCATGTTGCGCACGGCGAGGTAGGCCAGAAATGATCCGGCGATCAGTTTCAGCATGCCGAGGATCATCCAGCCCGGACCGGCCGCCACATAGGCGGCCCACCAGGACATCGATCGTTTGCCCTGACGAACCGGAAGGAACCGCAAGAAATCGACCTGTTCTCCGATTTGCGCGATCAACGAAAAAACCACTGTCAACGCGATTCCGAACAGAATCAGATCGAACGATTGGCCGTTGGCTCCAGCCTGTCCGCCGAAACGGCTCCACCCGGCAAAAGCGCCAGGGTCGTAGATCGCGACCGCGGCAAACGGCAGCACCTGCAGCCCGATCCAAATGGGCTGCGTCCACAACTGCAATTTGCTGATGAATGTAATGCCGTGGGTGACCAAGGGAATCACGACGATGGAACTGACCACATAGCCGATCGATAGCGGCAATCCGACCCACAGCTCCAAGGCCAGCGACATGATGGCGGCCTCGATGGCAAAAAACAAAAATGTAAATGATGCATAAATGAGCGACGTAATCGTTGATCCTATGTAGCCGAACCCAGCACCGCGCGTCAGCAGATCGATGTCGACCCCATAGGTCAACGCATAATACGCAATCGGAATCCCGGTGACGAAAATGATCGCCGAAACCGCCATGATGGCCGCAACGGCGTTGGTAAACCCGCAATTTATGGTGATGGCGCCGCCGATCGCCTCCAGCGCGAGAAACGAGATGGCGCCTATGGCAGTGTTGGCGACGCGAAAATTGGACCACTTGCGCGCGCTTTTGGCGGTGAAGCGCAGAGCGTAATCTTCAAGGGTCTCATTGGCGACCCATCTGTTATAGTTTCTCCGCACGCGAACGATGCGCTGATGAGCGGTCACGTTGCCACTCCGGTCACGTCTGGCGCTTGGGTGCGTCCTCGTTTCGCCCGCAACTTGAAACCCATCGGCTGCCCGGGGCGTTCCCGGCACCCAGTCGTTGTTGCGTTGCAAAAGTCACAGCTGCATCGGCGTGACCATTCTTGAAAACCTGACACGTCAGATTTAATCTGAACCGGAGCGAAATGCATGATCAAAGTGGCGCCAGGCAAGCTGCATTGTTGCTTGATTTCTGTGCGTTTGATTGGCGCGGCCTCCACCATCGCGTGTCATGTCACCTTGGACATTGAAGCTGGTCGAATGCCCCAAAGGCATACGTCATTTGACGTATGTTGCATCGCACAATTCTGACCTGTGATGGGTCGGAGGAGCGCGAACAGCTTCGCCTCCCCAAGCTGTCCGAACGTGAAGCGAGGCGTCGTATGTCTGTCGATCATCCCCCAAATACAGCAAATTCCTACCTGGAGTCGCTATCTCGCCGCGAGTTGCTGGTGGGAAGCGCCGCCCTGTCTGCCGCGGCGCTTTTGCCCTTCGGGGCGCTGGCGCAGCAATTTCCGACCGCCAAGGTCAATACGACCGGACTCGCGGTAACCGACACGGAAGTCACGGTCGGCATCTTGCATTCGGTCACCGGGACCATGGCGATTTCCGAAACCGGTTCGGTGGAGGCGGAGAAACTCGCCATCGACCAAATCAACGCCCAAGGCGGCGTGCTGGGCCGCAAGATCAAGTTCATTCAGGAAGACGGAGCCAGCGATTGGCCGACCTTCGCGGAAAAGGCCAAAAAGCTTCTCGTCAACGACAAGGTGGCGTCGGTGATGGGCTGCTGGACGTCGGCATCGCGCAAGGCGGTCCTGCCGGTGTTCGAGCAATATAACGGCATGCTCTATTATCCGACCTTCTATGAAGGTCTGGAACAGTCCAAAAACGTGATCTACACCGGCCAGGAGGCAACCCAGCAGATCATCGCCGGCCTCGACTGGGTGCAGAAGACGAAGGGTGCAAAAACGTTCTACCTGCTCGGCTCCGACTACATTTGGCCGCGCACCTCCAATAAGATCGCACGCAAGCATATCGAGAATGTGCTTAAGCTCAAGGTCTTGGGCGAGGATTATTTCCCGCTCGGCAGCACGCAGTTCAACTCCGTGATCAACAAGATGAAACTGTCGAAGCCGGACGTTATCTACGCGATCATCGTCGGCGGGTCCAACGTCGCCTTCTACAAGCAGCTCAAGGCGGCCGGTATCGATCTCAACAAGCAGACCTTGATGACGATTTCCGTCACAGAAGACGAAATCGACGGAATCGGCGGTGAAAATATCGTCGGCGCCTATGCGTGCATGAAGTATTTCCAATCGCTGAACAATGCGAACAACAAAGCATTCGTTTCGGCGTTCCACAAGATGTGGGGCGACAAGACGGTGATCGGCGACGTTACGCAGGCCGCCTATCTGGGTCCGTGGCTATGGAAGCTGACCGTCGAGAAGGCCGGATCATTCGACATCGACAAGGTTGCTGCGGCCTCTCCCGGCGTGGAGTTCAAGGGCGCTCCGGAAGGCTACGTCCGCATCCATCCCAACCATCATCTCTGGAGCAAAACGCGCGTCGGGCGCGCCCGTAAGGACGGGCAATACGATCTGGTCTATGAGACGGCAAACCTGATGGAACCCGATCCGTTCCCGAAGGGCTACCAGTAAGCGCCAGCTTTGTTGTGCCGGCAGGGCTTATCCCCGCAAAGGCGGGGAGCGGGGCATCCGGTAACTGCAGCCCATATCCGAGGCTACCGGATCGCCCGCTTTCGCGGGCGATGACACTGCATCGTTGAAGTGTTCGACCGATTCCACGTGACCGCAGGAGTCATTCATGTTCGGGGGGTATTCGATCGGCGAATTAGGCTCGATACTGGCGATGCAGGGGTTCGCCGGGTTGATCCTATTTTCGGTGTTTCTGCTGATGGCGTTGGGGCTCGCGATCATCTTCGGACAGATGGGCGTGATCAATATGGCGCATGGCGAGTTTATGATCCTCGGCGCCTACATGACTTACCTGTGTTCGCATTTCTTCCAAAACTATGCACCCGGGCTGTTCGGCGGGTACTTCTTCGTTGCGATGATCGTAGCGTTCATCGTCTCCGGCACGCTGGGGCTCGCTGTGGAGTGGCTGATCATACGCCACCTCTACGCACGACCGCTCGATACCTTGCTGGCGACATGGGGATTGAGCCTGGTGCTGCAGCAGGCCTTCCGCTCCATCTTCGGCGCCCGCGAGGTCGGGGTGGAATTGCCGGAGTGGATGATGGGGGCGCTGCCGATCACCGATACCATCGACGTCCAGATCAACGGCCTGTTCGTCATGGCCCTCACTTTGGTCATCACGGGCGTCGTCGCCTTGCTGATGTTCCGCTCCCGTTGGGGCCTGCAGGTGCGCGCCGTGGTGGCTAACCGCACCATGAGCGGGGCTGTCGGCATCGATACGCGCCGGATCGACCGGCTGACCTTCGGGCTCGGTTGCGGCATTGCCGGGATCGCCGGGTCCGCCTTCACCATGATCGGATCGACCGGGCCGACCGCCGGACAGCTCTATATCGTCGATACCTTCCTGGTCGTCGTGTTCGGCGGAGCACAAAGCCTGCTCGGCACCGTCGCCTCGGCGCTGACGATTTCCCAGTCGCAATCGACGCTGGAATTCTTCCTCTCGGGCTCGATGGCCAAGGTGCTGACGCTGCTGATCGTCATCGGAATCCTGATGCTGCGGCCGCAGGGCCTGTTCGTCCTCAAGGTCAGAAAGTGATCTCCATGTCGGGTGCGCGCAAGACCGCCTCCTATGCCGAACTTGTCGGCTTCCTGCTGATCGCCATCATCATCCTAGTGCTGCTGCCGGCTACGCTGGATAATTTCCGGCTCAACCTGGTCGGCAAATATCTGACCTACGCGTTCGTCGCCGTCGGTCTCGTGCTGTGCTGGGGCTACACCGGGATTCTGAGCCTTGGGCAAGGGGTGTTCTTCGGGCTCGGCGGCTACTGCATGGCGATGTTCCTCAAGCTTGAGGCATCGAGTGTGGCGAACACCAAGATTCAATCTACACCCGGTATTCCGGATTTCATGGACTGGAACCAGATTACCGAGTTGCCGTATTTCTGGATGCCGTTCAAATCCCTGCCCCTTACTTTGATTGCCGTGATCGCGGTACCGACTCTCGCGGCGTTCGTCGTCGGCATGGCGATGTTCAAGCGGCGCGTGGGCGGGGTCTATTTCGCGATCATCACCCAGGCGCTTGCGGCGGTGCTCACCATCCTGATCGTCGGACGCCAGGGCTATACCGGCGGCATCAACGGCATCACCGACCTGCGCACATTGCTCGGGTGGGACATCCGCACCGACAGCGCCAAATTCATCCTGTATTTCGTGTGCTGCGCATTACTGCTTGGATCGATGCTGCTGGCGCGCTTCGTGACCGCGAGCAAATTGGGACGTATTCTGGTTGCGGTTCGCGACAAGGAGGAACGCGTCCGATTCTCCGGCTATGACGTGGCGAATTTCAAGGTTTTCGTGTTTTGCCTCGCCGCCGCATTGGCGGCGGTGGGCGGCGCGATGTTCACCCTCCAGGTCGGCTTCATGTCGCCGTCCTTCGTCGGTATCGTGCCGTCGATCGAGATGGTGATCTTTTGTGCCGTCGGTGGTCGTAATTCGGTGATCGGGGCCGTGGTCGGAACGCTCCTCGTCAACTGGGCCAAGACGGTGTTCTCCGAAAGTTTTCCGGAGCTGTGGCTGTTCGCCATGGGCGGCCTGTTCATCGCCGTCGTGTTGATCTTTCCGCGCGGCCTGGCGGGACTCTTTTCCGATCACGTGGTTCCATTCATTGCCCGCCTGCGCGGGCGCAAGAACGGAACCGCCTCCGCCCTGGCTCCCGCGGCTGCCGAATAAGGAAACCCCATGTCCAACAGCACCGACTTTCTGCTGGCGCTCGAGAACGTCTCGGTTTCCTTCGACGGCTTCAAGGCCGTCAACGCGCTCAATCTCTATATCGACAAAAACGAGTTGCGGGTGATCATCGGCCCGAACGGCGCCGGAAAGACCACGGTGCTCGACCTGATCTGCGGGCGCACCAAGGTGTCCGACGGCTCCATCAAGTTCAAGGATCAGGAGATCACCGGCCTCACCGAACATGAGATCGTGCGCCGCGGCATCGGCCGCAAATTCCAGACGCCGTCGATCTATGAGGATCTCACGGTGTTCGAGAATCTCGAAATCTCGGTGCCGCGGGGCCGCAACGTTGCCGGAGCACTGTTTTGGAAACGAACCGACGCGGTGATCGAACGCGTCGGCGAAATCGCACGGATGATTTTTCTTGCCGACCACCTAGATCGCCTCGCCGAGACCTTGAGCCACGGACAGAAACAGTGGCTCGAAATCGGCATGCTGCTGATCCAGGAACCGGAGCTTTTAATGCTCGATGAACCGGTGGCCGGCATGAGCGTCTCCGAACGCGCACGAACCGCAGAGCTGCTGGAACGCGTGTCCAAGGGCCGATCCGTCATCGTGATCGAACACGACATGAAATTCGTCGCCAGTATCGCGGATCGCGTGACGGTGCTGCATCAGGGCAAGGTTTTGGCCGAAGGCAGCATGGCGGCGATCCAGGACAATCCGCAGGTCAAGGAAGTCTATCTCGGCCATTGAAGCAACGCTCCAACCGCGCCGAACATCGTTTGCCGGGTTGGCCGTTCCGGTTCCCGCCGCCAGCGACAAGTTCTCCTTATCGCTCCACCTCACCCACGCCCGCATGGAGGTATCCGTCTTGCTGGACGTTCGTCATCTCAATGTCGCCTATGGGCAGAGCCAAGTGCTACACGGCGTCAACTTCGCGGTCAAGCCCGGTGAAATCGTCGCCGTCGTCGGGCGCAACGGGATGGGCAAATCGACGCTGATGAAATCGCTGATCGGCGTGATGCCCAGCCGCTCCGGGCAAGTCATGCTCGACGGTGCCGACGTGACCGCGATGCCGAGCCACGCGCGGGTGAAATGCGGTCTGTCCTACGTGCCGCAGGGCCGGCAAATCTTCGGCACCATGACGGTCGCGGAAAATATCGCGACCGGCCGCGTCGTAACCGGCAAGAGCGATATTCCCGACGAGATTTATAGCCTGTTCCCGATCCTGTGGGAATTCCGCTCGCGGCGCGGCGGCAACCTGTCGGGCGGCCAGCAACAGCAACTCGCCATCGCGCGGGCACTGGCGAGCGAGCCGAAAATTCTCCTGCTTGACGAACCGACCGAAGGCATTCAGCCTTCGGTGATCAAGGACATCGCCAAGCTGCTCAAGGAGATCCGCCAGATGCGCAACTTGTGCATCGTCGTGTGCGAGCAGGTGCTGAGTTTCATCCTGGACATCGCGGACCGTATTTTGGTCCTCGAGAACGGCCGCATCGTTCACAGCGATACCCGCGAGCGCGTAGACGAAGCCGCGATCGCGCAATTCCTTGCCGTTTAAAAGCGAGCGATCATCACCGGAGAAGGAGCCGTTATGCCCAAGACCCTCATCGAAGTTGACCTTTCGCAGTCGCCCTACCAGAACGAGGCGATCCACAATCGCTGGCATCCGGACATCCCGATCATCGCATGGGTGAAGCCGGGCGACGACTTCATCGTGCAAACCTATGACTGGACGGGCGGCTTCATCAAGAACAACGAATTGGCCGACGATGTCCGCGACATCGATCTCACCATCGTGCACTTCCTCTCGGGTCCGATCGGCGTCGAAGGCGCGGAGCCCGGCGACCTGCTGGTGGTTGACCTTCTCGACGTCGGTGCGCTGCCGCAAAGCCTGTGGGGCTTCAACGGCTTCTTTTCCAAGAAAAATGGCGGCGGCTTTCTGACCGATCATTTCCCGATGGCGCAGAAATCCATCTGGGATATTTCCGGTCTCTATACCCACTCGCGGCACGTGCCGGGCGTAAAATTCGCGGGCCTGATCCATCCGGGCCTGATCGGCTGCCTGCCGGATCAGAAGCTGCTCGACACCTGGAATGCGCGCGAACGGGGCTTGATCGCCACCGATCCGAATCGCGTTCCGCCGCTGGCGGCACCTCCGTTCGGCGCAACCGCTCATTGTGGAACCGCCAAGGGCGACGCGCGTGCCAAGGTCGCCGCCGAAGGTGCCCGGACGGTGCCGCCGCGTGAGCACGGCGGCAACTGCGACATCAAGGACCTGTCGCGTGGCTCGAAAATCTACTTCCCGGTCTATGTCAAAGGCGGCGGCCTTTCGATGGGCGACCTGCATTTCAGCCAGGGCGACGGCGAAATTACCTTCTGCGGCGCCATCGAGATGGCCGGCTGGCTCCACCTCAAGGTCGAGATCATCAAGGACGGCATGGCGAAATACGGGATCAAGAACCCGATCTTCAAACCGTCGCCGATCGTGCCGAACTACAACGATTACCTGATCTTCGAGGGCATCTCGGTTGACGAGTGGGGCAAGCAGCACTACCTCGATGTGCACGTGGCGTATCGCCAAGCCTGCCTTAATGCCATCGAATATCTGACCAAGTTCGGCTATTCGAAAGCGCAGGCCTATGCCATCCTGGGCACCGCGCCGGTTCAGGGCCATATATCCGGCGTCGTCGATATTCCAAATGCCTGCGCCACGCTGTGGCTGCCGACCGACATTTTCGCCTTCGACGTGATGCCGGGCGCCGCGGGGCCGACCAAGCACGACATGGGCGGGGTCGACATTCCGATGTCGCCGGACAAATAATCAGGGCATAGTGACGGCTGGCGATGCCCTGGAAACGGGCATCGCCGGCCGGAACTCTCTATGCAGCGATGTGGTGCGCGTCATGCCGAACTATGACTACCTTTGCCAGGAATGCGGTCCGTTCACGCAGATGCGGCCGATGCGGGATTGCGATCTTCCCTCCGCGTGCCCGGACTGCGGCGGCATGGCTCCGCGCGCCATGCTCACGGCGCCGTTTTGTTCGACCGTGTCGCCCGAGACCCGCCTGGCCCACGCCACCAACGAGCGCAGCGCCAATGCGCCGAAGACGCTGTCTTCGCTCAAGGCCAGCCACGGTTCCGGCTGCGGTTGCTGTACGCCGACCAAGCCGAGCCGCGCGGCGCACACCAAGACCGGAGACAAGAGCTTTCCGAACAGCCGGCCCTGGATGATTTCACATTAGTACTACCGAGTCACAAATCACCTATGTCCTTGAAACTGCCAGGGATACCACACCACCGTTTTTGAAAAGCCCTGTTCAATGACTTTTGAGTTTTTTTGACTCAGTAGTATAAAAGTAAGTTGAAAGACAATCCTTGTTTTTCAATATCCTTCACGCGAGTGCGGGAGAGTTCGGACCCACTGAGGGAGTGGCGCGGCGAGGATGGGGTCGAACGGGTCCTTGTCAGTGCCTGCCATGCGCCCGGCCAACGAATTGGTGCGGATGCTGATGTTATTTCGGGGGAGTTCGCCGACGAAGAAATCGGATGCTGCCGGACAGGATTGAACTGCCGAGACGAGTGACGTCGAACTGCTCCCCCGTGCCCGCGGCGCAATGCGCTGAGCTTATTGTGCTCTACGATAGCGTCTCGCGGGCTTTGACTTCGCGGACTATCGCCAGCGCTCCATGGCTTGGCGGTGCAGCGACTTCGGCGGCAGTTCGGCGAGTTCGGTGCGCACGCCGTTCGGATCGACGATGTTGGACAGGATCGCCTTGGTGCCGCTGAGGTTGGTTGGTCCGACTTTCGCGCCGCGTGCCTTGAACATGGCGGTCGCGTCGGCCATGTTCTCGACGTGCAGGCCGAAGTGATTGATGCCGGGCGGGCGCTCCGCGGTCGCAGGCTGCAGTTCGATGAAGGTGTTCTTGCTGATCTGCACATAGACCAGCTGCACCTGTCCGGCCGCGTTCTTGATCCGGAATGCCTCCGGGAAGCCCATCGTCTTGGTATAGTAGTCAACGGCCTTATCGAGATCGGGGACGCTCAACGCGACATGATTGAGCCCGACGATGCCGTGGTTGGGCGACTGGTTTTGGGCAACGGCCGATACCGCCAGCCCGGCCATCGTGCCAGCCAGAAACAACGCAATTCCACGCATGATTACCTCCCGTGTTGTGAATTCGCCGATCGGGATCGCGAGCATCGACCCCGGCTGACGTTTCAAACTGCATTATGCCGAGTCGGTCACGCAGCGCGCAAGGGCGCATTCACCGTGGCCGTCCGAACCGCGGCACGCAGCGCATTCCGGAACCGGCGGCATCGCAGGCCAGACCATCGGTTCCATGAAAGTTGTCATAGCCATGCCCACTTCGTTGCGGTTTTCGGCGCCCCGTGTACCTTGGGGACGGGATTGTGCGACGGGACCAATACCATCATGAGCATCAGAACGGTGGCGGTGCTTGGCGCCGGACATGGCGGCTGCGCCGCGGCCGCCGATCTCGGCCGGCGCGGGTTCTCGGTGCGCCTGCACGTGCGTAACGCGGAGCGGCTTGCGGCCTTGCGCGCCGCCGGCGGCATTTCCGTGCAAGGCGTCCACCAAGGGCTGGTGCCGGTCGATTGCATCACCGCCGACCTGGCGGAAGCCGTGCGCGGCGCGGATCTCATCATGCTGGTGGTGCCGTCGGTCGCGCACGCATTTTACGCCGCCGCGCTCGCCCCGCTGATCGCCGACGGCCAGGCGGTTTTCCTCAACCCCGGACACACCGGCGGCGGGCTGCATTTTCTCCACGCGCTGCGCGACGCCGGCTTTGGCGGCCGCGTGCGGCTCTGCGAGACCGTGACGCTCACCTACATCACGCGCCTGGAGGGGCCGGCCCTCGTCAATATCTACAGCTATACGACACGGTTGCGCTTCGCGGCTCTGCCGGGCAGCGACACCGCCGCGATGGCCGCCCTGATCGCGCCGCTCTACCCCAACATCGTGGCGGCCACGAGCGTGCTGGAAACCGGGCTGGGCAATATCAATGCGGTGTTCCATCCGCCCGGCATGATCATGAATGCCGGCTGGATCGAACGCCGCGCCGGCGATTTCCTGTTCTATCGCGAGGGCATTACGGCGGCGGTCGGCCGCGTCATCGCGGCGGTCGATGCCGAGCGCCTCGCGGTCGCCGAGGCGTTGGGCGTGCCGGCCGCGCCATTCCTCGACCTGTTCCACGAGGCGGGCCTCACCACGCCGGCCGCGCGCGAGGCCGGCGATATCGCGCGGGCTTGCGAGGAGAGCGCACCGAACCGCACCATCAAGGCGCCGGCCGGGCTCGACCATCGCTATCTTCACGAGGATGTCGGTTACGGCCTGGTGCCGATGGCGGAGCTTGGACGTCTCGCCGGCGTTGCAACGCCGGCGATGGATGCGCTGATCCATCTTGCCGGCCTGGCGCTCGGCATCGATTATGCGCGGGACGGCCTGACCCTGCGCCGGCTCGGCTTGGCCGGCCTATCGCCGGCCGACCTCGTGCGCTTCGTCGCTGCCCAGGAGAGCTAATTTAGGCCAAAATCGGCCCTTCCGTCGAACGTCAGGTCACTTTAGAAGCGAGCCGAACTCACCCAGCCAGCTTTCCCTGACCTCCGTATCGGCGCGCTCCAGGATCGATACCACCCGTCCGACCCGACCCGGCGGGACATCCGCCGGCGTTTTGCGAGCACGGTATGTAGCGTAGTGGTGACAGGCCTTTATCAGCTCGTCGTGACTGGCTCCGGTGGCAATGATTTCCGCGACGGTTGCATCGTCGATCGGGTGCACCGCCGCCAAGATTTCATCACGGCTCAATTCCGACATCACGCTTCCTCCCCGTTCGGCCCACTCTGGCATTGCAAGCTTGCCGGATGTCCTGATGCGCTTCATTGACTGCGATCAAGCGGCAAACAAGGCTCGTTCTCGGCAACCATGTACTGAGTCACGCCATGCCTTTAGCACGAGCCGCGCCGCAGGCGCGACCGACCGACACATAAATATTAGCTGATTATCCTCCGGCCTACAGGAGAAAATGGGAGGTAGCCAGTCGCAGGCGCGCATCGGTCCTGCGGCGCCGCCGCGGATCGAATTGGGATGGGGTCAAATCGGCGTCGTCGGTGCCAGTCCCGATAGGCTTCCGTCTGCGAATCGCTATAAGCGTAGCCGCAAACTGGAGACGGGCATCTGTGATGATCGCGTGGCACGAACCCTATGTCGGGCGGCCGCTGCCGCGCTTCGAGGACCGCCGGCTGGTCCGGGGCTGCGGACGTTTCACGGATGACTTTAACTTTGACGGGCAGGTTTATGCGGCGTTCGTGCGATCGCCGCACGCCCATGCCCGGATCGAGGCGATCGACCCCACAACCGCCGCGGCGCTGCCGGGCATCATCGCGGTCTTCACGGCCGCGGACTACGCTGCGACCGGAGCTGTCGGCATTGGCCATATGGCCAACCCGGCTTCCACCTATGACGTGGGGCAGAGGGCGTTCACGGGGAACGGACGGCGGGCCGCGCTTGAACTGCCACACTTGCCGCTTGCGCCCGAACGCGCACGGTTTGCCGGCGAGCCGGTCGCCATGGTGGTCGCCGAGACCCCGGAGCTTGCACGGGACGCGTGCGAGCAGGTCGTCATTCGCTATCATGAATTGCCGGCCGTCACCGACGCGCTGGCGGCGATCGCTGCGGACGCACCACTGCTGCATGACGAGGCCCCCGGTAACATCGCCCTTAGAACCGCATTCGGGGATCGGACGACCGTGCGCGAAGCGTTGGCGTCCGCGCACCTCGTGGTGGCACAGACCTTTCGTAACCAGCGCATCGCGTCCGCCCACTTGGAACCGCGCGCCGCGATCGGGTCCTATGACCAAGCCGCGGGACTCTATACGATTTTGACCGGCAGCCAGGGGGCGGTCCGAGTCAAAAATACCGTCGCAGCGTGCCTTCGGGTCGCGCCCGAACAGGTGCGCGCCATCACCCACGATGTCGGCGGCGGCTTCGGGCTCCTCAACAATGTCTATCCCGAACAGGTGATGGTGGCCTGGGCGGCCCGTCAGGTCGGCCGCCCGGTCAAATGGACCGGCGACCGGTCGCAGGCGTTTCTGGCCGACTATCAGGGACGCGATATCGTTACCGAAGGGCGCCTCGCGCTCGACGCGGACGGCAACTTTCTCGCCATCGATATCCTCATGACCGGCAATCTTGGCGCGCATCCGGTGACCTATGTGCCGCTATCGAACGCCTACCGGGTGACGCCGACTGTCTATGATATTCCGACCGCCTCGGTGCGGATGCGCGGCGTTCTCACCAACACGGTGCCGACCGCGCCGTTCCGCGGCGCCGGCCGCCCGGAGGCGACATTCGCGATTGAACGGCTCATCGATATCGCCGCCCATCGGCTCGGCTTGGACCGCATCGCGCTGCGGCAGCGCAACCTCATTCGCCGGGCGCAGCTGCCCTACCAGTCGGCGACCGGGCTTATTTACAACTCCGGGAATTTTCGCGCCAACATGGATGCGGCGGCCGGGCTCGCCGATTGGGGCGGCTTCCCGGCGCGCCGCGAAGCGGCATCGGCGCAGGGCCGGCTCGCCGGCATCGGCATCGCCAATTATGTCGAATCGCCGGTCGGCCATCCGAGCGAATATGTGCGCGTCACGGTGCGCGAAACCCGCGAGATCGAGGCGGTAGCCGGAACCCAATCGACCGGGCAAGGTCATGAAACCACGTTCGCCCAGGTTCTCGCCGACCGCTTCCAGGTCGCTCCCGACGTCGTCAAGCTGGTGACCGGCGACACCGCGGTCGTGCCGGCCGGCGGCGGCAGCCACTCGGATCGTTCGATGCGGCTCGCCGGCACACTGCTGGTCGAGGCATCGGGACGCATACTGGTGCAAGCGCGCAGAGTGTTCGCCGCGCTGGCCGGGTGCCGGGGACGCGAAGTGAATTTCCATTACGGATTCTTCGAAACGCCGCGGTCCAATCTGCGGCTCGACATCTTCGACATCGCCCGCGCGGTGGCGACCGACGCGTCGCTTCCACCCGAATTGCGGGAACCGCTGGTCAGCGAGGCACGGTTCACCGGGCGCATTCCCGCCTATCCGACCGGCGCTGCAGTCTGCGAAGTCGAGATCGATCCGCAGACCGGCGCGGTCGCGATCACGCGTTATGCCTCGGTGGATGATTGCGGCCAGCCGATCAATCCGCTGATCGTCCACGGCCAGGTCCATGGCGGCATCGTGCAGGGCGCCGGGCAGGCGCTGTCCGAGGGGGTGGCCTATGACCCGTCGTCGGGACAGGTGCTGACCGGCAGCTTCATGGACTATGCGATGCCGCGTGCCGACACAGTGCCGAGCTTCGCCGTGATGCTGACCGAGGATCCGACCAAGACCAACCCGCTGCGCGTCAAGGGCGGCGGCGAAGCCGGCATCACGCCGGCACTTGCCGCGATCACCAATGCGGTGGTCGATGCGCTGTCGGTCTATGGCATCGAACACATCGACATGCCGGCGACCCCTGCGCGGGTGTGGGCGGCGATCGCGGCCGCGCTTGCGCAGCCTCCGGAGCGCGAATGATGGGTGGTTCCACCCCACCAGGCGCACCCATTGGTCTCGGGGTCGCGGGCCTGGGTATGGCCGGGGCCGTGATGGTGCGGGCTGCAGCCCGCCACCCCGGCTTTCGCCTCGTCGCCGCCGCCGATCCACATGCTGCGCCGCGGGCGGCTTTCGCGCGGGATTTCGCCGCCGCCACATACGCCGATATTGGCGCCCTTTGCGATGACGCCTCGGTGGCTGCGATCTACATCGCCACGCCGCATGAATTCCATGCTGCACATGCGTGCCTTGTGGCCGCCGCCGGCAAGCACATCATCCTGGAAAAGCCGATGGCGCTGACGCTCGCCGATTGCGATGCCATCCTGACCGCCGTCGAGCGCGCGGGCGTGCATCTCGTGATCGGCCACACCCACGCGTTCGACCCGTCGATCCGGGCGATGCGCGCCATGATCGCGTCCGGCGAACTGGGCCGCCTCGGCATGATCGCGTCGTGGAATTACACGAACTACCTCTACCGGCCGCGTCGTCCCGAGGAACTCGACACCACGCGCGGCGGCGGCATCTTGTTCAACCAGGTGCCGCACCAGATCGACGTGGCGCGGCTTTTGGGCGGCGGCCTGGTTACCAGCGTGCGGGCTCATGCCGGCGCGCTCGACCCGGCGCGGCCGACCGAAGGGCACGCCATGGCGTTGCTGGCGTTCCGGGACGGCGCCGCGGCGTCGCTCGTCTATGGCGGGTATGATTTCTTCGATAGCGACGAATGGCACGGCTGGATTTCCGAGCGCGGCACGCCGAAAACTCCCGCCCACGGTGCGGCGCGGCGTGCGCTCGCGGCACGGGCCGACGACGAATCCAGGCTGCGTATCGCCAACTACGCCTATGGCGCGGCCGACGGCGGCGAGCCGCCGCACCAGCCCCATTTCGGCGTCACCATCGCGACCTGCGCGCGCGGCGAATTGCGCGGTTCCGCGGACGGCGTGTTGGTCTATGGCGTGGACGGCAGGCGGGAAATCGCGCTGCCGCAGGGGGCGCGCTATTGCGGCCGCGGCAATGTGCTCGACGATCTGGCGGGGGCCATTCGCACCGGCCGCAGGCCGGTCCATGACGGCCGTTGGGGCAAGGCGACCGTGGAAGTGGCGCTGGCGATACAAGCCTCGGCGCGCGAGGGACGGGAGATCAGGCTCGCGCATCAGGTCGGCGTGTAGCGCCGTCCGCACTTCATTGTATAGTCGGTCCGTGCGGAGGATCTTTGCCAATGAACCAACATTATCCCGGTCCCGAAACCCGCGGTGGCGACGCGCGGTCGCAGCCGCTGGTGCGGGAGAGCCGCGAGAACCAAAAATTCTCCGTCAATCGCGAAGTCTTCGTGTCGCGCGAGATTTTCGAGCGCGAGCAGCGCGCCATCTTCGATCGCTGCTGGATTTATGTGGGCCACGCCTCTGAACTGCGCCAGCCGGGCGACTACAAGACGCGCTCGGTCGCCGGGCGGCCGGTGATTTTCTGCCGCGATCGCGACGGGCAGGTGCGCGCGCTGATCAATTCCTGCCGGCACCGCGGCGCCATCGTGTGCCGCGAGCGCGAGGGCAATGCGCGCAATTTCTTCTGCATGTATCACGGCTGGACCTACAATACCGACGGGTCGCTGCGCGCCGTGCCGGGCGAGGATGCCTATCCGCCGAGCTTCGATAAATCCGCCATGGGGCTCGCACCGGTGCCGCGGCTGGAATCCTACAAGGATTTCTATTTCGCCAGTTTCGACCGCGATGCCGTCGATCTCGACACCTATCTGGCCGGCGCCAAGGCCTATATCGATCTCGTCGTCGACCAGTCGCCGTCTGGCCGCATGGAGATCATTTCCGGCGTTCAGGAATACGACATCAAGGCAAACTGGAAGCTTTTGGTCGAGAACAGCGTCGACGATTATCACCTGGTCGCGACGCACGCGACCTGGCTCAATTACATGCGCAATTCCGGGGTCAACATGACGCCGCCCAAGGGCTCCGGATTGCTGCTGCCGACCAAGGGCCTCGGCCGCGATCTCGGCAACGGCCATCTTACCACCGACAATCCGAACTATCGCGGACGCCCGGTGGCGCGGTGGATTTCGGTCTATGGCGAGGAGGCCAAGGCCGATATCGAGGCCATCAGGGCAGAACTCGTCGCGCGCCTCGGCGAAGCCCGCGCCGCCCGCATCGCCGACACCAACCGCAATCTCGCGATCTTTCCGACCCTCGTGATCAACGACGGCTCCTCCGTGACGGTGCGGCATTTCACTCCGGTCGCCCCCGATCTCATGCACGTTACCGCCTGGGCGCTCGGGCCGGTGGAGGAAACCGAGGCGCAGCGCGCCCGCCGGCTGCATGCGTTTCTCACCTTCTACGGACCCGGCGGCTTTGCGACGCCCGACGACGTGGCCGCGCTGGAAAGCGCGCAGCAAGGCTATGCGAGCTTTCGGGAGGTGCCTTGGAACGATCTCTCCCGCGGCATGGGCAAAACCGGCGAACAGACCAACACTGACGAGGAACACCTTCGGGTGTTCTGGCGGCGCTGGAACGAACTGATGGAGGAGCGGGCGTGACCAAGCCGCTGGACGATAGCGCGATGGTGTTGCGCGCCGAGATCGAGGATTTTTTGTTTTATGAGGCCGACCTCCTCGACACCTGGAAGCTCGACGAATGGCTGACCCTCCTCACCGACGACGCGGCCTATTACGTGCCGCCCAACGACAGGCCGGACGCCGACCACCGCTTCACCCTGTTCACCATCGCGGACGACATCGTGCGGCTGCGCGAGCGGGTGATCCGGCTCAAGGATCCCAACTGCCACGCGGAATACCCGCCCTCGCGCACGCGGCGGCTGATCACCAATGTGCGGATTACCGGGACGGATGATGATGCCATCGCGGTCGCGGCCAATTTCGTGGTCTACCGCCACCGCCGCGCCGAGCCGGCGCGGGAATTCGTCGGCTACTATCGCTACAAACTGCGTCGGGTCGGCGGCGTGCTCAAAATTGCGGAACGGCGGGCGATCCTTGATGCCCATGAGCTGGGGGCGATGGGATCGGTGAGTTTCATTTTGTGAGGCCGGCAGGCTGGCCGATGACGAGAGCGTGATTTTCCCGCTCTCGCGCGTAGCTATTTTAGAGGAAAATACCAGCTTAATGCATCCTATCGCCGGGCTCAGATATCGATCAACACGTCTTCGCCCTCGATACGGCACGGATAGGTTTTTACCGCCGTATAGGCCGGCGCCGACACCGCTTCGCCGGTCTTCACATTGAACAGGGCCTGGTGAATCGGGCATTCGATACAATCGCCGTCGAGAAACCCTTCCGACAGCCGGGCGAATGCGTGCGTGCAGACATTGTGGGTCGCATAGACGGCATCGTCCACCCAATACAAAGCGATGTCCTCGCCACCGACATCGGCGTCGAGGACGCCCTTCTCCTTGACATCGGCCAACGCGGCCGCACGTGTCCAAGCCATCTGACCTCCCAGCAAAGAACAATCAGCCGCGGCCGCGAAACACACGGCCGGCCCGGCGCGACAATAGCCAAGGCTAGGCGAATGGCAATGTTTCATGGGCTCCAGGGTCCTTCGGGTTCAGGTCCTTCGGGCGACCTCCCCCCAGTTCCCATTCTGCCCCGAAAGGCTTCGGCACGCAGCCGCACCGGGCGGATCTTAGAAACGGCGCGGCGGCGCGAAGCCGCTTGGCACCCTTCGTCATCCATCGGCGACATCAGGTGGCGCGGTGCCCCAGCTTCGTCCATATCGGCGCCTAAACCGAGATGCCGACAGCTTGACGCTGCCGTAACGCTTTCCCGGTTTGGAACCCGCAAATGTCATCCAGTCTCTTGACCTCCGGGCGCTTCGCGCCGCTGTTCTGGTGCCAATTCTTCAGCGCCTTCAATGATAATTTTCTCAAGAACGCGCTGGTCTTCCTCATCCTGTTCAAATGGTCGGGACCGAATTTGGTACTGATGATCCCGCTCGCGACCGCGACCTTGATTTTCCCGTATTTCGTGCTGTCGGCGATCGGCGGCGAATTGGCGGACCGGTTCGACAAGTCGGTGGTCGCCCAGCGGCTCAAGCTCGCCGAAATCGCCGTCGCCGGTGTGGCGATCGCGGGCTTCTGGTTCGATTCGCCGCTCCTCTTATTCGCGGCCCTGTTCCTGACCGGGATCATCGCGGCTTTGTTCGGGCCGATCAAATATGGGATATTGCCCGACCACCTAGCGGAATCCGAGTTGCCATCCGGTAATGCCTTGGTGGAAGGCGCGACCTTCATCGCCATTCTCACCGGCACGATGGTGGCAGGCTTCGCCTCCAGGGACGGCGGCAGCCCGGCAGCTTTTTCTGGCCTGATGTTGCTGTTCGGCCTGGCTTCCGCGGTGGCGGCGCTTTTCATTCCCCGCACCGGGGAGGCGGCGCCGCATCTCGTCATCGATTTCAACATTGCGCGGTCCACATGGGTTCTGCTGCGGGACCTGCACGCGCAAGCGCGGCTGTGGTGGGGCGGCCTCGTGGTGAGCTGGTTTTGGCTCGCCGGTGCCGTCGTCATGACGGTGCTCGCACCGCTGATCAAGAATGCGCTTGGCGGCAACCAGGATGTCGTCAACGTTTATTTCGCCCTGTTTTCTGTCGCAGTTGCGGTGGGTTCGGGGCTTGCGGCCTGGCTATCTACCGGCCGTATCGTATTGATGCCGACCGTCTTCGGCGCGGTGCTGCTTGCTGTTTTCGCCGCCGATCTCGGGCGGCTCACCCATAACATGACGGCCATCCAGCAGGGGCGCGGTGTATTCGAAGTATTCGCGACCCGTGCGGGACGCCACATCGCTATCGATCTCGCCGGGCTGGCGATCGGGGGTGGACTGTTCATCGTGCCGGCATTCGCGGCCGTCCAGGCCTGGGCGCCAGCGGATCGCCGTGCCCGCATCGTCGCCGCTGTCAATGTGCTCAATGCGCTGTTCATGACGGTGGCCGGAGTTGGTGTTGCGATCCTACAGGCCGTGGGCATCGCGTCCAGCACCATCCTCATCGCGCTCGGTATCCTCAATGCGGTGGTCGCGGTCGCAATCGTGTGGACCATGCCGGTGAACCCGGTTCGTGATCTTCTATCGGTGATTTTTCGCGCATTTTTTCGGCTCGAGGTCCGCGGTCTCGACAATTTTGCCAAGGCCGGTCCCAACATGATCGTCGCGCTCAATCATGTCAGCCTGCTCGACGCCGCCGTGGCGCTGTCGATCCTCGATCGCGAGCCGGTATTTGCGATCGATAGCGGCATGGCGCAGCGCTGGTGGGTGCGGCCGTTCCTGCGTTTCACCCGCGCCATGCCGCTCGACCCGACCAGGCCTCTTGCAACCCGTACGCTCATCCACGAGGTCCAGCGCGGCGAGCCGCTGATCATCTTTCCCGAGGGCCGTATCACCGTCACCGGCAGCCTGATGAAGGTTTATGACGGGGCCGCCATGATTGCCGACAAGTCCGACGCCATGGTGGTGCCGGTGCGCATCAAGGGTCTGGAGAAAACCTATTTCTCCTATCTGCGCGGAGGCCAGGTCCGCCGCAGCCTGCTGCCCAAAGTGTCGGTCAGCATTCTTGAACCCGTGCGGCTGACCGTCGATCCGGAGCTGCGCGGTAAGCGGAGGCGGCTGGCGGCCGGAGCGAAGCTCTACACCATCATGTCGGATCTCATCTATCGCACCACCGCGACCGACCGCACGATCGTGGAAGCCGTGATCGCGGCGACCGCCCAGCACGGTGGCGGTCGCATCGCCTTGGAGGACCCGGTCGCGGGAGGGCTGACCTACAAGCGTCTGCTTGCCAGTGCTGCCGTGCTGGGCCGGAAGCTGATGGCGCGCGGGCAAACGGGCGAGGCGATCGGCATTATGTTGCCCAACGCCAATGCAGCGGCGGTGACGATTCTGGCCGTTATGTCGGCCGGCCGGGTGCCGGCGATGATCAATTTCACCTCCGGCGCACTGAACATCCGCAACGGCTGCCGCGCCGCGAATGTCCGCATCATCGTGACGTCGCGGGCATTCTTGGAGAAGGCGCATCTGGGAAAGATCTTGGATGCCCTAGGTGGCGCAGTCGAGATCATCCTCTTGGAGGATCTGCGCGCCGGGATCACGACGGCCGACAAGTTGCGCGGACTCCTCGCCGCACGGCGTCCCCTCGTGCCGCGTCGGCCCGATGATCCGGCGGCCATCCTGTTCACGTCCGGCTCCGAGGGCACGCCGAAGGGTGTGGTACTGAGCCATCGCAATATGCTCGCCAATGTGGCGCAAGCGGAGGCGCGGATCGACTTCGGCGGCACCGATACCGTCTTCAACGTGGTGCCGGTGTTTCATTCCTTCGGTCTGACCGTCGGCCTTATTTTGCCTCTTGTCAGCGGCGTGAAGATCTACCTCTATCCGTCGCCACTGCATTATCGCATCGTGCCGGAGTTGATCTATGGCACCAATGCCACCATCATGCTGGGCACCGACACATTTTTGGCCGGCTACGCCCGCGGCGCCCATCCGTATGATTTCCGCTCGCTGCGCTATGTCTTGGCCGGCGCTGAGCCCGTAAAGGAGGCGACGCGGCGGACCTACATGGAAAAGTTCGGGTTGCGCATCCTGGAAGGCTATGGTGTTACCGAAACCGCACCGGCGATCGCTCTGAACACCCCGATGTTCAACAAAAATGGCACCGTCGGCCGGCTGCTGCCCGGCATGGAAGTGCGCCTCGCGCCCATATCCGGCGTCGAGGAGGGCGGGCGCCTGTTCGTGCGTGGTCCGAACGTGATGCTCGGTTATATGCGCGGCGAAAACCCGGGTGTGCTGGAACGTCCGCCCCAAGGCTGGCACGACACCGGGGACATCGTTTCGATCGATACCGATGGCTTCATCGCGATCAAGGGACGCGCCAAGCGCTTCGCCAAAATCGGCGGCGAAATGATCTCACTGGCGGCCGTGGAGGCGCTGGCCACCGAACTGTGGCCGGATGCGATGTCGGCCGCCACGACAATACCCGACGCCCGCAAGGGCGAGCGGCTGGTGCTCGTGACCACCAAGCGCGACCCAAGGCGATCCGACTTTCTTGCCCTGGCTCGTGCGCACGGCGCCTCGGAAATGATGGTGCCGTCGGAGGTCATCGGCATGGATAAGTTGCCGGTTCTTGGTTCCGGCAAAGTCGACAATATCGCGCTAACGAACATGGTGCGGGAGCGGGAGAAAATGGCGGGTGCGGCCTGACCGCCGGCACCAGCGGCGGGATCGACCACGATCTCGAACGACCAGCCGGGAAGTTCGAGGCTGCAGGCTCGACCCGGTCGAGCCTGCACGGCCAAACAGCGGCCACCCCGCATAGGGTGGCCGACCGGATGCCCAAATTGCCTCGGTGGCTGATCAGGCCGCCTTTTTGACGAACGTCGAGAGGCCCTCTTTGATAGGTTCTGCCGTCTCAGCGGCGACCTTCTGGGCAAGCGCAGAGAGTTCCTTGGCTTGGCCGGTGAGCGCTTCCATCTGCTTGCGGGTGTGAGCGGTCGAAATCTCGATCACCTGTGCGAATGTTCGCGCACCGAGCAATTCCGCCGCCAGGTCAAACATGGCGTTGGTGTTGGTACGCGCGATCTCGACCACCTTGAGCCCGTAATCGGCGGCACCTTTGGACGCGGTCGCGTAGGTGGTTTCCATCATGCTGCTGGCTTCCGCGGAAACGGTCTTGAATTTTGCAAAATTATCTTTCGCTTGATTGAGTCCTTTTTCGGCGACTTCGCGCAACGCTTCCCCGGCGCCGGCTTCGAGCTTGGGGATATCAACCATAGGAAACTCCGGCAGTTTCACGATCGAGGGAATCGAATTCTGCATGGCACACCTCTCATCGGCGGATCTGGTGGAAAGTCAAAACCCACACCGTTGGCCGATGACGGCACGAAGGTTACGGGTGTACATTGCAGGCGCCGCCGTCGCCGCCGCTGCTCGACCGTGGCGCCCCAAAGCAGGAGGCGCCGATCGGAGCGTCGGCCCCATCGGCGTCCCTATCGGGCGCACATACCGCATGGGCGTGTGCGATGCAACATAAATCTTCGCAATGCAATAGGAGCATCCACGCCGGTCTAGCTTCGACCGCAGAGGGACAGCCCGCGGGGCGTGGGCGCGTGATGGATCACCACACCCTACAGCTTAGGCGGAATGGATTTCATCGCTGCCTTGGCGGCGGCCTCGCTGAGGTCTTTGGCCTGCTCAGACAGCTCCTTGATCTGATTCTGAACGAACTCCGTCTGCAGCCGGATAAATTCCTGCGGGTCCTTGGCGTGCACAACCCGACTCGCAAACGCGAAGGTGTTGGCGACATTGCGTTCCGCGTAGCTCAAGGCTTTTTCGCCGATATCCTTGGCGCCGGCTTGGGCCGCCAGGGTCTGCCCCTCGAAATTGGTCATCGCTTGCTGGGCGGCGCCCAAGAAGGAGTTGAAGGCGACACGCGCCTGTTCCACGCTTTTCTCGGCCATCGCACGCATATCGGCCGGCACTTCGAATTGACGCATCGCATCCTTGTCCATCTGTAACCTTTCGCGAACGATCATCTTGACCCATGCTCGGGTCGTCGGACTGGATTGACCGCAGGATGTTAGACCGAATTTTAGTGTGTTGGAATAAAGAACTGCAGGCCTATTCGAAAGGGTCACTGCAAGCCCGGAGCGGGCGCTCCGTCTGCACTTGAGGCAGCAACGATCGCACATGCGAGACATCCGCCATCCCGGCAAAGAGCCTGAAGGAGGGATCGCAACCTGGACATGCAAGCCGGTGTGCTCTATGCACGCCACGGTGTGGCCGGGAGGGGTTGGCATGCTGCAGCAGTTCATCGTTTACGTGACCAGCGCAGCGCTGGTGATCGGCACCGTGCCGGCACCGGTTGCGGCGCAGGCAGCGCCCGCGCCCGCGGCCGTCATTGCCCAAGCCGCGGCGGCGGACCAGGCCGCGCCGGCACAATCCGGCGAGGTGGAGAAATTCAGCGCCGCCCAGCTCGACGCGCTGCTGGCGCCGATCGCGCTTTATCCCGACGTGCTGCTGACCCAGGTTTTGATGGCGGCGACCTATCCGCTCGATATCGTGGCAGCCAGCCGATGGCTGGCGCAGGGCAACAACAAGAACCTGAAAGGCCAGGCGCTGGAGGATGCGCTCAAGCGCCAGCCCTGGGATCCATCGGTCAAGTCGCTGGTACCGTTTCCGCAAGTGCTGGACATGTTGAACACGCAGCTGGAGTTCACCCAGCAGCTGGGCTTCGCCATGCAGGTGCAGGAGCCTGACGTGTTCGAAGCGGTGCAGCGGCTGCGCGCGCAGGCGCAGGCGGCTGGCAATCTGACCTCCACCCCGCAGCAGACCGTGCAGACCCAGCCGGCACCGCCGCCTCCGCCGGGTGTCACCGCGTCGGCCGGCGCGCCGCAACAGGTGATCACCATCGAGCCGGCGCAGCCCAACATGGTTTACGTGCCGGCCTACGATCCGAACCAGATATTTGGGGCGTGGGCGTATCCCGACCTGCCGCCGGTCTATTTCCCGCCGCCGGCCGGTTACGGGTATGGCAGCGCGCTCGCCGCCGGGCTGCTGTTCGGTGCAGGCGTCGCTGTCGTCGCCGGGCTGTGGGGCTGGGCGCGGCCGAATTGGGGCTGGCGGGGTTATGGCGGCCGCTACGGCTTCGGCAGCGTGAATGTCAACGTCAACCGCTGGAATAGCATCAGCGTCAACCGGCGGTGGAACGGTGATGCGAATGGCGCCTGGCGGCCGAATCCTCCGAATGTCCGGCCGGGTGGTGGCGGCGCGATTGTCCGGCCGGGTGGCCCGGTCGGGCGGCCCGGCACGCCGGGCGGTGTGTTGCCGCCGGGGACAGGTCCGGGAAATCGCCCGGTGTTGCCGCCCGGCGTTGGTGGAGGAAACCGGCCGGGACTGCCTCCGGGCGTCGGTTCAGGCAATCGGCCCGGCGTTGGTAGCGGCAACCGTCCGGTGCCGCTTCCGGGCAATGTCGGGGGCAACCGCCCAAACGTTCCGCCGGGTGCCGGTGCCGGCAACCGGCCGCTCCCGCTTCCGGGGAACGGCGGAGGCAACCGGCCGAACATTCCGCAGGGTATTGGTTCCGGCAACCGGCCCAGTATTCCGCCGGGTCAACGTCCGGTGACGCGGCCGGCTCCGGCACCCGTCCAGCGGCCGGCGAATTGGCCGAATGTCACCCGCCCGGCGGTCACCCGCCCAGCCCCGGTGCGGCGTGCGGCCCCGATCTCACGGCCCGCCGCTAACCGTCCCGCGCCGGCTGCACGACCGGCCGTCGCCAGACCGGCTGCCGCCGCCCGGCCCGCGGCTCGCCCGGCCGTTGCCCGAGGTGGAGGGGGTGGCGGACGAGGCGGCGGTCGGCGCGCTCGCTGACGCGGCGGAACGGCCCGCGAGCGGACAAACAGCGCCGCCGGGAGACCGGACGTGTTTTATCCCGATCACCATTGTTCTTTGCGATGGATGCCGGGCCGGCGACGGGCGATTCTTGCGGTCGCAGCGAACCCTCCCCTTCTCGCAGCGCGAAGTGCGGGGGAGGGGAGGGGAGACACGCGTCTGCGCGTGTTATGACCGCGTCATCGCCATCACGTCGAGAATTGCCGCCGCAGTCTCCTTGGGGGCCTCCTGCGGCACGTCGTGGCCGATCAGCGGGATCAGCCGGCGCTGATACGGGCCGGTGAAGAACCCGCGCTGCGCATCCCCGCGGCTGGCGACGCCGACCCCATCGCCCTCGCCCTGCAGCACGATTGTCGGCACCCTGATCGACGGCTGGGCGGCGAGGCGCCGCTCCACTTCGTCGTAAGCCGGGTCTCCGGGCGCGTAGCCGAAGCGGTGACGGTAGGATTGGATCACGACGTCGACGAAGTCCGGATTCTCGAACGAGGCCGCCGTGCGGGCGTAGGTCGCCTCGTCGAATTTCCAGTTCGGCGACCACAGCTGCCACAGCAGCTTGCCGATGTCGTAGCGGTTGGCCTTGAGGCCGGCGCGGCCGCGCTCGGTGTGGAAATAATATTGGTACCACATCCGGTGTTCCTGCGCGGCAGAGCCGGGATTCACGGATGCCGCGATGTTCTGGATGTTGTAGCCGTTGGCCGAGACCAGACCGCGCACCCGCTCCGGCCACAGCGCGGCGGTGACGCAGGCCGCGCGCCCGCCCCAGTCGAACCCGCACAGCACCGCGCGCGGCAGCGCCAGCGCATCCATGAGGTCGAGCAGGTCCTGCCCCAGCGCCCCCTGCTGGCCGGACCGCAGCGTATCGGCGGAGAGGAAACGGGTCTGCCCATAGCCGCGCAGATACGGCACGATCGCCCGGTGCCCGGCCGCGACGAGCGGCGGCACCACCGCATCGAAGCAGCGCGGATCGTAGGGAAAGCCGTGCATCAGCAGCACTGGAAAGCCGCCCGCCGGTCCACTTTCCTCGTAGGCGATTTCCAGGACCTTGGTGCGGATGCGCTTGATCACGGGCATTCCTGCTTGGGCGAACGCCTTCGGCGCCACTGCCGGAGCGGCGGCGGCGGCCATGAGGGCGAGAAGGGTGCGTCGGGTGAGCATGTCGTCGTCTCCACGGGGGGCGCTCGCGCGCCGGTGCGGCGTCACGGCTATTATTTCCGGTTGAAGATTTCAACACCGTGACTCCATTCTCATAAATGCGTGCGGTGCGCTAGTGCCCTCCGTGGCCGTTCCTTGAGCCGCTTCTCGTCCGCGCTGCAGAGCTGCGGAAATGCCCGAGCAGCCCCTCCTTCGCATCCGTGCACAGCCGGATGAAAGTGCGCTCTTTTCCCTCTCCGTGGTCGGGGAGCGTGGACGCGCGAAGCGCGGCCGGGTGGGTTTGTGTTAAAGACGGGGTGGGACGGTAGAAAGGGCGCGACGCCGTAGAAAACGCCCCACCCCGACCCTCCCCGAAGACGGGGAGGGGAGAAGAAGCGACGGATCATCCCTGATGCCCCATGCGGCTTCCAATGCCTGGACTGGGTTCGACTTCGGCCTCGGCGAAGATCTCGATCGACTGCGCGCCACTGTCGCAGCCTTCGCCGGCGACAAGATCGCGCCTCGTGCCGCCGAGATCGATCGCAGCAATGCCTTTCCGCGCGATCTGTGGCCGCAAATGGGAGAACTTGGGCTCCTAGGCATCACGGTCGAGGAGGAATTTGGCGGCGCCGCCATGGGCTATCTCGCCCACTGCATCGCGATGGAAGAAGTATCGCGCGCCTCGGCGGCGGTCGGCCTGTCCTACGGCGCGCATTCGAACCTGTGCGTCAACCAGATCCGTCGCAACGGCTCGCCGGAGCAGAAAGCACGCTACCTGCCGGGGCTGATTTCCGGCGCGCAGGTTGGCGCCCTCGCCATGTCGGAACCGAATGCCGGTTCGGACGTGGTGTCGATGCGCACCCGCGCCGACCGCAAGGGCGACCGCTACGTGCTTAACGGATCGAAAATGTGGATCACCAACGGCCCGGTCGCCGACACGCTGGTGGTCTATGCCAAGACCGACCGTACCGCCGGCGCGCGCGGCATCACCGCCTTCATCATCGAGAAGGGTTTTGCCGGCTTCGCCCCGGCGCAAAAACTCGACAAGCTCGGCATGCGCGGCTCGGATACGAGCGAGATCGTGTTCACCGATTGCGAGGTGCCGGCCGAAAACGTGCTCGGCGCCGTCGGCAACGGCGTCAACGTGCTGATGTCGGGCCTCGATTACGAGCGGCTGGTGCTGGCCGGCGGGCCGCTCGGCATCATGCAGGCCTGCCTCGATCTGGTCGTGCCCTATGTGCACGACCGCCAGCAGTTCGGCCAGCCGATCGGCCGTTTCCAACTGATCCAGGCGAAGCTCGCCGACATGTACGTGTCGATGAACGCCGCCAAGGCCTATGTCTATGCGGTGGCGCGCGCCTGCGACGATGGCCGCGTCACCCGCGAGGATGCCGCCGGCGCCATCCTCTACGCGGCGGAGCGCGCGACCTGGATGGCGCTGGAGACCATCCAATGCCTCGGCGGCAACGGCTACATCAACGATTTCCCGGCCGGCCGGCTGCTGCGCGACGCTAAGCTCTACGAGATCGGCGCCGGAACGAGCGAAATCCGCCGCATGCTGATCGGGCGGGAGATTTATGAGAAGACGCGGTGAGGGGTGCATTTCCCCTCACTGCCTTGTTTGCCCAGCACTGACAACGTCTCGATCGGCGGCCACTTTGCTGCATCACGCCTTCACGCGTATCGGCCGCAGCAGAAATGCCGGCAGGTGGCCGTTGTCCGGCTCGTCGTCATGAATGCGGGACGGCGGTGCGCGCCGTGGCGGTGGTGCGGAACCGATTTTCGCGATCTTGGCCGCGCTGCTTGGGGGAGGCGGCTGCGGCGTCTCCTTGTGGCGCGGCTGCTCCGGGGATGGACGCCGTGCGTTCCGCCGCTCCCGCGGTGCCGGCGCAGATGCCGTCGGCTCGGCCGCCGGGGCTATTTCGGCGGCCCAGGGAATGGATCGACCGATCAATTTTTCAATCAGGCCGACCGCTTTGAGGTCGGCGGGCGTCGCGATGGTAATTGCCGTGCCGGTGCGCCCGGCGCGCCCGGTGCGCCCGATCCGGTGGACATAATCGTCCGGATGGTGCGGCACGTCGAAATTGAACACGTGGCTTACGTCCGGAATGTCGAGGCCGCGCGCCGCCACGTCGGAGGCCACCAACAGCGTCACATCGTTACGGCGGAATTGTTCGAGCGCTGCGGTCCGCGCCTGCTGATCCATATCGCCATGCAACGCTACCGCGGAAAATCCGTGCCGGACGAGCGAGCGATGCAAGATCGCGACATCACGCTTGCGGTTGCAGAAAATGATCGCATTCTTGAGGCCGACGGATGCGCGAATAAGCCGTCGCAGGATGTCGCGCTTTTCATGCGGTTCGCGGCCGGCCTTCGCGAGACTCTGGGCGGTGTTGTCCACCGTGCTGGCTGGCCGGGAAACCTCCACCCGCACCGGATTGTGTAGGAAGTTTTCGGTGATGCGGCGTATCTCCGCGGGCATCGTCGCGGTAAAGAACAAGGTCTGCCGCGTAAAAGGAACCAACTTGCAAATCCGCTCGATGTCGGGAATGAAACCCATGTCGAGCATGCGATCAGCTTCGTCGATCACAAGCAGTTCGACCGCCGACATCAGCAGGTGGCCGCGCTCGCAGTGATCGAGCAAGCGGCCCGGGGTCGCAATCAGCACATCGACGCCCCGGAGAAGCTTGCTATCCTGATCGTCGTAGGATACCCCGCCGATCAACAACGCCATATTGAGCTTGTGGTTAACCCCGTATTTTCCGAAGCTTTCCTCGACCTGGGCGGCCAGTTCGCGCGTGGGTTCAAGGATGAGCGTACGCGGCATCCGCGCCCGCGCCCGGCCTTGCTCAAGGCGGGTCAGCATGGGGAGCACGAAAGCCGCGGTCTTTCCGGTCCCGGTCTGGGCGATGCCCAGCACATCGCGCCCCGCGAGAACGTGCGGTATCGCTTGAGCCTGGATCGGGGTCGGATTTGTATAACCCGCGGCGGCAACTGCTGCGAGCACCTTGTCGGATAAGCCGAGATCGGAAAACGACATGAAACCTCAAGACCTGACCGCCCAGACTGGGGCGCACCCGAATTCGAAGAACGCTCCCCGGAGCGGACGCAAGGTCTAAGCTGGCCGTCACCGGAAAATAGGCGCAAGGGACGGAAAGTCAATGGCAATCCGCGAGGGTTGTAGTTTTGGATTATTCGCGCCAATGAACCCGCCCAATCTGGCAGATTGGATACCCGATCGTCGGTAGTTCAGGTTTGCAAAAATCCTCCCTCGAAAGGATTGTCGAGGGAGGAGGCAGCTTTCGCTTGATCCGCTTGACGTCAAACGATTCCGATCAGTTCAGCGGTTCGACCTTCACGATCGAGCCCTGGTGGTTGTTGCCGACCCAGAAGGTGGGCGGCGTGGTGGTGTTATCGACGAAAACCCGGCGGATGTTGGTTTCGCGCGGCAGCAGATACTCGACGAACTTGCCGGTGCCCGGGTCGAGCCGCGAAACGCGGTCGTTGAGCATGGAGCCGGTCCATACGTGGCCGGTCTTGTCGATGGTCACGTCATAAGGCGCCGACCACGCGGTGGGCATCTCCCATTCTTTGAACTTCTCGCTCTTGGTGTCGAACATGCCGATCTTGTTGGCGCGGTACATGCCGAACCAGATGCGGCCCTGATCATCGATCATGCCGCGGCGCGGGGCCGAGGCCTTGGTGGGCAGTTCGAACAGCGTGGTCTGCCCGGTCTTGGCGTCCACCCGGCCGATATGCTGCTGGGCAAAGTCGGTGAAATAGAGGTTGTTGTTGGCATCCGGGATGATGTCGTAGATATTGTGGTTCTCGCCGGCCTTGGAACCCTGGAACGGTGCGATGGTCTCGATCGCCCCGGTCTTGAGATCGAGCCGGTGCACCGCCGCAAAGCCGTTGTTCTGCGTCCAGACCTTGCCATCCACGGACGCCGATTCCGGCCGCACCATGTTGACCTGCGCCATGGCCTTGTTCATCTCGGGCGGCAGGCTGTAGGTCTGCACCTTCAAGGTCGCGAGATCGAGCTTGCCGATGGCGCCCTGATACATCATGCCGAACCAGAGATTGCCTTCATGGTCGGGCCGGATGCCGAGCGAGCCCTGCGGCCAGCCCTTCTTCAGCTCCGGCAGCTGGATTTCCGTCACCTTGCCGGTCTTGGGATTGAGCTGCCCCAGGTTTTGCTCGCCGAAATTGGTATAATACGCGTTGCCGTCCTTGCCGACGATCACGTCATGCGGCTCGATGGAATCACGCGGCAGGTCGTATTCGGTGATGATCACCTTGGTGGCATCGCCGGTCGGGCGCGGCATCGGCTTTAGCGCATATGTCCACGTCTCGCTCTCGCTTAGATTGATCGAGGCCAGAAATTCCGCCCGTTCCTGCTGCGCCTTCAGCCGTGAATCGCCGCGCTCTTCCAACAGCCGCTCGGCCAAACGCTTTTGCGGGCGCGTCGGTACGCTCTGGTTGGCGTAGGTCCCCATGCGGGCCTGCACCTTCATGAATTCTTCGGCATTATGGGTGGACCGCACGATGCGATCCGCCGTATGGCAGGTGACGCAGCCGAGCAGCGCGTCTTTCTGCTTCGGCGTGCCCGGCATGCTCTGGATCCATTCCGCATTGGTGAGCTGCGAGGCCAGGCTGCGGGTGGTCTTGAGCTTCAAGTTGACATTGGCGGTTTTGTCAGCCGCGATGTCGGCAGCACCTTTGCCGTCCAGATCGTAGCCGACCGCGCGAATCTTGATGGTGTAGTTGCCCGGCTCCAGGCGCGCGGCGGGGAAGCTGTAGCGGCCGTCTTTGTCGGTCACGACCGTGGTGGCGACCGTCGAGCCGGCCTTCTTCGCGGTGACGAGCACGCCCTCCATCGGGCCTTCTTGGGCCGAAGTGACCAGACCGGTCAGCGCGGCGGCGCCGTCCGCCCACGACAGGTCGGCATTGGCCGCCACTACGAACGTCAAAGCTACACTGGCGAGCAGCGCATGGCGTGTCCGCATCTTCTCTTCCTCCGTCGGAGATCTGCATGGTGGGGGCGCCCATGCCGGGCGGGCGATCCCAAGCCGTCTCCGCGAAGAGCTTGGCGAGCGCCGAACTTTGCAAGCTTTTGGTACCGACAGAATAAGCTAGCGGCGGCTCCGCCGCAATGCCGTCGTCCGCTCTCATACCGTTGACCTTCGTCGTCCGTTTGGCGGATCAAAGGCCGCAGCGCCAGCCTTTCGCATCAAGGCAATCAAAATCGCCGGCTTAGATAACGTGAGCCCGCCAATCCGTAACGCCATGGCAGATCAATCGCCTTGGAAATGCCGATCCGCGGGCCGCTCGCGATAGGAACCGCCTCGGTCCGGCAAAAAAGCCGGAATGGCGCACGGTCGAGCCGCATTCCGTTGTGGGCGCCGGTGATGGCCAGTGCCTCACAGAGGCGGCCCGGCCCGGAACAAAGCAGCCGCTCATCCTGGACGCCGCGGCGACCCTTCATCGTGTCCAACCCGTCGGTTGGCATCAGGGCGCGGATGAGGACGGCGCTGGCACTGCCTTCCGGTTCGCAGACGAAATTGAGGCACCAGTGAATACCGTAAGAACGGTACACATAGACGTGACCCGGTGGTCCGAACATCACGGCGTTTCGCTGTGTTCGTCCATGATGGCTATGCGCTGCCGGATCGGTGTGGTGGTAGGCCTCGACTTCGACGATCGGTCCTCCGACGTGATCGACCAGCAGGGTCGCTCCGATCAGGTCCGGTGCAACCTGATGAACGCTGCGGGCAAAAAAGCCTTGGAGCCGATCGCCCGACAATGGATCGGCAATTACGCAACAGTTGTTGCTATTCCGCAACGACTCACAGGCAAGTGATGTCATCGGCCGAATCCGCCCCTATTCCGCCATAGCATTCGATGATTTCCAAGTTGAGTTTTCGAGTGCATCGGTGCCATTCCGACGGTGCGGATGCTTCGAGCCGGGAGCCAACGAAATCCATGGACGCCAAAATCAACCTTAAAAGCAGGCTGCCGAGCCGTCATGTTACCGAAGGCCCGGAACGGGCACCGCATCGCTCCTATTACTATGCCATGGGGCTGACCACCGACCAGATCCACCAGCCCTTCGTCGGAGTGGCGAGCTGTTGGAACGAGGCCGCACCTTGCAATATTGCGCTGATGCGCCAAGCGCAGGCGGTCAAGAAGGGCGTGGCGGCGGCGGGCGGCACGCCGCGCGAGTTCTGCACCATCACCGTGACGGACGGCATCGCCATGGGCCACGACGGCATGAAGTCGTCGCTACCCTCGCGGGAAGTGATCGCGGATTCGGTCGAACTGACGATGCGGGGCCACGCTTACGATGCGTTGGTCGGGATCGCGGGCTGCGACAAATCGCTGCCCGGTATGATGATGGCGATGTGCCGCCTTAACGTGCCGTCGATCTTCATCTATGGCGGTTCGATTCTTCCCGGCACCTTCAAGGGCAAGCCTGTCACGGTGCAGGACGTGTTCGAGGCGGTGGGCAAGCATTCGGTCGGCCAGATGTCCGACGTGGACCTTGAGACGCTCGAGCAGAATGCCTGTCCGTCGGCGGGGGCCTGTGGAGCGCAGTTTACCGCCAACACGATGGCGACGGTGTCGGAGGCCATCGGGCTGGCTTTGCCCTATTCGGCCGGCGCGCCGGCACCTTACGAATTCCGCGACAAGTTCTGTATGACGGCGGGCGAGCAGGTGCTCGATCTGATCAAGCAGAATTTGCGTCCGCGCACGATCGTCACCCGCAAGGCTCTCGAAAATGCCGCCGCCGTGGTGGCCGCATCCGGCGGCTCGACCAATGCGGCACTGCATCTGCCGGCCATCGCGCATGAATGCGGGATTGCGTTCGACCTGTTCGATGTCGCCGAAGTGTTCAGGCGGACGCCTTATATCGCCGATTTGAAGCCGGGCGGCCGTTATGTTGCCAAAGATTTGTTCGAAGCTGGCGGCGTACCTTTGCTGATGAAGACGCTATTGGATCACGGATTCATGCATGGCGATTGCATCACCGTGACGGGTCGCACGATGGCCGAAAACTTAAAAAATGTGGCCTGGAATCCCGACCAGGACGTGGTGCGTCCGGCCGACCGCCCATTATCGGTGACTGGTGGTGTGGTGGGATTGCGTGGTAATCTCGCGCCCGAGGGTGCCATCGTCAAAATCGCCGGGATGGAAAACCTGAAGTTTACCGGCCCGGCCCGGTGCTTCGATGGTGAAGAGGCCTGCTTCGATGCGGTGAAGAACCGCCGGTACAAAGAGGGCGATGTGCTGGTAATCCGCTATGAGGGGCCGAAGGGCGGTCCGGGCATGCGGGAGATGCTGGCCACTACCGCCGCGCTCTATGGGCAGGGGACCGGCGGCAAGGTTGCACTCATCACGGACGGCCGGTTTTCCGGTGCGACGCGCGGCTTCTGTGTCGGCCACGTCGGCCCCGAAGCCGCCGTCGGGGGACCGATCGCGCTCGTCCGCGATGGCGATATCATCGCGATCGACGCCGAGAACGGAACTTTGGAGGTTCGGCTGCCTGAGGCCGAGCTGGAAAAGCGCCGGGCCGCATGGGAGCCGCGCGGGTCAGCTTACGCGTCCGGGTACATTTGGAAATATGCCCAGCAGGTCGGGCCGGCGCGCAACGGCGCCGTGACCCATCCGGGCGCAGCGGCCGAGAAGGCGTGCTATGCGGATATCTAAGCACATCGTTCCTGTTGTCTTGTTCGGCACGGCGTTCGCTTTCGCCTATGCGGTCGCGATGACTCGAAGCATCCCGGACGCCGCCGCGGCGGCGGACATAGGCGGGCCGGCGCTAAGTTTTGCCGCAGAAGGCGATAGCGGCGCCGAGCGGCGAACTCCCGCTACGGGCGCTGAGATTGCGGCGTCGCGGATGTCAGAATCCAAAGGCCCGTCAATTCCGGCGTCGGTGCGTCCGCCGGGCACGCCGGTGCCCCGCGGCGAACCCTTGGCGGGGCTGACTGCGCTCGAAGCGGCGGCCGCGAGCGGCCAAGCCCAAGCGGGTTGGAAGCTTGCCCGGATGTATGCCGACGGTGACGGCGTGCCGAAAAACCATTTGCGCGCGTTCGAGTATTTCCGCACGGTCGCGGATATCAATGCGGAGGAACCGCCGGAGTCGCCGCAGGCCCGCTACGTGGCAAATGCCTTCGTAGCGCTGGGGAACTATTATCTGGAGGGTATCCCCAATTCGGACATCAAAGCCGACCCCGCCCGCGCCCGCGAGATGTTTGCGTATGCGGCGGCCTATTTCGGGGATCCGGAGGCTCAATATCAGCTTGGCCGCATGTATCTGGAGGGCAAGGGCGGCCGGCGGGAGCCCAAGCAGGCTGCGCGGTGGCTGACTCTCGCGGCGAAAAAAGGGGAATATCGGGCGCAGGCGGTGCTTGGATCCATGCTGTTCAACGGCGAATATGTGCCGCGGCAGGCGCCGCAAGGCCTGATGTGGCTAACCGTCGCGAACGATGCGGCTTCCCCGCAGGAGACTTGGATAGCGGATCTTCATGCGGCCGCCTTAAAGGAGGCGACCGATGACGAACGCGCTGTCGCGTTGGTGTATTTGGAGCGCTGGCTAAAGGGGCGGTAGCAAAGTGTCGTCGGCTTGGCGGAATGGCTACGAACGGCCGAAATCGAATTCGGCCCAAGCGGGGACGTGGTCGGAGGGCTTCTCCCAGGCCCGAACATGCTTGTCGATGCCGCAACTGCGCAATCGATCCGCCGATTGTGGAGACAGCAACAAGTGGTCGATGCGGATGCCCCAGTTCTTTTGCCATGAGCCCGCTTGGTAATCCCAAAAGGTGTAGAGACCGCCTGCGTCTGTAGTCGCGCGTAAAGCGTCGGTGAATCCGAGATTGAGCAAGGTCTCGAATTTCGTTCGTGTCTGCGGCAGGAACAGTGCATCACCCGCCCAGGCGCCTGGGTTGTAGACGTCCGCCGCAGCCGGAATCACGTTATAGTCTCCGGCGAGTACAAAAGGTTCCTCCAGACGTAGGCGGCTTTCTGCGTAACCGACGAGCCGGTCCATCCAGGCCAGCTTATAAGTATATTTTTCGGTATCGGGTGGGTTACCGTTCGGAAGGTAGAGCGAGGCGACACGGATCACACCGGAGGATGCGGGAACGACAACTTCGATGAACCGGGCGTGGTCATCTTCGTCATTACCCGGCAGGCGCTGAGTAATTTCATCGAAATTGAGCTTGGAGAGGATCGCGACGCCATTAAACGTCTTCTGGCCATGCACCGCGACATTGTATCCGAGCGATTCGAAGTGTTCTCGTGGGAATAATTCATCGACGCATTTGGTCTCCTGCAAGCAAACAACGTCGGGCTGGCGCTCCTTCAGCCAAGCGGAGAGGTTCTCGATGCGCTGCTTGATCGAATTGACATTCCAGGTGGCGATGAGCATTGGCCGTCTCCGGTGGATTCGTCACAGGCGTTCGTCGATTGTAACCGATGCGGCAGCTTCTTCATCGCCGTCCCGCATTGGCGCGTCGGTCGGGATGGTCCACCGACATTGTCAGGGGTAGCGATGCTCGGGGGTGTAGCCGTAATTTTATGCGATCGGGGATGGGCATGAGATGCGAACAGCTTGAAAATGTGCTATCTATGATCAAAGCTCACAGAAGTTGTCGGTATTCCGATATGAAGTGACAACAAAGCGTCCGTGGGTGGAACTCCTGAAGGTAAATCCGCTAGGTGTCAACACACCGCGGCAGGGCAGAAAAATGACAAAACGCAGAGTGTTTCTCGGACTTTTGCTGATCGTCGGTGTTGCTGCTGTCGCGGCGCGTGGCGGAGTGTTCGGCAAGGCCGATGAACTCGCGGCATCGTTCCCGCCGTTCAAATGGCTTTTTGGCGAGAAGGCAGCCGCGCAGGCGCCGTCAGGCGCACCGCAGCCACGCGCGGTGGCCGTGGAGGTAGCCAAGGCGGTGAAAAAGGATACGCCGGTCATTCTGGAAGCGCTCGGCAACGTGACCACGATCGCGAGCGTTGCCGTGCGGTCGCGTATCGACAGCGAAATCACCGGCATCCATTTCGCCGATGGTGCGTTCGTCAAGCAGGGCGATCTTCTAATCACGCTGGATAGCCGGACGATCGAGGCGCAGCTGACCCAGGCCGAAGGCAATCTGGCGCGGGATCAGGCGAGTCTGGCGCAGGCGGAGCGCGATGTGCGGCGCGCCGTTGACCTCTTGAGCCGAGGAGCGGGGCCGCAGCTCAATGTGGAGACCGCTCAGACGCAGGTCGGCTCGCTGACAGGCGCCATCAAAGCAGATAAGGCGGCCATTGAGAATCTCAAGGTTCAGCTGACCTTTTGCTTTATCAAGGCGCAGATCAGCGGCCGAATCAGCCAGGCTGCGATCAAAGTCGGTAATTTCGCCCGCGCTGCAGATGTGAATCCGATTGCAACCATCAATCAGATGGCGCCGGTGTATGTCACCTTCCAAGTTTCGCAGCGCGCACTGCCGGAGTTGCGCATTGCCATGGCCGAGGGCGTCGTAACGGTAGAAGCCATCATTCCGGGCGATACGCGCCGGGCGCGCGGCAGAGTCACGATGATCGAGAACGCGATCGATCAGACAACCGGTCTGGCAACGATACGTGCAACCATGCCGAACGAGGATGAGCTGCTTTGGCCCGGCACCCTCGTTAAAGTCGAAGCGACATTGCGGAGCGAAAACGCGATTATCATACCGACGCCCGCGGTTCAGGTGAGCCAGCAGGGCAGTTTTGTATTCGTCGTCAAAGACAACATCGCAACCGTGGTGCCGATCAAGGTGGCACGGTTGCTGGGCACCGAAACTGTGGTGGAGTCCGGCTTGTCCGACGGGGATGTGGTCGTGACGGACGGTCACCTGTTGTTGAATAACGGGTCGCGCGTGACGGTACGTGAACGCAAGGCGGGGGCGTGAAGTGAATATTTCCGAAACCTGTATTCGCCGTCCGGTGATGACGACGCTGATAACGGCGTCGTTAATCGTATTCGGAATATTCGGCTATCGCCTGCTGGCGGTGGCGGCGCTGCCGGCGGTGGATTTCCCCACCATTCAAATCACCGCCACGCTGCCGGGGGCGAGCCCTGAAACCATGGGCGCATCGGTCGCCGGTCCGATCGAGCGGCAGCTGTTGACGATCGCCGGCATCACGTCGATTACGTTGACCTCGACGCTCGGCATGAGCACCATCATTATCCAATTCGACCTCAACCGGAATATTGACGGTGCCGCGCTCGACGTGCAGACGGCGCTCACGGTGGCGGCCAGAAAACTCCCGGTCGAAATGCTGATTCCGCCGTCATTCCGCAAGGTCAATCCGGCCGACTCGCCGATCATTATGTTCAGTCTCGTTTCATCGACATTGCCGATGTTGACGGTCGATGATTATGGCGAGGTGACGCTGGCGCAACAGATTTCGCAGCTGCCGGGCATCTCGCAGGTGCTGGTGTTCGGTGCGCAGAAATTCGCGGTCCGGATCCAGGTCGATCCGGTGGCTGCGGCGGCGCGTGGCATCGCGCTTGAAGATGTGCACCAAGTGCTCGCCAAGACCAACTCCAATACGCCTGTAGGTACCATCATCGGAACCAGTCGGGCGACGACGCTCGACGCGTCGGCAGCGATGCGCCATGCGAGCGATTACCGCGACGTGATCGCAGCCTATCGCAATGGCCAGCCGGTGAAGCTCAGCGAAATTGCCAACGTCATTGACGACGTCGAAAATCAATTGGCTTCAAACATCTATAATGACACGAAATCGATCGTGCTGGCGATCTACAAGCAGTCCGACGCCAATACGGTCAAAATCGTCGATGCCATCTATGATCGCCTGCCGACCTATCGTGCACAGATCCCGGCGTCGGTACGGATGGAGTTGCTGGCAGATCGCTCGATCTCGATCCGCGACTCGGTCGAGGACGTCAAGGTCACGCTGATGATCGCCATCGGGCTGGTCATTTTGGTGATCTTCCTGTTCCTGCGGTCCGCCACGGCAACCATTATTCCGTCTCTGGCCGTGCCGATCTCGCTGATCGCGACCTGCGCGGCGATGTATATGTTCGGCTATTCGATCAACAACATGACGCTGCTGGCGCTGACCCTGTCGGTCGGCTTCGTGGTCGACGACGCCATCGTGATGTTGGAGAATATCGTCCGCCACATCGAAGACGGCATGGCTCCCTTCGAAGCGGCATTGAAGGGTTCGCGCGAGATCGGCTTTACGATCATCTCGATCACCTTCGCGCTGATAGCGGTGTTCATTCCAGTGCTGTTGATGGGCGGCATGGTGGGCCGGGTATTCCGCGAGTTTGCCGTGACCATCACGGTCACGATTCTGCTGTCGGGTTTCGTGTCGCTGACGCTGACCCCGATGCTGTGCGCGCGGGTGCTTAAACCCCACCACGAAGGCGAGGGACAGAATATCATTCTGCGTTTGTTTGAGGCCATGTTCAAGGCTTGGTTGCGTGGTTACGAGATAACCCTCGATATCTGCCTCAAGCATCGTTTCGTTGTTCTACTGGTGATGCTTGGCACTTTGGCCGGTACGGTTTACCTGTACGTCATTATTCCGAAAGGTTTCTTCCCGGTTGAGGATACCGGCTTCATTAATGGCACGATCGAGGGTCCTTCGGATATCTCGTTCCAATCCATGATGGAGCGAACGCTAGCGATCGCTGCCACGGTGCGAAAAGACCCGGCGGTCGACTACCTCAATGTCACCGTGGGCGGGGGAGGTGCTAATCCGGCCAATAATTATGCCCGCATGTTCGTCGCCCTGAAACCGCGCGCGGAGCGTGGGATCAACTCGACCGCTGTCATTCAGCGGCTGCGCGGACCGGCCAATTCGTTCACCGGTATGGCAACCTATTGGCAGAACGTGCAAAACCTTAACATCACCGGACGTATCTCTAAGAGCGAGTTTCAGTACACGTTGCAGTCCAGCGATACGCCGACGCTCTATCGGGTAGGGCCCGAAATGCTGGAGAAAATCGCCAAGCTGCCCGGGTTGCGCGATGTGACCGGCGATCTTTATATCAAAAATCCGCAGATGACGATCCAGATCGATCGTGAGGCCGCCGGCGTCTACGGCGTGTCGCAGGATCAGATTCGGCAGGAATTGTTCGACTGCTTTGGGGTGAGGCAAGTCGCCACGATCTACACCGCCATCAATGACTATCAGGTGATCGAGGAGTGCGACCCGAAGGTCCAGGTTGATCCGACAGGGCTAAGCAAGCTGTATCTGAAGACCAATCTTAATGGACAATCGACCGGCGGCGTTGCTCCAGCCGCGGGTTCCGGGGTGAACGGCCAAACCGCCCCAACCGGTCCGGTCATCCCAATGACCGCGGTGACAAAAATGGTACCTTCGGTCGGCGCGCTGATGGTCAATCACCAGGGCCAGCAGCCGGCGATGACGATCTCGTTCAACTTGGCACCGGGTTATTCGCTCGGCGCCGCTGTCGATGCCATCCGGAAGATCGAAGACGAAGAGCACCTGCCGGCCTCGATCGTATCGGGCTTCCAAGGTGCCGCGCAGGTGTTCCAGGACTCCCTGAAGGGACAAGGCGTGCTGGTGCTTGCGGCAGTATTTGCCTCCTTCGTGGTGCTGGGCATCCTTTACGAGAGCTTCATCCACCCGATCACGATTATTTCCGGCCTGCCGTCGGCCGGCGTCGGTGCCTTGATCGTGCTGATGATGTTCAAGATGGATTTGTCTGTCATCGCGATGATTGGTATCGTGATGCTGGTCGGGATTGTCAAGAAAAACGCCATCATGATGATCGACTTCGCGCTGCAGCAGCGGGAGCTAGGGCTTTCGGCCGAGGAAGCGATTCGGGAAGCCTGCCTCATGCGCTTCAGGCCGATCATGATGACCAGTTTGGCGGCAATTTTCGGTGCACTACCGATTGCCTTGGGAGCCGGGGCGGGTGCCGAGTTGCGGCAGCCGCTGGGCGTCGCGGTGGTGGGCGGGTTATTGGTGTCGCAGCTGCTGACGCTGTACATCACCCCGGTGGTGTATCTCTATCTCGACAAGGTGGATCTGATGCTCAAGCGGCGGTTGCAGCCGCCTGCAGAAACCGTCGAGGACCACGAGCCGCACCGCCCGCACGCGATTGCGGCGGAGTGAGTTGCCGGACAGTGGTCCGGCATCCGACGGAGAAATCAAAAATGCCGCCCTGGTGGGCGGCATTTTTGCAGCGGGAACGGGGTGAGGAATGCGGATCGAGGGGAATTCGGAGCCTTCGCCCTGGCCGCTATATCGAGAAGCTTGTCCCGCACCCGCAGCTCGCGGTCGCGACCGGGTTGTTGATCTTGAACGACGCTCCGATCAGATCATCCACGAAGTCGATCTCGGCGCCGGCCATGTACTGTGCGGACACGGGGTCGACAAGCACCGTCGCTTCGTCCTTCAAGACGACCAGATCGTCATCCTCCTTGGTTCCGACAAAATCGAACTTGTATTGAAAACCCGAACAGCCGCCCCCCTGGACGCTGATGCGTAGCATCGACCCGGGCGGCTCGGTTTTCAGAATTTCCCCGATTCGCCGCGCAGCGCGCGCGCTCACTGCAACCGAAGTTGTCACTGTCATTGCCCATGGTTTGTTGCGGTACAACATAGGTATGTGTGCCGAGCGCCGGGGTCAACAGCCGGCTCGGTAGCGAGTTGTTCAGAGCGCGGTCCCGCCACCGGGGAGCCTGGGGAAATGCAGATCCATCGTGAAAATGAGCTGATCATGGGCGGAAGCCTCCCGTCTTCCGACCCGAACCTGGTTCGGTCGGTTAGGATCCCGCTGTGAGATGACCGGCAGGGCGGGCCGTATTTTGGCACCTTTCGCGGCCGATGCCGCGGCGGGTCGCCGCATCCACGGCGAACCGACGAGTACGGCGCGAAGCCATTTCCGCCGTGACTGTGACCGCATCATCCATTGTACGGCATTCCGTCGGCTTGCGCATAAAACCCAGGTCTTTGTGTTTCACGAAGGCGATCACTATCGGTCGCGACTGACCCATACGCTCGAAGTCACGCAGATTGCGCGATCGCTGGCGCGCGCGCTGGGCCTTGACGAAGATTTGGCGGAGGCATGCGCGTTGGCGCATGATTTGGGGCATCCGCCATTCGGCCACGCGGGCGAACGCGCACTCGACCAGTGTCTCGCGATGCACGGAGGCTTCGACCACAACGCGCAGACGCTGGCGGTAGTGACGCGGTTGGAACGACGGTATGCGCATTTCGATGGCCTCAACCTGACGGTCCAAACCGTTGAGGGTTTGGTGAAGCATAATGGTCCGCTCACGGACGCGTCCGGGAAGGCTATCGGGCGGTACGCGCGGGGTGGTATTCCGAAAGACATTCTGGAATTTAATGTTTTACATGACTTGGGCTTGGACCTGTACCCGAGCGCCGAGGGACAGGCCGGTGCGATTGCGGACGACATTGCCTATGATGCCCATGATATCGACGACGGCCTGCGGGCGCGGATGTTTGCCGTCGATGACTTGGCCGTCTTGCAGCCGATCGGCGATATCTTGCGCGAAATCGATGCGGAGGCACCGGGCATCGAGCCCGCGCGACGCGCTCATGAACTGGTCCGGCAGTTGATTGCCTGCATGATCGCGGACGTTGTTCGTCAGTCCCAATGTTTGATCGAACGTTGCCAACCGGCGTCGGCGGACGATATCCGCCGTGCCGGTGCGGCAGTCATTTCGTTCTCGCCGACGATGGCGGCCGCCGACCGTGCCATCAAGGAGTTTCTGTTCGTGCATTTATACCGTCATCCGCGGATCACGCGGATCATGGATGACGCACGGAATGTGATAACCGACCTGTTCGCGCACTACCTAAGCCATCCGGAAGATCTACCGTGGCGGCTTCCTGCCGGCAGCGAGACGGAGCACGCGCGTCGGATTGCCGATTTCATCGCAGGAATGACGGACCGCTACGCACTTTCGGAGCATGCTCGGCTTTTTGACTCCACCCCGGAACTGCGTTAGCCCGCTCAATCCGAAATTCGGCCGTCGATACGAGGTTCGACCCACGTGACCATGAGCGTATTCGCCACTTTCACGTCGCATGTCAGATCAGCCGTGGAAGCACTCGTGCGTTCTGGGGTTATCCCGCCGGTCACGGATATTGGTCGGATTGTCGTCGAGCCGCCACGGGACCCCTTGCATGGCGATTTGGCCACCAATGCTGCCATGGTGCTCGCCAAAGAGGCCGGGTGCAAGCCGCGTGAGCTCGCGGAACATTTGGCGGCAGAGCTTGGCCGGCTGCGAGACGTAACCGCGGTCGAAGTGGCCGGCGCCGGCTTCGTTAACATGACCCTCGATCCTTCGGTCTGGCGGGAGGCTTTACGCGCTGCGATCGTTGCGGGGGCCGATTACGGCCGCAGCACTATCGGGAAAGCCGAATTGGTCAATGTCGAGTATGTGTCGGCGAATCCGACCGGTCCCATGCATGTCGGCCACTGCCGCGGGGCGGTATTCGGTGACGCGCTGGCGAATTTGCTGACCATCGCAGGATTTAGCGTTGTCCGTGAATATTACGTCAATGACGCCGGCGCACAGGTCGATGTCTTGGCGCGTTCGGCCTTCCTACGTTACCGTCAAGCGCTGGGCGAAGACACCGGGCCGATCCCGGACGGCCTCTATCCGGGTGACTACCTTAAACCAGTAGGAGCGGCACTGGCCGCGGAACACGGCCGGACGCTCGAAAACATGACGGAGGAGGCTTGGCTGCCGATTGTCCGAGCCAAGGCCATCGACATGATGATGGCGATGATCCGGGACGACTTGGCGGCGATCAATGTTCGACACGACACGTTTTTTTCCGAGCGCTCGCTCATTGCGGGCGAACACGATGAGGTCGGTGCCACCATCGCGGCACTGCGAGCGGAGCAGTTGGTCTACGAGGGGCGGCTTCCGCCGCCGAAAGGGGCTCCTGACGAAGATTGGGAGGATCGCGAACAGACGTTGTTCCGATCGACGTTATTTGGTGACGACGTTGATCGCCCGCTCAAGAAATCCGACGGCAGTTACACCTATTTTGCCTCGGACATAGCCTACCATAAGTCGAAATTCGATCGGGGCTTTCGCACCATGATCGACGTGTGGGGTGCCGATCATGGTGGATATATCAAGCGAATGAAGGCTGCTGTCGATGCGGTGAGCGGCGGGGCCGCCACGCTCGATGTCAAGATCGTACAATTGGTCAAGTTGCTCCGGGCCGGAGTGCCGATTAAAATGTCTAAACGGTCCGGAGATTTCGTGACGCTGCGCGAGGTGGTCGAGGAAGTCGGGCGCGATGCCGTCCGCTTCATGATGTTGAACCGCAAAAACGATGCGGTGCTCGATTTCGATCTTGCCAAGGTGATCGAGCAGTCCCGAGATAATCCCGTATTCTATGTGCAATACGGCCATGCGCGCGGCCAGTCGATTTTCCGCAACGCCCGTGAATTGCTCCCAAGTTTACCGGACGCCGATCATGCCCGTGCGCAAGAATTGGCGGGTGCCACATTGTCGCGGCTCGATGATCCGGCCGAACTCGCGCTGATGCGACGACTTGCGTTCTATCCGCGTACGGTGGAAGCCGCGGCGACGACGCATGAGCCGCACCGGCTCACATTTTATCTCTATGAACTTGCGAGTGATTTTCACGCGCTATGGACCAAGGGCAGAGATATGCCCCATTTACGGTTTATTATCTCGACTGATCCAGAGTTGACGAAGGCCCGTCTTGCTCTGGTTCAAGGCGTCGTCACGGTTCTTGCGTCGGGTCTCGCCATCCTTGGGGTCGGGGCACCCGACGAGATGCGGTGAACCGCCCAGTCACGATGATGGTTATGGATCGGGCGCCGCTGGGTGCTGCCCGAGTCGATGCTGGATAAGTTGGGATTTTACCATGTCCGACGGCACTTTCGAGCGCCTCCACCGCTTGTTCGACCAGCACCGACAGGCTCCCGCCTCGGGCGTTCCGGACGCCGCAGTAGGCTCGCGGGATGCGGCCGTGACCGAGCCGCGTTTGGGTGGGGAGAACGATGCCGCACGGGAGCTAGCGCGGCTTTTCGGTCGCGGCGACACACCCAACTTTGCGCGGGGCGGTGACGCGCAGGCGGGGGATGCGCTAAGTGCGGGGCCGCCGTCAGCCCGGCGATCGGTCGCCCCGCCTCACCGGATCACGCCGCAATCCGAGGAAGCCGAAGCGCGCCCGTTCGATGGCCGCTACATGCGTACCAATCCGGTGGCCCAAGTACAATCGGCTGCTGATTTGGCGAGGCGCGAGCCGGTAATGGTGCCCGAGACCGATTTCGCTCAGCCGCCAGTCGAGGATGTACGAGAAGACGAAATCGAAGACACCTATGAGGTTGCCGGGGATGAAATCGGGTCTGAAGACGAAGCTGAATTCGAATTCGAGCCTGCAAGAGCCGGCGTTCCGGGAAGCGATTTCGCGGCGCCCCCAAAGCGGCGCGGCCTTATCGGGATTGCGATCGTCGGACTTGGCCTGGCAGCATGCGGCGGTGCGGCGGCGTTAACCTACAACAAATGGTTCAAGTCTCATCCGTCGGCATCGACCGCCATCATCAGAGCGGATACTTCGCCCACCAAAGTGGTGGCTACCGGGAGCGATACCGGCGCTAAATCCATCAATGAGCGATTGGGCGACCGATCGGGAGATCGCCTGGTGCGCCGTGACGAAGATCCGGTGGACGTGCGGGCGGTGTCCAACTTCAATCCTTTTGGATCGCCGGCGGTATTATCTAGCGCTCCGCCTCAGGGGGCATCCACGGCTTCGTCTTCAGGCCCGACTCCGGCCACCGAACCCAAACGCGTTCGCACGGTGGCAATTCGCGTGGATCAGCCCGCGCCTGACCGATCGGCGGGTGCTGGGGCGCCGCAACCGCGTCCGGTTGGGCCGGCAACGCAAGCAGCGAGCGCTGCTCCGGCGGACGCGGTGCCAAGCCGCACGGCAAGCGTACGGCCGGCCGAGGGTAGCAGCTTCTTTGTGCAGGTTTCGGCACAAAAGAGCGAGGCCGAGGCCCAGGCGTCATTTCGCTCGTTGCAATCGAAATACGCGGTTTTGAGCGGTCGCCAAGTTTTGATTCGCCGAAAGGATCAGGGCGAGCGCGGTATCTTTTACGCAGCGCAGGTCGGTCCGTTCGGCGCCAAGGCCGATGCAGATCAGTTGTGCGCAAGCCTGAAATCGGCGGGTGGAAGCTGCTTTGTCCAAAGGAATTGACGCTCGCGCGCTTGCTCTTGGGACCGGCGGGCGTTAAGCCGCGACATGGCGGCACAAGCATTCATTACCGGTCTGGCCGGTACCGAGATCACGCAGAGTGAGCGGGCGTTTCTGCGCGACGCTGCGCCGTTCGGGCTGATCGTTTTCAAGCGCAACATCGCGAACCCGGTCCAGCTAAAGGCCCTGGTCGAGGAATTTCGTGTGCTGTGCGGGCGCGATGCCGCCGTTCTCATCGACCAGGAAGGCGGCCGTGTGCAGCGGATGGGACCGCCGCATTGGCCGGCCTATCCGGCGGGCGCCGTCTATGGCGCCCTGTATCGGCGTGATCCCGCGCTCGGGCTTCACGCCGCCCGCATGGGGGCCCGCCTCATGGCGGCCGATCTTGCCGCGGTCGGTATCACGGTCGATTGCCTGCCGATCGCAGACGTCCCGGTCAGCGGGGCGGACGCGATCATCGGCGACCGTGCCTATGGGGATGAACCGGACCAAGTCGCCGCGATCGCCGCCGCCGTAGCGGCTGGGCTGCAGGCGGGCGGCGTTCTACCAGTCATTAAGCATCTGCCCGGTCACGGCCGCGCGACGGCCGACAGCCATGTCCGACTGCCGGTCGTGACGGCCAGCCGGGAGACCTTGGAAATGAGCGACTTTGCGGCATTTCGGCCGCTCGCTGGGTTGCCCTTCGGAATGACCGCCCATGTGGTATTTACAGCTTTTGATCCGGATCTTCCGGCGACGGCTTCAGCCGTTATGATCCACCAGGTGATTCGCGAATGGATCGGTTTCTCCGGAGCCCTGATGAGCGACGATGTTTCCATGGGAGCCCTGTCGGGCTCGATCGCCGAACGCACCCGGCGATCGCTGGCGGCGGGGTGTGACTTGGTCCTGCATTGCAACGGCAATCTGGCCGAGATGCAGGAGGTTGCCGCCAACAGCCCGGAACTCGCGGGCGATGCGCTGCGGCGAACTGAGCGTGCGATGGCGTCGCGCGGCGACGCCGAGGCGTGCGACTTGCACGCCATGCGCGCGGAATTCGCGCGAACGATCGGCGGTGGGAATGACCCAGCCATCGGATGATCCAACGACGGAGGCCGTCCCCTTCACTGAAGATAACGACGGGAAATGGGGGAGCGAGGAGCATACGTTGATTGTCGATGTCGAAGGGTTCGAGGGCCCGCTGGACCTTTTGCTCACGCTCGCGCGTCAACAGAAGGTCGATTTGGCGAAGATTTCGATTCTGGCTCTCGCGAATCAGTACCTTAGCTTCGTGGAGGATGCGCGGCGGCTCCGATTGGAGCTTGCCGCGGATTATCTGGTCGTGGCCGCGTGGCTTGCTTATCTCAAATCGCGGATGCTGCTACCCGAGCCCGCCGCGCCGGAAGGTCTTAGCGCCGCCGATATGGCCAAGGCCTTGGCACTGCGATTGCGGCGTCTTGACGCCATTCGCGTCGCCGGCGCACAATTGTTCGAGCGGGCGCAACTAGGGCGCGATGTATTCGGTCGCGGCGATCCCGAGCCGATTGCGGAAATCAAGCGGCCGGAATGGTCGGCTACGCTCTATGATCTCATTTCGGCCTATGCGGTCGAGCGGCAGCGCAATGCCATAAAACGCGTCCGCTTCGCCAAGCGCACCGTTTGGACGCTGGTTCAGGCACGCGCCATGCTTGAGCGCATGGTAGGGGTCGGCGGCGACTGGAGTCGCTTGGACGAATACCTCATTGCCTTCGTCGTCGAACCGTCGATGCGGCCGACGGCCTTTGCGTCCTCGCTTGCCGCAACGCTTGAACTCGTGCGCGAGGGCGCGATCGAGGTCCAGCAGGAGCACGCATTCGCCCCGATTTATCTGCGCCGGCGCCCGGCGGGCGATCCGGCCGAAGCCGGAGCATCGTCATGAGCGAACGTGGAATGGCAGGCGCCCAAGCGTTTTATGCGGAGGATTTGCCGATGGCGAGCATTGCCGAGTTGCGGGTCGAACTCGTCGAAAGCGCCGGGGCAGAGGCAACGGAGACGGCGGCGGAGACCCGACCCGAGGAGTTGCGCATGCTGGAGGCGCTGCTGTTCGCCGCGTCGGAGCCGCTCGACGAAAAGGCCGTCGGCAAGCGACTCCCTCCGGGTGCCGACGTGCGCGCGATCCTCAAACGGCTGCAAGTCGAATACGCGCCGCGTGGGGTCAATCTCGTCCATGTGGGCAACAAGTGGATGTTTCGCACGGCGAACGACCTGTCCTGGCTGCTCACCCACGAAGCGGTCGAGCCGAAGAAATTGTCCCGTGCCGCGATCGAAACGTTGGCCATCATTGCGTACCATCAGCCGGTGACGCGCGCCGAGATCGAGGAAATCCGCGGCGTAGCCGTGGCCAAAGGCACCTTGGATGTGCTGCTGGAGACCGGCTGGGTCCACCCCCGCGGCCGCCGCAAGGCGCCCGGGCGACCGTTGACCTTCGGAACGACCGGGAATTTCTTGTCCCACTTCGGCCTCGAGTTGCTGGGCGATTTGCCGGGATTGGACGATTTGAAGGGATCCGGCCTGTTCGACGTCACCCTGCCGCCCGAATTCGCCGTACCCGCGCCTTCCGACGATCCGGCGCTGCGTGCCGACGAAGATCCTCTGGAGCCCGGTGACCTCGATCTCGGCCTTGCCCCGCGGGAGGAATCCGCAGGGGGATGAAGATTACCTCTCTTGGTTTGATATCTGGCTGCCGCAAGTCCCGGCTGCGACAGCTCAATGCGATTCGAGTGCTTGTTTTTGCCGGCCGCGAGGCCTACGTACTGTGCAAATCAAGAGGCGAGGCCCCGACGGCGCGGCCCGTCGTTGCGGAGGGTTGACCTTATGGGTTCCATGAGTCTCTGGCATTGGATCGTGGTGATCGGCGTGGTGCTGCTGCTGTTCGGGCGGGGCAAGATTTCCGAGTTGATGGGAGATGTTGCGCAAGGCATCAAAGCATTCAAGAAGGGCATGTCCGAGGACGACAGCGCCAAGGGCGATACGCCCAAGATCGAGGCAGCCAAAGCTGAACAACCGGTCAAGTCGCTCGATCGCCAAGCCGCGGAGACGGCCGCCACCGGCGCTAAGCCGGGCTGAGGCTTAGTCTAGGGGTCGCCATTGGCCGGCGAGATGCTTCGCGACCACGCGACCACCTGTTGGAGCTTGGCGGGTTCCGATGGTTGGGGCCGCGTAGCGGCGGCAACGGGCATCGGATTGTCACGCAATGGTTGACATTGCACCTATAAGGCATGCCACGAGCGGCCTATGCGCCCCGATCGTGACCACGCGTATCTTTTGGAAGTGAGGCGCGATGTTCGACATCGGTTGGAGCGAGTTTGTCGTCATCGGTGTGGTGGCGCTGATTGCTATCGGGCCGAAGGAACTGCCCGGCGTGCTGCGCGCGGTGGGGCAATGGACCACCAAGATCCGTCGCATGGCATCTGAGTTTCAGAGCCAGTTTCAAGAAGCGCTGCGCGAAGCCGAGATGGCCGACCTCAAGAAGGAGGTGGACAGTCTTACCGATAGCGCCAAAGGCTTCACGTTCGACGATCCCCTCAATCTGAAGGAGGCGACGAAATGGGAGCCCAAGGGAGACGAAACCTTTAAGCCGGCTGATACGCCTCCGAACTCGGAGCCGGTAACCCCGGATGGCTATGTGGCGTCTGAAGCGGTTGCCGACGTGTCGTCCGTTCCCGCCTCCCACATAGAAGCGCCGATGATCGCTCAGCACCCGGCCCCGATAGCGTCCGAACCAGGGCCTTCAGCGGCGCCGGCCCCGGCCATACCCCCGGGTGGTCAAACGACGGTGTCCGAGGTGAGTCCCCACGATACGCCGCACCAGGGCACGAACCCATGAGCCACGAAGACATCGAAAGCACCAAGGCTCCATTGATGGAGCATCTGATTGAGCTGCGCTCGCGGCTCATCAAGGCTTTGGTGGCGTTTGGGATCGCGTTTATCGCCTGCTTCTTTTTTGCCAAAGGCATATATAATATCCTGACTTGGCCCTATGTTTGGGTGGCGGGTGTCGAGAACTCCAAATTCATCTATACGGGGCTGCTGGAATATTTTCTGGTGCAGCTGAAGATTGCGATGTTCGGGGCCGCCTTCATTTCGTTCCCGGTCGTCGCCGCGCAGCTTTACATGTTCGTCGCGCCCGGCCTCTATCGGCACGAGCGAAACGCCTTCCTGCCCTACCTGGTAGCGACGCCGGTATTTTTTGTTCTCGGTTCGATGGTGGTGTATTTCCTGGTCTGGCCGATGTTGACGCGGTTCTCGATCGGGATGCAGCAGACCGGTAGCGCAACCCAAGCCACCATTGAGCTGCTGCCGAAAGTCGATGATTATCTCGGCTTGATGATGCGACTGATCTTCGCCTTCGGGATTGCCTTCCAGTTACCGGTGATCCTGACGCTGCTCGGCCGCATCGGCATCATCACGTCGGACCAGCTCAAGTCCAAGCGCCGCTATTTCATCGTCGTCGCCTTCATCATCGCGGCGGTGCTGACGCCGCCTGACGTGCTCAGCCAGATGTCGCTTGCCGTGCCCTTGCTGCTTCTCTACGAGCTTTCAGTGCTGTCGGTGCGGTGGGTCGAGCACAAAGCAAAGGTCGATGCGGCTGCTGCGGCGGCAGCGAAACCGGCGGAGTGACGGAGTCGCGCGGTGTCCTGCCGGCGGCGGGATCGCGGGCGGTCCCGCCCGTTTTCTTCCTTCAGACAGCGAGAGCGGGCGGGACGCCCGCGCTCCCGGGAAATTCCATGCACGACATCAAGTGGATTCGCGAAAATCCTGAGGCTTTCGATCGGGCGTTGGCGCGGCGTGGGCTTGACGGCGCCTCGGCGCGGCTTGTTGCCATCGACGGACGCCGGCGCGCGGCGATTGTCGCGCTCGAACAGGCCCAGGCGAGCCGCAATGCGGTCTCCAAGCAAATCGGCGAGGCGAAAAAGGCAAAGGACGAAGCGAAGGCGCAGGCCCTGATGGCCGAAATTGAAGCGCTGAAAGCAGCGGTACCGGCCCTTGAAGCCGAGGAGAAGGAGGCCTCGCAGGAACTTGAAGAAGCGCTGTCGTGGATTCCCAATCTACCGCTCGACGAGGTGCCGGACGGCGCCGACGAGCACGGCAATGTGGAGCATCATAAATTCGGGGCGAAGCGCGAAAATGCGTTCGCGCACCCAGCCAAGCAGCATTTCGAACTAGGCGAAGCGCTGGGGCAGATGGATTTTGAAGCCGCTGCCAAACTGTCGGGCGCGCGTTTCGTCGTGCTGAAAAAAGGCTTGGCGCGGATGGAACGCGCGCTCGGGCAATTCATGCTCGATCTTCACACCGATGAGCACGGCTACACAGAAGTGGCGCCGCCATTGCTCGTGCGCGACGACGTGATGTTCGGCACGGCGCAGTTGCCCAAGTTCGAAGACGACCAGTTCTGGACGGTTGGCGGGGTCTTTTTCGCCCGCGGTGCGGACGGCCTTGTCGAGGATATCGCAGACTCGACCAGCATTTCGGCCCTGCAGATGGCGTTTGCGCAGAGCCAAATCGCGTTGCGGCAGAATCGCCTGGGGCTCATCCCCACCGCCGAGGTTCCGCTTACCAATCTGGTGCGCGAGTTGATCGTCGAGGAAGCCGACCTGCCGATGCGGCTCACCGCGCTGACCCCCTGCTTCCGGGCCGAGGCGGGCGCCGCCGGGAAGGATACGCGCGGGATGATCCGCCAGCACCAATTCACCAAGGTGGAACTGGTCTCCATCACCACGCCGGAATTGAGCGGCGACGAGCATGAACGGATGCTCAGCTGTGCCGAGGAAGTGCTGCGGCGGCTCGATCTGCACTACCGGGTGATCACGCTGTGCACCGGCGACATGGGGTTCGCCTCACAAAAAACCTACGATATCGAAGTTTGGCTGCCGGGGCAGAACGCGTATCGGGAAATCTCGTCCTGCTCGGTGTGCGGCGAGTTTCAAGCGCGCCGCATGGCGGCGCGCTACCGCACCAAGGAAGGGCGCCATGTGCGCCACGTCCACACCCTCAATGGCTCCGGCGTTGCGGTCGGCCGCGCACTGGTGGCCGTGATGGAAACCTACCAGCAGGCCGACGGGTCGATCGCGGTGCCGGATGTGCTGCAGCCTTATATGGGCGGAACGAAAGTCATCGCGGCCAAATGATGCCGGCAACGTGAAAAGTGGCCTCTATGCGCATCCTCCTCACCAATGATGACGGCGTGCATGCCCACGGGCTCAAGGTGTTGGAGGAGATTGCCAAAAAGCTGTCCGGCGAGATCTGGGTGGTGGCGCCGGAGACCGACCAGTCGGGCGTCTCCCATTCGCTCTCGCTGAACGATCCGCTGCGGCTGCGCGAGATCGGGCCGCGCCACTTTGCCGTCAAGGGAACGCCGACCGACTGCGTCATCATGGGGGCGCGCCATCTCATGCCCGGCGGCAAGCCGGATCTGGTCCTGTCCGGTGTCAATCGCGGCCGCAATGCCGCCGAGGACGTGACATATTCTGGTACAGTAGCTGGTGCCATTGAGGGGACGGTGCTCGGTATCCCATCCTTCGCATTATCCCAGGCCATCACGGGGGGAAGCCGCCTGGACCCGCATTGGGCCACCGCCTTGAAATTCGGTCCCGACCTCATTCGCCGCGTTCTCGCGGACGGGTTGCCGCCCGATGTGTTCATCAACATAAATTTCCCGGACTGTCCGCCGGAGGCCGTCAAAGGCGTGGCGGTCGCGACACAGGGCAAACGGCTCCCGGACTTGCTGCGGATCGAGCCGCGTCACGACGGTCGCGGCAACCCATATTACTGGATCGCGTATGAGCGCGCAGCATCGCCGGCGCAGGCCGACGGCAGCGACCTGTCGGCTCTTGCGGACCACCGCATTGCGGTCACGCCGCTGCGGCTCAATATGACCGACGAGCCGTTTATGAGCAGGCTGTCGAAACTATTGAAGTAGTCGATTGCGCTGAACGGCGGGTTATTGTGGTTAGCCATTGCTTCCCAAGAGAGGCGGGGGTGCGGCGCGCATGGTCCGGCGATGTGCCGCGAGAATTTTGTGTGGATTTACAGACACACAGCGGGGCCTTGTTCCGACCCGTGGGCATCCCGAGCCCCCGTTTTTAAAGGGATGTTTACCCCGCACATGCGTTACTTTTCCGTAGGGTAGTAGTGCGTGGGTGGGGGCAATGGATCGAATCTGTTCTGGGTGGCGCCCGGGGCGCGCCTCTTGTGCGCTCGTGATAGCGGCGGTCGCCGGTGGTGTCGGCGGCTGCAGTTCCGATATGACGCGGTTGGGTGAGGCGCCTGGCGCAAATCCGTTTGCTGCGAGCGCTCCGCCCAACCGGATGGCCAGTGTAACTACTCCAGCGTCGCCAGCGCCGGCGGCGCCGGTGGTGATGCAGCAGTCGCTCCCGCCGATCCAGACCGCGTCGATCTCCCAGCCTCAATACGTCCCGCCGCCGCAGCAGCAGCCGCAATATGTGCCACCGCCGCAACCTCAGTACGTGCCGCCGCCGCAGCAGCAGCGGCCGGTTCCCGAAGGTCCTGTCACGGCACGTGCGGACGGCCACTGGGATACGAACGGTGGAACCGCGATCGTAGTGGCCCCGGGCGACACCGCCGAAGCGATTGCCCGCCGGTGGCGGGTGCCCGCGCAAGCCTTGATCCAGGCGAACAATATCACCAAGCCGACGGCGCTCCCGCCCGGTGAAAAACTGGTGATTCCGCGGTATGTGGTAGGTGGTTCTGGAGCTTTGGTGGCGCACGCCACCAATCCGCGCACGCAGGTTGCACCGGCGACGGTGCCGGTGGCCGCCGCGCCGCGGCTGACACCCCCGCCAGCGGCTCCCGTCTCCACCGCGTCGGCCGCGTCCGCCGCGTCAACGGCGACAGCCTCGGTGCAAACCCTGCTGCCGACCGCGCCCATCCACACCGTGGGGTCGGGCGAGACATTGGGGAAGATCGCGGGTAAGTATCGTGTCAAGCCGAGGGAACTCGCGCTTGCCAATGGTATTCGGCCGGACACTCCGCTCAAAATTGGCATGAAGCTGGCGATTCCGGTCAAGGTTGCCGTCGCGAGCAATACGCAACCCGCGAAATCGGCACCGCCCGTCATGCAGGTAGCTCAGGCGCCAAGTCCCGTGACTTCGGGCAGGACTGAGCAGACGAGCAATGTGATGGTCGCGACCCCGGTCGATAAGCAGACCGAGGAAGCCAACCAGAATGGCTCCAACGGGGCCGCGGGTTTCCGATGGCCCGCACGTGGCCGCATCGTCAATAATTTCGGTGCCAAGGTGAACGGCGCCACCAACGACGGGATCGATCTTGCGGTTCCCGAAGGTACGCAGGTTCGCGCGGTTCAACGACGGCGTTGTCGCTTATGCGGGCAACGAGTTGAAAGGCTATGGGAATTTGGTGCTCATCCGGCATTCCAATGGCTACGTCTCGGCCTACGCCAACGCGAGTGAACTCATGGTCAAGCGCAATGATCAGGTGCATAAAGGGCAGGTCATCTTGAAGTCCGGCCAGACCGGAAATGCCACGGCGCCGCAGCTTCACTTTGAAATCCGCAAAAACTCCGCTCCGGTCGATCCGATGCAATATCTGCCGGCTGACAAGACCGCATCGGCTCCGTTGTGACGGTTGCCGGCCGTGCAGATATGCGCGGCACCTAAGGATGGCGGACATGGCGGATAGGCAGGGTTGACCGGGGCGCAGCCACTGCTTAGAGTCGAAGAAGCTGCCGATACAAACTGAGTGGGCAATCAGCCTAATGACGAAACTTGATTTCCGCGTCGATGCGCGCGAGGTGAATGGCTACTTTACCTCGCTCGCGCGTCATATGACCGAGGTGACTGTCACGACGGCGTCGGGCTCCGCGCTCGACCTTGCGGAAACCGTCAACGAGCTGATGGTGCAAGCGCGGCGGACGCACGCGGCGGGCAATAAGCTCATTTTCGTGGGCAATGGAGGCAGCGCCGCGATCGCCAGCCATATGGCGACCGACTATTTGAAGAACGGCAACATACGTTCGCTGGCGCTGAACGATGCTTCGATGCTTACCTGTTTGGCCAATGATCTCGGCTATGATCGGGTGTTTGCCAAGCAAATCGAAATGCACGCGCGTGCGGACGATCTCGTTATCGCGATCAGCAGCTCCGGGCGATCCCCGAATATCCTGAATGCCGTCGCGGCGGCGCGTGCCGCCAAATGCGGTGTGGTAACCTTCAGCGGATTTAGCACCGAAAATCCGCTGCGCCGTCTCGGCGACATCAATTTCTATATTGATTCCGACCGCTACGGTTTCGTGGAGATCGCGCATTTAACGATCTGCCATGCGGTTCTTGATTTTATTTGCGGTCTGCGTGTTGCCGAGGACGCGGCACCCGTGGCAGTGGAAGGCCTCGGAATAACTTTGTGAGGGGAACGGTAGCAGTCAATTGGACGCAATTGGACGGTGTGGTGCATTAATAGCCGATTCCAATTCGAAACCATACCGCTGAATTTTTACCGTCCGACCGGCAGCCAGCCTTCAGGCGCGAGGCGCTCCTGCGGCAGGAAACGGGATTTATAGTCCATTTTTCGTGAGTTCTTGCACCCAATACCCTAGATACACGTAAGCCAGGCCCATGCGCCGCGCCCGCGCGATATGGTCGAGGATCATGAATGTGCCGAGCGAGCGGTTCTCGAACGCAGGCTCGTAAAACGAATAGACCATCGACAGTCCATCGTTGAGAACGTCGGTTAGCGCAACGGCCAGCAGATCGCCGCGCGCGCCGGCGCCGCCGAATGTGCCGGCGCTCGAAGTGCCATTGTGGTGAACGCGCCGATATTCGACGAGCCGGGTTTGCACATGGCTGTCCTCCACCATCATGGCGTAGTCGAGAACCGTCATGTCGGCCATCCCGCCATCGTAATGGCGGGCGTCCAGATAGGCGCGGAAAACCGAATATTGATCCGCAGTCGGAACCGCGGCGCGCATTTCGCCGACGAGATCGCCATTGCGGTGCAGGACGCGGCGCATATTCCGGGTCGGGCGAAACTCGTCGGCGATCACCCGCACCGATACGCAGGCTCGGCAGCGTTCGCAAGCCGGTCGGTAGGCGATCGACTGGCTGCGCCGGAAGCCGCCATGGGTGAGAAGATTATTGAGCTCGGCGGCGCGCTCACCGACCAGATGCGTGAACACCTTGCGCTCGTTCTGCCCCGGCAAATAGGGGCACGGAGACGGCGCGGTCAGGTAGAACTGCGGGGTGTCGCGGGAATGCTGGGTCAAGACGTGGGGTTCGCAAGCTGGGCGGAACTCCGGTCCCCGGAGACTGCGCCATTGGATGGTACGGATGCTCATGTTAGATTTGCGCCTGTCGGAGCCGCAGGTCAAAGCGGAAATCATCACGGACGGAAACTGATGACGCCGGGCTTGGGCGATTGCGGGTGCCCGCGCAAAATACGTGGTGTTCGGGTGGCTTTCTGCGGGTGGTTGACGGCAGGCCATCCGGCCGCGATGATCACAGCGGTGGGGTAATCCGGACTGTCGTAGCCAATCGCAGCGAGCCCCACCAGGGAGGCATCACATGTGGACGTGGAAAATTGCGGCGGTGGCCGGGGTCGCCTTTGGGATCGCGGGGGTGACGTGGGGCTATGCGCAGCAGGGCCGGGCACCGGGCTTCTACGAATTGCGGGTCTACACGGCTCTGCCCGGCAAGCGCGACGCCCTGGCGGAACGGTTTGCCGACAAAACGGCCGCTATCTTCGCGCGGCACGGCATCACCAATGTCGGGTATTGGATCCCGCAGCAGAGCGATCCGGAACTCGGCATCAGCGCCGAAAATACCTTCATCTATATTCGCGGCTATCCGTCCAAAGCGGAACGCGACAAACGCCTCGACGCGCGGGCGGCCGACCCGGAATTTACCGAAGTGGTTCGCAAGGCCGAGGCGAACCCGGCGACGAAGCTCATTCAAAAGGTACACAATATCGACATGGTGCCGCACGGCCCCTATACGGCGATTACGCTGACGAAGTAGTACGTGGGCTGCCGCAAAGGAGCGCGGGCGGACCATGCTTCGAATCGCGTAGTCGTAGTGTGGGTAAAGGACGCCAGGCACGGGCGAAAGAGGGTCACCGACCTCTCGCGCCTTTACCCATCGCCGGCGCCGCAGGTGGATCTCATTGCTATCCAGTCCAAGAAAACAAGAGCGGGCGGGACGCCTGCTCCCAGGATCGCGCTCGGCTTGCCGAACATTGTCGGCGCCTTGCAAAGCAGCGCGGCGATGTCGGCCTTGGTCTTGCCGGTCGGGCGGAATTAATTCCTCGCGCAGCAATTCGCCAGGATGCGTCGAGCGTCTATTCGGATCGCATTTGGCACAACGTATTCACCCATGGGGGCTTCTTAAGACCAAGGTACACTTTCTCGACACGATCCTCGCGAACCATCCGGTGTGATGATGACCGTCCTGCTGTCTGACATCGAAGCGGCGCGGCGGCGGCTTGCGGGCGCCGTGCTGCGGACCCCCATGTTGCCGGCGCCCAAACTGTCGAGCCTGACCGGCGCCGAGGTTTTCGTGAAATACGAGAACCTGCAGGTCACCAATTCGTTCAAGGACCGCGGCGCCTTCATCAAGCTCGCCGCGCTCACCGCGAATGAGCGCCGGCGCGGCGTTATCGCCATGTCGGCCGGCAATCACGCCCAGGCGGTGGCCTATCATGCGCAGCGTCTCGGGATCCCGGCCACGATCGTCATGCCGGTGACGACGCCCTTCGTAAAGGTCAAGGCGACCGAGGCCTATGGGGCCACAGTGCTGCTCGATGGCGAAACCCTGAGCGAGAGCCAGGAGCGCGTTGCTTCGATCATCTCCGCGCAGGGGCTCGTGCTGGTGCATCCCTATGACGACCCCGCTATCATCGCGGGTCAGGGTACCATCGCGCTAGAAATGCTCGAGGACGTTGCCGATCTCGACGTACTGGTGATTCCCATCGGCGGCGGCGGGCTTATCGCCGGCAATGCGATTGCGGCGCGCGGGACGCGCGATACGATCGAGATCGTCGGGGTCGAGGCCGCGCTGTATCCGTCAATGCACAATGCCATCACCGGCTCTCATGATCCGATCGGCGGAGCGACGCTGGCGGAAGGTATTGCTGTGAAGAATGTCGGCACGCTGACGCTACCGGTGGTGCGCGACCTGGTTAGCGCGATCATGCTCGTCAACGAGGCGCATCTGGAGCGCGCGGTGAATGCCTATCTGACGTTGCAGAAGACCATGGCGGAAGGGGCGGGGGCAGCGGGGCTCGCCGCCATGCTGGCCGCGCCGGAACGCTTCCGCGGCCGCAAAGTTGGGCTGATCCTGTGCGGCGGCAATATCGATCCGCGGATCCTCGCCTCGGTGATGGTGCGCGAACTGGAGCGCGAAGACCGGATCGTCTCGTTCCGCCTCACCATCGCGGACCGGCCGGGTGTGCTGGGACCGATCGCGACGCTGCTCGGCCGGCTCGGCGCCAACATTTTGGAAGTAGACCACCGCCGTCTTTTCCTCGACGTGCCCGCCAAAGGCGCCAAGCTCGACATTACGATCGAAGCGCGCGACCGCGATCATGCCGACGAGATCATGACGATACTGGCAAACGGCGGCTACCAGCCCGTGCGGATCGCAGCGCGGGCAGGGGAGGGCGGGTGACGTCAGCCTTTCGACTGAATCTTTTGAAAGCGCGCCCAATCCGGAGATTACACCGCCAACGCCCAATCTTCCCACCTCAACCGCGGCACGCGAGCAAATTCGCGCGCGTTGGCCGTGATCAAAAGCGCGCCGCGCCGTCGGGCTTGTGCGGCGATGAGGATATCGTAGGGACCGATAGGTGTACCGGCGCGCTCCAGCTTAGCGCGAATATCACCGGCCTCTTCGGCGTCTGTGAACTCGAAGGGTAGAACCTCAATCGGCCCCGACAGGAAGTGCGCGATGCGTTGTGCGTTGCGATCCGGTCGCGCGCTTTTGGCGGCGCCATATCGGAGTTCGAACAGAACGACAGTCGATACGCCGAATGACTGGCCACGGCCGATTGCCATGTCTACCCGGGTGCGAACAGGTGAGGTTCGATCGTTAAGGAGCGCGATCACGGCATTGGTGTCGAGAAAGATCATTCGTCGAAGACTTTGCGAGGCGGCGGCATGGCCGGTTGCTCCCGTCCGCCGGCCATAAACGGGTCGTCAAGATACGTGTCGAGCCTGTCGAACCAAGCTTTCACGTCGAAAGGCGAGTTGTCCGGTTCCAGAAGCACCCCGCGGCCGATTCGGCGAACTCTAACTGCCTTACCAGGCAAACGGAATTCTTCTGGTAAATGCACCGCTTGGCCGCTTCCCTGCGTGAAAAGCTTGGCTGTCCCAGTGATCGAGGTTGTCGCTGATGGCGGGTCGCGGCCTTCGACTTGTCGATCGGTGGCCGTCGGCAGCGATACTTCATGAGGCTCTTCCATTGATCCGTGGCCGGTCAACAGCCACAGCTCCGATACATTAAAGGCCTGGGCATAGCGCTTGGCGGCGCGCTGCGGCACCGGATCGGTCTGACCGTTTTCGTGGGATGAATAAGTTGAGACGTTCCAATGGTGCCACTTTGCCGCTTCCGCTGCGGACTTGAAACCGCGCGCCGTGCGAGCGTGTTTCAACCGCCCGTTGGAATCTCCCATGCTGTCCCCTCCTGATACTGCGCCGAAGGCGGCACAACAGCAAATATGTAGCTCAATAAAACAGAAAATCTATTGATCTGTTGGTCACATGTCGGTGATATCGGTTCAAGAGCGGTAGTGCATCCGAGCAGCGGCCTCGCTACACGGAAGGCGCACTGCCCCTCACTTTAAAGGACATCACCATGGACAAAGCCAGGTTCGACAAGGGTCTCGAGGTTCGTACCGCCGTGCTCGGCAAGGACTACGTCGAGGCGTCGATGAAGAATGCCGACGATTTCAACCGGCCGTTTCAGGAATTGGTCACCGAATATTGCTGGGGCGCGGCCTGGGGCAGCGACGGCCTGGCGCATAAAACCCGCAGCATGCTCAACATTGCCATGATCAGCATCCTCAATCGGCCGCATGAGTTGAAGCTGCATGTCAAAGGAGCGTTGCGGAACGGTGTGACCAAGGAGGAGATTCGCGAGGTGCTGATCCAGGTCGCAATCTATGCGGGTATCCCCTGCGGGGTCGATGCCTTTCGGATCGCCCGCGAGGCGTTCCGGGAGGTCGAGGCCGCGTAAACCAACGGCCAAGCGGGTGACATTTTCATGTCGCCGCCTCTTCCCTTCCGTGCGGCACTGGCGTAGGCTCAGCCGCAAAGCCGGCAAGGGTGCGCCGGAAAGGGAGGCTGCCAGTCGCGGTACCTTACACGCCTTGTGGTTCAGCTCGGGCGAGATATCCGCATCAACTTCGCTCAGGCGCCTTTGAGAGCCACGTTGCTGTCAGCGCAGCCATGCGCAAACAAGATCAAGAATTCCTGTCGCCCCAGGCTTCTACGCCAATGCCAACCCCAATCGCTCGCGCGCACCATGGCGCGACGGGCGCCTGTTGAAGGAGAAAATTCCATGACAGTTATGCGTGGCCAGTTACTGGCCGGCGTCGCCGGTCTTGCTTTGGTTGGAGCCGTTGGCACGGCGTCTGCCGACCAGCTGCTGAGCGGTTCGATCACTTCGGCTTCGGGGCAGAAGCTCGAAGGCGTGCAGATTTCGGCCAAGAAGGAAGGTTCGACGATCACCACGAGCGTCTATACCGACCTCAATGGCGACTATTTCTTCCCCGCGCTTCCGGACGGCAAGTATCGCGTGTGGGCGCAGGCGCTCGGCTTCGAGACCTCCAAGAGCGAGGTCGATCTGACCGCGAAGAAGAGCCAGGATTTCAAGCTCGCGGCGATTACGGATCCCGAGCAGAAGATCAAGCAGCTGCCGTCCGAAATGCTTGCCGGGGCGCTGCCGGATGAAACCGAAGCCGATGCGAACATGAAGCGCATCTTCCACAATCAATGCACCGGCTGCCATTCACCCGGCTATCCGCTGCAGTTCAAGTTCGACGAAGCCGGCTGGAACAAAATCATCAACCTGATGAAGTCGATCGCCGGAACCGGCGAATACATGGGCCCGAACGCGAAGCCCAACGGCATCATCGAGTTCAACCGCAAGGAACTCGCGGCCTACCTCGCCCGCGCCCGCGGACCGGGCGAAAGCTCGCTGAAGATCAAGGACCGTCCGCGGCCGACCGGCGAAGCCGCCCGCGTGGTGTGGCAGACCTATGACGTGCCGCTGAGCCGGGTGGCCGGCATGGGCGCCCGCGGCGCCAAGTATCCGATCAACGACGGCTACGACTGGAATCTTGGCACTCCGTCCAAGCTTGGCCAGCTACCGCATGACGGCGCCATGGGCCTCGACGGTAACCTCTATTACACCGTCAACAATCCGAACCCCGATGTGACCATCGGCAAGGTCGACACCAAGACCGGCGAAGTCAAATACCTAAAGGTTGACCGCAAGGACGGTAAATACGCCGCCACCGCGCACGGCCTCACCCGCGACGGCAATGGCGATTTGTGGTTCGACGTCAATCCGGGCCGCCGCAGCCTCGGCAAGCTTGAAGCGAAGACCGAGAAGATCAGCGTCTACGAAACGCCTTCCACGATGTCGCCGCTGGGCGGCGCTGTCACGATGGACGTCGACGGCAAGGGCCGCATCTGGGCCTCGGCTCCGGACGGCGTGGTGTCGTTCGATCCGGTTTCCGAGAAGTTCACCGACTTCAAGTCGCAGACCCCGTTCAAGAATGCCAAGGGCACCAACTCAACCTACGGCGCCGCGGGTGACCGCGACGGCAATGGTTGGTGGGCGCAGATGTCGTTCGACACCATCGGCAAGGCCGACATGACGACCGGCAAGACGACCGAAATCGTGCTGCCGTCGCTGAAGGACGAAATCGCCCGTCTGCCGGAATCCAAGCGCGCGTTCTACGAGGCCTTCGCCGACCGCACGAACAATAACCCGGTTCCGTGGGCGCAGGGTCCGCGCCGCATGGGCACGGACAAAAACGCCGACGTGCTGTGGGTCGGTAACTCCTGGGGCGCGACGCTGGCCCGCATCGACACCAAGACCGGCCAGTTGACGATCATTCCGTTCCCGGATCCGGCCTACCAGCCGTACCACATCGCGGTTGACCAGAACCACAACGTGTGGGGCAACCTCTGGACCGCCGACCGCATTGCGAAATACGACCCGGCCAAGGGCCAGTGGACGATGTTCGACACGCCGGTACGCGGGACGGAAATCCGCCACGTGTCGCTCCTCGAGCGCGACGGCGTCACCAAGGTCATCGTGCCGGTCTACCGCGACAGCATGATGGGCGTCATGACGCTGCGCAGCGAAGCGGACATCGCCGCGCTGAAGGCCGCAAAGTAAGCAACGCAACGTTTCGACATCGCTTGCGTGAGGACCGGGCCCCGGCGACGGGGTCCGGTTTTTTATTGGCAGATTGTGGAACGGCGGCAAAATCCCCTGTAAACTCCGGCCTGTCAGTGCGGCATCCTTAACGTCCGCGCTCAATGAAAAGCCCAAAGGGAGGGTCTCGTGAAGGATTTCGCTCGCCCATCATGCCGCACCATTCTGCTTGCCGCCGCGGCATTCGCTGTCCTGCCGGCGCAAGCCAACGACATCACCACCGAATGGGCGTCGGTAAAACCGCCACCGGTGCCGCAGCTGAAGGCCGCGACGGTCGATCCGAAGACGACGGCGCTGTTGATCCTCGATCTGATGAAGGGGAATTGCGGTGCGCGGCCGCGCTGTGCCGCAACCGTCCCAAATGTCAAAAAACTGCTGGAAGCGGCCCGCGCGCAAAACATGATGGTATTTTATACCATGGTCGGCGCAACGCCGAATCCCGACGGCATGGTAGATGCCGGCTTGGCGCCGCGGGCGGGTGAGTGGGTGGTGCGTGGCGGCGCCGACAAGTTCATCGGCTCCGACCTCGACCAGCGGCTCAAGGATAAGGGTATCAAGACCGTCATCGTCACCGGCACCTCGGCGCAGGGTGCGGTGGTCGGCACCAGCAACGGGGCGGCGCAGCGCGGCTATAAGGCGGTGGTGCCGGTCGATGGGATGTCGGCGGAGGATCCGTTTAACGAACTCTATGCAGCCTGGCATCTCTATAAAGGCGGCCCCGCCAATCTGACTCAGAACGTGACGCTGACCCGCAGTGACCTCATCAAAATCGGAAACTGACGGCTGCCGCGTGGTTGACTTCGGCCACGCGCTTCCCTTCTTCTCATCGTTGCTCTCGCGGATGGTATCGCCAGATGCCGGCACCGCTCGGGAGCGCGTTTACCGATTTAAAAAGAAGTCGAAGAACGATCGTTCTGGAACAGCGGGCGGGGCGGAGGCCGGCGCGGGCGGTTCGTCCGGTTCGATCCGCGGGCGCGCCCGCGGAACCGGAACCGCCTCCGCGCGACGGGGCTTCGGCAGCGGAATCAGCTCGACCGGAATGTCGGCGATGGCGCCGGCATTGTCGGTTGCAGCGGGAGCGCCAGCCGCTACTGCACTGTCCTCCTTTTCCGGAGCGGAAAGGGAGATTGGAGAGGCGGGTTCGGTGGCCGCCGGTGTAATGGCGGCAGCAGGAAGCGCCGGCAACGCGCCTCGTATTGCGGTGGTCGCATCGCTTGAGAGCATTGTCGGCAAGACAAGCCAGGATGACATGGTCACGATGGCAAGGCCGATGGCGCCAATCAGCATTTGTGACGACCACGGCAGACGATCGTAGGCGAGGCTATTGCTCTGCATCGTCGGCACTCCAAGTATCTTGGTGCCGCGCGCTTATACGCCGAGTGCGGTCATCGCGTTGTTCGCAGCGCGCTTTGCCAGGACATCGATTTACTCACACGCGCCAAGGCAGGCGATCGAATAAATCTCGATTTCGTAAGGTGGTTTCAGCCCCGGCCTCCGGGAGGCTGCCGCATGATCCACCCTGCGCACTTGGCATTGCCGACGTTTGACTCACTTAATTCCGTGCGGGGCCTGAATTCCGCACGAGGCTTCATGAAAGATCGAGCACTCCGGTGATTGGCTCACCTGTGCTCGACCTTTCGTAAGCGCCACATCGGCTCTTATTGTCCACTGATCGTGCGCACCACGCTGTCGGTCGATTTGTTGCTGGCAAGCGTCGGCAGTTTGTTCTCCTTGAGCACGGCTTCGTCGTACTGCGGCAGCGTGTTCAACGTGCCCTTCGGCACCATGTGGACGATCTTGAAGCCGTTACTCTGGAGCTGGCCGAGAATTTGCGGCAACGCGATCGAGGTGACCTTTTGGAAGTCGTGCATCAGGATGATGCCCTTGCCGGCCTTGATGACCTTGGCGATGAGGGTTTTCGTCAGCTCATCCGGCTTCTTGATCTTGAAATCCCACGAGTTGATGTCGGTGGAGAAGCTCGCGACATTGCGATCGCCGAGATAGGTCAGCATCTCGGGCGGGTGGCGCAGGTCGGGGAAGCGGAAGAACGGGGCGATCGGGGCTGCGGCCATCAAGTGCACCGCGCTCATGCCCTTTTCGATTTCATCCTTGGCGGCGTCGGGACCGCTTTTTTTCATAACAGCCAGCAGGTCCGCATGCGACCAGGTGTGGCTGCCGACGGTGTGACCTGCGGCGATCACCTGCCGCAGGATGTCCGGGTAATAGGTGGCATGTTTGCCGATCGAGAAGAACGTCGCGCGCACGCACTGGTCAGCCAGCGCCTTGAGCACGGCGGGCGTATGGCCGAGCCACGGTCCGTCATCGAAGGTCAGTACGATTTCGTGGTCTTGCAGGAAGTCGTAGGACTTGAAGTGCTGGGAGCCGAATCCCGGGCCGCCGGTGGTATCGATCTCCACGGTCCGCGCGATGCCCATCGCGTTCGGATTGGCACAGGCGATCGGTTTGGCGGCGGCAGCCGGACCGAGGGCCGGCACTGCCGATTGCGGCGGTGCCGAGCTGGTAGCCGCCGGCGGCGAAACACCGGCCGTAGCTGCAGAGGCCATCCGGATAGGCTGGCCTCCCATGGGTGGCACGGCCGGCTGCGTTTGCGGCGACGCCGTTGCGTTTGCTGCGGCATTACTGGCCACATCTGCTCGCGGCATCGGCCGCAGCCACCCGCTCTGTACGATTCCAAGGGCCGCGGCCGATGCTACCGATATAACGGCAATCGCCCCGCCCACCACGACCTGACGCTTCATGTCCCCGCTCCTCAATCCCCAAATGCCGACATCTGCCAAGCGCATTAACCCTGGCGTGCGCGTAGAAGGCCCACTCCCGCCATTCCCCGTCGCCGGGAGCTACGACCTCGTCGTGCATGGCCGGGAGGAAGATTAACCAAACATATATTGCAAATCCAATAACGGCGTTGGTATCCTTCCTAATGGCACACACATTTTCAATTTATTGTGGCATAAATAGCGCAGCTTTGCGTTAGCTCTTGTTCGTTCCCGGTGGTGCCCACCGGTCGATGTCGGTGTCAGGGGCGGCTGAATTCAAGCATCCGTCACGACGTGTGATGGGAACATATCCTGGAAGGCTGGTACCGCTTCGGCAAACCGAAGCGCGGACGCTGCGAACACGCCGCGGGCGACAGCCCGAGCTACCACCTGGGCTGCAGCCGTGCCGATCGCCATCAGGTCGAACAGCGGATCGCCGAGTGAACGGCTGCCAGTCGCCGCGGCGAATACGAGGTCGCCGTCGAGCGGCGTGTGGACCGGATGGATGGAGCGGGCGAGGCCATCTTGCGCCATGACGGCGAGGTGTTTCGCCTGCGCCTTGGAGAGTGCCGCGTCGGTTGCCACAACCACCAGAGTGGTATTTTGGCGAGATGCACCCTTGACGCGTGCGGCGAGCGCACGCTGCGGCGTAACGGGCGGAGATCCATGGCCGCCGAATTCGCGATCCCGCTCATAGGGCGCGGCCCAGAACCACGGTCCGTCGTCGATCACCACGCTGCCTGCGGCGTTGACGGCGGCGAGTGCCGCAACGGTAAATCCGGCGTCAAGCATTGTTGACGCTGACCCGATTCCGCCCTTGAGGTTTACCGTGGTGGCCCCGAGACCCGCACCGACGCTGCCCAGGGCGAACGTCGTCCCGGCGCATTCCGCCGCCGCGTACCCAAGCTCCCGGTAAGGAGGGTAGCGGCCCCAGTCCTTATCGCCCCCGTTGAGGAGATCGAACAGAATTGCACCCGGCACCAGCGGAACGCGGACCGGGCCGATCGCAAAGCCGCGTCCAGTGGAACGCAGATAGGCCTGCACCCCGCCGGCGGCGTCGAGTCCGAACGCCGAACCACCCGCCAGGACGATGGCATCGACCCGTTCCACCGTGCGGGCGGGATGCAGAAGGTCGGTCTCGCGGGTTCCGGGCCCGCCGCCGCGCACGTTGACCGCCACCACGCAGGGCTCATCAAAGAGGATCGCGGTTACGCCCGACGCCATTCGCGCATCGTCAGCATGGCCGACCCTGATACCGGGAACGTCGGTGAGGAGGTTGCTCAGGGATGGTAAACCCATTATGTGGCGCTCGTCTGCGCCCGGTCGCGACCGCGGGGGTGTTGCCGCGAGGGCAATGCCACAGCGTAATCCCAAACGCCCAACGCATCCAGAGCGATCCAGCGCACCCGGCTTGGTGAACTCGCGAAATACCTAGAGCCCACGCCATGCCCGGTTGTCATGATCCCAAATTTCAGTCACCGGCGCACCGGGCGGCGCCTTTAGTGCGATAGTAATGACCCATCGATTTGACTTACGGCGGCCGGCGGCCGACATCACGTCAATCCGGGACGATGCCCCCAAGGGATGCCTACTAACGATGCCTGCCAACGATGTCCACGCATGACGTTTGACCTGCTCGACCGCTTCTCGATCCTCGCGCCGCGCTATGATGTCGTTCTTTGCGACATTTGGGGCGTGGTCCACAATGGACTGAAAGCGCACGCGGAAGCCTGCGATGCGCTGGCGCGCTACCGCGCCGGTGGCGGTACCGTCATTCTGATCACCAACGCGCCACGGCCTGCCCCGTGGGTCGTTCGCCAGCTTGATCAGTTCGGCGTCCGCCCGGACGCCTATGACGGCGTGGCGACGTCCGGCGATGTCACCCGCGTGGTGGTGAGCGAGCGCCGCGGCAAAGAGGTATTCCATATCGGTCCGCCACGCGACATCTCGATCTTCGAAGGAATCGATATCCGGATGACCACGGTCGAGTTTGCCGACTATGTGGTCTGTTCGGGTTTATTCGACGACACGACGGAAACGCCCGCAGATTACCACGATCTGATGGTGGCGCTGCGGCGCCGCGGTCTATTGATGGTTTGCGCCAATCCGGATCTGGTGGTCGAACGCGGCGATCAGCGTCTGTATTGTGCGGGTGCGCTTGCGGACCTCTATGGCGGAATGGGGGGCGAGGTGCTCTATGCCGGTAAGCCGCATAGGCCGATTTACGATGCCGCGCTCGCCAAGGCCGCAGCCGTGCGCGGTGCCGAGACACTGCCCGACCGCACGCTCGCGATCGGGGATTCACTGCGCACCGACATCGCTGGTGCGCGGGCCTTGGGGGTTGACGGGCTGTTCGTCTCGGGGGGATTCACGCCGTCGAATTGGGGGCCGGCGAAACCGTTCCGGACGCCCTTGACGGCATGTTCGCGACGGCCGGTATTGTCCCGCAGGCAGTCATGTCGCGGCTGACATGGTGAGAACGATCCGGCGCCAGCTTGCCAAGCGGATCGATTTGTCGCGTCCGTCAAGTCCATCAATGTGGGCTTGACTCGCGTCGCCGGCTGCCGGCACGGTCGCCCGACTAATCCCAGCGATTGTGATTGTCCGTGACGCCCATCCATCCTTCAGCACGACCTTTCACCGTGGTTCATGACCGGCTTGGCTCACCGCCGCATGACGGCCCGCTGCGTGGCGCCGTGGTGGCCATGGGTAATTTCGAAGGCGTGCATCGCGGCCACCGCGCCGTGATCGGAGCGGCGATTGAACGGGCGCGGGGGCTCGGGCGTCCGGCCGCGGTGCTGACCTTCGAGCCGCATCCGCGGGCGTTCTTTAAGCCGGGCGAGCCGCTGTTTCGCCTCACCGACGAGACCGCGAAGCTGCGTCTGTTCGCCGCCACGACGCTCGACGGCGCCATCGTGATGACCTTCGACAAGGCACTCGCCGAACTCGAGCCGGCGGATTTCATAATCCGCGTGCTGATGGAAAAGTTTGGCATTTCAGGTGTTGCGGTCGGCTATGATTTCCATTTTGGCAAGGCGCGCGCCGGCTCGCCGGCCTATCTGCGCGAAGCGGGCGAACGACTCGGCTTCGACGTCGATGTGGTACCGGCATTGCGCGACGGCGAGCGGCGCATCTCCTCCGGCGCCGTGCGGGAGGCGCTGGTGGCGGGGCGTCCCGACGAGGCCGCGGAATTGCTCGGCTATCCGTGGTTCGTCACCGGCCCGGTGGTTCATGGCGACCGGCGCGGCCGCGAACTTGGCTACCCGACCGCGAATTTGCGGCTCGATCCGGATTGCGGCCTGCGCCACGGCATCTATGCGGTACGGGTTGACGTGGCGGGCCGGCGTTACGACGGGGTCGCGAACTTCGGCCGGCGGCCGATGTTCGACACCGGGGTGGTGCTGCTCGAAGTTTATCTGTTTGATTATTCCGGTGATCTGTACGGCCGCACCCTCGACGTGGCGTTGATTTCTTGGATCCGGCCGGAATTCAAGTTCGACACGATTGACGATCTGGTCCACCGTATGGCTGAGGATTGCCGCATCGCCCACAATGCGCTCCGGCGCGCCGGTGATGTGTTTCCGCCGCTTGGGGAGATCCCGGCGGGTCTGGGCTGATGCCGCGGCCTGGCGTCCGGCGGTGGCCGCTCTATGATACGGCTACGGCGCGGACTGCCCGCCCTCGCCGAACGCGACCATGGTACGGCTTGGCTGGCGGGTTCTCTCGAAAATCCGACGCGGATGGGTGAACTCGGATAATAGGGCACCGCGGCCGCCGCCGAAGCGACGCACCGCAGACTTAAATACCGATGCCGAGGCAGCCGTTTTCCGCTTAAGCCGCCGCCGAGACGCCAGCTTTGGCAGTCGTCGGCACCGTGGCGATCGTCTTCAGGATCTGGGAAGCGATTTGGTACGGATCGCCTTGGGAGTTGGGGCGGCGATCTTCCAGATAGCCTTTGTAGCCGTTGTTCACGAAACTGTGCGGCACGCGGATCGAAGCGCCACGATCCGCGACGCCATAACTGAAGCTGTGGATCGACTGCGTTTCATGCTTGCCGGTCAGGCGCATGTGGTTGTCCGGCCCATAGACCGCGATGTGCTCGTCGCGCGCAGCTTCGAAAGCCGCCATCAGTTTTTCGAAGTACTCCTTGCCGCCGGTTTCGCGCATATAGGTGGTAGAAAAGTTGGCGTGCATGCCGGAACCGTTCCAGTCGGTATCTCCGAGCGGCTTGCAGTGATACTGGATATCGATGCAATATTTCTCGGTCAGTCGCTCCATCAGATACCGGGCCATCCACATTTCATCGGCGGCTCGCTTGGAGCCTTTGCCGAAAATTTGGAATTCCCATTGGCCCTTGGCAACTTCGGCATTGATGCCTTCATGATTGATGCCCGCGGCAAGACAGAGATCGAGGTGTTCCTCGACAATCTTGCGGGCGACATCGCCCACCTTGCTGTAGCCGACGCCGGTGTAATACGGCCCCTGCGGTGCCGGGTATCCGGACGCGGGAAAACCGAGCGGCCGACCGTCCTTATAGAAGAAATATTCCTGTTCAAAGCCGAACCAGGCGCCCTCGTCATCCAAAATGGTCGCCCGCTTGTTCGACGGGTGCGGGGTCACGCCATCCGGCATCATCACTTCGCATAGTACTAAAACACCGTCCTTACGCGCGGCGTCCGGAAACACGCGAACCGGCTTGAGGATGCAATCCGAGCTTCGTCCTTCCGCCTGCATGGTCGAACTGCCGTCGAAACCCCACAACGGCAGCTGCTCGAGCGTCGGGAAGTTTTCGTATGACTTAATTTGAGTTTTTCCGCGCAGGTTTGGAACCGGCGTATACCCATCGAGCCATATGTACTCGAGCTTATACTTCGTCATTGCGTTCTCTCGTGTGTTGTGGATGCGACGGGTGACAAACCCAATGCTGGCCACTTTCCAAGCGAGGGCTTGGGCTGGCGGCCGGACCGAACTGTCTGAAGCATTTAATATGCCAAACGGGGGCGGCCTTTACCTTCATGATGGCCGGGCTTCCGATTGGGACGGGCGAGACCCTCCAGGGGGAGGACCAGATGGGGCGGGCTAAGGCCCCGTGCCGAAGCGGAACCTCGCAACAGCGGGCGCGTTATGCTGCATAATGGCGATCCTCGCATTTGGATGTGCTTCAAAATTGTGCATCCGCTTTCGAAAAAATACCGCCGCGCCGCACATTGAGGTCAAAACCATGGCCCAAATGCCATCATTACAAGCAAAACTAAAAGTGCCTATAATAACGTCATTCGCTGAAATTATTTTGATCGGATTGAACAATGATGATGCAAACCCGATATGCGTGGTTCACGAGCCTGGGGCAGTCCCAAGGGAGTTGACGACTATGAATTCATTCTGTCAGCCACGGATCGGCAAAAATATACCAATTCCCCGTAAGAGTGTCAGGTGCGGTCGAAGGTCGCCGGGACGAGGCGAAAACCGCGGCAGCTATTCGTTCGCCGCGCGTGCATGAAGCCGCGGTTGGCGGCTGTTGGTATCATGAGGCGGCCATTCGGGAAGCCGAGGGGGCCAGAAAGCAGTAGTCCGGCAAATCGGCCCGATAGCCGGTAAATCGCGGCGGTCCAGATGCAGCCTGCGAAGCCATCAGCCGATTCGTTTGATGGCGGTGATTGGGCTGCCACTCTCGGCGATGCGGCGAACCGCCTCCGCGACCGGTTCGACCGTCACGGCCATATGAAAGGCGTTGGCGTGCAGCAGCGAAGTGGCGCTGCGAGGATCGCGACGTGCCCCTTCCAGAACATCAGGTCGCCGCGACGCAATGCGGTGAGGTCGTCGGTGGGCAGCGGCTGGCCGAGCGCTCGCTCCTGCATATCGCTGTCGCGCGGACAGGCAATTCCGCTCGCCGTCAGGGCAATCTGCACAAGCCCCGAGCAATCGACCCCGAGGCTGGTCTTGCCGCCCCAGAGATAAGGAACCCCGATAAAACGCTCCGCGGTGGCGACGAAATCCGGCTCGCTCGTCGCGATCGGCGCGAGATGGCAGGTCGGAACGAAGAAACCCGATGCGAGCGGCGTCAGCGCGTTGGCCGAGCGGTCACCCTGCGGCTTAACGGCGACATGGGCGCCCAGCGATACGGCATCGACCGGCGGCGCCTTGATGGAACGGCCTGGAAACAGAAAACTGCGGAGCACCGCGACCCGATGGGTTGCCGGCGGCCCGGGCTCCCTCAAGGCGTTAACCGGGATCCAGCCCACATAGCCGTCGGATTGGAGCTGGCCCCAGCACCAGCCTTCGCCATTGTCTTCGTAAACCGTGATCCGCTCGCCGTGCAGCGCCTCGGTTTCCAGCGGCGCATCGGGTCGCGGCTCACGCCGCACCGGTGCCTGTCCGTCACGGACTTCGCGCAAGGTCCCCTCCACGAAGCGCGCGGCCTCGACCCGGCCTTGCAGATGCAACGCCGCGAGGTCGGGGCGCGCGGGGGTAATGCGCGGATCGAAGTTCATGCGCTAGATTGCTGCCGTCATCCGTAACGCTCGGTCAAGAGGGCATGGAGCGCCCGCGCCGCCTGGCATTCGCCGCCCTCGGGGCGGCCGGGTTTGGCGGACGGTGTCCAGCCATAAATATCGACGTGGAGCCACGCCTTGGCAGCCGTCACGAATTGGTTGAGAAACAGCGCGCAAATGATGGAGCCGGCGAAACCGCCGGTTGCGATATTGTTCAGGTCCGCGACCTTGGAATCGAGCATCCGCTCGTATGGGCGCCACAGCGGCAGCCGCCACAGCGGATCGTGTTCGTGGGCCGCGTGACGCGCCACATCGACTGCGAGTGACTCGTCGTCGGTATAGAACGGCGGCAGGTCCGGCCCGAGCGCGACGCGGGCGGCGCCGGTGAGCGTTCCCATGTCGATCATCAGCTCCGGCGCCTCTTCGTCGGCAAGCGCGAGCGCATCGGCGAGGATCAAACGGCCTTCCGCGTCGGTATTGCCGATCTCGACCTGCAAGCCCTTGCGGGATCGATAGACATCGAGTGGCCGGAACGCCGATCCGGAAATCGCGTTCTCCACCGCCGGGATAAGGACGCGTAGCCGCACCTTGAGCCCGCTATCCATGATCATATGCGCCAGCGCCAACACACTTGCGGCGCCGCCCATGTCCTTCTTCATGAGCAGCATGGCGTTTTCCGGCTTGATGTCGAGTCCGCCCGAATCAAAGCACACCCCCTTGCCGACGAGCGTCACCTTGGGGGCATTCGGATCGCCCCAACTCAAGTCGATGAGGCGCGGCGCCTGTGCGGCGGCGCGGCCGACCGCGTGGATCAAGGGAAAATTTCCTGCCAGCAACTCGTCGCCGACGGTGAGATGGACGGCGGCGCCGTGCCGGCTCGCCAGCGCGGCGGCGGCCGCGGCTAGTTCACCCGGCCCCATGTCGTTTGCCGGCGTATTGATGAGATCGCGGGCAAGATATACCGCTTCGACGATCCGCGATAAGTCGGCGACGTCGGTCGCACCCGGCGGCTCCAGCCGTTCCGTGCTCGGGGATTTCCCATAACGGGTGAATCGATATGCGCCGAGGGCGAAACCGAGCGCGGCGAGGCGTGGGTCGCGGGGAGCATTGGCGAACCGGTAATCGCCTGGCGGCAAAATGCCGGCAAGCTTGCCAGCCAGAAACGGATCGTTCCGCGTGCCCGCTTCTTCCTGAGCGAACAAGACGCCGGCGAGCGTGCCGTCGCGGCCCGGAAGGAACGCGTGGCGGCCGGCGACCGGCGAGAAACCTGCCGCCTCCGCGAACGCACACGCGCTCTGATCCAGGCTGGCGCGAATATCGCGCCAAGTTGCGCTATCGACAAACCAGATCGGAACTGAGGTGCCGTTAGCGGGCGAAACGAAGACTGGATGCATCGATACGGATCCAAGCGCGAGAATGACCTTGCTACCACGCCAGGGACCTCGATAGAAGACGGCGAGGCTCGGCTGGCTCGCTGCGCGATGTCGCGATCGGCGTGCGCTAAATGCCGGCCCCATTCATCCACGGGGTCGATGGATAGACGATCAGCGCCGCGGCGGCGAGAGCGATTCCGTAGGGCACTCCGCCATCCGGTTCATGCAGTCGCTGGACCCAGGCCTGACGGGCGAGAACCGGCGGCAATAGCCGACGGCGAAACTCCAGCAGCAGAAGCGTCATGGCGCCGCCGATCAGGGCGGCGGCAACGACATATTCATACAACGGAGCCCAGCCGAGCCATAGCGCCGTGGTCGCGGCCAGCTTGGCGTCGCCGCCCCCCATCCAGCCGCGGCCGAAGCACATAAAACAAACCACGAGCACGGCAAATCCGGCCGCGAGATGATCGCCGATGTCGATCAACCGCATTTCTCCACATATGGCTACCGCGCAAAAGCCGGCGCAAAGGATAACGGGAATGCGGTTGGAGATCCGCATGGTCAGCAAATCCTTGCTGGCTGCGAGCGCCATCAGGGCGGGGAACAGGAACAGCCGCACCGCATCGCCGATTCCATGGGCGATTGTCGCCGCCATCACGGCGCCCCTTGGGCAAGACCATGCTGGCCTGCTCGTCGCCGGGCGCCCAGGCCGGTCGGGGGGCGACATCGGGGCGCTATGCTACCGATCGCGGCACCCTCGTTCATCCACGCCACGAAGGTCTCCGGATCACTTGGCAGCGGATCCGAGTTCGGAGTTCATAGCACTGAATGTTGCCGTCAACTGAGAGCCTACTCCCTTGAGAGCGACGATAATCGCCATCGAAATACCGGCCGCGATCAAGCCATATTCGACCGCGGTCGCTCCGGTTTCGTCCTGTAAAAAGCGCTTCACGAGGCTGAGCATGCGGATACTCCTGACTCCAGCTTTGGTCCAAGGACGGCCTGCTCGCATCGGTTGTTCCCCGAGCCGATCCCGATGGTGAGGAACCTATCGTCCCGCAATTGCATCGAGGTTAATTTCGCCCGATCGCGGACTGCTGAATCTGCCATCGAATGGTAAGGTTAATAGTCTCTAATCTATTGATTCTAATCCATTAACGTAGTTGGTTCCGAAGGTAGTTCTTAACGATGGTCGGATCCGCAATGGCCCCGCTGCAGGCCGGTGCGGAGAGTAAAAGCGGGCGATGAACCGCGCGGGCTATCGCCGCGGCGGCGTCGTGTTGGTGCCGCGCCAGCGGCCGTAACGCCAGGGCAGATACCACCGCGCTTCCGGGGCGACGCTCTCGGGGACGAAATCGAGCCCCGAGGTGCCGAACGGATGGCACCGCAACAGCCGCGCCAGGGTCATCCAGCCGCCGGCCCAGAGCCCGTACCGCGCCAAGGCCTCGTCGGCATATTGGGAACATGTCGGCATGTGACGGCAGTGGGGGCCGATCAGAGGCGATAGAGCGATGCGGTAAAAATAAATCGCGGCTCGCGCCAGCGTCTGGGCGAGCCCCGGCGGGCGTGCATGGTTATGCGCCTCCGGCGATGAGGTCAGGGCGCAGGACTCCCTTCGGCAATCTCCGGGGACGTAGCGCGGCGGCGCGCTTGGCGGCGATCTGGTCGATCGCCGACACCACGGCATCGAAGGTCAGTAAGGTCGAGGCGTGACGCGCCTTGTAATCGCGCACCGGCTCCAGCACCGCAACGTCGGCCCAGCGCTCGGAGGCCGGCGGTGCGCCGTTTTCCTTAAGCATGCGCCGGACGTCCTCGCGCAGCTGGCGCAGTTCGCCGGCCTTGGCACCCACGATATGGCGCGCCATGATGGACGAGGATGCCTGGCCGAGTGCGCAGGCCTTCACGTCATGGGCGAAGTCTGTGACGGTGTCGCCTTCCATCTTGAGGTCGATGGTAACGGTCGAGCCGCACAGTTTGGAATGCGCCGTCGCGGTGGCGTCAGGATACGGCAATCGGCCGATGCGCGGAATGTTGCCGGCGAGTTCGAGAATTTTGCGGTTGTAGATATCGTTAATCATGTCGCTATGGCGTCCCGTCGGGGCTGATGGCGGTCAACCAGTCTGTCGCCCGGGCCGATTGTGCCCAGGCCGGCAGACCCTATATAGCGATGCCGGGGCGAATGACGAAGACCAGGAGTTCGGCACCGCCCCACCCCATATGCCTCATATGGGGAGTAGCATTGAGTTTTGGGAATGCGGCGTCCCGTGCCGGTGCCCTGCCTGTCCTTTCGGGACTGGGGGGCGGCGCAAAACGGACGACGCGACGGTGACACTCCCGGGGTCCGGCGTTGCCGCGGCTCCGGTCGAACGGAGCGATCGTCATGGATACCGCCCTCAAGAAGCCAAGCGTCACACCGCTGCAATCCGATTTGGTCAACGTCCTCGGTCCGGGAGTGCCGCGCCCCTCGCGCAGCGAGGCCGAAGCCGCCGTACGCACACTGATTGCCTATATCGGCGACAATCCAGCCCGCGAGGGATTGCTGGACACGCCGAAGCGGGTGGTTTCCGCGTTCGAGGAACTTTACGGCGGCTACCGTGAGAGCGCCGCGGACGTGCTCGACCGCACCTTCGCGGAAATGGGCAGCTACGACGACCTCGTCCTGGTGCGCAACATTCCGTTTCATTCCCATTGCGAGCATCACATGATGCCGTTCTGGGGCCGCGCGCACATCGCCTACCTGCCGGTCGAGCGCGTCGTCGGCCTGTCCAAGCTGGCACGGCTGATCGATGTTTATGCGCTGCGCCTGCAGACCCAGGAACACCTAACCTCCCAGGTGGTCAATGCCATCGAAGCGGTGCTCAAGCCACGCGGTATCGCGGTGATGCTGGAAGCTGAGCATACCTGCATGTCGATGCGGGGCGTCGAGAAGCACGGATCGTCCACGGTGACGACCCAGTTTACCGGGCTGTTCCGCGACGATGCGTCCCGCCAGGCGAAATTCCTCTCCCTCGCGCGCGACCGGTAGCGGCTGCGATGACGGCATCTTCAGGCGGCGGCGTAGCATCGGTCCCGGGGCCGCTTCCGTCGGCGCGCGACGTCGAGGAGGGCCAAAGTTTCATGCCCAGGTTCGATGCCGCCGGCCTCATCACCTGCGTGCTTACGGATGTGCAAACAGCCGAACTGCTGATGGTCGCGCATATGAATGCGCAGGCGCTATCGCGCTCGATCGAAACCGGAGAGGCGTGGTTCTACAGCCGCTCCCGCCAGGCGCTGTGGAAAAAGGGCGAAACCTCCGGCCACGTGCTGCAAATTGTGGAAATCCGGGTCGACTGCGACCAGGACGTGCTGTGGATCAAGGTGCAGCAGACCGGCGCAGGTGCCTGCCACACCGGCCGACGGTCGTGCTTCTACCGTGCCGTGGTGCGCGACGGGGCGGATGGATCGCTGGCGCTGGAATTTCGCGATGCGGAGCGGGTGTTCGATCCCGCCAAGGTGTATGGAAATAGCCAGTAGCCCGCATGGAGCGCGGCCTCTTGCACGGAGCGCAATGCGCGGGCGGCCCTGAGGAACAGCACCGCTCGTTCCGGATTGCGCGACGCTACGCCCCAAATGGCGTCCCGCTCAATTCAGCCCGGCTAAGGCACCCCCGCCGCCTTCGCACGCGCCAGCAGCCGCTCCGCCTTGGCGATATGCGGGCGGTCGTACATCACGCCGGCGATCCCGATCACGCCGGCGTCCGGCGTCGCCGCGAAGGCCGCGATGATTGCCCGCGCCATGGCGACCGCTTCGGGCTTAGGCGTGAACACAGCATTGATCGTCGCGACCTGAGCGGGGTGAATCGCCATCTTGCCGGCGAAGCCGTCGCGGCAGGCCGCTTCGCATTCGCGGCGCAGCCCGGCCTCGTTGCGGAAATCCACATAGACGGTATCCAACGCCGGTACCTGTGCGGCAGCCGCGCCGGCCAAACACAGCGTGCGAGCAAGCCGGAAGGGATCGAGGAAGCGCCCATCCGCGTCGCGGTTTGCCTCTGCACCGAGGTCGGTCGCGAGGTCCTCGGCGCCCCAGGTGAGGGCCAGGAGCCTCCGGCTCGCGTCGCGGTAGGTGCCGGCCACAAAGAGCGATGCCGCCGTTTCGGTCGCGATCGGGATGATCCCGATTCCGCCCTCGTCGAGGCCGGCGAGCGCTTCGCGAGACGCACAGCTTGGCATCCACATGCACCACCGAAGCCCCGCCCTCCGCTTTCGGCAGCATGATGGCGTCCGGCGGTGCCGCCACCACGGCATCGAGATCGGCGTCGGTAAGCCCGGTGGCAAGCGCATTGACGCGCACGATCAGCCGTGGCCGGCCGGGTTGCGGCAGCGCCTGCGCCAGGAACGCCACCGCGCCGTCCCGCGCCGCCTGCTTGCGCTCGGGGGCGACGGAATCTTCCAGGTCGAGGATGAGGGCGTCGGCGCCGCAGTCCAGCGCCTTGCCGAGCTTGGCGGGTGAATCCGCCGGCACGAACAGCAGCGAGCGCGTCAGTATCATGCGGGCCGCATCAGGATGAAGGCGCTGCGCCGGCATTCGGCGACCAGCTTGTCGTCCTGATTGTAGCAGCGGTGGATCAACTCGACGATGCCGGCGCCGGCGCGTGACTTAGACGCGCGCTTGCCGGCGATCTCGGTGGTGGAATGCAGCGTGTCGCCCTCGAATACCGGGTGCGGGAAGCGCACCTCGGTCATGCCGAGATTGGCGATCGTGGTGCCGGTGGTGAGGTCCGACACCGACATGCCGATCATCAGGCCCAGCGTGAACAAGGAGTTCATCAGCGGCTGACCCCACTCGGTTTCCTGCTCGCAGAAATGCCGGTCGATATGCAGCGGCTGCGGATTGAGCGTCATGTTGGAAAACAGCATGTTGTCCATCTGGGTGACGGTCCGGTAATAGCGGTGCTCGACCACGTCGCCGATGACGAAATCCTCGAAATAAAGCCCGCCGCGCTTGTGCCGCTTCGCCGTCGTCATGGTATCGGACATGGGGTTGCTCCCGTGGGGTGCCATGTGGTCATGGGTCTCGCGCGCGTCATTAGACCATATTGCGGTCGGAACAACGAGCGGGCGTAGGCTGGGCAAAATCGCCCTGCCATGCGCGAGGTCCGGCGACGTCGCTTCCGGCGATTTTGCCCACCCTACGTGCGATTCGACCCGGGCTCACTTCACCGCAAGCAGCGCCGCTGCCTTCTTGGCCACCTCGGGAGGGGTGCGATAAATCTCCGCCACCAGCTTCTGCAATTCCTCCCCCGGCACCGGGGTGACCTCGAGCTGCGACTTCTCCGCGTCCGCCAGGAAAGCCGGGTCGGTCATGGTTTCCATGAACGCCTTGCGCAGCGCCGCGGCGCGCTCGGGCGGAATGCCCGGCGGGGCCAGGAACGGGCGGCCCATCACCTGGCGGGCGAACACCAGTTTTAGAATCTGCTGCTGCTCCTCGGTCTTGGCGAGATCGATGATCAGCGGTACGTCCGGCAGCTCGGGATGTTTTTGCAGGGACAGCTGCACCAGCACGTTGAGCCGCTTCTCGGCGATCCAGGAGCCGTGGGTGGACTTCACGCTCGACCATGACCAGCCGCAGCGGCCCTGCAACTCGCCGCGTTCCATGGCGAGCACAATATCGTTGCCGCCCGGATAGCCACTGACCACCTTCATGTGGGTGCCGAGCACGCCGTTGACGACGCGCGGGAACTGGTCGGTGTCGGCGCTGGCGCCAGTGCCGCCGACGGTCATCTCCTTGGTGCGCAGGTCGTCGAACGTGGTGATGCCGCCGTGGCCCTGGTAGGAGACGCAGACGCTGACCTCGTGGTTGCCGCTGCCGATCCAGGTGAATTTTGTGCCGTCGAACTGCGCTGCCTGCTGGCCCATCATGGGATCGAAGCCGGTGCCGCGGCCGATGATGCCGAAGGTCGAGCCGTCCTTTGGCGCCACACGATAGAGCCAGTTGGCGAGCCGCAGGCTGCCGGCGCCCTCCATGTTCTTGACCACCACGGTCGGATTGCCCGGGATGTGGCGGCCGATGTGGCGGGCGAGCACGCGGGCATAGAGGTCATAGCCGCCGCCGACGCTGTAGCCGACGTAAAGCTCGACATTGCGGCCCTTGTAGAAATCGGCCGGGTTCTGCGCCCGCGCCGGAACGGCCAGGGCCAGCACCGCGGCCGCCAGCATGGCCCGTGCGCACATGTTGGCCGCCGATTTGCCATCCGCCGATTTGCCGAACGTCATCTCGTTTTCCTCCGCGGCGTCGGGTTCTTGAGAGCCCAAACCGAATACTAGCAGCTTTGCGCCAGCATGCCAGATTTCGCGGCTGAAGTCGCGACGGTGATTGCCTCTGTTCGCCTCTGTCCTCCCATGCCTTGTCCCATCCGCTAACGGCTGCAGGCTAAAAGCGGCGTAGCAGGCATTCGCGAGGAGACGGCGAGGGAATGCCTCACAAATCCTTCGGCGGGCGGAAATCCTCGTGGCCGGGGCTGGCCTCGTTGGGCGGGTAGGATACGATCTTCTGGAACAGCAGGTGCATGAACAGGAACAAGGGTTTGGCCTTGAACACCAGCAGGATCGCCTCGTTGTCGGGGTCGTCGTTGAAATGCTGGTGCACGCAGCCGCACTCGACGATCATCACATCGCCGGCCTTCCACTCGATGCGGCGGCCGTCGTGCACGTCGTGGCCGCGGCCCTTGAGCACGTAGAACACCGCGCTGTTGAGATGGCCGTGCTTCTGCCCATAGGCGCCGGGCGCATAGCACTCGATGTGCGTCTCGATCGACTGCACCACATTGGCGGCCTGCGGGCTCACCACATGCTTGCCGTAGAGCGCCGGCCCGCCCTTCCAAGGGTGGTTGCGCGAGGAATAGACCCGCGGCTGTTCGAGCAGCTGCTTGTAGACGTCGCTATAGGTGCCGGCGAGTTCGCGCACGAAGGTGCGCTTCTTCGACCAGCGCTCCCACTTGCCTTCCTTGTCCTCGACCGGCGGCCGGTTATGACCCTGCCCGGGGGCTTGTTCGTAAAGGCCCGTCATTTTTTTGCTCCTCGCTCAGCCGATCACCGTCGTAGGATGTGCAAAGGCGCCTGCACCGACCATAAGGGGTCGATGCAGCCTCACGCGCCCTGCGCACCACAACCGCCGCCGGTGGGCACGGCGCCCGCGGCCTGCGATTAATTCCACGGCCGTGCCACGCGCCTTTGCCCAACCTACACCCATCAGATGAAACCCAGCGCCGCCCGCCAATCCGGAAAGGTGTCGCCGAGGAGGGACTGCGGCCACGCCACCGCCAGGAGCTTGTGGAACAGCCCCCAGCACAGGAGGGCAGTGGCTGCCGCATAGAAGGCCGATCCGAGCGGCGGCTGCCGGAAGCCCCAGTGCATATAGGCAAACACGAAAACTGCAATCGCCGGAATGAAGCCGATGAGCGCGACCAGCGCCAGTAGGCCCGCAAGCCAGGCGAAATACACCGCCGCCTGCAGCTGAACTCTGCCGGCCGTCATGCCGTAATTGGGGTCGGCCGCGGCAACGTGCCCGCCGACCGCGACCCCGCCATCCACATTGCCGCCGGCGGCCTTGCGCTGCCCGAACAGCTCGTTGACGAGGTTGAGCGTGGCGGCGGTCAGCGCCATGTAGCAGGCGGTGAGCGGCACCGGCTTGGCGGCCGCCGGCCAGTCGGCGGACAACGCGATCGCCGTGATGATGAAAATGATGATCGCGATCGTAAACGCCGCCGAGGCGGTAAATCGCACCGGATGCGAGCCGACCTGCCGCAGCTCGGCAAACACGCTTTTGACGATCTCGGAGAGCGGCCGGTATAGCGCCCAGGCGACAAAAACGAGCACGACGATCACCACCGGCCGCAGCAACCACCCGGTCGGCCCATAGAGCGAGGTGGAGATGTAGAGATAGCGCTCGAAAATGCCGCCGATGACGAGGCCGACCACCAGCGGCGGACGCGGCCAGGCCAGCCGCTTCATGATCCAGCCGACCACCCCGAAGATCATCAGCGAAAAGAGATCGCCCCAGTCGTGCGATCCCTCGAACGCGGCGACGAACACGAGCGACAGGACGATCGGCAACAAAATTTCCGGCGGCACGGTGGAGACGCGGGCGAGCCACGGGCAGGCGAATAGGCAAATCACCGCCCCAATCACGTGGGCAAGCGTGAGGCTCCAGACGATCGTGTACGTCACGTCGAGCTGCTTGGTCAGCATTTCCGGGCCGGGCGTAAGTCCGTGCATCAGGAAGGCGCCGAGCAGGATCGCCATCGAGGCGCCAGCCGGCACCCCGAACGCGATGGTCGGCACCAGGTGGCCGCCCTCCTTGGCGTTGTTGGACAACTCAGGCGCGATCACGCCGCGCACGTCGCCGGAGCCGAAGGTTTCCGGGTTCTTCTCGGTGCGCTGCGCATAACCATAGGCGATCCAGTCGATCACCGCCGAGCCGATGCCCGGTATGGCGCCGAGTCCGGTGCCGAGAATGCTGCAACGCAGCACCAGCCACCAGTGCCGGCCGACGTCGCGCACGCCTTCCCACTGGTTGGACAGATTGATGTTGGCGGCGTGGTCGCCGGCGATCTTCTTGCGCGCGACCGCAAGCTCGCACAGCTCCGGCATGGCGAACAGGCCCAGCATCGCCGGCACCAGCGGCACGCCGTCATAGAGATAGAGCGTGTCGAAGGTCCAGCGCAGCGTGCCGCTTTCCGAGCGCGATCCGATCATCGAGATCATTAGTCCGATGCCGGCGACGGTAAGTCCTTTAAGCGGGGCGCGGCCCGACAGAGTTGCCACCATCGACAGGCCGAACAGCGTGAAGGCCAACAGCTCCGGCGACCCGATCGCCAGCAGCACCGGGCGCAGGATCGGGATGCTCAGCGCCAGCACCACCGCGCCGACCAGGCCGCCTGCGAGCGAAGACGCGAACCCCGCCCCGAAGGCGCGGCCGGCCTCGCCGTTGCGCGCCATCTGGTGGCCGTCGATCACGGTGGCGGCGGCGCCGACATGGCCTGGCACCCCGAACAGCACCGCGCTGATGAAATCCGTGGATGTAATGACCGCCGCCATGCCGAGCAGCAGCGCCATCGAGGTATATTGATCCATATTGTAGGTGAACGGGATCAGCATTGCCATGCCGACGATGCCGTTGAGCCCCGGCAGCACGCCGATCGCAAGCCCGATCAAGACACCGGTCACCAAAATGCCGAGCCGCGCCGGTTCGAGCAGCAGGGTCAGCGCGTGCCAAGCCATCGATGCCATATCGGCCGGCATTACCTGCGTTCCTCGCCCGTCCGCTTCAGCGCACCGGCCGCCGGCGGATTACCGCGACCAAAGGCCAGGGGCTGAATTTCGCGTTCTTTGTGCCGCCGGGCAGCGTATGCCACCCTGACGACGGTTACATCGAAAAGCGCAGGCAGCGTCAAGCCCGCGCCATCTGCCGCGGGTGAATGCTGGGCATGAACTGCCTTCCTCGAAGTTGCCTTGCTTCCGAGGTAAGGCTTCGCAAATGGACGCCATGGTTCTTATCCTCGGATGATTTTGCTTGGCGCCTCGGCCATAATCCAGGCTACGCCCTGTGACTCGCTCTACCAGATCAACTTTGCCCCGAATCCCTTCATTGCAGCGTCGTCGGTGATCAAGGATATGTCTTCGATCAGCGCTTGGGCGGCGAGCATCCGATCGAACGGGTCTTTGTGCGAGCCGGGCAACCGGCCGGCAAGCTGGCCATGAGCGATGCTCAATGGCAACTCCTGCCAGCCGTTCTCGGCAACGATCCGATCAAGATTCTCCGCAAGGCGCGCGGGCACCGCAAGTTTGCCGAGGCGGAATTTGGTCGCGATCTCGTGCCCGGAAACAGCGCTTACAAGGATTGTCGCGTCAGCGTCGCCAAGGATTGCCGACGCGGTGGCCGATAGCCTCGGGTTGCCAAGCAGCCACCATAGCAACACGTGGGTGTCGAGCAGAACCTTCACGGAGCACCGGAGCCGTCCCAGAGCTCCAGTTCAGCCTGAGGCAACGGGTCGAAAAAGGCGTCCGTGACAACGAACTGTCCCTGCATCGAACCATAGCCGCGACGGCGGGCGGTCTCCGCATCGAAGCGGGGCGATGCTGGAAGCGGGGAGAGCCGCACCTTTCGGCTGTCCGCTTCGATGATGATCTCCTCCCCATCCAGCGCCCGCTGGACGAGGGCAGTCAAATTCTGTTTTGCCTGCTCGATCGCAATCGTCGTCATGCAGCAAGCTTGCCAGGAATGGGACGATTTTCATAGAGCAAGGTGAGTCCGATGTGGCCCCGATGCAGGGCGCGCGCCTGGCGCGCACGTCACCCCGTGACGGCTTTGGTATGAAAGCACCGCGACGTGTTCCACGAGTCCCCACAGGATTGGTACCTTCATCCCAAAACCGGATCGCGCAACGCAACATGACCCCGCAATTTGCCGAGTGGAAAGATTTTTTCGTGGCCGAGGTCGGGGCCTCCGCGGCGCTGGCCGGGCTCATGGTCGTGGCCATATCGATCAATTTGGCCCGTATTCTCGCGTTTCCGCAGCTGCCGATGCGGGCCGCCGAATCGCTGCTGATGCTCACCGGTGTGCTGGTGCTGGCGAGCCTTGCCTTGGTGCCGGGCCAGCCGATTGCGCTGTTCGGCGCCGAATCGTCCGCAATCGGCGCGGTGACGTTGGCGGTCACGCTCGCCAACCAATTGCAATCGCTTCCGCCGATCGAAGGCCTGACGCCGCTTAAAAAGATGCTGCGCGCGCTGGTGAGCACCGCCGCGACGCTGCCGCTTGTGGCCGGCGGCATCCAACTGGTGCTAGGTCTCGACGGCGGCCTCTACTGGGTGGCGGCCGGGGTGTTGATTTCGCTGGCGGCCGCCGTGTGGAATGCTTGGGTACTGCTGATCGAGATCATGCGGTGAAATCCTTGCAGCGACCACCAGAAACCGGGGAGGAGACGCGATGCTGAGCGCCGAGGCCAATGCAAGGCTCACCCGCGTCGGGCCAGGGACACCGTGTGGCGAGTTGATGCGCCGTTACTGGATCCCGATCGCGCCATTTGCGCAGCTGCTCGACAACCCGGTGCGCAAGGTGCGCGTGCTCGGGGAGGATCTTGTCCTCTACAAAGATCGCAGCGGCGGGCTTGGCCTGATCGGCGATCGCTGCCTGCATCGCCTCGTCGATCTGCAATACGGCATTCCGGACGACTGCGGGCTGCGCTGCCCCTATCACGGCTGGCTCTTCGGCGCCGACGGCAGTTGCCTGGAGCGGCCGATGGAAACCGCAACCACCATCCGGGCGAAGCTCAAGGCCTATCCGGTGCAGGAACTCGGAGGCCTGGTGTTTGCGTATCTGGGCCCGCTGCCGGCGCCGGCGCTGCCGCGGTGGGACCTGTTCGTGTGGCCGAACGCGGTGCGGCAGATCGCCATCAACGTCATCGATTGCAACTGGCTGCAATGCCAGGAGAACACCGGCGACCCGACCCACAGCGTGTGGGCGCATGGGCACCTGTTCCGTTACGTGCTGGCGCGGGACGGGCGCCTTGCCGAGCGCGCCGCAAGCCTCGACCATACGTTGCACACGCGCACCAAATGGGGCGACGGCATCAAGGAAGTTTACGCGCGGCCGACCCGATACGGAATGGAGAAGGGCATCGTCTACGCCAAGGAGCTGGGCGCAGAGAAAGATTTCGTACGCCGCCATTCGACGGTGATCTTTCCGTTCTACACGCAGACCGGAAGGGCCGGCGCGCCGCGCAGCGAATTCCAGATCCGGGTGCCGATGGACGACACCCATACCTACCATATCTGCTACCAGGTTTACGCGGCGCCTTACGGTATAAAAGCGCCGCACCAGGACGTGGTCCCCTGGTATGAGCCGCCGACGCATGACGACCAGGGCCGGCCGATCCTCGACTACGTGCTCGCCCAGGATGCGCTGGTGTGGGTTGCCCAGGGGGCGATCACCGACCGCACTCAGGAAATCCTTGGCCGCACCGACGTACCGATCGTCATGCTGCGCCGCCAGCTGGAGGAGCAAATCGCGCTGGTCGAGCAGGGCCAGGAGCCGATGAACGTCTTTCGCGACGATGCGGCGCCGATGCTGCACGGCAGCGGCAGCCCGCCTGACGGCTGGACGGAGCCGGATTGGGCAAAGCGGCAGCTGTTTCTCAGCCAAGGCTATCGCAAGATGTACCACAAGGGCTTTGCCAGCGACGACGCCGACCGCTACGGCCCCGCGATCGAGCTGGTGAAGGACCTGCACCGGCGCATCGAGGAGGCCGAAATCGCCGCGCGCGGCGACGCGCAATCCGCCCCGCTCAAAGCCGGCGCCACGGTCGATGTTTGAACTCCGTTTTCCTGCACTGGCCCGTCTTCGGCGGTTTCGGGGAGGGTGACATGCTCTTGCGCGCCGAATGGGGATCGCTGGATTGTGGGCGAGGTCGGCGGATATCGGATATGACTGCGCCACCCGGCCGCGCGGAGCCGATCATCGGGCCGGCCAAAGGCCGGACCCGTTGACGCGTCCACCCGGAAAAGGCCGCAGACGAGGCGGGAAATCCCCCGATGGGAGCATATGCATGAACGGATGCCCGATCGACCCGAACCGCCGGTTTTCAGCTCTCGCCGCGATGGCGGCGTTGGCGCTTTGCGCGGGCCTTGCCCCCGCGTCCGCGCAGGTGCCCGCGGCGGCGCGCCCGACCGTCACGGTGTTTCCGCTGGAAAACCGTTCCGGCGACGCGGCGCAAAATTTCTTTGCCGAAGGGATGACGGACGAAATCGCCGCGGCGCTCGCCTCGGTGCCGGGCTTGGGCTTGGTGGCGCGATCATCGTCGTTCGTGCTCAAGCCGGCGAACCGCGATGCCAAAACCATCGGGCAGGCGCTCCATGCCGCCTATGTGGTGCAAGGCACAGCCCGCCTGGCCGGGGAGCGCGTCCAATTCGACCTCGCCTTGGGCCGGGCGGCCGACGGGGCGACGCTATGGTCGAAGTCCTATGACGCCGGCCGCGATGGCATCTTCGCCATCGAGGACGATGTCGCCAAAACGATTGCGGCGGCACTCGGGGCGCAGGTGCAAGCCGGGCGATTCCACAGTGCGCAGCCGCGTCAAGGACTTTGATGCGTATCTGGATTTCCTGCGCGCCAAGGTGGCGGCGCGCCCGCGCGGTGCCAAGGCGGCGGCGGATGCCGCAGTGCTGCTCGAGAAGGTGCTCGCCCGCGAGCCGGATTTCGCACCGGCCGCCGCCATGCTGGCCTATAGTTACGCCTTGACGCCGCTGTTCGCGCCGTCGCTGCGGGCCGGCTTGCCGGAAGCGGAACGCCAGATCGTGGCAAAAACCATCCCGCGCAGCGATATGCTGGCGCGCCATGCCACCGCGCTCGACCCCAAGGGCGCCGATGGGTTCGTAGCACTGGGCTACGCCAATCTGGTGCAGCGGAAAATGGCCGCGGCCGAGGATGCGTTCCGACAGGCCTTGGCGCTGAACCCGAATCAAGCCGATGGGCTGCATGGCTACAGCCAGCAGCTGGCGGCGCTCGGCCGCATCAAGGAATCGCTGGCGATGCGGGACCGTCTGCAGGCCGGCGAGCAGTTCATCACCAATTACACCGCCGACACAGCGGAGATTTACTGGCTCGACGGCGACACCGACAAGGCGATCGCCATGCTGCAACCGTTCCGCCCCGGCCGTACGCTGGAACTGGCGCTGATCCTCGCCTCGGCCGGCCGCTACCACGAGGCAGCGGCCGCGCTGCGGGAAATGCCGGCGTCGAACTATCCGTCCGGGATGCTGGAAGCGGCCGCGCAAATTCTTGATTCTGCGCCCGCTAAGGCGCCGGTGCCGGGTGCGTTGCCGCGGCTCGGCAATTTGAGCTTTGCCTACATGCATGTGGGGGCGACCGGAGCGCGTATTGGAGTTTTACCAGGACGAAGTCCGCGGCGACTATTTCCAGCCGATCTCCTCGACCTGGTTCTGGCATCCGACCTACGCGCCTGTCCGTGCGACCCCAGGTTTCAAGACGGTGGCCCGCGATCTCGGCCTCGTCGATTACTGGCGCGCTCGCGGCTGGCCGGCGCAGTGCCAGCCGGTCGGCGCCGATGATTTCGTCTGCCGTTGAGGCATAGGCCGGCGGCGCGCATGCACGCCCTGTCCCCATCCGCCTCGATGGGGCAGCGTGAGCGCCGGCTGCTCGCGCCGCGAGTTAGGCTGTCTGCTCCACGAACGCTTCACCTGCAGGCTACGGTCCTCATTTTTAATTTTGACTGCGCCAGCTATCGCTATATACGCATCGCTACAACGTAACAAGCGAAGGAGGCGTCGATGCGTTCGGTGTCGATTGGATTGGCTCTCGCCACGCTGGTGCTGGCGGGCGCTGCGGCCGCGCAGACCCCATCGGGTCCGGCCGCGACGGTGCGAAAAGTCCTGGCCGCGGCAAAACTGCCCACCGTCACGGACGCGCCGCTGTATTTTCGCGCCGCCAGCGTGACGTTGGCACCCGGCGAAAAAGCCTCCATCCAAGGCACGAACGGGGTGCTGTTCCAGGTCTCCGGCGCATCTGAGGTTACGCAATCAGGGACGGGTAGGACGCTGAAAACCGGAGACGGCGGCTTTGTTTCCAGGGACATCCCGGCCGACCTGAACACCGCCGGCAGCACGCCGTCGACCTTCCTGTATTTCGCCTTGAGCACGGCGGCCGATCTGACAAAGCCCTCCGTCGCCGGCGGAACCGCGCGAGAGCTTTTCCGCACACCGTCGCCGATCCCGTTCCTGAAAGCCGGAACTTACGACGCCAACCTGACGCAAGTGACGTTCCCGGCGGGGATGCCTTCGAATGCACCGCATCACCGCTCCGGCGCGGCGCTTTATTTCATCGTTTCCGGAACCGGCGCCAACACGGTGGCCGGTAAGACTGAGGCAAAGGGGCCGGGAGCGCTGGTCTACGAACCGTTCGATCTCGTGCATCAATGGGGTAACCCTAACCGCGAGCCGTTGACCTTCATCACGTTCAACATCAATCCCGAAGGCATCGCGGCCGTGCTTCCAGGGAATCCTTGAAAATCACTGCGTGGGCTGCGGCGGCTTGAGTCCGCCTGTCACCGACCCGCACCTTAAGGCGAGCATCGTAAGGCCCTCCCATGAGGCCTCTACCGAAGGAGTAAGTGATGAGTAGACAGGTTTGCGCCGCGCTGGCGTGCATTGCGGCGCTGAGCGTTTCGGGGGTGGTTTTGGCGCAGCAGCCGGCCGCGCCGTCCTACGGATATCCGGGCGTCACGCTGGAACAAGCCAAGAAAGCCAGCGAAGCCGCGGAGGCGGAGGCCGGAAAAAACAACTGGCATATGGCTATCGTAGTGGTGTCCAACAGCGGCGACCTGATCCACTTCGCCCGCATGGACGATACCCAGTTCGGCTCGACCGATGTGGCGATCCGCAAGGCCAAGACCGCCGCGGCCTTTCGCCGTCCGACTAAGGTGTTCCAGGACGCCATCAATGGAACACCTCCCGCGATCAACATCGCCACGCTCGGTGCCATTGCGGTCGAAGGCGGGTTGCCGCTGATCGCGAACGGCAAGGTCATCGGCGCCATCGGCTGCAGCGGCGGCACCGCGGCCGAGGATGCCCAGGCCTGTCGTACCGGAGCCGCGACCATCAAGTGAAGCTTTTGGGCCGTTGCGAATGCCGCGGCCATCCCTGGGTCGATAGCGCGCGCAATGACGCTGCGGTGCGCTTTGATTATGGCGCCGCGGCGATGCGCCTTTCCCGACACACCGCATTGCCCGGCTCCGATAATTTCGATATGAATGCGTAGATGGGCGCCGCTAGGTCACAGTTGATGGCCTTCCTTCTCCGGCGCTTCTAGACGCCAGGGGAGAAAAAAATGGCCGTTGACAACAACCGCCGCGACGCATTGTTCGGATTGGGTACCGGGCTATTGGTCGCCGGCCTCGCGCAGGGCTCGGCAGCCGCAGCCGTGGATCCGACGCTGGAGCCCACCGGCGCAAAGAGTTTGCAGGAACTTTCTCGGATGCTCGCGAGCATGCCGCGGCGGCGCGACTACAAGACACGTCCTATGATCCCCGACAATCCGGATCTTTGGGATGCCGGCCCGCTGAATGCCGTTTTAGCCTATAAAGGCGGGGGCAAGCAGGCATGGGACAATACCGATTTGACCGGGCCGTGGCTGAACGGGATGCGCAATAGCTTGAACTCCAATATCTGGGGATTTAGGGATGCAAATTTTCTGTGCGTTTCTGCAACGCACGGACCGGCGCACCTCGCGCTCTACGACCAGATGATGTGGGACAAATATCAGCTGGCGAAGATTGCCGGCGGAAATGTAACCCGTAATTCATTCATCGACGAGCCGCCTGGGTCCAAGCACGACCCCGCCGATTATCAATCCGCAGAAGGCGCGTTCTCGTCGAAGGATAATAGCGTCGTGGTTCTGCAACGCCGTGGCGTGGTTTTCATGGCGTGTTACAATGCCATATGGGAGCTGTCCGAGCGCCTGTCGGCGACCGGGCAAAATCCGGATCGCTTGCCGCTCGATCGGCTTGCGGCGGATTTGACCAATCACCTCATTCCTGACGTTGTCCTGACACCCGGGGCGGTGGCAACATTGGTCAAGCTTCAGGAAGCGGGTTTTGCCTATTCGCGGTGAGCCATTTTGATGAAGCGGGTATCGCAGAGCGTATCGGTAGGGTTGCTGACGGCTCTGCTGCTCGGTTTTCCGGTTGCGGGACTTGCACAGACGCCCGCGGAGCGCCTCAAAGCCATCGAGGCGCTCTATCCGCCGTGGCCGCGGGGCGAGATTCCACCCGCCCCGAACCGCGGTCTGGTGTTCACCGTGCCGCCGGCCGATGTGATGGCCGATTTCCATGGCAGCCTCGATAATCCGCTCCTGGTGCTGTTTGCCTCCGGCAATTACTTTTTTGCATTGGAGGAGGCGGTCGCGAAGTTCGGCGAGGTTTATCCGCAATATCGTGGCCGGGTATTTTTTGAAACCCTCCCGCCCGGCTTGTTGCTCAAGCAGATGGACGCCGGGGGCACGGTTTCCTCGGGCAATTTGACCTTTACGGTCAAGCCGGACGTGTACATGGCCGAGCAGGCAGCCAGCCTGGAACTGATGCGACAGGGACGACTCGTCGGGCCGGTGATCACTTTCGCAACCAATGATCTTACCATCATGGTGCCGAACGGAAATCCGGCGCATATCGGCTCCTTGCAGGACCTTGCCCGCCCGGGTCTGGCGCTCGCCATGCCCAATCCGGAGTTCGAAGGCGTCGCCCGGCAAATCCGGTCGTCGCTGGTGAAGGCTGGGGGCGAGGCCCTGGCGGACGCGGTCTACAGCGAAAAGGTGCGGCAGGGCGAGACGGTGTTGACCCGCATCCATCATCGCCAGACGCCGCTATTCCTGATGCAGCGCCTGGCCGACGCCGGCGTGACGTGGCGGTCCGAAGCCATCTTCCAAGAGCGGATCGGAAACCCGATCGGGCACATCGATATTCCGCAGGAGATAAATTCGCGCGCCAACTATAGTGCCGCGGCCGTGACCGGCGCGCCGCACCCGGAGGCAGCGCGCGTGTGGCTCGACTTCATTCGCTCCGATGTGGCTTTCCAAGTTTTCGAAAGGTACGGATTCAGGCGCTTTGCCGAACGGCCGCAATGACCGCGATGTCGCTGCCCGAGAAGGGATATCGCCGGGGCTTCTCTCAGCGAGCGGTGAGGGGAATTGTTCGGGTTGCGCTGATGCCGACCGGCATCTTTTCCAAAATCAACGATGCTCTGGACTTACACGGCCCGTGGTTCCGATGGTCTCCAGGTTGATGCCGGTGGTCTCGATCCGGAACAGCCAGGTGATCGCGGCGCCGAGCAGCGACGTTCCGATCAATATGTACAGCAAGGCCTGGGTGCCGATGTCGGCAAGCAGGATTGGAAACAGGAACGCGGTGGTGACAGCACCGATTTTGGCAAAAGCCGCGGCGAAGCCTGCGCCCATGCCGCGAACTTGTGTCGGGAACACTTCGCCTGCCAACAGGTAGGTCTGCGCATTCGGGCCCAGGTTGGTCATGAAGTTGAACAGCATGAGCCCGAGGAAGATCAGGAGTGTCTTGCTGCTCCCCATGGCGAAGCCGGATCCGGCGGCGGTGAGAAGGCCGGCAGCGCAGCCGATAAATCCCAAAACTTGCAGGCGAATGCTGCCGAACTTGTTGACCAGCAACACTGCGCAGGCGATGCCGACGATCAGCAGCACGTCGATCAAAGCCGCGCCTTTGGCCGCCAGTTCGTCATTGCTGATCATATCCGCGACGCTGCCCGCGTGCTTGGTTTTGTAGCCGATCGATGCCGCCAGTATCGTTGGCGTAAAGATACCGATGCCATAAGTGCCGAGGTCTTGAAGGAACCATGGCACTGCGGCGAGGATGGTCGCCCGCAGGTTGGCCCTGTCGAATAGCGCCAGAAGGTTCTGCCGCGGTACGGCGGCGTCCTGCGTGGGCGCGAACTCCACGCGCTTCGGGTATGCCGGCCGCCGTGCCAAAAGCCGGCTCAATTGCGTCCGCGCGTCGTCTCGCCTGCCCTGGGCCAGCAGCCAATGGGCGCTTTCCGTGACCGTGAAGCGCCCGATCGCGACGATCACCGCCGGAATGATCGCGGTCGCGTACATCCATCGCCAGGCGAAGACTTCGGGAATGTTCTTCAAGACCAGCCAGCCCACGGCGGTTCCGGTCATCGCGCCCACAGCCTGGAATCCGAACGCTGCCAGCACCAGACGTGCCCGGGCGCTGCTGGAAATGCTCTCGGAAATAATCAGGTTGGCGGTCGGATAGTCGCAGCCGAGTGCGACGCCCAGCCCGAACAGAAAGACGACCAGCCAGATATAGCCGGGACTGGCCACCAGCAGCGCGAGGAACACGACAAGAATAATCATCTCGACGATGAACATGAATCGGCGGCCGAAATGATCCGACAACCCGCCGAGAGCAATGGCGCCGACCAGGATGCCGAACAGGCTCGCGGCGCCGACCACGCCGTGCTGCACGGGTGTGATGTTGAATTCCTTCGCGATGAGCGGCAAGGCAATGCCAGTCATGAAAACGATGAGGCCCTCGAAGAATTTACCGGCGGCGGCGAGCCACCAGATGCGCCACTGCATGTCGGTCATCGGTGTGTTCGGCAGCGTCGTCCCATCCGACCACACCGGCGTCTCGTCGATATAACCCTGCACCGATCGCTGCTGCGAAGACACCTCGCCGGCGAGCGCAGTGGCTTGAACGTTCATGGCGTCCGCTTCTCCTTGCATAACGGCTTTTCCCCAACCCGCGGATCCGTCACGAACGCACCGAGGTGACCGGATCGGCAACTGCGATTTCGGGTTGAACAAAGCTACCAGACGATCCACGGATCACTGGCAGATTACAGGCTGACGACGTTCGGTGCGCGTTGGCTCCGTCACCCCGATGCACCATGCGCTCATATTTTGAGGTGCGATCAGAAAGTAAAATTCACGTAAACTCATCCGATATAAAAGCTCCGGTAGGAGTGCGCCGTGAAAGCAAGAATTGATTACATGTCATCCGCGCTATCGCAGCGGCGCGAGCATGCATGATACGGCGGCACCTTGCCTAGATTGGGGGCATATTTCTGCCGCCGAAGTATGTCCCATGGTGGCCGACCATCGATCCGCCGGGCGACCGCCGTGGTCGGTCCACGCGATCCGGATGATCGGAGGCGGATGCTGCGTTCATGTGACCTGCGTTCACATTACTTTGATGACTGTTGTCGTGTGCACTTTGTAAAAAAGGCGGGATTGGCTCGCAGCTTGCGGACGATGCTTAGCCGGCCGGTTCTGAGCCGGCCTGCGGCTGCGGTCCGCAACGTCTGTTAGGGATCGGTGATGGGAATTGTACGGTTTGCGCTGAAGTTTCCGCATACGTTTTACGTGGTGGCACTGCTGATCTCCTTCCTGGGCTTGACGGCGGTAGTGTCGATGCCGACCGACATATTTCCCGAGATCAGGATCCCGGTGGTAACGGTGATCTGGACCTATACCGGACTGAGCACGCCGGAGATGGAGCAGCGCGTCACCACCTATGGCGAGTTCTCCATTAGCGCCAGCGTCAATGGCATCAAGAACATCGAGTCGCAGACGCTCAACGGGATTTCGGTGCAGAAGATCTTCTTCCAGCCCGACGTCAATATCGATCTCGCGATTGCCCAGATCGTCTCCGGCACCAATGCGGTGCGCGGCATCATGCCGCCGGGGATCCAGGCGCCGATCGTGCTGCAGTACAATGCTTCCAGCGTGCCGGTGCTGCAGATCGGCTTGAGTTCGGATGAACTCAATGAGCAGCAGCTCTACGACTACGGCATTTACCGGCTGCGCCAGCGCCTAGCCCCGATCAACGGTATCACTCTGCCGACGCCGGCCGGCGGACGGTACCGCCAGATCATGGTCAACCTCGATCCCGCCAAGCTGCAAGCCAAGGGTCTGACGCCGCTGGACATCGTGAACGCGGTCAACACCCAAAATCTCACGCTGCCGTCAGGCACCGCGAAGATCGGCGATACGCAATACGCGGTGCGCACCAACGCGACGCCTGTTTCGCTTGCCGATCTCAACAACATTCCGGTGAAATTCGCCAACGGCGCCACGGTCTTTCTCAAGGACGTGGCCTATGTGCGCGACGGCAGCTTGGTGCAGCAGAACGTGGTGCGCACCGAGGGGCGGCGCTCGGTGCTGCTCAGCATCATCAAGAACGGCAACGCCTCGACGCTTGCGGTCGTCAATGCCGTCAAGGACGCCCTCAACACGGCACGCGCCGCGGCACCGCCGGGGATGAAAATCACCGAACTGTTCGACCAGTCGGTGTTCGTGCGCGACTCGATCCGCGGGGTGCTACGCGAAGGCGCGATCGCGGCGGTGCTGACCGCGCTGATGATCGTGCTGTTTCTCGGCTCGTGGCGCTCGACCCTGATCGTCGCCATCTCGATCCCGCTGTCGATCTTAGCGTCACTCACCGTGCTGTTTTTCCTCGGCGAAACCATCAACACCATGACGCTGGGCGGACTCGCGCTCGCGGTGGGCATCCTGGTCGACGATTCGACCGTGACCATCGAAAACACGCATCGTCTCCTAGCCGAGGAACATAAGCCGCTGCCCTACGCGACGCTGCATGGGGCGGCCGAGATCGCGGTGCCGACTCTGGTGTCCACGCTGGCGATCTCCTGCGTGTTCATCTCGGTGCTGTTCCTCCACGGGCCGGCCAAATATCTGTTCACGCCGCTAGGTCTTGCGGTGGTGTTTGCGATGCTCGCCTCCTATGGACTGTCGCGGACCCTGACCCCGATCACGATCGGCTTGCTGCTCAAGGGCGAACACCATGGCGATTCGCACGCCCCCAAGGGGTGGTTCGGCCGGCTGCATGCCCGGTTCGAACATGGCTTCGAGGCAATGCGGCACGGCTATACGGAGATCTTGACCGGACTGTTGACCCGCAAGCTGGTCGTACCGGTCGCGGCCGCGGCCATCCTGGCGCTCGGCGGCGTTTTGTTTACGCTGGTCGGCCGCGACTTCTTCCCGCTCATCGATGGCGGGCAGATCCAGCTGCATGTGCGCGCCCCGGCCGGCACGCGCATCGAAAAGACCGAGGAGATGTTTCAGGCCATCGAGGACAAGATCCGCGAGGTCATCCCGGATCGCGAGCGGGGAGACATACTCGACAACATCGGTTTGCCGGCGCGCAATTTTAATCTCGCTTTCGCCGATGGAACCGCCATCGGGGTCAATGACGGAGTCATTCTCGTGACCCTGAAGGAGGGCCACCGCCCGACCGGCGAGCATATCCACCGCTTGCGCCAGGTGCTCCCGGAGGCGTTCCCCGAGGCGGTCTTCTACTTTCAGGCCGCCGACATGGTCACCCAGATCCTGAACTTCGGCATCCCGGCACAGATCGACGTCCGCACCGTCGGCTACGACCGCGCCAACAATCTCGCGATTGCCCGCGCGCTGCGCGAGAAGATCGCCGCCATTCCGGGGATCGCCGACGCTCATATTCAGCAGGAAGTCGATGCGCCGGAATTCTTCGCCACCATCGATCGCGCCCGCGCCGCCCAGTTCGGATGGACCGTCAACAGCATCGCCACCAACCTCAATGTGAGCCTGGCCTCCTCGGTGCAGGTGAGTCCCAATTTCTGGACCGATCCGGCAACCGGCACACCTTACTTTCTCGCGGTGCAGACGCCGGAGCATCGCATCAGCTCGATCGACGATCTGAAGAACACGCCGGTCGGCACCTTCACGGCCTCGAACGGCAATCCGGTGCCGGGGCTCTTGGAAAACGTCGCCACGCTGCAGCGTGATTCGATCCCGACCAATGCCAACCACGCCAACATCCAGCCGGTCTACGAGGTCTATGCCAATGTGGAAGGCGCCGATCTCGGCAGCATCGCCACGGAGATCGACAAGATCGTCGCGGCGGAGCGACAGAAGCTCAAGCCCGGCAACAAAATCGAAGTACTGGGCCAGATCGACAGCATGAACGGGGCCTTTCGAGACATGGCTCTCGGCCTTCTCTTTGCCGCGGTCTTCGTCTATCTGCTGATGGTGGTCAATTATCAGAACTTCGGCGATCCATTTGTGGTGATCCTGGCCTTGCCGGCGACCTTTTGCGGCATTCTCACGATGCTCTACATCACCGGCACGACGCTGAATGTGCCATCCCTGATGGGTGCCATCATGGCCATCGGGGTCGCTTCGGCCAATTCGATCCTGCTGGTCACGTTCGCGCGCGAGCAGCAGCAGGCCGGCATGCCGGCCTTCGAGGCCGCGATCATGGCTGGCCGCACGCGCATCCGCCCGGTGCTGATGACCGCCGCCGCGATGATTGCCGGCATGCTGCCGATGGCGATCGGCGGCGCCGGAGAAGAACAAAACGCCGCGCTGGCGCGCGCCGTCATTGGTGGCCTGTTGTTTGCAACCCCGACCACGCTGCTGATTGTGCCGTATCTATTTGCGCTGCTGCGCAAGGGTAATGACGGCAAGGCCGCGCATGGCGTCTTCGCGGAGGAACCCGTATGAATGCACTTACGCCGATGCCGAGCGTCGAGGCTGCACCGGGACGGGACGGCGCGGTGCCGATCGGTCGCGACATCGCGCTCCCGCCGTCTCCCGGCAGCAAGACCAAGCGGACTGGTCGCTACGTGTTCGCGGCTGCCACGGTCGTGCTTCTCCTTGCCGGGCTGGCGCTGGGCTCCTGGCAGCATTTCCAGCTCCACGCCGAGGTGGCGGCCACGGCGGTGCAGCGCCGCGACATGGTGCCGAATGTGCGCGTCGCTGCGGTGCGGGCGAGCGGCGAGACGGTCAGCATCAGCCTGCCCGGCACGACGGAAGCATTCGAGCAGGCCAACATTTATTCTCGCACCAGCGGCTACGTCGCCAAGCGCTATGCCGACATCGGCGATCACGTCGCCAAAGGCGCGCTCCTGGCGGAAATAACCGCCCCCGAGCTTGACCACCAGATCGCGCAAGCGCAGGCCAACCTTGCGCAGAACGAGGCCGCGCTGCGTAAGACCCAGGCCGACCGGGAACTCGCCGAGGTCACCTGGGGCCGTGACAACAAGCTGCTCGCCCAGGGCTGGATCACCAAGCAGCAGGGCGATCAGGAGCGGCTCGCGCTGAATGGGCAGCAGGCCGCCGAAGCGGTCGCCCAGGCGAATATTTTGGCCCAGCAGGCCCAGCTGCGGGTGCTCACCCAGCAAAAAGCCTATCAGCGCGTAGTCGCGCCGTTCGATGGCGTCATCACCGCCCGCAACATCGACAATGGCAGCCTGGTGCAGGCCGATGCGGGCGGCGGTTCTGCCATGTTCACCATCATGCACAGCGATGTCATCCGCATCTATGTGTACGTTCCGCAGGATCAGGCGTTCGGCCTCAAGACCGGTGTCGAAGGCGTGGTGCGGGTGCCGGAATTGCCGGGCGTGGAGTTCCGCGGCACGGTGACGCGGATCGCCAATGCGTTGCAACCCGGAACGCGCACGCTGCTTACCGAAATCGACGTCCCCAATCCGGACGGCACGCTGACGCCCGGTACCTATTGCGAGGTTCAGCTCCTTATCCCGCGCAAGACCAAAACGTTCATCGTGCCGGCGGAGGCGATCATTTTCAACCGCGGTGGCTTGAGCGTAGCTGTCGTCGAGAACGGCATCGTCCATTTGCGCAAGATCGTGGAAGTGAGGGATCTCGGCACCAGCGTCGAGGTGCGGGAAGGCGTCAAGGACGGCGACCAGGTTATCCTCAATCCCCCGGTCGATGTGCGGGAGAATCAGGCTTTCACAGTCCGGGAGGTTCCGCCGCCGAAGGCGTAGTAAAGGCTTGAATATCTGCCGCGGCGTCGGCGTGCCGGCGCCGATTAATGTTGGCTGCGATTGCGCCGGCGCTCGTCTTGCTCGTCGCCGTCTCCACCCGGCGTCTGCGCGAGGCTGACGGACGTAGCAGGTATTTCGGAAGCCAGAGCAGTTCGAGGCGCCCGAGCCTGTCCGTTGCCCCGCACGGAAGGCTGTGATACCGCAGCCGTCTCGCAGTCCGCGGGAGGTCGGCTCCCGGTCCTCACCCCGCAGGCGTGGCAGGAGAAATCGGCATGCCGGACAAGGCGTTGAAAATCGGCTGGATCGGCATGGGCCGCATGGGCTTTCCGATGGCCGAACGGCTGTTGAAGGCCGGCTACGACGTTGCGATCTGGAACCGCACCCGTGCCAAGGCCGAGCCGCTCGCCGCCTCCGGCGGCCGCATCGTCGATAGGCCGGCCGACCTTGCGCATGTCGACGTGCTGTTCTCCATCGTGTTGACCGGAGCGGACCTGGACGAGGTCTATTTCGGCCCGCAATGGGGTCGCGGCAAACGCCATGCCGGCGATCTGCGTGGACTGCTCGACCATCGCGGTCGAGGAATCCGCCGCGATCCGGGCACGGCTTGCCGAGCGCGGCGCCGGCTTCATCTGCTGCCCTGTCAGTGGCAATGCCAAGGTCATCAAGGCCGGTAAGCTGTCCGCGGTCGCCTCCGGTCCGGAGGCCGCGTTCCACACGGTCGAGCCGATGGTGAAAGTGTTCGCGCCGCGTGGCGTCTCCTATGTGGGCGAGGGCGAACTGGCGCGCATCTGCAAGATCGCCCACAACGTCATGCTCGGCGTCGTGATCGAGAATTTGATCGAGATCACCCTCCTCACCAACAAGCTCGGCGTGCCGCGTCACGCCTTCCTGGCGTTCCTCAACAACGGCGTTATGGGCTCGATGTTCACGGCCTATAAATCTCCGGCGCTGGTGAATCTCGACTGGGCGACCACCTTCACGCCCGAGTTGCTGCGCAAGGACCTCGATCTCGGCCTCGCGCTCGCGCGCGAGAACGATGTGCCGATGCCGGTGACGGCGGCAACGCGGGAAATGCTGCAGGCGCATTTCGGTGTAGCGAAACTCCAGGCCGACCCGGAAGCGTATCTTGCCAAGGACTTTGCCGCCCTGATGGAGACCATGGCGCTTGCCGCCGGCATGAAGCTGACGAGCGAGGAGCAGAAGGTGCCGACCGGGCTGGAGAACTGACAGATGAACCGCTCGCTGGCAGCCACGCGGGGAGTCTGGCGGCAGTCTGATTGCCCCGAACACGTCCCATGGTTGGAAGCGAGATACGGAGCCATTCGTCCTCTATCGCGCAAAAACGCTGACGTAGATGCCGACAAGTGCTCCGACCTATCAAGCTTGTGCTGACAACGAGAACAGCGAGCATGCGTCGATCAAGAAAGCCGGCTCGCACCTTCATCGCTGTTTCGACAATTCGTCCATTTCGTGTTACGTGGACTACTCCCGCGTTTGGCTCTATTGATTGCAATCTAATGGATATGAAATGGGTTCGCCGCGCCGACATGAAATTTGGTCTAGTTCCGATTTTACACTTTTCTTTCAGGTATTTTCGTGTCATGTTGCCGCTGTCTGAGTTATGCAATACGTTGGTGCGGTCCGCTTTCCACCATATCTTTGTAAATATCATCGTGTTTGATGGCACGATTTAGGGAAATTCCAACGGACCTCCAGCTCTCCCGGGTGCGTGGCGTAAAGTATGCTTCGAGGGAACCATTTTTCATCCACACCGTTATGTGTCATGGGAAAGCCCTAGTAGCAAGTGTGCAGGGAGGACCTATCCATGGATTCTTCATCCCCTAAGGACCGGCCGATCGAAAACGCCCACAAGGAGGAGGAGATCGAAAATCCGGCTGCGACCTTCGATAAGCCGAGCGAGATCATAAAAGATACAACGCTTTCCGAGCGGGAAAAGCAGGCAGCGCTCGACAACTGGGAACAAGATGACCGCGACCTCATGACGGCAAGTGACGAAGGAATGCCCGAAATCGACGCAAGCCAGCGATCGACGAGACGACGATCATTTGGATGAGGTAATGCAGGCTAAGCGCGAACTTGGAGGCGAGTTGACCCCAAGGCGGCCCAATAATGTGGGGGTGCATCAACCCGAGGATCTTTGATCTCGCGAAACACGAGGTGAGGTTCTAACCAAATGCCAGGTGACATCATCGACGATCCGGGACAGCTTCAAAGAAACGCCAAGAGGGGTCCTGAGAAACCGGCCGCTGTTGCCTCCCTCGGCGCTGCTACCACGACCGCCTCGACCGGCGAATGTGATCATGTCTGGGCAATGGTTAGAAAGCTTAAAACCTGCATGTTGACGACGCGATCGGCTGACGGGATGCGGGCGCGACCGATGCATGCGCTGCCTGATCAAAACGCCGGATGGATTTATTTCATCACCGATCGGCAGGGCGCCAAGGAGGAGGAAATCCGGGCTGCGCCGGAAGTCTGTCTTGCCTTCGCAGAGACCGGCTCGAACACGTATTTAAGCATGACCGGGCGCGCCGACCTGACGCATGATCGTGCCAAAATTGGCGAATTATGGAGCGTCGAGGCGCAAGCGTGGTGGCCGAAAGGTCCAGATGACCCCGATGTCCGTCTGCTGCGCTTCATTCCCGAGAGCGCGGAATACTGGGATGCGCGGGGCAATTCGATCATTGTCGCATTCAAGCTGACGATGGCACGGCTCACCGGTACGCCCCCGGATTTCGACGACAGCCATAAAGTGCGATTGCCGACCGGTGAACCTGAAATCCGTGCTGGACGCGATCACTGAAATTGACGTGTCCACGCCGCATTAATATGCTTTTGCTCAACGTTCCGCCTTTTCCGCCGGCACAATCCGGCGGGCCACGGCGTCCACCGCGACGACGCCCTCACCTTCGGCACGTACCAGCAGCGGGTTGATCTCGGCTTCCGTCACGGCCGGATCGTCGGCAAGGTGCGACAGGGCCGCGATTGCCTGGGCCAGTGCCGCGAGGTCGCCGGGCGGCTTGCCGCGAAAGCCCGTCAGCACCGAGAGGCCGCGCACCTCTGCAATCATCTCCCCCGCGGTTTCGAGATCGACCGGGGCGAGGCGGAGGCTGCGGTCGCGATAAATTTCCGTGAAGATGCCGCCGGCTGCCACCATCACCAGCGGACCGACATCGGGATCGACCCGATAGCCGATCAGCACCTCTCCGATCCCGGCGAGCATTGGCTGGACCAGGACGCACCGTGCCTGGGGTAGCTTCGCCCGGATCGTTGCGATGGCCGCAATGAGCGCCGGTGCATCGGGGATGCCCAGCATGACGCCGCCGACATCGGATTTGTGGGTGATGTCCGCAGCAAGCACTTTCACAGCGACCGGATAGCTGAAGGGCAAAGTCGGTGGTGCGGCCGCATCGATGGCAAGCGCCACGGAAGGTGCATGGGGAATGCCAAGGTCATCGAGCAGCGCGTAGGCTTCGAGTTCGTTCAGGGTGCGGGTGGTCGCTTCACCTCTTTCCGCTTGCGGGGGAGCGTCAGCGCGGCGGCCGGTCCGCGATGCTCCGGCCGGTGGGGTGCAGAACCCCGGCAGGACTACCGCCGCGCTTCGGACTGCCCCTCACCCCGGCCCTCTCCCCGCAAGCGGGGAGAGGGAGAAGCCAGGGCAGGGGGAGAAGGTCGCGGCGGACGCCGCGCCAGTACGGCGGCAACGGCGTCGGCGCACGCCTCGGGGGTGTGGAAATTCGCCACACCGGCGCGGCTGAGCGCGGCGCGTGCCTGCGGGGCTTCGGGGACCAGGAACACCGCAATCGGCTTGCAGCTGCCGGCGCTGTCGATGATCGGCTGCACGGCGAGTTCCGGATAGAACCGCGCCGACGAACCGACCACGACCACCACGATGTCAAACTCAGGCGCGCTGGTGAGGATGTCGAGGGCCGCCTTCATGACCTCGTACCGCGCGCCGGCGAGCGTCAGGTCGATGAGCCGCGAACGTGCAACCTTGATGCCGGCGGCGGCAAAACGGGTGTAGGTCGCCTCAGTCGGCTGCGTCACATCGACGCCACGGGAAGCGAGCGGATCGACCACCATTGCGGCGCCGCCCGCTGTGGTCGTCACCACGGCCGCGCGGGGAGGGCGGCTCTCGCGCCGCGCCGGGACGCGTGCCAGCAGCGGCAGGCCTTCGATGAGCGCCGACAGCGTTTCCACCCGGGCGATGCCGCAATCGCGCAGGAACGCGTCGGCCACGTCGTTCTCGCCTGCGAGCGCGCCCGTGTGGGTGACGGCGAGTTCGCGGCCTTGGGTCGAGCGGCCGAGTTTGTAGGCCAGCACCGGCTTGGCCGCCGCGGCGGCGCGGATCGCGAAGGCGCGCAGCCGGTCGGCATGGCGCAGCGATTCGAGGAACAGCAGGTAGCCGTCGATATCGGGATCGTCGAGCGTGGCGGCGCAGATGTCACCGAGCGACAGATCCACTTCGTTGCCGACCGAAACGAGCCCGGCGAAGCCGATGCCGCAGGCCTTGCCGCGCGACAAGAGCGTGCCGATCATACCGCCGCTGTGGGAGGCGGCGAAAATCCTTCCCACCGGAAGATCGGGCTCGTCGAACGCCGCGTTGGCGGTGATGAGCGCGCCATTGCGCAGGTTGACGATGCCGAGGCTCGACGGACCGACGATGCGCATGCCGGTGGTGTGCACGATCTCGCGCAGTCGCGCCTCGCGGGCGATGCCCTCGGGCCCGGTCTCGGCGAAGCCGTCGGTGAGGACCGTCGTCACCTTCACGCCGGCCGTCGCGCACGCTTCGATCGCCGCCATGGCGGCCTCGATCGGCGTTACCACGTAGGCATGCTCCGGCACTTCCGGTAGCGCCGCCAGCGAGGGCCAGGCGCGCTCGCCGAGTACCGTCGTCGCGCCGCGCATTGACGGGATAGACGCGGCCGGCGAAACCCGCTTGGCGCAGAAATTTCAGCGGTCGTCCGGCGGTCTTGCCGGCATCGTTGGATTGCCCGATCAGCGCGATGGAGTGGGGGGAAAACAGGGCATTTTTGAGAGGCGCGTTATTCATCCGAATTTACCCGGCAAAATTGAGCGTGTGTTCTGGGGCAGGGAATTTTCATTTTTAAGCTGCCTCCGGCATATTTGCGAGCCAGAAATATTCTGCGACGAAGGACGCCGCGCTTATCACGCAGAGAACATAAGTCGGCAAAAAATCGCGATCTCGCGAATCGCACCATGCATATATTAAGAATATTGGGCCAATAAGCAATACTATCGGTGCGAAAGCTATGCAGCTAACAACAGATGCAATAAGGGAGCCCAATAAAATTGAAATAGTAAAGCAAAATACCGGCGGCAACAAGGGCACGATCAGGACCGACGCACTGGCCGTTGAAAAAAATGCAGACCCGGCTGCCGGATCGGCTCATAAATATTTTAAAAACAGAAAGCAAAACCATTATCGACAGTACTATAGAAAATAAAAATAATGGCAACGCAAAAAAATACAGGATATCTACCTCACTCCGCGGCATCGGGGCGCCGCCCGCGCTGATCGAAGCGGCGATCGAAGATCTCCTCCGCGATCCGGTTCTTGAGAATTTCCACCGAGCCGCCCGCGATCATCCAGCCGCGGCAGCGGCGCATGCAGTATTCGACCAGCGTGTCGCGGCTGTAGCCGGTGGCGCCCATCGCCTGCACCGCCTCATGCGCAACCTCGAAGCCGGCGAGATTGCAGGCCGCCTTGGCGATCGAGGTTTCGTAGGCGGATGGAAACCCGCGGTCCGCGTTGGCGGCGGCGCGGTAGAGCAGCAGCTGGGCGCCCTCGAGCTTGAGCGCCATATCGGCGAATTTCCATTGCAGGCCCTGGAACTCGCATAACGGGCGCCCGAACTGCACTCTTGTTGCCACGTGATCGCGCGCGGTGTTGAACGCATAGCGCCCAAAGGCGAGCGCGCGGGCCGCATTGCCGATGCGCTCGACGTTAAAGCCGGCGATCTGCTTTTTGAAACCGCCGGGGCCGAGCAGCACGTGATCGGCCGGGATGCGGCAGTCGTCGAAATGCAGCTCGCACCATTCCTCGTCGCTCATGAAGCGCGACGGCGTGCCGATGCGGAAACCCGGCGCGTCGCGCGGAACGATCACCGAGCCGATGCCGCCGATGCCGGGCCCGAACCGCGCATAGACCAGGAAGACCGCGGCGTCGGGGCTGAAGGTCGAAAACACTTTTGTGCCGTTGAGGACATAGTTCTCGCCGTCCGGCCGTGCCGCGGTCTTCAGATCGGTCGCGGCCGAGCCCGCGTCCGGCTCCGACATGCCGAGGCTCATCACGGTGCGCCCGGCCAAGAGGTCCGGCAGATATTTCGCCTTCAGGGCCGGGGCGGCATATTCCGCGAAGGTGCGGATCGGCCCGAAGCTGCCGGACTGCACCACGTCGGCGCTGCGCGGACACACCAGCGCCACCTGCTCGATGGCGATGACGGCATCCATCAGCGACCCGCCCTGGCCGCCGTCGGCCTCCGGCAGCGTGATGCCCATCAGGCCCTGCCGCGCCATAAGCTGCGCAACCTCGAACGGAAAGCGCGGATTATGCGCGCGTGCGAGCGCACCCGCCGCCAATTCGCCCTGCGCGAACTTGCGCACGGCGTCGGCGAACAGCTTTTGCTCTTCGGCGAAGTCGAAGTTCATCTCGTGATCCAATTGGGGCAGGTCATCAGACGGCGCGAACATGGCGCTGTGCGCCAACCAGTTACTCCGCCCGCGCCCCAGACGCCTTGATCACCCGCGACCATTGTGTCGCCTCGCGATCGATGTCGGCGGCGTATTCGTCCGGCGTGCTCGGTAGCGGCTCGGCGCCCTCGAGCGCCAGGCGGTTGCGCACATCCTCGGCGGCAAGCGCGGTGCGGAGCGCCTGGTTGAGCTGGTCCACGATCGGCCGCGGCGTACCGGCCGGCGCCACGATCCCGTAGCGCAGCGCCGCGTCGAAGCCCGGCACGCCGGAATTCCGCAATCGCCGGCACCTCCGGCATCAGCGCCGAGCGCTTGATGCTGGTCACCGCGAGTATGCGCAGCAACCCGCTTTTCACCGCCTCATGCGCCGCCGGAATCGGCGGGAATGCCGCCGGGATATGGCCGCCGAGCAGGTCCGTCATCGCCGGGCCGGTGCCTTTGTAGGGGATGTGGACCAGCTTGATCCCGGTTTCCAGCGCGAAATATTCGCCCGCCACGTGCGCTACCGTGCCGATGCCGGCCGAGCCGTAATTGACCTTGCCGGGATTGGCCTTCGCATGGGCGATGAATTCCGCGACCGTTTTGGCCGGGAACGAGGGGTGCACCACCAGCGTGCTCGGCGCGACCCCGATGCGGCCGACGGCCGTGAAATCGGTGCGCACGTCGTAGCCCACATTGCGATAGAGCGCCGGCGCAATGGCAAGCGTTCCGGTATAGCCGACCTCCAGCGTATAGCCGTCGGGCGCGCTTTTCGCCACCTGGCGGGTGCCGATGGTGCCGCCGGCCCCGCCGCGGTTGTCGATGATGAACTGCTGGCCGAGCGCTTCCGCCATGCGTTCGGCGACGATGCGCGCCACGATCGAGGTACTGCCGCCCGGCGGAAACGGCACCACCATGGTGATGGGCCTGGTCGGATAGGTTTGCCCCGGTGCTGCTGTCGCCATCACCGCCGCAGCCATGCCCGCAAGGGCAAAACGGCCAGCGGCTTTCCATAACCCGACAAGGCCGGTGGGCCGCTCGCCGTTGAACCCTTCAATGCGACATCGCGCCGTGACGCTTTGGCAACCCGCCATGGCGAATCTCTCCCGTGTTCATCCCGTATCCGCGGCCACTGTACCAGGGCGAAGCCGCCGGCGCGACTCCCGCCGGATTCCAAATAGTCGGCCGCATCGTGCAAATCTGGCCGCACGTTTTTTGCCCAGGCAATCGTCTGCGCCTTGACCTCGCTCAAGCGCTCGATGCGGCGCATCCGGCATGATGCCGCCATGGCAGCTGGTGCAATGATAAAGTGGCCCGTCAGCGAGCGAACCGTACGGCGCGCGCTGGCCGGCATCGCGGCATTCGGCATTGCGGGCGGAATTGCAGCGCACATTGGCGGCGAGCCGGCTGTCGCCAGCCGGCTGTGGACGGCCGCGACGGTGCCGGTGCTCATCGCTCTCGCGATCTCGATCGTGCGCGATCTCGCCGCCGGGCGCATGGGCATCGATGCCATTGCGCTGCTGTCGATGGCGGGTGCGCTCGCGCTGGGCGAGCCGCTCGCCGGTGCGGTGGTCGCCCTGATGTATGCGGGCGGCACGGTGCTCGAGGACTTAGCCGTCGCGCGGGCCGAGCGCGATCTGCGGGCGCTGACCGATCGCGCCCCGCGCCTTGCGCACCGCCGCGCCGGCGACCGCATCGAGGACATTGCGGTGGCGGAGGTCGCCATCGGCGACCGGCTGCTGGTGCGCGCCGGGGAGATCATCCCGGTTGACGGGATCGTCGCCGCCGGTTCCGCCGTGATCGACGAGCAAACGCTGACCGGCGAGGCGCTGCCCGTGGTCAAACCTCGGGGCGCCCCGGTCAGCAGCGGTGCGGTCAATGCCGGCGAGGCATTCGAGATGAGCGCATCGGCGATCGCGGGGGAAAGCACCTATGCGGGCATTCTGCGGCTCGTGACCGCGGCGCAGGCCGCGAAGGCCCCGTTCGTGCGGCTGGCCGACCGCTACGCGCTGGCGTTCCTGCCGTTTACGCTGGCGGTCGCAGGCCTTGCCTGGGTGGTGTCGGACGATCCGTTGCGCAGCCTGGCGGTGCTGGTTGCCGCGACGCCGTGTCCGCTGATCCTGGCGGCGCCGGTTGCGTTCATCGCGGGCGTTGCGCGGGCGGCGCGGCGCGGCATCCTGGTGAAGGGCGGCGGCGCGCTTGAAGGCTTGGCGCGGGCGCGCACGGTGCTGTTCGACAAGACCGGAACTCTCACCGTCGGTGGCGCCCGGCTGCTGTCCGTCGAGGTCGCGGCCGGCGAAAACCCCGATGAGGTGCTGCGCCTCGGTGCGTCGCTGGAACAAGCCTCGCACCATGTCTTGGCCGCCGCCATCGTAGAGGCCGCGGTCGCGCGCGGGCTGCCGCTCGGCATCCCGGAGAATGTGCGGGAGAGCGCCGGCAGCGGCCTGCACGGAACCGTTGCGGGGGTGCCGGTCGGCGCCGGATCGCGCGACCTCGTGTTCGCCCACCGGCAGGCGGACGAATGGGCGCTGCGGGCGATCCGCCGCGCATCGTGGCGATCGGCGCTGATCGTGTTCGTCGCCGTCGAGGGCCGGGCGATCGGCGCGTTGCTGCTGGCCGACAACCTGCGCGCCGAGACTCCCCGTGCGATTCGGATGCTGCGCGCGGCCGGTATTGCCCGCATCGTCATGGTTACCGGCGACCGCGCCGCGGCGGCGGCCACGATCGGCGCCGCGCTCGATATCGATGCGGTGCTGGCGGACCGGGTTCCCTCCGACAAGGTCGATGCGGTACGCACCGAGCAGCGTCTCGCCCCGACCATCATGGTGGGCGACGGCATCAACGATGCGCCGGCGCTCGCCGCCGCCGATGTCGGCATCGCGATGGGTGCCCGCGGCGCCAGCGCGTCCTCCGAGGCGGCCGACGTGGTGATCGTGGCCGACCGGCTGGACCGGGTCGGCGAAGCGATCGTCATCGCCAAACGGGCCCGGCGGATTGCGGTGGAAAGCATCATTGCCGGCATGGGCCTGTCGGCGCTGGCGATGGCCGCAGCGGCGGCCGGGTGGCTGATGCCGGTGCCGGCCGCCATCCTCCAGGAGGCGATCGACGTGGCGGTGATTCTCAATGCCTTGCGCGCCGCATCGCCCGGACGCCGCCAGCCCGCCCATCCGACGCTGCCGGAGGCGCAGGGGTTCAAGCTGCGCCACGATCACGTGACGCTCGGCCACGCTCTCGACCGCCTGCAAGCGATTGCCGATGCGCTGGATGACTGCGATGCGCCGGCCGCGGCGGCGCTGATCGTCGAGGCGAATGAAATCGTCCAGGGCCAGGTGGTCGCCCACGAGCAGGACGACGAAGGCAGTGTCTATCCGGCGCTCGCCAAGGTCCTGCCCGACAGTCATGGCCTGTCGGCCATGAGCTGCGCGCACCGGGAGATTCTCCATTTGGCGCGGCTGCTCCGCCGCATCGTGGAGGATCTTCCGTCGGAGAAAATCGACCGCTACCTGGTCCGCGATGCCCAGCGCGTCATCCAGTCGATCGAGGCGCTGGTGCGCATCCATATCGCTCAGGAGGAGGATATTTACGACACCGCGCTCGCGACGTGATCATCGGAGCCGGTGCAGGAGTGCACCATGCATCTCCGAGACTTTCGCGCCGTCAGTCAGGCCCGAGCAATGAGCCTCTCACTCCTTGCTCTGTTCCGATCCGGCAAGCCCGATCCGGCGCAGGACATCGCCCGAACGCGTGATCTCCGCTCGCAGCAGGTTGCGCAACTCGTCAATGCTCTGCGACTCGCCGGGGATGACGCCGAGCCGGTTGAACTCCGCGCGCATCGACGGCTCGCTGACGATATCCCGGATCGCGGCGCTGAGCTTATCCACGACATTGCGCGGCGTTTTAGCCGGAGCGAACAGGCCGAACCAGGAGGAACGATCGAAACCCGGCAAACCGATCTCGGCGAGCGGCGGCACGCCGGGCAATGCCTCCAGGCGGTCCGCCGTGGTTACGCCGAGCGGACGCAGTTTGCCGGCATCGATCAGCGGACGCGAGACCGGAATGTCCGTGAACATCAGCGCAATGTGCCCGCCGGCCACGTCGTTGAGCGCGGGTGCGATGCCCCGATACGGCACGTGCGTCATGGCGATGCCGAAGCTCTGTTTCAGCAGCTCGCCGTTGATGTGCTGCGGCGACCCGAGCCCGGCCGAACCAAAGGTCAGTGGGCTCGGCGCCGATTTCGCCAGCCGCACCAGATCGTCGAGCGAGTGCACCGGCAATTGCGCGTAGACCACCAGCACTTCCGGCACCAGCGCCACCTGCGCCAGTGGTACGAAATCCGTGGCCGGATCGTAGGGCAGGCTTTTGTAGAGCGTCACATTGGTGGCCATGGTGGCGTCCGGCGCCATCAGCAGGGTATAACCATCGGGTGTCGCATGGGCGACCGCCAGCGCGCCCGCGATGGTGCCGCCGCCCGGACGGTTCTCGATGACGAAGGGCTTGCCAAAGCGCTGCTCCAGCCGCTGCCCGATCGCGCGGCCGAGCAGGCTGCTCATGCCGCCGGGCGCATAGGGCGACACCACCGTGACGGTGCGGGTCGGATAATCCTGCGCAACCGTGGCGCTCACGCTCCAAATGGCGACGAGTGCCGCCAAACCGCACACGCGCATGCGCTCCTCCCTAGCTCTTTAAGGCCGGTACCGCCGGCCAGCCTGCATCGTTGCTGCGAATTTACCGTATGATCAGCCGAGTCTTGGTAAAACCCATGGGTCCGTGCTGTGGGCACGGCCGCGGCTGGAATTCGTCAAGGAATCTAATCTTAGGTCCTTCGGTCCGACCAACCCGCTTGCCCTATCATCTTCCCAGGCGGCATAAAGAGCAACCAAACAGCGCCCTCGCGCCGCGACGGCTTGGCGAGGTGGCGGCGGCTAGATCGGAGTTGCGGCGCCAACCGTAGAAAATGCGTTGAGCCCTTGCGAAGCCCGCAGGCCGTGGGTTTCCGGCGGTGGCGAATGCCTTCTGCCCAGATCGACGCTGTTGGCTACAGGGCCGAGAGAGGCGGATAGGAAACCTTATTGGCTGTTCGTCGGTTCGCGGCCTTGACCCGCCTCGCGGCTCGCTTTTTGCTCTGTTGCACGGGCATCGTCGTATCGCGTGGAGACGGCAAAGACCGAAAAGCCAACCCAAATGCCAACCCAAGAGTTAACCCAGGGAGCCAATGCGATGCCGATCGTCAATCGGATAGCCGATCTGCAGGGTGAGATTGCCGCCTGGCGGCAGGATATCCACGCCCATCCGGAGCTGCTCTACGACGTCCATCGTACCGCCGCGGCGGTCGCAGACAAGCTGAAGGCCTTCGGCTGCGACGAGGTGGTAACTGGGATCGGCCGTACCGGCGTGGTCGGCGTCATCAAAGGAGCGCGGCCGGGTGGAAGCAAGGTGGTCGGACTGCGCGCCGACATGGACGCACTGCCGATCCAGGAGGCGAACGACCTGCCCTACCGGTTGACGGTAGCGGGAAAGATGCACGCCTGTGGCCATGACGGCCACACCGCCATGCTGCTGGGTGCCGCCAAATATCTCGCCGAAACCCGCAACTTCGCCGGCACTGCCGTCATGATCTTCCAGCCGGCCGAGGAAGGCGGGGCCGGCGGGCGCGCCATGGTGCGGGATGGCCTGATGGACCGGTTCGCCATCCACGAAGTCTACGGCATGCACAATTTACCCGGCATGCCGGCGGGCGCCTTCGCGATCCGCCCGGGACCGATCATGGCGGCGACCGATAACATCACGATCGAAATCGAGGGCGTCGGCGGCCACGCAGCACGGCCCCACATCGCAGTCGATCCGATCCTGGTGGGCTGCCAGGTCGTCAATCAGCTGCAGTCGATCGTCTCGCGCAACGTCGATCCGCTCGATGCGGCAGTGATTTCGATCTGCACCTTCCAGGCCGGCAATGCCGACAACGTGATTCCGCAGACCGCGGTGCTGCGCGGCACCTACCGCACCCTCACGCCGCATGTGCGCGAACTCTTGCGCAAGCGGATCGGCGAGGTGGTCGAAGGTACTGCGCACCTCCATGGTGCCAAGGTGCGGCTTAATCTGCGGTCCGGCTATCCGGTGCTGTCGAACCACGAGCGCGAAACCGCATTTGCCGCGTCGGTCGCCAAAGAAATTGCCGGTGCCGACAAGGTCGACACCGCGATGGCACCGGTGATGGGTGGCGAGGACTTTTCCTATATGCTGGAAGCGCGCCCCGGTGCTTTCATTTTCGTCGGCAATGGCGACACGGCAGGCTTGCATCACCCAAGCTACAATTTCAACGACGAAGCGATCCCGTTCGGAACGTCGTACTGGGTGCGGCTGGTCGAGACCGCGATGGCAGCGGCGTAATTCGGCGGAACAACTCCCGCACCCTTCTATTGCGCCGCTTCCATCTGCTTTTTGGGTGCGGCCACCGGCCTGTCCATGGAGGTGCGACGCCACGCCAATTCGCGCGGCAGCCACTCTGCCAAGCGGGCGAGCGGATTGTGCCACAGCGCAAAATCATTCAGCCGCGATGTCTCAAACGCCGCCAGTGCCGTCGCAGCCAAGAACGGCAGACTCTGCACCGCAAGAACCGTACCGTAAAGATTGATCTCGCGCACGTTCTCGACGTTTCTCACGAACACCAGGGCGGCGCTGAAGGCCAGCAGCCCGCCGAGCACCGCCTCGTAGAAAGCCGGGAACGCCAGCGGCTTGCGCTTGGAACCGCCCTTTGCGGTTCGCACGAAGGGCAAGTGATCCTTCAAAATTCCGTTGGCGACCGCGCAAGCGACCGTCCAGTGCATGGACATGGCGGCAAACATGGCGCCGGTCGCCTGGCCGACCGGAATCGGCACGCGGCGGAGGTACAGCGTCACGAAATGCGTGATGGACAGCGCAAAGGTCGCAATGATCGGTAGCGTGATGATCTTGTCCGGAATGCCCATGTCGGCGAACGTCACGACCGGGACCCAGATCAGGTTGAGGATCGCGACCAGCACGCCAAGCAACTCCGCGCCGAGCCAGTTGACCCACCCGAAGGCGAACTCCCGCTTCTGCGCGGGGGTCAGGAGGCTGGCGCCCGGCAAGAAGCGGCGCCAGTGCTTCTTGGCAATCTGGAGACCACCCGATGCCCAACGGTCGCGCTGCTTCTTGTAGGCCTCGAACGTGTCCGGCAGCAGGCCATAGCCGTAGCGGCGATTGGTGTAATGGGTCTGCCAACCGTGCTCGATAATCGTCAGCCCGAGATCGGTGTCCTCGCAGATGGTGTCGCTCGACCAGCCGCCTGCCTGTTCGAGCGCGCTGCGGCGGATCAAGCACATGGTACCGTGCACGATAATGGCATTGGCTTCGTTGCGCTGGACCATGCCGATCTCGAAGAAGCCGGCATATTCGCCGTTCACCACATGGTGGAGCGGGCTGCGGGCGCCGTCGCGGTGATCTTGCGGCGCCTGCACCAACCCGACTTTCAGGTCGGCAAAGGCCGGCACCAAATCGCGCAGCCAGTCGGGGGTGACAGCATAATCGGAATCGATGATGCCGATGATCTCCGCGCTTGGAGACGTGTGCGTCATCGCCAGCCGCAGCGCACCGGCCTTATAGCCATCGAGCCGCGGCGCATTCACGAAGCGGAACCGGTCGCCAAGCGCCTTGCAGTGTTCTTCCACCGGCTGCCACATGGCCGGATCGGGCGTATTGTTGATCACGATAATGCATTCGAAATCAGGGTAATCAAGCCGGGCGACGGCATCGAGTGTCGCCTTGAGCATCTCGGGAGGTTCGCGGTACGCCGGAATATGGATGGAAACTTTGGGCGCGTAACCCGGTACTGTCCTTATGCGATTTGGATGGAGCAGGCGCGCCGGCGGTCGGCCGAACAGAATGGCAGCGATTTCGTTGATGCGGCCGAGTGCGATCACCACCAGCGGAATCAACAGCAGGGTAGCGATCCAGAACGCGAAAGCGGCACCGGCCACGAAATAGTGGCTGTTCCAGTGATGCAGCACGGCCGCGCCCCAGGCACCGACCCCATGCGACACTATGGCCAGGACGAACGCTTGGAGCAAAGTCGCCCCGATACCCAGGATCGGAAGCGATACCAAAGCCCCTATCGTGACCGCCATGGCCCCGACTTTCCAGCTGTCGGTATCGTTGATCGGCCCGGACCAGGGAAACTTCGGTTGGTGCGTGGCATTATCGAACACGCCCCAATAGGCGCCGACGCTCCCCTCGATCGTCTTCCACGGCTGGTCGTAGGCCTCGATCAGATTGTAATCGATGCCGAGCGCCTGCGCGCGCTCCACGAAAGAGCGCATGATGGTGGCCTGCTCGAACTTGCCCGGCATCGCCGGGCCGCGGTTATAGCCGGAGCTTGGCCAGCCGAATTCGGCGAGCACGATATGCTTGCCGGGAAACGTTTTGCGCAAGGTTTCGTAGACGCGCACCGCTTCATCGACGGCACCCGTCGCCGGAACGCGGCCCCAATAGGGCAGGATATGGGCGGCAACGAAATCGAGTTTGGAAACCAATTTTTCGGCGGCAAGGCTGCCGTCCTCATTAAACTTCAGCAATTCGGCGGAGATTTCCCCGGTCGATACCGGCACCGCGCCGTTGACTTCGCGCTTGATGCGTTTGACCACTTCGGCGAGTTCATCGGCGGTCAGATCGCGCCGCATGATCGTCTCGTTGCCGACCATCAGCGCATTGACGTTGCGATTCTTGCGCAATAGGTCGAGCCCGGAGGTGATCTCGCGGATGTTACGGCTCGTACAGGGTACATCGAGCAGGGAACCCATCTCCTGCTCGAAGCGATTTTTGCACGTGGGGTCGAACTCCGGCCGGACGTCGTTCGGACCACGGCGATCACGCTTATCGAGCCAGATGCCGAGCGTAACCTTGAGACCAAAATCGTTGGCAATCCGCGGCACCAGCTCGACGCCCCCGGTCGAGGAATAAAGCCGGATCGCCTTGGTGTACGGGGCGATCGCTTTCAGTTCGGCGCGTATGCGCTCTTCGGATGGCCGGCTGCCCTCGCGATCCGGATGTGCGCCTGTGGTGAACGGAGAGTAGGAAACACTGTCGAGGACTCCCTCGACATTCGGAGCGGAGGCTTGGGATTGCCAAACGGCCCAAGCGCAAGCGTGCAAGCACGCCACGAACGCGACCACGACAGCCACGGAGCGCATAGAACGCTATACCATTTAGGGCGGGAGGATTGCGATCGGACTCTGTCCCCCGGGTCCAACCGCGGTGTTTACCGCGCTGCAAAAGATAGCTGCATGCGGTTGGCTTGACAAGTACGAAGCCAACCCGAAGTTCCTTATGACAGGTATGCTGCGACAAAATGAAGCTGCCCGTCCGCTGCGCGCGGAGTAGCGACTTACTTGGCGCCGCCCTTGTCCCCGGTCGTTGCCGTGGTGGTGGCCGGCAATGCGGGATTGACCCAGCAAGAATGAACGCGGGCGTTGAACGCGTCCGTGGTCTTTTGATCTTTTTGTTCGATGTTGCCCTGCCGGACGACACACCGGAAGCTGATCTGAATGTGCTCGCCGGGGCAGCCGAAGCGATCGTAGAGATCAAGGTGCCGGAAGGCGGTATCAAGATCGTCACGCCACATCAAACCAACCGCACGCTCCCCGAGCCAAACGCATTCCGCGCGCGCCGGCGGTCCAATAAGGAGACGATTGGCGTCAACCGTCTCATCGGGGCGCGCACCGTTTTCCTTGACGGCTTCGCCTTTGTTCTGCTCTGCGGGCTTCTGATCCACGGTCTGAGCATGAAGCGTACTCGCAACGAGCGCGATCGCGCCGAGAAGAACCCCTATCCCAAACGGAACGACACGAGCCATGATCTCACTGCGCGGTTTTCGGTCACCGATGACCGGAAGAAGAAATCGCTCGCGAAATCGAGGTGCCGCTAAGACGTTTTCAGCACCCCGAAATCACCCTTCGTCAATGGCGGAAGTCAATAAATTTGTCCAGTCGTGAACTGGCCGTATACCACCAGCGGCATGAGTTGGCTAAATATTGGTTAATCACTGTTGCGGCGGCGACACACTGAGCGGCTGGAGAGCTGGAAAAGGTGATGAGCACACTGCCCTGCAATGCCGCCCATTGCACCGTCTGCCTCGGCGATGGAAAATCGGGCGAAATGAAGCTATCACAACGATCCACCTCCGGGGCATCATACCAATGTACTGCCAATTCAGTTCGATCTCGGTCTCGCGGCGGCGTTGTATACCTTGGTGAGCCTGCCCTAGCCTTATGATGTGAGCTGCGACCTCGTTCTTCCCGCGGAGACCGTATGCAAAGACCGATCGGTGTGTTTCTGGTAACCGCGGCGGCCATTGCTGCGGCATGGTGGTGGCTGGGCCGTCCGGTAACGCCGCCTGCGGCCGCGGGAGAATTCGGACGTATCCAATGTATGTCCTACGCGCCGTTCCGCGCCGGACAGAGTCCGTTCAATCTCTCGCCCCCCGTGTCGGCGGCACAAATCGAGGAGGACCTCGCAAGTCTGGCTCAAGTGACCGGATGCGTGCGGACCTATGCGACCGACACCGGGTTCGACCTGGTTCCGCCCATTGCGCAGCACCTCGGCCTCAAAGTGTTGCAGGGGCTGTGGCTAAGCAACGACCGTGCGCGCAACCGCATCGAAATCGACACCGCCGTGGGGCTGGCCAATCGTTACCCGAACGTCGTCAACGGCATCGTGGTCGGCAACGAGGTGCTGTTGCGCGGCGAACTTGCCGCAACGGACATCGCGGCGGCGTTGCGCGAGGTCAAGGCGGCCGTGAAGGTGCCGGTGACCTATGCGGATGTATGGGAATTCTGGTTCCGCAATCGCGATCTCGCGGAGGCAGTGGATTTCGTCACGATTCATATCCTGCCCTATTGGGAGGACATTCCGATCCCGGCGGATCATGCGGCGGATCATGTGGACGACATTTACAACCTCGCGGCGAAGAATTTTCCGGGCCGGGAGATCCTGATCGGCGAGGTGGGGTGGCCGAGCGCGGGCCGCATGCGCGAGGGTGCACTGCCGTCACCATCGAATCAGGCGCGCATCCTGGAAGAGGTGATGGGCCGGGCCCGGGCGAAAGGCTACCGCGTCAACCTGATCGAAGCCTTCGACCAACCGTGGAAGCGTGAGCTTGAAGGCACGGTCGGCGGCTATTGGGGTCTGTTCGGTAGTTTTACCCGGACGCCCAAATTCGCCTGGGGCCAGCCGGTCTCCGATCATCCGTATTGGCCGTGGCAACTGGCGTTGGGGCTCGCTATGGCGGCAGCCATCTTCACGGCGGCAATCCGCGCCGCGGCGATCGCCGGACGACCGCTCGCGGATGCATCCAACCGCGTGCTGACAGGAATTGGCCTCATCGCTTTTGCCGGCGCCACAGCGCCGTTGGCCATCGAAAACGTCATCATCGAAAGCTCCGGGCTGGGCGGCTGGATTCGCGGCGCCGCTCTGGTCCTGATCGCGACTGTGACGCCGGTCGCGGCCGCCATGGCACTGGCGGCGAATGCCCGCGTCCCGACCTTCGCGGATATCTTAGGTGGCCTGGAGGGGCGCCCGCGCTCGGGGCTATCCGTCACCTACGGTATCGCGGTCATCGCGACCACCCTGCTGGCGATTCAGGCTGCGCTTGGCCTCGTATTCGACCCGCGCTACCGCGACTTTACCTACGCGGCGCTCACCGCCGCCGTGGCACCGTGCATCGTGCTATCGCTCTTGGCCGGCGCCACTTCGGGGCGTCGCGGGCGCGCCGAAACCCTGGCGGCTATCATCCTCTCCGGTTCGGCCGCCTATATCACGCTCAACGAAACCTTCGCCAATTGGCAGGCCGTCTGGTTCTCGGCGACTCTTATTATTCTTGCGATGACGCTCGACCGACAGCGGGACGCGCGAAGCACATGACAAGGAACGCGACGGCCAGTCCCGAGAGCGCGGCATCATGCAGCACGATACCGAACGCGGCTGCCGCCAAGCCGATCGTAAAGATCGGCAGGCTCGGCCGGATGAACGTGAGCACGGCCGCGCCAAGGCTGACCCAGCCGAAAACGTGGTTTTGATACAAGGCCGTTACCACTCGCCTGGTCAAGCATAGCCATGTTCCAAGTCCGGCATTGCAGGCGAGGCCGATCTGGGTCTGCTCCAGAACTAGATACCGTAAATAGAGGGCATAGCCGAGCGAGACCAGTCCGATCGTGATCACCCAATTCAGCGACGCGGCCGACGGCTCAAACAGCTTGCGACCCTGCCCAGCCCGTCCCGACGTGGCGTCGTCTTGCTGGGCTTGCTCTGCAATCATGACCTAACCGCCCAATTTGTTACCGCTCAGATTTCTGCTGCCGAGCAAACCGGATGCGACGCTCTTGCCGCCACCAGCTTTGCCTGTCGGTTCCTTGCCTTGGAGCGGCCGGCGGTTCGGTACACGTTCAACGATCACCGTACGCGGTGCGCCGGGGCGACCGACGAAGGCTACCGTGCTGGTCTCCTTGCGGGAGGTCGCGGCCTTAAGCACCTCGCCCCTGACCTGGTCGGCCGGCAAATCCATCAGCGAGGCGGCAATCTCGATCTGCTGCTGGACATCGTCGGTCAAGCCGCGCGCGGCCGCTACGGCCTCGCCAATTGTCGGGGGGTCGTACCGAACACGACGCGGCCCATATTTCGTTTTCCAAACGCCGCTCATCGAACTGATCTCACAATCTCCGCTGATCGAATCCGTTATATAGGGAATTGCTGCAATGCAGCAATAGCAGTGGCGATGGTGAAATATGACGGCAAGCGCCGGGCATATTGGCTAGCAATCGATCATTTTTTTAGGTCCTTTAACACCTGCAATTTAGCATGGTGTTTCAAGATGTTGATAAGGTCACCACATCCCCTTCCGGCGTCGGACCGCGGCCTGGGCAGCTCCGTCTTGACTCCAGACCAGATGCAACCAGGCCTGCGCGGGAACGCAAGCGCAACGATCCCTTACGTTCGCAGCGTTGCTATCACCGCCCCACCGGGATTCGCCACCATGGACTATGTTACTAAAAATCCCGAGTTGAGCCCCACCGGGGAATGACGCCGCCGATGATCGGAGTGCACGAATCCGCAAATCCCGCCCGCTCGCGCCGCATCATCGTCACCGCGCTAGGCACGACACAGACGCTCGCCTGGGCGTCGAGCTATTATTTGCCAGCCATCCTGGCCGACCCGATTGCGGTGGGCATCGGGGTGCCCCGTTCCGCGGTATTCGCAGCGTTCTCGGCGGCCTTGTTGATTTCGGCCTTTGCGGGCCCATGGGTCGGCCGGGCGATCGACCGCAACGGCGGACGTGGCGTGCTGGTGCTTTCGAACCTGGTGGTGGCCGGTGGCCTCGCGGCGCTCGCCGCCGCCACCGGCTGGCTCAGCCTGTTCTTGGCCTGGGCGGTCTTGGGCGCCGGCATGGCGCTTGGCCTCTATGATGCGGGGTTCGCGACGCTGACGGCGCTGTATGGCTCGAAGGCGCGGGGCGCCATCACCGGGATCACGCTGTTTGCCGGGTTTGCTTCCACAGTGAGCTGGCCGTTGTCCGCGCTCCTCAACGACTGGTTGGGCTGGCGCGAAACCTGCCTCGTCTGGGCTGCCCTGCACCTTGTCATTGGGCTTCCGATCAATCGCTTGCTACTGCCGGTTCCAGCGAACCGCGAACCCATCTTGCGAACGCCGATTGCTGCCGCCGGCTGGAAGCCACACCGCGAGATGTTCCTTCTCGCCTTCGTGTTCGCGGCAGCCTGGTTCGTGACCGGCGCGATGGCGGCGCACCTGCCACGGCTCTTGGAACGCGCTGGAGCAACGCCCGTAGAGGCGATCGCCGCGGCGGCACTGGTCGGGCCGGCCCAAGTAGCCGCGCGCATCGCCGAGTTTCTGTTCCTGCGCAGAATCCATCCGCTGGTCTCCGCGCGGATCGCGGTGACGTTGCATCCGCTCGGGGCCGCGGCCTTGACGGTCGCCGGGGCGCCGGGCGCGGCGATCTTCGCGGCACTTTACGGCGCCGGGAACGGCCTCTTGACCATTGCGCGCGGCACGCTGCCGCTCGCCATCTTCGGACCCGAGGGCTATGGCGCGCGCACCGGCCTCATCGGCGCGCCCGCGCGCACCATCCAGGCCTTCGCCCCGTTTGTGTTCGGGCTCATGCTCGATGCCATGGGGTTATGGGTGATCGCCGTATCGGCCGCCCTGTGCCTCGCGGCTCTCGTGGCTCTTCTGGCCCTGCGGCTACCGTTGGAAAGGTAAAACACAGCGTAAGAGGGACCCGCATCCCGCTCTCCCCATCTTCCTTCACGATGGGGAGAGCGTTGGGTGAGGGGCAGATGCGTGCACCGACTGATCGACCGGTGAATACAGCCGGTGCCCTCAAAGCCCCGGCGGGCACCTCCCCACTCCCTTACAGCGTAAAGAGCGAGTGGGGACGCACGCAGCATGCGCCAGGGCGAGGAAGCGGGCGGTATTGCGATCAAAACAAAGGTGGCCGGGACAAGCCCGGCCATGACGTCAACAGAAGCTTCAGCGTGACCGGGACCCGTTACGCGCGATCTTCAGGTCGGGAACGGCTTCGGCGGCGGGAAGCTGGTCGCCGTGAACAGGATCTCCCGGATCGCCTTGAGGCTGCGGGCGCCGTAGCGGAACGGCACGATGAGGCGCAGCGGCGCGCCGTGCTGCGGCGGGATCGGTGCGTCGTTGAGCTGCCAGGCCAACATGACCTGGGGATGCATCAGCGTCGTCATGTCGTCGTCGAGGAAATAGCCGTCCGAGCCCACCATCCGACAGTAGTTGGCAAAGCTTTGTGCGCCGATCGCCTGGGCGAAGTCGGAGAACCGCACGCCGGTCCACTTGATTGTGCCGCTCGGATTCGGAGCGCCGCATTGCAGCCGCACGACATAGGAATGCCGCGGCAGCTTTTCCAGCACATCGGCGGTCAGCGTGCCGGACAGTTTGGCGGTGCCGCGGCCGTCCACTTTGACCTTCAGCTTGCGGAAATCGAACTCGATTTCCGGCGTCTGATTTTTGGTGCGCCACAACACGCCGGTGATCGCACCGGCCTGCTGCGGGGTGTATTCCACCGCCGACCCATCGGGCTGCAGCGGCAGCGTCGAAATTTTCCGCAGCTGGGTATCGACCAATCCGTCCGGCTGCGGAGGTGTCGCCTGCGCCGTCACCACGCGCGGCGTGACGGCCGCGAGTGAGAAGCCGGCAAGCGCCGCCGCGGAAGACTGCATGGTTTCGCGTCGAGACATTTTCATCGTCCACCTCCCATGGTGGCCGTGTTCTCATGAAGGACAACGGCCGTTCGCAGGCTACCGCATTTTGGCCCGGTGGGGAGAGATTTCTCAATGAATCTCCGGCTCCGGCGTCGCCGCCCCGGCGAGCAGGAAATCGAAGTCGCAGCCCTCGTCGGCCTGGCCGATATGCTCGGCATACATGGCGCCATAACCGCGCAGGTAGCGCGGCGGCGGGGCGACCCAGGCGGCGCGGCGGCGGGCGAGTTCCTCGTCCGAGACGTGCAGATGAATGCGGCGCGCGTCGGCATCGACCTCGATTTCGTCGCCCGTCCGCACGAAAGCGAGCGGGCCGCCCACATAGCTTTCGGGAGCCACGTGCAGGATGCAGGCGCCGTAGCTGGTGCCGCTCATGCGCGCGTCGGAGAGGCGCAGCATGTCGCGCACGCCCGACTTCAGAAGCTTTCTCGGGATCGGCAGCATGCCCCATTCCGGCATGCCGGGCCCCCCCTTGGGGCCGGAATTTTTGAGCACAAGAATATGGTCCGGCGTGACGGCGAGATCGTCGCGGTCGATCTCGCGGGCCATGTGGTTGTAGTCCTCGAACACCAGCGCCGGACCGCGGTGCTTGAGGAGCCGCGGATCGGCGGCGGACGGCTTCATCACGCAGCCGCGCGGGGCGAGGTTGCCGGTAGCACCGCGGTGGCGCCCGCGGTCGATACCGGATCGCTCAGCGAATGGATGATGTCGCGCAGGTGCACTTTGGCCCCAATGAGGCCGTCGGCGAGCGGCTGGCCGGTGACGGTGAGGCAGGTGAGATCGAGCCGGTCGCGCAGTTCCGCCATCAGGCCCAGAATGCCGCCAGCGTAATAAAAATCCTCCATCAGGTACTTTCCCGATGGGCGCACATTGGCGAGCACGGGGATTTCGCGGGAAATCTCGTCGAAGCGCTGCATGTCGAGGGCAATCCCGGCGCGGCGGGCCATCGCCACCAGGTGGATGATGGCGTTGGTGGAGCCGCCCATCGCCATGTGGACTCGGATGGCATTGTCGAAGGCGGCGGGGGTGAGGATTTGCGACGGGGTCAAATCCTCCCACACCATGTCGACGATGCGGCGCCCGGAGGCGGCGCACATGCGGTGGTGGCTCGCATCGACCGCCGGGATCGATGAGGCGCCGGGCAACGCCAAGCCGAGCGCCTCGGTGATCGCCATCATGGTGGCGGCGGTGCCCATCACCATGCAGGTGCCGAAACTGCGCGAGATGCCGCCCTCGATCTCGGCCCAATCCTTCTCGCTGATGCGGCCGGCGCGTTTTTCGTCCCAATATTTCCAGGCATCCGACCCGGAGCCGAGCTTCTCGCCGCGCCAGTTGCCGCGCAGAGATGGCCCGGCCGGCACATAGATGGCCGGCAGCCCCATGCTGATCGCCCCCATCACCAGCCCCGGCGTGGTCTTGTCGCAGCCGCCCATCAGCACGGCGCCGTCGATCGGATGGCTGCGCAGCAGTTCCTCGGTCTCCATGGCGAGGAAGTTGCGGTAGAGCATGGTGGAGGGTTTTACCATCGGCTCGGCAAGCGACATCGCGGGCAGTTCGATCGGCAGCCCGCCGGCCTGCAGCACGCCGCGCTTCACGTCCTCGGCGCGTGCGCGCAAATGGCCATGGCAGGCGTTGATGTCGCTCCAGGTGTTGATGATGCCGATGACCGGCTTGCCGGCCCAGTCCGCCGCGTCATAGCCGAACTGCCGCAGCCGCGAGCGATGCCCGAACGAGCGCAGGTCGTTGACCCCGAACCAGCGATGGCTGCGGAGTTCCTCGGGGCGTTTGCGGGGCATGGTGAAAGGATCCCGTAGAGGTGACGTACCACATTGATATTTATCAGCAATTTAGGACCCAAAGGCGAGTATGTAAAGATGCATGTTGCAATTGCCAACGATGTTCTTGTTTTGTGCTTATGATACACTGATTAACCGAATCAGCGTCAAAGGGACCGAACGGCGCCGTAGGTTGGAGACGGGATGTTCTATCCTTCCGCGAGAGTCAGCTTGGATGGTCAAAGAAGCTTGGAACGTGGCAGCGAAAAGTAAAGCAGGCGATTGGTAGCGCCATGAATACTTTTGACCAGACGCTCGAACGGTATGGTGCTGATCTAGCCGCCCGTCAACTGCTCGATGAAGATGGACCGGAACTGCTTCCCTATGCGACGCTAGTCAACGCCCGCATTGCGGGTGATTCCGATCTCGCAGCCATGACCGCCGTGTACGAGTGGCAGAACACGCCGCTAATCTTTCTCGTAGACGGCGACCGACTTGACGATGATCCAGATAGGCTTGACCGAATCCGCAGACACCTCGGTATGCGGGGCGACGCCCCGTACGTGGGTGTTGTGCGTCCTGGACAATTGACCATCTACAGAGTTTCGTTGGACGCTGATCCAGCAGCACGCGCGCGAATCGCGTTGGACATGCTTAAGGGCCAGGAAAAAAGCACCCTCGCATATCTAGCTAACGAACGTCCAAGCGTTGCGACGCGTAAGGGCCAATTGATATCTCAAGTCGTGCTGAGAACTTCTTAAGCGCCTCGATTGACGACCTTAAGAGTGCATCCGGAGTCGCAGGCGAAGACGCGATATCGCTCGTGGGCCGCGCGTTGTTCACTCGGTTTTTAGGTGACCGTGGCCTACTAGCTAAGCCCCTGAAACTTAGTCGGCCATCAGAGGCTGCCTCCCTCTTTGACACGACCGCACGAGCCGCCGAAACATCTCATTGGCTCGACGAGACATTTAACGGCGATTTCCTACCCCTAAGCGATGGTTTGTTCGATCGTCTACCATCCCCTGCATTTACTACTTTGGGCAACATCTTGCGTCGGGCGCCGGATGGCCAACTCCGCCTCGGATGGGAAGAAAAATGGGACAACCTAGACTTCGCACATATTCCAGTGGGAGTCCTCAGCCAAGCCTATGAACACTATCTGCATAGTCACGCCCCGCTTCAGCAGCGCAAGGAGGGCGGATACTACACACCTCGATTGATCGCCGACTTGATGGTACGCGGTGCATTCCATGCTTTACGCCGAGATGAGATCGCTTACCGCGCGAAAATATTGGACCCTGCAGCCGGAGCGGGCGTCTTTCTGATTACCGCTTTTCGGCAGCTGGTTGCTGAACGGTGGCGACACGATAAGAGGCGCCCAGATACCAAAATGCTTCGAAGAATTCTGTACTCTCAAATCGTCGGTTTCGACATTAATGAGGCTGCGCTACGCTTCGCCGCACTTGGACTCTACCTTATATCCATCGAGCTTGACCCTCATCCTGAGCCGCTTCCGAAACTTCGCTTTGAGAATCTCCGCGGAACGGTCTTACACAAGATTGGAGACGACCGCAGTAATGACAACTTATCTAGCCTGGGAAGTTTGGGTCATGGAGTAAATAGATCTCATATAAGTTCCTATGACCTGGTAATTGGGAACCCTCCGTGGTCGAGCGGAACACGTTTGCCTGGTTGGTTGGAGCTTGAGGCTGACGTAAGAAGAATCGCAGAGTCTCGAAATGCGGGATCAATCAGAAAGCCTGTACTGCCCAACGAAGTCATGGATTTACCATTTGTTTGGAAGGCCATGGAGTGGGCCAAGCCAAGTGCGCAGATCGTTTTTGCGTTACACGCTCGTATCTTATTCTTGGAGGGCGACGGTATGCCCGAGGCCCGAAGCTCTCTGTTTAGTGCTCTAGACGTAACTGGGATTTTGAATGGAGCTGAATTGCGCCAGACTAAAGTATGGCCAGAAATCTCTGCTCCGTTCTGTCTTCTGTATGCGCGGAACGAAACGCCATCTCCTGGTGCGGCTTTTAAATTTTTGAGTCCACGACTGGAGATGAATCTCAACAATGCAGGGGCATTACGGATAGATGCAGCTAACGCAGCAAATGTCGCCTCCGAGCAAGTAGTTCAGAGACCAGAGATTCTGAAGATATTGTTTCGCGGAAGTGAACTCGACCTTGAATTGTTTGACCGACTGACTTCCCGCGGCTTTAGGAATCTGCATGACTATTGGGGAGACCATTTTGGTTTCAGTCGCGGCCGGCCCATCGCAACGGGCAATGGTTATCAGTCTCTACGTAAAAGTAGCCGAGTTCGCAAAAATGGTGACGGTCAACCTGGGGTGCCTGCAAAGTATCTTGCTGATTTGCCTGAACTCACCGCTAACGGTGCTCCATCGCTTTTATTGAACCCATCGGAGCTTTCCAGATTTCGTGCAGAAAGAATACACGATCCGCGACCTCGATCACTTTTCATGGGACCGCTGCTCATCGTTCGGGAATCCCCGCCTGCGGACACCGGTCGAATCCTAGTTACTGTGTCTGAGGGAGACGTTGTTTTTAACCAAAGCTATCATGGCTACAGCGCTCACAATCATCCTAACGGTAAGCAACTTATCCGTTATCTTGCGTTGTTAATCAGCAGCAACATCGCGATTTGGTATGCACTCATGATCAGCGGACGTTTCGGCTTTGAACGCGAAGTTGTTGAAAAACTGACAATCGACAAACTACCGGTCCCTCCTTTAGCGTTGTCGGCCTCCGATAGCGCGCAGCAGGTCACGTCATTGTTTCACGTGGCTTGTGGAGGCACCTTGAATGCTTGGGCTCATGTGGATAGATGGGTTGCAACCCTTTATGGCTTGAGCGAGAGGGACGTTCAAATCATTACCGATACGCTGGCGTTCAATTTACCGTTTGCATCAAATCAAGCGGCAGCGCAAAAAATCCCAACTTCAAATCAGATTCATGAGTTCAAAGAAACACTCGAAGGAGAGCTAAGGCCTTGGGGTGAACGTGTAGGGAGGAAAATAAAAGTCGTCCTAGGATATCACCCACCTGGATTTCCCTGGAAGGTTATCCGTATTCGCTCTTGCTCTAAATGGGTAGCTGCAGACGAATCTGCCAGCGGAGATTGGCCTGCGATATTGTCGGTTGCCGATCAACTTGCTGCGAGCGAACTTATATATCCTGATCCTAACGGCAGATCATTGTGGGTAGGAAGACTGAATCAGACAAGTTACTGGAGTCGTAGTCAGGCGCTGTTACTTGCGCGTCGAATTGTGTGGGAGCATCTTGGGCACCTCTTGGGGCAAGATGCTTGATGACACGAACACCTATTGTCCCCCGCAAGGATCAAATATCAGAGCTAACGCGTGGCCTCGAACTACCATTCAATCCACTGCAAAAAATTCATCTGACGATCGTAACTGAATTGCTAGCCCAGGCATGGCGAGAGCTGTCGTTGGATCATCGGGAAACGATAGCTCAAGGCAATGAGGCCGAAATCAATGCTCTAATGGCTGCGCGGCTGAACGGTCTCTTAGAAAGTGATATAATGTGGCACCAACTTGTTAGAAACGTTACGCGCGGCACGGAGTTGATCAGCTACGACGGAAGCCACCTCGAAAAGAGGCCAGATTTGTCGATTCACCTTACGAACCGCAGCGCATCCTTTCCGCTCGTGGTCGAGTGTAAAATTGTTGATATTAATTCTGGCAGGACAATCAAATTGTACTGCGAGAAAGGCCTCGTGAGATATATCAACGGCGAGTACGCATGGGCGGCAGCAGAAGCTTTCATGCTTGCTTATGTGCGTGACAATTCGTCAATCAAGTCCTCATTGATTCCATTTTTGATTGAAAGTGAAAATGTTGCTCCTCCTCCATATCGAGTTGTTTCCCTTCCCAAATCTGTTCCGCACGCAACGGCGGACTTGGCGTGTTCGCTTCACAAGCGGAACTTTATATACCAGCATAATCATCGTCAAAACCTTCCAGGACCGATATCGATTTGGCACATGTGGGTGTCCTTGGATTTAAGACGTACGTGATGGCACTATTGAGCGCGTATCCGGCGGCTGCGTGCGCTGCTGTCGGCAACCATCAAGCGGGGTCCCGTCGCTCTCGACTGCGCGGAGGTCGCCGCGCCAGCGGTACTTGCCAAATGCCGCGGCGACTTCGGACTGGCCCCGGAGCCTCATCGTAAGGCGCAGGGCCTCTTCGACGATCTGCTTCTTAGTGGCGTATCCGCCGCCTTCGGCGCGCTTTCGAACAAGCCAAACTGGCTCTCGCCGACCCGAATGCTATCGTCGAACCGGACGATAGTGATCCGGCAGAGGAACGGTGGCGAACGACCGGCAGGGCCGGCAACGTCATTTTGTTCGTCGTCACTACGGAGCCGGATGAACACACGGTCCGCATGATCTCAGCCAGAAGGGCAACACGCCATGAACAAGCTCGTTACTACCGGCAAGCGGTACCTTAAGGACGGGCGTTGGTACGATGACAACGGTCCCTTGCCAGACGAGCCGTTGGGTTGGGAGCCGCCGATGACCGACGAAGAAATTACCGTCGCGGCAAAATCGGATCCGGACGTCCCGCCCCCGCCGCGAGCCCGAGCGCCGTCGCCATGAAGCGGAACACGCGGGTATTGTCGATGCGGCCGTGAAACAATTCGGCCCCAGGACCGGTTGCGGTGAGGACGACGTCGTCGGCCGCGTGAACGCCGCCATTGACCGCAAATGGCAGGTTGCCGGTCCGGCGCGCCGCGCCCGCAATCCGGCAATTTTGCTCGTTGGCCACATAGGTGCCGGGCGCGCCCAACATGGTTGGACGGTTTTCGCCCTCCAGATGCGGGCGCCCGGTTTCGCAGTGGTCCGGAAACGCGCCGAACGCGAAGGCAAGCCGGCGCGAGACATCGACCCGGTCCGGATAGCCGGCCGCATTGGGGGCTGGATAATTTGGCACCTTGGAGTACTGATAGACGCCGAGCTTGTCGCGCAGCTGCTGGCCTGGGGCATCGTCGTCATAGGTGCCGACGATCGAAACCGGGTGGGCATGGTCGGCTACCACGACGATCAGCGTATCGTTGCGCGCCGCCGCGAAATTTTTGGCGAGCTTGACGGCATTATCGAGCATGATGGTGTCGTAGACGGCGCGCTCCCAGTCGAGCGAATGGCTGTATTTGTCGATGCGACCGGACTCGACCATCAGCACGAAGCCGTTGTCCTTGTGCGACAGGATTTCGAGGGCAACGCGGACCTGGTCGGTGAGGTCGGGCTGGTCGGGGAAGCGCGCGACGGTGCCCTGCTTCAGGAAGAACCGGTCCAGCGCCCCGTCGATATTGCCGTCGTTGAACAGGCCGAGGAGTTTGCCGGCGTCCGCCGCGCCGTCGAGCGCGGCCTTCGTGGTCACCAGCCGGTAGCCGGAGTCCTGGAATTTTTTCAGGTAGTCTTCCCCGTCGGTGCGCTTGGAACCAGGGGCGGAGCGGGGGAGGAAATTGGGCGTGCCGCCGCCCATGATCACTTCGGGCTGCACCGCGAAAAGCATCTTCACAATGTCATTGTAGTCCGCGCGCCGGCGCGTATGCGCCACCATCCCGGCCGGGGTCGCATCCTCGATCTCGGTGGTGGTGACGACGCCGACCGCCATGCCGCGGCGGCGCTTGACCAACTCCGCGATGGTTTCGACCTTCGGATGATCGAGCGAATTCTTGTTCAGCGCGCAATAGACGCCGAGCGCATTGGTGCAGGATTTATGGCCCGTCGTATAGGCGCTCATGCTGTTGGCGCTGTCGGTGACGACCGCATCGGTGCCCGACGTCGAAACCAGCGCCATGTGCGGCATGTCATCGATGGCGAGTTCGCCGCCATAGCGGCCCTCGACCATCCCCTTGGAGAGGATGCGGGCGGCGGTGCGATGCGCAATCGACATACCGTCGCCGATGAACAGAATCACGTTGCGGGCCGTTGCGGGGGGTGTATCGAACACGTCCCAGGTAACGGCGCGCGTCTGGCCGCCGGCTGAGGCTTCGACCCGATAGCGGCCTGCCCGCGACAATTCGGCGTCGCGTATCCACAATGCCGAGTGGCCAAGCCCGTCCTCGTGTTCGACGAAGCGCGCGGCCTTGCCCAGCAACGCGGCAGCCGGCTGACCATTGATGGTCACGCTGACGGACTGTTCGGCCGGCGCGCCGGGAAATTCCACCTTAAGATCGAACCGCGCACCGGAAAGGATTTCGGCACGGTCGAGCGGATAGATGGTTTGCGCCGGCGCGTGGATCACCGTGGCGAAGGTGAATGCCAGGCCCAAGAAGATTCCTGTCGTTCGCGGCATGGATCGCCTCGTGGTTGATCGGGTCGGAACCGGCACCGCCGGTCGAACGCTTTGCGGGGACGTGCGCAGCCGCGGGGACTTTTAACGATCGGACGGGCCTTCGCAAGTTCGGCCCAGACGGATTGGAGTCGGATTGCGCGCAGCCGGCGCCGCGCGTGCACGAACTGATGTGGTCGAGATCATCCTGGCGGGCGCACGGCGCGCGTGATGCAGCGTCCTGCCAGTGCGTAGCTTTGTTGTGAAGTACCGTGTCGGGCGGCGGTCGCGGCGCAAGCACTTAAAGGCAGGCCTGACGCTCACCGACGCCCCGCAGGGAAGCGAAGAAAATGCAGGGCGATGGAGCCCGCGGATTGGACCCCGTCGGTGCCGAACGCAAGGCAGGCCGGATCATCGCGGCTCGCCGTTGAGCCGACCGTAATAGCGCTGCTGTTCCGCGGCAAAAGCGCAGCATTTGGCAAGGATATGGGGGGGGGGGGGGGCTTCGGGGGGGAGGGGGAGGGGGGGGGGGGGAGTGCAGGGTGGGGGGGAGGGGAGGAGGGGAGGGGGCGGGGTTGGGCAGGGGGGGGGTGGGGGGGGGGGGGGGAGAGGAGGGGGGGGGGGGGCGGGGGGGGCAGGTTGGGGGTTGTCGGGGTTTTGGCTGGGGGGGGGGCACGGTTGGGGGGGCGGCGCGGGGGGGGGGGGGGGGTGGCGGGGTGGGTGGCGGGGTGGGAGGGAGAAAAGGGGGGGCGGAGGGGGGGGCGGGGAGGGGAAAAGGGGGGGGGGGGGGGAGGGGTGTGTGCTCGCGCGGCCGCGAGGGGGGAAAGGGTGGGGGGGTCTGGTGGTTCCGGGCGCGGTGGCGGTTTCGGGCTGGGTGGTTCGGTTTTCCCTTTAGCCCTAGGTGTCCGGTCCGCGATGAGCGTGAGGTGGGGGTAGGCTGCTGTTAAGGATTAAGGGTGCAGCTGAGGGAGGGGAATGGGGGGGGGGTCCGAGTTGGGGGGGCAATCCGGGGGGGGGGGGGCGTTGCGCAATGTGTGGGGGGGGGGGGGACGTGTGGTAGAGGTTACTTGGAGAAGGTGGGAGTCTGATTTGGGCAATTGCTCGATTGCTCAAACACTTTGGTTTCCGCGTAGGCGCCGTCCATCCTCGATCATGTCCGCGTCCTTGATCTCGATGCCATCGGCTCGGAGCGCCAACATGATGACGTGCCGGACCGACACCATGTCCTGGGCCGCCCGCATCTTGATGGCGATCCAGGCGTAATCTGGCACCTCGATGTTCAAAGTCTTCATCCGGCCGCGCGGCGTGCACCGAACTGGAGTCCCTGCTCCCCTGCTCGCTCTTCGCGCCGGACCTTTTGCTGCTTGCAGCGCATTCAGATCGTCCGCGGCCTCCGGCGGCCCCAATTTTGGTACCACCAATGTGGGTATTCCCTTTTCGGCTGCCTGCGCATCGAGACGTTGATCGATCAAGTCTATCTCGACGCTCTGGAACGCGGGCTTGCTGGCTTTGCTGGTTAACATGAGCCCTACCCCGCCACGGATTGCACAATGGCTTGGCCACGCGCTTGGTTGACGATTGCTTCCATCTCTTGCGCCAGTGCCGCAACCTCGCCCCCTGCCCCGCCGGTATCGGTCGTCGCTGGCGGTGTCCCAGTCAGGAACATCTCTTTGTAAGCCACGCGTTCGACCATGACGGTCCGAAAGATCGGCAACCCGTGCCGGGCCAGCTCCTGGTAGATGAAATCGGTGACGCGTGTCCGCAGGGGCGACATCTTGGTCAGTAGCAGGCGGTAAGGGATCGGCGTCCCCTTCTCTTTCGCCACATCGCGAACATCGGCGGCGATCACCAGGGCCTCGCGCAAATCCGGTTCCGACGCTTGCGCCGGAATGACTACGAGGTCCGACCGTGCGATGGCCCGCAGCGCCGTGGCTTCACGTGCGCCCGCCAGATCGATCAGGATATGGTCGGTCTGTCTCGCCAGTGTTCACGGCATCGCGAAACACCGCCGTAAAGTGGTCCCGCTCGATCGCCCGAACTGCCAGACCCGGAATGTTCGCCTTGCGCCCCCACCGCTCCAGCGTTTTATTCTGGTCAAGGTCGATGACCAGCACCTGCTCGCCGCGCACAGCCAGACGCGTTGCAATCGCCGCGCAGGCTGTCGACTTCCCCACTCCGCCTTTTGACGATGCAAACGAAACAATCATGCGAGACCCCGGAACAGGAAATAACGAAGACTTCAATTGAGCAAATCCACAATTGCAAGGAACCGCAATTGCGCAACCAATTGTTTAGCAATTTATAAAACTATTATCAACACGATTTTCAAAATTCTATGAGTTTGTGCAAACGGGCAATCGAGCAATTGGCCAAAAGATCAAATATGCAAGTCATGACTTACTCAGTTGCGCAACTGCGCTTTACCATAACTGCTTACTTCCACAAGTGTGGGTTTGTTGATTAGGATCATTCTTGCCATTGGTCAATTTACGGATTTTAGCAATTGCACAAAGCGGCAATTGTGCCGATCCGCATCTGATTACTTGCCCAACCATAGGAAAATACAATTGCTGATTTGTGGATTTGCATCAAAGAGACGGCATCGCCGCCGGCGATGCTCTTCACCCGTCGAAAAAGGCTGGATCCAATCACCCATGC
>CAWDKL010000016.1:0-83664 GCA_963802745.1 uncultured Alphaproteobacteria bacterium | reverse complement strand
TCGCTGGCCCGTAACCCGACGCTGGCTCGCCCACCTACTGCGATTCGCACGACCGAAACGCGGCCTAAGACACCCCGAGCTTCTTCTGCAGGCTGCTCGACGACGTGGTGTATTGGAACACCAGCCGCTTGTCCGGGAAGATGTAGTGGTAGGCCTTCTGGGCCATCAGGGCGCCTTCGTGGAAGCCGCACAGGATGAGTTTCAGCTTGCCCGGATAGGTGTTGATGTCGCCGATCGCGAAAATGCCCGGCACGTTGGTCTCGAACGCTTCGGTATCCACCGGGATCACGTCGCCTTCGATGTTGAGGCCCCAATTGGCGACCGGCCCGAGCTTCATGGTCAGCCCGAAGAACGGCAGCATGTGATCGCATTCGACGCGGTAAGGATCGCCCTTATCGGGCTTGGCAACGGCCGCCCGCAGCATGCCGTCTTCGCCTTCGAGTGCGGTGATCTGCCCGAGCTTGAGGTCAACGGTGCCGGCGGCGACCAGCGCGCGCATCTTGTTGACGCTGTCGGGCGCGGCGCGGAATTGATCGCGCCGGTGCATCAAGGTGAGACGCTCCGCGATCGGCGCGAGGTTCAGCGTCCAGTCGAGCGCGCTGTCGCCGCCGCCGACGATGAGCAGGCGCTTGCCGCGGAACTGCTCCATCTTGCGCACGGCATAAAACACCGACTTGCCCTCATAGGGCTCGATGCCCGGCACCGGCGGACGTTTTGGCTGGAACGACCCGCCGCCCGCGGCGACGACGATCAGCTTGGTCTCAAAGACCTTGCCGAGGTCGGTGGTGACGCGAAACAAGGGTTCGCCGATCCGCTCGATCGTCTCCACCATCTCGCCGAGATGGAATGTCGGCTTGAACGGCTCGATCTGCTTCATCAGCGCGTCGGTAAGCCCTTGGCCCGACACCACCGGTAAGGCGGGAATGTCGTAGATCGGCTTTTCGGGGTAGAGCTCGGCGCATTGCCCGCCGACTTTATCAAGAATATCAATCACATGGGCCCGGATATCGAGGAGCCCCAGTTCGAATACCGCGAACAGCCCGCACGGGCCGGCGCCGATGATGAGAACGTCGGTCTTGATCGGATCGGACATGCTTCAAACTTGCCGTGGAACATCGCTGGATTTTCAGGGAATTGGCTGACTTTAGCCGGTCGGAAAGCGGAAAAAGCGCTTTTGGCCGTAAAAAGCAAGCGCCGTGACGGCGGAAAGAATGTTTCACGCGCCGCGGCGCTATTCATGGCATCGACCTTGCCTCGGGTGGCGGCCGACAGCACGTTCGTTTTCCCCGTTGGCGGATCCCCCCATGGTCGCTAAGGCCTGCCCATAGTGATCGCTTCAATTGGGTGTCATCGCTCCGCTCTCGATCCATCTTCGCACGGCGCCTGGGATGCACGCGTCCCCTCTCCCCACGGCGTCCTTCACGCCGTGGGGAGAGGGTTAGGGTGAGGGGCAGGTGCCCGTGAGGACCTGGGGCACCGTTGCATTCCCCCTGCTATAGAAAAAAGATGGATCCACCCGTCCGTGCGTGTACCTGCCCCTCACCCCTACCCTCTCCCCATCGTGAAGGACGATGGGGAGAGGGGGCTGCGCGTCCCTCTCTCCGCGCCGCGATTTCCACGCGCTTGTGCCTTAGACATGACAGCGTTTGAAGCACTTGTTTTTCGGCCGCTCCCCTAATGCAAGCGGCCTTGAGGAGTTCGATCCGTGACCGACACGAAGACACCCGGCCGCCGACCGGTATACCGCCCGGAAGATTTTCCCCACCGCACCGTCGAGACCATCCGGTTCGGCGATCTGGACCGCCAGAACCATATCAACAATGCGGTGTTTGCGACCTATTTCGAATCCGGCCGGGTCATCGTGCTCTATGGCGAGGAATACGGCCTGATCGTGCCGGGTGCGAGCTTCGTGCTGGCGCATCTGGCGATCGATTTCCTCGGCGAAATGCACTGGCCGGGCCATGTCGAGATCGGCACCGCAATCGCGCGGGTCGGCAACGCCTCGATCGAGATGGATCAGGCGCTATTCGTCAAAGGCCAATGCGTCGCCACCGCGCGCAATGTTTTGGTGCTGATCGACAAAGCGACCCGCAAGCCGCGCCCGTTCGCGCCCGAGCACGCGGCCCGCATCCGGGCCTCGGCGCCGGCCGCGCCGGGTCCCGCTCCGGCCGGATGAGCGCCCGACCCGTGAGAAGCTCCGGCCGGACTGCGGGCGTCCCGCCCGCTCTTGGCCCTCCGGGGCGTCGGGTGGGCAACATCGCCTCCCCGAACGCAGCGGCACGCTCCACCGCGATTTTGCCCGCCCTACGCCGCTTTCACCCGACGCGATAGCCGCTCCCGACGTCACCCCGCGCTGGTGCGGTGATAGACATCGTCAAGCCGCATAATGTCGTCTTCCCCAAGATAGCTGCCCACTTGCACCTCGATCAGATCGAGGGGAATTTTTCCCGGATTGGCGAGGCGGTGGACCGCGCCGATCGGCACATAGACGGATTTGTTCTCGTGCACGAGCTTGACGCTGTCGCCGACCGTCACCTCGGCGACACCGTGCACCACCACCCAATGTTCGGAGCGGTGGAAATGCTTTTGTAGCGACAGGCGCCCGCCGGGGTTTACGCAAATCCTTTTGACCTGGTATCGCGCACCCATGTCCGCGCTCTGGTAAAACCCCCACGGCCGGTATACCCGCCGGTGTTCCAGCGCTTCGTTGCGATTGCGGGCCTTCAATTGCCCGACCAGATCCTTGACCCGCTCGGCATCGCGCTTCGCCACCACCAGCACCGCGTCGGCGGTGGCCACCACCACGACATCGTCGAGACCGATCACCGTGGTCAAAATCGTTTCGTCGGAGCGTATGAGGCTGTTACGGGTATCGAGCACTTCGGCCGGCCCTTCGATCACATTGCCGGCGGCGTCATGCTGCTGAACGTCCCAGACGGATTTCCAGCTGCCGATGTCGGACCAGCGGAAACTGACCGGCAGCACCGCCGCATGCTCCGTACGCTCCATCACGGCGTAGTCGATCGATTTGCGCGGCGCCTGGGCGAACGGCTCCTCGGCGAGCCGGTAGAAGTCGAGATCGGACGCCATCGCTTCGACGGCTCCCTTGGCGGCCGCCCGGATGGCCGGTTCGAACAGGGACAGTTCGGCCAGCATCGCGTCGGCCCGGAACATGAAGTTGCCGCTGTTCCACAAATAGCCGTCCTTCACATAGGTTGCGGCGCGCGCCTCGTCGGGCTTTTCCACGAAGGCCGCAACCGCGCGCACCGCGTCGCCATCCACCGCAGGCTTGGCCCGGATGTAGCCGTAGCTGGTCGCCGGATAGGTCGGCTCCACCCCGAAGGTGACGATGGCGCCGGCGGCAGCGGCCGGCAATGCGGTGCGGCAGGCCGCCGCGAATTCCTCCGCATCCGGAATCAAATGGTCGGCCGCCACCACGAGCAGGATGGCGGCCGGATCGCGGCGCACCGCGAACTCGCAGGCAGCCGCAATGGCGGCCGCGGAATCGCGGCGCTGCGGTTCCAAGATGATGGTCGCCGTCACGCTCCGCGCGCGGGTCTGCTCGGCCGCGACGAAGCGGAACTCCGCATTGGTGACGACGATGGGCGGCGCGAATAGGCCGCCGGCCGCGACCCGGTCCAACACCTGCTGGAAGGTCGTGAGCGGGCCGAACAGCGGCACGAAGTGTTTTGGCATTTTTTCGCGCGACACCGGCCACAGCCGCGTGCCCGCCCCGCCGCACAGAATGACCGGGGTAACCAAGTGATCTGTCATCGGAAATCCATACGGTCGGCGGGGGGCGGATGACGCAATGCCGCGTGCGTTGCCGGTCAGGCCGCAGCGGTCGTCGGGTCGATCATCTTCTTCACTTCGGTGATTTTGGTGGCCGGAAAGCCGCTGATTTCGGCGTGCCGCTGGATGATCGCCTCGTCCTTGGCAAGATAGATGCAAAAGGTCTTATCGTCCGCCACATAGCTTTCGACCCACTGGATATCAGGTCCGAGCTGCCGCAAGACCTCGTTGGATTTTGCCGCCGCGCCGCGTAATTGCTCGCGGTCCAACGTTCCGACCGCGGGGATGTTCCGCTCGATAACGAACTTGCGTAAAGACATCACGTTTCTCCCAGTTCAAACCGTCGGCTCTCCGACCGGAGAGGGTTTAGAGCGGATTGCGATCATGCATCCGGTCATTGCGCAGCCGGGGCACCCGCTTCCGTGCCTATGCGGCAATCGTCCTTGGGTGCGATTTCCGCGCAAAGCGACCGCCCACTTCATCGGCTCTTGGCGGCGAAAATCAATGGCTTCCCGACGGCCGAAGATGCCGACTGATGGAGCGCCGCCGGAAATCGGGCAGTCTCTCCCCGGCTATGGCACCTTCCGCGCCAGAAACGTCATGCGGCTCGCCAGGTGGCCGAGATTGTCCGGCGCCCGGGTGACGGCAAAACCCGCGGTCGTGAGCTTCTCGGCCATCGCCTGCTCGCTATAGCGGGTGAGGCCCACCTGGGTGCGCAAACGCCGGTAGTCGGAGAAAAAGGTGCGGACGAGCCCCTGTACGGCGGCCAGGAAGAAGCCGTCCTGCCAGCCGAATCGCAGCAGCGCCACGGCATCGGCGACCGCCGAGCCGTCGGGCGGTACCACGTCGCCGACCAGGAACAGCCCGCCGGGCTTGAGCAGGCGGTGGAACACGGCGGCGGTGCGGTCGAATTCTTCAGGGCTAAGATATTGCGCCACGGAGTTGAAAATCACCATGTCGAAGAATTCGTCGGGCTGCGCCGCGGCCTCGTCGGTTGAACATCACGGCGATCTTGGGATTGGCGCCAAAACGCGCGGCCAGCCGGGAGCGCACGGCGGGGCCGGCTTCCGCCAGCACCAGTCGCCCGGCCGCCTGCGCGATCCGGTCGGCATGCAGCGCCTCGCCGCAGCCATAGTCGAGTACCGCGGCGGATGGGCTCGGCACATGCCGCACGATGGCCTCGGCGAGCCGCGCATAATGCACGTCATGGTGGCGCGCATTCACGTAAATCGAATGGGCGGAGTCGTAATACGCAACCCAGTCTTTCATGGCGGCGGCTCGGGCGAGAGGACGTGGAACGGCGGCAGGACACGGCCGCTGCAGCCGGCATAGCGTGGGGGCGCCGCCGGTTCAATCGGACAAGGCCCGCTCATGTCCGCCTCGGCCAAAATCGCGGCCGGTTTCGGCGCATCCGCTCTGTCGAAGCACGGCGATTTTGTCCACCCGAGGGCGACGCTCGCTTGCGGTTTAGTCAAAAAGATCGGGCCGCAGATTCTGGGCGGCGTGAAACACGGCAAGACTGAGAATGTCGACGCTGTTCTCGATCTGCGTGTAGAAAATAACGTGCGATTGAAACCGGAACCGTCTCGCACCGGTGAGCAGTTCGTCGGCCCCAACCCCTATGTTTGGAAAGTCGGCAAGCAGTCCAAATGTGCGTTCGAGGCCGGCATGGTAGGCTCTGGCGTCATAGTCGCCGAAGCGGCGCTTGCTGAAACGGCCGATGTCTCGGATTTGCTTTCGCGCCTGCTGCGACAGGCGGTAGCTACCCATGGGCGGTCGCGTCGGATTCGATCTCCGCCCAAATCTCCGCCATCGTCGCGGTGCATGACGTTGACGCCTCCGGCGAGGTCAAAATCCGGCGCATGCGCCGCACCTGTTCGTCGCGCGGCAATTCCTGCCACGCGGCGATTTCATCCTCGGTGGGTGTCGCGGAAGGCATGATGGCGTCGCGCATGAGAGCATTCGGCATGTGAAAAACATAGCACGAAAACGGGTTATGGGGAAGAGGGAGGACCGTAGGTCCTTATAGATCAACGCCGCGCCGGCGTTGCAGCGGATCGGCAAACGCACGGCACGTCGGTGGGGATCACCGGATCTGGATCGTCGGCCGCGATTGCGGCGCGGCCAGCAGGAAAAAGAACCGGCCGAGCTTGCCGGGCTGGTTGCGATAGCGGTTGGTGGTGGCGAAGTTGATGAACTGGACGTCCGACCGCCCCGCCGCCTGGTTCCGCGCGCCTTGCGTGCACGCTTCGTCGTCGGCTCTGCAGATTGCGGCCCAGCCCTCCGCGGCAAGGCGCTCGGGGGTGATCCACGGCACCGCCGGGCCAAGATCGAAGCCCGCCATCGCATCCGGATGGTCCGGGCTATAGAACGCCACCGCGGCGGTGAGCGCCGGATCGCCCATCACGATCCGTAGCGGCATCGCGGTGCCGAGGTGCCAGGCGTTGGTCAGTTCCACGCTCACCTGCCGGAAATATTCCCGCCCTGTCGCGGTACCCTCGGTATGCCGGCGCCAGGCGAGCCACGGCGCCATCGCGAGCGCGCCGATGGTGATGAGCACGATCAGCGCCGTCATGCGGATGGCGGCGGTGCGGGAGAGTTCAGCTGCCTTGGGCCGCAGCAGCACGAGCGGCAGCAGGAACCAGCCACCCATGCTCCAGAGCGGCGACAGCGCCATGCCGGTGAGCGGCGCCACCACGGCCGGCAGCACGAGCGGGACGGCAAGCAGCACGATCAGCATGCGTCCATCCGGGTCCGCTGGCCAAAGGGTCTCCCGCAACGTCGCCCGGTCGGGGCGCACCGCGAGCCAGTAAACCGCGACCGCCACGGCCACATAGCCGATCGACCCGGCCACATAGACCGCGTCCTTCCACAGCACCGCGGCGAAGGCGCCGCCGGCGCGCCATTCCGCGGCTTCGAGCGGTGAAAATCCCGCCGCCATCGCCCACTGGACATGCGGCGCCAGCACCACGGCGAAAGCCGTAAGCGCGATCCACGGCGACGGGGATCGCAGATACCCTCGGCGCCCCGGGTGCATCAGCGCCGCCGCGACAAAGCCCGCGATCAGGAAGATCGCATAATAGCGCCCGAGCAAAGCGAGCGCCGCGGTGGCGCCGGCCGCCGCCGACCAGCGCATATCGCGGGTCGCGAAGGCGCGCAGGAAGCACAGGGTCGCGATCGGCCACAGCGACAGCATCGTGGCGTTGGGACCGAAGCGCTGGCCGAGGAACTGGTAGAACGGCGTGAGCAGCAACATGAGCAGCACGGCGATGCGCTTGTCGCCCTCCACATAGCCGATCGCGATGCGGTCAACCGCCACCAGGCCGATCGCGGCATTGACCATCGCCAGCAGGTGAAACGACCATTCGGTATGCGGAAATGCCGCGAACCATCCGGCGGTCATCAGGGCGGCGAGCGGCGCCTGCTGGATGTAGCCAGCCGCCGGGTGCTGGCCCAGCGCATAGACTTCGAGGACCCCGGCGTTGAGCCCGACCGACGCAAAGGAGACGACCTGAAACGCCGTGTAGAGGATCACGAACCACAGCAGCAGGAACCGGGTCGCGAGCCCGCCCTTGGCGAAGTCGAGCCAGGTGCCGAGCGCCGCACCGACCCATCCGTTTTCCGGCTTGAGCCAAGAGGGCACGTTCATGGCGGGCACATTCATGGGCGACCGCCTCTCCCTCTCCCCGCTTGCGGGGAGAGGGCCGGGGTGAGGGGCAGCCACAGGCCCAGGCGCGCCGGTCCGAATTCCATCACGCCCGCCTCCGTGCGCGCATGAGGTCGGCGAAGCGGCCGAACAAATAATGGCTGTCGCGCGGGCCGGGCGAGGCTTCCGGGTGGTACTGCACCGAGAACACCGGGGCCCCCTTCAGCGCGATGCCGCAATTGGAGCCGTCGAACAGCGACACGTGGGTCTCCGTTACATGATCCGGCAGGCTTGCGCGGTCGACCGCGAAGCCGTGGTTCATCGACGTGATCTCCACCTTGCCGGTGGTGAGGTCCTTGACCGGATGGTTGGCGCCGTGATGGCCCTGGTGCATCTTCATGGTTCTGCCGCCGACCGCGATGCCGAGCATCTGATGGCCGAGGCAGATGCCGAAGGTGGGCAGCCCCGCGTCGATCACCGCCCGGATCACCGGCACCGCGTAAGCACCGGTCGCCGCCGGATCGCCCGGTCCGTTGGACAGGAACACCCCGTCCGGCCTGAGTGCCAAAATATCTTCCGCCGGCGTAGTCGCGGGAACCACCGTGACCCGGCAGCCGGTACCGGCGAGCAGCCGCAAAATGTTGCGCTTGATGCCGTAATCGATGGCGACCACGCTGAATTCCGGCAATTCCTGGCGGCTGTAGCCGGCATCCCACCGCCACGGCGTTTCGTCCCAGGTGAAGCGCTGGGCGGAGGTCACCATCGGCACGAGATCCATGCCCACCAGGCCCGGCCAGGCACGCGCCTGTGCCGTGAGCGCATCGCGGTCGAACCGGCCGTCGGGGGTGTGGGCGATCACCGCATTGGGCATGCCGTCGCGGCGCACCAGGCCGGTGAGCGCGCGGGTATCTATGCCGGCCAGGCCGATGATGCCGCGCGACGCAAGCCACTGGTCGAGATGGCGGCGGGCGCGGTAATTCGACGGCTGCGTGATGGCGGAGTGCAGGATGACGCCGCGGGCGCCGGGCGTGGCGGCGAGATTGACGGTCTCGATATCGTCGTCATTGGTGCCGACATTGCCGATGTGCGGGAACGTGAACGTGATGATCTGCCCCGCATAGGACGGATCGGTGAGGATTTCCTGGTAACCCGTCATGGCGGTGTTGAAGCACACCTCGCCGATCGCCGAACCGGTCGCGCCGAATCCTTCGCCCTCCAGCACGGTGCCGTCGGCCAGCACCAGCAGCGCGGTGGGAACGGGCTCCGCCCAAGTGGCAGTCCAGGTCGCAGCCGGTGCGGCGGCCGAGATGGCGTTGTCGGATTGTGTCATGGGACATCCTTTGCGCCGCCTTGATAACGGCGCCCGCAGCCGCCGTCAAAGCGGCGCGGCCCTGTCGGACGGCGTTCTACTGCCGTAGGATCGAATTGCCTCGACGGTGGCTTCGAAGAACAGGAGCAGATCGTCATAGGTCAGGCAAGTCGCCGGAGTTCCGCTTAGCTGGACATGATCTCTTCGCCAATAAAAACGTTTCCGGTCGGTCGGGTCCATCAGCTGGTCTCTGCCGCAAACCAGTACGAAGATTGCCGAGATTTGGTCGGAGCCGAAGCTATTTCGGAAGATTTCAGTGTTGCCGGCCTCATGCTTTGTCCAGGCCCAGTTGACCAGCTGGCTAAAACCGTTCTCAAGTTGACGCGACCACGGCCGCAACCGATTTATCCTTTTCTGAGAAAAAATACTTCCCTTTTCCCCTCCCTCAAATTCAACCAACGCAAATCGGTTCTGTTGGGAATTTCCGACAACAAGGTCCGCCCTAAATACTCCAAGTATTGAAAACTCGAACCTATATCGATCGGGTCTTGGGACTCCAGCGATCATCGATCCTAACAAACAAGACAGATTTCACTCTCGATTTCAATTGCCCCACGACCTCGGTCTCCGAAAATGTACTGTTTGATTGAAGGAACGCTCTGAATTCAGATAATTCAGTCTCCGCTTTTGAAAAATCCAAATCTATCGGTTGCAGAATCGACATTGCGGCGGATCAAATCATTGATTTGGGGCAAAGATTGTCAATACCAAAATACCATCATCGTTCTTGCGGGTCCACACGATCCGGGTGTCTCCGATGCGCGTTACATAATGACCTGATGCCGGCACCGGCGTTGTGTCCGGATCGTTTTCTCCCAGGTGCCTTAAACGCTCGATTCCGGACAGGATCGAGGTGCGAGTCTTGGGCCCGGATGAATCCAGTGTGATTGCAGAGTTCGCGGTCAATTCAAAATCCGATCGCTGCACTTATGGCTCCAATTCCGTCCGGACCGACATGCCTGCTGGCCCCAATGATAGCGCAACCATGGCCACGAGCAACTTCATCTCCGTTAGGGAACGCGGCCGGCATGCTGCGCGGTGCTTTCGCCGGTCTCCAATCGCGCTTTTGTGTGCGATAGCACCATCGGCGAGCGCAGCAAGCGGCGCGACGCCATCGGCGATACCCTCAAGGTCGCCAAGCGGCCGCTCGGCGACGACCAGGTGCTGGGGGGCGGAACGGTCGGGCCTGTGTCCGGCGCGCGACAATGCCACCAAAACCGCAATCGTTCAGGCCGGTGGGGGAAATTTGCTTTGGCGGCCGGGTTCTTGGGGGTTTAATGATCGTGTTTCGTTTGATATATTGTCGTATCAGCTCTTGGTCCCGACCGACTGTGGATACTAAATAGCCCCGCGCCCAGAAGTGCTGTCCCACGAAGTTCCGTCTCTTTTCTCCGTAGACCCGAGCCAGGTGGATCGCGCTCTTTCCCTTGATGAACCCGATCACCTGTGACACCGCATGTTTCCGTGTGATCGAGATCAACATGTGTACGTGATCCACAAGAAGACGCCCCTCTTCGATCCTGCTCTCCTTCTGCTCAGCCAACTTGCGAAACACCTCCCCCAAGTGTGATCGCAATTGCACGTAAAGCGTCTTTCTGCGGCACTTGGTAATTAACACCACGTGGTATTTGCACTCCCACTTGCTGTGGCTTAGACTTTCATACTCGTCCATCGATCGAACTTCCTTTCGTGTGCTTGGCGGCTCACGATAAGAAGCTTCGTCGATGTACCCCCCGAAACGTCAAACTTTTGCTGCCCCCCGGCAGAGCCGGGGGAACTCCCATTCTGTTTAGATGGGGGGTAACGACGATGAACCGAGCCTGGGCCCTGACGTCCGCGGCGCTGCTGTACCTGGCATTGCCGGCCGCGGCTTTTGCCGCCGATCTGGGGTATCTAATGCCGGTTGCGCCGGTCTATAATTGGACCGGATTTTACCTCGGCGCCAACCTGGGCGGCGGCTGGTCCAGCGGCACACTGACGGACAATGTCACCGGTGCCAGCATCACCGGCACCAGCGACGGCATCGTCGGAGGCGGGACGTTCGGTTACAATTGGCAGTTCGCTCCCAATTGGGTCGTCGGTTTCGAAGGGACGTTCGATGGTAGTTCGATCCGCAAATCCAATACCGCGGTCAACGCGACCTATTTGACGCTGCCGGTTGCACTGCAGGGCAGTGCCAATTCCGACTGGAATACGACCGCTGCCGCGCGCATCGGCTAGGCGCAAAACAACCTGCTATTCTACGCCAAGGGTGGCGCCGGCTGGGTCGATAACTCCGCATCCATTACGGGACTAGCGGCCAGACCCCGCTTCGGCTGGGTCGGCGGAACCGTCAGTGCCGGCAACACCACGGCCGGCTGGATGGCCGGCGGTGGTATCGAATACGGATTGACCCGCGCCTGGACCGTCAAGGCGGAGTACGACTATCTCGCCGCAGGCAATTGGACCGCTGCGACGAGCCTCGCGCCGGGCGATTTGATCACCGTAACGCGCCAGATCAACCTGTTCACCGCCGGTGTGAACTACAAATTCTGACCGGTTCGTCGAACCCGGCAGCGTCACTTCCCTCCCCCGCAAGCGCGGAGGGAATAACGGAAGCGCTGATTTGTCGTCGAATCCCAATCTGAGCTTCCCGGTTTTATAAAGGGCCGCGCGCTGCCGTGTACCACGCGTAAATCTGCGCCCCGTTCCAGTGCAGCACGCCGTCGAACTTGGCGGCGTAATCGTAAATGGCTTCGAGATATTTGATCCGGTGCGGCTGGCCCGAGATGTAGGGGTGGACCGCGATCGCCATGATCTTGGCGCGATGCTCGCCCTCAGCGTAGAGCCGGTCGAAGGAATTGATCGCACGGCGGAGCAAATAGTCGCTTTCATGGTGCTGTACGATCATCATGGCGATGTCATTGAGTTCGACCGTGTAGGGCAGCGTCACCAGCGGCCCGCGGATGGTCTTTATGACGTCCGGTTCATCGTCATAGACCCAATCGGCGATATATTTGATGCCGGCCGCGGCCAGGAGGTCGGGCGTTTCGTAGGTCTGCGTCAGGCCGGGCCCGAGCCAGCCGAGCGGGCGCGTGCCGGTAAAGCGCGTGAGGATGTCCAGCGAGCGGGCGATCATATCCGCTTGATTGTCTTGGGCGTGGATTGGGATCTGGTCATAGGCGTGGCCCATGAACTCCCAAGCTTCGCGGCGGGCTTCCTCGGCAACCCGCGTATAGTCCTCGCAAACGCGCGCATTGATCGAAAGCGTCGGGCGGATGCCGCGGCGGTGGAATAATTCGAAGAAACGCCACACGCCGACCCGCATGCCGTATTCGTGCCAGCTCCAATGCGGCACGTCGGGGAGCAGGGCGGAACCGGTCGGGGCGGGGAGGACCTGACGCGGCATCGGCCGCGCGATGTCCCATACCTCCAGATTGACGATCGGCCACAGCACCAGGCGCGCACCTCCTGGCAGCCGCAGCGGCGGCCGGTCCACGATGGCGGAATAGGCCGTGCGCTCGCGGGGCAGCATGGGCTTGGCGGGCGGATTTTGCATGCGGGCCTCGCGATCGGATGCGGAAATTGCCGGGTATGCCGTCATGGCATTCCCGACGCGGCGACGCAACGCGGTAGCATGTAGGTACCAAGGTACATTCGGTGGGGAAGCGCAGAGAGCAAGAGTTGAGCCAAGAGACGAGCCAAGAGACGAGCTCTTTCGATCCGGCGGGGCGACGCGTATGTTCCGTGGGACAGGCGAGGGGGTAGTCCTCGCCAGCCCCGATCAGGTCCGTATGGAGAAGGAAACTTTCCAACGGCCTAACCGGAAGCAATCATGACGATGATCATGACTGCCTCCATATAGCCCGTGGGATTGCCGGCAAGGCATGCTCTCAAAGAGCCGCGTCTTTGGCGCGGCCCTTTTCGTCTCCGCGGGACGGCATCACTGTGCAGCGTCTATCAATCAGTCCCACCGTGCGTGGTCGGGAACGGACTGTGCGCCAATGTGCGGCTGGGTTACCGCCCTCCCCAAATTGATGGAGCGTAGCGCAGTCCGGGGGCATGGGGGGCAAACCGGCTATTGACGGACTTTCGGCCCGTTCTTAGGGTCCGCGCGTAATCGGGGTCCTTAGGGTTCGGACTGCCCCCTGTCGCGCGCGGCTCCGGCGCGCCGAAGTCGTGGACGATCTTTATGGCGCTTACCGACCTCGTGGTGCCGCAAGCGGTCGTTCCCGCACTCAGGGTCAGCACCAAAAAGCAGGCGTTGCAACACCTGGCGGCGCGCGCGGCCGCGATGTGCGGGCATGGCGAACGCGATATCCTGGAAGTTCTGTCGCAGCGCGAACGGCTTGGCTCGACCGGCATCGGCGGCGGCATCGCGATTCCGCACGGCAAGCTTGCCCACCTCGATCGCCTGTTCGGGGTGTTTGCACGGCTGGAACGGCCGATCGATTTCGAAGCGCTGGATGGCCAGCCGGTCGATCTCATCTTCCTGCTGCTGGCGCCGGAAACCGCCGGCGCCGATCATCTCAAGGCGCTGGCGCGCATCGCGCGCCAGCTGCGCGATCCGGAAATCGCCCGCAAACTGCGGGAATCGCGCGACGCCGAGGCGCTCTATGCGGTGCTGATGTCCTCGCCGGGCGAAAAATAGGCTTCGCGCAATGCCTGCCGACGTCGCCTGATAACCCGCCAGGGCGCGGTGGTTGATTGCGGAACCAATATCGGGCACTGGGGCGGTGAAGTTTTGGCCGAGGCGCGCATCGCCTGAATGAACCGGAAGAACCCGCAGTTCTGCACCCTGCGCACCGCTTGGCACAACGTGCCGATCCGGCTCGCGCTCAGCGGCAAGCGCGGCTACTCCGCCGCCTCGCGGCCGTAACGCACGGTCGGCGTGCGCATGGTGACGAGTTCTTCCGCCATGGTAGGGTGCACCGCCATGGTGGCGTCGAGATCGGCCTTGGTGGCGCCCATCTTCACCGCGATGGCGATCAGCTGGATCATCTCGCCGGCGCCTTCACCGACCAGGTGGACACCGAGCACCCGGTCGGTCGCGCCGTCGACCACGAGTTTCATCAGCACGCGGCCCTGGCGGCCGGACAGCGTCGCCTTCAGCGGCCGGAAGCTGGATTTATAAATATCCACCCGGTGGAACCGCTCCCGCGCCTGAGTTTCGGTGAGACCGACGACACCGACTTCGGGCTCGGAAAACACCGCGGTCGGGATGTTGGCGTGATCCACGATTGCCGGCTTGCCGCCGAACACCGTGTCCGCGAAGGCATGGCCCTCACGGATCGCCACCGGCGTGAGATTGACCCGGTTGGTGACGTCGCCGATGGCATAGAAGCCGGCGGCCGACGTGCGCGCATAGCTGTCCACCGCGATGCCGCCATGCGGCGCCGTCTTGATGCCGACCCGCTCGGTCCCGAGACCCGCGACATTGGGCTTGCGGCCGACCGCAAACATCACCCGGTCGGCGCCGATCCGGCGGCCGTCGCCGAGCACCGCCGTGTAGTGCCTGCCATGCTGTTCGATGCCCACGACGGTCTGGCCGCAGATCACCGCGATGCCGCGCATCTCCATTTCGCCGCGCAGGTGCGAACGTACATCGTCATCGAACCCGCGCAAAATATTTTCCCCGCGATAGACCAGGGTGACCCGCGACCCCAGGCCGGCAAAAATGCAGGCGAATTCGACCGCGATATAACCGCCCCCCTAAATCACGATCTCGGCGGGGAGCGCCGGCAGGTGGAAGGCCTCGTTCGAGGAGATGGCATGTTCGATGCCGGGAATGGGGTGGCCGGCAGACGGCGCGCCGCCGGTCGCGATCAAGATGTGTGCGGCCGTCACACGCGCCCCCGACGCCAGCAGGCGTACCGCGCCGGCATCCTCGATCACGGCGCGGCTGTTGACGATCGCGACGCCCGCTTTCTCCAGATTGGCGCGGTAAATACCTTCGAGCCGGGCGATTTCCAAATCCTTGTTGGCGATCAGGGTCGCCCAGTCGAAGGCGGCCTTGGGCACCGTCCAGCCGAAGCCCGCCGCATCCTCGAACTCATGGGAGAACCGCGACGCATAGACCAGCAGCTTCTTCGGCACGCAGCCGCGGATGACGCAGGTACCGCCGATCCGGAATTCCTCAGCGATCATCACCCGCGCGCCATGCTGCGCCGCAATGCGCGCCGCCCGCACGCCGCCGGATCCGGCGCCGATGACGAATAGGTCGACGTCGGTCGCGGACGGTGCTGCGCTCACAACTCGTGGCCTTTTTTCTGCATCTCGCTGCGCACCCGGGTCATCACGGTGTTGGCGAATGCATCGCTCCAGTCGGAGGCGCTCTTGAACCCGTCCTGAATTGCTCCCGGTTCTTCCCGCACGATCTTTTGGCCGAGCGGCGTCTTGTAGAACAGCAGCATGTCCTTAAGCTCCTGCTCGGAGAAATGCCGCGCATAGGCGGTGGCAACCGCATCGATGATTTCCCCGCGCTTGCCTTCGTACTCCCGATGCAGCTGGGCGGTCACCTCGTTGAGTTCGCGCGAGAGGTTCGGATTGGTCGGCAACAATGCGTTCTTGACCAACTCGATCACGCCGCGCACCACCGGATCGAAGGTCCCGGTCGCGCCCTTGGCGGTCAGCACGTCGCGGGCCAGTGCGACCGCCGCCTTGGAGGGCTCCGGCGGACGCGGCTGCTGCGCCAGCGCGGCCTGCGCGCCGGCACAAACGCAGGCCAAGGTGACGATCGCAACGCACCGCGCCAGCCGGTTCAGCGCGTTTATCGGTTTCCGTATCGCATTCATGTGTATCCTCCCCGGGGTGATCGTTGCGGCCCCGCTCGGTGGGCGCCGGTGCATCCTATCGCGGCGCCTCGACGATCCTGACCCCATCCGCGTCTGCGATGATAGCGAGCTTGGCCAGACCGATGAAAAGTCCATGCTCGACGACGCCCGGAATGGCCGCGAGCCGGCACGCCAGCGCTTGGGCATCCGTGACGCGCCCGAGTGCGGCATCGAGGATGAAATGTCCGCCATCGGTGACGAAAGGATGGCCGTCCCGGTTGCGGCGCAGCTGCGAATGCGGCAGGCATCCTGATGCCGATGCCGCGTCCGCCACGGCACGGCGCGTCGCTTCCAGGCCGAACGGAACCACCTCGATCGGCAGCGGGTAGCGGCCGAGTTCGGCGACCCATTTGCTGTCGTCGGCGATGACGACCATGCGTGCCGATGCCGCCGCCACGATCTTTTCCCGCAGCAGGGCGCCGCCGCCGCCCTTGATGACCGTGAGATCCGGTCCGATTTCGTCGGCGCCGTCCACGGTCAGGTCGAGTTCCGGCGTCGCATCGAGCGTGGACAGCGGAATGCCGAACCGCACCGCATCCGCCTGCGTCGCCTCGGAGGTCGGGACCGCGATCACCTGGAGGCCGCCGCGCACGCGCTCGCCCAGCAGTTCCACAAAATGCCGCGCGGTCGAGCCGGTGCCGAGGCCCAAACGCATGCCGGGCTCGACCATCGTGGCCGCCCGCGCGGCCGCGGCGCGCTTGCGCGCTTCGATGCTTACCATGGCGCGGTCGCCCTGAGGGCCGCTCGGCGGCGGATGCTTGTGTAGAGTACCGCGGAGCCGTTATGGCGCGTGGTATAATCGATCGGCACGGAATGCATGGCACGGCCCAAAACAGAGGAATCGCTTCGGCACCGGAAGCTAGCGCACCGGCGGCCGATCGCCAAGGCAATGCCGGCGCGACCTCGGGCTGCCCCTGTATCTGCGTCCTGGCGTGGTCATAACCGACGCCTATCGGTCCTAAACCTCCCTGCCCCTCCTTTGCGAACATCGGCCATGGGTGTAGCCTTGATCACAAGGTGCAAGCGGCGCATCCAAAAGCCTCGCGGACGCAGCAGCCATGGCGCTGTCCCCCGAGGCATCAACGTCACGCCGGTCGCCGCAACGGCTTAAGGGAGGCAACGATGAAAAGACGCGAGTTCATGGCTTTGCTCGGCAGCGCGGCGGCTGCCGTTCCGCTCACCGCATCGGCGCAGCAGCCGGCACCGTCAAGCGCGGTGCCGCCGAGCCCGGTGCGCGACGATTGGCTGGCGCGGCGCCAGGAGCCCGCGCTGGAGCCCGAACTGCCGATCGTCGACCCGCATCACCACCTCTGGGTGCGGCCCGGCTGGCGTTACATGCTGGACGACTTTCTGGCCGATACCCGTACCGGCCACAATATCGTGGCCACCGTGTTCGTGCAGGCGAACTCGATGCACCGGGATTCCGGTCCGGTCGAGATGCGCCCGGTCGGCGAAACCGAATTCGTCAACGGCATGGCGGCGATCTGCGCCAGCGGATACTGCGGCAAGACCCGGGTCGCGGCCGGTATCGTCGGCTTCGCCGATCTGCGGCTGGGCGGCCGCGTCGAACCGGTGCTTGATGCGCTTTCGCGCGCCGGCGGCGAACGCTTCCGCGGCCTGCGCTATGGCACGGCCTGGGACGCCGATAAGTCGATCCTCAATCCGAACCCGCCGCCGCCCGGACTGCTCGGCGACAAGACGTTTCGCGAAGGGTTCGCGTTGCTGGGCCGTCGCGGACTGACGTTCGATGCCTTGGTGCTGCACCCGCAACTGGGCGATGTCGCGAGCCTCGCGGCGGCATTCCCGGACACCAAAATCGTGCTCAACCACGTCGGCCGGCTGGTCGGCATCGGCCCCTATGCCGGCAGGCTATCCGAGCAATTTCCGCTCTGGGCGGCGTCGATGAAGGCGCTGGCCGCCCACGAAAACGTCTATGTGAAAGTCGGCGGACTGGGCCAGGCCATCAACGGCCTCGGCTTCGAGAAAATGGCCGAGCCGCCGTCGTCCGAGACGGTGGCGAATGCCTCGCGCCCCTATGTGGAGACCTGCATCGAGGCCTTCGGGACGCGGCGCTGCATGTTCGAAAGCAACTTCCCGCCCGACAAGGCCGGCTTCAGCTACGCGGTCTACTGGAACGCCTGCAAACGGCTCACGAAAGGCGCGAGCGCGACGGAACGGGCCGACCTGTTCGCCGGAACCGCCACCCGCTTCTATCGGCTCAACACGATGGGCTGACGGGGGCGTCGCCGGCCGGTTGGGTGCGAGACAAGGAAACGAGACAAGGAAACAAGGCGGCGCGAAGATGCGCCGCCCGATGCCACTGCTGGCGCTTTCTATCGCGATTTATCCCGATCAGGCGGCCCGCATGGTGCTGGGGCCCGCGTCGGATCCGAGGCATGTGCCGTGCGTTTGAGCGCTCGCGCGAACGCGATGCAACAGCCTTTGCGCAGGTGACAAAAATTTCATTCTTGCCCGGTTTGCCTATGCGGACAGTCCGTAACGCATGGTACTGCCGCGCAAAATTGGATTGACGGAAAGCGGACGCCAAGCGGCAAGAGTGTGAAAGAGCAGGCCCCGCACGGTTTTCGCGGATTGCATTGCAGCTTCTTCGGGTCGTATCCTGGCGCGTCGCCCTGGAGCACGGCCAAACCCGGCCCGGGCGAATGCAGTGGAGGAACAGGCCATGGAAAGCATCATCGCAAGATTAGTGCAGGATTTCGAGCAGGGCAAAATGAGCCGGCGGCAGCTCATTCAGAGCTTGAGCATCACCGCGGCGGCGGCAGCCGGGATAGCGCCGGCCGCCAGGGCGGCGGGCAAGCCGCTCGAAGCCGGCTACGTCAACCACATCTCGTATTCGGTGAACGACTACAAGAAGGTCCGCGACTTCTATGTGGATCTCTTGGGGATGAAAGTCACCGAAGACGACGGCAAGCAGTGCCGCCTGGTGTTCGGCAATAACATCCTCATTCCGCGCAACCGGGCCGCCGGCGAGCCGGCCAAAGTGGACCACATCGCCTACACGGTGATGAACTGGGACGCGGAGAAAGATGGGATCGAGGACGAGCTAAAGCGCCGCGGTTTGCAGTACAGGGGAAGCGCCAAGACCAGCTTCCAGGTCAAGGACCCCGAGGGGATGGGAGTCCAGTTCGGCGGATTACACCAATAATCAGGCCGGTGGTGGGGGCGCCGGCCGCCGTAGCCGGGATCGAGGGACCGCCTCGTGGCGGTCCCGTGGTCTCGTACCGGGCGGCGCCGCCGGCGTCTCTGAGCGCAAGCTAGACCGGATTCCGGTGAGGTCCGAACATGTAGGGTGTGCAAAATCGCCTCGCGAGACGCAGGCAGCCGGCACGGCGTAGAATGGCGATTTTGCGCACGCGGCAGGCCTTTGGTTAGCGTCGCGATCACGACACCGCGCGATCATGACGTGAGCGGCCGACTGCGTGCGCAAAATCGCCGGCGAAGCCGTGCCGGTTGCTCCGCCGTGCCCGGGCGATTTTGCACACCCTTGTATGGGGATTTCTTTGTCAAGCGGTTTTTTACCCGCACTCTTATTTTTTTCGCATCTCTCGTTCCTTTTTTAAGGTCAGTGTTTGAACGGGATGTGGGATCGGCTCAAGTCGTTCTGTTGCATGGGGCGAACTCCGTTAGCTGGTTCCGCATAGGGCGGCGATGGATGCCACAATCCATCGCCGCCGTTCCCCATAGAATCTACCACAACGCGCGGTTTCATCTATCGAGCTGCCGGTGAGCGTTTCCATCGGTCATGTGCGCGGTTGGCGCGGCAGCCGCGCTGACCCGTGATCGTTCAGCAAACCAGGGGTAGGTTGGCCGCGCTTTACCGAACGCTTCTTCGCCGCCATGATGCAAACTATGGTCCGTCGTGTAAAAAGACGGATCATCAGCATCGTTCCCGCAACCGGTCGAGGCAGGCGAGGGCGCTTGCGTTCCAGCGGACATCTTCTCAAAGAGCAAAGCTTCAAGAGCCAATCCCTATGAAATTCACCTTGTCCTGGCTGCGCGATCACCTCGACACGGCGGCGTCTCTCGACGCCATCGTGCACACGCTCACCATGATCGGCCTCGAGGTCGAGCATGTGGAGAACAAGGCCAAGGCATTGGCGCCGTTTACGATCGCGCGCGTCATTTCGGCGGAGCAGCACCCCAACGCCGACCGGCTGCGGGTTTGCATCGTCGATACCGGGACGGGCGATCCCGTGCAGGTCGTGTGCGGCGCCCCCAATGCGCGCACCGGCATGAAGAGCGTGTTCTCCGCCCCCGGCACCTTCATCCCCGGCAAGAACATGACGCTCGGCGTCGGCACCATCCGCGGGGTGGAAAGCCGCGGCATGCTGTGCTCGGGTTTCGAGCTGCAGCTGTCCGACGATCACGACGGCATTCTGGACCTGCCGGCGGACGCCCCGGTCGGGGTGCCTTATGCGGCCTGGGCGCATCTCGACGATCCGGTCATCGAGATCAATCTTACGCCGAACCGGCCGGACTGCACCGGCGTCCACGGCATCGCCCGCGACCTCGGCGCCGCCCAGCTCGGCACCTTCAAGGACGCCCCGATCGCGCCGGTCCCAGGGGCATTCCCGTGCCCGGTCGGGGTGACGCTCGACTTCGGCGACACGCCGCCGCTGTGCCGGGGCTTCGCGCTGCGGCTGGTGCGCGGCGTGCGCAACGCCCCGAGCCCGGAATGGCTGCGCCGCCGGCTGACCGCGATCGGCCTGCGGCCGATCAACGCCCTGGTGGACATCACCAACTACATCACGTTCGACCGCGGCCGGCCGCTGCACGTCTTCGACGCCGCCAAGGTTTTTGGCGATCTGGTGGTGCGGCGCGCCCGCGAGGGCGAAACGCTGCTGGCGCTCGACGGCAAATCCTATCCGCTCGACCCGTCAATCTGCGTCATCGCCGACCGCAATGGGGTGGAGTTGCTCGCCGGCATCATGGGCGGCGAGGCGCAGCGGCTGCTCGGAAGCGACCACCGACGTGCTGATCGAATCCGCGCTGTGGGACGAGTTCAACATCGCCCATACGGGGCGCAAGCTCGGCATTAATTCGGACGCCCGCTACCGCTTCGAGCGCGGCGTCGATCCGGCCTTCATGGTGCCGGGCCTGGAGCTTGCCACCCGCATGGTGCTCGACCTGTGCGGCGGCACGGCGTCCGCGATCGTCACCGCGGGCGCGTCGGCGATCCCCGACCGCGCGATCGATTTCCCGCTTGCCGAGGTCAAGCGACTGGCCGGGATCGAACTGCCGCCCGCCGATATCGCCGGTATCCTCGGCCGGCTCGGCTTCGGCGTGCGGGGCGACGAGCCCGTCGCCACGGTCACGGTGCCGACCTGGCGGCCCGATGTCCACGGCAAGGCGGATTTGGTGGAAGAAATCGTGCGCATCGTCGGCGTCGATTCCGTGCCGATGACGCCGTTCGGGCGCGGCGATGCGCCCCGCAAGCCGGTCCTCACCGTGGCGCAGACGCGCACCCGCAAGGCCAAGCGCGCGCTCGCGGCCCGCGGGCTGGTGGAAGCCGTCACCTGGTCGTTCGTGTCGAAACCACAGGCGGAATTGTTCGGCGGCGGCAAAGCCGACCTCGCGCTCGCCAACCCGATCGCGGCCGACCTGTCCGACATGCGGCCGAGCCTCATTCCGGGGCTGGTCGCGGCCGCCCAGCGCAATGCCGATCGCGGCCATGGCGATACGGCGCTGTTCGAGGTCGGACAGATTTTCCGCGGCGACCGGGCGGAGGATCAATTCATCGCCGCGAGCGGCGTGCGCCGCGGGCGGGCGAAGGCTTTGGGCGGCGGACGCAACTGGGCGACCGGCGGCAAAAGCGTCGATGCTTTCGACGTCAAGGCCGACGCACTCGCCGTGCTGGCGGCGGCCGGCGCTCCCATGCAGGCGCTGCAAATCGTGCCCGGCGGCCCATCCTGGCTGCACCCGGGCCGCAGCGGCACGATCCAGATCGGGCCGCAAAACGTGCTCGGCTATTTCGGCGAGTTGCACCCGTCGGCGCTCGAAGCGCTCGGCGCCGAAGGCCCGATGGTGGCGCTGGAATTGGTGCTCGATCGCATCCCCGAGCCGAAACCCAAGGCCGACGCGCGCCAAGCCGCCGGTCGATTTATCGGCGTTCCAGCCGGTCGAGCGCGATTTTGCCTTCATCGTGGACCGCGGCGTTAAGGCCGGCCGACATCGTGCGCGCCGCCCAAGGGGTGGATCGCAAATTGATCACCGGCATTACGGTGTTCGACGTTTATGAAGGCCCCGGCATCGATCCGGCGAAGAAATCCGTCGCCATCGCCGTCACCCTGCAGCCGCGCGACAAGACCTTGACGGAGGCAGAGATCGATGCGGTCGCGGCGAAAATCGTCGCCGAGGTCGGCAAACGCACCGGCGGCGTGCTGCGAGGGTAGAGAAATCGTGGCCGGGCCTGTCCCGGCCATCGCGATTGAAAGCTCGGTGTGCGTGCCCTTTCGGAGTTGACAGGACGATCGTGCCTGCGAGACTTCCGATGCAAAAGCAGCGCGGATGAAAAATAACGGGAGTTGCACAATTTTTGTTATTATGGATTTCGGACAAATCGGTAACACGGAGGCGCAAATGAACGTCTCGGTTGGCCAACGTTGGGAAACTTTCATCGCGCGCATCGTACGCTCGGGCCGCTATGGCTCGGCCAGCGAGGTCGTTCGCAAAGGGCTGCGTTTGGTCGAGGAGCGCGAGGCCAAACCGCTTGCGTTGCGCCATATGCTGGATGCTTCGATCAAGGCCGGCGGCGAGGCCCCGATGCCGACATCGACAGCGCCCTCAAAGCCAAGGCAGTCCAATTGCAGGAAGAAGGCTCCTGATATGGGAAAGGGGTTACCGTCATGACGACGCTCGATTGGTCACAATGCCCCGGTGTGGAAAGCGTCCCCGGGAAGCGGAGCGGTGCATGGGTATTCCGCGGTACCCGCACTCCGGTTTCCGTCGTCTTCGACAATTTGGAAGTGGGTGCCTCGATCGACGAAATTATGGAATGGTTTCATTTGACGCACGAACAAGTTGTGACCGTAATCGAATTCGTATCGCGCAGTCTCGAAATGCCCGCCGCTCCGGCTTCTGCCTCCAAAGCCGATGCTCATACTATTCGATAACGGGACGCCCGCTCCGCTTCGGCATGCCCTAAAGGGCCACATCGTGGTCGAAGCCATTGACCGCGGCTGGGACAGGCTTTCCAACGGCGATTTGACGCCTTCGCTACACCGAACGCGCGGGCGAGCGACGACGGGGAGGGACCTCATGGAAAGTACCGGAGCAGCCAAGGATGAGCGCGCCATCCGCCGTCTGGTCGAGAACTGGGCGATTTGGCGCGACGCGCGGATGTGGGATCGGTTCCGCACCGTGTGGCACGACGACGGGCGCATGATGGCGACGTGGTTCCAGGGTTCGGCGGACGATTTCATCCGGGTGAGCGAGGAGGGCTACGCGCGCGGGGTGCGCATTTTGCACTTCCTCGGCGGCATGTCGGTCGATTTGGCGGGCGCGCGGGCGATCGCCCAGACCAAGATGACCATATCGCAACGGGCGGCCGTTGAGGGTGTGGTTTGCGACGTGGTCTGCACCGGCCGATTCTACGATTTTTTTGAGCAGCGCGATGGCCGGTGGGGTCTGGTGCTGCGCCAGCCGATTTATGAAAAGGACCGGCTCGATCCCGTGGATCCGGCGGCGCGGCTCGAACTCGACCAAAACTTGCTGGCGCGGTTTCCGGAAGGCTACCGGCACCTCGCCTATCTGCAGACCCGGATCGGCTACGCGGTCAAGACCGACATGCCGGGCCTTGATGGCCCCGAACTCGATGCGCTTTATTGTCGCGGCGCGGCGTGGCTTGCGGGGCAGCGCCTGGGCTGAAGGACCGAATCCCAGCGGGATCATGCTCTGGGCGGCACGCCCACGCTTGTCGCGGGCATCCACGTCGTACCTGCGGCGGCCCTACGTGGTGACCAGGACATGCCGGCCATGACTCCAGATGTTCCGACACGACTGAATTTTGGTCTAGCGCCGAGACGCCGCGCTTTGCGGAATGCTTGAACGCCTCACGGTCGCTACCAAATACGAAGAACATTTGCCCGTTTGCCGGTGGCGACCCCACGCAATTCGATCGCTCCTTAAATAAAATTGTGATAAGAAATTACGGGGCATCGGCCGAGCGTCGGTGCTCCGAATGGGAAGTAGGATGAAATCGCGAGAACCCCGACGCGACGAGGATAGAGGTAGCGTTATTCAATTCCGGCCGCGCCCTCCGCGCGGGCGGAATGATTTTCGCCGCCGGCCCGATCTGCGCCGGCCCCCGGTCGATGATCTCGCCAAATATGAGCGCGATCGCGACAGCGAGGGCTATCGGCAGCGCATGATGAATAATCTGCTGGCCTTCGGAGTGCTGTGTTTTATCGTCTACTGCGGTATCTGGCTGACCAGCACGATGGCGCAATTACGAAAGGATCAGGATTGCGTCCTGACGGGGCGAACGAATTGCTCGCCGATAAGGATACCGATCGAACCGCGTTAGGCGGGTTTCGCGCGTTCAGTCTTGCACAAACAGCACAAAAGTGGTTGCCGGGACCTGAGGTCCCGGCAATGATAGAGCGGCCCGGAGGCTTTCGATCCGCGGCTACTATGAACGCTTGAACGAATTGTAGACCTGCTTGACGAAGTTGTCGGCAGCCTGTTGGTTGGCGGCCCAGGTCTTGTCGAGGTCGGCCAGCGGCTTCGCCGCCACCACTTCGGCCTCGGTCTTGCCCTCGTTGACGAGCTTCTCGATGCGCTCGCGTGCGGTCTTCACCATCTCGTTGTAGGTGGCCACACTGGCCTTATTCGCGAGCGGGCCATGGCCGACCACGATCTTGGTGTTGTCGTTGGCGAGCTTCAGCCAATCATTCGAAGCCCGGATCATGCCACGGATATCGCCGCCATTGGCGAAATCAACCTGTTGATACCGGTGCAGGTTATTCATCACGTCGCCGGTGGCAATGACGTTGGCATCCGGGAAGTACACCCAGGTGTCGCCGTCGGTGTGGGCGTTATTGACGTGATGCAATATGGCCTTGCGGCCGCCGACTTCGATCGTCTTCTCCCCGCCCGTGTAGGTCTCCTTCGGGATCGCGTCACCGGAAACCGGGGGCGTCTTGTTGCCGGTGGTGCCGTTAACGGTGCCGCCGGCAAGGCGGAGCCGGATGTTGTCCTGGGCGATGACGATGGCGCCGTCCTTCTGGAAGTTGGCGTCGCCACCGGTATGATCGCCGTGGAAATGGGTGTTGATGATGTACTTAATCGGCAGCGGCGAGATCGCCTTGATGGCGGCCTTGATCTTGTCGGACAGCGTCGCGAACTGGGTGTCCACCATGATGATGCCATCGGTCCCGACGGCGATGGTAATGTTGCCGCCGCGTCCTTCCAGCATGTAGGTCTTGTTGCCGAGATCGGTCGTCTTGATCACGGTCTTGGAATCATCGACCGGTTGTTGCGCGAGCGCGGCGCCGGTGAACAGCATCGTCGTGGCCGCGAGCGCGGCAAGAGTTGTCTTATGCATCGTGGTCTCCTCCTGTGAGATCCGGCCGTTGCTCCGATATGGACGGCCCGATCAGGTTTGGCACGGCCTTCTGTTCGGCATCTCCCGGCCGGGAGAGCTAGAGGGCACGAACCAGCATTGGGCACCAAGTCGCGCGGGGCGGAAACCTGGCTGCTCTGCGGCAAATTCCGGCGCTTCGCCGGAGCCCGGGCGCCTGCATAACAGAAGAACTGCCGCAAGGCCACCCGTTGAGAACGGGGAGGATCACGAACGCTTGAACGCTTTGACGATGATTGCAGACCGCTTCCGCGAACGGGCCGGGAACAGCGGCGTTTTTGCCGCAGTTCGGGGGCTTCGCGGCAAGCTAGGCTCGGTCGCGAATGCGGCCGATCAGAATTCCGACCTCGATGGATGTGCCAACATCCAATTCGGCTCCTGGTTTGCGGCCCGCCCGCAGGTCTGGGTCCGAGCGTTGAAATCACCGCAGGGATAGTTTCGTGTTCCCCGGTAGCCCTTCATACCGCTCGACGTCGTGCTGTGCGGCGGCATCTTGGACAGGACGGCGTCGGCATATGCGGCCCGCGTGAGATCCCCCGGCGCAACGGCGAGTATCACGCCGCATGCTGCGATCATGGCGATGCGAGTAGTCATGGTGTCACCTTTCGGCAACCGTTTCGGTCATGGCATCGGCATCCGGCTGCATAACACCAATGCAGGTATTTTAATGGCTTCCCGCCCCGTTGCCCCCGTTCGTGAACAGTCGGCGGCTCGCATGCGCGATTTTCTCGCCATGCTCGAACAACTGCCGGCTGTCGGCCGCCAGCAGTTCCATCCGCTTTGTTGCCCAGTCCCGATAAACCGTAGCAGCGTCTGGAATCGACCGGACACTGCCGAACTGCTCGACAAAATCGGAAGCGAGGTCCGCCTCCTTCTTCGCGCGGCAGAAAAATTCGTGATTGATCTCCTCGAAGGTTTCCAACAGGTCTTTATGAACCTCCAACACGTCCGCGATCTTCCTTGTTGCGGCGCCAAGCAGCTCCGCAGGGATCGCAGCTGCCGCCTTCGTTGCGGCAAAATCCGGATTCGTCTGGGTCATCGCCCACCTCTCCTTGATCGTTGAAGAACGGCCGCTCTGGACGTAGTCCGTTCTTGAAACTGATTTAGTAATCATCGTAAATCACGGCAAATAATATCTCATCAAATCAGCGTCATTTCAATTACGAGAGCATCCACAAAAATGAACAGACATTAGTTACCACATTGATTGATAAGCGAAATCGCATTTGCGGCATCTCGGATGTCATCGGTGTTACCTCCGGTTCGTTCTGCAATCCCTCTGCGACAATATGACCTTGTTGCCAAATTCAACCCGATGTATTTTCCTTGTCGCACCGGTATGGTGCAGATGGGTGTTGGGACGGGTTCGCGTAAGGAAGGGTATGAAAACGCCAAGCCGAAGCGCGCAGAAATGAATATATGCAATCACGGCCAATGGGAGTACGATATGCCCTCGTTTGATCCCCAACTCGTTTCGATCATGACGCGTGCGCTTGAAGATGTCATGACAAGAGTTCCAACGCAGCATTCGACCCCAGCCGCAAAGGCTTATCTCGCCGAGTGCATCTTGAAGGCTGCCGCGCAAGGGCAGACCGGTTATGATGAATTGGTGATGGCCGCCGCCGATCAGATACAGGTCGCTTTATCGGTGTATTCACGCGATAGAATACCGCAGCCGGCGGAGGACTTCGAGAAAAGCCCCTAGCTTGCCGGCCGCGCGTTGATACCGGATTAATGTTTAACGCGATATCCCATTACGGATATCGCGGGCATCGCGATAGGCGAGCGCTGCCGCGATCTCGCTTTTATCGAGGCTTCTGCCGGTCTCGTCGTCGATCCGAACCGCCACCCGCCCGGTCTTCCGAACATGGCTCGCCCACGACAATGCTTCGTCGAAGCTCGGAAATTCCTTGAATAGCATCTTGCCCCTATGGATCGGAGGGACGGCATCGGCACCCGCGGGACCGCTATAGACTTTGAAGGTCATGACGCTGTTTCCTTTCGTTCTGCGCTTGCTTGTCTTCGAATATCCGCCCCAAGGACGGGACCGTCACCCGTCATCCTCGGGGAGGAGGGTCAGCGAGCCACTACGCCATCGCGTGAGGCGGCGAACGGTGGATCACCCACAGGTTCGCCAATATAAGCACCATGCCTGCGCGTTGTGGGGACCGGTGCGCGCCTGTCCCCACCGGCCGGCGCGGGTGCGGGGACAGGTGCGGAGCCGGGCATAACCCGCAACCAGCCCTAGTCCGGTCAGGTGTTGCCGAGTGGGACGGCGATGAACTTCGTTCCCTCGTCGGACTTCATCCGCATCAACACCGCGTGCCTGCCTTTTTTGCGCAGCTCGGCGAGTTGCTGTTGTACATCCGCGGGCTTCGCCACCGGCTTGCCGGCGACATCGAGAATCACGTCGCCCTCCTTGACGCCACGTTCTGCCGCCGGCCCGTTGGGATCGACGGCCGTGACTGCCACGCCGCGCGTACCGGCGCCATCAACGTCGCTTGCCGGCGCGAGGTTGAGACCGAGGTGCGACTCGCTGTTTTCGCTTGCTTTCTGCGGTTCGTCACCGGCGCGGGCTTGGCGCCGGTCGGGGAGTTGGCCAAGCGTGAGCGTCTTGGTTTGGGTCTGCCCATTGTGCAGCACCGCGAGTTTGACCGAGGTGCCGGGCGCGATCCATGCGATCATGCGCGCGAGTTCGCGTGAGTCCTTGACGTCCTTGCCGTCGACCGCCGTAATGACATCCCCTGCCGCAATGCCGGCCTTGGCGGCCGGGCTGCCGGCCTGCGGCTCGTCCACGATCGCGCCTTCAGGCTTTTTCATGCCGAGGCTGTCGGCGATATCGGTTGTTACCGGTTGAACACGGACCCCGATCCAACCACGAGTTCACGTAACCCTTATCCTTCAGTTGCGTGATCACCATCTTGGCGGTCTCGGCCGGAATGTCGAAGCCGATGCCGGCGCTGCCGCCGGAGGGCGAGATGATCGCGGTATTCACGCCGATCACGTTGCCGTTCGCATCGAAGGTCGGGCCGCCCGAGTTGCCCTTATTGATAGGCGCGTCGATCTGGAGGAAGTCGTCATACGGGCCTGCGCCGATGTCCCGCCCGCGCGCCGAAATGATGCCCGCCGTTACGGTGCCACCGAGGCCGAACGGATTGCCGACCGCAATCACCCAATCGCCGATGCGCGGCTCGCGATCGGAGAAACGTACGAATGGGAAATTGCTGCCGTCCACTTTGATGAGGGCGAGATCGGTTTTCGGATCCGCGCCGACAACCTTGGCCGGCAAGGTTCGCCCATCGTCCGTGATCACTTGCACGGACTTGGCATCGGCGACCACGTGATTGTTGGTCACCGCGTAGCCGTCGGCGGAAATGAAGAATCCCGAGCCTTCGCCGGCCACGATGTGCGGCATTTGCTGCATGCCGCCTGGCATATTTTCGAAGCCGAACTGGCGGAAAAACCGCTCCAGCGGTGACCCGGGTCTGAACGGTTGAGCATTGTCGCGATCCTCGCTCAAGCTGCTCAACTGAGCAGAGTTGTTCAAACGCACCCGCACCGCGATAACGGCAGGTTTGACGCGCGCCACCAGATCCGCAAAGCCGGGGGCGCCGGGGGGCTGTGCACCGGTCTCCGCCGCGGCCGCCGGTGAAATCCACAGCACCGGACCTTGAGTATACGGGCCGCCCGCAATCAGCACGGCAAACCCGGCGCCGGCTACCGACGCCAGCAACCCACCTCGGCGCAATCGCCACCGTGTCGATGTGCGCGAGGTATGACTATCACCCTGCGTCATTTGTCTTCTCCGTATTTTTCGGAGCGTTATGAGCGCTTCGTTGAAAGAAACGATAATATTCAAACATTACGAAAACATGTCCGAATGATTAAATCTCCTCTGGCCAATAAATACCTCCAAATGGATTTTTGCGGAAGCCAGGTCCGACGACATATTGAGCGGCAAATGCGATAAATCGCCGCACAAACATTGCATCGGTGATAACGTTGACAATATGATAGAGTAATGGCGACCGATTCAACCGCGCGCACGCAGAATGGCGCTCCGGTAAGGTGTTGTTGTGACCCAATAACAGGCCAAGGAGAGCACCGTGAGCACGTCAGATCATGCCTCCGAACTGGTTTCCGATCGCCTTCACCCGTTGATCTACATCGTCGCAGCAAGCTTATTGGCGTGGTTTGTGGTGGCCGCGTGGCTGCTTTTCGATGACGTTGGCTATATCTCGCTTGCTCTTGCCATGATCAGCGTCCTGGTGTTCATGTTCGTTATGATACCGACAGCGCTGTGGCGTGTTAGTGCGCGGCGGAATGTCTCTGCAGACGTAATCAGGACACCTCCGCAGCCGTTGGCGGCTTGGCTAAGGGGAGAACTCGTCACCTGGACAGGTCCGGAAAGGAGTTTAGCGGCCGCTATTGAGATACTCTTACCGATCGTGGGCATCACGGTTGCGTTCACGACCATAGGCGTACTGTTCGCGCTGACCCGCGCGGGCGTGCTCTAGCTTTTGTCGGCTTGCGCTTTCAGGAGGTACCAATGTGGACGCGCAGATCAGGGTCTATCCTCAACATCTATAACCTTTTGCTTGGGGCGTTCTTGTTTGTGTCGCCGTGGCTGTTTGCATTCGCCCACGGGGCCGCCGGCATCGACGCGCAACTGGCCGGGGCGGCGACCGCCGTCGTTTCAATAGGGGCTCTGCTGGTATTCGCCGAGTGGGAAGAATGGATCGTGATAGCCACCGGCATTTGGCTGGTACTATCGCCTTTCGCGCTGCGCTTTGAGCATACCACCGCCATGCATATCACCATCGGAGTCGGATTGGCGTTATGCTACCTGGCGGCCCTCGATCTCTGGCTCATCCACTACGGATCGGAGCGGATCGGCTGAATGCGGAATTCCGCCTGCGTCGGTTTGGTCGACTACAGGTTGTGCGGAGATCGGACCGCATGGAATGCCTTCCGGCGCAAGCCGGTGTCTCGATCGTGGCGTCTATAATGGCCCGGCGGTGCCGATCGCCGCGGGTCGCGGCTCGTCCGGATGTGTGGGGCGGCTGTAAATCCTGTCGTTGGTAATGATAAAGTCCACACGGCCGTCCACCAGCGATCGCAGTGCCTGCTCCGGCGTGTCTACGATCGGCTCTTCGTGAACGTTGAAGCTGGTGTTGATGAGGACCGGGATGCCTGTCCGGCGGTAAAATAGCTCGATGATCCGATAGTATAGCGGGTTGTCTGCTTCGCGGATGAGCTGCGGCCGGGCTGAGCCATCGACATGCACCACCGCCGGAATCCGATCCCGCCATTGCGGACGTACGTCACAGGTAATGGTCATGAACCGTGCGGCGTGGGCATTGCCGGGATTGATGTCGAACACCGCTGCGGCGTGTTCCGCCAGCACGACCGGGGCGAACGGCATGAATTCCGAACGCTCCAGCCGCTTGTTGATGGTGTCGTTCATCTCGTTCTTGACCGGAGACGCCAGGATCGAGCGCGCCCCCAGCGCGCGCGGCCCAAACTCCATCCGGCCTGTATAGATCGCCACCACCTGGCCCGCCACCAGTGCATCGACCGCCCGTTCCAGCGGCCGTTCGGCACATGCGGTGACCTGCGGAAGCGCGGCCGCGCAGTGGGCGAACCGCACGTCATGGTCGCGGCCGAGATAGAGCCGCTCCAGCGGGCGGCGCCGGCTCTGCCAGGTCTCGATGCCGTCGCGGTTGAGCAAATGGATGAGGCAGCAGCCGATCGGCAGACCCTCATCCCCCATGGCGGGAAACACAAAGACGCGCTCGGCGCCTGTCCGCTCCAGCACCATGCGATTGAGCCGCACATTGGCAAATACCCCGCCGCTGAGCGCCACCGCGGTTTTACCCGTCGCGCGTACGAGTTTCCCGACGGCCTCGCAGACGAGCCGTTCGAGCGCATCCTGAATCGAGGCAGCAGCATCCTCGCGGGACAGCCGGCCGCAGACCGCTGCGGCGAATTCATCCATGGCGCCAAAGGAGGGGAAATCCGATGCGATTTCGCCATTCTGGCCGACCGAAAAATGCAGCAAAATATCGTCGGCCGCCCGCGGCTGGCCGTAGCCGGCAAGCCCCGTCACCTTGCCCTCGTGGCGATTCTTGCGGAATCCCAGGGCTGCGGTGAACGCGGCATAGAGAATGCCGATACTGTTCGCCACATAGCGATCCCACATGTCTTCGGTGCCGAATATGTGCCGGATATCTTTGCGGGTGGCGTCGCGGGCGCTGTAGGAAATGCCGTCGCCGATGCCGTCGCAGGTATAGATCAAGGCATCGTCGAACTCCGAAAAGAAATAAGCCGGGATTGCGTGCGCCATATGGTGGAACGAGAAATTCATCGACGCGTTGACGAAGCCATATCGCTGCAAAATTCGTCGCGTATCAAGAACCGCGCAAACATCATAGGTGTTTTGCGTGCGGAGCATCTTGTCGAGCGGCATCAGCCGCCGCGCGCCCGCCAGCCGATAGCCCGCCTGCTTGAGGCCCCAGCGGCCCCGGAGCCGATAGGTTTGCAACTCCCAGTGGGAGTGGGTCGCACAGACGACGTTGACATTGCGCCGGTCGATGCCGCCGATCGCGAGACATTCGTCGATCGCGGCGAACGGCATTTCGGCGGCGGGTGAAACGCCGGCATTTTTTTGCCTGGCCAGCCGCTCCAGCGACACGGCGGCGACAAGCTCATAGTCGCGGAACAGGCATGCCGCGGCGTCGTGGTTGCCGTTGTGAATACCGAGGAGATGCATGGCGGGACGCCGGACATGAAGGGGTTTGAGGTCTTGGCCAGGGTTGGCGGGCATGCCGCCGGCGAAGCGCGTTGGTCGAGGCTGAACGCGGCCCGAAGCCCGGGACTGCCGCTTGTCCGTACGCGAGGCGGACCATACGACCGATCGGGATGCCGCCGCAATCCTGCAAATCCCGGCTCGCATCCAAGGCGCTCTTGTTCGCGCCGTTTTCTCCGCGGGCATCGGCTGAGCCACGGCCGGCGGGCGGAAACGGCCGTCCGGCATCTTTTCGCCCGAAACTCGGACCGAGCCGGGCCATATTTCGGCCCGGTCCGACCATACCATGATCGAACTGGCGCCGTAATCATTGGCTTTAGATGAACGTGCGGTGGGCGAAGCGTCATGGCAGCCATCTCGGTTGTCCGGGCATCAGCCCCACCGTCGTGTTGACCGGCCCCGGCCCGGCGAGACGCCGATTAACCGCCTACTAACCTACGCGGACGTAAACGAAAGCCGGGACGTTGGTAGAGCCTTGCGGTGTACCGCACCTCCGGGGGGAGGCCGGTAGCAATCGCCGCCGTTTGACATGCGTATAGGGGGGGCTTCGCATGAGAGTATCTCGCGAAACGAAATCGGCTGACCGGATTTCCCACTTTGCAATCTTGTCAGCCGGGTCGGTGTGCGGCATATTGGTATTCGTCGTTGCGCTGCCGCTGGCACTTTCCAATCCATTTCCGACTCCCAAGCACAGCGAATACGTGCTGGAGACATCGGCCTTCAATACATCCGCGGCACCGCCGTCGCCACTTGTGCCCTCCCCGATGGAGTTGGTAGACGCGAGTGCGGCGGCCGGCGACGAATCCGGCGGGGAGACGGACCTTCCCGCCGTGGCGCGGGGCGCCAAAGAGGCAAAAGCGCCGCCGTCGATCGAGGTGCCCCCGGACGCCACGCGGATGAAGCCGGACGAACGCGTCGCCGAAACGCCGAAGCGCCGGCCCGCCAGTATCATGCAAAAGGTCGACCGCTATCTATGGGACGTTTATCAGCGGCTGACCGTCAAATCGGATTCCTCCGGCGATTTCACCTGGAAAGACCCGGCTGCCGCAAAACATCGCGGCGTATCGCTGCAGGAATATGTGATCGGCGGGATGGATCCGGATTTCCGTGAACAGCTTTACCATGCCGGACAGGCGATGGATGCGAGCGGAATTCATTGGTCGATGCTGAGCGCCTTCCGCGACGATTATCGCCAGGCGCTCGCCTCCGGCTTCAAAGCCCATGGCGGCAATTCGCAGCATGGCGGTAGCAACGCGACCGGCGGCTACGGACATGGGCGCGCTATCGACCTTACCACGGCCTCGGGCGACGCTTCCGCAGCCTGGCGTTGGGTCGATGCCCATGGGGCGAAATACGGCCTGCGACGCCCAATGCCCGGGTACGATCCGGCGCATATCCAAGCTGGGCCAACCTACCATCAACTTGCCGCACAATTGCGCGAGGCCCGCCTTCGGCTCGCCAGTCAATTGAGCGGCGTCGAAAGCGAGGGGGCCGCGAAGGGGACGAAGGTGGCCTCTCAGCAGACACGTCCGGGGAACTGACCCGGTACGTCTAAACACCACGGAATCATGGCCCGGCGCGTCTCGGCCATTTCGTGTTCATCGCAGACGCCATCGCAGGAAATTCCGGCGCCGGGAGCCCGGTCGTCAGCTGGCAACGGCGAGCGCCTTGACTGCCGATGCCGCCGGAACGCTGGCCCGTTCGCTTAAGCGGATGCCGTCATTTATATTTTGCATTGATTTCCTTCAGGCGATTCATGACATCCGTACCCACGGCGTCGTCGCCGAATTGTTTCCAAAGCGGCTGTGCGGCCACTACCCATTGCCGACGCTGGTCGGCATTGAGATCATAAACGTTTTTGCCCATTTGTTTAAGTTGGACGTAGGCATTGAGGTTCTCCTGGTCGGTATTCTCCCAATTCCATCTGCTCGCGGTGGCCAGCGCGGCCTTGATGCCGGTACGCACATCATCCGGCAGTTTGTCCCACCATGCCTTGTTGGTCGCAACGAGGTAAAAATCAAAGCGATACGCGACCTTGGTGGTCTGGGAAATCAGTTCCGGCAAGCCGGCGCCGACCAGGGCATTCGGTGTCGGCTCCACGGCGTCGATGACGCCTTGTTGCATCGCGGTCGGAACCTCCGTCCAGTCGATGGTGACCACGTTGGCGCCGAATGCCCGCATCGTCCTGATATCGACCGGCGCCGGCTGCACGCGAATCTTGATACCGGCCAAGTCGGCCGGCAGCAGGATCGGCTTTTGCAAGCGGCTGCTGATATCGCGCGGGCCGTTCATCCAGACGCCGACCACCGCAAGATTCTTGCGTTCCAGGTCGCGCATGAAGACCTGCCGCACCTTGGGATCGTCGATTGCCGCGTTGATCGCGTCGGGGGACGGCAGCAGAAACGGGATCGATAGCACGTTGATATTCGGCGCCTGCGACGCGAACGAGCCGAATCCCGGAGCAATGAAATTCGCACCGCCAAGCTGGACGCCCTGCATCTGGGTCTTCTGATTGAACAGCGTGCCGGAATGATGCAGCTCGACGATGACTTTGTTTCCGAGCCGTTGTGCGATTTCCTGCCTGAACAGCTCGAACGTCTTGCCCTTCAGGCCGAGCGCGCTGTTGTCGTTCGACATGACGATCTTGATTTGTGCCTGGCCCGGCGTGGCCAGCAGCAGCATCAGGGCGAACCAACAGGCGGCGGAACATATTTGAAGAGGCGATTTCGTCTTCATGGCGTTTCCCTCGGGTTGGTCGGTTCAGCCGAGCAACAGGCGCGGCAGGAACAAGGATATTTCCGGCACATAGGTCACCAGCAGCAACGTCGCGACAGTGACGCACATCCAAGGCAGCACGGCATAAAATACCTGCATCACCGGCAGTCCGGAAATCGCGCTGCCGACAAACAGGTTCAGACCGACCGGAGGATGGATCAATCCGAGCTCGATATTGACGACGACGATCACGCAGAAATGGACCGGATCGATGCCGAGCTGCCTGGCCGCCGGAAACAGAATTGGAACGAACATCAGTACGGTCGGCGTGCCCTCCAGAAAGAAGCCGACGATGATCAGCAGGATGTTGACCATCAGCAGGAACAGCCAGGCTGGTGTGTGCATCGAGGTCAGGAAATTCGCCAACGCCTGCGGAATCCCGAGCTGCGTGATGAAAAAGGCAAACAGCAGCGCATTGGTGGTGATGAAGAACACCATGCCGATGGTCGGTGCCGTTGCCAGGACCGTGTCCACGGCCGTTCGCGGCGTCATCTCGCGGTAAATAACGATGCCGATGAAGAGCGCCAGCGCTGCCGCCATCACGGCCGCTTCGGTCGGCGTAAATATCGCACCACCCGCAAACGAATAGCCCAAGATGCTGAAGCCCGGGACTCCGTAAATGCCGACGAAAATGAACACCGGGAGGAACAGAGCCGGCCCCGCCGCTTTCAGCTTGACCGCACGGTCCGTCCAGCTTGCCCGGGGCTGCAGCTTCGGCCCGGCACGATCCGCCAGCAGATAGGCCATGAGCATGAGGCCCGCGCCATACATCAAGCCGGGGACGACGCCGGCCATGAACAAATGGGTGATCGACGTTTCCGTCACGAACCCATAGAGGATCATCGGGATACTCGGCGGAATCAGAATTCCGAGCGACCCGGCGGTGGCCAACGCACCGATCGCATAGCGCGGACTATAGCCTTCGCGCACCAGGGACGGATACATGACGCGGCCGACTGCGGCCACGGTCGCAGGGCTCGATCCGGAAATCGCCGCGAACAGGATGCAGCTGAGCACGGCGGTCATGCCGAGGCCGCCGCGCAGATGGCCGGCAAAGGCATTCGCCAGGCCGACCAGCCTGCGAACCAGGCCTCCGGTTTCCATCAGGCCGGCGGCGATAAAGAAGAACGGCACCGCCATGAGGGTAAAATGATCGACGTTGTCGAGAACCTTCTGGCCGATGATCTCCGGCGGGATCGGGTTGAACAGCAACGAGGTGAAGACGGTCGCCGCACCGAACGCGACGGCGACCGGCACGCCGATCAGCAGCAGCCCAAAAAAGCTGATGACCAGGACCGCTATCGTCATCGGCGGTCCTCGGTGGGCAATTCCGCGCGCGCAAAGTGGCGCGGTGTGTCCTCGCCGCGCACGGTCCGCAGAATCCGGATCACATAACGGATCGCGAACATTCCCATGGTCACCGGCACGAGCGAATAAAATACCCAATCCGGCATGCCGGTTTCCGGGGATATGGAATTGATCGACTGCAGGAATATGACGTAGCGGGCGCCACAATAAGCGAAATAGCCGGTGAGCGCCAAACAGACCATAAGCGAGCTGTATTCGAAAGCCCGCGCGATGCGCGGTGAAAATAGATGCGACGCTATATCGACCCGTACATGTTTGTCGTCGCGGACGGCGCGGCTGCCGGCGAACATCATGCCGGCCACCGTGAAGATCACGAACACGGCTTCGGCCCAGGTGAGTCCGGTGTTGAAGCCATAGCGCAAGACGACTTGCATAACGCCCAGCATCAACGCGGCCGCGGTGAAGCCGACGATGCAGACAGTTTCCGCGCCGGAGATGACGTGGTCTAGCGCCGTGATGATGCGTTTCATCGCTTGGGTCGCTTGCGTCCTGGTCGGAGGCCTCCGGCAGCAATCGCAGCGCGGCCCTTGTCGATAAAATCTGCCGGCTGATTGCGTGCCTTTGGGTAGACCGGCGGATCATGATTGACGGTTGACATGTTGTCCACTCGACATTCAACATACCTCTCAACAGGAGACAACCCGGATGGCGACAAAAGCCGGCGCTCTGCGCGCCCACGTTAAAGCCAAGACGTTTCTCCACATGCCGTCGGTCTATGATCCGCTGGGCGCGCGGCTGGTCGAACAAGCGGGGTTCGAGGCCGCTTATGTGGGCGGATATGTCTCCGGCGGATCGCGGGCCACGACCGAACCGCTGATGACCATGACCGAACAGGTCGATATCGCCGAGGCGGTGGCGTCCAGTATCGGGATTCCGGTCGTGGCCGACGCCGGGGCGGGCTTCGGCGAGCCGCTGCACACCATGCGCACCATTCGGGAATTCATCCGCGCCGGCATTGCCGGCGTTCACGTCGAGGACCAGCTGTTCCCGAAGCGCGCGCACTACCATAAATATCACGTTCACGGAATTCCGACCGCGGATTTCGTTACCAAGATCAAATTCGCCTGCCGTGCCCGCGATGCGGCCGATCCGGATTTCGTCATCATCGCCCGCACCGATACGTGCCGCGAGTTCGGACTTGCGGAAGCCGCCGACCGCATCAATCGCGCGGCCGATGTCGGGGCCGATCTCGGCCTGCTGTTCCCGCGCAATCCGGCGGAAGCGGAGCAAGCTCCGCAGGTCTGCAAGCTGCCGCTGGTCTATGTGATGAGCCGCGGCAATCGCGACGGCCGGCCCATCTTCACCCGCCAGGAGTTGGAGCAGATGGGCTACGTCGCGTGTATCGAAGCGCAGGTCATGCTGCTGCCGGCCTTCGTCGCCCAGCAGAACGTGCTGAAGGAACTGCGGACGACCGGCGGCTTCACCCAACTGACGGAAGCCGAAATGGTGCGCGCACGCAAAGACGTCGAGGATCTGATCGGGCTTGATGAATATTATGCGATCGAAGAAGAAACGGTGGAGAGCCGCTAATCTCGCGATCCATTCGCCCCACCCCGCAGGATCAGTCATGAAGCTGCAAGATTTGGCGCAAGTCGTGCGCAGCAAGAACGCCGGGCCGCGGCGGTTTACGCTCGATATTATTTTCCGGGACGATGCGGATTATCAACGGGCGGCACAATCCGAGGCGATCACGCCCGAGACGGTCGCGCCGCTTTACGGCGTGGCGGCAAACACCGTTAGCATCATCAACTACCCGCTGGGCCGCGCCATCAAGATCGTGGTGCCGCGCCAAATCATGTCGGGCGATCCCGGTGACCGCGATGTGTATGGCGCCCAGCAGCACGCGCCGCTTTTGGACATCGAACTATGAGCGCCTCCGCCCGCATCCTCGATCGGTTTTCCAAAGCGAACCGGTCGGAGCCGATCCGAATCCTCGGGGCATCGGGTCAATTGGGCTACGGAATCCCCACTCCGGCATTTTCGGCCGGGCTCGAGCGCGAGCCGCATCTGATCGGGTGCGACATGGGGTCGATCGACATCGGCCCCTATTATCTCGGCAGCGGCGACATGGCGACCGCGCCGGCCTCGACCAAGCGCGACCTTAAGAAAGTGCTGCTGGGCGCGCTCGCGCACAACATCCCGCTGGTGATCGGATCGGCCGGATCGGCCGGTGCCAAGCCGCATCTCGATGCGACGCTGGCGCTGGTGCGCGACATTGCCCGCGAGAACGGATTGCGATTTCGCTTGGGCGTGCTGAGTGCCGATATCGATAAAACCGTACTGAAGGCGGCGCTGGAAACTGATGGCATGAGGCCGATCGACGAGATGCCGGCGCTGAACGATCAGGAAATCGCCGCCGCCGCGCACATCGTCGGCCAGATGGGCATGAGCGCGTTGCAGCGGGCGCTCGCCGCGGATGTCGATGTGGTCATCGCCGGCCGCGCCTGCGATACGGCGATTTTTGCCGCCTTGCCGGCGATGCTTGGCTTTCCGGTCGGGCCGGCCATGCACATGGCAAAGATCATCGAATGCGCGTCGCTGTGCTGTGTTCCCGGCGGCCGCGACACCATTCTGGCGACGCTCGACCACGAAGGCTTTGAACTCGACAGCATGGCGCCGCACCGGCGCGCCACGCCGGTGTCGGTCGCGGCCCACAGCCTCTATGAGCAGAGCGATCCCTTTGCCGTCTACGAGCCCGAAGGCCGGCTCGATCTCACCCGCGCCACCTATCACGCCATCGACGACCGCCGCACCCGGGTCATCGGCGCCCAGTGGGCAGATGCCAAGGAGACTTGGGTCAAGATCGAGGGCTCGCGCAAGGTCGGCGAGCGCGCGGTTCTGCTCTGCGGCACGGCAGATCCGAAATTCATCGCCCAGCAGGACAAACTGCTGAAGGAAGTCGAGATCGTGGTTCGCGATCTGGTTTGCGAGGATTCTCCTGAGGATTATGTGCTGACCTGGCGGGTTTACGGCATCCAGGGCGTGCGCATGACTCCGGCCGTCGTGGAAACACCGCCGCCGGAAGTGTTCATCATGGCGGAATGCATCGCGCCGACGCGCGAGCGCGCCGCCGAGGTGGTGCGCACGACCAAGCAATATCTGCTGCATCACGGCTATGAGGGCCGGCTGTTGACCGCCGGCAATCTGGCGTTCCCGTTCACGCCGCCGGAAGTCTCGATCGGTCCCGCCTATCGCTTCAACATTTATCACCTGATGCGAACCGCGGATCTGGCCGGGCTATTCCCGTTGGAAATCGAAACGGTTTAGCGGCTCGATTCGAGTTCGGCCGGCCTATACCAAATTCCGGCCGGCCTGAATCGCAGGATTGTAGGGTGGAAAAGCGCGGCACGGCCTCAAGCGGAGTCACGAAACGCGGGCGCCGTGACCGCCGGCGGCGTCGCAGGTGCGCACGGCGCGCGAAGAGCGCGCCTTTGCACATCCTACGATGCTCCGACCTGGCCGAAATCCGGTCTTCCGGTCTGATGGATAGAGAACGCATCATGTATCATTTGACGCCGTGCAAAATCATCGAAGCCGAAGTGTTCATGCGGCTGCCGGAGCACCTGCGCCGCGACAAGGCGGCGGATCTGACGCCGTGGGCGCGGCAGCAGCATCCGGGCGTGCCGGTCGCGGCTTTTCTCGAAGGGCCGTCGTTCGATCGCGCCGGCAATCTCTACTGCGTCGACATCGCGCATGGGCGCATTTTCAAGACCACCCCCGACGGCAGCGTCAGCGTCGTCACCGAATATGACGGCGAACCCAACGGGCTGAAAATCCATAAGGACGGGCGGATATTCGTCGCCGACTACCGCAACGGCATCGTGACGGTCGATCCGGGAAGCGGCGCCGTGACGCCGCTGTTGGAGCGGGCGCGGCTGGAGCGATTTCGCGGCTGCAACGATCTGGTGTTTGCCTCGAACGGCGATTTGTATTTCACCGACCAAGGCCAATCCGGCATGCATGACCCGACCGGCCGCGTATTCCGCCTGCGCACCAATGGCCAGATCGACAAAATTCTCGACAACGTACCCTCGCCCAACGGGCTGGTGCTGAATGCGCAGGAAAATGTGCTCTATCTCGCCGTCACCCGCGCCAATTGCGTCTGGCGGGTGCGGCTGCTGCCCGACGGCACCGCCACCAAGGTCGGCGTCTTCGTGCAGCTTTCCGGCGGCCTGGCCGGTCCGGACGGTCTTGCGCTCAACGACGAAGACGGCCTGACCATCGCGCATGCCGGTTATGGCGTGGTGTGGATCTGCAATCGCCTGGGCGATCCGGTGATCGCGATCCGTTCGCCGGAGGGGATCTACACCACCAATGTCGCCTATGGCGGCGCCGACCGCCGCGACCTGTACATTACCGAATCCTACAGTGCCACCGTCCTGCGTGCACGCGTTGACGTGCCGGGCCGGTCGATGTTCTCACACCAGTGAGCGCCGATCGATCCAAGCAAAGCCCCGGTAGGCAGTTATGGAGGCGCGCCGCCGCCCGGCGCCCTGCCGGTGCCGCAATCGGATGGTTAATGGCGGCATCGCGCCGTCGGGCGCACGTTGAATCGGCTTTCGCCTCATGATGTTCGGCCGCTCCATCGCGACAATCGTTTTCGGGACCGCGCTCCTGTCGGCCGGCATGGCCTGCGCGCAATTCGGTCCCTTCGATCCTCCGCGGCCGCCCGGCACGGTGGGCCCACGGCCTCCACAAGGATACCCCCCGCAAGGGTACCCTTCGCAGGGCTATCCTTCACAAGGGTACCCTACGCAAGGATATCCTACGCAAGGATACCCTGCGCAGGGCTTGCCGGCTCCGGTCAGGCCGCAGCCGGTAGCCCCGGCGCGTCCTGCCATCCAAAGCGAAGAATTGCCCGCGCCTGCCGCCGCCGCGCCGCCGCGGCAAGGTGCGGCGCCACCGCCTGCACAAGCCGCTGTTCCGCCGCAGTCGCCCAATTCGCCCCAGCCGCGCGGCGGTGGCTCGGCTCCGGCGGCGGCAACGCCCGACGTTGTCGTCACGGCCCCGCCACCGCGGCGGATCGCCAATCCGACCGCCATGTTCTCCGGCTTGGACAAGATCACCGGACGCATCACGACGTTCGCGACGACGATCGGCGAGACCGTGCAATTCGGCGCGCTTCGGGTCACGGCCCGCGTCTGCTACTCGCGGCCGCCGACCGAAACCCCGCTGACCGACGGTTTCGTCGAGGTCGAGGAAGTGACGCTGCAAGGCGAGGTGCGGCGGATCTTTACCGGCTGGATGTTCGCCACCAGCCCCGGCCTTCATGCCGTCGAGCACCCGATCTACGATGTCTGGCTCACCGACTGCAAAGGCGGGGCGCCGCCCGTCGCGGAGGCCCAACCGGCGCCGGCTTCAGCGGCGCCGCCGCGGCAAACGAGCCAGCGCCAGCCGCGCCCGCCCGCCGGCGCGCGCTGATTCGTTCCGCTAGCGGGGGGATTACGATCCGCTATCGCGCCGGCATGACGGCGCGCGCAAGCGCCTCGTCTCCGGATAATGCCTTGCCCGGCCGGAACACGCTGAAATCCGCTTCGCCCTTCAATCCATCGGCCAGCAGCTGATGATAGTGCCGGCGGTGGACCTCCATGGCGCCGAAGGTTTTTAGGTGTGGCGTAACGAATTGGGTGTCCAGCAGCCGGAACCCGCCGGCCCGCAGCCGCGCCACCAGATGCACCAACGCGATCTTCGAAGCATCGCGGGTGCGATGAAACATGCTCTCGCCAAAAAACGTGCGTCCCAAGCTCACCCCATAGAGGCCGCCCACGAGGGCATCGCCGTCATAGACCTCGACGGTATGACAGTGGCCGATCTGGTAGAGTTTGCCATAAAGCGCGCGGATGCGTTCGTTGATCCAGGTGCGCCGCCGGCCCGGGCCGGGCTCCGCGCAGCCGTCGATCACGGCATCGAAATCGCGATTGCAGACGACGGCGAACGGTTCCGCCCGCACGGTGCGCGCCAGCCTTGAGGGCACATGGAAGCCTTCGAGCGGAATGATGCCGCGCAACTCCGGCTCGATCCAATACAGCGCCGGATCGTCCGCGCTCTCGGCCATCGGAAAAATGCCGCACGCATAGGCTTTGAGCAACACCTCGGGGGTGATTTCGATATGAGGAGGGGAGTCGCGACTGGCCATGGGATCGGTGCGGTGGTTGTTGGCGGCAGGACCACCAATTGTTGGCATGGCCGAATCGGCCGCTCGGTCATCAACGCAGCGAGAAGCAAGATGTACGCCTGGTAAGTGGCACCGGCCGCTTTACTCGATAATACTCAGATGCCGAAATCAAGGCGTGGCAGTTTCACAAGGCCGGTCGGTATCGTCGGTCGGCACCTGTTCCAGTCTTCGGAGAGCATCCAAAATTTCCCGTGCCATCAATGCCTCTCATGGTCGTGCCCTCTCGATCGCCGCCCATCCGGACGCATCATGCATCATAAACGACCCATCCGGAATGCGTTCAGCAATCAATGTAAGCGCTGCGCCCGAATTGTCGAAGACCGATCCCGTATTGCCTTATCGGCTACCCGCGGGCCGCCGGCAGCACCCGCCGGGCGCTACGCGCCTTGGCGCGCCATTCCTCAAAGCCCTGCACCACGACAAAGAACGACGGCACGAACAGCACCGCCAGGCAGGTCGATGCCAGCATGCCGGAGAACACCGTGATGCCGATCGAGGCGCGGGCGCTGGCGCCGGCGCCGGTCGCGACCACCAGCGGCGCCACCCCGAGGATGAAGGCAAACGACGTCATCAGGATCGGGCGGAACCGGGCGCGCGGCGGCATCCATCGCCGCTTCCACGATCGGGGTGCCGGCGGAACGCAGCGCGCGCGCCACTTCGACGATCAGGATCGCATTCTTGGCCGACAGCGCGATCAGCAGCACCAGGCCGATCTGCACATAGAGATTGTTGTCGATCTTCAACCCGTTGAGCGCCGCGACCGGCCCGATGAGCGACAGCGGCACCGCGAGGATCACCGACAGCGGCGCGTACCAGCTCTCATATTGGCCGGCCAGCACGAGATAGACCAGCAGCAGCGCCAGCGCGAACACGTAGTACATCTGATTGCCGACCAGCTTTTCCTGGTACGACATTGCGGTCCATTCGAAGCCCATGCCGGGCGGCAGCGTCCGCCCCGCGATCTCTTCCATCAGCCGCATGGTCTGGCCGGTCGAGAAGCCCGGCGCCGGCAGCGCCACGATGGTGGCGGACGGATAGAGGTTGTACAGACTGATCAGCGGCGCCCCGACGGTCGGCTCGAACCGCACCAGCGTGCCGAGCGGGATCATGTCGCCCATCGTGTTGCGCACCGTCAGATTGCGGATGTCCTCCGGGCGCAGGCGGAATCGCGAATCCGCCTGTACGTAGATCTGGAAGGTGCGGCCGAACTTGTTGAACTGGTCCACATAGCTCGAACCCACATAGGCGGCGAGCGTAGAAAACACCTGGTCGAGCGTGACGTGGACGTTCTCCGTCTTCACCCGGTCGACCTCGATCGTATATTGCGGCGCATCGGAACGAAACGGCGCCATCACCCGCTGCAGGCTCGACTGGGTCAGCGCATTGGCGACGATCGCATCCACCGCACCCTGCAGCTTGAACAGATCGAAGCTGCCGTCGCGCAGTTGAATTTGCATGGTGGAACCGGCGCCGGCGCCGATGCCTTGGATCGCCGGCGGCGGCAGCACCAGGGTTTTGGCCTCCTCGATCTCGCCCAGCGAACGGTTGAGGCCGACGAACAGGCTGCGCAAATCCTGTCCCTTGCCGCGCTCGCTCCAATCCTTGAGGATGATGTAGGCGACGCCGCCATTGGCGAGCGTCGCATTGTTGTCGAGCGCGGAGACGCCCGCAATCGCGATCACCTGCGCCACCCCGGGCGTGGCACGGGCGATTTCGGTCACCCGGTCGAGCACTTTTTGGGTACGCTCCAGATGAGGCGCCGTCGGGCAGCTGCACGCTGGCGAGCAGATAGCCCTGGTCCTCGATCGGCAGGAAGCCGGTGGCGACCCGGGTGAAGCCGTAAAACGACAGGCCGATGATGGCGAGCGCGAGCCCCACCATGGCGCCGGAGCGCCGCGCCATCCGGGCGATCAGCGCCGCGTAGCCACGCTCCAGCCGCCCGTAAACCGCGTTGAAGGCGCGGTAGAACAGGTTGCGCTGCTCCGGCGGGACCGGCGGGCGCAGCCACATGGCGCTTTGCGTCGGTTTGAGCGTGACCGCGTTGATGGCGCTCAGCATCGCGGTCGCGGCGATCACCAGGGCGAATTGCGCATACATGCGCCCGGTCAATCCGGGCAGGAACGAAGCGGGGAGGAACACCGCCATCAGCACCAGCGTGATGCCGATGATCGGTCCCAATAGCTCGTCCATGGCGCGGATCGCGGCATCGTGGCCGCTCATGCCCTTCTCGATATTGTGGGCCGCCCCCTCGACCACCACGATGGCGTCGTCCACCACGATGCCGATGGCGAGGATGATGGCGAACAGGGTCGAGAGATTGACCGTGAAGCCGAGCGCCGCCATGGCGGCGAACGCCCCGATGATGGTCACCGGCACCGTGGTGGCAGGCACCAGCGTGGCGCGCCAGTCCTGCAGGAACACCAGGATGACGATCAGCACCAGGATCGCCGCCTCGTAAAGCGTCTTGTAGACTTCGTCGATCGCCTGTTTGACAAAGGTCGTGGTGTCGAACGGGATGCCGTAGACGACCCCTTGGGGAAAATCGCGCGCAAGCTGCGCCATCCGGTCGCGAACCTCGTTGCCGACATCGAGCGCGTTCGCTCCCGGCAGCTGGTAGATCGCAAGCCCGGCGGCCGGCTTGCCGTCGAGGTTGAACACTTGGCCATAGGTCTGGGCGCCGAGTTCGACCCGGCCGATGTCGCGCACCCGGGTGATGCCGCCGTCGGATGCGGTCTTCACGATCACGTCGGCGAACTGAGCCGGATCGCTGAGCCGGCCTTCGACGTTAAGGGTGTATTGGAATGCCTGGCCGTCCGGCGCCGGCGGCATGCCGATCTGCCCGGCCGTGACCTGCGTGCTCTGCTGCTGCAGTGCGGAGATCACGTCTTGCGTGTTGAGGGCGCGTGCCTGCATCTTTTCCGGGTCGAGCCACACCCGCATCGAATACTGGCCGGCACCGAACACGTTGGTGTTGCCGACGCCGGGCAGCCGCGAGATTTCGTCCTTCAGCCGGATGGTGGCGAAATTGCTCAAATACAGGCTGTCGTAGCGGCCGTCCGGCGAGGTCAGCGTCACGATCTGCAGAATCGCGGTGGATTTCTTCTGCACATTGACGCCCTGCACTTGCACGGCCTGGGGCAGAGTGGACAACGCGGCCGAGACCCGGTTCTGCACCAGGACTTGCGCAAAATTCAGATCGGTACCGATGCGGAATGTCACGGTCAACGTATAAGTCCCGTCGGCGCCCGAATAGGACTGCATGTAGATCATGCCTTCGGTGCCGTTGACCTGCTGCTCGATCGGCAGCGCCACCGTATCGATCACGGTGCGGGCGCTGGCGCCGGGATAGCGCGTCGTGACCTGCACGGTGGGCGGCACCACGTCGGGATATTGCGCGACCGGCAGCCGAAATAGCGCCACCAAGCCGATCACGATCATCAGGATCGCCAAAACGTTGGCGAGCACCGGCCGTTCGATGAAGAATTTGGAGATCACGGGTGCGTCCGCGCTACGGCTTGCCGGCGCCGGGTGCCGGTGCGGCAGGCGCTGGTGCGGCAGGCGCTGGTGCGGCAGGCGCTGGTGAGGATTGCCCGGGTGCGGTTTGCGGAACGGCCGCGATCGTCTGCATCTGCGGATCGACCTTCTGGCCCGGAACGGCGCGCAGCATGCCGGCGACTACCACGCGATCCTGCGGGGTCAGGCCGGACTCGATGACCCGCAAGTCGCCGACCCGCGGACCGGTCTCGACTTTGCGCTGTGCCACCACGTCGTCTTTGTCGAGCACCAGCACATAGCGCCCGCCCTGGTTGCTGCCGATCGCCTGGTCGGGCACCAGGAGATCGTTCTGCGGTTCGCCGAACGGCACCCGCACCCGCACGAAGAACCCCGGCAGCAAGGCGCGGTTCGCGTTTTGAAACACCCCGCGCACAAGCAGCGTGCCGGTTGACGGGTTGATGGAGGGCGAGGTGTAATCGAGTGTGCCGACATGCGGGTAGCCGGTTTCCGATTGCAGGCCGACTTCGACCGGCACCTTCCGCAAATCCTCCGGCATCAGCCCGAGCCGCTTCATCTCGGCGCGCACCCGCAACACGTCGGCCTCGCTGACGTTGAAGTTCACATAGATCGGGTTGAGCTGAATGATGGTCGCCAGCACGGTCGGCGTGCCGCTGCCGACATATTGGCCGATGGAGACCTGCCGCGCCGTCACCACGCCGTCGAACGGTGCGGTCACATGGGCATAGTCGAAATCGAGTGCGGCCAGCCGCGTCGCCGCTTCGGCCTGGCTGAGGCTCGCTTGCCCGCCGTCGCGGGTGGCCAGCGCCTGATCGTAAGTGGCCTGCGTCGCCGCCTGCCGGGTGACCAACTGCTCCTGCCGCTCAAATGCGGTCTGCGCCTGCTTGAGCGACGCCCGTGCCCCGCTCTCGGCGGCCTTCGCCTGGTCGAGCTTGAGCTGATAGGGCTCGGGCTCGATGGTAAACAGCAGCGTGCCCTTCTTGACCAGGTCGCCGTCCCGGTAGTTGATCTCCTTGATGAAGCCCGGCACCCGCGCCACCAGGTCGGCGGTATTCACCGCCACCGTGTTGCCGGTCGCCTCAAGATAGCGCGTCACCGCTTGCTGCGCCGGCATCGCCACGCTCACCCGCGGCGGCGGCGGCGGTACATAATGATTGTCCCCCCCGCAGCCGGCGAGCAGCAGCACCGCGGCGGTGCAAGGGATCATCGGGAACATCAGTTTGAACACGGCAGCATCCGGGGGTCACGACGCGGTCGGTCCGCACGATCCCGCACACCGGAGGTGATGACAAGGGAAAAATCGCGCATCCGCAGGACGCGGGCGAGACGCCCGGCCTCCCAAAGCTTACGACCCCAGCTCATGTCCAGCTTGCAATCCGGCGCGGTTGCGCCGATATTGGCCGCGGGAGGTTGGCGGTGGACGGGCCACTCGCCAACCGGGTCAGGTCCGGAAGGAAGCAGCCCTAACGAGCTCCGGTTCGGGTCGCTCGTCAACCTCCTAGTGTCCTGACCTATGCGTTGCTTCGCATTCCGACGATGGCGCGAGCCGAACGCCGGAATGAAGGCGCATCATTTTGTGGCCTTGGGGTTGCGGGTGCGCGCGACCGATCTCGGGGTTGCCCCAGAGCGGGGCTGCAATGTTTACTCGCCGGCGACCAGCCGATGCGTGATGGCGCCCCGGAACGCCGCTGAAGGGTACGACATGCCAGCCCCACCGCGAAACGGCGAGCCTACGCAGCAATGATCGGCTGGAGTGTATCCGAGGGTCAGCGCCCTAAGCGGCGGCGCGCGAATACCACGCATGGCGCATTGCGGCGGCCGGAGGCACGATGAGCGAAGCCCGCCACATGAGCGAAGCCGAGGCAGCAAGCGCCGCCGATCCCGCCCGGCACCTTGCTGAGCCGGCTCTCGGCCTCGAAACGCCGCCCGCCCCCGTGGGCGTTGGTTACCGGGTGCTGGCGCGGAAATACCGGCCGGCGACGTTCGACGACCTGATCGGCCAGGAAGCCATGGTGCGGACGCTGACCAATGCGTTCGCGACCGGGCGGATTCCGCAGGCCTGGATCCTGACCGGCGTGCGCGGCGTCGGTAAGACCACGACGGCGCGCATCCTCGCCCGCGGCTTGAACTACCAATTGCCCGACGGCTCGATCCCGGGGCCGACGATCCATATGCCGAAGCTTGGCATCCATTGCGCGCCGATCATCGAAAGCCGCCACGTCGATGTTTTGGAAATGGACGCGGCCTCCCATAACGGCGTCGACGACATCCGCCAGATCAACGACGCCATCCGCTATGCACCCGTCAGCGCGCGCTACAAGGTCTATATCCTTGACGAGGTGCACATGCTGACCAACCCGGCCTTCAACGCCTTGTTGAAGACGCTTGAAGAGCCGCCGCCGCACGCCAAATTCATCTTCGCCACCACGGAAATCCGCGAAGTGCCGATCACCGTGCTGTCGCGCTGCCAGCGCTTCGATTTGCGCCGCATCGACGCCGACCGCATGGTGACGCATCTGGAAGGAATTCTTGCCAAGGAAGGCGTGGCGGCGGAGCCGGAAGCGCTCGTGCTGATCGCCCGCGCGGCCGAAGGCTCGGTGCGGGATTCCCTATCGCTGCTCGACCAAGCCATTTCGCATGCGGCCGGGACGGTGCGGGCCGACGACGTGCGCCAGATGCTCGGCCTCGCCGACCGCAACCGCGTCATCGACCTGTTCGACGCGCTGATGCACGGCGACATCGCCCGCGCGCTCGGCGAATTGCGCGATCAATATGATTCCGGCGCCGACCCGCTGGTGGTGCTGATGGATTTGGCCGCGTTCACGCATTTCGTCACCCGCGTGAAGGTGGTGCCGGCGGTCGCCGACGACCGCGCACTCGCCGAGATGGAACGCAAGCGCGGCCGCGATTTCGCCGCCGGACTGTCCATGCGGGTGCTGTCGCGAACCTGGCAGATGCTGCTCAAGGGCATCGCCGAGGTGAAGGAATCCGCCCGGCCGATCGCCGCCGCCGAGATGGTGTTGGTGCGGATCGCCTATGCGGCCGACCTGCCGTCGCCCGAAGAGGTGGTGCGCGCGATCGGCGAAGCGCCGCGCCGGCCCGCGCCGGCGGAGCGCGATTCGGGCCCGCGGTCGGCTGGGCCGGCGTCTCATGCGGCCCCGGCAGCTTATGCCGGGGAAGACATTTCGTGGGCGAGATCCGGTGGGGCAAGTCCCGCCGACCCGGCACCGCGTGAGGTAGCTCCGCGCGCCTCCAGTCCCGCGCCATCCGCGCCCGCGGTGCGGCCGGCGCTCACAGAAGCCGTTCCCGCCAACGCGGCGCGCGCACCGCTCGCCGGCGCGGCGGCGCCGAGTCGGGCGGCGCCGGCGGCAGCTGCCGCACCGCGCGAACCGGCCGGCCGGCAAGCAGTGTCCGCGCCCGATCCCGATCCCAATCCCGCATCGCCCCGCTTCACGCGATTTGCCGACCTGATCGCTTTCGCGGGCGAGCGGCGGGACCTCAATCTGAAGATGGCGCTCGAACGTGATGTGCGTCTGGTGCGGTTCGAGGACGGCAAGCTCGAGATCGCGCTGGAGCCCAGCGCCGCCAAGACGCTGATCGGCGATCTCGGCCGCCGCCTCACGGCGCTGACCGGGCGGCGCTGGATGGTCGCGGTCTCGGCGGAGCCCGGCGAGCCGACCTTCAAGGCACAGCGTGACGCGAGCCACGAGGCGTTCAAGCGCGGCGTCCAGGACCATCCGCTGGTGCGCAGCGTGCTGGCGCGGTTTCCCGGCGCGGAGATCGTGGCGGTGCGGCAGCCGGGCCTCGATGCCGAGCCACCCGTGCCGGCGGCGGCCGCGGCCGACTTCGGTGAATTGGAGCCTCCGTTCGAACCCGACGATCCTGGTTTCGGCGCCGACGATGTTTCCGACGATGATATGATCGCGTTTTAGTGGCGGGCCTGGCGATATTGCGCAATGCCAGTCGCACTGCATGAAAGGTAAGACATGGCGGATTTCTTTGGCCTGATGAAGCAGGCGGCCGAGCTGAAGACCAAGATGGAGGCCATGCAGGCCGAACTCGACGAGCTGGAGGTCGAGGGCGCGGCCGGCGGCGGCATGGTGCAGGTGCGGATGACGGCCAAAGGCGAGCTCAAAGCCGTTACGCTCGATGCCTCCCTGATGAAGCCGGACGAAAAGGAGGTCGCCGAAGACCTGATCGTGGCCGCCCATGGCGATGCGCGGCGCAAGGCCGAGGCGCTGATGCAGGAAAAGATGAAAAACCTCACCGGCGGCCTGCCGGTGCCGCCCGGGCTGAAGCTGTTCTAGACCCAATGCCGTTCACTTAGAGGATGCGCGCGTTCCCTCTCCCCGCGGCGTTCTTCGCGCCGGGGGGAGAGGGTTAGGGTGAGGGGCAGGTGCCCGCCCGGGCTTCGGTTGCATTCGTTGCAGCCGCAAAGGACGATCGGCCGTGCCATCTGTGCTGGCACCTGCCCCTCACCCCAACCCTCTCCCCATCGTGAAGAACGATGGGGAGAGGGGGCGGGAGCATCGAAGTTTCTGTGAGAATTGGGCAAGTACGGCGCAATCAAGCGATCGCACCAAACGGGCTATTTGCCCGTCACCGCCTTGTAGGCCGCCTCGACGTTGGTCGGGAAACGATCCTGGCTGCCCCAGCCTGCATATTCGGGCATCTTCACCTCTTTCTTGATGTCGTCGAGCGACTTGCCGGCCTTCACCATCGCCCCGACCCGATCGAGCAGCAGCGCATAATATTTTTCGCCGTCCTCGAAGATTTTCACCGTGCCGGGCGTGCCGTGTCCCGGAACCACGTGCTCGGGGTTCAGCGCCTTCATCATCTTGCCGGCGGCGAGGATGTCCGGAATGGTGACGAAGGGACGCAAAATATTGATCTGGTCGACCACGAAGGCGGAGGCCGAGAACAGCACGCGCTCCTTGGGCAGCCACACGGCGGTGTCGGCTTCGCTGTGCACGCCCTTCAGATAGAACAGTTCGAGGGTTTTGCCGCCGAGATTGATGGTCATGCGATCGTGGTACTCGATATGCGGCGTGACGAAGCGGTAGCCTTGCAGGGCCGCGCGGAACTCCGGAGACGTATCGGCAAGCCGCGCAATGCGGTCGGGCGCAGCGCGGTCGGCGGCGCGCATGGAATCGCCGGCGCCGGCGGCCGCGATGACGACCGCGGGCGGCGAGAACATAAAGTGGCCGGTCGTGTGATCGGGATGCGGCTCGGTATCGATGACGAGACGCACCGGCATCGTGGTGAGATTGCGAACCGTCGCCCAGAGGTTGCGGGACTCATAGGGGTTCTGCCCGGTGTCGATGACGATGACACCCTCCGAGGTGAGGATGATGCCGGCGTTGGACTCAAAGCCCCGTCCGGTGTGGACATAGACACCGTCGGCGAGTTTTTTGACTTGCGGACCCAGATCCTGGGCGCCCGCAGCGCCGATGAACGCGCATGCGGCGACCATCGCCAATGCGCTGGCCATCTTTTTTGTTCTCATGATTTCCTCCCGTGTGAAAACGGCAATCTCGCAGCTTCCGTGACCGCAGCTTAAGCCGTCGGTGCCTCGCGACGCAACGCCGCGGCAGTGCTTCGCCGGGCCGTGCCAGCCCCGCGGAGCGATGAATTTTATGGTCGGAATCCCCGACGATGTCTTTAAATCCCGCACGGCTCCTGATCTGGAGCAGGACCGGAGCGACCTGCAGCGGCCTTGGTTTTTGAGGTCCATGCGGGTCGTCATCGCCGATACCAGTCCCATCAATTATCTGGTGCAGATCGATGCGATCGACGCTTTGCTGATGCAACGGCGGGAGCAGAGCCTGAGGAAATAGGCTCGCGCGCCCCTGGCGCATCGGGATGGCACCTATGGCTGGTCACCCCGGCGCCTGTTATGGTGCGTCGGAAAACTCATACCAACGGCGAGGAGACATCATGGGCATGCTGGCATTCCCGCGGACAGTCTCGATTCTGGTCGGTGCCCTCGGCATCACTGCGGCCCTTGTCAGTAACGCCGCTGCGCAAGGAGCGCCGTCGCATCCGCTCGTCAGCGCGGCGCAGTTCGAGCGCTGGCAGACCGAGCTGTCGAACTGGGGGCGGTGGGGCAAGGACGATGAACTGGGCACGCTCAACCTGATTACGCCGCAAAAGCGCCTGGCGGCGCTGGCGCTGGTCAAGGAGGGCGTGCCGGTGTCGCTGTCAACCAACAGCTTTACGCAAAAAGCCGTCGATGTGCCCTGCCCGATCGAATGGGCGATGAGCACCGCCACCGACATAGGCGCCACCGATCGGGTGGCATTTCCTTGCATCCACGGCGCCGCCTCGACCCACATCGATTCGCTCGCCCACACGTTCTTCGCCAACAAGATGTGGAACGGCTACGACTCCTCGAAGCTGGTGACCATGGCCAAGGGGGCGGAGAAGAACTCCGTAATGCCGATGAAGAACGGCATCCTCACCCGCGCGGTGCTGTACGACATCGCCCGGCTCAAGGGTGTGCCGTATATGGCGCCCGGCGAGCGCATCTTCCCCGAGGACATGGAGGCGTGGGAGCGAAAAACCGGCGTTCGCGTCGGGCCGGGCGACGCGCTGGTGCTGCGCTGGGGCCGCTATGGCCGCCGCGCCAAGCTCGGCCCGGAAGAGGGCGCCGCCGGGTTCGATAATTCAATTCTGCCCTGGCTGAAGCAGCGCGACGTAGCGCTCATCGTCTGGGAAACCGCCGGCTATACGCCGCAGCCTCCGGGCGACCTGTTCCGCAATGCCGTGCACAATTTCATCCAGGCGATCCTGGGCATCCACGTGCTCGACCGCGCCGACCTGGAGGCGCTCGGCGAGGCGGCCGCCGCCCGCAATCGCTACGAGTTCATGCTGACCGTCAACCCGCTGGCGCTGCCCAATGCGACCGGCACGCCGGTCAATCCGATCGCGCTGTTCTGAGCACGCGCCCAGTCCCTCCCCCGCTCTTGCCGGAACCGGCCACGCTGGTTCATAAAAACCCCGACGGCCGGGGGATTCCGGCGGCAGGGAGAGCGGACCTCATGGCGGCGTATCCGGAGCTACAACTTTTCATCGGCGGGACGTGGAAGCGCGCGGACGGACAGCCGGTGCTCAACCCGGCGGATGAAAGCGTGCTCGGCATCGTGCCGCACGCGACCCACGCCGACCTCGACGATGCGCTGACGGCTGCGGAGGCAGGGTTCCGGGTCTGGCGCGCCACCTCGCCGTCGAAACGCTGCGACATCATCCTCAAGGCGGCGCGGATCGCGCGCGAACGCGTCGAGGAGATGGCGGTCGCGATGACGCTGGAGCAGGGCAAGCCGATCGCGCAGTCGCGGCTCGAAATTCTGCGCGGCTGCGACATCATCGAATGGGACGCGACCGAGGGCCGCCGCGTCTATGGCCGCGTCATCCCAAGCGAACCGGGCATGCGGCACACGGTGCTGCGCCAGCCGATTGGGGTGGTGGCGGCGTTCTCGCCGTGGAATTTCCCCATGAGTTCGCCGGCCCGCAAGGTCGCCGGCGCGCTGTCGGCCGGCTGCGCGATCATTCTCAAGGCTTCGGAGGAAACGCCCGCAGGCGCCGTGCAGCTGGTGCGCGCGTTCCAGGATGCCGGCGTGCCGCCGGGCGTGCTCAATCTCGTCTACGGCACGCCGTCGGAGATTTCCGAGTATCTGATCCCGCAGCCTTTGGTGCGCCTCGTCACCTTCACGGGCTCGATTCCCGTGGGCAAGCGCCTCGCTTCGCTTGCCGGCCAATACATGAAGCCGGCCATCATGGAACTCGGCGGCCACGCACCGGTGATCGTGTGCGACGATGTCGATCCGGTGGCCAGCGCCGCCACCTCGGTGATGGGCAAGTCGCGCAACGCCGGCCAGGTCTGCGTGTCGCCGACGCGGTTCTTCGTCCAGGAGGCGATTTACGAGAAATTCGCCGCCGCGTTCGCCGAAAAGGCACGCGCCATCAAGGTCGGCGACGGCATGGATCCGGCAAACCAGATGGGGCCGCTCGCCAACCACCGGCGCATCGAGACCATGGAGACGATGGTTGCCGACGCCACCGCCAAGGGCGCGCGCCTGCTCGCGGGCGGCAGCCGGATCGGCAACCGCGGCTATTACTATCCGCTCACCGTGCTGGCGGACCTGCCGGACGACGCCCGCGCCATGAACGAGGAGCCGTTCGGGCCTTTGGCGCTGATCAACCCGGTCGGCTCGCTCGACGAGGCGATCGCCAAGGCCAATGCCCTGCCCTACGGCCTCGCGGCCTACGCCTTCACCCGCTCGGCCCGCAATGCCGATCGTCTGGCGGAGGGCGTGGAGGTAGGCAATCTTTCCATCAACCATTTCGTCGCCTCGATCGCCGAGACGCCGTTCGGCGGCGTCAAGGACAGCGGCTACGGGCGCGAGGGCGGCACCGAGGGGCTGGAGTGCTACACGGTCGCCAAAAACGTGTCGCATCTGATGATGTAGGGGGCCAGGCGCGACGCGCGGGATTTGCCCCCCGTGCGGTCGCATGCGCGCCGGGATCTGAAGCGAGCGTAGGGCGGGTTCGCTTTAACCCGCCGTTGCAGCGGGACAACCGTCGCCGCGTGCTGGGAGCCGTGCCGAAACAGTGTAATGCGCAAGAGCTTATTGCGCATTACCCGCTATTGATCTTGGAAATATAAGCGGCGGATTGGCATCCATGACCTCGATCGGAAACCACCTTCTTCAACTGCCACATTCTCAATTCGACGTGTCGCCAGGGGTAAATTTTATCGAATTCACACAAGGATCGGAACCAAGGGCACTGGATTTCGGTTACTGAATGGCGATCGTCTGTTCAACGAGGGGCCACGCGTCTTTGTACCCCCGGAAGGCCCGCGGGGATTTCGCGATTACCCCGAGATACCGGTGTTCTTGTCCGACCCGAAGCTCGGTCGCACTGAACGGGATTTCGAGGTGTACTGTGGCTATTGGTTTATTTCCGATAAAATGAGATCGATTCTTCAAAGCACTGATCCGGAAGCGTTTGCATTCCTACGGTGTGATATGCGGTTATCCGACGGGCAGGAATGTCCGGTACGCTGGCTTTGCGATGTCGTCCGAATTCTCGACGCGCTCGATGAAGCCAAATCGACCTCGGGAATAGGGGTCGCAGACGACGGGAGCAAGGTTTACCGCATTTTAGGCAACCCAAGGCTTGCCTTTAGAGAGGAAGTGGTTGGGAAGTGCCATATATTTCGGATGAAATATCACGTGTTGGAAATCTGTGATGATGATATGAAGCAGCATGTAACCATTGGGACGCCGTCGTTGACGTGACACCGGCGGCCGCCCGCGGAGCCATACGAGGATAGTCAACGGCCGCAGCCAAAAGCAGCCCGACACCCTGTTGACAGCAAATGACACGGTTGCTACTAGGTGCCGAAAACGGTTGCCATGTATGGAAAGAGGAGTATCTCTGTGGGCACCTTTGGGAATTATAGCGGGACGTGGTCCAGGCGTGTGGCGGCTGGCGCGGCGGTCGGATTCGGGCTGGCGATCGGTCATGTCGGGAGCGCCGCGGCTCAAAGCCAATCCTGCACACCTCCCGCCTCTCCGCCCATGATGACCATTCAAATTTATAATAATTCGCCGGACCACAATATTTATCCCGTGCTTTCGGCGGGATCCAAGAAGGGGGTCGATGAATGGTTGCAGGCAATATTTTGCGTGACACAATCTACGGCCCCGTCTCACAAATATCCGCAGGCATCGCAGTATCGATTTTATATTAATCCGAAAGGCGTCGGAATCCCACCAAAGGGCATGGTAACGATAAATCTACCACTTTACACGCAGTTGGTGCAGACGGTCAGCCCAAACCTTGAGGGCCAATATATCGATTGGTGGCAAGGTGGCCGTATCGAGATATTCGAAGCCAACCTTTCGACCGCTGCACCGCCAGCCGCGCTGACATATCTTCTCGGCCAGGAGCAGACACCTGTCACTCCCGTCAAATTCGCTCCGACCTGTACCGGACTTATCTGTCAACCGCTGACTTTATATAGTGCCAGCATAGGGCTGCCGTCGGGGGCGCCGAGTCAGTTGCTTGAATATACATTGGGCGCCAAAAACGCTCCTCCTCCCTGTCAGTCCCCTGCCGATTGTCTGTTGTTGAGCCTTGACACCAAAAACCTTGATATCGATGTTTCCTATGTCGATGCGACGTACTTGCCGGCCGCGATGGAGCCGTTCGGAAACCCCGGGAACCAGACCGGCTATGTCGGCACGCTGCAAGCCATCGATGCTTTCAGGAATGCGATGCAGACGTGGCGTCAACAGTCGAACTACACCGGCTGGCCTTTGCTGAGTTTCCAAGGGCAAGTCGATGCAACGAAACCAAAGATTCCGTCGGCCATTCATATTTTTGGTCGCGATCCCAATGGCTTAGCAAATCCACCCTTCGGCTATCCTGCCGACTTGTATCCCCTGCCGACAAAGGATAACCCGAATCCCTGGCCGCCGATAACCAAAATGCAACAGAATTGGACTACGTGTATTAACGCTCCGACCACGCAGTACTGCCAGTGGATGGTCGATGTGAAGACGCTTTTTGAAGCAAACTATCGAGAGTATGTCAAGCTTTACAAAGACCCTACATTCGCATGCAATACCGACATGATGCATCCGAATCCGGTTGCCCTGAATGATGTGACCTTGCTAAGGAACGTTTACGGCTGGTCTCCGTTTAATGATTACTGCAAAAATCCCGAGTATAATCTCTTGCAGAATACCCCCGGCTATTATATGGGCGACCCGCCGAATCGTACTTATCCGGGGTATCAGGCGGTTAAAAATGAATTCGACGACCTGCAGATCGCCGGGTATCCGCCTGCCCCGCCGCTCCCGCGAAACCTATCCCCGGAATTCGACCCATATACCACCCTGATTCATGGTGCAAATTACCTGAACATTCCCAATGCATATGCCTATTCGGTCGATGACGCCGTGGGCAATCTGCAGGCCTATGGCACCGGAATGGTTATCGTGGTCGGCGGGTCGTACGGCCTGCCGAACGTGTACCCAGCCACCTTGCCGGTTCAGTTCGGTTTTGGTCCGAAGACCTGCGCCGTGCCGCTGAACATGGATGGTAGCTGCCCGAATAATAATTTCATCACGATGACCCGGTACGGCGTTTGTACATCGGATCCGACCAAGGGTCCCAATACGTTTCCCGTAAATCTCATCTATACCAGCTTCATCGTCGGGGGATCGCAAGACCCGGCAAGCCCGAAGAACTGTCCCTTAAGTCTCCAGGACAGCACGGGAAGAATTTATCGATTGACGATAACGCAGAAGCCTGAGTACACGCCGTTGATTCCTGTCGGCGGAAAGCCGCCGGGGCCCGATACTGGTAATCATGCGGTCATTGACTGCTCCGCCAACAATAACGATGCGGTGGCCTTGCGTTGGTGCAAGACGGTTTTCGCCTACACCCAACAAGGCTTTGGCGGAAAGGGAGCGCAAGATACCCCTTACGTGATCGCGCCCGCCCCGTTTGCCAACTAGACCGGCGTGTCCAAAGTTCGAATCCTATCAGGCTGAGTTTTCCAGCCGGTAGGACTTAGGTGTGGGCGACGGGCTACTGATTAAAGTAATCCATCGCCTACTTGATTTGGTCTTTAAGCTGCTGTTTGGACGCGACGCGGATGTGGCGCAGCACGGAGCGGGCGCGCATATCCGCTCGCGAAGGCCGGCGCAATCGCCATCGCCGACCCCAAGGGGTGGATGCACGGGGACAAGCTCCGCGGGCTACGGCATGCACGCATTTGATTCGAGTTTGAGGTTCGATCGTCGCGTTTTGTTGTCAAGAGTCTCGGCAAAAACTATTGCGGCACCATGATGGCTCTCAGTTGTGATTCCCCGCTGCCACGCTAAGCGGCACGGGAGGCAGTCATGGACGCGGCGATGGACGGTCTCGATGGGTTCCGGATCGGGTTTTAAGCGGTGTGCGACGGGAACGCGCCGGGGCGATATTTTTCCAGCAAGTGGTGACCACCGGATCCATCGTGTTGCGTCAGGTCGGCGGCGACCGGGCCGGAGAGGTTGCGGCGCAGCGGTTTCTGGGGTGCCGGCGGGTCACGTTCGAGGAAATAACGCTGACGGCGGCCCGGCGCACCGCGCAGGCGTGTGCGGGGTGAAGGATCCGGTCCCCGCTATGAAGCCCTGGCGGGACCCGATCCCTCTCCCCACGGCGTGATGAACGCCGCGGGGAGAGGGATGCGTGCGTACTTGCTTAAGTGAACGGCATCGGGTCTAGCGGCGGTCTAGCGCGGCTTGACGCGGGCGATGAGCGCCTCGAACCCCGCGAGTTGCTGGGCGACGAACTTTCGGGTCGCTTCGTCCTTGAGCTCAAAGGTTTTCTCATCGAACTTGGTCTGCGCCATGCCGACGAAGATTTCCGGCGTGCCGAATACGAAGGCGTTGAGAAAGATCATCACCTGACGCAGGTGATACTGCATCCGCGCCCCGCCCAGCGGGCCACCGGTCGCCGACTGAATCGCCACCGGTTTTTCCCGGAACGGCTGGTCCTTGAGGCGCGACACCCAGTCGATCGCGTTCTTCAATCCGCCGGGGATGGTGTAATTATATTCTGGGGAGACGATGATGACCCCGTCGGCGCTCCGGATGGCATCCGCCAGCGCCGTCACGTCCGCCGGGAACCCGGCCGCCTGCAGGTCGGCATCGTAAAGTGGGAAGCCGCGAAACGAGGGCGCTTCCGAAAGCGTCATGCCGGCCGGCGCCAGTTCCGGCAGCGCGTTCATGAGCGCGCGGTTATAGGAGCCCTTGCGCAGGCTGCCGCAAATCGTGAGCACGTGAGTCATTCAATATCCCTTCTCCGCGCCGCTGCCCCACGGCCTGCGGCGCCCACCGAGGCGGCGCCCGCCGGCTGAATTGCCGCGGCATGCCGCAGTGCGGAAACATAAGCGAAGGATCGGCCGGCGCAACCGCCACGGCGCTGGCCGCGGGGCCGCGGGTCCTGCATGCGAGTTGTGCGGGAGGCGCGAGCGCCGGCATGCCGGCTGCGTTGTGCGGCCGATGGGTTCGTTGCGATCTGGATATCGCCGCTGCCGCATAGTAGACTGGCGTTCGATGAGATCGGAGGGGATGTAGGGTGGGTAAAATCGCGTTCTCCGCGCAAGGTCTCGCGACGACGCTTCCGGCGATTTTGCCCACGCGGTCGAATCCTTCCATGTCGTCTCCTTCCGTGTCGTCCGCGTGGGCAAAATCGCGGCAGGTTCGGGCGCATCCGCTCCGTCGCGGCACGGCGATTTTCCCCATCCTACGCGCGATTCGACACCACCGGAACATGGTTTAGTCGGCGGCGCCATGTCGAACACCATCTACGTGATCAACGGACCCAATTTGAACCTGCTCGGCAGCCGCGAGCCGGAGAAATACGGCCGCGCGACGTTGGCCGACGTCGAGGCGCTATGCCGGACGGCGGCCGAGCGCCACGGGTTCACCCTGGTGTTCCGGCAATCCAATCACGAGGGCGAACTCGTCACCTGGATCCACGAGGCGGGCGGGGACAAGGCCGTGGGCATCGTGCTGAATGCCGCCGCCTATACGCATACGTCGATCGCGCTGCTCGACGCCATCGCGGCAGTGCAAGTGCCGACGATCGAAGTGCACATCACCAACGTCCACGCTCGCGAGGAATTCCGCCACCGCTCGTATATCTCGAAGGCTGCGAAGGCCGTGCTGTGCGGTTTTGGGATCGATGGCTATCGCCTCGCGATCGATGGGCTTGCGATCATCACAAGGCGTAAATCTGCCGAATGAATTGCCGGCCAGCGGATGCAGGGAGCCGCTTGGTTGGGTGAGGCCGAAAAACCAAGCCGTTCGAACGCTGACATGAGTGTCGAACGGGCTTGCATCCCTCGCACTGCGCCGGAGGCTCGGGGGGCCGGCGGCACCGCGGATCAATGCATGGGACCGGCTGGCTCGGTTCGCGGCGGCTTGGCGGCCGGACGCCAGCGCACGATGAGTTTGTCAATGCCGGCGGTCACGCCGTTCCAATCCGCCAGCCAATCGCGGGGAAACCGGAATATGAGCGTGGCGCCGCCGACGGCGCGTTCGTAGAGGCAGGTCGCCGAGGTTAGCCCGTCGGTACCGCGGGTGCAGCGGACCAGGAAGCGATCGGGTGCTGCCGGGTCGTACAGCACGTCCTCGCCCTGGTAGGGCGTGCCATCGGCGAACGGCGCCATGACCAAGCCGCCGGGATCGGCCTCCGGCTTGGCATCGATGTAGCGGGGATAGATGGTTTTGAGGCGCTCTGCCGGCGACAGCTTGGTTTGCGTCGGTTCGATGGTGGCGAACAGCCGCGCGCCCGGATGCCGGCCGTCGGGCGGCGTCAGCTGCGGCCAGCGGTAGGCGATATCGATGCGGTCCTGCGGCCCGCTGTGCCGCTGCATCGGCACGCGGATCGCCGCGGGAGGCAGATTGAAGACCTCGCCGGCGATCACGATCGGCAGCGGCGGCATGTCGATCGCCTCCGGCGGCCGCGACCACTGCGACCGCGTCAGGTAGGCAACCGCCGTGCCGGCAATCGCCACCATCACGGCGATGACGAGGGCGAACTGTACCGCGATCCCGGCGCGCTGCGCGTGCCGCCGGACCGGTTCCCGCGCCGATGCGATCATGTCGTCTCCATGCCTTCGAGCCGCAGCCCAATCGCCAGCACATAGCCCATGGGCGGTTAATGCTTTCGACCATGGCGGCGCACCGCAAAAGGCGCCGTCGCCGGTACACTCCGTGATGCCGTCGCTCGCCAAGCCCGCCAAGACATGGCAAGGAACGGCCCCGACCAGGAGTGCGACGCGATGCCGATCTATGAGCTCGCCGGTGACAAGCCGGAATTCCCCGCCGACGGACAATATTGGGTCGCCGAGACCGCCACGCTCATCGGCCGCGTGCGCCTATGCGCGGAGGCGAGCGTCTGGTGGGGCGCCGTCCTGCGCGGCGACAACGAGTGGATCGAGATCGGGGCGCGCTCGCAGGTGCAGGACAACGCCACCCTGCACACCGATCCGGGTTTTCCGCTCACCATCGGGGCGGGCTGCGTGATCGGGCACAACGTAATCCTGCACGGCTGCACGGTCGGCGACCGCAGCCTGATCGGCATGGGCGCTATCCTGCTCAACGGCGCCCGGATCGGCACCAATTGCATCGTCGGCGCCGGCGCGGTGATCACCGAAGGCAAGACTTTTCCGGACAACAGCCTGATCGTCGGCGCGCCGGGGCGCGTGATCCGCACGCTCGACGACAAGGCCGCCGAGATGATTCGCCATGGCTCGGATATTTACGTGCGCCGCTGGCGCAATTATGCCGCAGGGCTCAAGCGGATCGGCTGATCAACGGTGCGGATGTCGCCACGCCGAGTTGTTCGGCCGATAATCCCAACCGTTACTGTGAAAATGGTGCCGGCGCCGCACCTTGAAGATTGAGCAGAAACAAACGGAGTGCGATAAGGCGCCGTTGGCAATAGTGTACGGGAGATCAATAAGTGGCTAAGGTTACAGGTGTGGCAATGGTTCTGGGGGGGATGTTCCTGGCGTCAGGCCCCGCTTCGGCACCCTCAACGGCGCAGGTGTCCACGACACAGTCATTCCCAACATTCCCATCGAATTGGGATGTCGAGCGGCAGACCCGCCTGGCGGAGCTCCAGGCCTACCTCGCGCTTAACCATGACGCGTTCGAGTCGTTTAGGACCGCACCGCTGGCGATCAAGCAGTCCGTACTGAACTTCGTCGGTATACCGGTGATGATGTTTCGACTGTTTCCCGAAATATTCCCGGATATTTGGGGAATCCCTGCGGAGAAAATGGCGAACATCGGGTTCGGCCCGGATCCGTTCGACCCGGCCAGCGTGATGCCGCTGGGCACCGGCTATGCCTTGTCAGCCGGCTTTCAGATCACCGGGAGCCAGCAAACCGTCCAGGTCAACTACGCAACGCTCACCTGCATGGGCTGTCACACCGGGAACGTGAGCAAGGCTGACGGGCAGCACCTGCGCATCATCGGCGCGCCGACGGAAATCGGCAACTTTTTTGGCGCCATCAACAAGACCGTCAACGATCCACGCTACACCGTGGCCAACTTCCAGACCGCGCTGAACGCCAAACCGCTGGGCTGGGTCTACGGCAAACCATCGATGATTGCGCAGGAGGCCTTGGAACGGGGCCTTTTCAACGCACCGGGCGGCGGCGCCTATTTCCTGGGTGAAGTGCAATTCATCTCCAACCAGAGCGCGCAACGCATCCAGCAAACCGCAGTGCCTTACACCTACAATGTACCCAATCCGCCGCCGCTGGCCAACGTCCCGGGGTCTCTCGACGTGTTTACCTTCGCGGCGGCGAGCGAGGCTGACCCGAGCAAATTGACTCCGGCGCAGCTCCAGGCAGCCATGCCGGCGGCGCCGGCGCCCTCGGACATCATGGGCGCGTGGCAGCAGAAGAACCGTCCCCGTTATCAGTGGGACGACAGCATCGGAGTCATCGCGTATCGGGAAGTCGCGGCATCGCTGACGGTATCGGCCGGCGATCCGGCATCGGTCAATCTGGCCAACGTATCGCTGGCAGGACAGTTCGTCACAAATCTGCCCGCAACACCGTACCCCTTCGACGTCGACACCGGGAAGGCAGTCCGCGGGCAAAAGATTTTCCAGCAGGCCTGCCAGAGTTGCCATGCGCCGGGCAATTCCAATCTGATGACACCGGCGACGACCGGCACGGATCCGAACCGCGCCAATGTCATCACCAGCTTTGTCCAGACCAATCTGACGGCGCAGCTGCGCAGTGCCTGCACCATACCGGCCTGCTTTGGGCCGGGCGGCGCGACGCTGCCCGACAGTGCGATCTTGCAACCCACCCTGTCTTACGCATCCATACCGCTTGCCGGCGTGTGGGCCACGGCGCCGTATCTGCACAACGGCTCCGTTCCAACGCTGTATCACCTGATCACCGGTAATCGGCCAGCCAAATTCTACCGTGCGAACACCACCTATGATCAGACGCTGGTAGGCTTTACCTGGGACCGCGCCACCAGTTCGCGCGCGTATCAGATGGACACCAGCCAGGATGGCTACTCGAACGCGGGACATACCGGTCCGCAGTTCAATGGTGGAATAGACTGGACCGCCGAACCGCAAAAGCTGGAGGACTTGCTGGAGTACTTGAAGACGCTTTAGCCTTGAGGGGTTATTAAACCCGACTTGTCTGAAGTGCACGCGTCCCCTCTCCCCGCGGCGTTCTTCACGCCGTGAGGAGAGGGTTAGGGTGAGGGGCTGGTGCCCGCGAGGGCCTTCAGAGCAGCGTTGACGGCATGCCGCTCCCGCCGCTGAAGATCACCCGAGCCGTCCGCGCGGACCCCTGCCCCTCACCCCAACCCTCTCCCCATCGTGAAGAGCGATGGGGAGAGGGAGCGCCTGGCCGCCGGTTACGCGGCGCGGCGGCGCGGGTGGAACACCACGAAATGCGTCATGGTGAAATTGACCACGAAGGCCACCAGGATGGCGCAGCCCTTGGCCGCCAGCACCGGCATGAACTGGGCCGCAATAACCAGCACGGCCGTGTTGGTGACGGCGCCGGCGATCCCCGAAGCCGCGAAGGTGACGTAATCACGCCAGCGCAGCCGCCGTCCGGATTCGGCCGCGAAGGTGATGAACGAATTCATCACATAGGATCCGGACATCGCCACGATCCACGAGAGCGTGTTGGCGGCGATCAGCATGGCGGTTTCGGTGCTCGTGCAACCGCACAGCCGCACCAATGCGTCGAGCAGCCGCAGCGCGGCGCCGCCCGATTTGAGGTATGAATAGCCCAGCAGAAACACACTGGTATCGACAACGACGTTGACGACGCCGATCAGCGCAAAGCTGACGGCCTTGCGCAACATTTCGACATGCGGCGCCACCAGCGCGGCGGCGCGTGGAAAACGGGTCCTGAGACGGTCGGCCGGAATCCAGTTCTTCGTGATCATAGGCCCGCTTAGCATGTCCGGCACGCCCTGCCGAGCCGGTTTGCCAAACGGCGACCGTGTGCGGGCGCGCCAAGGGTGCGCTGACAGGCGCGCCGGCCACCACGACTTCGCCGCCGGCATGCGTTATCATGGTTCACCGACAAGTCGCGAATATGACGTGAAATGCGATGACGCCCGAACACCGGACCCCTGAGGCTGAACCCAAAGGGCCGCAAAACCGACCGCCCGCCTGCGACCCCGACACCATGGGGTCCCTGCCGCGCCGTCGTGCGGTCGCCAGCGCCGCCGTGGGGCTGTCGATCGTGGTCCCGGTCTACAACGAGGCGATCGGCCTGCCGCACCTGCACCGGCGCATTTGCGAGGTCGCCGCCCGGTTGCGCGGCGCGCGCGGACTTGACTGCGAGATCGTCTATGTGGACGACGGCAGCCGCGACAATTCGCTGGAAACCGCGCAGAGCTTGCCGCCCGGCCCGGTCGGCGTGCAGGTGGTGGCGTTGTCGCGCAATTTCGGCAAAGAGGCGGCGCTGATGGCCGGCCTCGACCACGCAAGGCTCGGCGCCGTGCTGTTCATGGACGGCGACGGCCAGCATCCGCCGGCCTTGATCGAAACGCTGGTCGGGCATTGGCGCGACGACGGCTATGACGTCGTCTACACCGCCAAGGCGCACCGCGACAACGAGCCGGCGCTGCTGCGGCTTGCCGTCAAGGGCTTTTATTCCCTCATCAATTGGGGCGCCCGCCAAAAAATCCCGGAGGATGCGGGGGATTTTCGCCTGCTGTCGCCGCGCGCCGCAGCGGCGCTGCGGCAGATGCCGGAGCGCAACCGCTTCTTCAAGGGGCTCGCAAGCTGGATCGGCTTCCGCCAGTTCCGCGTCGATTATGAGCCGGCCGAGCGCGCCCACGGCCGCTCCAGCTGGAGCCTGCGGTCGCTGATCGGTCTGTCGGTCGAAGGGTTGACCTCATTCTCGGTGGCGCCGCTGCGGCTCGCGAGCCTGCTCGGGGTGTTGCTCGCCGGGGGCGCGTTTGCGTTCGGGGTGTGGATTCTGATCGAGAGCCTCGTGTACGAGCGCACCGTTCCGGGTTATCCCTCGCTCATTGTCGGCATCATGGTGATCGGCGGGGTGCAACTGCTGATGATCGGGGTGATGGGCGAATATATCGGCAAGGTGCTGTCCGAGCTGAAGGGGCGGCCGGTCTATTTCGTTGCCGAGCACAGCATCAAGGAGGCGGACGATGAGGCCGCCACCGCCGATACCTTTGACAAGGCGGCGGAGTGATGACGGAAACGATGCCGTGAATGCTACCCCCGGCCGTGCGGATTTACCAGATCGGGCGGGTGACGCCGGGCCGTCGATGCGCCGGTTTTGGCTGTGCGCCGACGATTACGGCATCGCGCCGGGGGTCAACCGCGCCATCCGGGATTTGATTCTGCGCGGGCGCATCAATGCCACGTCCGTGATGGTGACGGCACCGGGATTTTCCGCCGCCGAAGCGCGGGCGCTCGATGCTGTTAGCAGCCCGAACGCGGCGCGCCATGCCGCCATCGGGCTGCATTTCACCCTCACGGCGCCGTTCCGGCCCGCCACGGAGGGCTACCGGCCCGGCACGCCCGACGGGGCGTTCTTGAGCCTGCCGGCAACGTTCGCGCGCGGATTGCTGCGACGGCTGGATCCCCGATCGCTTGCGGCCGAAGCGGAGCGTCAGTTCGCGCTGTTTTCGGCGGCGTTCGGCCGGCCGCCCGATTTCGTCGACGGCCACCAGCATGTGCAGCTGCTGCCGCAGGCCGGCGATGCGTTGCTGACCATCATGCCGAAGGCAGCTCCCGATGCGTGGGTCCGGCAATGCGGGCGCGCGATCCCGCTGGCGCGGCGATGGCGGGACCGCAAGGGCCTTCTGCTCGATGTCTTGAGCACGCGCTTGCGCTCCCGCTGCGCGGCGCTCGGCGTCGCCACCAATCCGGCTTTCGCCGGGACCTATGATTTCGCACGCGACAGCGCCTACGAGACGCTGTTCGCGACATTTTTGAGCGACCTGCCGGATGGAGCCCTGGTGATGTGCCATCCGGGCTTTGTCGATGCGCAACTGGAGCGGCTCGATCCCCTTACCGCCATGCGCGAGCGCGAGCACGCGTTCCTGGCCGGAGAGCGGTTCCCTGCGCTACTGAGAGATTGCGGCCTTGCGCTCGCCTGAGGCGGCCCCGCATTGCGGAACGCCGGAAGCGGCGGTGCGGCTTTAGGTGCGACGGCCTGTCTCACCGTCATGACACCGCCATTTCGCGGCGGCAAGCGACACACCATATCGGGATGGCGCCGGGCCATCCGGCAGAGGAGACGATAGATGACCCCGCAGGAACAGCAGCTTGTTGCGGATTTGTTCGACCGCCTTGCCTCCGTGGAAGGCCAGCCCCGCGATCCCGATGCCGATCGGCTGATCCGCCAGGGGCTCGCGCGCGCGCCGACTGCACTGTACACGCTGGTGCAGACCGTACTGTTGCAGGATGAAGTTCTCAGACGCGCCAACGCCCGGATCGAGGAACTTGAGCGCGCCATGGCCGCGGCCCCGCCTCCGGCGCAAACCGGCGGTGGGTTTTTGGACAGCATGCGCAATCTGGTCGGCGGCGGATCGCGCGGCTCGGTTCCCTCGGTGCGGCCGGGCGGACAAGGCTCCAGCGGTGTTTGGGGGGCACCAGCCCAACCTGCACCTGCACCTCCGCCGCCAGCCGGCTATCCGCAGCAACAGGCCGGTTACCCCCAGGGCGGTTACCGCAGGCGGTACCCGCACAGCCCGGTTTTCCGCCGGGCGCCCCGATGGCGCCGCCGGCGCGCGGCGGCTCGTTCCTTGGCACCGCGGCGGCAGCTGCAGCCGGCATGGTCGGCGGCGGCCTGCTGCTCGGCGGCATCCGCAACATGATGGGCGGCGAGCACGGGTCCTTGGGCGGCGGTCTGGATAAGGCCGGAACCGGCGCGCCTACGCCGGGATCGTCGCCGTGGGATCGCGGCAGCGATTCGATGTCCCGCGACGCCGGCCTCAACGATATCGGCGGGGCTGGCCATGCTCAAGCCGCGGCTCCGGATATCATCGGCGATTCCGGCTACTATACCGGCAATGAGGACAATCAGCCGGTCGATCAGGCCGCCGCCGATTATGACACCGGCGGATACGACGACGCGGGCGGATACGACGATTCCGATAGCGCGTAGGCACGGGGCGCGGGCGGTAGGGTGGGTTGAGCCGCTTGGCGAAACCCACCAGCCCTGCACTCCCCCCAGGTCCGACAATCCGGTCTTACCGGAGGGATGTTGTCGCCGGGTCCGGACCGCGCTGCCAGGTTGTCTGGCACGGGGGTACCCTCGGCTGTAAAAAATACTCCGGCTGAATTCGATCTTCACGCAGCGCCATCAATGTTTCGTATGTTATTTACGTCAAATTTATGCAGCCGATTACCAGCACAATAGATCGCTGGGAAGGCAACAACATGAAGAACCTAACAGCTGTCGGACTGGTGCAATTCGCCCTATTCGCTGCTTCGGGGCAGGTGCAGGCGGTGGAGTATCCGTGGTGTAGGATCGAGGGGGGAGGCAGCCGCAGCTGCTACTACGCGAATAAGGAGCAATGCGCTGCGCAAGGGCGGGGATTTGGCGGCACCTGCATTGAAAATCCATTCTACCAGAAGCCCGTAGAGCGCCCCCCGGTTGAGCGGTCTCGGGCTAAAGGATCGCCACGTCGCTGACGCTAGAGCAACTTATGACCGTATCGAACCCGGTGTACGGGTGGCCGGGGCTTGAGAGACTCGCGACCGTTGAAATCACAGAGCTTTTTCGGGGTGGAGCGTCAGCGGTACCCATCGGCGCCTTTGCCGTCCGTGATGGGTTTCGCCAAGCGGCTCAACCCATCCTACCCCCGGCGCTCCCGCCGATGCGCGTCCATCATGGTGATCGCGCGGTGGGCGGACAGGATGGCGCCCTCCTGCCATTGCCCGACATGGCTTAAATGCTCGCCGGCGAAGTAAAATGGCCCGTCGGGCTCGCTCAGTAGCGTGTAGTTGGAGGCCGTGTCGGCGGTGTAGCGCGCGCCGATGCCGAGACTGTAGGGCACCTTCGACCATGCGATCGCCATCGGCTTATCGAGATCGCGGCCATGGCCGGGATGCAAGCCCTCCACCGCAGCACGGCTGAGATCGAGCTGCTCGGCGAGCGGCCTCTGCGCCAGAGCGGTTGCGGCGGAACCGAACACATAGCCGCCGAGCAGAATTCCCTTGGCCGAGAACAGCCGATCGCTCGGATACCAGACCAGCGCGGTCGGTCCCTTCACCCAGGAAATGCCGCCATAAATGTGCGCCTCGGTTTCCCAGAAACGCGGCGCCTGCCAGGCGATCTTGACGGCGTCGCCATAGGCGGTGCCGCGAATGGCGGCGCGGTGGGGGGCCGCGAAGTCGCATTCGATCGCAGCCAGCACCGGTAACGGAACCGTGACCAGGCAGTAGGCCCCCGTGATGCTGTTGCGCCGGCCGCTGCGCTTGTCGGCATAATCGACGCGCACACCGTCGCCGCTGCGCCGGATCGCGGTGACCTCGCTCATCAGCCGCACCCGGTCCTTGAGCTTTTTTGCCAGCGCCAGCGGAATGCGGTCCATCCCGCCGACCGGCTGCAGCATGGTGGCCTGGAAGTCGAAGGCCTCCTCGAACAGCACCGCGCTCCACATGTCGATATCGAGGAGTGTGGCAAGCGGCAGCGGTTCGCGATGGTTGCCGGCTTGCGCTCCGGCGCCCGGCAAAGTCGTGTAGCCGGAACGTGGGGTGCCCTTGAAGCGCAGGTCGGGGTCGAGGTCGCCATAGGTGCGCAGGAACGCGAGCATGCGTTCCTTGTCGTGGGCGGAAAATTCTTGGTCGAGCGCGCCGGCGCCCATCGCCTTGCCGAGCAGTTCGGCGATGGCGCCGCGCATGTCGTTATGCGCCTGACGCATCTCGATCGGCTTGCCGCCATTGGCGGCGGCGTTGTGGAGCAGCGCCCCGCGGTTGGTGTTGATCTCGACCTCCATGGCGATGCCGAGCTCGCGGCAATAGCCAAGCACCGCCTGGTGTGCGCTCGGAATCCGCGCCGGTCCGGCATTGAAATAGAGGTCCTGGTCGAATGCGCATAGCTGGCGCGAGCCGTCCGTCATCTCGAGCCGGGTGCCGCGCCGGATGCTGAAATTGCGCCCTCCCACCCGGTCGCGCACCTCCAGCACGGTACAGTCATAGCCGGCCTTGCCGAGTTCATACGCCGCCGACAGCCCGGCCACGCCGGCGCCGAGAATCACCACCTTGGTGCCGTGAGCTTCGCCCCGCGGCAGATTTAGCGGCTCGGCCGCCGCCGCGGTACCCATGAGGCCCATCGCCTGCATGGTAAGATAGGTGGCGCGGTAGCCACCAGCACCCGCAACCTGCCGTAAGAACTCGCGTCGCGTGGTTGGCATGATTGTCTCCGTCCGCGGCGGCCCAAGGGCCGGGTTACATGCTGCGTCATTCCGGGGCTCGGCTGCAAGCCGAGCGCCGGAAATCTTCCACCAGCCAACAACGCCGTTGCCGTCGAGGTCGAGACGCGGCGGGAACGTCGGTGCGCAGTGTTGAGCAAGGGGCGCCGGATGCCATGGAGAGCGGGACAAGCCAGTGCCGGTCCAGGGAGGGGTGGGGGATCGAAATTCCGCCTGAGGGCGAGCGTTCGACAGGCAGCTCAAACCAGTAACGTGATCGCAGAAGCTGTCGGGCCGCGGCAGCGCATTTGCCTCCGGAGCAATTGACGTTACAATCAACCAAACCGGGAGGATGATGATGAATGCTCTTGTCCGCGCCGTTTCACTGACGTTGACGGCGATTGCCGTTTTGACGGTCGCCGCTGCCCGCGCCGAGGTGACCGGCATCGATATAGCCTCGCGAACGGATGTACTTGCCGGCAAAACGTTCGGGGCGGCGGGGCCGTACGAAAAGATCGTCGGGACCGTGCATTTTGCGCTCGATCCGAGCCCATCCCGGCAACCAGGCCATCGTGGATCTCGACAAGGCGCCGCGGGACGGTGCCGGCCGGGTGAATTTCTCCGCCGACCTGTTCGCGCTGGTGCCGAAGCAGGCCGGTCGCGGCAATGGCGTGGCGCTGTTCGATGTCGCCAATCGCGGCCGCAAGAACATCCTGCGCTATTTCAACCTGGCGCCGGCGGTGGCCGATCCGACCGCGGAGGCCGAATTCGGCGATGGGTTTTTGCTGCGCCAGGGCTACGCGCTGATCTGGGTCGGCTGGCAGTTCGACGTTCCCAAGGGGCGCGGATTGGTGGGGCTCGAGGCGCCGCCCGTGATGGAGCAGGGCCGCCGCGCGACCGGACGGGTTTCAACACTGCTGTTTCCCTCCGCCGCCGACCCGGCCTACCGGCTGGATAATTTTCTGGGCGGATATGCCGACACCACCCGCTATCCGCCCCTCGATCCGGCGAGTGCGGGAAACCAGCTCACGGTGCGCGATGGTTTTCGCGCCGCCGCCCTCCCGATTCCACGCGCGAAATGGCACTTCGGCCGCGCGGCCGGTACCGCCGGCGGGGCGGATGGGCCGGCCGTCATTCTGGACGGCGGGTTTGCCCCCGGCCATGTCTATGAGCTTCGCTACGAGGCGCAAGGCGCGGTCGTTGCCGGCGTCGGTTTCGCGGCGCTGCGGGATATGGCATCGGCGGTGAAGCATCAGGCCGCCGGGCCGCTGTCGGCAGGTCAGGCAATCGCATTCGGCCCGTCCCAGGATGGGCGGCTGTTGCGGCAATTCCTTTATGAGGGCTTCAACGCCGATGAATCCGGGCAGCGGGCATTCGACGGCATCGTCGCGCACATCGCGGGTGCCGCCCGCGGCGGCGATTTCAATGCCCGCTTCGCACGGCCGAACGGACTGGGCTATTTCGAAGCCTCGCGGTTTCCTTATCTGGATGCCGACAGCCGCGATGACGTCACGGGCAAGACCGACGGGCTGCAATCCCATCTCGCACCGGAGATGCGGCCGAAAATCTTCTACACCAACTCCTCGACGGAGTATTGGGGCGGCGGCCGCGCCGCGGCTCTCACCCACACCTCGCTGGATGGCCGGGCGGACGTGCAACCCCCGGATAACGTGCGCATCTATCTGTTCGCCGGCACCCAGCACACGCCGGGCGCGTTCGCGGCGCCGCTTACGGGCGGGCAGCAGCGGACCAATCCGAACGAATATGCGTGGGGGCACCGCGCGCTCCTGGTCGCGATGGCGCATTGGCTGAGCGAGAACGTAGCCCCGCCGGCGAGCCGGCATCCGCGGCTTGCCGACCATACCCTGGTGGCGCAGCGCGACGTTGACTTCCCGGAGCTCCCCGGCGTGCGATCGCCGCTGTCGATTCCGGGCGGCTACCGGGCCGACCTCGAAGACGGCCCGGCGCATCCGCTGCCGTTCCTTGTCCCGCAGGTGGACGGGGACGGCAACGAACTCGCCGGCATTGCGTTTCCGGACGTCGCAGTTCCGCTTGCGACCTACACGGGCTGGAACTTCCGCCATCCGGCGATCGGCCAGCCGGGTGAAATCCTGCCCCTCGCCGGCTCCTACATCCCGCTGCCGGTCACCCGTGCGGCGCGCGAGGCCGCCCGCGATCCCCGCCCATCCATCGAGGAACGCTATGGCAGCCGCGACCGCTATTTGGCGATCGTGACCGATCGCGCCGAAAAGCTTATCGAGGAGGGTTATATGCTGGCCGAGGATCGCGACACCGTGGTGGCGCGGGCGCTGGCGCGTTTCGACGACATGACCAAGGGCACACCGCTGGCGCGGTCACCATAACAGCTCGGACGGGTTCGGACTCGCGCGCCAGACCGACGCCAGACCAGGCAGGTTCTAGACCGGATTTCGATCAGGTCGAATCACACTCTCGGCGTCATGCCCGCGCTTGTCGCGGGCATCCACGTCTTTCTTGCAACCGTTCTAGGATAAAGACGTGGATGGCCGGGACTTCGCCCGGCCATGACTCCCAGGTGTTCGGACGTGACCGGAATCCGGTCTAAATCAAGGTTGCCACGACGTTGACGATCGCATCCGTCAGGGCGGCAAGGTCTTCCGGCGCGATGGTCAGCGCCGGCGTCAGATAGATGATGTTGCCGAACGGGCGTACGAACACGCCTGCCGCGACGAAGCGGCGGCGCAAGGCCTGGATGTCGTCGATGTGGTCGAGTTCGACGACTCCGATGGCGCCGAGCACCCGCACGTCCCGCACCCGCCGCATGTTGCGGCACGGCGCGAGCCCCTGCCGCAACGCGTGCGCAATCGCGGCGGCCTGCGCGAGCCGCGGTTCGCGCTCGAACAGGTCGAGCGAGGCGTTGGCGGCCGCGCAAGCGAGCGGATTGGCCATGAAGGTCGGGCCATGCATCAGCGCGTGGGACGGCTGGTCCGACCAGAACGCCGCGAAGACTTTGTCGTTCGCAATGGTGGCGGCCAGCCCCATGGTGCCGCCGGTCAGCGCCTTGGAGAGAGTAACGATGTCGGGCGCCACGTCCTGGCAGGCGAACATCGTGCCGGTGCGCCCGAAACCAGTGAAAATCTCATCGAAGATCAGCAGCGTCTCGTAGCGGTCGGCGAGGCCGCGCAGCCGCCGCAATACGGCGGCGTCGTGAAACCGCATGCCGCCCGCACCCTGCACCAGCGGTTCAACTATAATGCCGGCGATCTCGCCGGCATGCCGCTCCATCAGGCCGGTGAGTTGTGCCATCTGGGCATCGTCGCGCGGGAGATCGGCGAACAGATGCCGCGGCAGCAGGGCGCCGAAGGCGGAATGCATGCCGTCTACGGGATCTGACACCGCCATCGCGCCGGTGGTGTCGCCGTGATAGGCGCCGTTGAACGCGAGGAAGCGTGTGCGTTCCGGAACGCCGTTATTCAGCCAGTACTGCACCGCCATTTTCATCGCGACTTCGACCGCGACGGAACCGGAATCGGAGAAGAACACGCGGGTAAGGCCTGCGGGCATCAGGGCGGCGAGGCGGCGCGCCAGCGTCAGCGCCGGTTCGTGGGCGAGCCCGCCGAACATCACATGCGGCATAAGGTCGAGTTGGCGCCGCACCGCAGCCGCGATGTGGGGATGGTTGTAGCCATGGCACGCCGTCCACCATGAGGCGATGCCGTCGATCAATTCGCGTCCGTCCGCTAGCACGATGCGGCTGCCGTAGGTCGCCACCACCGGAAGCGGATCCCCGGCATTCTTCATCTGCGAATAGGGCAGCCAGATGTGCGGCATGCCGCGGTCGAGCCAGTCCGGACGCTCGGCGGTGAGGACGGTCGCGACGCCCGCTCGCCCAACTTCGGGTGGTGGCGACATGCGATCCGCCGCGGCAAGGTCATGTGACGCGGCCACCCTCGGCGCATCAGCCGGAGCGGCCGTCATCCTCAGCCCTGCACCAGCGGGCAGCCGCCGTCCTTCAGCGGGCGGAACGCTTCCGCAGCGGGGATCGTGGCGCGAGTCTTGTAGAAGTCGCCGGGGTATTTGGACTCGGCCGGCTTCTTCACCTCGAACAGATAGGCATCGTGCAGCTTGCGTCCGTCGGCCCGGATGGTGCCCTTGCCGAATAGCGGATCGTCGGTCGGCAGTCTCCTTCATTTTGGCCACCACCGCCTTGCCGTCGCCGTCGGCCTTCAGGGCCTCGACGGCCTTGAGATAGTGCAGCACCGAGGCATAGACGCCGGCGATCCCCATCCCGGGAATCTTGCCGGGCCGCTCGGCCTGCCAGCGCTTGGTCCAGGCCCGGTTGGCGTCGTTCATATCCCAGTACCAGGTTTCCGTCAGCACAAGGCCTTGCGCGGTCGGCAGGCCGAGCGCCGCGACATCGCTCGCGAACACCAGCAGCCCGGCGAGATTCTGGCCGCCGCGCACGATGCCGAACTCGGCCGCCTGCTTGATGGAGTTGATGGTGTCGCCGCCCGCATTGGCGAGCCCGATCACCTTGGCCCGCGACGCCTGCGCCTGCAGCAGGAACGAGGAGAAGTCGTTGGTATTGAGTGGGACCCGCACCCGCCCAAGGACCTTGCCGCCATTGGCCTGGACCACCGCGCTGGTGTCGCGCTCCAGCGCCTGGCCGAACGCATAATCGGCCGTGATGAAGTACCAGGTGTCGCCGCCGGTCTTCACCATCGCCTTGCCGGTGGCGTTGGCGAGGTTCCAGGTGTCGTAGGTCCAGTGGATCGTGTTGGCGTTGCACTTGGGCCCGGTGAGGTCCGAGGTGGCGGCGCCGGAGACCAGGAAAACCTTGTTCTTTTGCCGCGCCACCTCGCTGACCGCGAGCGCCACGCCGGAATTCGGTACATCGACGATCATGTCGACCTTGTTCACATCGAACCAGGAACCGGCGAGGCCGGCGCCGACATCGGACTTGTTCTGATGGTCGCCGCTGATGATCTCGACCTTGATGCCCTTGGCGGCCGCACCGAAATCCGCCACCGCGAGCTTGGCGGCCGCCACCGAACCGGGGCCGCCGATGTCGGAGTACAGGCTCGACATGTCGGTGAGCACGCCGATGCGGACGACGCCGTCGGTGAATTGCGCAAAGGCCGGGCCGCTCGCGAGCAGCGCCGCGAGCCCGATCAGATGGCGTGAGGCTTTCATCGGTTCCCCCTTAAGATTTGGACCAGTTCTGGAGTGCAAGCCAAGCAAGGTTGACGCCCGTTCGGGCATATAGCTGACACATTTTCACCGGGGCGTCAGCAAGTGACGTTTGGAAGGAACCGGATTGGCACGCAAAACGCGATCGGCGGACGTCGGCGCCCAACATCAGGCGTATGCGGACAGGGGAACAAATGCGCGCTAAGGCGTGCTGAGGCGGAACCATGGAATTGCCGCAGGATGGGCAAAACCGCCGGAGGGGTTCGCGGAAACACCTTGCGCCGTGGGGGCGATTTTGCCCACTCTAACGGTGCGACCAACCCGCATCACGGCTTGGCGCGCCGAATCCCCAATAGATCGGCCATCCGGACCAGATCGGCGAGCGATCGCGCGCCCATCTTCTTCATTACATTGCCGCGGTGCACCTTCACGGTAATTTCGCTTACGCCCAGTTCGACCGCGATCTGCTTGTTCATCAGGCCCGCCGTGACCAGACCGATGACTTCCTGCTCCCGCGCGGTCAGCGATTCGAAATGACGCCGGACCTCGTGAACGGCCCGATCCTGGTCGCGCCGCCCGCGGTCGCGCTCGATGGCGATCTGAACGGCATCCAACAGGTCCTGTTCGCGGAACGGCTTGGTCAGGAACTCCACTGCGCCGGCCTTCATGGCGCGGACCGTCATCGGGATATCGCCGTATCCGGTAATGAAGATGATCGGTATATGAATATTGGCTCTGGCAAGTTCGGCCTGGAAGTCGAGGCCGCTCACCCCGGGCAGCCTGATGTCCAGGACAAGGCAGGCGGGCACGTCGGGCACGCTGTAGCGTAAAAAATCGGCGGTCGAGCCGAAGGTTTCGACCTGAAGTCCCACAGACCGCAGGAGGCTCTTGAGCGCCTCCCGCAAAGAGGCATCATCGTCGATGATACAAACGATAGATTGTAGGTCGGACCGAGGCTCTTTCATGCCCCGCCTCCCGCCGCTGCGGTGGCCGGCGGGCGGCCAACCCGCAATTTCGGCCGTCTGGCGTCGTGCCGGCGACCTTCACGGCCGCGTACGTGAAAAATCGTTTGCGAATTCAATGGACTGCATGGCTGGGATCGGCCCCGCAATGGCGATGGATCAGCGCCATTGTGGGGCAGGACAAACGTATGCGTGACCGCCCGCGCCCGGCCGCCGGTAATCCGTCCGGACGGTCGCTGGTGCCGGGGGTTGGTTCCCATTGGGATTAAATTACCTCCGTTTCGGTTCGCTCGCTCCGTGCCTGCGCGATCTCGAAGGCTGCGGAAAGGTTCCGCGCCCGGTCGCACCGCCAGCGCATCGGTTGTGGGAGAGGAGACGGAGGCGCGCACCACAAATCCGGTTCGTCGTATTGAACCAAAGCATAGCCAATTTGTACTAATGCACAATGCCGCTGCACCAAAGAACAATGTTGTTCCCGCAATGGCGATGTCATTATTAACCATAGAAACCGTCTGCTGAGGCACCCCCCCATCCCCCCCGCCCCGCCTCGGCGATGGAAAGCGCGCGCCTTCGGGCGCGCGCAACTTTTTTTGCCCCCCCATCTCGCCGACCTGTGGACGGGGCCAAGCCGAACAGGCAGATTTGAGTCGCATTCATTTTGGTAGCCTTTGCGGCGCCACCGTGACGGTAAATTTGCCCCAACAAAAAGCGGGCAGCCATGTCGATGAGACGCGCCTAACACTCCAGCCGGACCGTACGGTTTTTTGTAGGCATGGCGGCGGGCCTTCCTGGTGTTGGGGCTGTCGGCCTCCCGTCCTCGGCTGCGGTACGCATTGGCAAGTCGCGCCTGATCGATAATATAGGTGTCAGGAACCCCATGAGTGCAGCCGAAGGCGAATCCGATGCTTCTTGCCATCCTCGCCGTCATTATGGTCATCGGCCTTGCCGTCGTGCCGCAATTGTGGGTCGCGAGCGTCATGAAGCGGCACGGTGCGCAGCGTACGGAGATTCCCTGGACCGGCGGCGACTTCGCCCGCATGGTGCTCGACCGGATGAATCTCGCCTCCGTCAAGGTCGAGGCCACCGACCGGGGCGACCATTACGATCCGATCGCCAAGGCGGTTCGCTTAAAATCCGCGCATTTTTCCGGCAAATCTCTCACCGCGATCGTGATCGCCGCCCATGAAATCGGCCATGCGATGCAGGATGCAACCGGCTTCGCGCCGCTGCAGACCCGCACACGCTTCGCCGGCGCCGCGAACCTGATAAACAAGGCCGGTGCGGTGTTGATCATTGCGTCGCCGGCGATTGCCGCGGCGGTCCGGCATCCCGCCGGCGCCCTTATCGGCCTCGGCGCCGCCGTGCTGATGAACCTGACCGCCGTCGTCATGCATGCCGCCACGTTGCCGGTCGAATACGACGCCAGCTTCAATCGCGCCCTGGTCGTGCTGGAGCACGGCAAGTTCGTTCCCAAGGAGGAGATGGGCGCGGCTCGGCATATTCTATCGGCCGCCGCCTACACGTATGTGGCGGCCGCCCTGATGGACTTGATCAACCTGCCGCGGCTGCTGCGCGGCTTGGGCAGGTGACTCGGTTCGGCGCCCGGGGGACCACGGAGGGCTCTCCAACCGCACAGCTTTAATATTTCGATAGAAGCCCGTTCCGCGCCCGCCGTCGAGAACGGTGCCTTGACGCGCATCGATCGCAGCCTGCGGTGGTTTCGTGGGTCCGATCGCGCTTCCAATTGAGAAAAAATTTTGCTACGCTGGGCACAAGTTTCAGCAGGGGCCACGCGGATGAGTTGGTTCCGATCGAACGGACAGAAAGTTGCCATGTTGGGGCTGTTCGCCCTGGCGTGTCAGCTGCTGTTGTCGTTTGGTCATATTCATATCAACAGAGCGAGCTTTGACGCGTCGGGCTGGGCGGCGTCATCCGGGAGTGTGGCGGGACTTGAATCCGTTCGCCCAGTCTCCCCGCAAAAGCTCCCCGCCGGATTTGCCGACGAATTGTGCGCAATTTGCGCCAGTGTCGGCATGGCAAACGCGCTCATCGTTCCGGATTATCCGGTCCTGGTCGTGCCGACGTTGTTTATCGACGTATTGCCTTGGCTCTCGGCGAAACAGGCGGCTAGCGCATTCGAGCACCTCCCATTTCGCGCACGCGCTCCGCCCCTCGCGTAAGCGGATCGACCTTTAGCGATTCCCACCTTTGTCGTCGAAGCCATGCGTCTCACCGTCGGTGGGTGATCGCCGTGCGGGCGATAGGTCGATTGCGCTGAATCAATAACCCGCAAGCGTTACTGCGAAAGCATTGAGCCGGGATTGGCGCCACGCCCAGGGGGCTCGGCGACAGAAGAAAAAATCCCGCAAAGCTTACTGGGAGGAAGAGCCATGGAAGGCAATCGCGATGGTGCGGGGTCGCGCCGTTCACGCCCGGTCCTTCTGTTGTTGGTCTGCGCGTGCGCCGCCGCGGCAGGCGCGGTCTATTGGCACTGGTCCCCAGGCCTCCAGCCGGCCCGCGCCGTGCCGGCCAGCCGGCCCGCGGTGCCGGTCAAGATCGCGGTCGCGGCCCGGCAGGACGTCCCGATTATCGTTACCGGGCTCGGCACCGTGCAGGCCTCCTTCACGATTGCAATCCATACGCAGGTGGAGGGCATCATGCAGCAGGTGCTGTTCACCGAGGGGCAGCACGTCAAGAAGGGCGACCTGCTGGCGCGGATCGACCCGCGCCTTTATCAGGCCGCGCTCGACCAAGCCAAGGCGAAAAAATCCCAGGATACCGCAACGTTGATCGGCGCCGAGAAGGATCTTGGTGCGATCAAAAACCCTGGTGGTGCGCAATGTCGCCACCGAGCAGACCGTGGACCAGCAGCAGGCGCGGGTCGATCAGCTCAAGGCTTCGATCGAGGCCGATCAGGCCGCGATCGAAACCGCCCAGACGCAGTTCGACTACACCTTCATCAAGGCGCCCGAGCGACGGCCGCATCGGGGTGCGCCTGGTCGATCCCGGCAATCTGGTGCACGCAAGCGACACCCGGCGCGATCGCCAGCCTGGTGCTGACGCAGCCCTCCGCCGTGATGTTCACCCTGCCGATGCAGGTGCTCGACGATCTGCGCGAGGCCATGGCGCGCGGGCCGGTCGAGGTGCAGGCTTACGACCAAAACGACCGCCGGCTGCTGAGCACCGGCAAGCTGCTTCTCATCGACAACGCCATAGACCAGGCGACCGCGACCATCCGGCTCAAGGCGATGTTCGCCAATGAGGACGAGCGGCTGTGGCCCGGCGAATTCGTCAATGCCCGCGTGCTGATCGACACCCGCCACGACGTCATCGCGGTGCCGACCACCGCGATCCAGCGTGGCGCCAACGGGCTGTTCGTGTGGATCGTAAACGCGGACAGCGTGGTCGAGTCCCGCGCCCGTCATGGTCGGCCCGGCGTCGGGCGATCTCACCGTGATCGAGAAGGGCATTGCGAGGGCGAACGCGTGGTCACCGACGGCCAGTACAAGCTGCAGGTCAATGCGCGGGTCAATGCCGGGGCACCGGCCGCGCCCGCGGGAGCGGCGAAATGATCGCCCACCTGGTAGCCCGGGTTGGAGGCGCGCAGCGCCGCAAACCCGGGACGGCATCGCAAGTACGCATTAGCTCCGCAGCCGCCCCCGGGTTTCCGGCGCGGGGCGCCGACCCCGCGCGGCGGACGGCCGCGCGCCTCCAACCCGGGCTACGCCGGCATCATAGGTTGGTATGGACGCCATGAACATCTCCGAACCCTTCATCCGCCGGCCGGTGGCGACATCGCTCATCATGGCGGCGCTCGCACTGCTCGGCATCGTGGCATTTCCGTTCCTGCCCGTCGCGCCGCTGCCGCAGGTGGATTTCCCGACCATCCAGGTCACCGCGACGCTCGCCGGCGGCAGCGCCGAGACCATGGCGTCCTCGGTGGCTGCACCTTTGGAGCGCCAGTTCGGCCAGATCGCCGGGGTCACCCAGCTCACCTCGGTCAATGCGCTGGGGGTGACCCAGGTCGTCATCCAGTTCGACCTCAACCGCAACATCGACCTTGCCGCGCTCGACGTGCAGGCGGCGATCACGTCCGCCAGCAAGTTTTTGCCGCAGGCGATGACCTATCCGCCGAACTACCGCAAGGTGAACCCGGCGGACGCGCCCATCATGATGCTGTGGGCGCATTCCGACACTTTGCCGCTGACCACGGTGCACGACTATCTCGACAATTTCTACATCCAGTCGCTGTCGCAAGTTCCCGGCGTCGCCCAGGCGTCGATCATCGGCGACCAAAAGCCGTCGGTCCGTATCCAGGTCGATCCGGCGAAGCTTGCTTCCATCGGCCTGACGCTGGAGGAGGTGCGCGACGCCATCGTCAAGGCGACCACCAATTCCGCCAAGGGCACCATCTTCACCCCCAAGGTCGGCTACACCATCGCCACCAACGATCAGCTGACCGAGGCGGCGCCTTATAACGACGTGATCATCGCGTATCGCGACGGCGGCTCGCTGCGGGTGCGTGATGTCGGCCAAGCGGTGCTGGAGGCGCAAAGCCGCTATGTGGCGGGCTTCCCCAACAACAAGCCTGGCATCCTGCTGAGCGTCAAGAAGCTGCCCGGCGCCAATGTCATCGACACCGTGGAATTGATCAAGGCGCAGCTGCCGAAACTCGCCGCCAACATTCCGGCCGCCATGAAGGTCGAGACGCTGCTCGACCGCACCACCACCATCCGCGCCTCGGTCCACGATGTCGAATTCACCCTGGTGCTCACCATCGCACTCGTGGTCCTGGTGGTGCTTTTATTCCTGCGCGATTTCTGGGCCACGTTCATTCCGAGCATCACGGTGCCGCTGGCGCTGCTGGGGTCGTTCGCGGCCATGTTCATGCTCAATTTCAGCCTCGACAACATCTCGCTGATGGGGCTCACCATCGCGGTCGGCTTCGTGGTGGACGACGCCATCGTGGTGGTGGAAAACATCTACCGCCATGTCGAGGACGGCATGACGCCGCTCGAAGCGGCGCTCAAGGGCTCGCGCGAAATCGCCTTCACGGTCATGTCCATCAGCCTGTCGCTGGTCGCGGTGTTCATCCCGCTCTTGCTGATGGGCGGGGTCATGGGCCGGGTGTTCCGCGAATTCGCGCTCACGGTGTCGGCCTCGATCGCGGTGTCGGCGCTGGTGTCGCTGACGCTTGCCCCGATGCTGTGCGCGCGCTTCATGCGGCCGCAGACGAGGCAGCACGGCTGGCTCTACGGCGTCATCGAATCGGGCTTCGACGCTATGCTGGCGTTCTATCGGCGCACCCTCGACATCGTGCTGCGCCATCAATTGATCGTGCTCGGGGTGTTCTTCGCCACCCTGGGCGCGACCGTCTATCTGGCGGTCGATGCCAAGAAGGGATTCTTTCCGATCCAGGACACCGGGCTGATTTCCGGCGTATCGGAGGCCTCCCAGGAGGTTTCGCCCTACGAGATGATGCGGCTGCAGCAGGAGCTTGGCGCCATCATTCTGCGCGATCCGGATGTCCAGGCGATGGGCTCGCAGACCGGCTCGACCGACAGTCCCAATCCGGTGAACACCGGCGGCTTCACCATCGTGCTCAAGCCGCGCGACCAGCGCAGCTCCACGGCGCGCCAGGTGATCGACCGGCTGCGGCCGCAATTCGCCCAGGTAACGGGCGCCAACGTGTTCATGAGCCCCACCCAGGACATCAATATCGGCGCCCGCCCCGGCCGCGGCAGCTACCAGTACACGCTGCAGGATGCCGATGTCGGCGAACTGGTCGAATGGTCGCAAAAAATGCTGGCCAAGATCCGCACGCTGCCGCAGCTGGCGGATGCCACCAGCGATCTCTTGGCCAACGCGCCGCAGCTGAAGCTCACCATCAATCGCGACCAGGCGTCGCGTTTCGGCATTTCCCCGCAGCTGATCGACGACACCCTCAACGACGCCTATGGGCAGCGCCAGATCACCCAGTATTACACCCAGCTCAATACGTATTTCGTGGTCCTGGAAATCCTGCCCGAATTGCAGACTAAGCTTGCCTCGCTCGACCGGCTCTACGTGAAATCGCCGCTTACCGGCGGCCTGGTGCCGCTCTCGACCTTCGTGGATATCGACGGAAGCCGCGCCGGTCCGCTGCAGGTAACCCACCAGGCGCAATTCCCGTCCGTCACGTTGACGTTCAACTTGCGCCCCGGCGTCGCGCTCGGCGAGGCCGTGGACGCCATCACGGCCGCGGCGGCCGAACTCGGCATGCCGCCCCAAATCATCTCCTCGTTCCAGGGCGATGCCCAGGCGTTCCAGGCCTCGCTCGCCAACACCCCCGTGCTGATCCTCGCATCCCTGGTGGTCGTCTACATCATCCTCGGCATCTTGTACGAAAGCTTCATCCACCCGCTGACGATCCTCTCCACCCTGCCGTCGGCCGGCATCGGCGCGCTGCTGGCGCTGCGGTTCGGCGACATGGATCTCGGCGTCATCGGCATCATCGGCATCATCCTCTTGATCGGCATCGTCAAGAAGAATGGCATCATGCTGGTGGATTTCGCGATCAGTGCGGAGCGCGACCGCGGCCTGCCACCGGTCGCCGCAATCCGCGAGGCCTGCCTCTTACGGTTCCGCCCGATCATGATGACGACAGCGGCCGCCCTGCTCGCCGGCGTGCCGCTCGCGCTCGGCACCGGCACCGGCTCGGAACTGCGCCAGCCGCTCGGCTATTCCATGGTGGGCGGGCTGGCGCTGAGCCAGTTGTTGACCCTCTACACCACGCCGGTTGTCTATCTCTATCTTGATCGCCTGCGGCTCTGGCTGCAGGGCGGCAAGCGCGCGCCCGCCGCGCTGGGCGTGGAAGCGCCGATGTCCGCCGCGGCGGAGTGACGAGCGCCGCAGTGCTTGCCGAATGCGATGCTCGCGCTCGACGATACATTGCGCCGCATCCCTGCGGTTGCTACCCATTGTCGGGCTTCGGCCGCATCGGCCGGTCATAACCAAGGCTTAGGGGGGCGCCCATGCAGCGACATTGGACCAGACGGCGCGTACTGCGATCGGCGCTAGCGATCGGCGCCGCGGCCACCGTGGCGGCCCCCCACGTCCTGCGCGCCGCCGAGCGGCCAAAGCGGACCATCATCGTGATGTGCGACGGCTTCGGCCTCGACTATTTCGAGGAAAGCCCGATGCCGACGCTGAAGGCCTGGGCCGCGGGCGGCGTGTTCGCGCGCGCCAAAGGCATGATGCCGTCGGTGACCAATTGCAACAATGCCTCGATCTGCTGCGGCGCCTGGCCCTCCGCGCATGGCGTGATCGGCAATTCCTATCTCGATCCCGCCACCGGCACCGAGGCCTATATGGAGGACGCGAGCCTCGTGCTGGCGCCGACCATTTTCGAGCGGGCGGTCAAAAGCGGCGTCCGCTCGGCGCTGCTGAGCTCCAAGAAAAAGACCGTGGAATTGCTCTATCGCGGCACCGAGATCGCGCTCACCGCCGAGGTCCCGGATGGCGATTGGGAACGCCGCCTCGGCAAGGCGCCGCCGATCTACTCGCGCGAGATCAACTACTGGCTGTTCGCGGCAGCGCTCGATATTCTACGCAACCGGCCCGAGATCGGCCTTCTCTACATTCATCCGACCGACTACCCGATGCACATGTGGCCGCCGCAGGCGCCTAAGTCGCAGGAGCACCTGGCGCGGCTGGATGCGCTCTTGGCCGAGATGGCGGCGGCGGCGCCCGATGCGGCGATCCTGCTTACCGCCGATCACGCGATGAATTTCAAATCGCGCAGCTGGGATCTGGAGAAGGCACTGGCCGAACGCGGCGCACCGGTGCGCATCGCCATCTCGGCCGAGCGCGACAAATATGTCCGCCACCATCAAGGCATGGGCGGAACCGCCTGATTCACCTCAACGCGCCCCAGGATGAGGCGCGCGTCGGCGCGATCCTCACCGGGCTTACCGGCATCGAACGCGTGCTGACGCGCGCGCAAGCGGCACAAGAATTCAACCTGATGGCCAGCCGCATCGGGGATCTTGTCGTGCTCGGCGATCGCGACACCGTATTCGGCAGTCTCGATGCCGCGACGGAAACGCTGCCCAAGGATTTCCGCACCCATGGCTCGCTGCACGAAACCGATATCCCGGTGATCGTCCACAACGCCCCCGGGGCGCCGCCCGCGGGCTACTTCCAGCACAATCTGGATCTCGCGCGCTGGCTGTATCCG
>CAWDKL010000015.1:0-23149 GCA_963802745.1 uncultured Alphaproteobacteria bacterium | reverse complement strand
GGGTTCGGAGCGCCGGCATGATCCAGCAGCCACGAGGCACACCTGTCCACGAGCGGTGAGCGCATCTGAGCTTTTCGGGGATCGGCCAGCTATTGGGAGGCGCCACCCGCCAAGGGCGAATTGAAGGCCGCCGCGCTCGCCGTCTGCATCTGGCAGCGTCAGACCACGGGCGATCGGTCCGGTTCGGTTTCGTGACCATCGAGCGCCGGTCCTACCGGGCCTTGAAGGAGCGCAGCGATCCGGTCAGCGTGCTCCGCCGCACGCTGCGCGCCGATGCGGGACGGCAGGTTGCGATCTGCGTCCCTACTCTCAATTTCGATGGCACCCCTCCGATTGCTCCGGAAGACTGCGATCTGAAGAATAGTCCGAATAGGTGTTATTTGGATGGCGACTGGCTCAGTTCATTGCGAAAAGCTTCCGTACCGCCATTTCCGGGTCATGCCCCCGCCAACGCCTGCTCCAAATCCCCAATAATATCTGCCACGTCCTCGATCCCGACCGAGAGCCGCACGGTGTCCGGCCCGGCGCCCGCGCGCACCTTCTGCTCGTCGGACAGTTGCCGGTGCGTGGTCGAGGCTGGGTGGATGATCAGCGACCTTGTATCGCCGATATTGGCGAGGTGGGAAAACAATTTCACGTTCGATACCAGCCGCACGCCGGCCTCGTAGCCGCCCTCAAGGCCGAAGGTGAATACCGCCCCGGCGCCCTTCGGGCATATTTGCGAGCGAGGTCGTAATAACGGTCGCCCGGCAGGTCCGGATAGCTGACCCAGGCGACCGCGTCATGGTCAGCAAGCCAGTTGGCGACCGCGAGCGCGTTGTCGCAGTGGCGCTGCATGCGCAGCGGCAGGGTTTCGATGCCGGTGAGGATCAGGAAGGCGTTGAACGGCGACAGCGCGGGGCCGAGATCGCGCAGCCCCAGCACCCGGCAGGCGATCGCGAAGGCGAAATTGCCGAACGTCTCGTGCAGCACCATGCCCTGGTACTCGGGTCGCGGCGCCGACAGCATGGGATAGCGGCCGCCCTTCGACCAGTCGAAGCTGCCGCCGTCGACGATCAGCCCGCCGATCGAATTGCCGTGGCCGCCGAGAAATTTGGTCAGCGAATGCACCACGATGTCGGCGCCGTGGGCGATCGGCCGGCACAAATAGGGCGTCGCCAGCGTATTATCCACGATCAGCGGCACGCCCGCCCGGTGGGCGATCTCGGCGATCGCCGCGATGTCGGTTACGATGCCGCCGGGATTGGCGATCAACTCGATGAACACCGCCTTGGTCTTCGGCGAAATCGCGCGGGCAAAGCTTTCCACATCGGTCGGGGTCCGCCCACACCACGGTCCAGCCGAAATTCTTGAACGCGTGGTTGAACTGGTTGATCGAGCCGCCATAAAGCTTGGTGGAAGCCACGAATTCGTCGCCCGGCGTCATCAGCGCGTGCATCACCAGCACCTGCGCGGCGTGGCCGGAGGCGACCGCGAGCCCGGCGGTGCCGCCTTCGAGCGCGGCGACACGCTCCTCCAGCACCGCCGTGGTCGGATTGCCGATGCGGGTATAAATGTTGCCGAAGGTCTGCAGGCCGAACAGCGACGCGGCATGGTCGGCATCGTCGAACACGAACGAGGTGGTCTGGTAGATCGGCGTCGCCCGGGCGCCCGTGGTCGGGTCGGGCTGGGCGCCGGCGTGGATGGCGAGTGTCGCAAAGCCGGGTGTACGTGTCGTCATGCTGTTCCTCCTGGCGCCGGGCCGGTCACCGGCCCGTCTTCGCGGCGGCCGGCGTCGCCGGTGATTTCACCGCCCGCCGACGTGACGCGGGCGAGCGACAGGCGCTGTACGCCCCCGGGCAATTTGGTGCGTTTGGAGCTGAGTGTACGCGAATTCACGCCCATCCAGGAAATCTCTGCCGACAGCCGGCCATATTCGATCTTCGGACAGCGGTTCATCACGACCTTCAGGCCCTCCGCCTCGGCGCGCCGCGCCGCCTCGTCGTTGCGCACGCCAAGCTGCATCCAGATCACTTTTGGCCGCGGCTGCATCCGCAGCGCTTCTTCCACGATGGGCGGCACGTTTTCGGAGGCGCGGAAAATGTCCACCATGTCAACCGGCTCAGGAATGTCGCGGAGCGTCGCATAAACCCGCCGGCCGAGCAGTTCCTGCCCCGCCAGTCCGGGATTGACCGGGATCATCCGGTAGCCGCGCTCGAGCAGATATTTGAACACGAAATAGCTCGGCCGCACCGTGTTGGCCGAGATCCCGACCACCGCGATGGTTTTCACCGTCGTGAGAATGCCGCGAATGTCATCGTCGTCATAGCGGTCATGGTTCATCCGGTTTTACCTTAGGGTTCGGCTAGACCCAATACCGTTCTTTTAACACGGCGATGCGCACGTCCCCTCTCCCCATCGTTTTTCACGATGGGGAGAGGGTTAGGGTGAGGGGCAGGTGCCCACCAGGACTTCGGGGGTACCTGTGCATTCGCTGCGGCTACAAAGGACGATCGGTCGCGCCGTCGGGGCGTGGTTCTGCCCCTCACCCTAACCCTCTCCCCACGGCGTGAAGAACGCCGCGGGGAGAGGGGACGCGCGCATCCCCGCGCTAAGTGACGCGCATACCCGGGCCAAGTGAACAGTTGCCGTCCGACCGCACCAAGCGGACAGATCAATCGCATCCTGCCCGCTGCGCCACGCGCCTTAGCGCCGCGACCGCGCCGGAGTTGGCGCGGGCGAACCCATGACAAGCTTCTTGCAGGCGGGGGTCAGCTGGTTGACGTTGCGCACAAGACAATTATAGACCTTCTCCTTGTCCGGAATGTCGTCCGGGCAGTAATTTTGGGCGTCGTTGCCGCAGGCGTCCCGCTGTTCCTTGGTCTGCGCATAGGCGCTAAAACTTCCCAGTGACAGCATGGCCGCGATGGCGGCAGCGAGCACGAAGCGAAGCAACATAAGTCCTCCTCGGTACAACATTGATCCCTGGGCGTAACGCACCGCCCGCCTGTTTCGCCGTCGCGCGGCCAGCGGCAAAGCTTAGACCGGATTGCGGACACGTTGAAGCATCTCGGGGAGTCTCGGCCGGGCATGGACGATAACGCCGCCGGAGCACCCGGCCGGGAACCGTCAACGGCAAACCGTGGCAATCCTATGAACCTCCTTGCGGCGCATACGCGCCGCTCCGGTTGCGCGCGCTCCGCCGGCGGGCTACTAAAACCGTGGAGAAACCGCCATGTTGCAAGCACGCGCGATCCAAGTCCCTGCCTTTGCCCGCATCTTCGCCCTCGCGGCCGTCGTTGCGGCCCCTATCGCCTGCCTTGCGGGGCTCATCAGCCCGGCATTCGCGCAATCCGTGCAGGACAATGCTGGCCGCGACTATCCGACCCGCTCGATCAAAATCATCGCGCCGTTTGGTCCCGGCGGGCCGGGCGACGTGTTCAGCCGCCAGCTTGCCCAGTACCTGGCGGAAATTCTCAAGCAGACCATCGTGGTGGAAAACCGCGCCGGGGCGGCCTCGATCATCGGCGCCGATGCGGTGGCGAAGTCCGCGCCCGACGGCTACACGCTGCTGACCATCTCCAATACGCTTACCGCCAACGAGACCCTTTATCCGAACCGACCCTATGTGCTGATGCGTGATTTCGTGCCGGTCGCTTCCCTCAACTATTCCGAACTGGTGATGGTGGTGCACCCGGCGGTGCCGGCGAAGAACGTGCAAGAGTTCATCGCGCTCGCCAAGGCCAAGCCCGGCGTCCTCAACTACGCCTCTGCCGGCGTCGGCACGCCCTACCATATGGCCGCGGAGCTGTTTAAGGCCATGACCGGCACCGACATCGTCCACGTGCCGCACAAGGCCTCGGGCGACAGCCGCAATGCGGTATTCGGCGGGCATATCGAGATGACGTTCGATGCCATCACCATTATGGCGCCGAACGTGCTCGGCGGCCAGGTCCGCGCACTCGGCACCTCGGGGGCGACGCGCTCAAAAGTGCTGCCCGACGTGCCGACGATCGCGGAAGCCGGCGTTCCCGGCTTCGAGGCCACCATCTGGCTCGGCCTGATGGCTCCGGCCGGGACCCCGAAGACAATCGTGGAAAAACTCAACGCGGCCATCAACAAGACGATCGCGCGCCCGGAAATCATCGCCGCGTGGGACCGCCAGGGCGCGGTGCCGCTGCCGATGACGATCCCGCAATTCGATGCCTTTCTGCGCAAGGACATCGACAAATGGGCGCAAGTGGCGAAATTCGCCGGCGCCGGACTGCGGTGACGCTGGACGCCCGCGCTGCCGAAGGGGTGATACTCTTGCGCGTTTTCATCAAGGCCGCCGTCGAGGCGATCTGTTCAGCGCGCTCGGACAGGCGAGGACGCCCGCCAAGCCTTTGCGAAATCCGTCGCCATCCTTGAGCGGCTGCGATGCGCGGCGGGATTCGCCCGCATTGCGCCGCGCCGCAACCTCCGTCATCCTGGCGCGGAAGGATCGGCGAGCAACCATGAGCGGCGGCACGGCAAGAAACGAGTTGCGCGGCGACGCCGGCTCCGGCGCGGCTCCGCTGAAGCTCGAAGAGTTCCTGCCCTACCGGCTCAACGTGGTAGCAAGCCTGGTTTCCCAGGCCCTGTCGCGAATCTATGTAGACCGCTACGGCATCGGCGTGGCGGAATGGCGCGTTCTGGTCACCCTCGGCGAGTTCGATCGCTTGACCGCCAAGGCCATCGGTGCCCACAGCCACATGCACAAAACCAAAGTCTCCCGCGCCGTGAGCGAACTCGAACGCCGCAAGCTCATTGCCCGGCGCGAGAACAGCGCCGACCGGCGGGAGACATTCCTTTCGCTCACGCCGGCCGGCCGCACGATCTATCACGATCTGGCTCCGGGCGCGATTGCGCTGGCACGACACCTGTTCGAAACGATCGACCCCGCCGACCGGGCCGCCTTCGAGCGGGCCGTAACCCGGCTGACCGAACAATCCAAGCTGTTGTTGACGACCAACGCTACACCGAAGTCCGATACCTGATTCCGACCCGCCGCGATACGGCGCCAGTCCTCATCGCCCCGCAATTCCGAGGAAGCAAACGTGAAGCTCTATTCGTATTTTCGTTCGTCCGCAGCCTATCGGACGCGCATCGCCCTCAACCTCAAAGGCCTGCCGTTCGAAACCGTGTCGATCCATTTGACCCGGGATGGCGGCAAGCAGCATGCGCCCGGCTTCCGCGCCGTCAATCCGCAGGGGCGGGTGCCGGCGCTCGCGCTCGACACCGGCGAGGTGTTGTTACAGTCGCTCGCCATCATCGAATATCTCGACGAAATGTATCCGGATCCGCCCCTCCTCCCTAAGGATCCGGTTGCGCGAGCGCAGGTACGGGCAGTGGCGCAGATCATCGCCTGCGACATCCACCCGCTCAACAATACCGGGCCGCTGAACTATCTGCGCGGAACCCTCAAGGCGGACGAAACTGCCATCCAAGGCTGGTATGCACATTGGGTGACTGCCGGATTCGAGGCGGTCGAAGCGCTGCTCAAGCCCGGCCCCTATGCTTTCGGCGACACCATCACGCTTGCGGACATCTGCATCGTCCCGCAGGTCGCCAACGCCCGCCGCTTCAAGGTCCCGATCGAGCGCTTCGCCAGGATCGTGGCGGTCGATGCAGCCGCCAATAGACTTGCTGCTTTCGATGCCGCCCGTCCGGAACGCCAGCCGGATGCGGAATAAGGTGCAGCGCCCGCTTCACACCGGTTGTCCTGTGGATGGTCGGGGCGGTGTGTCGTTCTGCGCCCCCATGGCGGTGTTGATTCGGGCGCTGTCCGGCAAGCTGCCAACTTCGATGTCCTTGCGATTCGCGATTGGCGACGACCTTGCAGTCACCCCCGGCCGGGCGGGAGTTGAACATGCGGTAAAAAGCAGGCACACTTTGTGCTCGCTGAGAGGCTTCGGCAGCCCCGCCGCGCGCCCTCGCATGGATGCGGTTCGGCGCCACCCCTGCGGACGGACAATCCCGATCGCACGACGACGCACAGGAGAGATGATGATGCGTATGAAGCATTTGCTGTTATCGACCGCCGCAAGTGCCGCGGTGGCACTGGCCCTGGCGGCAGACCCGATGGCGGCGCAGGCCGCGGCCGGGCTCTCCGGCCAGGTCACCGGACCCGACGGCGCGATGGAAGGCGTGCTCGTCAGCGCCAAGAAGAACGGCTCGACGATCGCCTATACGGTGGTCAGCGACGCCCAGGGCCGCTACGCCTTCCCGGAAGGCAAGATCGAAGGCGGCGACTACACGCTGCGCATCCGCGCGACCGGGTTCGACCTCGACGGCGCCGGCCGCGATGGAGCGTTAAAGACCGCGATCGACGGCCAAAAGCCGACCACGGCCGATCTCAAGCTGAAGACGACCAAGAATCTCGCCTCCCAGCTCGTCAATGCCGAGTGGATGCTGAGCGTGCCGGGCACCGCGGACCAGAAGGCGCAGCTCCTTAATTGCGTCGGTTGCCATACGCTGGAGCGCATCGTCCGTTCGACCCACAATGCCGACGAATTCACGCTCGTCCTCAACCGCATGGCGAATTACGCCCAGGTCAGCCAGCCGATCAAGCCGCAGAAGCGGATGGATCCCGAATGGGCGCCGAAGCCGGAAGCGTTCCGCAAATTCGCGGAGTTTCTCGCCAGCATCAATCTCTCCGAGCATGAGACGTGGGATTATGCGCTGAAAATCCTGCCGCGTCCGACCGGCGCCGCCACCAAGGTGCTGGTCACGGAATACGACCTGCCGCGCCCGACCATCGAACCGCACGACGTGATCCTCGATAGCAAGGGCCAAGTTTGGTATTCCAACTTCGGCGAACAGTTTCTCGGCAAGCTCGACCCGAAGACCGGTGCGCACAGCGAAATCCCGCTCCCCGAATTGAAGAAGGGTTTTCCGGTCGGCACCCTCGACCTGCAGATCGACAAGGCCGGGGACATGTGGATCGGCATGATGTTCCAGGGCGCGATCGCCAAGTTCGATCCCAAATACCAGCAGTTCAAATTCTATCCGATGCCGAAGGAGCAGAGCGACAACGTCACCCAGCTCAACATGCTGGGGCTGGAGCACCAGGTTGACGGCAAGATCTGGACCAATAATGCCGGCAACCAGGAAGTCTACCGGATCGATCTCGCCTCGGGCAAATTCGAGACCTTCGCCCCGATGAAGGAGATCAAGACGCCCGGCAACCATTCGATCTACGGCATCAATTCCGATTCCAAGAACAATCTCTGGTTCATGGAATTCCAGGACAACTACATCGGCAAGATCGACGCCAAGACCACGGCGCTAAGCCTCTACCGCGCGCCCACCGAGCGTTCCCGCAACCGCCGCGGCGTGATGGATGCGCAGGACCGGCTGTGGTTTGCGGAATATCGCGGCAACAAGATCGGCATGTTCGACACCAAGACGGAGACCTTTAAGGAGTGGGCGCTGCCGACCCCATGGTCCGGCCCCTACTTCCCGGTGGTGGACAAGAACGGGGAGATCTGGACCGGCGGCATGACCACCGACCGCGTCACCAGGCTCGATCCCAATACCGGCAAGGCGGTTGAGTATTTCCTGCCCAAGGATACCAACATCCGTCGCGTCTTCGTTGACGACACCACGCCGAAGCCGGTGTTCTGGACCGGCAGCAACCACGGCGGCAGCATCGTCAAGGTAGAACCGCTCGATTGAGCGCACAGCGGCGCCGAATTTCGCTCTCCCTCCCCGTCTTCGTCCGAAGACAGAGAGGAAGAAGGTTGTCCTCTAGCGCGGCCCTGACGCCAAGCCGGACGCGGTCTTCATTTTCGTGCCGCCAATCAGACCCCACGGCATTCGCGAGAGATCGTCGCCTAAGCCATCGCTTGTCTACTTTTTTACCGTCCTCGGGTCCTTCACGTTCGGAAAGGTCTCGAACTCGACATTGTAAAGCTCGCCGTTGACCTTCTCGACCTTGCACAATTAGACGTTCTGCACGATGTCGAGGGTCTCCTGGTCGATTGAGATCGGGCCACGCGGGCTCTCCGAGGCCGCGCCCTTCATGGCGGCGTAGTCCTTGTTCATCACCGCGGATGGGCGGCGGAATAGATGTGGGCCGAATGGCGGTGAATTTAGTGGCTTGACGCCGCGCCGCCCCGTGCCAAAGTGAACTTTGTGGTGGTCGTGACGTGCTCCTACTTGATGCATCGGGGATCGTGATGGCAAAGCTCAGCAGCATAGCTGAACTCAGGACCTGATCGGTTGTCCGGTGTTAAGGGAATGCTCGAATGCACGTTCATCGCGCGAGAACCGATGTCACGTATGAGGTCTTCTTCAAGAAGCCTCTTCTCGATTCGCGTTCCGGGCCTCCGTTGATTGAAGCTGTTTTTGATGCTCTCAATGAAAATTTTGTCGCCGCGCTTAACGATGTGATCGTGAACCCGGGTCCTAACCCGTCGTTGATATCGGTGTTCATACCGATGTTCCAAGGCGCTGGATCCATCGAGCTTCGGGTCGATCGGTGGCGTGGCCATTTCCGCAACATTGTGTCAGAAGTCGACATGAATCTTGTCATTCGTTGCTTAAATGCCACGTCTGGTGCCTTACCGTCCAATTCCGATCGCTTAACGCCAACTCGTGCGACGATGACGATGGCGAACTGGTACGCTTGCGATTTAGACGTGTCTGAGATTTCGAGACGCCCTTGGGAGATATTGGTTGCAGGGCAACGAGTTTGAGCCGGGCTTTCTGGACTCCGAACAAATCGAGGTTTCGTTGAACCCACGGTTCAAGAACTCGACTGAAGGCTGGGACGCTCTTTTTCTTGTGCAGCCGTCGTTGGTCGCAGGGACACAGCTTTTCCTCAATTATAATGGTACCTATATTTTCGGTGGCCGTTACAATGCGATTGACCGTCAGCTTGCGCACGCAGAGAGTACGATTAAAGCGATGCTGAAAAAAATCGATTTCGAATTAACGCTGTGAACCGGCGGAGTGGAAATGTCTGATCGTCTCTCAGCGCCGCTGTCACCCTCGCAAGCCGAGCCCTTTGCAGCCATCATAGCCCAAACAAGTCTGCGATCACAACAACCGGCCGGATCGCAGGGCAACTTTGGCGCGACCGCAGTAGGCGGAATTGTTTTTGGTCAATGGGAGGCGCTGGCGCTGTCCAGCTCTCAGAAGGAGCCCGCTCAGGTACAAAACTTGCAGGAGGCCTATATTCAACCGAACCGAGTTCAGAAACCGGAATATCGTGGCTATGTTTCCGCACCCGTACGCAGCCTGCTTTCGATTTTTCAAAGGTGGCAACTGAGCGACAGCGACGCTGCGGTGCTCCTGGGCGTTGACGATGCACAATTTATTGCGGACCTACGGGTAGGTACTTCGGGCCTTGCCGGCAAGGATATGAAAGATCGCGTCGCCCTGGTAATAAGGATATATGAGGGGGTTTACACGTTGCTGCGCGATAAAATCGCGGAAGTGCGCTGGATCAACTCAAAATTACCATCGCTAGATGACCACAGTCTTATGGAACTGATGCTGCGCGGTTCTTTCACCGATCTGGCCTACGTTCGGGCCTTTGTCGACTACGCTAACGGCCGCTGATGCTTGAAAGCCTGGCGCAAAGCGCGATTGATGAAATCGCTTTTCGGATCGCGAACCCTCGACAGTACAGTGAGGCAATGGCCGAACTTGGCGCTAATCTGCAGGATATCGTGGAAACCGTCGATTTTGTTGGTGGCTTTGGTCAGAGCGAAGCGATAAACATGCTGGATTCTCCGTTTGTCAAAGATCCGTCGTTCGCGCCGAAGCCAACCCGTTATTCAGACGGTAGCTGGCGCGTATTTTACAGCGCCATCGAGCAGGAGACAGCGCAGGAGGAGTGGGCATATTGGTGCAAGCGCCGGCTTTTGCCAAACTCATGTCCTCAGAAGTTTCATTACAGGGAGCTGCGTTGTCGCGTTAGTGGTCCCGGATATGACTTGCGTCCAAGGCATCCTGAGTGGTCTTTTTTGACAGGAGATGAATATTGCTATCCACAGTGTCAGGCAGTAGCCAAGGAAGCCATGGGGGCAAATGCCGTAGCGATGCTCTGTCCGTCTGCGCGACGCGGTGGCGGGACGACATTGCCGGCATTTGCGCGCGCAGCACTGTCGGATCCCGTAATTCTTGGCTCGGTGACGATTGAGTTCGATGTGACTGGAGAAATCAACATTACGCGATCCTCTTAAAGGAGGGGCCTCCTTATGCTGACCATCCTGTTCGACGGCGTTGCGTATGGCATGCTGCTGTTCGTGCTGGCCTGCGGCCTGTCGGTGACGCTTGGGTTGATGAATTTCGTCAATCTCGCGCACGGGGCCTTTGCGATGGCGGGTGGCTATATCACGGTCGTCCTGGTCAACCGCGCCGGAGTGCCGTTCCTGGCTGGCTTGGTGCTGGCGTTTTTCGCCACCGCAATTATCGGCGCGGTGCTCGAGCGCACGCTCTATGTCCGTGTCTATGCCAAGAGCCATCTCGATCAGGTGCTGTTCACCATCGGGCTGGTCTTCATGTCGGTGGCCGCGGTCGATTACGTCATGGGCTCGTCGCAGCAATTCGTGCAGATTCCCGACGCACTGCGCGGGCAGTTCGACGTGTTCGGCGTCGGGGTCGGGCGCTATCGGCTGTTGATCATTGCGGTCTGCGGGGTGCTCACGCTGGCACTGCAGGGCGTGCTGACCGGAACGCGGTTCGGCAGCCGGCTGCGCGCCGCCGTGGACGACCAGCGCGTCGCCCGCGGGCTCGGCATCAATGTCTCCCGGGTGTTCGCCATCACGTTTGCCGTGGGGTCGGAACTCGCCGGTCTCGGCGGCGCGCTGGGGGCGGAGATTCTCGGCCTCGATCCGACCTTTCCGCTCAAATACATGATCTATTTCCTGATCGTCGTTACGGTGGGCGGCACCTCGAGCATCACGGGGCCGTTCCTCGCCTCGATCCTGCTCGGCGTCGCCGACGTCGCCGGAAAATATTATTTTCCTTCGCTCGGTGCGTTCGTGATCTATACCATCATGATCGTCGTCCTGATCTGGCGGCCGCAGGGCCTGTTCGCCCGCAGCGCGGCGCGGTAGCCTATAGGTCATGCACAGCTCGGTCCAAACCGCCGTCACCGGCTATCTCGCCGCCCGCGCCCGGTACGGCGCGTTCGAGATCGCTTTCTGGATCGCGGCTTTCGCGACGATCTGGCTGCTGCCGGACCGCCATCTCATCCTGACCGAAACCGCGATCTGGGCGCTGTTCGCGCTCTCGCTCGATCTCATCCTCGGCTATGCGGGGATTATTTCGCTCGGCCACGCCGCGTTTTTCGGCGTCGGGGCCTATGCGGCGGGTCTGCTCGCCAAGCATGAGATCATCACCGAGCCGACCGTCGCGCTGTTCGTTGCCGGGCTGGCGGCGGCGGCGCTTGGCTTTGCGACCAGCTTCCTGGTGCTGCGCGGCTCCGACCTCACCCGGCTGATGGTGACGCTCGGGGTGTCGCTGCTCTGCTTCGAACTCGCCAACAAATTCACCGAGATCACCGGCGGCGCCGACGGCCTGCAGGGCATCACCATGGCCGATATTTTTGGTCTTTACCGGTTCGACCTGTTCGGCCACACTGCCTACGTGTATGCGCTAGCGTGGCTGTTCGTGCTGTTTCTGCTGGCGCGCCGCGTCGTCAATTCGCCGTTCGGATTGTCGCTGCAGGCCATCAAGGGCAATCCGCTGCGGGCCTCGGCGATCGGGATCGCGGTCAATTGGCGGCTGGTCGCGGTCTATACGCTGTCGGCCGGCTACGCCGGCATTGCCGGTGGACTGCTGGCGCAGACCCAGGCTTTCGCATCGCTTTCCATGTTCTCGATCGAGCGCTCGGCCGACGTGCTGCTGATCCTCATCATCGGCGGCACCGGCTATCTCTATGGCGGCATCGTCGGGGCGCTGATCTACCGGCTGCTGCAAAACTATTTGTCCGATCTCACGGCGCGGTACTGGCAGTTCTGGATCGGCCTGTTGCTGGTCGCCATCGTACTGGTGGGGCGTGACCGCATCGGCGGCGGGTTCTCGTCGATCCGAACGGCACTGACGCGCCTGTTCCGCGGCGCAAAGCCTTCCGCTATCCCGGACCAGGGGGCCTGATCATGGCGCCCTCCCGGGAAACGCCCGTGCTGGAAACCCGCAATCTCGACAAGCGGTTCGGCGGCATCACGGCGGCGAGCGGCATTTCGATCGCGATCCGCAAGGGCGCCCGCCACGCCCTGATCGGCCCCAACGGCGCCGGCAAAACCACCTTCGTCAACCTGCTGACCGGTGTGCTGCGCCCCTCCGGCGGAAATATTCTGCTCGACGGCGCAGCAATCACCCACCTCGAACCACATCAACGCGTCCGGCTCGGCATTGCCCGCACGTTCCAGATCAACCAGCTCTTCGCCGACCTGACCCCGATCGAAAGCCTCGGCCTCGCGATCTCGGAACGCCACGGTGCGGGGCGCGATTGGTGGCGGCGCGTCGGCAGCAAATCCGCCATAACGGATGAAATCGCGGAGCTGTTGGAACGCTTCGGCCTGACCGACGTCATGGCCGCGCACACCGCGACGCTGCCCTACGGCAAGCAGCGTCTGCTCGAAATGGCGCTCGCCTTCGCGTGCCGCCCGCGCGTACTTCTGCTCGACGAGCCGGCTGCCGGCGTCCCGGAGGCCGAGCGCCACGACATCCTCGCCACCATCGCGGCGCTGCCGGCGGAGGTCACCGTGCTGCTGATCGAGCACGACATGGATATCGTGTTCAGCTTCGCGGATCGCATTTCCGTGCTGGTCAATGGCGAGCTGTTTGCCGAAGGCGCGCCCGAGGAAGTCGCTCGCGATCCCCGCGTCAAGGCCGTCTATCTCGGCGAGGCCTTCGATGGCTGAGCTTTTGCGCCTCGACGGCCTGCGGGCCGGCTATGGCGAAGCCATCGTGCTCGGGGGCATTTCGCTTGAGCTCGACGAGGGCCGCTCGCTGGCCCTGCTCGGCCGCAACGGCATGGGCAAGACCACCTTGATCAACTCCATCGTCGGGGTGACGCGCTATCGCGGCGGCGCGCTTCATCTGGGCGGGCGCGACATCACCAAGCTGCCGCCCGAACAGCGCGCGCATGCGGGCATCGGCTGGGTGCCGCAGGAGCGCAACATCTTCCGCTCCCTCACCGTGGACGAAAACCTCACCGCGGTGGCGCTGCCCGGCCCATGGACGCCGCAACGGATCTACGCGATGTTTCCGCGGCTCGGCGAGCGCAAGGCCAACCTCGGCAACCAGCTCTCGGGCGGCGAGCAGCAGATGCTGGCGGTCGGCCGCGCGCTGGTGCTCAATCCGAAAATCCTGCTGCTCGACGAGCCGCTGGAGGGCCTCGCCCCCATCATCGTCGAGGAACTGCTGGCCGCGCTCACCCGCATCATCCGCCACGAAGGCCTATCGGCGATCCTGGTGGAGCAAAATCCGCAGAAGATTCTTGGCGTGACCGACCGCGCCGTGATCCTCGAACGCGGCGCCATCGTGCACGAGGCCGACAGCGCGACCTTGCGGGGCGACGCGGCGGCGCTGGAGAGTTTTTTGGGCGTCACCGACCAGGGCCCGCGGCGGTATCGAGAACCGCATGTTGATGGCCTGGATGTGTCTCGTTAGCCCACTCATATCGTTGAAAAGCAGAGTTTTCCTACAAATCGGCTGCAGAGCGGGTTGGCTTCGCTTGAAGGAGCCTGTGCCTCTTTGACCGAGGCTTGGCAGCCGCATCTCCAAGAGCGACTTGCACCTTGACTTGCTACATGCGCTGCCTTATAAGGCAGACGCTAGCTTATAAGGAGCGCCCATGGCCACGGTATCATTCATTCTCGCGTCTAAGTTGTCTGAGCTTATGCAGTCAGCCAATAAAGGTGGCGAAATGTATGTACGCGTCGTTAGTAGTAATCGGCTCGCACTCGGCGTTGATCCCATGAATCCGACTATCCTGATTGATCTCTCCAAAGAAAAAGTTGGCCCATACAACGAGTTCAAGCAGCAGGTTGCCCCCCAGCTAAGGGAGGAGGCGGATCCCCAGCCTCAAGCGCAAGCAACCGCAATTCGTGCGAGTCGTCGCTCGGGAGAGTATTGGATAGAGCTACACGGCAAACGTCTTGAATTTGGCTCTTTGCGAGAGCTTCTTGGAGCCGCGCTGCGCGCTATTGAAGCCACGCATCCAGGCACTTTGGAAAAGCTCGCTCACATTAAGCCGAAATCGAAGCGAATTGTTGCTAGGGATAAGAAGATGTTATTCGATTCTGAGCATCTTTGTGACGAATACGCCGATCACCTCATGAATGGATGGTGGTATGGGACGAACAATTCAGCTCAAGAGACGAACACGTGGCTGGAACGTGCGTGTGATTGCGCTGGACTACGATGGGGAAGGGATTTCCGAAGTAATTTATCCAAGTAGCCGTTGGCAAAGGTGGCCCGGAACTCTGATCGACGCAAAGAGTGTCGACCGCCTTTGCCACGCGGTCGAGACTTGCCACGCTGGCCGCAACATCCGACCCACGTGGGCCCCGCGCAAGCATAGCATGCCAGGATCCCGAATCCTTACCAGAAGGAGTACCCGCAGAGATGGAGGGTAGCGCGCTCGATCATGGTTCGGCTTCGCCCGCGCGCCGATCGCTGCCTTTTCGCCCCGCCGGTGCCCGACGGTAGGCATCGCCGAGAAAATCGACCAACGCCTTCAGCGGCGGCCGCATTTGTCGGCGGGTGGGATAGTAAATGAAGAAGCTATCGACACGCGGTTGGGCCCAATCCGCGAGGACCTTGACGAGGCGCCCGGCGGCAAGTTCCGGGGCCAAATAGGCGAGCGGCAGCTGGACCAGACCCGCACCATCGATCGCGGCCGCAATGCCGATCCCTGGTTCCGTGGCCGTCAGGGGACCATCAGCCTCAACCTCGATCATGCGACGCTGCTTGCCGAATCGCCATGGCACCACCGCTCCGCTTGGGAGGCGGAAGCGGATACAAGCGTGTCTGGTCAGCTCCTGTGGCGTTTTGGGTGTACCGCGCCGCGCGAGATAGGCAGGTGCCGCCGCCACCGCGAATGGCATTTCGTCGCTGATGCGCAGACAAATCATGTCGCGCGCGATCCGCTCGCCAGGCCGTATGCCGGCATCGAAGCCTGCCGCAACGATATCGATGAACGCGCGGTCTACCGAAATATCGAGGCTGATCTCGGGATACTGCGACAGAAAGCGCGCAACGAGCGGCGCAAGAATGAAGTCCGCAGCCGGCGGCGCAACGGTCAGGCGAAGCCTACCGGCGGGCTTCGAGCGAAATTCGTTCAGCGAGTTCGAGCGCCGCTTGATAGTCTTCGAGCAGCGGACGAAGCCGTTCCAGAAGTCGATCCCCGGCCGCCGTCGCGGCAACCGAACGCGTGGTGCGCTCGACAAGGCGCACGCCCAGCCGTTCCTCCAGGTTGCGCACCAACTCGCTCACTCTGGCGGGCGATAGTCCGAGCTGCTCTGCGGCCTTCGAGAAGCTCTTGCGCTCGATCACTGCGACAACCGCAGTCATTTCGGAGAAGCCGGGTTTCGGCGTCGCACCGGTCTTCATTGTTCGAAATTCCAATAAGGCTCGATCGGATTTCTCGATCTTATCGAGCGTCTCGCTGCTGTCCATATTCATGACGGGACGCACCCAAACGGGCAGCTCCCGCGAGAGTTGCGGTCGAAAGGAGAAATCCCGATGAACACTGAAGTCACGATCCATCCCCGCCTGCAGCACTACGGCCTGACGACGGCCAAGCTCGATGCCATGCTGGAGTGGTATCGAAAGGTGATTGGCGTGAAGGTCAACCATCGGTCGGCGGTGCCGGAGGGAGCCCAGAGGCGGGCGCCGTTCTCGGCCGTCGCGTTCACCAGCAATGACGAGGTCAATCATCGCGTCGTGTTCTTCGAAGTTCCGGGCGTCGCCGCCGACCCGGACAGGAGCCGTCATGCGCGGGTCCAGCACGTCGCGTTCGAATACCAGACACTCGACGATCTGCTCGGCACGTATGCCCGGCTCAAGGCTTTGGGCATCCTGCCGGCATTCGCCTTCGAGGAGGGCTTCCAGTCCGCATTTTATTACCAGGACCCGGACAACAACTTGGTTGAGCTCAATGTCAACCGCTACGGTAACGACTGGACGGCAACGGAACATCTGCAGGCTTCGGCGGCTCTGGCCGAACGCCCCGAATTGATGCCTCTCGATCCCGAGAAAATGATCGCGGCGCGCAAGGCCGGCGTTTCGGCTTGGGACGTGCACGAGCGCGCCGCCGCCGGTGGGTTTGCCCCGTCACAGCCGTACGACTTGCGCAACAGCTTCTGATCTAACTAACACCACGCCGAGCGAGCGGGGAGCTTGCCATTCCAGCTCGAGATCGCGGCGACCCGTCAGATCCTCGCCCGCTCAAACTCCGACGCAGGGCCCGACTTCACCGCGGTCCGGGAGCTGAGCGGGATTTTCGTGGTCACGACCGGCCAGCCCCCGCGCGTGAGGGTTTACAATCGCACCCGATAATGGAATGAGCGGTCAAGAAACCTCCGGGAGAGACGCCCCATGACCGCCCGCACCAAGCCCCCGTTCCGCGCCGACCACGTCGGCTCGCTGTTGCGCTCAGGCCCGCTCAAGGCCGCGCGCGACAAGGCCGCCACAGGGCGAGATCACCGCGGCGCAACTCAAGGCCGTGGAAGACGCGGAAATTCCAAAAATCATCGCCAAGCAGGAGGAGGTCGGGCTCAAACTTGCGACCGACGGCGAATACCGCCGCGCCTGGTGGCATTTCGACTTTTTCGGCATGCTGGACGGTGTCGAGATTTATGAACTCGACCACGGCATCCAGTTCCAGGGGATCCAGACCAAGCCGCTCAGCATCCGGGTGAAAGGCAAGATCGGCTTCTCCAACCACCCGATGCTGGAGCACTTCCGCTTCCTCAAGGCGCACGCCACGGTGATGCCGAAGATGACGATCCCTAGTCCGAGCGTGTTTCATTTCCGCTTGGAGCCCGGCGCCGTCTCGCAGGATTTCTATCCCAGTCGCGATGCCATCTTTGAGGATCTCGCCGCCGCCTATGCGGACGCGGTGCGCGCTTTCTATGCGGCCGGCTGCCGCTACCTGCAATTCGATGATACCGCCTGGGCCTATCTGTGTTCCGAGGTGGAACTCAAAAAGGCGCGCGAGCGCGGCATCAATGCCGATCATTTGCAGGAACGCTACACCGACGTGATCAACACGGCCTTGGCGGCCAAGCCCGCCGACATGACAATCACCACCCATGTGTGCCGCGGCAATTTCCGCTCGACCTGGATTTCGTCCGGCGGCTACGAGCCGGTGGCGAAAAGCCTGCTCGCAAACTGCAATTACGACGGCTATTTCCTCGAATATGACAGCGAGCGCGCCGGCGGATTCGAGCCGCTGCAATTCCTACCCGCCGGTCCCAAGGTCGTGGTGCTCGGCCTGATCACCACCAAATTCGGCGCCTTGGAAAACCAGGCCGACATCAAGCGCCGCATCGGCGAGGCCGCCAAATACGTGGCGCCGGATCAGCTCGCGCTGTCGCCGCAATGCGGCTTCGCCTCGACCGAGGAAGGCAATGTGCTGGCCGAGGACGAGCAATGGGCGAAGCTGCGCATGGCGGTGGACATCGCCGGCGAGGTGTGGGCATAGGCGCCCCGACGAGCGCAGGCGCCCCGCCCTTTCATCGCATAAAGAACTGCGCAGAGCCGACGCTGCCATCGCCTCCGCATCGGCCGGAAGCGGGCGGAACACCAGCGCTACAGCCGGTGTCAATTCAGCGGCTTGCGACGGACCCGCCGGGCGACGCCGCGACTGTAGCCGTTTGCGCAACCGGTGCCGCTTGTGACGTCGGCGCCGGCCATGCGAGCACAGGCGCTGGGGCGGCAGGGGCAGGTGCGGCGGCGGCCTCGTTCGGCGGCTTGGGTGGCTTCGCCGCCGGCGGCGCGTTCGTTGTCGCAGCGATGGATTTTGCACCGGGCTGCGCGGGTTTCGGCTTCGGTACCGGCACCAGCTCGGTGGCCGTGGCAACAGGTTCGGCGGGTGTTTCCGCGCCGCCCAAACCCAGCCACCGGCTGACAGCGGTCAGCGTGGAGGACTTTACGCCTGCCTCGCTCCCGGCATCGGCAGTGGGCGCGGGCGCGCGCGGCGGATTAACATAGGGCGGCAGCGGGCCGGGCGGCGCCTTGATCTCGCTGGTTTGCCCGGTCTGGAAATCGAACACCGGCTTGACGGTGGGCTGCAGTTTGGCCAGGAACACGGGGTGCATGCCACCGTCGGTGCCGGTTTTGACCGCAACCGTGGGCGTGCCCTTGTCCACCAACTCGGCGAAGGCCTTGTCATCATTGGCCTGCTTCGTCTTCACGAGCGTCGCGATCTCCTCGGGGAGTTCATAAACGGGGCATTTTTCCTTGCCGTGGAAAACCAACGGCGTCGAGGCATTGGCCGGCTTGCGGGCATCGAAAACATAACGCTTCTCGCACACATCGACCTGCGGCTGCTTCTTGGTCACCTCGAAATGGTCGTTGCCTTCCTTGATCATCCGCCAGAACGGCATCGCCGGATTGGTGCGGTGGCGCGCAAGGTTGAGTGCCGTCATGCGGAACGGATAGGCCTGGACCTGGAAGGATTTCTGTCCGCCGAGGAACGAATCGCGGCCGAGCGCGTAGATTTCCTGAATCTGTTCGTCCGTCATGGCATAGCAGCCGGCGGACGAACAATCGCCATGCACCATCAGGAACGCGCCGGTGTGGTCGTTGGCGCGGTCGTAGGCGTTAGGAAATCCGAGATTGAAGGCGAGATAATAGTTGGAGGTCGGATTCATCTGCCCTGGCGTTATGGTGTAGAAACCTTCCGGCGCCTGGCGGTCTCCTTCCTTCACTTTAGGGCCGAGCTCACCGGACCAGCGGCAGATCGGGTAGGTCTTTAGCAGCGCAAACTTGCCGTCGGTATTTTGCTTCCAGACTTCGAACTCGGATTCTTCCTTGAAGATGCGCACCAGGATCGGCGATTCCCGGGGCATGTTCTTCTTGTCCAATTCCGCCGCCAGCGCGGGCGGCAATGGACGCATCGCGCGAGCGCCAGCCACTGCCGTGGCGACATCGTCGGTCTCGCAGCCGCCAAGAGCGACCGCGCCCGCAAGCGCCACCGAAGTCATGAACAGATGAGAAAGCCGATGGAAACGCCGCAACGCAGTACCCCCCGATACGTGCCGCACACCAAGCCGAACCCCAACCCCGGGACTCATCTATCCCGCAAATCATGGTATAACAAAGGCGGCGGCCCGTCCCCCGGACCGCTCGGCTATTGCAGCATCATCTTGTTAACGGGCCATGAATGATGACGCGGCCGACGCGCCGCGAGAGAACGCAAGCGCTTTGGAGCAATCTGTAATCGGTGCCCCCCACCCGCGGCGGCGTCGGCTGGAGCTGATCCGCAACGCGGTCTGGGAGCTTTGCGGAAAGGTCTACGGACCAAGCATGCCCATGCGATGCTGAACCTCGGGCGGCACGTTGTAGTCGCGCATCACGGCGCGGCTGTCGCGCAAGCCGCACGCCTCGCGCTGGACGACGAACATCCACAACGCCTCGCCCGCCCGCGCCACCATGACGGCCCGCGCCTCACGCTCGGCCGGATGCAAGCCCACCCGAAGGTGGCGCGCATCGAAATCGCGCAGCGTGGCGAGCGCCGCTTCCAGCGCACGGCCCAGCCGCCCGAGCGCTGTTGCTTGCTCCTGAACGACCTCGTAGTCGAGTGCCGCCTGCGGCGGCATGGGTAAAAGATGGTTCGGAAATTTACAGTTCACGCGTAGCCTCGCTGCGACTTGCCGGACCGAAACAGCACCCGCGAATGCGTCTTCGCGTTTCGACCAGCAATCACCAACGCCGCTACGCGGAGGCCTCGAATTGGGCAAGCTGTATGGCGGGATCTCGGGCGCCGGTCGAAACGCGGGCGTAGCTTTTCATGCTCCCCGCCATTCTGCAACAGACTCATGAAACGGAAAAGCCCAATCCGCCGAACACGATGGCGTTGTTGCCAAAATCTCGGCTTTTTGCACGCGCCCCACGCGCTCGCAGCGTTCCGTTGTTCCATGCACCGCCCGGTAGTCCGCGACAGCCTTCTCAACGTGGTAGAAACGGCGTAGGCTGGTTTCGGAGATGGCACGTCGGCAGGCCTTTAGGGAGCTTTCACCGATGACCGATGACACTTCGATAACGATGACACGTGAGCAGCGTCAATTTCATCTTGTGGAATACAAGATTTTGAAGGGTGAAATCGCCGAAGCCTTCAAAGAGTTGTTTCAGGTCGTTTTATTTTCCATAACCGTAAATGCGGCTATCGTCGCTTTTGTCACTTCTCATGGCGACATAGAAAGGCGCGGCTCTTTTCGATTTGTTTCTGTGATCCCGCTGTTCGTAGCCGTCGTCTCATATGTCTTATACCTTATTCGACGACGCTCGATTAACCGCATTACCGAGTATCTTTATAAGCTTGAAGAGGTCTTTTCTGCCAAAGGCCTTGGGTGGGAACGATTCTATGCGTGGGACATCCACGCGCGCCCGTGGTTCATTCATACACCTGCCGTAGTAAAGACGGTTATGCTGGTCCAGATCGTTTATGCCACAATATTTATGGTATTATATTGATACTACCGCGCTGCGCCTCGGACTGGTGGCGGACACGAACCACTTTTTTTACTCTGTGCACGCGGCCGACCACCTTGCAGAGCCGCGCCTTCGGTCTGCGCGGAATAAACCCCAAGCGTACCCAGTAGCGATACCCCTCTCGCAACGAATACACTGCGAGATCAGTTTTGTTCCACGAGCTAACCGACAGGTCCGGTCCTCGGGTCGAGCAGCCGCGGTGACAGGGGGAGCGCGAAACGGCGCAATTGACCCACTAGCGACCGGCGTCGCCCGACAGGCGGATTGTGTAAAACTACGAAACTAGAGAGAATTCCTATATGTGATATGGCTCACACACTTGGCCGCCGGATCCTGCTAATGTCTTAGCCGTCGCCTGACGACTGCCTTCGCTCCCACAAAAGAGTGCGCGTTCTAAGGAGAAAAAATATGAGGTCGAAAAATAGGTTGGCTTTCGCTGCCATGGTTGTCCTGGTCTCCGGCGGGGTTCTCTTACTACCAAGTCCACCGCGCGCGGCCGATACGCAAGCCGCCTGGGAGGGCTTTATAATGAATACTGCGAACACCGCCGCATGCGCCGGTTTAACCGGCGCCAATGTTGGAGACATATACGTATCCATTTATCGGCCTAAAATAAACTCTACCGATACCGCTACGTTTCTGAGCTTTATACATCTCCGAGCGGCACTCGCCCTGCAAAACATGAGCGAAGCAACAGTCCCTCAAATGAATGGGACCGGAAACTATTCGGGTGATGCAATCGACAACAAAGCAAAGTCGTTCACCTACGCTTCAACATATAATTTCGCGGTGACGCCACATCTCGTAACCCTGGCGACTGGAATCGTTAAGATCACCGGAACGTTCAACAATTTCCTCGGTAACGTCGGGTGTAATGTGACCATCGAAGGTATGTACATGCCGCGAACCTTCTGACGTTGGTTTAGAGCGCAAGGTGCAGGCACGGACGCAGATCCGGTTGCTGGAAAACGCCTGTCGCACCCGCCGCGCGATAGGCGCTGTGGCCTATTGCCGATAGCCGAGATCACGCTCGGCGGGTACCTCGGTATAAATTACTGCCTCTAGCGGCGTCTTTTTTATCAACCAAATTAGCTTCTTCGATGGTGAAGCCCTTGCGGCACAAGGCTTGCCGTTTTACAAATGGGCAGAGAAGGGGTGGCGACAACCAACGTTATTTGCGCACAAATCAGGGCCGGCGTTCGGCGCGACATACCAGGTGCAACGGCATAATGTACATTGACCATATCCTAAGGTAGGAGCAACATTCTCGCACTGCCATACCAGTTCCTCCACCGCGCGAAAGCGCTGGTACGTTCGGCTAGTTGGCGAAGCTTGGCTTTTCATCATAAAATCGCTTTTCATAATAAATCCCTTCCCCGCATAGGCAGCTGACTTGGCGAGGCGCGGCCAGCGGAAGATGCCCTTCTGGCCCACAGCCTTTATGACATTAGGTGGCCAGTTTATCGGAGTGCTGCGGACAGCACCACCATCGGTTAGTTGCGTCTATATATCTATCAACCAGCGGTTTTAATTCCATTGCTAAACGCCTGCGAAACAAGGTTTTCTTGCAATGTGCAGAATTCTTGGTCGTTGATTTTTGCACAATTAGGAACGTAGACGCTCCAATTGACGTCGAACAATGATGACCGCCGGCGCCCTGTCGCCTATCGTTCGCCACGCCGCGCCCGCCGTGCCAGATAATCGAAATTGACCACGAACTGCTCGGCATGGGAGATTTCGGCCTTTAGCTTTTCGATCTCGGCGCGCGGCAGTTCGGGGCTCGGGTTGCCGGCCGCTTCGGCGAGCATCTGCACCATGGCGGCGTTTTCCAGCATGATGACGTTGATCACCGCCTCCTCGATCGTGGCGCCCACCACAGCAACGCCGTGGTTTTTCAGCAGTGCGGCCCGGTGAGACCCCAGCGCGGCGGCGACGCGGGCCCCCATGGCAGGGGTGCGGACCAGGCGACGGTGTCGTCGTAGACGCAGAGCGCCTCCCAGAACAGCGCGCTCGGCTGGCTATAGCAGCGCAGCGGCCGCCCGGTCGCGGACAGCGCCACTGGTAGGGTGGGTGGGTGTGGATGACGCAATTCACATCCGGCCGCACCTTAAAAATTTCCGAGTGGATGAAGACCTCGCTGTGGCGCCGCGCCGTGCCGGCCATCACCTTGCCGTCGAGATCGATGGTGAGGATGTTCTCCATCGTGAGTTCGTCGAGCCCGACGCTGTGCGGCTTCATGAAGAACGGCGCCGGATGTGGGCAGCCGCATCGAGATATGACCGCGGGTAAAATCGTCTTGACCTTCCGCAACCAGCACCTTGCCGGCCAGGATCAGCTTGCGCTTGATCTCGTCATGCGTCATCGCGGTGGCGTCCTTCGTCATCAATCGTTGCGTGTGAGCAAAGCCCGGTAGTCCGGGGGCGGCCAGGGAGCGTCAATGGGGGCGGGCCGACGCTCGTTTAGGCGC
>CAWDKL010000014.1:0-12050 GCA_963802745.1 uncultured Alphaproteobacteria bacterium | reverse complement strand
AGTAGCAGGGGGGTGAGGGAGAGGCGGGAGGGACGGATGAAGAAGTACCTGTGGAATCAAAGGGATAGGATTTTGGAATGGGCGGTGATCGCGAAGAATGCCGGCATAGCAGGCCTGGAGGCCCACTCCACGGGGGAGGCGATCCGGGAGATTTGAACTAAAATGAGGCTTCGTGCGACCCCTAGCTCTCGCCTGCTTCGCCGCGTTATTGGCGCCACTAGCGACGGATTGCGCGTCCAATCTGATCGACGATCCTTCCTTTGAGATGGCCCGCGACAGAGACCAGTTCGGGCACGTATTCGCCAAGTGGGGCGGTTGGAATTACGAAGGGGATTGCAAATTCGAGGTGGGGCTGGTTGCGCACAGCGGCCAAACCTCCGGGCTGTTGTCCTGCGCAACGGCAGGCAAGATCCGCATTGAGCAGCAGCACGACTTACAGCCGGGCGGTACGCCATTACCGCTTACATTCGCGGCATGGAAATCGGAACCGGCGCCTACGGCCAGGACACCGAGTTCATGTTCGCCGATAAATACTTTGCGCTCAAGAAGAACGGAAGTTTCGGATGGACTCGGCTGACGTACGTGGCCGATCTCGCGAAGCCCGCCAAGGCCGGGCCGTCGTTCGGACTGTGGGGGCAGGGGCTGTTCTGGATCGACAACGTCTCGATGGAACGCGTGGGTTCCGACGCGAAGCTCACCGCCGCGCCGGAACTCGGCAAAGAAGGAGGCGCCCATCGCGCCGCCGGGCGCACTGGGACCGGGCGCGGTCCACTGCCCCCGCTGCGCTTATCGCAATATGCCGGCATGGAAGAAGTGCTACGCCTGCGGGAGTCCTCTTGGGCCGGGACAGATGGCGGCTTCAGGACCGCCCGTCAAAGCCGTTGCTTCCTTCGAGCTGAGCAACCCGTTTGAGGGCGGGGTGGTGGTCCCCGGCCACGCCGCCGGCGCGTCGAAGTCCCTGCGGATCGACAAGGGCTATGCCATGATGCAGTCCCCGCAGGATTGGGCGGCGCTGCGCGCCGCCGCCGCGGAACGCCTCGGCGTGGCGCCGGCGGATATTCGGCTCGGCGACGGCGTGGCGCTGGCGGGCGATGGCCGCAGCGTCAGCTGGGCGGAACTCGGCGGCGGCACCCTGTCGGTGGACGGCGTGTTCAAGAGTTCCAAGCCGACCTACAGCTACGGCACCGCGGCCGTTGCGGTCGCGGTAGACCCGCGGACCGGCCACGTGGATATTTTGGATTACCTCGTGGTCGACGATGTCGGCCGCATCGTCAACCCGGAAACGCTGCACGGCCAGGTGATCGGCGGCACCGTGCAAGGGCTGGGCAGCGCGTTCGGCGAGCATCTCGCCTATGACGCCGACGGCCAGCTGCTGGTGGCCTCGCTTGCCGATTATCTTGTCCCCCTGGCCACCGACTATCCCAACCTGCATGCCGTGTCGCTGGAGGAATATCCCTCCCCGAATAATCCGCTGGGGGTCAAAGGAGCCGGCGAGGGCGGCGTCATCGCAGTCGCCGGAGCGGTTGCCAACGCGGTGGCGGCGGCGCTGTCGTCGCTGGGCGTCGAGCCGCGCGCACTGCCGCTGTCACCCAGCGCGGTGTGGGGACTGATCGAAAAGGGGCGGGGGCAAGGGAAATTGGGTCCGCCGGACTGAAGCCGGTCCCTGTGGAGACGCGGGCGATGGCTATTGCCTGTGGAACACGAATTATATTCCCTTAAGACATGACAGATGAGACGCGAAAGTTTTGGACTCCGGAACGTGATGCGGAGCTCGAACGCCACAAGGCCGCCGGCCTTTCGGCGAGCCGAATCGCCGCTTTGCTTCAGACCACACGCGGAGCCATACTCGGGCGCACCAAACGGCTGCGCGAATCTCCGTCACCGGCGGAAATCGAGGAGCGGAGGCGGCTGAAACGTGAGGCCGCGGAGGCCCGCCGGAAGGCCGCGGCGGAGAAACGACGAAGAATCGCCGCACAATTACGCCGGAAAGTGCCGACTTGCGAAGTCGAGCTTTTGGCCGCCATGCAGGCCGATCTTGCCGCGGGCGTCGATCGCGATGAGGTCGTTCGAAGTGCGATTGCGGCCGACGCCCAAGCGGCGACGATCGCCGCGTTCTTGGGGCTGTCGCCGCAGGGGCATGGCGGAACGCTGCCCGGCACGGCGGCGATGCGGCCCGAATGGACGGATGAGCATATCGCGTTTTTGCAGACCATGTGGCTGCATTATTCGGCACAGGAAATCGCCGACGCCTTGGGCGTGACGCGCAATGCCGTCTTGGGTAAAGTGTGGCGCGCGGGATTGCGCCGCCAAAAATCCCGAAAGTTCGTGTCCGCCGGGGACGTTGCGCGGCAAAACCTCGATTCCGACGTGCCGGCTTCCGCGTCGATCCCTTGATGAGGCTTCGCGCCGTCATGCGGGCTCCCGCCTGGCCCCGCGTCAGCCGCCATTACTCCGCCGCTCGGGAAGTGAGGCGTCTCGCCGGATCGCGTCAATGGATGCGTCTCCGGCGACCGGTTGCCGCCAATTCCCGGACGGTGCCCATCGAGTTGCCATTGTTGCGGGTCTGGTCCGGGCACCCTTCCGGCAGGCTGAGATAGAAATGCCGCAAAGACTCGTCTGAGGCGTCATGCGCAGCCTGATGGACCGCTTCATCGATGCGATCGAATGGGTTGCGGCCGTGTTCGTCGGGCTGGTGGCCGCCGATATCTTCATTTCGGTGCTGCTGCGCTATTTCTTTTCGACTGCGATTCCCGACAGCTACAATTTCGGTCAGCTCCTGCTCGGTATTTCGATCTTCTGGGGGATTGCGGCGACGAGCTATCGCGGCACCCACATCACGGTCGATCTGGTGTGGGCCAATGTCGGGCCGCGCCGCCAGCGCCTCATCGATGTGTTCGCCACGCTGGTGCTGCTGTTCGTGGTTACGGTGCAGACCTACACGCTGCTCGACAAGGTGATCGCAACTCGCGAAGACAACATTCTCACCGTCGATCTGCATTTGCCGATGTGGCCGTTCTACGCGCTGGCCTGGGCGGGCGATGTGTCCGCCGTGCTGCTGATCGCCATCCGCACCTGGCGGCTCATCTTCCATCCGGAGGATTTGCACGGCGGCGAGCCGCAGGCGAAGGCGGTGGAATGATGGAGCGTCCGCGAACGCCGGCTTCAACTTTCCCAGCTTGCGGCGAGACTTCGGCGCGTGCCGGCCCGCCGGGTGAGGGGCCGGGCGCCGCCTGGGCCTCGGGGTCGGGTGTAAGCCCCGTACGCGGCGCTTCGGCCTGCCCCTCACCCCAGCCCTCTCCCCGCAGGCGGGGAGAGGGGGAAGCACGGGCCGGCGCGGCCCACGCCGCCGGGGCCGCTCCATGAGCCCGGATGCGGTCGCCGTCACGGGCTTCGTCGCGCTGTTTGCCCTGATGCTGCTGCGGGTACCGGTCGGCATGGCAATGGGGCTCGTCGGGGTATCGGGCTTCGCCTACCTGGTCGATGTCGGCCCGGCGCTCAAGCTGGTCGGCCAGACCTCGATGCGCACGGTGACGGACTACACCTTCGGCGTCATTCCGATGTTCCTGCTGATGGGGGCGTTCGTCACCACCTCGGGCATGAGCCGGGAACTGTTTCATGCCGCCAACACCTTTGTCGGCCACCGGCGCGGCGGGCTCGGCATCGCCACCATCGTGGCCTGCGCGGGATTTGCGGCGATCTCCGGCTCATCGGTCGCCACCGCCGCCACCTTCTCGGCGGTCGCCTATCCGGAAATGCGCCGCTACGCCTATCCGCAGTCGTTCGCGACCGGGGTGATTGCCGCCGGCGGTACGCTCGGCGCCATGTTTCCGCCCTCGACGGTGCTCGCAGTCTACGGGATCATTACCGAGCAGGATATCGGAAAACTGTTCATCGCCGGCATTCTGCCCGGCCTGCTGGCGGTCGCGATGTATATCGCCACCGTCGCGGCGATCGGCCGGCTGCGGCCGGGCTTTCTCCCGGCCGGCGAACGCAGCACCGCGGCGGAGCGGCTTGCGGCGATTCGGGACATTTGGGCGCCGCTGGCGCTCTTCATCTTCGTCATCGGCGGACTCTATGGCGGCCTGTTCACCCCGACCGAAGCCGGCGGCATGGGGGCCGGCGGGGCGTTCGTGATCGGCGTGGCGCGCAGGCGGCTGTCGCGCGCCGATATCCTTGCCTCGCTGCTGCAGGCGACCCGCACCGCGGCGGCGGTGTTCACGGTGCTGATCGGAGCGCTGCTGTTCGGCTATTTCCTCACCATCACGCAGACGCCGCAGCATGTAACCGAATTCCTGACCGGCCTGGGTGTCGGGCGCTACGGCGTGCTGGCCCTCATCATGCTGATGTATCTCGTGCTCGGCTGCCTGATGGACGCCATGGCGATGATCATCCTCACGGTGCCGATCATCTTCCCCGTCATCCGGGCGCTCGGGTTCGATCCGATCTGGTTCGGCGTCATTATCGTGATGACGGTGGAATTAGGCCTCATCCATCCGCCGGTGGGGATGAACGTCTTCGTCATCAAGAGCGTGATCAAGGATGTGAGTTTTTCGACGATCTTCGCCGGCGTCCTGCCCTTTATCCTCACCGACCTGATTCGGCTGGTGATCTTGATCGCCTTCCCGATCATCGCGCTGTATTTGCCGGGACGGATGTGAGGCCGGAACCTGTTGAACCGAGCGACCCGCGGGACGGGTCGAGCGACCCCCCCCCTCTTCGATCGGGGAATATGCACTTCGTGTCTGGGGCGCGTGAAACGGACCAACGGCCCGCGTTCCGAGCCACGCCGGCACATCGCTGTTCGGCATCGGCCGATAGGCCGGGATAGATCGGCTGCAGGCTGCAAACCTACTGTCATATGCATTTGGGCGCCGGTTTGTGGTATTTTGCGCACCGCACAATCGAATGTGCGTGCACTGATCGCTACGTCCAATTAATGTGCAAATTCTCCACTTTGGGTCCTACCGTGGTTTTGCATCATGAGCCCCACCGGCCGTCGGCATGATTGGTCGTTGCGCGACATCGATCCGTCCGATGCGATCTTCGCGGCGTTGATCGTGGCCTTGGTCGTGCTCGTGGGCGCGACGTTCCAGGAGTACGCGGTCTCCAACGACGAAGGCGTGCAGCACCATTACGGCGAGTTGATCATCGCCTACTACCGCAGCGGATTTGCCGACAGATCGGTGTTCGGTTTTGACAATCTGTATCTCTATGGCGGACTGTTCGACATCATTGCGGTTCTGCTGGCGCACGCGCTGCCGTTCGATGTCTACGACATTCGCCATGTGATGAGCGCCGCCGCCGGCATCGGCGGCATCGTCGCCACCTGGGCCACCGCCCGGATGATCGCGGGCCCCAGGGCCGGCCTGTTTGCCGGTCTCGCGCTGGCGCTGTGCGGGGTTTGGTACGGCGGCATGTTCAATCATACGAAGGACGTACCATTTGCCTCCGCCATGATGGGTGCCACGTTTTTTCTCTTGCGCGCCGAGCGCGACCGTCCTTATCCGCGGTGGTACAATCTTTTGTTGTTCGGAATCATGCTCGGCGCCGGTCTCGGGTTGCGCGCCACCGGTCTGCTGATGTGCGGATATGCCGTGGCAATGATTGCCGTGCGGTCGTGCGCCGCCCGGCAACAAGGCTGGCGCTCCGTGGTTTACGGCGGCATTGTATCGTTTGCGCGTTACGTTCCCGCCTTCGCGGTCGCTTATCTCATCATGATTTTATCCTGGCCCTGGGCCTGGCTCGATATTTTCAATCCGCTTCGTGCGATTGTGGCATTTGCGGATTTTCACTATCCGATCAGAACCGTCATCGCCGGCGACGTGTATTTAATGAGCGACGTGCCGCGCTGGTATGAACCGACTTATCTGGCGATCAAACTGCCGCTATTCGTTCTGATCTGTGCCGTCGCCGCTTTGCCTTTGACGGCATGGCTGAGAGTTCGTCCGGCCCCGCGACCGACCGGAAACGCGCTGCCACACGACCATCTGTATGAAATCGGATACTTGCTGTTTCTCATTGCTTTTCCGCTGGCTTGTCAAGTTATCGGGCATGGTCCCTCGTTCACCGGAATGCGGCATTTCCTTTTCGTGGTGCCGCCGATCGCGGCGCTCGGCGGCATCGGGGCGCACCTTGGCGTGTCCGCGCTTGAGGCCGGAGGTCGCGCGGCGGGAATGACGGCGCTCGCCGGCGTGGCGGCGGCATTCGGTTGGTGCGCCGTAGCACTGGTGCAGCTGCATCCTTACGAATACTTATTCTATAATTCTCTCGTGGGCGGGCTCAAAGGTGCATCCGGGCGTTATGTCACGGACTATTGGGTAAATATCATGCCGGCGGCGGTGAAAGACCTCGAAACTTACCTGGATCGGACGGATACGCGGGTCAATCTGCTGCGGCCACGCCACTATAAGGTGGCGGTTTGCGGGGAACGTATCTCATTCGAGAATGAGGCCGATCGGCGATTGCAATTTACCCCGGATTGGGACCATGCGGACTTTTTCATCGCTCCGACGCACATGAATTGCGATCGCGTCCTGGAGGGTAAGACCGTGGATGTGATCGAGCGGGGCGGGGTCGCAATCGGGGTGGTCAAGGATTTGCGGGGCATAAGCCCGCAGGCCCGATGGGTACCGGTTGAAATCGCCCGCAGTTCGCCCATCAAACCCGCATCGGCGAGAAAGCCGCGCGGCTAGCAATTCCCGAGGCGACATCGCTTTTTATGCCCCGCCCCGCACGAGGCGGAGCAGCAGCCAGATCGGCACCACCACGACGGCGCCCAGCAGGAAATAGCGCCACAGCCAGCGGATGGTATCGAAGCCCATATTCCAGACGTGTCGGATCATCCGTTCCAGGCTGCGGGCAATGTGCCAGGGGTCGAGCCCGACCGCCGACAGAATGAACCCCACCACGATGCACAACAGTGCGAGTTTCAACAGCGCCGCGATCGGCGAATCGCCCAGGAATCGGCTGGCGCCTCCACCGGCCATGTTATTGCCTCGTTGCATGTAAACTCCGTAGCAAAGATTAAACCGGATCTCGATCGGATTGAACCACCTTCTCGGGGTCATGCCCGCGTTTGTCGCGGGCGTTCACGTCTTGCTTGCGACGGTGCGGCAAGGAAGACGTGGATAACGAACTCGGCGATGACGCGAAGTGCCGGAGCAGTGCTTCCAACGCGTCGAGTTCGATCGGCTTCGTGCGGGGGTTTATCCCAGCGCAGCCGGCGGATGCGTGGGAAGCGCATCGCGATGCCGGATTTATGGCGCTTGGAACGCTGCAGGCCTTCGAACGCCACTTCGAACACCAGCCCGCGGTCATGGGCATGGACGACTTCGCGCACCGGGCCGAACCGGCTCACGGTGTTGTCGCGCACGAACTTGTCGATCTCAGCCAATTCAGCATCGGTAAAGCCGAAATAGGCCTTGCCGACAGGTACGAGTTCGTCGCCGCCCGCGCCCGCGGTCCACACCCCGAAGGTATAGTCCGAATAGAACGATGAGCGCTTGCCGTGGCCGCGCTGCGCATACATCAGCACCGCATCGACCGTGAAGGGATCGCGCTTCCATTTCCACCACGGCCCCTTCGGCCGGCCCGGAAGGTAGGGCGAAGAGCGCAGCTTGATCATCACGCCTTCGATCGCCTCGGCATCAAGACCGGCACCGGCCGATGCCGGATCGGCGCGCGCCGCCGCCAGCGCTTCCCACGTCGCAAACGGCAGCAGCGGCGACAGGTCGATGCGCGGGCTGGCGATGCGAGCCACTGCAGCTTCGAGACGCGCCCGGCGCGCCGCGAACGGCTCGCCGCGGAGGTCGGCCGTGCCGTTGACCAGCAGATCATAGGCGCGAAGATGGGCGGGAAATTCCGCCATCAGCTTGGGTGTCACGGATTTGCGGTTGAGCCGCTGCTGCAGCACGTTGAACGACTGCACACGGCCGTCCCGCATGATCAGCAATTCGCCGTCGAGCGCGCCTTCGAAGGCGAGCGCCGCCACCAGATCCGGAAAGCTCGCCGAAATATCCTCGCCGGTGCGCGAAAACAGCCGGGCGACGGGGTGGCCATCCGCCCGGCGGCCCGCCACCGCCTGCACCCTTATGCCGTCCCATTTCCACTCGGCTGCGAACGCGGTCGGGTCGAGATCGGCGAAGTCGGCTTCTTCGATCGCGTGCGACAGCATCGGCGGGCGGAACGGCGCCGGGTCAAAACTCTCGGGCTTGGCGGCGCGGCCTTCCAGCCAAGCGAACAGATCGCCGTAGGGCGGTTTCAGGCTCGGCCAGAGGATTTCCACCTCGTCGGCCTCGCGGCCGCCGAGCTCCGCGACCGCGGTTTTTGCGAGCCGCGCCGAGACGCCGATGCGCAGCGCCCCGGTGACGAGTTTCAGCAAGGCCCAGCGCCCGGTCTCATCAAGGCCGTCGAGCCAGCGGGCAAGCTGTGCCGGCAATTCCGCCTTGCCGAGCGCGCCCAGCGCGAGAACCACCTCGGCGAGTGTCGGGCCACGCCCGTCCGCGGACTCGCCTGGTGACGGCGCGGCGGCCGGCCACAGCAGCGCGACGGTTTCCGACAGATCGCCCACATAATCGTAGGACAGGCCGAACAGCACCGGGTCGGTGCGTTCCGCAATCAGCATGCGGATGATCCCCGGCTTGGCGTGGCGGAACGCCAGCGCGCCGGTGATGGCGGCGAGCGCATAACCGCGGTCCGGATCGGGGGTAGTGCGGAAATAGTCCGTGAGCAGCCGCAGCTTGGCGTTGCGGCCCGGCTCGTATCCGAGCCGATCGAGCAGCGCCGGCGAACCGGTTCATCGGTCGCCTTCGTTGCCGACCACAGCGGCCGCGGCCGGTGAAGCGGATGCGGTCCCGTTGCCGGGGCCTGCCGACCCGCCGGGCTCGGTTTCTTCGTCTCCATAGCCGATCATATGCAGCGGCCGCGCGGCGAGGCCGCGCGTCCCGCACCAATGGACGAGCGCATCCTCCGCTCCGTGGGTCACCCAGATCTCGGCAGCGCCCGTGGCCGTGATCGCCGCGGTCAGCCCGTCCCAATCGGCGTGATCGGAAATCACCAGCGGCAGTTCGACACCGCGCTGGCGGGCGCGCGCCCGGATCCGCATCCATCCCGACGCAAAGGCGGTGACAGGATCGGGAAAGCGGCGCGACCAGCGGTCGTTCAGCGCCGCGGGCGGGCAGATCACGATGGCGCCGGCAAACGCGGCCTTGGCGGCTTCGCGCACCGGCCGCAGTTCGCCCAAATCGATGTCTTGCGCGTAGTAATGGGTGATTGCCTCCATGGCGCCGTGCAGATAGATCGGCCGATCGTAGCCGGCCATGCGCAGCAGCGCGATGACGCGTTGCGCCTTGCCGAGCGCATAGGCGCCGACCAGATGCGCACGCTCGGGAAACAGCGCAACCGAGCGCAGGAGTTTTGCGATCTCGCCGTCCGGATTGCCATGGCGAAACACCGGCAGCGCGAAGGTCGCTTCGGTGATGAAAACGTCGCAGGCGAGCGGCGCAAAGGCGGCGCAGGTGGGATCGGCTACGTCCTTGTAGTCGCCCGATGCGACCACCCGGAGACCGCCGGCCTCGACCATGATCTGTGCCGAACCCAGTACGTGACCAGCCGGATGAAACGTGACGGTGACGCCATCGAGCCGCAGCGCTTTGCCATAGTGTACCGGCTGCACCGCACCAGCGAAATTCTCACCGTAGCGCAGCCGCATCAAGTCGAGCGTCTCCGGTGTCGCCAGCACGGCGCCGTGGCCCGCGCGGGCGTGGTCGGAATGGGCGTGGGTAATCAGCGCGCGCGGAACCGGCCGCACCGGATCAATGTAAAAAGCGCCCGGCCGGCAATAGAGCCCGGCCGGCGTGGGGGCGAGAAGGTCTTCGGCGCGCATCGTCTCCACATAGGCCGCGGCGGCGCGGTTGCAATGCCGCGGCCGGCGGTCCGAATTTCGCATTGTACGTCAGCGAAATGGCGCTCCTGATTCCAAGCGAGCCGAGTCGCACCTGTTGATCCGCGGCATCCGATTTAGCCGAAGAAAACGTTCTGTCCCGCTCTCATTCTGCCGCCGCGACATGCGGAGCTTGGCCAATTGCCGCCCCGGCTTCCACCGGCCCGGCATCGATGAAGCCGCCGGACTGGCGCCGCCACAGCGCCGCGTAATGGCCGCCGGCGCGCAGCAGCGTGTCATGGGTGCCCTGCTCGACGATGTGGCCGTGGTCGAGGATCACCAGGCGATCCATGCGGGCGATGGTCGAGAGCCGGTGTGCAATGGCGATTACGGTCTTGCCGGCCATCAGGGTGTCGAGGCTCGCCTGAATAGCGCCCTCCACCTCGCTGTCGAGCGCCGAGGTGGCCTCGTCGAGCACCAGGATCGGGGCGTTCTTGAGAATGACGCGCGCAATTGCGACGCGCTGGCGCTGTCCGCCGGACAGCTTTACGCCACGCTCGCCGACCTGCGACTCGTAGCCGCGGCGCCCGCGCCAGTCCTCCAAATCGACGATGAATTCATGCGCATGGGCGAGCTTCGCCGCTTGCACGATCTCGTCGTCGCTCGCATCGGGGCGGCCGTAGCGGATGTTGTCGCGGATCGAGCGGTGCAACAGCGAGGTATCCTGCGTGACCACGGAAATTTGCGCCCGCAGGCTTTCCTGGGTGGCACCGGCGATATCCTCGCCATCGATCAGGATGCGGCCGTCCTCCAAGTCGAAAAAGCGTAAGAGCAGGTTGACGAGCGTCGATTTTCCGGCGCCGGAACGTCCGACCAGACCGATGCGCTCGCCCGGCCTGACGATCAAGCTTAGCCCGTCGATCAGGCCGCTTTCGCGGCCATAGCCGAACCGCACATCGTCGAACACGATCTCGCCGCGCGTCACCGTCAGCGGCTTCGGCATCGGGACGGTCGTTGCAGGCCGATCGGCCGCGCGATCGTCATCATGCCTTCCTGCACGACGCCGATGTTCTCGAAAATTTCGGTGATTCGCATGGCGACCCAGCCGGCGATGTTGATGATCTGCCACGACAGCGGCAGCGCCATCGCCACGGTACCGACGCCGACCTTGCCATGCACCCACAGCGCGATCGCGATCGCGCCGGTAGCGGTCACCAGCATGGCATTGAGGGTGGTCAGACTGAAGCTGAACAGGGTGTTGAGCCGCAGCGAACGGTAAAAAAGCCCGGTGTGCTCGTCGATCGCTTCGCGCACATAGGCGTCTTCATGCCGCGCCCGCGCGAACAGTTTTACGGTGAGAATGTTCGTGTAGGTATCGACGATCCGCCCGGTCAGCATCGAGCGCGCTTCGGACACCAGTTTCGAGCGGTCGCGCATGCGCGGCACAAAGCTGCGCAGCAGGACCACATAGCTCGCGAACCAGATCGAGATCGGCAGCGCCAGCCACGCATCAGCCGAGGCGAGCAGAATGAGCGCGCTGGTCCCATAAACCAATATATACCAAACGCCGGTGATCAGCGCGACCAGCGATTCGCGTATCGCCGGCCCGGTCTGCAGCACCCGGTTGGCGATGCGGCCGGCGAAATCGTTCTGGAAGAACGCCCAGGACTGGCGCGACACGTACCAGTGGTTCTGCCACCGGATCATGTTGGAAACATTGGCGGAGATCGCTTGGTTGGCGACTAGGTTCTGACACGTCAGCGCCAGCGGGCGCGCCACCAGGAGGACCGCCGCCATGCCGATGAGCGTGCGCCAGGAGTCGTCCCACAGTCGGGCCGGGTCGCTCGCCGTCACCAGGCTCACCACCCGTCCCATGAAAACCGGGACCATGGAATCAAGCAGCGCCACCGTGAGTCCGGTCGCAAACAGCGCCGCGAACAGGCCTTTGGCCTGGCGGGCATAATGCCAATAGAATGCCACCAGTCCGGCGGGCGGATCTGGCCGCGCCGGCTGATGGGTGGGATCGAGTGACTTTTCGAACAGGCGAAACATGGCGCTCACGGCAAAACGAGCCCTGGCGTGCCGAAAACAGCTTCGGACGCGGGCAGATTCAACGCAGGATCGTCGTCAGGATCGCGCTGTCTACACCGGCGGGAGGCTGCCGGCAAGC
>CAWDKL010000013.1:0-10864 GCA_963802745.1 uncultured Alphaproteobacteria bacterium | reverse complement strand
TTGACCACCTTGGCCCACTTCTCGGTCTCTTCGGTGACGAACCTGCCAAATACAGCCGGTGTCATCGACATTGGTATAGCGCCTAAGCCGGCAAGTTGCGCTTTCATCTTGGGATCGGCGAAGCTTGCCTCGATCTCCATGTTAAGCCTGTCGATAACATCGATAGGCGTGTTCTTAGGTGCCCCGATGCCGAACCACACGCTTGCCTCAAAACCAGGTAAGAACTCCGCCAATGTTGGAACGCCCGGCAGCGCGTCCACATGTATCTTCGCCGTGACTGCAAGCGGGCGCAATTTACCGGACCTAATATGTTCGATGGACGAAGCCATGGCGAGAAACATAAGTTGCACTTGCCCGCCAAGCAGGTCGGTCAGTGCGGGTGCCTCTCCCCGATAGGGGACATGAATGAGATCGAGGCCGGTCATCATCTTGAACATCTCTCCGGAGAGATGCTGTGAGGTTCCCGTCCCTGCCGACCCGAAACTAATCTTTCCGGGATTGGCTCTCGCATAGGCAATGAACTCACCAACGGTACTTGTTGGAACCGCAGGATTTACTTCCATAATATTTGGAGCGCTCGCGATTCCGGATACCGGCGCTATATCGCGAAGGAAATTATAGGTAAGCTTGTCGTACAGCGTCGCATTGTTCGCATTGGCCGGACTAACAATGAGGAGCGTGTGACCGTCTGGTGCTGCATTAACGACCGCTTCGGTACCAATGTTAGCGCCGCCACCAGGTCGATTCTCGATGATGAATGGCTGGTGGAGACGCTCCTAGCCAATTGCCGATCAATCGCGCAAGGACATCGGTTGTGCCACCCGGCGCGAATGGAACAATTAACCTCACTGGTCGCGAAGGATAGGCTTGAGCCCTCGCAAGGCGTGAAGTGATTGGAAAGACGGCAGCACCTGCTGTCAGATGAAGAAAACGACGGCGCAAAAGCCTGCGACTCAGGCTTATGCTCATGAGTCCCCTCCTTCACACTGCTGACATTCAAAGATTAAAGCATTGCCGGTACGCTCGGAAGCGTACAAATGTCTCAAACTGGCCCATCGGTTCACTTGCTGCATCGCGATAACCCAATAAACGCTATATGATCGAATATACCGTTCAAGCCGGCCACCGCCTTCCCCGGCGGTGGCCGGATGCGCGCTTCCTCAGGCCAGGCGATAGGCGCGTTTCGCCGTACCGCCGAACATCGCTGCCTTACATCGCCGTCTCAATTCAGCTTGCCGCCTTCAGCGAGCGTTTTCATGTTCTGCAGCGCCTGCATGAACCGGGTGCGCCGTCGTTCCTTGTCCTCCGCCCGCGCCGCATCGTTCGGCAGCATCGAGTTGTCGAAGAACAGCGTGTAGACGATCTTGGACGTGGTCGGCGTCACCGGCCGCGCTTCGAGCGTGCCGTGGTAAAGGTTGTACGGCGTACCTTCCTTCGGGGTTTGCGCATAGGTGTAGGAGAGCTCGGTGCGGCCCACCAGCACCTCGGCACCCACGGTGCGAACGGCGCCGAACTCCCCGTCCTTGCCCGATGTAATCTTGCACCCCGCCGGGATCTGCAGCCATTCGCCGATCGTGCAGTATCCGCCGATGCGCTTCCACACCTCCGCCGCCGGACGGTTGACGGCGATTTCCATCGCGATGGAGGTGTAGGTCGGCGCCGCGACCACGACCGAGCCCTTCGGCGCGGCCGGTGCCGGTGCTTGCGCATTGGCGGCCGAGGACATTGCGGCGACCGCAAGCACGCAGCCCATGGCGATTTTCCCAAACTGATTACGCATGTGTTTCCTCCCGGTTCATCGTTCGTAGGGCACAATCGACTTATTGCGCCGTTGCGAGGCATGAATGGCGCAATGCGCTTCGCTTATTGCGCCATTCAGTAACGGGCCTGATTTATCGTCCCGGCGTCGGGACCTCGCTTCGGGAAGGCTGGTGTCGAAACCCGCGCGAAAGCCCGCGTAATTCGCCTTCCTTAGCTTAGCTTACTTACGTGCTTAATCCATTGCTTTGTTCGACCGCGACGGACCATTCCTTCTCCCGACCTAACGTCCGCTCATGCGCCGCGCACAGGCACAGTCAAGAGCCTGCCCCCGCAAAGGCGGGGATGGCCGAAGGCCACGGCCGGAGGCCCGCAGCCCTGCGCGGGGGCCGCCCCATCAGACACCGGCAGTCACGCGGGCGCGCGGACGCACATCCCGCTCGATCATCGCGCCGGTTTCCTGCCGAGCCTTGGTCAGGTCGTGCATGGCCTGAAAATTCATCCAGAATTCCGGGCTGGTGCCGAAGAAGCGGGCGAGCCGCAACGCGGTGTCGGCCGTCACCGACCGCTTGCCCTTGACGATCGCGCCGATGCGGGTGGCCGGCACCCGCAACGCGGTCGCCAGCGCATTCACGGAAAGGTCCAGCGGGTACAAGAATTCCGCAGCCAGAACCTCCCCCGGATGGGTGGTCACGCGATCGGGGGTGCCGACCGCGCTAACCCGACTTCACCAACTGGGTCGGGTTTTTTCGATTTTCGCGGCTTTGGCATGGCGCAAGCCATTGATCTTGCAGGGGGCGGTTTTGGAAATCGGCTGTAGTGCCGACCAAGGCTCTTGCTTGGTTTGATCGGGTGCGCAGAGTCAGGGGCATGTTTTTGCGCCACAAGAATTCGCCGCAAGGACGGCAAGGAGCATCGGAGCTGGTCGGTCGTGGAGAACCGGCGGGTTCAGGGTGGGCGCGTTGTTCAACGGCAGGTGCTTTATCTGGGGGAGATCAACGACAGCCAGCGCGCGGCGTGGACCCGCGCGATCGCGGCGTTTGACGACGGCGGGCAGGCGACGCAGATTGCGCTGTTCCCCGAGGATCGCGCAGCGCCGGTTCTCGATTGCGACGTTATATCGATCCGCTTGAGCGCCATGCGGCTGTGCCGCCCGCGTCAGTGGGGCGCCTGCTGGCTGGCGATGATCCTGTGGGATCAACTGCGGCTGGACGATTTTTGGGAACCGGTGCTGCCGCCATCGCGCGAGGGAACCAATTGGCTGAACGTGTTGAAGACGTTGGCGAGCTATCGGCTGATTTCTCCGGGCAGCGAATGGCGGTTGCATCGACACTGGTTTGAACAGAGCGCGATGGGCGATCTGCTGGGCGAAGATATCGGGCTGGTTCAACCGAATACTCTCTATCGCTGCCTGGACAAGCTGATCGCGCACAAACAAACGCTGTTCGGGTTTTTGCGTGAACGTTGGAAGGACTTGTTTGGGGCCGATTTCGAGGTTTTGCTTTATGATCTGACCAGCACGTATTTCGAGTGCGATCCGCCGGACGCGGGCAAAAGGAAGTTCGGCTATAGCCGGGACAAGCGGCCGGATTGCGTGCAAGTCGTGATCGCGCTGATCGTCACGCCGGATGGGTTTCCGCTGGCCTATGAAGTCATGGATGGCAATACTTCGGATAAAACGACGCTGCGGGCTTTTCTGGCCAAAATCGAAGCCCAATATGGCAAAGCACAGCGCACGTGGGTGATGGATCGCGGTATTCCGACCGAGGAAGTCCTGGCCGAAATGCGCGCCTCGCCGACCCCAATTCATTATCTCGTGGGGACGCCGCGCGGGCGGCTGACCAAACTGGAGAAGCTACTGGCGGCCAAGCGGTGGGAGGATGTGCGCGACAGCGTGCGCGTCAAATTGGTCGAAGATGGAGACGAAACCTACGTTTTGGCGCGCAGCGACGGCCGCCGCGACAAGGAACAAGCGATGCGGCAGCGCCGGTTGCGGAAATTGATCAAGCGGCTGCGCGAACTCCAGCACCAGGATCTGACGCGCGACGACTTGCTGCTCAAGCTCGGCGCCGCCAAGAAAGAGGCCGGCAAGGCCTATCGTTTGTTGATCATCCACACGCCGGCAAACGATCAGCCGGTCACGCCGCAAACATTCCATTTCAAGCTGGATCGCAAGAAATTACGCGCCGCGCGCCGGCGCGAGGGCAGCTATCTGCTGCGCTCCAACATCAAGGGCGACGACCCCGGAAAGCTCTGGCGGCTCTATCTGCAACTGGTCGAGATCGAGCAAGCGTTCAAGGAATTGAAGAACGATCTTTCGATCCGGCCCATTCATCACCAGCTGGAGACCCGCATCGAAGCCCATATCTTCGTGGCATTCCTGGCCTATTGCCTGATGGTCACATTGAAACAACGGCTGAAAGCGCTGGCACCGGGACTGACGCCCAGAGCCGTGCTCGAAAAGCTCGCCGTCATCCAGATGATCGACGTCGAACTGCCCACCACGGACGGGCGCACCGTCATCCTCTACTCCCGCTATACCGAGGCAGAACCCGATCAGCGGCTTCTACTGCAAAGCTTGAAGCTCGACTTGCCCGATCAGCCGCCGCCGAAAATCACCGCCGCCAACCACCAAGCCGCTTGAGTACTCCACCCTTGTAGTGCCGACCTTTGGACCTTCGCCCCAATGATCCCAGGGGCTTCGGCTCGCCGAACCCCGCCAGTTGGTGAAGTCGGGCTAATGGTCGTCGACGATTTCGACACCGTCGGGTCCCTCCTTCGTCCAGGTGAAGCAAATGCGCCATCGATCGTTGATCCGGATCGCATGCTGGCCCCGGCGGTCCCCGGACAAGGCTTCGAGCCGGTTTGCCGGCGGGGCGCGCAGGTCGCCGAGATCGCGGGCGTGGTGCAGCATGTCGAGCTTGCGCAATGCCTGCTTTTCGATACCGTAGAATGGCTTGACGAAATCGCCAATCCAGAGGCGCTCGGTGGCGCGGTCGCGGAACGATCGGATCATCGGAACACGGGATTATACCGGGATTGTTTATACGTCAAGCGTATAACGCGTGGAGTATATATCAGGCGGCACCCGCCACCCCCTCACTCCTCGCCGTCCTCCCCCTCCTCGCTCAGCCGCTTCACCGCCACCACCCGCTCGCCTTGGGCGGTGTTGAACACGATGAGGCCGCGGGTCTTGCGGCCCTTGATGCTGATTTCGGCGACGCGCGAGCGGATCAGTTGGCCGGCGTCGGTGACGAGCATGAACTGGTCGGATTCCTCCACCGGGAACGACGCCATCAGGCGGCCGATCTTGGGCCGGATGGTGCCGTCGCGCTCGCGGTTGTCCATGGCGACAATCCGTCCGACCCGGCGACAGGTTTGCGTGTTCCTACCACAGGATCTTGACGCCGAACGGCGCAAATGCGGAGTCGTTGGTGACGAGCGGGACGTCCTCGATGAGTGCTTGCGCTGCGAGGATTCGGTCGAAAGGATCCTTGTGCGCCCCGGCCATGCGCCCGGCCAATCGGGCGTGCGCAATCGTGATCGCCAGCGGCTCGAATTCATGGGCAGTGACGATGGCGAGAAAATCCTCACAAAGGTCGTGGCCGGTGGCAAGCTTGCCGATCCGCACCTTGGTACAAATCTCCCAAGCCGACGCCGCGCCGACGAGAACGGTGGCGTCCTCGTTCGACAACATATTCCGGGCTGTCCTCGAAAGCTTTGCGTCGCCGGCGAACCACCATAGCACCGCGCAAGTATCGAGGAGCACCTTCATGAACCGCCATTATTGTCTTGCACGAGGCCACATTCCTCGTCGGACAGCGGCTCGAAGAACTCCGGCCCAACCACCAGTTTGCCCTTCAACAATCCGTAGCCGCGGCGCCGGGCGGTGACCGCGTCGAACCCGCGCGGCACCGGCAAGAGCCGGACTTGCATGTCATCCAACTCGATGATGATATCCTCGCCGGCAACCGCGCGCTTGACGAGGATGGCCAAGTCCTTCTGAGCTTTGTCGATCGAGATCGTGGTCATTGGCGTATCGTGCCAGATCGCGGGGCCGATGAACAGCGTTTGCGCCGCAGTGCGTAGGGTGGGCAAAATCGCCTGCCTCGGCGCAAGGTTTGGCGCAGACATCACCAGCGATTTTGCCCACCCTACGCCGGTACGCGCCTCACCCCGAAGGCCCCCTACTCCCCGTCCCTCCTCCCCCTCCTCGCTCAGCCGTTCCACCGCGACCACGCGCTCGTCCTGGGCGGTGTTGAACACGATGACGCCGCGGGTCTTGCGGCCCTTGATGCTGATTTCGGCGACGCGGGAGCGGATCAGCTGGCCGGCGTCGGTGACCAGCATCAGCTGGTCGGATTCCTCGACCGGGAACGACGCCACCAGGCGGCCGATTTTTGGCCGCAAAGAACCGTCGCGCTCGCGGTTGTCCATGGCGACGATGCCTTTGCCGCCGCGCCCCGTGGTGCGGTATTCGAACGAGGAGGTGCGCTTGCCGAAGCCGCGCTCCGAGATCGTGAGCACGAACTGCTCCGCGGTGGAGAGGTCCACGTAGCGCTGCTCGCCTAACTCGATGGCGCCCAATTCGCGCCCGCCCGTCCCTTCGCCGCCCGTCCCTTCGCCGCCCGCGTCGCTACCCTCCTCCAGCTCCAACTCGGCCTCCTCGGCGCTCCCCTCGAGGCCGCGGCGCACCGCGCTGGCGCGCTTGAGGTAGGCCTCGCGCTCGTCGCCGGTGGCCTCCACGTGGCGCAGGATCGAGAGCGAAATCACCGTGTCGCCGCTCTCCAGCAAAATGCCGCGCACCCCCATGGAGGTGCGGCCCGAAAACACCCGCACGTCGGGGACCGGGAAGCGGATGCACTGGCCCATCGCGGTCGCCAGCAGCACGTCGTCCCGCTCGGTGCAGATCTGCACATCGACGATCGCCTCGCCCTCGTCGAGCTTCATGGCGATGATGCCGGAGCGGCGCACGTCGACGAAGTCCGACAGCTTGTTGCGCCGCACCGTGCCGCTGGTGGTGGCGAACATCACGTCGAGGCCGGCCCAGGTCGATTCGTCCTCGGGCAGCGGCATGATGGTGTTGATGCGCTCGCCCTGCTCCAGCGGCAAAATGTTGATCAGCGCCTTGCCGCGGCTCTGCGGCAGCGCGGCCGGCAGCCGCCAGACTTTTTCCTTGTACACTTGGCCGCGGGACGAAAAGAAAAGCACCGGCGTGTGGGTGCTGGCGACGAACAGCCGCGCGACGAAATCCTCTTCCCGCGTCTGCATGCCGGAGCGGCCCTTGCCGCCGCGGCGCTGCGCCCGGTAGGTCGAGAGCGGCACCCGCTTGACATAGCCGAGGTGGGAGACGGTGACGACCATGTCCTCGCGCTGGATAAGGTCCTCGTCCTCCATCTCGCCTTCCTGATCGACGATCTCGGTGCGGCGGGGGGTGGCGAATTCGTCCTTCACGGCGAGCATTTCGGCCTTGATGATGGCCTGGATGCGGGCACGGGAGCGCAGAATGTCGAGGTAATCGGCGATCTCGACGGCGAGCTTGTCGAGTTCGTCCTTGATTTCGTCGCGGCCGAGCGCGGTGAGCCGCTGCAGGCGCAGATCGAGGATGGCGCGGGCCTGTTCCTCGGTGAGCCGCGCGGTGCCGGCCGGCGACACTTTGTGGCGCGGGTCGTCGATGAGTTCGATCAGCGTGGCGGCGGTGGTGGCCGGCCAGTCGCGCGCGAGCAGCGCTTCGCGCGCGGAGTTCGGGTCCGGCGAGGTACGGATGAGGTGGATCACCTCGTCGATATTGGCGACCGCGATGGCGAGGCCGACCAGGATATGGGCGCGGTCGCGCGCCTTGTTGAGCAGGATATTTGGTGCGCCGCGACACCACCTCTTCGCGGAACGCGATGAAGGCGGTGAGGATGTCCTTGAGATTCATCGTCAGCGGCCGGCCGCCGTCGAGCGCCACGATGTTGGCCGGGAACGATGTCTGCAGCGCCGAGAAGCGGTAGAGCTGGTTGAGCACCACGTCCGGCACCGCGTCCCGCCGCAGTTCGATCACCACCCGATAGCCGTCGCGGTCGGATTCGTCGCGCATGTCGGCGACGCCCTCGATCTTCTTCTCCTTCACGAGTTCCGCGATGCGCTCCACCATGTGGGCCTTGTTCACCTGATACGGAATTTCGGTGATGATGATGGCTTCGCGCTCTTTGCGGATCGTCTCGATCGTATGGCGGCCGCGCATGATGATGGAGCCGCGGCCGAGATTGTAGGCGGCGCGGATGCCGGCGCGGCCGAGGATAATCCCGCCGGTGGGGAAATCCGGGCCTAGGATGATCTTGTTGAGGTCCTCGATCGTAAGCGCCGGATCGTCGATCAGCGCAATGGCACCGTCGATGACTTCGCCGAGATTATGCGGCGGGATGTTGGTCGCCATGCCGACCGCGATGCCGCCGGCGCCGTTGACCAGGAGATTCGGGAACCGCGCCGGCATCACCACCGGCTCGCGCTCGGAATTGTCGTAGTTGGCGACGAAATCGACGGTGTCCTTGTCGAGGTCATCGACAAGCGCGTTCGTCACCTTCTGCAGCCGCACCTCGGTGTAGCGCATCGCCGCCGGCGGATCGCCGTCCACCGAGCCGAAATTGCCCTGCCCGTCGATCAGCGGCAGGCGCATGGAGAAATCCTGCGCCATGCGCACCAGCGCGTCGTAGACCGCCTGGTCGCCGTGGGGATGGTATTTACCGATGACGTCGCCGACCACGCGGGCCGACTTGCGGTACGGCCGGTTCCACGCGTAGCCCTGCTCGTGCATCGAATACAGGATGCGGCGGTGCACGGGCTTTAAGGCCGTCGCGCACGTCGGGCAGCGCGCGCGCCACGATCACGCTCATGGCGTAATCGAGGTAGGAGCGCTTCATCTCGTCGGCGATGGATACCGGGCGGATGTCGGAGGGGCCACTGGGGCGCGGCGGCTCGGGAGATGAATTATCGGTGTCGGACAAGGGGACCGTCTGGTGTTGGAAGTGGGTGAACCTGTTGGCATTTACCTAGCGCATCCGCACGCCGAATGCCACTCCGGATGGGCTCGGCGGCCAAGTTCACGATCGTTCGGCACACCGCCGGCGGCAGGCTTGCGCGCCTTCAGCGGCGGTACGACGGGTCTGACCGGCGCGATGATCGAGACGCAATGGTCCTGGCGCCCTCGAACCGCGGTTGCAAGGCGCGGCAATGATGCGATCTGCTCATGCGCTTAGGAGAATCAAAGGTGTCGAAAATATCATCCCGAGTGTGATAAAGGTCACACAGGGCGGCTCCGTCCGCTGGCATGCTCTGCCCCGATACGATGAGTATCTATATTTTGGAGAAACAATATCATGGCGAGCTATGTCACTCTGCCGGGAAGCCGTCGCACTCCGATGCCCAACTCGCGTCTCGCGGGCCCGGTGAATAAGTCGGATATCGCAAGCGTGACCGTGCGCGTGCGCTCATCGGGCGATCCGGCCACGCTGGTCAAGAAAGCTTACGAACTTGCCGGCAAACCATTGGCCGAGCGAAGTTACTTGACCCACGCGGAGCTGGAGAAACAATACGGCGCCCGGCAGGAAGACCTCGATAAAGTCGAACATTTCGCGCAAGTGCACAACCTGACTGTCGTGCACCGCAGCGCAGCAGAGCGATCGCTGGTGCTGAGAGGAACGCTGGGCGATTTGCTGGCCGCTTTTCCGGCCAATGTGCAAATCTATCATCACGCCTCTGGTACCTATCGCGGCCGCAGCGGGGAAATCAAGATTCCCGCGGAGCTGAGCGGGATCATATCCGGAATCATCGGTTTCGACACCCGTCCAAAACATCGGTTGCCGCGTCGGGAAGTGAAATCAGCGCATGACGGACCGGGGGGCGAGAACGGAGTGGCCGCGACCGAATTTGCGTCTCGGTACAAATTTCCAGAAAATCTCAACGGGACGACGCTGGACGGCACCGGACAAACGATCGCGATCATCGAGCTTGGCGGCGGCTTTCAGAACAGCGACTTGGCGGTTTACTTCAAGGAGATTGGGGTGCCGCCCCCCAAGGTGTCGGCCATCTCGGTGGACCGGGTCGGGAACAGCCCGGGAGATGACGCCGACGGCGAAGTGATGCTGGACATCGAAGTGGCGGGCGCGATAGCGCCCAGGGCAAAACTCGCGGTCTATTTCGCCCCTAATGAAGGCAAAGGGTTTGTCGATGCCATCAACGCCGCCGTGCATGACGCGCAACGGAAACCTAGCGTGATTTCGATCAGCTGGGGCTCGCCGGAAGATTTGATCGATCAGCAAAGTTTGGATGCCTATCACGAAATATTCGCGGCGGCAGCCGCCTTGGGGATCACGATCTGCGCGGCCTCAGGCGATCATGGCACCGCCGATCTCGATTCCGGGCGCTGGGACGGGCAAATTCACGTGAATCATCCGAGCTGCGACGATATGGTGCTGGGATGCGGCGGAACGCAAATCGTCTCCGACGAAGATGTCGTATGGAACGACGGAACACCGTTTGATATCAACACGCCTGGAGGTGGGGGCTGGGCGACCGGTGGTGGGATCAGCCAAATCTTCCCGGTTCCTCAATACCAAAATGGCGTGAAACTGCCGAAAGCGCTTAAGCTTGCTCCAGGCAGTACCGCGGCCGTGGGAAATCCCGGCCGTGGGGTCCCGGATATCGCTATGAGTGCGACAAATTATTTTACCCGGGTCGATACCAGCGAGAGTGCTGCCGGCGGAACGAGCGCCGTGGCGCCGCTGATGGCGGCGTTGGTTGCGCGGCTAAACCAGGCCCTCGGCGTGAATGTGGGCTTTCTAAATCCATTCCTTTACGCTAACGCGGCAAAAGGGGTAGTCCAAGCGGTCACAAAGGGCACGAACGCGGTTAAGGACACCTGTCCTGGCTATGTCGCCGGCCCGGGCTGGAACGCGTGTACCGGTCTAGGAACGCCGAACGGAGCGGCAATGCTGAAAAACTTGCAAAGTCCGGCCTCGGCCTGACTTGCTTAAAGGCAGTGAAGGCGCCGGTGTTCGCTGGGTGCGCCTTTACTGCGGGAATGGTATTTATAGCCGACGTCGCGACCGCGCTGGCGGCCGCG
>CAWDKL010000012.1:0-19526 GCA_963802745.1 uncultured Alphaproteobacteria bacterium | reverse complement strand
TCCATGGTGGCGGAGAGGAAATGCTCGCGCCGGTCCTCGATCCATTTGACCGGCCGGCCGAGCTTTAGCGCCGCCACCGGCACCACCACTTCCTCCGCATAGAACGGCGCCTTGGTGCCGAACCCGCCGCCGACGCACGGCGCGATCACCCGCACGGTTTCCAGTTCGCGGTCGAGCAGGTCCGCGATCGAACGCCGGCAGATATGGGGCGTCTGCGTCGCCGACCACACGGTGAGCATATCAGTTGCCGTATCGTTGCTCGCCAGCACGGCGCGGCCTTCCAGCGTCATCGCGGCGCCGCGGTGCTGGAAGATTTCCTCCGCGAATACGTGCGGGGCGGTGGCGAAGACCGCATCGGCGTCGCCGTAGCGCATCGGCACCACCGCGGCGATATTGGTGGCGAGGTCGCTATGAGTGCGCGGTGCGCCGTCGCGCAGGGCGTCTCGGCAATCGCTGGTGGCGGCAATCGGTTCGAAATCGACCACAACTGCCGCGGCCGCATCCTCGGCAAGATGGCGGCTGTCGGCGACCACGAAGGCAATGGTCTCGCCCACATAGCAAACCTCGTCGCGGGCGAGCGCCAGTTGGGTGCGCATCGCCGTGATGGCGGGGTTAGGCACCGGTGTCGGAATCGGGTCGGTGGCGAGCCGGCCGGGCATATCGGCGGCCGTGAACACCGCGTGCACCCCCGGAATCCGGGAGGCCGCCACGGTGTCGAGCGCGCGGATGCGGGCGTGCGGATGCGGGCTGCGCACGAAGGCGCCATGCAGCACGCCGCTGACGCGGATATCATCGACAAAGCGGGCACGGCCGGTCAGCAGTGCCGGATCCTCGACCCGTGCCACCCGTGCCCCGAACTGCCGTGCGCCCATGATCCGATCGCTCCCGCGCGTTTGCCGCGCGGCGCCTTGTAACAGCGGCTAGGGGGAGAGCAACCGGCAAGTGCAGCGCGGACATGAGCGGACTGTGGCGTTCGCTGTCATGAAGGCGCTCGCGTCGTGTTTGATTTTCGTGCCCACATTGATGCCGGCAATTCGGAGGCGTCGCGCCGGCCGCGGGTTCAAACCCCTGGACGCCCGTGCAAGTGGGCAATAGTTTTCCGAGCGGACGATGAAGTCGCCGACCGGGGGCCATGGGCGGCGCCTGCCGCGGCGCTCGCACCGTTGCGGAGCCCAACAACCATGAACTTTGCCCCATGAGCTTTGCCCACACGCTCGATCGGGTCAGATACGTGTTTCCCGATCTGAAGGACTTGCTCGCCAAGGCATCGCCGCCCCGGGCCGGCGATGAACTTGCGGGGGTCGGCGCGGCAAGCGCGAGCGAGCGGGTGGCGGCCCAGATGGCGCTGGCGGAATTGCCGCTGCGGCGGTTTCTCGCCGAGGCTGTGGTGCCTTATGAGACCGACGAGGTGACCCGCCTGATCGTGGATCATCATGACGCGGCTGCATTCGCACGCGTTCGCAGCCTGACGGTCGGGGATTTTCGCAACTGGCTGCTGGGCGAGGCCGCCGACACCGCAACGCTGGGGGCGCTGGCGCCGGGCCTGACGCCCGAAATGGCGGCGGCGGTTGCGAAAATCATGCGCCTGCAGGACTTGATCGCGGTGGCGGCGAAATGCCGGACGGTGACGCGGTTTCGTAATACGATCGGCCTCGCAGGCCGGCTGTTGACGCGCCTGCAGCCCAACCATCCGACCGACGATCCGGCCGGGATTGCGGCCAGCATTGTGGACGGACTGATGTATGGGGCCGGCGACGCCGTCATCGGCATCAATCCGGTGACCGACAGCGTCGACACCATGGCGGACCTGCTCACCATGCTGGACACGATGCGGCAGCGGCTCGATGCGCCGATCCAGTCTTGCGTGCTGGCCCATGTGACCACCACGCTCGCCGCGATCGAGCGCGGCGCGCCGGTCGATCTGGTGTTTCAATCCATTGCCGGCACCGAGTCCGCCAACCGGGCCTTTGGGATTTCGCTCGGTCTGCTCGCCGAGGCCAGGGCCGCGGCGAGCGAACTCCGGCGCGGAACGATCGGCGATAACGTGATGTATTTTGAGACCGGCCAGGGCAGCGAACTGTCGTCCGGCGGCCATGAGGGTGTCGATCAGCAGTCGCTGGAGGCGCGCTGCTATGGCGTCGCAAGGCATTTCGCGCCGCTGTTGGTGAATTCCGTGGTCGGGTTCATCGGCCCGGAATATCTGCACAATGGCAAGGAAATCATCCGAGCCGGACTGGAGGATCATTTCTGCGGCAAGCTCCTCGGCCTGCCGATGGGCTGCGACATCTGCTACACCAATCACGCCGAAGCCGATCAGGACGACATGGATTCGCTCCTGACGCTGCTGGCTGTCGCCGGCTGCACGTTCGTCATGGGGGTGCCGGGGGCGGACGACGTGATGCTGAATTATCAAAGCACCTCGTTTCATGATGCGCTTTACGTGCGCAGTCTGCTGGGCTTGCGGCCGGCGCCGGAATTCGAATCCTGGCTGACGGCGGCCGGCATCACGGATGCGGCCGGGCGTTTGCGCTCAAATCCGCCGGACCGGATCATCGGTGCGTTGCCGGCGCTCGGCGGCTTGTCCCGATGACGGATCGTCCGGTGCTCCCCGCAACGACAGAGGTTTGGGCGGATTCTCGACCCGATTCTCTGGCCGACTCTTGGGCGGATACTTGGGCGGTTCTGGCGCGGCACACGCCGGCGCGCATAGCGCAGGGGCGGGCCGGGTCGGGCCTGCCGACCAAGCCCTATCTGGCGTTTCAGGCCGCGCATGCTCGAGCGCGCGATGCCGTTCATGCCGGCCTCGATGTCGCAGCCCTGGTGCAGGAGATCGGAAGCCTCGGCCTGCAGGCGATCACGGTGCGTAGCGCGGCCGTGGACCGGCACGTCTATCTCAAGCGGCCGGACCTCGGCCGGATGCTGGACGCGGACAGCGTCGCGCGATTATCCGAGCCGATGGTGGCGCCCGATGTGGCAATCGTGATCGGCGACGGCTTGAGCAGCGTCGCGGTCGCGCGCAACGCGGTTGCGGTGCTGGGGCCGCTGTACGCCATGCTGCGCGAACGGGGCTTGACGATCGGGCCGATCATCATCGCCACGGAGGCCCGCGTTGCGCTGGCGGATCATGTGGGGGAAATCCTGCAGGCAAAATGCGCGGTCATCATGCTGGGCGAGCGGCCCGGATTGAGCGTCGCCGACTCGCTCGGCATGTATCTCACCTACGCGCCCAACCGCAGCCGGCGCGACGGTGAACGCAATTGCATCTCCAACATCCATGCCGGCGGCATGGCCGCCGCGGATGCAGCCGCCCGCGCCTGCGATCTGATCACGGCCATGTTCGCGCACCGCACGTCCGGGGTCGCCCTCACGCTATCCAGGGGCACGACGCGTGATGCATGAGCGAGCCGGCGGCCGGCGGAGCCGTGTCAACCGGCTTCGAGGCTCCCGTTTCCGTTTTCCGCCACGGTCTCGACCAGCGCGACGACGGATTTGCGCACCGCATGATTATGGATTTGCCGGAAGGCAGTCATCAGCCGAAAGCCCTCCTTGAGCTCCGGCACGTCGAGCTGCTCGGCCACGGCAATTTCCGGACCTGCATCGCCGGACTCGGCAAAGAAATACGTGATCGGCACCTCCAAGATCTGCGACATCTCGAAGAGCCGGCTGCAGCTTACGCGGTTGGTGCCTTTTTCGTATTTCTGCACCTGCTGAAACGCGACGCCGAGCTTTTCGCCGAGCTCGGTCTGCGACAGCGACAGCTGCAGCCGGCGCAGCCGCACCCGCTTGCCAACCATCACATCCACCGGGTGAGGCATTCACGCATCTCCACATTTGTGGGCACCGTCAAGCAAGATTCGGACCGCATGCCAAATTCCGGTCGTGGTAAATCGCGGTTGTAGCGTGGGCAAAATCGCCCTGCCTGGGCAATGCGGAGGCGCCCGAATCTGCTGCGATTTTGCCCACGCCGACACCATAAGAGGAGGCGACCGCGTGGGCAAAATCGCCGGGCGCGACGTGGCCGGACCTCGCGCGGGGGCAGGGCGATTTTGTCCGCCCTACCGGCGCGCCGGGAGAGCGGAGATTATCGCAACGAGCGAGTTCAAATCCCGTTCGGTTTGGTATGATCCACGCGACTTGACCGCCGGATGACGGTCGATCACCTTACCTCAGGCGGCGCCACCCGTCGCCGATGAAAAAATATCCGGAGGGCGGAGATGTCTTTGCGAACCATGCTCGCTGTCTTGTCGTCGATCGCGCTTGTCACCGGCGCGCTGCCGGTCATCGCGAGTCAAGCCTTGGCGGCCGATGTGACGCCGGAGCGGCTCACCAACACGGCCGCCGAGCCGCAGAACTGGCTGATGATCCACCGCGATTACGACAATTCGCGGCATTCTCCGCTGAACCAGATCAACCGCGACACCATCAAAAATCTGGAACTGAAATACACCTTCTCGATCGGCGGCCGCACCACCGGCGGCACCCTGCGCGGCAAGGAGGAGTCCACCCCCCTGGTCGACGACGGGTTCATGTATGTCACCGACACCTGGTCGCGGGTCATGAAATTCGATGTGCGCAGCGGCAAGGAGGCAATCCCGCTGTGGCGCTACGACCCAAAAATCCGGGTGTCGCGCACCACCCGCGGGCTCGCCATGTACGGCAATGCCGTCATTCTCTCCACCTATGACGCGCGCATCATCGCGCTCAACCGCGACAACGGCGAGGTGCTGTGGGAGATCAACGCCATGGCGCCGATGGACCCGAACACCGGCACGCCCTCGAAGACGCAGGCCTTTTCGGGCGCACCGCTGACGATCAAAACCAAGGGCGGGCGCGAACTGGTGGTGCAGGGCGAATCGACCGGCGGCTCGCTCGGTACCCGCAGCTGGATCGGCGGCTTCGACGTGAAGACCGGCGCGCTTGCCTGGCGCACCTTCACGATACCGGCTCCCGGCGAGCCCGGCTCGGAGACCTGGAAGGACAATCACAATGCCTGGCGCATCGGCGGCGCAGGCGTATGGCAGACGGCGTCCTACGACCCGGCCACCAATCTGCTCTATTACGGCACTGGCGACGCCTTCCCGACCTTCGATCCGGAATTCCGCCCCGGCGACAATCTCTACACCGCGAGCACGCTGGCGCTCGACGCCGACACCGGCAAGATCGTGTGGTATTTCCAGGAAACCCCGAATGAGCACTGGGATTTCGACACCCCGAGTCCAAAGATGCTTTACGAAACCACCATCAACGGTGAACCCCGCAAGGTGGTGGCGAATTTCTCCCGCAACGGCTTCTACTACACGCTCGACCGCGCCAGCGGCCAGTTCTTGCGCGCCGACCAATATCAGGAGAAGGTGACCTGGACCAAGGGCATCGACGCCAAGACCGGCAAGCCGCTCGACTACGACCCCACCCTCGCCGTTCAGCGCTATGCCGGCCTCGGCCAGCGCCGCGGCAAGCCGGGCCAAGAGTTCCTGCCCGTGGTATTCCGGCTCGCCGACCTTCTTCCCGCCGACCTTCGACGCCAAGCGCATGATCGCCTATGTGTCCGGCGCCGAGGGCTGCTCCGGCGGCACCATCGTGCAGACCCCGATGGACGAGAAGAAGGACTGGGTCGGCCTGCGCATGTGCTGCCAGGAGCAGGGCCGCGCCACCGCTCACGGCGCGCTGTGGGCCGTGGACGTGCGCACCGGCAAGATTGCCGGCAAGGCGCAATACCCGATCCCGAACGAATCCGGCATGCTCTCGACCGGCGGCGATCTGGTGTTCACGGGCCATTCCAACGGGCGGCTGGTGGCGTATGACGCCGACAGTTTGAAAGAGGTTTGGAGCTTCAGCTTCGGCACGCCGATCACTGCGCCGCCGATGAGTTTTGCTGTGGGGGGCAAGCAGTATATCGCGGTGAATGTGGGGGGCGACGCAGGGCTGCGCGGCGCGGTGCTGTATCAGCCGTCGGCCTTCGTGGCGGTGTTTGGGTTGAAGTGAGGTTGGGGGACGGCCGCCGGAGATTTTCGGCGGCAGTTCCTTCTAAGAAACTTGTCCCGCTTTGATCGCTTCAGGGAAGACGTGTGGCAGACTTTAGATTGAGCCTCCTCTGGCAGGCAACGTTGCACCCTCGCGACAACGACGCACTTCAGCCATCCCGCGACAGGCTACGAGTAGCCTACGAAAACTTTTGGGAGCGAGGTATCGAGCTTGGCCAACGCATTTCGGCCGACTTCCCCGGACTTACTCTTCACGACAAGGCCCACTTGAGCGCGCTGTGGGATCGCGCCAGCCAGCTTTGCGGGGACAACTACCACCTAAATCCGCTCGAAGCGTTCGTCTTTGGCGGCGCAGTACTGCTGCACGATGCGGGACACGCTGTCGCCGCCTACAAGGGGGGCCTTACACAGCTAAAGGGCACTGTTGAATACCGAGATGCTGTGGCCGGTATCTTACGAAGGAGGAACGCAAATCCCACGCGCCGGCAGGACATCGCCGATCCACCCGAAGAAATCGCCAAAAGTGCTCTTTTCATCGCAGTGCGACACCTGCACGCAAAACAAGCGGAGACTCTCGCGACTTAGAAGTTTCAGGAACAATACTTGATTGATGACAATGAGCTTCGGGAAGAATCTCGCTCCCTTGATCGGCCGCATAGCCGCAAGTCATCACCGGGATCGCACCTCACTGGACCAGGAATTGCCGAATATACAAGGTGCGCCCGGTTTTATGCCTCAAGAGTGGTCGATCAAAGCGGTAAAGATTGCGTGTTTATTGCGTTGCGCCGACGCAATTCAAATTGATCAACGACGCGCATCCGCCTTCGCCCTTGCAATTCATGATCCGCGGGGAGAATTTTTGTTACATTGGCAAGCACAGCAGCTGGCGCAACCCATTGTTCGGTCTGATGATAGTGGTCCAGGAGCGCTCGTCTTCACATCTCAGAACGACTTTACGGAAGAAAAGGCTGACGCGTGGTGGGTTGCCTACGATTTGATCAAAGTCGCTAACGAAGAACTTCAAGGTTGCTATCAATTAATGAAGGATGAGAAGCTTCCAGCCTTCACCGTTGATCGTGTCGCCGGTGCAGAGAGCCCGCGGCATTTGAGCAAATTCATCCGAACTTCTGGATGGCGACCGGTTAACGCGGAGGTTCGCGTTGCCAGCGTGGAACAAATTATTCGTCTGTTAGGAGGTGAAGCGCTCTACGGCCGGGATCCGGCTGTGCCACTGAGAGAATTAATACAGAACGCCTCTGATGCCGTACGAGCGAGACGTAAGCTGTTTAATGACAAGTGGTACGAGGGGAAGGTCGTCGTTACCCTCAGGAAATGCGAAATCGACGGCTTCTATGATCTCATCGTCGAAGACGATGGGATTGGAATGTCAGAGCACATTCTGACGGGGCCACTCATCGAATTTGGGAAGAGTTTTTGGGCCTCACAGGAAGCCCAGGAAGAATTTCCTGGTCTCTTAAGCGCGCATTTAAATCAAGCTGGACGGTTCGGGATTGGCTTCTTTTCGACGCTAATGGTTGCTGATCGTATTACAGTAACTTCACGCCGATGGGATGCGGGACGCGACGAAGCACATACCTTGATATTTCGGCAAGGATTACGTCTGCGTCCCCTAATATCACAGGCTATCGGCCCGGCTCTCGAACCATTCTCAACGCGGGTCGAATTGCGGATTTCCTCAGAGGATGTGTCAAAGCTCCTAAGGGTACACCGAGAGCATCAAGATAGCGTGAAAACGACGCTGAAAGAACTCATCGCGCACCTCTGTCCTTGCGTCGATTGTGACGTTTGGGCCTTCGAATTGGATGGTGAGTTTGGCCTTGCCCATTCTCGCAGGTGGCAGGATTCCGATGCGCTCAACTGGGTGCGAGACATCGTTTTCGCTGATTCAAGGCAGGATGACGCGGTCGATATCTGTCTCGCCAAAATTGCACCGAACATACGCCTCCTGAATGATCAAGACGGCGAACCTTGTGGCCGTGCAGCAATCGCGTTTGGGTATCTCAGGGCGGGGATTGCGTCGATCGGTGGATTCGTATCAGGCTTAAACACGCGGTCGGTTTTCAATTTTTCACAGTCGTATGTTGGCGCTCTGAGCTTTGAGCCTAACGGCCCGCGTCGAGATTCTGGTCCGGCGGTGGCGCCGACGCAACTACGAGCATGGGCTACGGAACAAGCAAAATTGCTTTCTGGAACTGGAATCAATGATTTAGAAAAATATCTCTCTGCCATAAACATCGCTGAATTTGGAGGTGATTCTAGTCCGATAGCGATGGCTCTAATTAACAGAAAGCTGACGCCCCTTATGGAGGTTTACAATATGCTAGCAGATGGGAAAGAAATCTTCGCACCCATTGACACGCATTCCCAGGAGCCAACAATTTCAATGATTTATAATACGGAAAGACCGGGGCTTCGTGGCGGATTTACGGAAAATGAAATAGACTTCGCGGTGATTACAATGGAAAAATGGTCTAGCCCCTATGTTTCACTGGATATATACCATAGAATACCAACAGGGTCTGCCCCAACAGATCTGATAGATAAATGCTTCATTTCGTGTCTAAGACGTCATGCTGAAAGTAAATCTCGAACTCTGAGGTGGGAAGTGGTGGAAGATATCCTTTTTGCTCGTTATAAGGGCGAACGATCTCCTCGACAAAAGTTAGAGGCCGGCATGGAACTCCGTGCAGCCGGTTTGAGGCTCTGGCTCCCTTGACAAGCCGGCATAACTCGAATAAATAATAGAACGTAGGCGTAGTAGTATGATTAGGGTATTGCTCTGCGTTTTCGAACGCTGCCGCCCCTCACCCTAACCCTCTCCCCATGGCGCGAAGAGCGCCGCGGGGAGAGCAAAAATGCGGTTTTTCATAACGGTGGTTTTGATATTATATTACAATAGCGAAACCCCGCCGGGGCGCCGAAAAGCAGCTAACCCGCGATGAATTCCTGAACGCGCTTTAAGGACAAGCGCGTGGGGGGCTTGAAGCGATTTCACACCCGGAACAATTTGGTGTAGCGCGCCTTGACCACTTCCGCGCTCTTCTCCACCGCCGCCGGATCATCCTTCATGACCTTGATGTCGGCGAGCGGCCGGCGGCCGGCACGTTCCCTGACCTGCGCATGGAACGATCGCATGCCGCCGAAATCGCTCACCAGCTGCTGGCATTCGGGGCTGAACAGGAATGATGCGAACAGCCGGGCTGCATTCGGATTGGGCGCCGCCTTGAGGACCGCGTTGGGCGATACGATGAGCGGCGTGCCTTCGGTCGGATAGACCGGTTCCACCATGCCGCCCGTGTCCTTCACCAGCAGAAGCACATATTCGTTGCCGTCGGCCATGATGGCACGCTCGCCGATCGCGAGCTTCTTCGGCGGGTCGGAGGCGGACTGCACCTGCATCACGCGCTGACGGCTGAGTTTCTCGAAATAATCCCAGCCGAGGTCGCGTGCCATCTCGTAGGTTGCCGTCATGATGGTGCCGGAAAAGCCCGGGTGCCCCTTCACGATCTTGCCGGCCCATTTGGGCGCGAGCAAATCCGCAAAACTCTTCGGCGCGTCCTCCGGCTTCACCAGCCGGGTGTTGTAGCCGATCACGGAGAGGCCCACCCGGAAGGGGGCGAATTGCCCGTCCGGATCGCACTGTTCGGCCGGATAATGCTTGGCCACGTCTTCCGGCACATAGGGCGCCAGCAGTCCGTCGCGCTTCCAGACGATGAAATGCGCGGCGTCGGAGGAATCGACCACGTCGCAGGCATGGATGTTGCTCGCATATTCCTGGCCGATGCGCTGAAACACCCGCTCGGCGCCGGTACGCTCGACCCGCACCGATATGCCGGGGTATTTCGCCTCAAAAGCCTTGCCCATCCGCTCCGACACCGGCAGGTCGATCGAGGTGTAGTAGACGACCTTGCCTTCCTTTTTGGCCGCAGCGATCAAGGCCGGCGTGATGGTCGTGGGTTCCGGAGCCGCGGCCTGGACCCGCGTCACGAGCATGCCGGCCGCTGCGGCGCCTGAGCCCCTGAGCACCGTGCGTCGTGAAATCCTGGCGTCGCGCATCGGGTTTCCTTCCTGGTTTTCCGGCTGTTTTCACTGAATTCCGGGCGCCCGCAACTGGCGGATCGGTACCACGTAAACCGTATCATCGCCCACGAAAAAGCGGAGCGCCGCAGACGATCCATCATCGGCAATCGACGCCAGCCCGGATTTCCATCGGCTCGAAACACCCTCTCGGCATCATGCCCGTGACAAGTCCGGCCATGACTCCCAGGTGTTCCGACGCGACCGGAACCCGGTCTAATTTTGCCCCGCGCAGGCGGCCTGCAACGCACGCTCGACCATCGTGCCGATGAGCGATTTGCGATAGGCCCCGCTGGCGTGAATGTCGCCGCGGGGCTCCACGGCGGCTGAAGCGGCGAAGCCTGCCGCCTCGCTTACCGCCACATCGACCACCTTGCCGTTGACCGCGGCCTCGGCGGCGGTGAGCCGCACCGGCGTGTCGCCGACCCCGATCGCGCCGATATGGGCGTTGTGTGCCCGGCCGGCCTCGTCGCGATCGTAGAACACCGCGGCGGCCGCCATGGCGAAATCGCCGCGCCGGCGCGAGAATTCGCGAAAACCCCAGCACCGCCCGGCCGGCCAGGCCGGCAGGCGGACCTCTACGATGATCTCGTCGGCCGCCAGCGCGGTGACGAGCGGCGCGATGAAGAAATCTTCCGCCGGAATCGTCCGCGGCCCGGCGCCGCCGACGACAGCAATCTCGGCGTCGCAGGCGACCGCGATGCCGGGCATTTCGGCCGCCGGATCGGCATGCGCGATACTGCCGCCGACCGTGCCGCGGTTGCGGATCTGGTAATGAGCTACATGCGCGATGGCCGCCTTGAGCAGCGGATGGGCGGTGTCGAGCCGCGGATCGTCAAGGATATCGCGCCAGCGCGTCATGGCGCCGAGCCGTACCCCGTCCGCGCCGATGGCGATGCGCCGCAACTCCGCGAGCTTGCCCAGATCGACCAGCAGCGGCGGCGAAGCGAGCCGAAACGCCATCATGGGCACCAGGCTTTGCCCGCCCGCGAGCGCCTTGGCATCCTCCCGCGATCCCAGCAGCGTCACCGCCTCGGCGAGCGTCGCCGGACACGCATAGTCGAACGCGGGCAGTTTCATGCGGGGACCTGGACGTGGCGGGGATTTTTGCGCCGCCCATTGGGTATCGTGGACGACGCTTGCCTACCACCGTGCGGATCGGACGGTCAATGCGACCACGCCGGCGCATTAGCGGCATTGCGGGGTGGCCCCGAAGCGCGGCGGAGCGGATTTGGCACCTGTTCGGCGGCGGGTAACAGAGGGTTGAGCTACCAAACCCCCTCGACCCGCCGGAGGGGTTTGGCCAGGGCTCAACCCATTCTACGAACACAAGCGTCACCGTTTACCAGGTTACTCTCGCGCCAATGGCGAATTCATCCGCCGGCATCGTCGCGCCGCCCTGCTCCTGAGCCAGCCGCCACAGCGTATCCGCCGACATGTCGATACCACCCGGCCACACCACATCGGTGCCGTATTCGCCGACTTGGACTTGGCGGAAGGTGTCAGGCGATTCTCGCATCGGTGCGTAGAAACGAAAGCTTGCGATCATGCCGGACACGTTGACGAGGCTTTCGCCACCGGTGTCCCAGCGCACCCGCAAGGTCATCGGCTCCGCTTCGGCCATCACCGCCGCAACGCGCGGCAACATCTTTCTCGGCATCGTCAACCTCGTTCGTTCAATTCCGCCCAGGTGAGCGCCAGATTCTCGCGATGTGTTCGCGCCCATGCGAGAATCTCGGCAAGCTGGGCGGGGCGGGCCTCGCCGGCAATGACCACCAAATCCGAAATCCGCACCAGCACCTGAAAGTCAGGCGCCACGATGTGAAAATGCGGCGGCAGGTGATCGTCCGCGTACATCCGCACGAAGACGGCCCCGAAGCGCTTAAGCGTCGGCATTTATGTTGCCTCATTACATAGTCCAACTGTTGAACCAAGGTCAAGTCGCAATGATACTTAGGATATTTCGTTGCGGCCGACGGGCTCCGGCCGCAACAAGGAGTTATTACGCTCGTTGATGTCACTCAGTTTCCTAAAACCGGCTCGCCTTGCGCCTGACCTCTCACCCGCCCGACGTCTAAGCGTGATCCGTGCCGCCTCCGTTATTCCCGGGCGAGCACAAGCGCGAGCCCGGAATCCATGACCACGGACGGTACTTGGGCTCACAGGCCGGGGTTACGGGGTCCGGGCTCCGCGCAAGAGCACGCCCTGGAACGAGGCACGGCGCCACGCGGGCAGGCGGGTTCGCCTTTACCCGCTATTGCGGCCGAACCGCGCCACGTGCGAAAAAGCCCCCTCCGTCTTTCACCAATTCACCCTTGTCCGATGCAACAGACGCTTTCCCCGCACGAGACGGCGATCCGCGAGGCGGTGGCGCGGCTGTGCACGCCGTTCGACGATGCCTATTGGCGCGAGCGCGACCGCGCGGGCGGCTTTCCTGAGGATTTTTTCCAAAGCTTTGCGGCGTCTGGCTGGCTCGGGGTGTGCATTCCGGAGGCCTACGGGGGCGCCGAACTGGGCGTCACCGAAGCCGCCATCATGATGCAGGCAATCGCGCAATCGGGCGCCGGACTGTCCGGCGCCTCCGCGCTGCACATGAACATCTTTGGCCTCAACCCGGTGGTCAAGTTCGGCTCTGTGGAGCAGAAGGCGAGGATGCTGCCGCCGCTGGTGGCCGGCCGCGACAAGGCGTGCTTTGCCGTCACCGAACCGGACGCCGGGCTCGACACTCTCAACCTCAAGACCCGCGCGGAGCGCGCCGGCAACGGCTATGTGGTCTCGGGCCAAAAAATCTGGATCTCGACCGCGCAGGTCGCGACCAAGGTGCTGCTGCTCGCCCGCACCACGCCGGCCGACCGGGTGACGAAGCGCACCGAGGGCTTGAGCCTGTTCTACACCGATCTCGACCGGCGCTATGTGGACATCCGCGAGATCGACAAGATGGGCCGCAAGGCGGTCGATTCCAACGAACTGTTCATCGACGGCCTGCCGGTGCCGCTCGAGGACCGCATCGGCGAGGAGGGAAAAGGCTTCGAACTCATCCTCCACGGCATGAACCCGGAGCGCATCCTGATCGCCGCCGAGGCGGTCGGGCTCGGCCGCGCCGCGCTCGCCAAGGCGGTGGACTACGCCAAGGCGCGGGAGGTGTTCGGCCGTCCGATCGGGCGCAACCAGGCGATCGCACATCCGCTCGCGGTGTGCTGGATGGAACTTGAAGCCGCCAACCTGATGGCGTTCCGGGCGGCCGCGCTCTACGACGCCGGCGAGGCCTGCGGGGCGGAGGCCAACGCGGCGAAATATCTGGCCGCGGAGGCCGCGTTCAAAACCTGCGAGACCGCCCTCATGACCCATGGCGGGATGGGCTACGCCAAGGAATTTCACGTGGAACGCTATCTGCGCGAATCCTTGATCACCCGCATCGCCCCGGTGACGCCGCACATGATCATGAACTTTATTGCCGAGAAGGTGCTGGGGCTGCCGCGGTCGTATTGAAACGGATTTGGCCGCCACCCCGGCGGGCGCCACGAATCAGCGCGGCCCCGCACTGGCCGCCCCCAGTATCCCGCGCGCCTCGGCCGCCGTCGCCACGCTGTCGCCCAAGAGTTCGATGATCCGCCCGGCCTTCTCCACCAGCGCCGCGTTGCTCGGCGCCAGTTGGCCCTTGCCGAGATAGATATTGTCCTCCAGGCCGACCCGCACATGGCCCCCGAGCAGCACGGCCTGTGCCACCATCGGGAACTGGTAGAGCGAAATCCCGAACGCGAACCACGGAGAATCCTTCGGCAGCAGGCCGCGCATATAGTGCATAGCCTCGGGGGTCGCCGGCTGGCCCCAGGCAACGCCGAGGCAGATTTGGAACATGCCGGGCGCCTTGATGTGGCCGGTCTCGATCATGCGCTTGGCGAGCAGCAAATGGCCGGCCTCGAATACTTCCAGTTCGGGCAGCACATCGGCGTCGCGGATCGCGACTGCCATGGCTTCCAGGTAGGCCGGCGAGTTGACGAACACGTAGCCGCCCATGTTCATGCTGCCCATGTCGAGGCTGCAGATTTCCGGCCGCAGCGCCAAAATGTGCTCGACCCGCTGTGCCGGCAGTTTCATGTTGGTGGCGGGACCGGGCGTGAGCGGATCGTCGGCGCCGGGCGTGAAGCGCGCCCCCGGGCCGGTGGTGAGATTGATCAGCACATCGACGCCGCTCGCGCGGATGCGCTCCACCACCTCCCGATAATGGGCGCCGTCCATGCTGGGGCGCGTGGTGACGGGATCGCGCACGTGGATGTGCACGATCGCGGCGCCGGCCTTGGCGGCGTCGATTGCGGATTGCGCGATCTGCTGCGGTGTGACCGGAACCGCCGGATTTTTCCCCGGCGTGTCCGCCGACCCGGTGACGGCGCACGAGATGATGACTTTGCGTTGCATGCTGGCCCCCTGGGATTGTCCGCCGCAGTGTAATGCTTATTGCGGTGATGCGTAACCGGCATGGGGCTCAATTGCCTTGTCGGTGCGACTGCCGAGCGTCAGAGCCGACTTCGTCCGGCGTCCCGGTATGACTGCTCGGCTGACCCGCGGAAAGCGGTGATTCCGCCGGAGAGGCGGTGCCTCCATCCCACCGAAGGTCGGTCAAGTTTCCAGCCTACGTCAATGGATCCGCCGACTGCAACCGCATCTACTCTGAAATTCCAAAATTCGAATATTTCCGTTGATACCAACCGATCGTCCTGAGAGCAAGTCGCCCAACAGCCTGAACGTTGTGCATATGTGCATATCTGCTCAGGTAGCACACGCGTGCGAACCGACTCGGTATATTCAATTACCAAGATGGCAACTTTAACAATGCAGTCCATAACACGCTCCCTTTCCGACGGCGTGACCGTCATTAAGGAAATCGTGACAGGTTCGTTCAGAGACAGCAGCCCATTACCAATATCATCTGCCATAAGCCCGATCGTGACACCTCCATCTCCAACCAGGCTTCTGTCGCAATTCGCCGGCGCCCAACCAAATCCCACCAAAAGGTAGAGATCGGGCGGAAAAAATCAATAACAATGGCGCATTTTTTCTTGACGAATCCGCAGTTCTCCCCACATGATGAATACGCAATTGACCAACAGCGTCAGGATGTCCGGCTGTCGTCTTCACAATCGTCCTCGGAGGGATCACGATGGGTATGTCTCGTATCAACGTCAGTTGGACATGTGCCGCGTGCAGCATTCAGCAGATTGCAAGCTACGCGCCACCGGCGTTCGTTTTTTGTTTTCCTACGGCTTTAGATAGTCTAACGGTGATGACCTGGAGAGAATAGCGAATATCTTCCTGCAGCAAGCCAACGCCTTAACCTTTGGTGAGAAAAAAGAGCGTAGAAATTTGCACCCGGAATCCACGGTCCTGGGCGTGTGCTGGCGACTTGTCCATACGCGAGGGCCATGCATTGGAACTAACATGATGGAAAATCCAACCAAAGAAGCCGTTTCCGATGAGACGGCTGGCGAAGTTGCGCGCGTCCGACTTACGCTTGATCTATCCAAGAGGCTCAACAATGAAGTCGAGCGGTTGGCGCAGGCAAACGGCACCAGCAAGGCCGACGTATTAAGGTTTGCTGTCGAGTTCCTGGCTGCAGCGACCGCTGCGAAGGCGGACGGTATGCATGTCGGAGCATGGACCAATAAAGACGGCATCAGATCGGAACGCGAGTTCATAGGTCTTTGATCGTAACTTTGGCCGTCAACGCCGGGATAGCTCCCGGCGTTGACGCTCGCCCCTGCTTGCAGCCGCAAGGTATCTGTTCCGAGGTCCTCAAGTGATTCGACGTTGGACGCCGACCCACCGGGAGATGCCCGTTGAACCCGATCAAAGCGCTAGACGAAAATATAATAAAAATACGCCCATACGATGAATTTGCATATGGTGAAATCCGTGAACTGAATTCCGAAGTAGTTTATTTTAAACCAAAAAACATAAAAGAGGTTAACTCTTTAAGAAAGGTTCTATCGGAAATAGAGAATGCCAGGCTTGTGAATGTTGCCGGGGTCGCGATTTTGGTCATGGTGAGCTTGGCAGCGTGCGCGACATTCTTGGGTCTTACCAAATCCACGGCGCCTGCCGCCTACGAAGATTTAATGCGGCTCCTATTGCTGATCGTCGGTGGGGTCCTTGGTGCACTTTTTGGCGCCAGCACCAGTGACAAAGGCAAGGAGTAACTCCGATGGCGGGCATCGTCGCAACCGGACTGCCGGGGCATGGCACCGACACGCCGTCTTCGGTCCGCGCCCGAACGGTCCGCCGGCGGGCGGGGCCAAATCTTCCACTCTTCAGCCGGGGTCGGCCCGCCGCATCATTTGATCATGAAGACGCTCAAAGCGCGGGCCGGGCGCCGGGCGAAGGAGAGGCCCCCAGACGCTTCAGGCCGAGGCGGGCCTCATCGCTGCCCGGACGCACGTCGAGGGCCGCCTGCAGATCGGCGATCGCTTGGGCGCGCTCCCCGCGGCTCTCATGAATCCGCGCGCGGTCGATGAGGGCGGAATAGCCGTGATCGGAACTCAGCGGGATGGCATCCGTCAGGTCTGCGATGGCACTTTCCGGATCGGACAGATGCAATTCCGCGAGAGCCCGCTGCCGGTATATAGTTGCCAGCATGTTGGCGGCGCCGGCCTCGCCGTAATTCGCCGCGAGAGACGCGACCAAGGCAGGGTCGCGCATGTAGGATTGCACCAGCGCAGTGTAATCCGCGATCTCCTGATCATAGTGGCGCTTTGAATTGTTGATCGAAGCGCGGCTGCGGCGCGCATAGAATAGGTCGGCCGGTGCCATCAATCGCGCGTCACTCTCGGCAAGGGCGATGGCGCGGTTGAGATCGGCCAGCGCGAGATCGGACGAGCCGCGATACAGATAGGCCATGCCGCGGGCTCGAAACGCGTTGCCGAATTGCGGATCGCGCTGGATCGCGGCCGAATAGTCCGCGATGGCGCGGTCCGTCTCGCCCAGCCGGAAATTTGCTTGGCCACGTTCCACATAGGCTTCAGGATATTTTGGATCGAGGCGGATTGCCTCGGTGAAGATGCTGACCGCGCGTTCGAGGTCGGCTTTGGCGACCGCGCGCTTGCCGTTGTCGATCAGCGCAGCGATCTTTGCATTGGCTTGGCGCAAAGGCTTGGCGGACGCGCTTGCCGGCTGGAGCGCCTCGGGTGACACCGCCGCTGCCGGCTGGGTGGCCAGGACCGGCGGCACCGCGGGAATTGCCGTTGCAAATGCCGGCGGTGATCCGCCGACCGGCGGTTGGACGGGCTGGGTAAAGATCGCTCCGGGCATGCCGATGGCGGTATAATCCGCAAGCCCGGCGGACAGTTCAGCGGCCTCGCTTGGCGCCGCGACATGGGACCCAGCGGCCGCATCCAAGGGCGCCTGCTGGGCCGGCGCGATTGAGAATTCCGCCCGGATCGGAGGAACCGGGGTAGGCCCGTAATAGATTTGGGGGTCGATCGCGGGCGGTCGCTCGGGCCCCGGTGAGAGCCGGCCGGGGGCTTCGCTCGGGACCGGCAGGTTCTCGCCGGTGGCGACATTGGTGTGCGGGAACCAGCCTGCGCCCCAACCTTTGATAATGGATTGCAACGCGGCTCCATCATAGGCACCGACCGCCAGCGCGATCGCTATGATCCCGAGCGGCAAACCGACCGCAAGGCCGATCGGCCGAAACCGTACGCGGGGCGTCACCGTCAGCAAACCCGCCGGTGGCGCGCGACCCGGCGGAGACAAATTTTGGTCCGCCGCGAGTGATCCGACGGCCGGCTCGGCGAGCGGATTCACGCCGCCTTCACGCGTTTGCCATTGCCGTTCGATTTCTGCGATAGCGAAATCGAGCGCAATCGTCTCGATTTCGATGATCGGCTGCGGCATCGCCATCGTCTGCAGCTGGTGGCTGAGCTCTGTCCTGGCGTGCGTATAGACCTCGTGCCGCGCCGCCCGCGTATTCTCGGTAAGCTTAGCCAGCGTACTCTCGACGATCGAACGGTAATCGATTGAACCCGCCTGGGCGGCCGGAACCGCCTCCGCCTCATGCTCGCCGAGCAACGGCAGACTATCAATACCGGCGGCGGATTTGACCGGAGCCCTCATGGCAAGACGCTTCACCTCCGTCCTGAATCTCAGTCTAGCCTAGTCTCTTTGGGAAATCACGTAGCTTGCCATCGGCGGTCAAAATTCCGGTAAACGCAGTTGCCGATCGTCTATGTGATTGATGGCCGGGTGACCTAGACGGCTGGCCGAGATTGTGGCTGTCCGCAGCTGAGACTGGGCTCCGAATGATCTAAAGATACTTTAAATTTGAGTCTCCAAATTGCAACAGCCGACTCGCATTCGTTCACCGCGCGTGCTTTTCGGCTCGCACCATGGCCGCGGTCAGCTTAACGTGGTCGTCGGGAGCCTGGGGCGGGAAAGGTTTTCAACGTGGTGCGACGGGGATGTGGGTTCGCCGTCGGCGCGGCAGATTGTGGAACCTTCATATGCGATCGGCGCTGCTGGGCGAGCCTTGGCCGGGACAGTTGATGACCACATCCACCGCAAACGAGCCGGATCCATACTCAAACCTAAGGGGGCTGCGCGTCCTCTTGGTTGAGGATTCCTGGCATCTCGGTATGGCGCTCGACAATCTGTTGCGGGAAATGGGAGCGTACGTATTCGGACCGGCAGCAACCTCAGCGGAAGCCGAAGTTCTTATCGCCGAGCAGGCGGTCGATGCCGCGCTGGTCGATTTTCATCTGCGCGGGGGCGAGCGGGCCTTCGGCCTGATCGACCGGCTGAATGGTCTAGGTATCCGCGTCGTGGTGATGACCGGCCAAGCTGCCATTCCGCTGGCGCCCGGCAAAGCAGCGGCTGTGCTGCAGAAGCCGTTCACCGAAGCCCAGCTTCTGGCCAACTTGCATCCGGCGCACGGGCGAAAGGATGTGACGGTCCCGCCGCGGACCGTTGCCGACGCCGCCGCGCGCCGCTGCATACCGCCGATTCGTTAGAAACGGCAGCCGGGGTCGGCAACTCCGGCACGGCCTGCCGATCGCAGTGGGCGGGGGCGGTCTGCTCGCAAGCACGGCCGTCAGCCGTGCCGCAGCTTCAGCGCCACGATGAGCGAGGCCAAGGCCAGCGTCACGATATTGGACAGGATCAAGGGCCAATCCCATAAGGCCAGGCCGTAAATCAGCCAGAACGCGATGCCGATCGCAAAGGTCAGCGTCCCGCCGAGCGAGATCGCCCGGGTCTCGCGCGAACGGATGATCTGGATCGCCTGGGGCACCCAGCATACCGTGGTTAGCACGGCACCGGTCATGCCGACGGCTTCGACAAGCAAGCTGTTCATGGCACTGCAATAAAGCGGATTTGCTCAATGCTTTATGACAGCAAATCCGAAACAAAGTAAAACGCATCCGCCGGCGCGCAGGCCATGAACGTCCGTGAACGTGGCGC
>CAWDKL010000011.1:0-83289 GCA_963802745.1 uncultured Alphaproteobacteria bacterium | reverse complement strand
GATGTATTGCTAGTATTTTCCGGGAAGCTGTTCATCCACTCGACCCCGGTCAATTGCTTCTCGAAATTTGTTAGCGGCTTCAGCTGCAATTCCGCCAGCGGCTGAACCTCGCCGCCGCCCGCCTCCACGTCGCGCCGCGCCGTTTCAAACCCTTGAGCCTGAGCCCACAGGCTGAATTTCAGTCCTTTCTCCAAGGGCGGGAAAACATAGACCCCCTGCGGGTTGGTAAAGACGGTCGTGACAAACGTCTTGCCGGCACCGCGCGCGGAGACCGTCACGCCTTCCAGCGGCTTGCCATCCACGGATTTTATCGCCCCCCGGAACTTGGGTCCGCCCGGTGCGTATTGTGCATAAACCGTCGGCGCGCCGGCCGTTGTCGCCAGCAAGACGGTGAGCGCCTGCATCCAACAAGACGTTTTGGACCTCTTCATCTCGCCCTCCGTTCGGTTCAACCCAATGTCTTCAAATAAGCGATGATCTCGTCGATCTCGTCCGCTGTGAGACCATATTTCCATGCCGGCATGTAGGTCGGGCCGCCATTCAAAATGATCGCCTTAAAGGCTTCCTCCTGCTCCGCGCTAAGATTCTTGAACCGGGTGCTCAGATCAGGCCCGAGCGAGGCGACACAACAATATTTGCTGCCCGCCGCGCCGGACGTTTTGGCCAGGTGGCAAAGCGAACAGCGCTGAAAAAACAGGCCCGCGCCTCTGGCCTGCTCCGCCGTCAATGGCGCGGCGCTCGCGTGGCGGATGGGCAGGGACTGCGATAGGGATTGCCCGGATCGCGGTTCGCCCTCCTGCGCCGACACGATAACGGTGCGGCCTGCAAAAACCATCACCGCGACAACCAAACTTGCCAGCAAGCCGACCTGCCGAACGACACTGGTGTTGGACATCAGCCGCTTCTCCCTCAATGCGAATTCGGGGACCGCGAACCATCCTCGCATGCGCGCCGCGGCTGCGTCATCGCTAAACGGATGCTCGTGCTTTGGGCATCCTTGGGCAACACATTAGCAGACCTCGGCCTTCGGCGAAAGAAGGGGGTTCGATGAATGTCATAAGCACATGAGTTGTCCTGGTTATGTAGCACACGGGTTGTCCGGTTCGTTGCCTGATCACCGCCTCCCCGACGCCCCCAAACGTGACGCCGTGCTCGCCGCCGTCAAGGCGTGGCCTGGCAACGGCTGAGATCGCCGAACCCGCAGAGCGACGGCCATCCTTGACCGCGGCTGTGCGCGGCGTCGCTTCGGATGGCAGGTCGGGACGAAGAAACAGTGCCGCGGTCGAACAAAGAAACTGACCAGCGCAGAAAGCAGACAACGCGCGTGCTATGAAAATCGGATAACTTGAAAACCCACTGACAGGTGAGGGTTCGATAAATTACCGGCGGCGCTTTCCAGGTGGCCCGATCATATCCGGGAGATCGTTGCTCAGTGCGGCGCCACGCGTTACATATTACGTTCAAACAAGGAGATTTGCCATGACGGCGTCCGCCGAACGCATAAAGGCGATACGCGACCGGCAGCGCGCGCGGGGTTTGCGCGCGTTGCGCCTCGTCGTCCCGGATGCGCGTTCGCCGTCGGTCCGGCAACGCGTCGCGCTTCAGGTCGCAGCGCTCAATCAAAGCCATGAACAAGAAGCGCTGAATTGGATCGAGGCGGTGTCGGAATTCGACGAGCGTTCCCAGGGAAGCGATGAGGCGCGGTGACGTCGTGACTATCGCAGCGGGCGGCGATTATGGAAAGCCCCGTCCGGCCGTGATCGTTCAGACGGACGCCTTGCCAGACATTCACACATCGGTCGTGGTCTGTCAGATGACATCGGCATTGTTGGACGGCGCGGATTTCCGGGTTACGATTGATCCGAGCGAGGCAAACAGACTGCGCGTGCGGTCTCAAGTGATGGCCGACAAGCCGGTCACGGTCAGGCGCGCACGGATCGGGCGGACCATCGGCCGCCTCGGCCCCGACGACATCGCCCGGCTCAATGTCGCGCTCGCGTTCGTGATCGGACTTGCGGACTGAAAGCGCGGCCTTCGGCCGTTCCATGGGCCATGTCATCGGGCCATGTCATTGCCGGGCCCTCCGGGCTCTGCGCGGCCTAGGCGGATCGACCGGTAATCCCCCTTTCCCGCCGCCACCCGATTGCGGTAGCCTCGACGCCAAGGCGGCAGCCATTCGCCCGGTGCGGCGCCGCTTTTTGCAAACTCACCAAACCAGGCCCGGAGGCCATCATGAAGCGGTTGTCCTTGCTCGTCGCCATGCTGCTTATCGCGCTGCCCGCTTTCGGCCAGACGCCATCGGTGTGGATCGACGATATGACTTGGCCCGAGGTGCGCGACGCCATCGCGGCCGGCAAACGCACTGCGATCATCTATGCGGGCAGCAGCGAGCAGAACGGTCCGCACATGGTGATCGGCAAGCACAATTTCATCGCCCACGCGCTGGCCGAGCGCATCGCCCGCGAACTGGGCGACGCGCTGGTCTATCCGACCCTGCCCTATGCGGTCGCCGGCAACGCGCTCACCCGCACCGGGCACATGCGTTTCCCCGGGACCGTGACGCTGCCGCCGGAAGTGTTTTTCGGCGTGGTGCGCAATGTGGCGCAGAGCGCATTGACGGCCGGGTTCAAGGTGGTGGCGCTGATGGGCGAGCATGGCGGCGGCCAGGACGAGCTCGCGCTGGCCGCGAAGGAACTCGACGCCCAGGCGCGGCCGGACGGGGCGCGCGTGCTGTTCATCGGCGACCTTTATGCCAAGTCGCGCGTCCTGATGCGCGATATTCTGGCCCAGCGCGGGCTGCCGACCGGCGAAGACCACGCCGGAATTCCCGACACCTCGTCGCTCCTCTATCTCCAAGCCACGCAAGGACAGTGGGTCCACAACGACAAGATCGCGCTGGCGGACGCCAAGACCGGCGTTCAGGGCCATCCGCAATTCGCCACCGCGGAGCTCGGCAAGGTCTATCTGGATTTGAAGGTCGATCTTGCGGTGAAACAGATCAAGGCGCTGCTTGCGAGCAAGTAGGCAGGTCATCGGGGAGGAAATACTGCCTCGTAGCCTCGTAGGGCGCAATAAGCGCAGCGCATTGCGCCGCACCGGGTGCCGACTATGTGGTGCGGTGATCCCATCGCTTCGGGAAGCTCTTCCGAATCAACTCGGCGCAATGCGCTTCGCTCATTGCGCCCTACGCCGGCTACGCCGACCGCGCACCATGCCCGCCATCGGATCGCGCCCCGTTGCGACGCGCCGCCGTCCCCTGCGGGCTTTCCCCGCTGCGATCGACCGGCTAAATAGCGCCCCGAGAGATCGCCCTCATAGGATCAAGGCACCATGGCCGCACGCACCCTCTACGACAAGATTTGGGCCGACCATCTGGTCGACGAGCAGCCGGACGGCACCTGCCTGATCTATGTTGACCGCCACCTCGTCCACGAGGTCACGAGCCCGCAGGCCTTCGAGGGGCTGCGGCTCGCCGGGCGCAAGCTGCACGCGCCGGAGAAAACCCTGCTGGTGGTTGACCATAACGTCCCCACCACCGATCGCACCAAGCCCAATCCGGACCCGGAAAGCGCTGCGCAGATCGCCTATCTGGCCGAAAACGCCAAACTGTTCGGGCTGGAATATTTCGACGAATTCGACAAGCGCCAGGGCATCGTCCACATCATCGGGCCGGAGCAGGGCTTTACGCTGCCCGGAACCACCATCGTGTGCGGCGACAGTCACACCGCAACCCACGGCGCCTTCGGGGCGCTCGCCTACGGCATCGGCACCTCGGAAGTCGAGCACGTACTGGCGACGCAGACGCTCTACCAGAAGCGCTCGAAGAACATGCGCGCCGTGGTCGACGGCAAGCTGCCGACGGGCGTCACCGCCAAGGATATCATCCTCGCCATCATCGGGGAGATCGGCACCGCCGGCGGTACCGGCTATGCGCTCGAATATGCCGGCGAGGCGATCTCGGCGCTGTCGATGGAAGGCCGCATGACGGTGTGCAACATGTCGGTCGAGGCCGGCGCCAAGGCCGGCTTCATCGCACCCGATGAGAAGGTTTATGCCTATCTGAAGGACCGGCCCAAGGCCCCCAAGGGTGCGGCTTGGGACGCGGCGCGGCGCTACTGGGACACGCTGACGAGCGACGACGGCGCCCATTTCGACCGCGAAATCCGGCTCGATGCCGCCCGGCTGCCGCCGCTCGTCACCTGGGGCACCAGCCCGGAGCAGGTCGTCTCCATCGCCGGGCGCGTGCCGGTGCCGGCTAACATCGCCGACGACAACAAGCGCATCGCGGCGGAAGCTTCGCTGGCCTATATGGGCCTCAAGGGCGGCGAGAAGATCACCGATATCGGCATCGACCGCGTGTTCATCGGTTCCTGCACCAACGGCCGCATCGAGGATTTGCGTGCCGCCGCCGGCATCGTGAACGGCAAGACGGTCAACCGCCGCGTCAACGCCATGGTGGTTCCGGGCTCCGGCATCGTCAAAGAGCAGGCGGAAGCCGAAGGGCTCGACAAGGTGTTCCTCGCCGCCGGCTTCGAGTGGCGCGAGCCCGGCTGCTCCATGTGCCTGGCCATGAACCCCGACAAGCTCAAGCCCGGCGAACGCTGCGCCTCGACCTCGAATCGCAATTTCGAAGGCCGCCAGGGCTACAAGGGCCGCACCCATTTGGTGTCCCCCGCGATGGCGGCCGCCGCGGCCGATTGCGGGGCATTTCGTCGATGTGCGGGAGTGGGGGTGAGGGCGGACGCGCGAAGGTGCGAGCCCAGGCACCGTAGACATGGGCGTAACGGCGTTGATGCGCGGTACGTCGTTGTGCTGGGTGGAACCTGTTATGCCGGGGCGGTCCCGCTTCCTCTTGGACGCATCGCATCTTCAACGATCCGGCGGTGATCGAAGGCGAGCTCTTGAGTTTCCCAGTTTGCCATGAATTCCGCATCCGCGGCGTCGTCTCCGGCACGTGGACGGTGGTGCCGGACTTCGGCGCGGTAGGCGATGCTGACGACATGGCCGCGCGGATCGCGGTGCGGATCGGAATAGACGCCGATCAGCATGACCGCAGTGGCCTCAAGACCGGTTTCCTCGGCCAGCTCGCGGGCGGCGGCATGCTCGGTCGATTTGCCGTATTCAACAAATCCGCCCGGCAATGCGTAAAGGCCGCGGAACGGCGGATTCTTGCGGCGGATCAGGAGCAGCCGGCCCTCCGGGTCGAAGACCACGCAGTTGACGGCAAGCGATGGCAGCTTTCCGGTCATGTCCGTGCGTCCTGATGCGGCATGCCTGGCTTGGCGCCCACGATCTCACCCAGCCGCCGACCGCCAGCGTTCGTAGCCTTTCGCGCGCAGGCCGCACGCCGGACACGCGCCGCAGCCGCGCCCCCACGGATGCATGGTTCGCACATCGCCTTCGTAGCATGTCAAGGTGCGCTCGCGGACCAGGTCCACCAACGCCGCCCCGCCGAGTCGGTCGGCGAGCGCCCAGGTTTGCGCCTTGTCGATCCACATCAGCGGCGTTTCCAGCACGAAACGGCTCTCCATGCCGAGATTGAGCGCGACTTGGAGGGCCTTGACGGTATCGTCGCGGCAGTCCGGATAGCCGGAAAAGTCGGTCTCGCAAACCCCGGTCACGATGTGCTTCAGGCCGCGCCGGTAGGCGATCGCGGCCGCGAAGGTGAGGAACACGATGTTGCGGCCCGGCACGAAGGTGTTGGGCAGGCCGGAGGCGGCCGTCGCGATGTCCACATCGCGGGTCAACGCCGTCTCGCTGATCGCGCCGAGCACCGCCAGGTCGAGCACCCGGTCGTCGCCGAGCTTTTGCGCCCAGTGCGGGAATTGCCGGACCAGGCCGTCGCGAAATTCACCGCGTGCCGCAAGTTCGGCGCGGTGGCGCTGGCGATAGTCGAAGCCGATCGTTTCCACGCGCGCGAACCGGTCGAGCGCCCAGGCCAGGCAGGTTGCGGAATCCTGGCCGCCGGAAAACAGAACGAGTGCCGCTGCATCGGACATTTTTGGCTCGGCTTTGCTGTGATGACTGCCGCAAGGTGGCAAGGTGGCGGACCGCCGTCAAATTTCGGCGCGGTGAAAAAATCTTGGGCGAAGGGCGGCCCGAGAGGTATCTCCATTGAGCGCTCTGCGCGCAAGCGCGAAACTTCGGAACTTGGAAAATCGCATCCGCATGCGGCGCATGTAGCGATCGAATCCTGATATCGCGAGCGCCTATCGGGCAGGCTGGGAACCAACACCATGTCACACGGGCAAGTCCTTCATACCCTCGATCCTGCGGCCGGTACAACCGCCGCGCTGGCGGCCTTCGTCGGCGCATTGCGATACGAGGCCCTCGATGCGGAGGTCCGCCATTATGCGCGGCGGCATCTCCTCGACACGGTGGGCGTGATGATCGCGGGCGCCGAAGGCGATGTCGCCACCAAGGCGGAGACCATGCTTGCCGCCGTGCGCCCTCCCGGATCCACCCCGGTGCCCGGCCGGGTCCGCCGCGCCGATATGCTCGACGCGGCGTTTCTCGGCGGCACCGCGGGGCATGGCATCGAACTCGACGACGGCTATCGGCAAGGATCGGTGCATCCCGGATGCGCCGTGATCCCGGCGGTGCTGGCGGCGGGCTACCAGATGGGCGCAGGCGGCAAGGCGGTGATCGAAGCCATCGTCGCCGGCTACGAGACCACCACCGCGATCGCGCGCGCGTGCCATCCGGAACTACGGCGGCGCGGCTTCCATCCGACCGGCGCCTGCGCGGTGTTCGGCGCCGCCGCCGCGGTCGCCAGGCTGCGCGGCCTATCGGAGGAGCGGATCGCCGATGCGCTCGGCATCGCGGCGAGCGGCGCGGCCGGGCTGTTCGCCTTCGTCAACGGCGGCGCCGACATCAAGCGCCTGCACGCGGGCCATGCGGCGCGCGAGGGCCTGCAGGCCGCGCTGCTGGCGGAGGCGGGCGTGCAGGGTCCACCCGGCGTGCTCGAAGCGCGCGACGGCTTCATGCAGGCCTTCGCCTTCGCGGCGGGCGCGGAGGGGCGTCCGCTGGCGCTGCCGCCGGAGGCTCCGTTCGCAATGACGGATTGCTACATCAAACCCTATGCATGCTGCCGGCATATCCAGCCCGCCGTCGAAGCCCTGATGGGACTGTGCGGCGATGAAGATATCCGGCCCGACGAGGTCGTCCGCATCGATGTCGATACCTACCGGATCGCAGCCGAGCACGCCCACACGGGCTGGGGCGATTTTGCCAGTGCGCAATTGAGCTTCCCGTTTCTGATCGGCCTCGCGCTGCGGTTCCGCGCCATCCGGCTCAGCGGCTTCACCGATGACGTGCGGCGCGATCCAACGTTCCACGAGATCGCCCGCAAGCTGCATGTCACGGCGACGGCCGAAACCGACCGCCTCTATCCGCGGCTGCGTCCGGCGCGGGTCAAGGTGACGACCACGCGCGGCGTCTTCAGCCGCGACGCCGACGAGGCGCTCGGCTCGCGCCTGGTGCCGCTCGACGATGCCGGCCTGCGGGCGAAATTCGACGACCTCGCCGCGCCGGTGCTGTCGGCGCCGCGCGCCGCGGCGCTGGGCGATCGGCTATGGGAAATCGAGTCCTGCCCGGATGTACGGACGGTAGTGGATGCGGCGGCGAAGCCTGAGGGACATGCCCATGATTAAACTCGATGCCGTAGCTGTTGACGTGGCAGTGACGGACGACCAGCTGATCGTCACGCTGGCGGATAGTCGCGAATTAGCGGCACCGCTGGCCTGGTTTCCCCGGCTGTTTGATGCGACGGCGTCGCAGCGGCAGAACTGGCGCTTTATCGGGCGCGGCCACGGTATCCACTGGCCCGAAATCGATGAAGATATCTCCGTCGCCAGCCTTCTCCGCACGGTTTAGTTAGTGGCGTTAGAGTGGGTAGGCAAAATCGCACTGCCGTGCGTGGACGCTTCCGGCGATTTTGCCCAATGCGCCGTCGCTCACTCCACCGACGCGGTGGCGACGCCGCCATGCGCCTGCGACCAGCCGGCCGGGTCGTGCATGAATTTCTCCACCTCATCGAGCATCCGCGGTTCGAACGCGTTCGATGCCTTGGCGACCCGCAGCACGTCCCACCAGGTGGCGAGCCAATGCATCGCGATGCCGAGGTCGGCGAGGATTTTGCGGCCCTCCGGATAGATGTCGTAGAAGAAGCACACGAACACGTGGTCGACCGTGGCGCCGGCCTGCCGCAAGGCATTGCAGAAATTCACCTTGCTGCGGCCGTCGGTGGTGAGGTCCTCCACCAGCAGGATGCGCTGGCCCTCCCGGATATCGCCCTCGATCTGGGCATTGCGGCCGAAACCCTTGGCCTTCTTGCGCACATAGAGCATCGGCAGGTCGAGCTTGTCGGCCATCCAGGCGGCAAACGGAATGCCGGCGGTCTCGCCGCCCGCCACGGCGTCGAACTGCTCGAAGCCGGCCTCGCGCATGACAACCGAGGCACCGAAATCCATCAACGTACGCCGTACGCGCGGGAACGATATCAGGCGGCGGCAATCCGTATAGACGGGGCTTGCCCAGCCGGACGTAAAGATGAACGGCTTGTCGGTCATGAAGCGAACCGCCTCGACCTCCAAAAACATTTTTGCCGTGAGGTCGGCGATCACCTGCCGGTCCGGAAAGCTCGCGGTCATGGGGTGCCCTTTCGTCGTCATTTTCAAGCACAGAGGGGTCAATGCTCGGTCGCAAAAAAACGCCGCGCAAAGCGCGGCGTTGTATCCGACATGCGTGCCGGGATTATGCCAGCGGCTGCGGCTCCATGCCGCCGGTTTCCGGCCGCGACCGCGGCTTGCCGGCGGTCGGCACCGTCGAGGAGCGCGGGGTCGATGGTTCGATGATCGATTCGCGGCGCGGACGCTTGCCGTTGAGCAGGTCCTTGATTTCGTCGCCCGACAGCGTCTCGAATTCCAGCAGCGCCTTGGCCAGCACCTCCAGATCGTCCCGCTTGGCGGTCAAAATCTCGTTCGCCTCGTTGTAGCCGGCCTCGACCAGTCGCCGGATCTCGGAGTCGATCTTCTGGGCGGTGGACTCCGAGATGTTCTGCTGGCGCGACACCGAATAGCCAAGGAACACCTCTTCCTGGTTTTCCCCATAGGCCACCGTGCCAAGCTCATTGGACAGACCCCAGCGCGTCACCATCATGCGGGCGAGCTTGGTGGCTTGCTCGATATCGGAGGCCGCACCGGAGGTTACCTTTTCGCGGCCGAACACCAGTTCTTCCGCGACCCGGCCACCCATCATGATGGCCAGCCGCGACGTCATCTGCTCCAAACTCATGGAGAGCTTGTCGCGCTCGGGAAGCTGCATCACCATGCCGAGCGCGCGTCCGCGCGGAATGATGGTCGCCTTGTGCACCGGATCCGTCGCCTTGACGTTGAGCGCCACGATGGCATGGCCGCCCTCGTGATAGGCGGTCAGCATCTTCTCTTCTTCGGTCATCACGAGGGATTTGCGCTCGGCCCCCATCATCACCTTGTCCTTGGCGTCCTCGAATTCGAGCTGCGTGACCATGCGCTTGTTGCGCCGGGCCGCCATCAAGGCCGCTTCGTTGACGAGGTTCATCAAATCCGCGCCCGAGAAGCCGGGCGTGCCGCGTGCCACCGTCTTGAGATTGACGTCGGGGGCGAGCGGCACCTTGCGCACGTGCACCTTGAGGATGCTCTCGCGGCCGACGATGTCCGGGTTCGGCACCACCACCTGCCGGTCGAACCGGCCGGGCCGCAACAATGCCGGATCGAGCACGTCGGGCCGGTTGGTGGCGGCGATCAGGATGATCCCCTCGTTCGCCTCGAAGCCGTCCATCTCGACCAGGAGCTGATTGAGCGTCTGCTCGCGCTCGTCATTGCCGCCGCCCAAGCCGGCGCCGCGATGACGGCCGACCGCATCGATTTCGTCGATGAAGATGATGCAGGGCGCATTCTTCTTGGCCTGCTCGAACATGTCGCGTACGCGGCTCGCGCCGACACCGACGAACATTTCGACGAAATCGGAACCCGAAATGGTGAAGAACGGCACGTTGGCTTCGCCGGCGACCGCGCGGGCGATCAGCGTCTTGCCGGTGCCCGGAGGCCCGACCAGCAGGACACCCCGCGGAATCCGCCCGCCGAGGCGCTGGAACTTGCCGGGGTCGCGCAGGAATTCGACGATCTCCTGGAGATCCTGTTTCGCCTCGTCGACACCCGCTACGTCCTCGAAGGTGACGCGGCCATGCGCTTCGGTCAGCAGCTTGGCGCGCGACTTGCCGAAGCCGAGCGCTTTGCCGCCCGCTCCCTGCATCTGGCGCGACAAGAATATCCATACTCCGATCAACGCGATGAAGGGGAGCCACGACACCAGCAGCGACACGAACCACGGGACATTGTCCTGCTGCGGACGCGCCGTGATGCTGACCTGCTTGCTGTAGAGCCGCTGAATCAAGGACGGATCATTGGGGGCATAGGTGTTGAAGCCGCGACCATCCGTGTAGGTGCCGTGAATCTCCGGACCCTGAATCACGACATCGCGAACCTTACCCTGGTCAACGTCATTCAACAGTTGCGAGAAGGAAATATCCTGAGATACCGACCGCTGCCCCGGATTCTGGAACACCGTGAACAGGGCCAGCAGCAACAGAACGATGATCACCCAGAGGGCGAAATTACGTAGATTTGCATTCATCCAGCAACCCTCGTGGTGCAGGGCAAGGCACCCTTTGACGCACGCGGGCGTGCCCTTGAGCATCTTCGATGCCGCGCCATCGATACATTTGCGTCGTCGTTCGCACGTTCGACCAACGACTTCTTGCGCACCACACCTCTTTCACGCCGCAATGTAAGTGTCAGGGGCACCGCTGCCAAGAAGCACCGGCCCGCTCCGGCAAATATTGCACGAAACGAATTGACGGAAAACCGATGTCCGGTCGGAGCGGGCGGCGGCACTGGATTTTCCTGCCGCAATTTATGACCGCCGGCCGCGGCGCCGCGGCGCGCGCTCGATCACGATGCCGCGATCGCCAACCGACACCATGGCACCGGCCAGCGTACGCCGAAACCGCGGAACTCCCGATCGCGCCATCTCCATCAGGGCATCGTTGAGACTTTCGAGCTTGCCCAGTTCCACCGGACCTTCGTCGCCGACGGTCCCGATCGCTCGGCCCAGCAGCCGCAGTACGATTTCGTCCGGCAGATCTTGCCAAATGTCGCGGCCCATTGCGATCTGGGCTCCTGTGCCGGTCACCACGAGCCGTTTGGCCGCGGCATTCACCATGGCTTCGAGCGCCGCTTCGCTTCGTTGCACCCGGCGTGCCAATTCGGTCAGGCGGCGCGCCGTCAGTCCCTCCTCGGCCAGAACCGGCAGCAATTTGCGCAGCCGCGCGCGGGTAAAGCGGGGATCGGCGTTGCTCGGGTCAACGGCAAAAGCTATTCCGGCTTCGTTGAGTGTGGCAATCAGCCGCGCCTTCGTGATATCAAGCAGAGGCCGCGCCAACACCGCCGGATTCTCGCCAGTCGCTGTGGCGTTTGCGGCTGTATCGGCCCCGAACGGGTCCGCAATAGCGCTGGACCCGGATCCGGCCGGCCGCCCCGGGCGCCAATCGGGCTCCATCAGCGCCGCCAGCGGCACCCGGCGCGCCATGCCGGCGAGGCCGGAGAGCCCGCTGCCACGCGCCATCCGCAACAGGACGGTTTCAGCCTGGTCGTCGAGAGTATGGGCGGTCAGGACGACGCGCGCCCGGAAGCGCATTGCGGCGGTAGCGAGGAGCCGATAACGTGCCGTGCGGGCCGCCTGCTGCAGACCGGTGAGCGGCTTTGCGCCGATCCAGCGCACGGTACGATGCGCGACGCCGAGCCGCTTGGCCAGTCGTTTTACGTCGGCGGCTTCGCGCCGTGCTTGCGGCCGCAAGCCGTGATCGACCGTGACCGCCACGAGCTGGGGCGCCCGATCGAGCCGCGCCCGCCACCGCGCCGCAAGATACATCAATGCGGTTGAATCAGGCCCGCCGGATACAGCCAAGATAAGTCACCGGGTCGGCGGCGAAATCGGCGAACAACGCATCGGCCTCGTCGTCCCCTATCGGACCGTCAGCAGCGGACACGCTTGAGTTCCCGCTCCACCGCCTGCTTGGTACCAGGCGCGGCACGGGGATATTTGCGATCGACCTCGCCGAGGGCTGCACAGGCGAGTTCCTTCTCGCCCAGAGCCGCCAGCGACTGGCCTAGCCGCAACAGCCCATCGGGGGCCTTGGCGCTGGACTCGTATTTTTTCGACAGCACGACGAAAGCGCTGGCCGCATCCTTGTAGCTTTGCCGCTGGAACAGGCTCTCGCCGAGGCCGAACTGGGCCTCGGCGGCCAGGCGATCGGACGGGAAGCGGCTGAGGAAATCCCGGAACGTGTTCTCCGCCTGAGCATAATCCCTCCGCTGGAGATAGCCTAAGCCGAGATCGAAAAAATCGCGCGGCGATGATGAGGGCGGCGCTGTCGCCGCCAGCGATGAGTACCCGCCACCGCGCGAAGCCGGCTCTTCGGCCAAGCGGGGGGGCGCGCCCGCAGGCGCGCCGTTCGATAACGACCCCAGTGTCCGCGGGGCGCCGGGCGCCCCCGGATTCTCTGTGGGATCGAAGGCATCGGACCGCCGCCCGCCGGAGGATGGGGCGGGCGTGGTGATCAGCGGCGCGGCTTGTGCCGGAGCTGCCTGCCGCTGCGCACGCGGCCCGCTGCGGGCGGCACTATCGGCTTCGTCTTGCAGCCGCCTGACCTCTGCCTCGAGCTGCTGATTGCGATACTGCAGCTGTTCGATGGTTCCGGTGAGCTGACGCAACTCATTCTCGAGTCGATCGACCCTCAGCAGCAATTCGGAAGGCGCCATCTGTGCGAGGGCCCAGCCGGGGCTGACCAGGGTGCAACACAGGATCACGCGCGCAGCAATACGGTTTATCATCGTCGGCACCAGTGCAGGATGAGGACCCATCAGGTCAGTCGCACGACCAGTCCGCGCATCGACGTTGTGGCCACCGCTTCATCGGGCACCCCACCCGCGGGCGCCCATGCTGCGGCGCCCGCGGGTTAGAACCGGCTGGCGCCCATCGGGCGCCGGCCGTCCACCCCTCCCCAACCGAAATCTTGCGTGGCGTCCACGCACCAAAGCTCCGAATCCGCCGGACGCACCGCGCCGCCATCACGAATTGGCTTGAAGCACCGTCACGGCCCGCCGGTTTTGCGACCAGCACGAAATGTCGTTGCACACCGCAACCGGACGCTCCTTGCCATAGGAAATCGTCCGCATCCGCGAGGGATCGATGCCGCGCGACGCCAGATAGTCCCGCACCGCCTCGGAGCGTCGGGCGCCTAGCGCGATATTGTACTCGCGGGTGCCGCGTTCGTCGGCGTGTCCTTCGATCGTGAAAGCATAACGGTAATAGGTCGTAAGCCATTGCGCCTGCTTATCGAGCGTGGCGCGTCCCTGACCCGTCAAATCGGTTGAATTGGATTCGAAAAACACCCTATCGCCGACATTCACGACGAAATCCTGTTGACTTCCGGGCGCGGCATACCCCCCCGCACCGGCAAGCCTGGCATTGGGATCGTTCAGCTTGTTTGCACAAGCCCCCAAGGCGAATGCCGCCACGAGGACCGCCGCGTACCTAACGCCGACAACGACACGCATGACTCTCGGCATGCGGCTACTCCTTCCAACGGCACGGCCCGTTCCGGTGGTCGGAACGGCCGGCATGATCGGGCCCTAGACTTGGCTTTCGCCGTTGACGCGCGGGATCGGACGCATCATCGCCGGGATTGCCTCGCGGAGCGGTTGCCGATGGGGTTAGCTGCACGCCATCCATCCTCGACTGACCGGTTTCACGGTTCAATGAACCGGTCCCAACAAAAATATAACAGGGCGGGGTTAAGCGAAGGTTCATGCCAGCAACGGCGACCATGCCGGGTCCGAGGCAAACCCTGGGGTCGGCACCCTCAATTCGTTGCGGCCGGTGATGTCGATCGTATAGAGCATCGGCCCGCCGCTGCCGCCGGGGTCGCGGAAGAACATCAGCACCCGGCCGTTCGGCGCGAAGGTCGGGCCTTCATTGTGATAGCCCTCGGTGAGGATGCGTTCGCCCGAACCGTCGACATTCATCACCCCGATGGCGAACTTGCCCTGGCTCTGCTTGGTAAACGCGATCAGATCGCCGCGCGGCGACCACACCGGCGTCGAATAGTTGCCGTCGCCGAAACTGATGCGCTGGGCCGATCCGCCACTCGCCGGCATGACGTAAATTTGCGGTTTGCCGCCGCGATCCAACTCGAAACAGATGCGCCCGCCGTCCGGCGAATAGCATGGCGCAGTATCGATCGCGGCGGTGTCGGTCAGCCGCACCGTGGCCTTGGAGCGCAGGTCCATCACGAACAGGTTCGAATTGCCGCGCTGCTGCAAGCTCATGATGACGCGCTGGCCGTCCGGCGTGAAGCGCGGCGAGAACGTCATGCCGGGAAAATTGCCGATGGGTTCGCGCTGCTGGGTTTCGGTATTGAAGAGATAGACCCGCGGCTCACCCTGTCCGAACGACATATAGGTGATTTCCTGAGTCGTGGGTGAAAACCGCGGCGTGAGCACCAGGTCGCTGCCATTGGTGAGGTAGCGCACACCGGCGCCGTCCTGGTCCATCATGGCGAGGCGCTTGATGCGGCGCTCCTTGGAGCCGGTTTCGTCGATGAAGACGATGCGGCTGTCAAAATATCCCTTTTCGCCCGTGAGCCGCTCGTAGATCTGATCGGAAATAATATGGGCGATGCGGCGGAAATTGTCCGGCGTGGAGAAATATTGCTGCCCGGTTAGTTGGGCACCACCGAATATGTCCCACAGGCGGAATTCGGCCTTGATGCGGCCGTCGGGCTGACGGGTGATCCGGCCGGTAACCAGCGCCTGCGCATTGATGGCGCGCCAATCCGCAAACCGCGGCGGCACGTCCGTATTGGCGATGTGCTCGATGAAAGCCGCCGGATCCACCGGGATGAACAGGCCGCTGCGCTTGAGGTTGGCGGTGATGATTTGCGAGATGCCGCGGGCCGCCTCGCCATCGGCCGCGCCCCCGGCAAGGAAATCCGGCAGCGCGATCGGTATCGGCTGCACGTTGCCCTGGTTCAGGTCGAAGCGCAGCACCGCCGCCTGGGCCGGACAGCCCAGCCTTGCGGCCGCGCCGGCTGCGGCGCCTAGCAGGACGACATTTCGGCGCGTCAACGCGCGCCCATGGGAGCGTTGATCTGAGCGATTACGATCATGACAAGACCGGTCGGACATGGTGGGCATCCCGGATGAGCGATTGTGTTCGGCTCAGTGAGGCCCCAAATTGGGGGGGCAATATGACGTTAGCCGCGAAACATCTCGGTCGGATCGAATTTGACCTCCACCTCGCGCCAAGCGTCGTATTTCGCGGCCGGGAGTCGGAACGGCTGGCACCGGCGCACCGCCCGCGTCGCGCTTTCCGCGGCGACCTGGAACAACGCCGCGCTTCCGCGATTGACGACCGACGGCTCGCCCGAGAGAGAGCCATCCCGATTCAGCTCAAAACGCACGATCACATAGAGGCTCTTGGCCTCTGCGACGCCCACCGGCGGGTTCCAGCAGCCCATCAATTGGTCATGGAGCGCGTTAAGTTCGTTCTGTGACAACTGCGGCGCATTGCCCGTGGGCGATCCGAGCGAAGGGGTCGGATTAACCAGGGTACCGGTCACCATCTCGCGGCGCGGCGCGCGTTTGTCGAGCAGCGCGGTCTCGATCTTGTCGAGATCGAATTTCACCTCTTCGCGCTTCTTGGCCTCTTCACGCTTCTTGGCCTCCTCGATCTTCTTGGCTTCCTCCCGCTTTTTTGCCTCTTCGCGCTTCTTGGCTTCTTCTTTCTTCTTTGCCTCGTCGCGCTTGAGGGCCTCCGCGACCGGATCGGGCTCGGGGCTCGGCGCCTTGGAATCCACTGGTTTCGCCTCCGCAGGCTTTGTCTGCGCCGGCTTGGGTTCGGCAGGTTTGGGCTCCGGCAGCTTTACCGCGGGAGGTGGCTGCGCCGCCGCCATCTGTACAGGCGGCTTGTCGGCGGCCTTACGCATCGGATCTTTCGGAGGATCCTTCACGGCGCCGATCTTGTTAACGACCGGGACCGGTTTGGTGACGGTCTTGGCGGTCTTCGATCCCGCTGTCAGTCGTGAGAATTCGGCTTCCGAGATGACGTCGGCCGACACCGAGTTCGACCACCGGCATATCGAACGGTTTGGCCGAAAATGAAATCAGGCTGTACCCCAGCGCGAGGGCGTGGCCGATCACCGATATGGTATAGCCGGTTCGCATGCTGTCTTTAGCGTCCCTGTCCCTGCTCGACTTCGGTCACCAGCGCTACCCGGCGGAAGCCGGCCGAGGACAGCCGTCCCATCACCCGCATCACGCTGCCGTAATCGATCTTGCGGTCGCCGCGCACATAGATGCGCTCGTCATAGCCCCCGCGCGCTTGCGTGATCGCTTGAAGCTTGGGAACCAGTTCGTCGATCGGAATTTCGCTGTTCTGCAGGAACACCTTGCCTTGCGTATCGACCGACAGCGTCAGCGGTTCCTTGTCCTGCTCAAGGCTCTTGGCCTGGGTCTGCGGCAGGTCGATCGGCACGCCGACGGTCAAGAGCGGCGCCGACACCATGAAGATGATGAGCAGCACCAGCATCACGTCCACCATCGGGGTGACGTTGATCTCGCTCATCACCGACTTGCGCCGTGATCGGCGCCTGCCGCCACCCGAACTCGCCGCGAAGCCTCCGCCGAATGCCATCTCGTATCCCCTAGCCCGGAGTTTTCGTTGGCGTCCGCTCGTCGATCTGCCGCGACAGAATCGCGGAAAACTCGTCGGCGAAACCCTCCAGGCGCTGCGCCTGCTTGTTCACTTCGGAGCTGAACTTGTTATAGAAAATGGTCGCCGGTATGGCGGCTACGAGGCCGATCGCGGTCGCAAACAAGGCTTCTGCGATGCCTGGGGCTACCACGGCGAGCGAGGTGTTCTTCGACGCCGCGATCGACTGGAAGCTCGTCATGATGCCCCACACGGTGCCGAATAGGCCGACGAACGGCCCGGCGGACCCGACCGTCGCCAGCACCAGCAGCCGTCGCTCCAGCCGTTCGACTTCCCGCATGATGGTAACGTCCATCACCTTATCGATCCGCATCTGCAGGCCCGCGAAAGATCGCGCCGAACCCTCGAAGCTGCGTTTCCATTCCCGCATGGCGGCAACGAACAGCGCCGCCATGGATTGATTCGGCTTCGCGGTCGCGGCGGTACGATACAGTTCCTCCAGGGACTGCCCCGACCAAAAGCTCTGCTCGAAGGCGTCCATCGCCTTGCTGTTGCGCGCATAGAGGATAAATTTGTTGACTGCGATCGCCCACACCCAGACCGAGCAGACGAGAAGCCCGATCATCACCGTCTTGACGATCCAATGGGCCTGCAAGAACAGCGTAAAAATCGAGATATCCGACGTTGCGACATCGGGGAGCGGCATTCCGTATCCTTTCGGCGCTATGGCCACGCAGTGCCGCGGCCGCACGATGCGGCGGCCACGGCATTTAGAACCGCCGGTGCGACGCCGCACCCGCCGTCGAACCGCGTCCGGCCGCACGCCGGGCATCTGGGGTTCGCGCGCCGGCCGTGAGCCGCAGGCGATAGCTCCCTGGTCTCCGCTAAAAATGTCCAATCTTGGGCGGCTACGATGTCCGCTCGCGCATCGCACGTGGGGTGGTTAATAAATCGTCGCCGGTCGCCATTATGGTTTGGCAATACTTTCTGAATTGACGACCAAAATAATAATCGCAACCTGCGGTGTCAACGACCGCTCCGCACGGTCTTGGTCGGCCCGCCTATGCCATTGAATTTACGAGATGTTTTTTACAGGAAGGCTGGTAACGCGCACGGCCATGGCGTGCCGCCAAAGGTGCGCCGGATGGTATGGGCGCCGCGGAAAAGGAACCGTCCACCCGCTACGCGTCGTTCCCCGCTCTTGTTGTGCAAAAAGCCACCCGCGGCATTGCGGATGGCTTTCACTTACCCTTTGCTCGGCCCGCCGGCAGGCCTGGACTAAACCTGCGGATGCGATTCCGCGCCGGACTCCGGCGCCCGGTTGCGCCGTTCTGCCATGAACTGGTCGAATTCGGCCTTGTCCTTGGCATGGCGCAGGCGGTCGAGGAAATCGCGGAACTCGCGTTGCTCGTCCTCGAGGCGGCGCAGCGTCTCGGTGCGATAGTCGTCGAAGGCGCGGTTGCCGCTCGGGCGCTGATAGCCCCAATAATCGTCGGCCGGGATCGCGGCCGTCGAAGCCGGCATGTGCGCGCATGCGCTCCATTTTTTGCTGCAGGCGTTCCATCTTGTATTGCCAACGGTCCATGCCGTGGTAACTCCAACAGCTCATGCGTCCGCTCCCGATGATGTAGGCCAGGGTGGCGAGACCCAACGGCCACCAGGCGATAAACCCGAGGATCATCAGGGCGATCCAGGCGGGCCTTCCCAACTCGTCCAACTTTGCAACGATAGGCATGACGGCCTCACGTTTGTGATGAGGGGCTCCTGATGAGCCGCTCCATGCGTGAATGTTAATCACATTTACATAGATAGGCCAGCGCACCGTCGTGTCAAGATCAAGAGCGGCGGAGGCTTTGGACTTGTGCGTGGAACAAAGTGACCCCGCGGCGGCAGGTGCTGCACCGATCGGGGTCCGGCGCATGGGATCGCTCACCCGGGGGGTGTATGCGCCACCCGCCCAGTCTTTGGCCGGTCCGGTGACAGGCCCGGCGCGGCCGGTATATTTTCCGTCGAATATCCCGCCCGCAATCCGGTGACCTCGGACGCGGGCGATCCCGCAACCCCGGATTTCGATTGGGGCACAGCCTATGGCGCGGTGGTTACCGGATGCCCCGCCTTGGCGGGGCATGACAGCCTTTCAATTCACGTCAAATCTTGGCGTGTCCTTACTTCCGCGTCACATCGAAATAGCGGGCGTCGGGCGGCTGCTGGCCTTTGTGGCCCGGCATCAGATAGCCGTCGGCGCTGAGAAAGTAGTTTTCCTTGCCGATGGCGACATGATTGTTGGACTCGTTGCAATCATATTCGTTCCAGATCGGATTGTTCTCCCGCCGGTAGCTCTTGAGCACGGTCCACGGCCGCGTGAACGCGTGGTCGATCGTGGTGATCTCGTCATGCAGGATGTCGGGATTGGTCTTGTCGAGGAAAATCCGCTCCTTGATGACGGTCTGGTTGTCGGCATGGAGCGGCAGCCCGTCCACGTCGAGATCGCGCGGACCCTTCATGTGGCTGGTCTCGATTTCCAGCACGTCGTATTTGCCGTCGCCGTCCTCGTCGATCCATTTGCCGGTCGAATAGCCCGCAAAGGCCGGCTCGACGATTTCCGGGCGCGTGCGGCCGTCGGTATAGACCCGGCGCGGCATCACGTATTCGGACAGGATATAGGTGATGGCCGGCGTGATGACGAACTCGATCGGATAGACGGCGGTCATGATCCGCGGCATCCCGGAGGTGCGGCAGGTGAAGCGTAGGTCGTTGCCATGCCCGCCTGCCGCCTGCGCGGCCAGGCTGGCATCGTAGATCGCCTGGTATTCGGGTGTCAGCGGCGCCTGCTGCTTGAGCCCGGGCGGCTTCGTCGGGTCCCATTGCGGACCGCCGATCCGGATCCATTGGCTGGCGAAGTTCGGATACTTGGATTCATCGTGGGCCTGGGCGCCAAACGTCGCCAGCGCCACCGCGCCGGCGATAACCGCTCCGATTGCATGTCGAAACAGCATCATGTCCTCCCTGAGATCGAAGGGTTTGCCGGGCTCGACGTTCCTGCGCCTGCCGCTGCCCATCAACCTGGTGCCGCGATAGGCGCGGTCGCAAAATCCAAGCGGGAACCCGAGTCCCGAGGGTCCGATCAATTGCGCCCACGATCATAGGCGATCTCCGGCGGACCAGGAAGTGGCGCAATCCGTTACGCCCGCCACCGGGCTTGCATTAACGGCCCCGCGCTTCTACCCACTCGCGGCATGGAAGGCTCCACCATCGTCTTCGATCTCGACGGCACGCTGGTCAACACCGCCCCGGACCTCGTCGGCACCCTCAACGTGATTTTGGCGCGCGAGGGGCTGCCGGCGGTTCCCTATGCGCATGCGCGCATGCTGGTCGGGCACGGCGCCCGGCATATGATCGCGCAAGCGCTTGCGGCGGCGGGCGAGACCGGCCGCGATGTCGACTGCTTGCTGGCCGACTTTCTCGCCCATTATGCCGATCACATCGCCGACCGCTCCCGCCCGTTTCCCGGCGTCGAAGCGGCGCTCGACGCCTTGGCGGCGCGCGGCTGCAGCTTTGCGGTGTGCACCAATAAGCGCGAGGGGCTGTCGGTGAAGCTTCTCGAAGCCCTCGGCCTCGCCCGGCGGTTCGTGGCGATCTGCGGGCAGGACACGTTCGCGGTGCAGAAGCCCGATGCCGAGGCCCTGCGCGGCACCTTGCGGCGCGCCGGCGGCCGGCCGGAGCGCGCCGTCATGGTCGGCGATTCGCACACCGATATCGCCACCGCGCGGGCAGCCTCGGTGCCGGTGGTGGCGGTGGATTTCGGCTACACGCCGACCCCGGTCGCGGCATTTTTTCCGGACCACGTCATCAGCCACTACGATGCCTTGCCGGCCGCCGTCGAGAGCCTCCTGGCGGTACCGGCGGGTTCCACGCCCAGTCACGGTTCCGCCCGCATTTTCGGGCATGATGGCCAGTAGGGGAGCATCCTGGTCGTTAACCCTTTGTTGACCGACCGGGCGCAGGCTGTCGGCAGGCCGATGTTGGGGACTTCGGAGCGGCGCGCCTGGTTGGGGTGGCGCCGCGATCCAAGGAGAGGTTCTTCACGTTCGTATCGGCCCGGTGCCAGCATTGCGAACAGCCCCCAATTCTTTGGTCGCGGGCCGCACGACCGGCCAATGCGCAGCCTAACTGGGGGAACGGACATGACCATAAGGCACGTGATTGCGGCTGCGGCCTGCGCGCTCGGGCTTGCCGCCTGCTCGTCGTCCAATGCCGATTTGTGGGTGCCAAGCTGGACCGCGTTCGGCGTCAAGCCGACGACCGTAAGCGTCACAATCGAGTTCGGAACCAGCGGGCGCGGAAGCCCGCACCACACAGGGACTTACCTGCCTGACGCCGTGCACGCTGTCGGTGCCGCCCTCGGAAGAATTTAGCATCAGCTACACCCTGGCGGGGTATGTGCCACAATCCGTCAGCGTTCGACCGGTAGAGCCGGAACCCAGCAAATTCGGGTCGCCTCCGGTTCCGGGCCTCACCCCCAATCCCGTCATGGCTCAATTGAAACCCGTCGCCGACCTTGCGGTGCCCGCCCAACGCAAGAAAAAGCAACGCCCGGCGGCCACGGCCACGGCCGCGCCGGCAGCGCCGCGGGTATCACACGCCGCAACCGCTCCGCCGGCGGCACCACCCAATGCGTCGCCGACGGCGACCATAGCGCCGCGTGCGCCGGCCGCCGCCGCTGCGCCTCCGGCTGCGCCCTCGTCCAATGCGGCGCCGACGGCGTCCGCGGCAGTCGCCGCACCGGCTGTTACGCCCGATCCGGGAGCAGCGCCGCCCGTGTACTCGGCGCAAGGTTCACTCGGTCCGCCGGCCGGCATGTTCACCCCGATTCCCGGCACTATCAGATGATCCGCCGATCCGGCGCGGCGCCCTGCAGGCGATGGCCTGCTTGACATCGCGCCGTGCGGCTCATTAATGGCGGGCGTTGACGGCTCCGGGCGCGTAGCTCAGCGGGAGAGCACTCCCTTCACACGGGAGGGGTCACAGGTTCAATCCCTGTCGCGCCCACCATTAAAATCAATGACTTACCGGACATCGGTTTCATACGCGCCACCGTTATTGCCACCGATACGACGGTAACAGCGCCCACGGCGCGATGAATGGGAAGCCCACTGCGGCGCCGGTTTCCGCCGATGCACAGCCGACCTGACGGGAGCATGCGGCGCGCGCAGGACCCGGACCCGGACTTGGGCTGATTTCTTAGCCCAGCCAACGGCGCCTTTGTTGCGCCCCCGCAACAATAGGGACGGAACCAGCGCAGCGTGCATCGAGCCGGCTATCTCGGATCGTCGGGACGTGCTTAAAATCGTTGGCCATATTGGGGGGATGGGCAATGGTCGAAGTAGCCGATATTTCCACTTACACCGCCTCACCACATGTGAGCGGAGGGTTGCCCGGCGTCAGCCTATTCGATGCCGGGTTTCGCCAGTGCCGTTGGCCGCTCAACGATGTGAGTCCAATCACCAGCTTTCGGGTCTGTGGTGAGCCTGCGGCAACCGGTCTCGGATGTTGGTGTGTCGTGCACAGCCAGGTCGGCTACTTGGCCAAGCCACGACAAAGATCAGCCGCCCATCCATCCCGCGCCGAACATGCCTAAGGCTAAGCCATCCAAAGAAAAGCCCGCCAAAGGGCGGGCGGGTAGGAATTTGCTTGGTTCGGAACCAGTAAGGAAGCTCCCGCACGGTGGGGAGGCCGCAGAATTCTCTGTCGTCCGCGTATGCATGCATCAACGGTAGAACGCTCATATTTATAAGGCGATATTAGGGCGGTGGCGATGTAATCACTCCCGTCCGGCCGGCTAGCCGCATCGTCGCCGCGCCAAGCCCGATTAGCGCCGTGCCTAGCACGACGCACCATGTGGCCATACCGAGCATCGCCACCGCTCAGCCCCTCGCATAAGAGTAATCAACCGGCATCATTGCCGCTGTCGGATCGAACATTGCCGAGCCTTGCAAGGGCCGGAAGCCGAGGCAACTTGATTTTTAGTAACGATGGCGCCGACCTTTTGGCCGTCCAAAAAGACGGCGCCGACCTTGTCACCGGACGCGGCCGGAGCCGAACCTCCTCGTCGAGTACGTGCTGCACAACCTGTCTGATGCCGACCATGGCTTTACTGGGTCGGCGCTATCGGAAGTGCAAATCGTGCTCAAGGCCGTCGCCGGACGCTTCGGGTATGATCCCGGCGAGACGGTGATTTACAACACCCGTTTCCGCAATCCGGTGCTGGCCAATCTCAGCGCCGAACGGCTACAGATCATCTACGCCAATGCCGGTCTTGATGGCGTCGCCAAAGAGATCGCCAAGCTCAAGGCTCTGGGGCTGATCTGAGCCGAGTCGGGGGGTTTTATGATTGGCTTTGTTTGGGCAGAGGCAAGCCTGCGAAGTCACCATCAGGACCGAGCATGATGGACCATGACTCCCGTGGCCTACGGCGCGCGGGCGGTCGATTTTCTTCGCCGGCGACAATCAATGGCCATCGGTCGGCAAAAAATACTGTCGTCCGGCGCGTCGTCACCACGTCGTCACCTGACGCAGCGCTACATTTGCGGCATCTTCTCGAATTTCGGGAGAGCCGGGTCGGTATGATCCCAGGCATATCCACTCGTCGTCCAAACAACCATTTGCGGCTTATACCGGCTGGGGTCGTCAAGGCTTGCGGCACGGACAAAAAGAAGTTCCGGCATCCCGTTATTCGCTGAATACACCGGCGATCCGCACATCGGACAAAAGGCTCGGCTGACAATGTTGCCACTCTCGGCAGCTTTGTCCCACAAGGTTGCCTGCCCTGACACGTGGGCGGCCACACGGGGAAACGCCATGTGGGACGCGTGGCCGGTGCCACTGTCGCGCTGGCAGTCGCGGCATTGGCAGTGGCCCGCCATCAACGGCTCAGCTGCAATTTCATACCTTATCGCGCCGCAAGCGCAGCCGCCGGTGTAGGGTTGAATATCCATGTCCATATCTCCTTGGTTTTGGTCCACGCCTGGACAAGCGGAGACCATTATTGCGCTTTGAATGGTTTGCAGGTGCCGCAGAAGGGCACAGCTGCGCCGATCACGCGCCAGCTCCGCGGCTATTCAGCAATATGGCAAGCTGATCGAGAGCCCCATTCCAGCCTTCGCGGTGGCGTTTGGCAGCGCCGGCTTGCGTAAGCTGCTGGTGACGGATGTGCAGCTCGGAGCCATCGCCCGCCGGGGTGATCGCGACGGTCACCTCGGATTGAAGGCCAGCGTGCTCATCCGGCGGTTCGATATTCCATGAGAAGACAATGCGGGAAGGCGGCTCGATGGATCGGTAGCTCCCATTCACGGTCATGACCTGGCCGCCCGGCACGTGATAGGCGAAGCGGTAGGCGCCCCCGACGCGAAAGTCGAACGCGAGCACGACGAGCTTGATCTCCGGCGACGGTGTCAACCAACGACTGACCATCTCTGCATCGGCGAACGCGGCAAACACCCGTTCAGGCTTCGCGCAGAGACGCCGGCGGATTTCGGCGACGGTCGCTTCAGGAACTCATCGTGTGAGACCTCCTGCAACAAAAGGTCGAGTTGATCGATGGCGCCCGTCCAGAATTCTTGCTGGCTCGCGATCCAACGTTCAGCTTCCCTAAGCGGCTTTTGTCGAAGCCGGAACCGATGGACACGTCCCTCTATCGTCCGTTCGAGAAGTCCGGCCTGCTCCAGCACTTTCAAATGCTTCGAGATTGTCGGCTGCGCGGACCGGAACTGTTGGCCGAGTTGACCGGCGGTGCGCGTCTGCCCTCCTGCGAGCGTACGAATCATCGACCGACGCGTGCCGTCGGCCAATGCATGGAAAGTGAGGTCAAGCGCGGAACCTTGTTGCATAGCCAATTGACTATATATAATTGTGGAGTGGAGCGCAAGATCTCAGGAGAGCTTTACGCTGGGAACGCAGGCTGGTGTGGGCCCGGGCCGGTCATCGGCCCGGTGGGAGATTTGGATCTATGAAGGAACGCCAAGACCTCTTGGTGCTGGTCGAAAGAATCCGCGCCCAGCTTCCCGTCGACCACGTCACCGAGAAGCGCATGTTCGGCGGGGTCACCTTTCTCATGGACGGGAACATGCTGTGTTGCGCATCGAAGCAGGGATTGATGGTCCGCGTCGGAAGAGAGGCCGAAGCCGCGGCTTTGTCCCAGCCCTTTGCACAGCCCTGCCTCGGCACCGGCCGTCGCATGGCGGGCTTCATCATGATTGAGCCCGCAGGGATTGCAGAATCGACAGCGCTATCTCGATGGCTGGAAATGGCCCGCGCTTACGTCAGCCAACTTCCGCCCAAGAACGCAGGCACCGAAACGTAAGACGCGGTGCACCTGAAGTGCACCCCGTTTTTGGGGCCACGGGCCTGAGTGGAGTGTTTGCCGTTCCAGTTAGGCCGGCTTGCGCGCATGGATAAAATACATCGGCGTGAAGATGCCGGCGCGGCCGCCGGCAACGAGCGCGATCGCGGCCTGGTCGAGCAGGATCGCGACATCGGCAGCCCCGCGCGGGACGATGCGCAGCAACTCCAGTAGTCGCAACGCATTGTTGGTGACCTTGCGGCCGAGTGCCGAACTGCGAAAGCCCGCCAGCGAAAGTTTTCCCGGCGCCAGCGGCTCATACCACGGCGCACCCCCTTCGTGGGCCGCATCGTAATGCGCGATCAGATCGAAACCGGCCCGCCGGATCGCGGCCTGCAGTTGTTTCGACGTGCCGATATCGACCAGGCCGTTGCCCGCGACGATCCGCCGTTTGATGTCGTCATGATCGGCATTGCCTGCCTCATAGCGGTCGGTGAGACACCAGTCATAGAGCGCGAACATGCCGCCGGGCTTGAGGCAGCGAAACACTTCGCCAAACACCCCGGTCCAGTCCGGTGCATGAACGGTCGCTTCGATCGCATAGGCGGCATCGAACGTATCGGCCGGAAACGGCATCGCCATGAAATCGCCGGGGACCACGCGACATCGATCCGCGAGGCGCGCATCGGCGTTCAGCCGCTCCGCGCGGCCGAACTGGTAGGCGTTGTTGTTGATGCCGACGATGGAGCACCCCGCCATACGGGAGATGTTTCGCATCGGGCCGCCGACGCCGCAGCCGACGTCGAGGACGGTCATGTCCGGGCGCAGCGCCAGCCGCTGCGCCAGTCTCTGCTCATGCCGCAGGATCGCGTCACGAAACGACTCGCCGGCAGCCTGCTGGGCAAAATGAAACGATTGCCCCCAGCCATATTCGTAGAAATCCGTCGCCAGATCGAAATAGCCGTTCACGACCTCGGCGTATTCGGCCTGACGATCCGCAACGGTGCCGGCATGCTGCGCGCGATAAGCATCGACGCTGGCGTCGATGCGGCGGCGCTTGGACATCGTCGCCAACAGGTCGGTCAAATCGGGGGCTTGTTGCGGCGCGGTCATGCTGCGGGCCGCAACCGTAGCGAAATCAGATCGCGCATGATCGGCATCCAGATCGCTGGCTTGAGGAACGCGGTCTTCGGCTTGGCTCCGGTCATGATCTCGGCCCACTCGGCGAGGAACGGCGGTCCGAGCCGGTTGAGCGTCAGGGCACTGGCGTCCAGGAAACCGGGGAAGCGCGCGTAACAACGGGCAATGGCCGCCGACCATTTGAAATCGCGGCCAAACGCCTGCATCCATCGATCCTGGTAGGGCTTTAGCGATTGTGCACCGAGATCGCCGGCAGTCAGTGCGGCGTGCAATGTGTCCGCCGCGTATTCGCCCGCATCCATGCCGAACTGAATGCCCTCTCCGGTCAGCGGATCGATGTGGCCGGCCGCATCCCCGACGATCAGAAAATGATCGCCAAAGCTGCGCCCAATGCCGCCGAGGCGAAGCGGCGCCCCTTTCATGTCGTCCATAGCGGCCTTCGCACCGATCGCGCGACTGACGTGGGGATCATTCTGTAGGATGTCGTCATGGGTGGCGCGCAGATCGTCGATCTTAACCTTGCCGCCGGGAATGACGTATACGCAAAAATTCAATTCATCGCGCGCCTCGCGAAAAATCGCGCAATAGCCCGGCAGCAATTGCTTCGGATAATAGACCACGCCATCGGCATCGAAATTGGTCGATTTGGCCCGCATGTAGACGCGGCTGCACACGGCGTCGGGCGGTGTCGATACGTAGCCCAGGCGCCGGGCCAGCCGCGATAACGCCCCGTCCGCGGCGACCAATGCCCGCGCCCGAATGGTCGGCCGGTTATCGTCCGACGTGATGGTCCAGATGCCCGCCGCGCGGTCGAGCGTCGCACCGGCTACCGGATGGTCCTCGATGAGCGCAGCGCCGGCCGCGGCCGCGGCGCGGGCGATCCGGACGTCAAGATAGATGCGTTTGACCGCGATCACCTGGCTGGACGCCAAGTGTTGCACCGAACTCGCGATGTAACTGAAGCCGCGCGGGCTGACCATGCCGCCGATAGCCGCGAAATGCCCTTCGTCATTGTCGATGATCTGCTGGAGCACGCCCATGCGTTTGAGGTGCACCTGGGCCTGGCTGCAGATCGCATCGCCGCAGATCTTGTCGCGGGGGAACTGCTTGCGCTCCAGCATCACGACATCATGGCCGTGCTTGGCAAGATAGTACGCGCAGGTTGCTCCCGCCGGGCCGGCGCCGACGATACATACGTCATGAATGCGATTGCTGGTCATGTGTCCTCAATAGATATACGGGAACATCCGGAACCGGGCGGTCCGGCAATATTCGTCCCACAACCGGCCGTATTTCTCGCGGCAGCGCCGGTCGTCGCGCGCGGCGCGCTGCATCAGCAGCAGCAGCAGCCAGGCCGGGACCAGATAGGGCACCGCAGACTGGAAGCCGGCCATCGCCGTCCAGCTGAGATACATCAAAAACTCGCCTGTATAGTTGAGCTTGCGCCCGATGCCCCAGAATCCGGACGCCAGGAGCCGTCCGCCGACCACTTGCGGCGATCGCCCCCAGACCGGCGCTGCAGGGTTTTGCTTGAACCGATGTTTCTGCCCGTTGGCACCGCGGAATACCCAGAAGCCGAAACCATATAATACTGTAAGGATAAAAAACGCCAACGGCGAGATGTCGTCGGGACGAAGCAGGACGAAGGCTGCGGGCATCGCGTAGAAAAAAGGAACCAGCACGTAATCGCCCCAAACCAGCATCCAGCCGAATTTCTCTTCGAGAATATCCCAGGTAAACAGCATGCCGTGCTCGAAATGAAAATAGTTCAATACATAGAGCAAGGTGAAAGCCTGATAGCCGATCATGGCGAGGCTGAGCGCACCGGTCGCATCCCATTGCAGTGCGGCGAACGCAACATTGATCAGCGCCAGCCCGATCAGCGACGGCCGGTAGGAGAACATTTTTAGGTCGATGCCGAACAGCTGAGGATTGCTCTCCGCGCCGTAGAAGAACGCGGCAAATCCGGGGGCCGGCGCACGCAACGCCAGCGCGATCGCCGCCGGCCATGCCAACAGGTTGGCGGCGATGAACAGCGACCAAATGTGTCGCGCAAGCCCCGCGAGTCCGGGGCCGAACGCCTGCACGAGTCCGGCCAAAACCATCATGATCGCAAACAGCGCCAATCCGTTGAAGCGATACCGGATGCGTTCGCCGTTGCGCGTAACGATGGACTGTTCGGGGCCCGGCACCAGCCACGATGCGGCAAACAACGCGACGACGAATCCGGCGACCCCCAGCACGGCGAGCGCTACGGATGCAACGCTGATGGGCGCAAACGGCGTCATGCCGGCTGCTCGCGCCGGCGCACCGCAGCAGCGATCGCGCGCGCCGCATCGATCGCCATGAAGGCGTTGCCGATCAACCAGGGCAGGTTCGGCAGATAAAAGATCAGAAACGACGTGACGTCGTGCTCCGACATTTGCGCGTAGCCGGTGGCATGCTTGGCGATAAAATACAGGATCACCGAGTAGGTCACGAAAGCGCAGACGCAGAGTTGCAACGGCCAGCGCCACGGCAGCCGGTTGATGATTGCGTAGGACAGCACGATATAGGCCGGCACCGTGACGAACACGTTGATCGCTTCGAGCGCGAACTCGAAGCCGCTGATCTCATCGAAATAGCCGCGGTCGCCGCGACCGTAGAACGCGAAGCCGCGCGCGAATGGATGATCCTGTTGGACCATGTCATGGACATGGAGGAGCCAATAGGCCTCGAGCGTGACCGCAACCAAGCTGAAGAAAACGATGAACCCGAGCGTAATCTTGTCAGAACGGGTCATGGCGCGGCACCTTGATTGCGCGTGCCGGCGTCACGCGCGGCACGCTCAAGATAACTCTGCCATTTGCCGACGATCAGTTGCTGGAATTGCGCGACCGCGGGATTGAACTCGATGACCGCCCGCCGGGCCGCGTGCTCGTAGCCCTCCTGTTCCCAGGCTACGGCGTCGCCATCCTGTGCCGTCACCGGTTTGATGTAAATCGGATTGAATATGGCCAAGACCAAGCCCATCAGTTTTTGCGGGAAATGGAATGGCGTGAACGGAACCTTCACGCGGTTGAAATAGAAGATGAAGTAGACGCGCGTCTTGCGGTCTGTGAGCGGGGTGAGGAACACCCAATGCTTAACGCGACCGCCGGTGTTGCCCCACTGGTAAGGATATTGCTGACACAGTTCCATCAGTTTCATCTCGGCGCGGTCATGGCGATCGAATAGCCAGCGCATGATCGGTCCTTCGAGGAGCGACATGCGATAAGTGCAATAAACCGAGTCCTCGCGTAGCTCGTTCTTCGTCAACACCGGATCCTGGAATGGCCGGTATCTCCGGTGCAGATAGGCGTGCGTGAGATCGCTGAGATTGTCGATGATCATCGAGTGGTGGGCGTCCCACGTATATTCGACCGCCGTGAAGGCCCAGGCTTGCGGCCCCTCCAGCTCGGGGATCTCCGGCAGGCCTACGCTTGCGGCAAGCGTGCTATCGCCCGGAAAAATCCAGACCAGGCCGTAGCGTTCGCAGGCCGGATAGGTCTTCACGCGCGCATCGGGAAGCGCCCGTCCGAACAGCTCGTGCGCAACACCGGTGAGACGCCCCGCCTCGTCGTAGCTCCAGCCATGATAGGCGCACACCAGTCCACAACCCTTGACCTCACCGAGCGACAACGGAATGCCGCGGTGGAGACAACGATCCGACATGGCCCGCACCGTACCGTCGGTGCCACGGTAAATCGCGATCGGTTCGCCCTGAAACGTCGAGGCAACGACCTTGCCGCGCTTGATATCCTTGGCGCGAGCAAAGGCGTACCAGTGGTTCGGATCGAGACCGGCCGCACGGGCCTTCTGCCGCAAATTTTGTGCAGTATGGAAATCCGGCGGCGGATCGGCGGCAACGGCCATCCGTGGCGGCGGTTGTGTCCGTAGGGCCGCCATGGCTTGCCGGATGGCGTCGTAAGCGACGTAGAGGTGCCCGGCGAGCCAAGGCAGATTGGCCGTGAAAAACGTGAAGAAATTTCCCGGCGTCTTGTCGTCCATGCCGGGAAAGCCGGTGAGCGCTGCGCTCGTCCAATTCAAGATGACCGAGTAGGATACCCAGCTGCCGACCGCCATTTGCAAAGGCACCCGCAGCGGCCAACGGCGCAGCAGGGCGATCAACAGCCAGATGTTGAATACCTGCGTGATCGTGCTGTTGAAGATTTCAAGCGCCAGTTCCTCCTGGGTGACCCGATCGAAATACGCATGGTCGGCGGCGGCGTAAATCTCGAAGATGCGTGCGAACAGATCGGTCCCGGCCAGCGCGGGCAGTTCGTGGGCGTGCGCAACCCAATAGCGGTCGATCGTTGCGTTGAAGATGATGAAGAACACCACCAGCCCGACGACGACCCAATTGATCGGCGGTTTGATCGACGATTTCGTTGACATCAGCCGACCTCCGCCAATGCCGCCGGCAGCCGGCGGCGATAGCGCACACGGCAGGGATGCCGCGGGCCGACGACGAAGGTATCGTAGTCTGGATCAACATCGCCATCAAGCAGTTCGAACTCGAACCGCTGCAACAGAATTCCCCAGATGACCTTGATCTGCTGATGTGCAAACGCCATCCCGATGCAGCGATGCTTGCCGCCGCCGAAGCCGATCAGCGAATAGGGTGTCGCCCGGTCCTCCTCGCGCGGCGGCGCGAACCGCTCGGGATCGAACATATCGGGATTGCGAAACACCCGTGCTTGGCGATGCGATACCGCAGGCGATACCATGACGAGATCGCCGGCGGGAATGACGACACCATCGACCGCGAACGGCCGCAGCGTCTTGCGCATCAACATGACCAGCGGCGGATAAAGGCGCTCCGCCTCCTTCAAGCAATACTCCATCTGGCGCAACCGTTTGAGCCTGCCCACCTGCACCGAATCGCCGAGAATGTCGGCGGCCTCGCGCCGCAAGGCTTCCCGGTACGCGGGGTATTGCATCAGCAAGACGCCCAGCCAGGTCGCCATCACGGCACTGGTGTGCTGCCCGGCGAACAGCAGCGTGAGCAGCAGTCCCGCGATCGCATCGTCGGTGAGCGCGGTGCCGTCGGCATACCGGGCCGCCATCAGGACCGACAGGAAATCATCGCACGTGGTTTGATTGCGCCGGCGGCTGGCCAGCATCGCCGAAACCGTGGCCGCCACCTCGCGACGGGCGCGGTCGCGACGGCGGTTCTTGGGCGTCGGCGCGTAGGGCGCGACGAAGGCGATCAGATTGATGCCGCCTTCCAGGTCGCGATAAAGCGCGGCGAATTCGTCCGACAATCCACGGCGGAATTCGTCCCCCAGAAGGCAGCGGCCGGCGATGAAGATGGTCAGTTCGTTGAATGCCGTCGGCAGGTCGATCTCGCCCGTCTCGCCAAGGCGCGCCGCGAAGCGATGCACTTCCTCGGCCATGATGGCGGCGTAGGATTGCATCGCTTCGTCGCGCAGGCCCGGATGAATGAGCCGCAGCTGCTGATCCATCAGTTCGGGAGCGACATCATAGGCCACCCCTTTGCCGAAGATCGGGATCGTGAACCGGTAGGCGTCGCGAAAATCCAGCATATCGTCGGCGGCGCGAAATACCGCCTCATTGCCCCGGCTTGACAACAGCGCGTAAACCGTACGGCCCAGCAGCCGAAACCGGAACATATCCCCGTATCGCGCCTGCGCACGCCGCAGGAATTCGACGGGATTGCGGTTGAATGCCAGCGCATGACCGATATAAGGCCAGCCGCCCGGCAGAGTCGGCACCGTCATCGCCACACTTCCATCGAACGGGCCGCGGCCGGCTCCGACGGAGCTTGGATGACGCCCCGCGCCACGAACCAGTTGTAAGCCGCCTGGATGGCGGATTCGATATTGGTCGGACGAAAGCCCAATTCGCGCTGCGCCTTGCCGATATCCGCCTGCCGGCCCATCCGGAGAATCCGGATCGCGGCCGGCGTTAAAAGCTGCTCGCTGTCGGGCCGCACATAGGGCAGCAGCTTGCCCGCGATGCCTGCCGCGACCACCATGAGTCCGGGCGGAATGCGAACGGGCGGCGGCCGCTGCCCGGCGACCGACGCGAAAATCTGCAGCAGTTGGTCGAACGTCATGAACGACGTTGCAAAAATGTACCGCTGCCCCGGTCGGCCCTTCTGCATGGCGAGGATGTGCCCTTCGACGATATCGGCCGCCGCCACGAACGGAAATCCGCCCGGCACATAGGCACGCAGGCGCCCGGAGGCGAAGCGGATCAGGACCTGCCCCATGCGTGACGGCTTGAAATCATAAGGGCCAAGGATCGCGGTCGACACCGCAACGACGACCGGCAGGCCTTCGGCAAATGCCTTGAGACATTCGTGCTCGACGGCAGCCTTCGTAAAGCCGTACGGCAAATGCGGTTCCAACGGATTGAAAGGGTCGTCTTCGTTGCTGGGACGGTCCGACCGGATTCCCACCGCGCTGAAGGAACCCGTCACCACGACCTTCTCGACGGCGGCGGAGCGCGCGGCGTTCAGGATGTTACGGGTTCCGAGCACATTGGCAGCGAAGATGTCGTCCTTATTGCGGTAGGTGGTCGAGACCTTTGCGGCGCAATGATAGATCTGCCGGCACCCGCGCGCGCTTGCCGCCGCGAAGGCGGCGTCGCGCAAATCCCCGACGACGCTTTCGACCGGAAGTCCCTCGACGCTGGGGCGATCCCGCGCCGTGTGCAGCATGGCACGCACAGGCAGGCCGTCCGCCAGCAGGCGTCGGACCATATTGGCCCCGAGATGTCCGCCTGCACCGGTGACGAGAATCATGGCTTACCTCGCCCTCAGGGCAAAACCGACTTGGCGTACCACGACACTGGTGAGGCCCGCCATCAACCGCAGGCCTGGAGCGACGCCCGCAATCGACCAGCCACGCCATTTCGCGGCAACGCCGTGCCGAATCACGATCAACATCTCGCGAAGCACCGACCGCAGCCGGGGATCGCTCATGGCGAGAATTGCCATGGTGGCTTGCCGGCCGCGCGCGTTGCGTTGCCAATACCGGATGAGACCGGCGCGAATGAGCAACTGTTCGGGCTTGGTCGCACTGCAGGCGTTGTACAGCGCGGACGCCACCAGCACCCGCGAACGCTGCGGTGCGCGCCGTCGCCTGCTGTAGAGCGCGAGGGCAACCACGATGTTGCCGTCGGTGGACCGGAGCGCGTCACGCAGGCGCAACGCGTCGCGCAAGCCGATCGTCATGCCGGTTGCCGTCAGCGGATGACAGCTGCCGCCCGCATCTCCCATCAGCACCACGCGATTGCGCGTCGAGCGTTCGACCACAATATCGGCGCTTACGAATTGCATGCCGCGCTGCGTCGCCACAGCGGCTTCGATCTCGGCACGCAGGCTGAGCGGACACACAGCCGCCACGACGTCACCGCGATGCCGGCCTGGCGCAACGGCGGACTGCCCGACCGGCTGATCGAATAGAACGCGCGCCCGCGACCCGCCGATTTCATAGACAAGCAACGGCGCCGCCGCCCCGATGAAGACGTGCCCAAAGCCGGGAGCCGGCAAATTGCGGTCGCCGATCAGATAGCCCGTAATCGTTGACATCGGTCGTCGCTGGTGCGCGATGCCGGCCAGCGTGCGGACCGAACTCGACGCACCATCGGCCGCGACCACCAGTTCGCAGGTCACGGTCCGGACGCGCGTACCCTGTTGGACCGCGACGCGGACCTGAGAGTGGCTGTCCTCGACACCCACCACGCGCCCACCTTTGAGCATGGTCACGTGCGGCAGGGCTTCCGCTGCATTCTGAAGCGCTGCGCGGAGCTGCGCATGGTCCAACGCGATCGCATGCCGCTGCCCCCAATTCTCCGCATATGGCAGCTTGATGTCGTTTTCGCCGCAACCCGGGAACGCCACGAAGCCCGCGATCGGGATCGCGTCGCGAAACGCCTTCGCTTCGAACAGTCCCAGTTCTTTGAGAGCGCAAACACCGGCGGGATGGATCAACTCGCCCCCAAGCCGCCGGTCGGCATGCTGGCCCGGCTCGACGACGAGAACGGACCAGCCGAATTCCTTGAACGCCGCCGCTGCTGCAGCACCGGCAATTCCGCCGCCGGCAATGACCACATTATAATCAGCGCGCGCCATCACGATGCCTGTCGAAAAGCGCTAGAGCCATCGCTGGGAAGTAGCTGTTATACAGTGTATATTCGAGCATGGCGGTGCCGAAGAAAACGCCGTTCACGCCCTCGCGCGGCCAGCCGCCGCCCGTGGCCTGGCGGTGCATCAGATAGGCGATACCGCGATCGAGCGCCGTTGACATCGCCATGTCCGCATGCATCAGCGCGAGGCAGGCCCATGCGGTGCTGATGATCAGGCTCGCCGGATTGTTGACATAGGTGTTGTCGAGACAACCTGAAAAATGCTCGCCCCAGCCGCCGTCGCCATGCTGAATGCTTTTGAGCCAGCGTGCGGCCTTTGCGAACGCCGTATGATCCGGGGCGACGCCGGCTTCGCGCAAACTGACGACGGCAAAATAAGTGCCGTAGATGAAGTTGATACCCCAGAAACCCGGCCAGCTCCCGTCAGGCCGCTGACGATCGAGGATTACCGATATGCCGCGGTCGATGGCGGACTGAATTGGGCCGATACGCCCGCAATCGATGGTGCGCTGGAGGCGAACCAGTGCGCGCACCGATGAGCCTGTGCATTCGAGGTAGGACAATTCCGTCATGCATTGGCCGAACATCTCCGACGGATTGAGCGTCTCGAGCCAGCGCTGGCCGCGCCGACGCTCATACGTGCCGAAGCCGCCATCGCGATTTTGCCGGCTGAGAATGAAGTCGGCGGCCGCCACGAGGCGCGCTTCCGGAAGCCGATCCTCGCGCGCAATCAAACCCGGCACGTCGTGGCAATCGAGTAACGCGATAATCGCCTCGGCGGCGCAATCGCTGACCGGCCAGCGATGCACGCCGTCGCTAAAGCACCAGCCTCCCAGAATCGGATCGCGGCCCTGCGCAGCCCCGCCGGGGAGTTCGGAGGTCGCCTGCATGTCGGCCAGCTTGCGATAGCCGAACCGAAGTGCATCGGCATGCTTTAACGCTGCCACCGGGCCGCCGGCGACCAGCGCTTGTATTGCGAAGCTGGTGTCCCACGTCGTCGAGCGCGCGCCGGCATAGCGCGTACCGTCAATGTCGTCGTCCCAACGCCAGCTCTCCAGACCATCAAAGCTGCATTGTGTGTCCGCGCCGTCGGGATCGATTGAGTAAAGCGCCAGCGTATTGAGCACGCCGCTCACCGGCGACAGGCCCTGAAAGTGCGTGGCGCGCTGTTCGAAAACGATGCGGGTCTTGCAAGCATCGAGCGCGCGACGCCGCAGCCAAGCGGCTCCCGGAAGCCACCGACCGACGCGCCCGAAGGCGTTGACGGCATCGTAGAGCAGCCGCAGGCCGGCACCGGGACGCACATAGGCGTCGCTTGCCGCAAGATCATGCCGATGTCGAAACGCTTCCTCAGGCGCCTGGGCGCCGTAGAGTTCCCCGCGCAACGCGGCTGCGATCGGGCCCAGATCGGCGCGAAAGCCCGATCCGATCAGAAAAGCCATTCCCAGATAGATATACCGGGTGTGACAGTAGAATCGCAGCGGCGAGAACGGCAGCCATGACGGCAGCAGAAACAGTTCCGGCGGACACGGATTGAGGCCGCGCGGGTCGAACAATCCGATGAAGGATAACCAGACCTTGCCCCATTGCGGCAAACTAAAAATACCGCCCGGTTCGCGATCCAAGAACGCGCGGGCCTTCACGAGCATAAAGTTGTTCGCCGGCTCGCCCAACAACCTTATGGCAACATAAACCAATGTGGTCACGAAACGGTAGGAGGCGGATTCCGGGTGCAACCCCCAGCCGCCGTCCGGGCGGCTGGTTACGGCGAACTGCCGGAGCAGCCGCCGCCGCCGCTCAATGGTCGGACGCCGCCCGGCGATGGCGTGCAGGATCACCACCTGCGCGGTGATGACCGGACACCAAATAACTTCGCCTTCCCAGGCCCCGTGCGCGTTCTGCAGCCGCGAAAGCGCTGCGGCCGCCCAATCCGCTTCATGGCCGGCCGGCCCGTCCACCCGGTGGCTAAGCAAGACGCGCCTCACGAGCCAATGGCTGCGCTCGATGACCGTCAAGGTAACGCTCCCAGGCGCTGATCATCAATTTTTGAAACTCGATGACAGCGGGGTTGAGCTCGATCGCGGAACCGCCGGCATTGGCTTCGTAAGCCAGTTGCTCCGCTTCGACCATGGTGCCATCTTGCTGCAACAGCGGACGAATCATTACTTTGTTGGCGATGGCGAGAACCGGCTTCATCAACCAACGGGGGATCGGGATGCTCGTACCGGGAATGCGTAACGCATCGAAATAAAACAAGAAGAAAACCCGTGTGGTGCGCTCATCGAGCGGCAGGAACAAACACCAATGTTTGATGCGGTCGCCAGTATTGGACCACTGATAGGGGTACTCGAAACACAATTCCATCTTGTTGACCTTGACCTTACTGCGGTCGACGAAGTGCTTGGAGAACCGGCCGTCCCCGACCAGCACGTCATATCCGAGCCGCACGCGGCGTTCGTCAGGTTCGCAAAACGTCAGCTTGGCGTCACTGAAAGGCCGGTAGTCACGGTGCAAATGGGCATGGGTAAAATCGCTGACATTCTCGATGATCATCGAGTGGTGGGCCTGCCAGGTGAAATCCAGCGGAACGCAGGCCCACGCTTGCGGACCCTCAAGCTCCGGAATTTCCGGCATTTTCGTGCTTTCGGCGCGATCGGGATCGCCGGGAAAAATCCAGATCAAGCCATAACGGATGCGAACCGGGAACGATTTGAGCCTCGCCTGCGGAAGCTTTCGCCCGAATAGTTCGTGCGGGACACCGACCACCTTGCCGGTTCCGTCATAGGCCCAGCCGTGATACGGGCAAACCAGATGGCAATCATGAACCTCGCCGAGCGAAAGCTTGACCTGACGGTGCAGGCATCGATTTTCGATGGCCCGCACCTGACCGTCTTCGCCCCGAAACAGGGCGATCGAACGGCCCCAGAATTTGGTCTCGACGATGCCGCGTACCGGCAAGCTGGATTGGTATTCAACTGCGTACCAATGATCCGGATGCAAACCTACCGCACGCGCCTGCTGACGCCGCGTTTTGGCCTGCTCAAATGACGGCGGCAACAACTTATGGTTGGAAATCATTTTGGAGGTTACCTCCATCGGTTTGCCAGCGAATACGCAAAACCGCGATTTATTGCAGCATGATGAACCGCCGCGCATCGCCCAATTCCGGGCAGTGACCTACATAGTTTAAATTCCGAATGCATGCCCGCTGCGTGCGCCTGACGCTGCGGTTTGGGCTGCTCGAAGGACGGCAGTATCAACCTTTGGTTGGAGATCATCTTGGAGGTTGTCTCCAGCAAATTTGCGCACGGTTACGAACGACCGGAATGCATTGCAGCATTATGCAGCGTCAGGTACTGCCCAATTTTGGGCAATGCCTTAATTTTTTTTAACTTACGTGGCAATTTTTTGGTAAACACAAAGCAATTTTTTGGTAGAGGCAATTCCGTGTAGCTTCCGCGAACAAACTGTGGGGTTGCATGATACTGGAAAGTTAACAAATACCGCAAACTGCTGGCGGTAAAGTGAAAATTTGCACATGACACTGAGGCCCATGTTGATCCACATGACCGAGCGCCGCATCGATCCAAAGGGCGAGACCGCGATATCGGCCCGCGCAGCCGTTCGATCGGCGGTGATGGAGACGGCGCGCGGTTGGCGCGGCACCGTTTTTGCTTCGGCCGCATTAGCCCTTGGCCTTTTGGCTGGCACAGTCGGGTGGTGGCGAACGAACACGGTTTCCGCAATAGCGGCGGCCGCAGCGGACGGCGTCCAATTACCGAAAACGGTTGCTGCGCTCGGCCGGATCGAGCCGCAAAGTGAAATCATCAATATCGGCTCCGGCATCACCGACCGGCTCGAAGTTCTGCTGGTGCACCGGGGTGAGCTGGTCAAGAAAGGGCAGGTTCTCGGCTATCTGCAAAGCTACACCGAGCAGGTCGCGCAACGCGAGCAACTCGCCGCGCAGCTTAGCGAGGCCCGATTAAAGCTGAAGACGGAAATGGAGCTCGATCGGATCAAGATCGAGAGTGCCGATATCAAACTCAAGACGATCAATCAGGTTTCGCCGTTGAAGATCGAGGCGCAGGTAGCCACCATCAAAGGCATGGAGGCGATGCTAAAAAACAACCGCGCCGTTCTGGAGACGCAAACCGATTTGCTCGCCAAGAACGCCACCACCCGCCGGATCTACAACGACCAACAGGCCCTGGTGCTGCAAGGGGAAGGCAATCTCGCATCGGCCAAAGCTCACCTAGCGGAATTGGAACATCAGTTCGAGGCCGACGTCGCCGATGCCGAGGCGCAGCTCAGACTTGCGAAGGCCTCGCTGGAGCGCGCCAAGGCCGACTTTGCCATCGAGTCGCTCGCCAAGCAGGTCGCGCTGGCGGACGTCCGCGCCAACCGTGCGACCGTTTATGCGCCGATCGACGGCCGCATCCTCAACATTATGGCCCACGCGGGCGAATTGGTCGGACCATCCCCTATCCTCACCATGGGCAACACGGAAAAGATGCGAGCGGTCGCCGAAGTTTACGAGACCGATACGGGCCGCATCGAGATCGGCCAGACCGCACAGGTGACCAGCCGCACATTGACCACGCCGGTCACCGGGCATGTGGTCGAGATCGGCCAGATGATCTTCAAGAACGACGTGCTCAATGTCGATCCGGCGGCGAAGTCCGATGCGCGGGTCGTCGAGGTCCGCATCGAACTCGACGATGCCGAGCGCACGCAGTACCTGACCAACCACACTGTCAACGTCATCATCCATGTCGACGAAGCCGTCGGCGCGAAGGTGTCGCGTGTCAGCACGATGCGATGATTCGGATAGCCTGGCGCATCTTGACCCACGAATCGGGCACCAGCGGCCTTGCGGCCGGCGGTATATTCATTTCGGTTCTGATGGTGTTTCTTCAGCTCGGTTTTTTCGCGTCGGTGCCGTCGGGCGCCCTGGTCATATATGACCATATGAATTTCGACATCATGCTGACATCGAGCGCCTATGTGTTTCAGGGGCAATCCAACAGCTTCCCGCGTCGGCGTCTTTATCAGGCGCTCGCCCATCCCGATGTCGCTTCGGCGTCTCCGGTCTACCAGGCGTTCGTGCAATGGAGCAACGAGCAGGGCGACGATCGCCACGACATCTTCGTGATCGGCTTCCGCCTTGAAGACCCGGTATTCAACGCATCGGATCTCGCCCGACAGATCGATATTCTGCGTCGTCCCGATACCATCTTGGTCGACAACCGCACCCACCCGCTGTTCGGTGACATCCAGGCTGATCGTGTCACCGAACTCGGTGACCGTACCGTCACCATCGGGGGGACCTACACGCTGGGAATTGGTTTTCTTGGCCTCGGCGTCGTGATGGCGAGCGACCAGAATTTTTTGCGGCTGGTTCCCAACCAGCCGCTGTCGGCCGTCAGCCTGGGACTCGTCCGGCTCAAGCCGGGCGCCGATCCCGACAAGGTTGCCGCCGAATTGCGCACCATGATGCCTAATGACACGCGCATTCTGTCGCGTGTCGCGTTCGAAGATGGTGAACGGTCCTACTGGTTGGTCAAAACCTCCACGGGAATCGTTTTCGGCTTCGGCGTCGCGGTTGCCGTCATTGTCGGAATCGTCATTCTTTACCAGACGCTGGTGATGCAGGTGTCGCGCCAGCTATCGCAATACGCCACGCTGAAGGCGATGGGCTACAGCGACGGCTTCCTGGCGGGCATCGTCGTCTGGATCGGGCTCCTGCTTGCCGGCATCGCCTTCGTTCCGGCCTGCGCCGCCGCGGTCGGCATCTACCAGGTCATTCGCGAGGCCACCAGGCTGCCGATCTACATGACCGAATACCGGCTGATGCTGGTGTTCAGCCTCAACTTCATCATCTGCTGCGCCTCCGCACTTTACGCCTCGCGCAGGCTGCGGCGCGCCGATCCGGTCGATCTCTTTTAGCCCCGCCATGGCCGGTTTCGATCTCCTCGGCCTGCGAATTGCGGCGGTACCGCTGGCCCGTCGCAATCTGTTTGCGGAGCGATCTCAGCTACTGCCGTCCGTAAGCGGCATTGCCTTTGCGATATTCCTGATGCTGGTTCAGCTCGGCTTCCAATCGGCCTTCAACAACAGCACGCTTGATGTCATTCGCACCTTCGATGCCGATATCGTCATCATCAGCGCGACGAAATATCAGCTGAGCAGGAAGATGCCATTCTCGCGCCGGCAATTATATGAGGCCAAAGCGGTTCCCGGCATTGCATCGGTGCGGCCGCTTTATGCCGAATGGACGGCTTCGACCTGGCAAAATCCGAAAACCGGTCAGCGGTACTTGATTCAGGTTTTCGGCTTCGATCCGGATCAGCCGGTCTTTCTGATCCCTGAGGTGAACGCAAAGCTTGCCGAGCTGCGCCAACCGGACACGGTGATGATGGACGCGCGTTCAAGGCGCTTCTTCGGCGAAGCCCGCGTCGGGCTGGAGAGCGAGTTGTCGGGCAAGCGATTTAAGATCATTGGCCGCTTTGCGTTGGGGCCGGATTTCCATACCGACGGCACCATCATTATCAGCGATCGCAACTTCGAGAAAGTATTCCCCGCCCCACCGACGCAGACGGTTTCGGACGGCATGCTGTCGGAGCGTCCCAGTGTCGAGTTTGGGCTGGTCAAGGTACTGCCGGGACATGACGTGGCGTCGGTCCAACGGCAATTGCGGTATACCTTATCAAAGAATGTGTCCGTCCTCACGCGGCAGAATTTTATCGATAAAGAGGAAGCGTATCAGGCGCAGTTTTCTCCCGTCGGACCTATCTTTACCGTCGGCGTTCTAATCGGCTTTGCGGTCGGCATGATGATCGTCTACCAGATCCTGTTCAGCCATATCTTCGATCAGCTGCCGCAATACGCTACGCTCAAGGCCATGGGTTATGGCAACGGCTATCTGGTGAAAGTCGTGCTGCAGCAGGCGCTGATCTACGGCGGCATCGGATATGTCCTGGCGATAATGATGAGCGTGGTGCTGTTCGATATCATCGCCGACATCGCACTGCTGCCGATGCAGCTGACGCCGCGAATCATTATCATCAGCCTGTCGCTGATGCTCATGATGTGCATCATTGCGGCGCTTTTTGCGGTGCGGCGCGTGCTCCTCGCCGATCCGGCAGAGGTTTTCTGATGGCTGCAAAGCCACCCGCCATTCCGAAATCGCGGGTTCGCGTATCCGGACTCAATCATCATTTCGGTGAAGGCGATTCGCGCAACCAAGTCCTGTTCGATAACCATCTGGATATCGGTCCCGGCGAACTCGTCGTCGTGACCGGGCCGTCCGGCTCCGGCAAAACCACGCTGCTTACGCTGATCGGCGCCTTGCGTTCGGTCCAGGATGGTACGGTGGAGACTCTCGGGCGCAACCTCACCGGCGCCTCGATGCGCGAGCTTGTCGACGTGCGGCGCAAGATCGGCTTTATCTTTCAGATGCACAATCTGTTCGAGTCCCTGTCAGCCTATGAAAACGTAAAAATGGCGATGCAACTTGGCGACCTGCCGTTTTCCGAAATGCGTGAGCGCGGTGTTGCGATTCTGGAACGCCTTGGGCTTGGGCATCGGATCGACTACAAGCCGAAGGCATTGTCGGGCGGCCAGCGCCAGCGCGTGGCGGTGGCGCGTGCGCTGGTCAATCGTCCGCAACTGGTTCTTGCCGACGAGCCGACCGCGGCGCTGGATAAGGATGCCAGCAAGATTGTGGTAACGCTGCTGAAGGAATTGGCAACCGACCACGACGCCACCATCATGGTGGTCACGCACGACCGTCGTATTGTCGAATTCGCCGATCGCGTCGTCAATATGGTGGACGGCCGCATCATATCCGATACGGCTTTAGGTGATTCCGCTCCCGAAGACGGAAAGATCGTTTATACGTCACCGCCGTAGGTTTTCTACAATGTCGAGTGCTGATATTGTATCTACAATAAAGAAACCTCACCGGAGCGAGTGGCCGGGTTTAAGGTGATGCGCGCTCGCTGCAGATGCAGCAGCGCTCTGGCGCGATCCGCTGGTGCGCCCCGAAGACCTGGCGCTGCTGCAATATACGTCCGGCACCACCGGCACGCCCAAAGGCGTGATGATCGACCACAGCAACCTGATGGCGAACTTCGCTGCCACCGCGGCGCGCTGCGGTTTTACCTGTTCCGACGTGCATGTCACGTGGTTGCCGCCCTATCATGATCTCGGCCTGATCAGCGGCATTCTCCAGCCAATCTTCTTCGGCCAGCTGACGGTGGCGATGACCCCCGCGGCTTTCCTGCAGGAGCCGCTGCGCTGGCTGCGCGCGATCTCGGAGTTTCGCGGCACCGTCAGCGCGGCCCCGAATTTCGCCTACGAATTATGTTGCAATATCGATCCTGCTGTGCGGCTCGACCTGGCCTCTTGGCGCTGCGCAGTCTCAGGCGGCGAACCGCCCCGCGCTTCCACCATCGAGCGGTTTGCGCAGCGCTTTGCCCCGCACGGCTTCTCCCGCAATGCCTTTTGCCCGGGCTACGGCCTGGCCGAAACAACGCTGCAGGTGGCCACCAGGCCCATCGGCGCGGCGCCGCAGGTGCTGAGCTTGGTGGTGCCTGATGCCGCGGGGGTGGCCGGCTCGCGCACCACCGCCGTTTCCAATGGCGCACCGCTGGATGGTCACGACGTCCGCATCGTCAACCACGAATCCGGTCGCGAGCTTCCACCCGGGGCGGTGGGAGAAGTCTGGGTGGCGGGGCCGACGGTATCTCGTGGCTACTGGAACCGGCCGGCGGAGACGGCCGAGGCCTTCGCGGCGTGGCTCCCTCCGGCTGGTCCGTTCCTGCGGACCGGTGACCTCGGCGCTCTCGTTGACGGCGAACTCTATGTGACGGGACGGCTCAAGGAAACGATCATCATCCGCGGCAGGAACCACTACGCCCAAGATATCGAAGCGACAGTGGCCACTGCGGCACCGGAACTGGGGTTCGACGCGACAATTGCCTGCGGGGTGGAGATCGACGGGACGGAGGCGCTCGTCATCGTCCACAGCTTGGCGCGCAACGCGGTGCGAAACCTCGATGCCGCATCGCTGTTTCCGGCGATCCGACAGGCCGTGGTGGCGGCGCACGACGTCGATCCGCATGCGATCGTGCTGGTGCGGCCGGCAGGGTTGCCGCGCACCACGAGCGGGAAGTTGCAGCGGCTGAAGACGCGGCAGATGTTCCTTGCCGACCAGTTGCCGGTGGTGGCGGCCTGGAGCGCGAAGCCGGCCCAGGTCAGCACGGACGCGCGGCCAAATCCCGCCGTTGCGCAGCTGCTGGCGCGTCCGCCGTCGCAGCGGGGCACGCTGCTGCGACGGCTTCTGGCGGAGCGGATCGGTGCGGCGCTCGATCTGGCGGAGCCGCCCGGCGAGCGGACCGGCTTTGCCGAACTCGGGCTCGACTCGCTGAAGGCGGTGCAGCTTGGCGAGCGGCTGAATGCCGAGTTACAGCTCGATCCGCCGCTGCCGGCGACCGTGTTGTTCGATCAGCCGACGATCGACGCCTTGGCCCGCTTGATCGAATGCCGTCTCGGCCTTGCCGCCCCATCGATGCCCGCTCCAGCCGTGTCCCGGACGTCGCCGGACGCGCCGGTCGCTGTGGTGGGGCTCGCCGCTCGCATGCCGGGGGCCGCGGATGCCGCGGCGTTCTGGCGGCTGCTGTCCGAGGGCCGCGATGCCGTAACCGAGGTGCCAGGCGACCGGTTCGACATCGACGCATGGTATGATCCGAACCCGGAGATCGCCGGCAAGATTTATACGCGTTGCGGCAGCTTTCTGGATCGGATCGACCGGTTCGACGCCGGCTTTTTCGGGATCAGCCCGCGTGAGGCCGCGTCGATGGATCCGCAGCAGCGGCTGCTCCTGGAGACCACCTGGACCGCGCTGGAGGACGCCGGGATGGCTCCCGAGCGCCTCGCCGGAAGTGCCACCGGCGTGTTCCTCGGCATCACCGGCAATGATTACCTGGATTTGCTGCGCGCGCGCGGTCCTGAGGCGATCGACGCCTATGCGGGACTCGGCACGGCGCATAGCGCCGCGGCGGGCCGGCTGAGCTACGCGCTGGGGTTGGAAGGGCCAGCCGTGGCGGTCGATACGGCGTGCAGCTCTTCACTGGTCGCGGTGCATCAAGCGTGCCAGGCGCTGCGCTCCGGGGAGTGCGATGCCGCGCTGGCGGGTGGGGTGAACATCATCCTGTCACCCGAACCGATGGTCATGATGTGCCGTGCGCGGATGCTGTCGGCGGACGGCCGGTGCAAGACGTTCGACGCTGCGGCGGACGGATATGGGCGCGGCGAGGGTGTTGGGGTCGTGGTGCTGCGGCGGCTCTCCGACGCCGAACGCGACGGCGCGCGGATCCTCGCGGTGATCCGCGGCAGCGCGGTGAACCAGGATGGCGCTTCGGGCGGGCTGACGGTGCCGAACGCGGCGGCGCAGGAACGGTTGATCGCGGCGGCGCTGGCGCAGGCCGGCGTGCAACCGGCCGAGGTGGCGTATCTGGAAGCACACGGCACCGGGACTGCGCTGGGCGATCCGATCGAGGTCCAGGCCGCAGCGCGCGTGCTTTGTGCCGATCGCCGGCCGGATTGTCCGCTGTTGCTGGGGTCGGTGAAGGCCAATATCGGCCACTTGGAGGCTGCGGCCGGGATCGCCGGGCTGATCAAGGTGGTGCTGGCGCTGCAGGCCGGGGCGTTGCCCGCCCAGGTGCACTTTGGCGACCCCAATCCGCATATTCCCTGGCAGGATCTGGCGGTGGCGGTGGTGCGCCGGCGGCGCCCTTGGCCGGCGGGGCGACGGATCGCTGGGGTGAGCAGCTTCGGGTTCACCGGCACCAACGCGCATGTGGTGCTGGAGGGCTACGTGGAACCGCCGGCTCCCGCGTCCGCCGCTCCCGATTTGGTGCCCCGCACCGAGGTGCTGGTGGTGTCCGCCAAATCGGCCGGGGCGCTGACGGAACTGGCCGGGCGCTACCGCGCGTGGCTCGCCGCCGCGCCTGACGTCTCGCTCGGTGCGATCTGCGCCACGGCGGCGGCGGGGCGCAGCCATTTCCCGCATCGTGCGGCGGTGGTGGCGGCGACCCGCGAAGAGCTTGCCGCCGCGCTGGGAGCGCTGCAGGCGGGGGACGCGCATGCCGGCCTGCACACCGGCCATCGGCGCGGGCGGGCGCGAGTCGCGGTGCTGTTCGGCGGACAGGGCAGCCAGTTCGCGGGAATGGCGCGCGGGCTTTATGCGACGGAGCCGGTGTTCCGCACGGTGGTGGAGCGCTGCTGTGCGGCCGTGGATCGGCTGGGCACCCACGCGCAGCCGCTGGCGGCGGTGATGTTCGCCGAAGCGGGCACTGCGCCGGCGGCGCTGCTGGATGACACGGCCTATGCTCAGCCGGGATTGTATGCGCTGCAATGCGCCCTGTGGGCGCTATGGTGCAGCCTCGGGCTGGAGGCCGAAGCGGTGCTGGGCCACAGCGTGGGGGAATATGCGGCGGCGCACGCGGCGGGGGTGCTGGAGCTGGAGGCGGGGGCGCGGCTGGTGGCACGGCGCGGCGCGCTGATGGCGGCGTTGCCGCCCGGCGGGGCGATGGCGTCGGTGTTTGCGCCGGCCGAAGAGGTTGCAGCGGCACTGGCGCGGTGCAACGCCGGGACCGCGGGGCCCGGGCTAAGCCTGGCGGCGGAGAATGGCACGCACCGGGTGGTGAGCGGCCCGGCTCCGCTGGTGGACGGGCTGCTGGCGCAGCTGGCGGCGGCGGGGGTGCACGGGCAGCGCCTGCGGGTCAGCCACGCGTTCCATTCGGCGCTGATGGATCCGGTGCTGGCGGCGCTGGAGGCGGTGGCGGCGGAGATCAGGCCGCAGCCGGTGCAGCTGGCATTGGTGTCGAACCTGACCGGAGCGGCGTTTGCGGAGGGGACATGGCCGGACGCCGCCTATTGGCGCCGGCACGCGCGCGAGCCGGTGCGGTTTGCCGCCGGGGTGGCGACGCTGGCCGGGTTTGGGATCGATGCCCTGCTGGAACTTGGCCCGCGTGCGGTGCTGGCGCCGCTGGCGCTCGGCTGCTGGCCGGACGGCGCGCCGGCGCCGGCCGCGGCGGCCTCGCTGCGTCCCGGCGTGGCGGATGACCGCGCATTGGCCGAGGCCGCGGCGGCGCTGTACGCCACCGGCGCCGCAATCGACCTTGCGGCCCGCGAGGCCAGTCGGGGATACCGCCGCGTCAGCCTGCCGACCTATCCTTTCGAACCCCAGCGCCACTGGGTCGACACCGCGTATCCGCAACCCCCGCTACTTGTAGACACGGCGGTTGCACCAGCCTCGTCGCCGCGAGAGAACCTGGCGCCCCAGGACCTGGTCCGCCGCGAAATCGCCCGTGTCCTCGGCGCCTGGCCGACCGAGCAGGCGGCCGATCGCCCGCTCGCGGAACTGGGTTTGGATTCCATCCAGTTCATGGAGCTGCTTGCCGGGCTGAGGAACCGGACCGGCCGCACTTTATCCCCGGCAGAAGTGTCCACCGCAGCCACTGTGGACGACCTCGCCCGATTGATCGAGCGGGAGTCCACGGGTCGGCCAGCCGATGACCGCGGTCTCGCCACCGCGGCTGAGATGCTCCGCGATGCCCGTCTCGACGACGATATCATGCCGCCGCTTGCGGCCGCAGCATCGTGGGCGGCGCCGTCCTGCATCCTGCTGACCGGGGCTACCGGCTTTCTCGGCGGGCGGCTGCTGGCCAATCTGCTTGCCCACACCGAAGCGGAATTGCTGTGCCTGGTTCGCCCGGGCCAGGGCGCCGCGGCGCGGGAGCGGGTGATGGCCGCCATCGGGACTGTGTCATGCCTGGCGCAGGCCGGCCGGCGGATCGCAATCGTGGAAGGCGATCTGACGCAGCCGCAGTTCGGCCTCGAGCCTGCGGCCTTCGCATCGCTCGCGGCACGGGTCAACGCCGTGTACCACGCCGCCGCTCGGGTCAACTGGCTGGCGCCGTATCAAGCACTATCGCCGGTTAACATCACCGGCACCCACGAGGTGCTTCGCTTTGCCGCCATGCACCGGCTCAAACCGGTGCATATGGTCTCGACGCTCGGCATATTTCCCGGCGGTTTGCCGGAAGGGTCTTCGATCGCACTGGAAGGCACCAGGCCCGGCGCGTATGCGGACCGTTTCGAAAATGCTTACAGCCAGACCAAATGCGTCGCCGAGCTGCTGTGCGACGCGGCACGGCGGCGGGGTTTATCGGTTTCGATTTATCGGGTGGATTTTCTCACCGCCGCGACAGATGCCGGCCCGACACCCTGGCGCTTCATCGTTCCCCGCCTCATCGCCGCCGCCGTCCAGATCGGCTGCCTGCCGGATATCGACGTCCTGGTCAACCTGTTGCCGACCGATTGCGTGGCTGAAGCCATCATCGCGCTTGGCCAAACGGCGGAGGCGATCGGCGGCACGTTCCATCTCTTGAACCGCGAACCCCTCCACATGGCGGCGCTCCGGCAGATCCTGGTTCGCCTCGGCTATCGGATCGAGCTGGTCTCTTACGCCGCATGGCTGGATCGCATTGAGGCGGCACCCGACAGCGGCCTATTTGCGTTTTTGGGGCTGCTCCGGGCCGTCGCGCCGCTACTGCCCCGCTACACCGGCTTCCGCGTCAACAACACCGTGGCGCGGGCCGTGCTGGGGCGAGCCGCGCCCGACTGGTACGCGCGCCTGCCGAGCCCGGAAGCCATCTGCCGCCGGATCGTCGGCGACCTGATCGCCGCGGGACGTATTCCACCGCCGGCGTGGCGCTGCCGGGGCATCTTCCAGGGCACGGCGATTGCCGAGCGCGTCAGGCAGGAGTGGCAGGCGAACGATGCCGGCGTGGCTGGCCTGCCGCCCATCGCGATCCGGCCGTTCGAACCCGACCGGGTGGCGGTCGAGTGGTGTCGCACGGCATGGCGGCAGGACGGGACACCGTTTGCGGCAGCCGGCCCGGCAGGCGCTGCGCCAGAAGCGCGAGCCTGCACGAGGACGGATATCCGGGGATCGGCCTTCCGGGCGCTGTGCGGCATCGCCGATCGCCTCGGCACGGCGCCGGCCACCGTGTTGGCGGCGGCGGTCCTCGTCGCCCTTTGGCGCTTTCGCAACGCGCCGGAATTGCCGGCCGAGACCCTTCAGATCGCGATGCTCAGCGATGCCAGCCCACTCCTCGGTCTCAATCGGTCGGGCCTGATGCAGCGCAAGATCGATCTTTCTGCCAATCGGTCTTTCGCGACGCTGGTCGGGATGCTTGAGGCACCGACCGGGTCCGCGCAGGAAGATGGCGCAGTCGATGCCTGCCTGATCCTGCGCCGGCCGAATGATGGCGGAATCGTGGCTGGCTTGGTATCGCTGCTGGACGGCCCGATCGTGCCTGTCATCGACGTTGCCGCACATTCTCGCGGGGTCGGCGTCGAATGGATGAACGGTATAAATTTGCGGTCGTGGTGGACCGGCGACGATGTCCTGGAGGTGCTGGCGCCGTTGCTGCACGCAGCTGCGGCCCTGCCTTCCCCATGTCTGGCCGAATTGCCCCTGGTCGAGCGCTTTGAGCAGGCCGCCGCGTTTGGCGGGCCGGCCAGCCCGGGGCACGCCGGCGGGCTGCGTCCGGTGATCGCGGCCATCGTGGAACAGGCGACCCGTACCCCCGATGCGATCGCGATCGAGTCCGGTTCAGCTGCGCTGACCTACCGGGCGCTCATCGCGCGGGTCGGAGCGATCGCGGCGCGGCTGACCGCGATGGGGGCCTGCCCGGAACGACCGGTGGCGGTTTGCCTGGATCGCACCCCAGACTTGGTCGCCGCCCTGCTCGCCGTGCACTGGGTGGGCGCGGCCTACGTCCCGCTCGATCCGGAACATCCCCTTGCGCATCGGCTTGAAAAGCTCTTGGCATCGGGGGCGACATTGGTCGTGACCCAAAGAGCCGGCGATCTTGCCGGCGGTCCGGTCACAGCGCTTCCCCTCGACGACATCCCGCCGGCCGCTGTGCCGGCGTCGACACCGATGCCGGGCCCCCTGGCCTATGTGATTTTTACGTCGGGATCGACCGGCCGGCCGAAGGGGGTCGCGGTAGGCCAGCCGGCCCTGGCCAACCTGATCGCCACCGCGCGGGACCGATTGGGCTTCGGCGCATCGGATATTTTGCTGGCGGTCACGACACCGGCCTTCGATATCGCAGCCCTGGAATTGTTCCTGCCGCTGACCGTCGGCGCCCGCGTCGCTCTGGCGAGCCGGGACACTGTGCGTGACGGGTATGGTTTGGCGCAAGCGCTCGCCGCCACCGGCGCCACCGTCATGCAAGCGACACCGGCGACATGGACCATGCTGGTCGAGTCCGGCTGGACCGGTGCGCCGCATCTGCGCGCGCTTTGCGGCGGGGAAGCGCTGGGTCCGGCGCTTGCCGCTCGTATTCTGGAGCGGGTCGGTGCGCTATGGAACCTCTATGGTCCGACCGAAGCGACCGTCTGGGCGACGGCCCAAGCTGTCAACCGATCTCTGCTCGATGCCTGCCGTGACGACCCCAGCCTGCCGATCGGCGAGCCGCTCGCCAATCTGGATCTCGCGATCCTCGACGACCGCCTGGTTCCGGTGCCGGATGGCATGACCGGAGAGCTGTTCCTCAGCGGCATCGGCCTCGCGGACGGCTACGTCGGCGACGCCGCGCTGACCGCGGAGCGGTTCCCGCTGGTCGCCACAGCCCCGGGTCAATATCGGCGATTCTATCGCACCGGCGATCTGGTGCGCCGCCGCAATGGCCGGATATTCTTCCTGAGCCGGCGCGACACCCAGGTCAAACTCCACGGCCACCGGATCGAGCTCGTGGAAATTGAATGCCATATCCGGGAAATGGCAGGGGTATCGGACGCCGTGGCGATGCGGCGTGACGATCTGCCGGGCGGGCCCGGTCTCGTGGCCTATGTGGTCGCCTCCGACGCGCCAATCGGGGCCGAGTCGCTGCGTGGCTGGCTCGCATCCCGGCTGCCAGCCTACATGGTACCCCACCACATCGTCTTCCTTCACGCCCTGCCGCTTGGGCCGACCGGGAAAATCGACGTTAAGGCGCTGCCACCGCCGCACGCGCTGGACGCCGAACGGCAGAATGCGGCGCCCCCGCGCAATGACACCGAGCGGCGGTTGCTCCTGATCTGGAGCGATCTGCTGGAGCTTCCCGGGATCGGCATCCAGGATCGGTTTTTCGACTTGAACGGGCACTCACTGGCAGCGGCCGAAATGTTCGTGCGGATCGCACAAACATTCGGGGTGTCGCTCCCGGTCCGGATCCTGGCTGAGGCGAGTACGATTGCCGACCTGGCGGCAGCGATCGATGCGGCCCGCGCCGGTGCGGCATGGCCGATGCGTACGGCGGCATGGCGCAAACCATTGCTGCGCGATGCCATCCTGCCCGATGATGTTCGTCCGCCAAGCCCAGGGTTGAAGCCGGTAACCGGAGATATATTGCTGACCGGTGCAACCGGCTTTCTTGGTGGACAGCTGCTTGCACAATTACTGGTAGAAACACCGGCGCGGGTCCATTGCCTGGCCCGCGGCGACGCCGCCCTCATGGTGCGGAATCGCATCCGTGACCGGCTGATCGCCGATCGCGCATGGAGGCCGGAGTGGGAGGACCGCCTCATCGTCCACTTGGGCGATCTTGAGCTGGACCGGCTCGGCCTTGACGAATCCTCGCACGCCGGCCTGGCTGACGATGTCGGGCAAATCTACCATTGTGCGGCTCAGGTCGCCTTCACCCTGCCATATCGGCATCTGCGGCACGCCAATGTGGTGGCAACGGCCAACCTGCTGCGGTTCGCCTGCTCCGGCCGGGCCAAGACGTTTCACCATATCTCGACGACCTCGGTGTTCGACCAGGTCGCGCTGTTTGACGGGCGGACCATCGACGAAGACACGATTGCGCCGCTGACCGGCGAGCCGCTGACCGGTTATGCGGCCAGCAAATGGGTGGCGGAGCAACTGGTGCTAGCGGCCCGCGCCCGTGGGCTGGCGGCGACGGTATACCGGCCCGGAACGATCTCCGGCGACTTACGCACCGGAGTGTGGCCGACGCACGATCTGATTCCGGCCACGATCAAAGGCTGCATCGAGCTTTCTGCGGTTCCGGACATCGATCTGGGGCTCCCGCTTACCCCGGTTGATCTGGTCGCCCGCGCAATCGTCGCGGTCGCCGCGGCCGGAATCCCGGATCGCGTGGTATTCCATCCCGTCTGCGGACACGTCGTGACGCTGCGCGACATCACCCGCTGGCTGCACCGTTACGGCTATCGGTTCGAACGGCTGCCCTACGACGTCTGGCGCGTGCGGCTGCGCGCCCGCCTGCAACGCGGGGAGGCGAACGCGATCGGCGCGCTGGCCTCGATTTTTTTGGATCCGCTGCCCGATGCCGGAGGTATGACGGCGCCGGAATTGCTGACGCCCGGCCGGCGGCCGGTGTTCCGCAACGATGCGGTTGCGGCGGTGATGGGGGCTGGCGGTCTGTCGTCGGCCAGCGTCGATGAGGCTTTGTTCTCCCGCTCTATATCATGGTGGCAAGACACCGGGTACCTGCCAAAGCCATGCGCGGATATGGCGCCCGGATAAGGCGAAGCCGCGCTTCGGCGTCCAGGTCGGGACCGCTACATGGACGTGCCGATCTACAGCGGAAAGGCGATGGCAGCAGCCCAAAGGAGCGTCCATCGGGTGCCGCGCGCATCGCCGTGCGCCGGGCTGATAACCGCAACTCGGCGCTGGAGATCACATGAGATACGAAGGTAAGCAGAGCGGCAGCATGGTTTGCTGCCAGGCGTGCGGTACTAAGTTACCGGTCTATGATGTCGTGAATTTCGGCTCGCTTGAGCAAGGTTACCGGGAGCTTTGCACCCGCTGCTTCAATGCCGAAGTGGCCCGCGCTCTGGGTCTGAAGCACTTCGAAAATGTCCGGCTTGATCCGGTTGAGTTGACAGATTGCGCAGGGGAAAGACACGCGTTCCATTTCCGAATGCGGCTGCTCGGATCTATGGTGGCACTCGAGGCCTTCGAACTTATCTCCGGCGAGCCGGGAGGATATCGGTTCCAGATCCTGGGGAAACCGGACGACGAACCATTATCGCTTCTCGGCCGCCTGCTCGAGCGGATGCGCCGAAGTCTCTCCGTTAAACATCTCGCAAGCAGTGAGCGCGGCACGCAGATTGCCGATCGAACGGTACGGGGTCGCATCGAATGGGATGGGTCTGAGGAGGGCCGCGTTCCTCTGCTCGTTATCGACGGTCACGAGGTATCGTGGGACGAGTTGGGGCGCATGCTGATGAGCTTCGAGGGATGGCAGTTCCGCTTAGCAATCTGCGATCTGAGCGAAGAGGTGTAGGACGCTATGGCTCGGCGTTGCCTGGACGGCCGGGGCGTGGCCCTGCCGGCAGATATCGCCGCCAAGCGGGGAAATTGATGCCTTTCAAATCCATCAAACCATTCGATGGACATTTACAAGTTCGGTGAAAGTCGCGAGAACTTGTTAAACGAAAATTGGGCCGCTCGGTGACCTCATGCCGCCGCACCGCTACGGACCCTTGGCGCGGCGGATGGCGCAAGCCCCTCCGCCGCTCGGCCGATTTCCTTACGATGGATTGCGGCCTTGGAATCGATCCAAACCTTGAAGTCGAGATCGCACGGAGGTCGTTCCTCCCGCGGCCGTAGATCGGGAAATATCCCGCAAGGGTCTTATCCTCGAGAGGCCAGAATGCCTTGCCCTCCTTCGACGTCGCCGGTACTGCGAGACCAAATCGGACTGGCCAGGGATGCCGCTGCGCAGCGCGGGGCGATGCGCGCCGAACTTGGATAGGATGACTTGTCGGGGAGCGGCGTTTCTCCTTGCATGATGAGCAGAGTATCGTTGGCAAGTGCGGACGCCAACTCGACCCCATCCACGTCGGTGATACCCTCGGCATTGACAAGCACGAACACTCCGGCCTGCGAGGCGTCCCAGCCTGGGTCCAAGCTGGGGAGAAAAGCCATGTAGCTGCTGAAACCGCTGAGTTCGCCATCTTGCCAGATCGAAGCCGCGTGGTCTCGTTGCGCCGCCGTAATGAACCAGCCTAGCCCAAATTGCGACGACTGAGATCTCACTGTCGTTGATGGCGCATGGAGCACCGGCAGCAGGGGACTTAGGAAGCGACTACGCACGATACCCATATTAAACAGCAGCCACTGGAACATGTCGTTTGGCGTGGCGACAACGCCACCCGCCCCCAAGTAGGCCGGAAACCAGGACGAGCCCGGTGACGTTGCCGCATAGGTCGGCGCGAGAGAGGTATCGTACCAGCAGGTGTAACCAAGCGGCAGAGTTGCCAGCGACATCTCCGTGAAGAATTGCGCCTGCAGGCCGAGCGGTTCGAAAACATACTCACGAACCTTGCGCAGGAATGCGCCTATCTTGGGATTGGAGGTCCGCCCTTCCGAAGCAATGAGGACTGACATGAGCGCGAATGCGAGATCGGAATAGGTGGGGTAGACGCCCGGCGACGATAGCGGCGGCGGTGAGGCGGCGAGATAGCTTAGCATTGCGGGCACAGAATAAGGGTATGCCTTATACGGCGGCTTCGCGATCCTGCTGTGACCATGGTCCGCTGGCAAGCCCGACGTGTAATTTACCAGTTGGTCCAGCGCAATCTCGGCCAGCGCCGGATTGATGGGCATTGGCCCCACCGGCGCGGCGTAGTCGCCGATCTTCAGGCCCGGATCGAAGGCGCGGATCAGCAGCGCGTAAAGTGTGGCGGTGAACGTCTTGGTAATGCCGGCGATTGCAAATGGCGTCGTGGCGTCGAGCGGGATCGCAACGTCAAACTGGTTACGAGGTCGCCCCGCAAAGAAGAGACCGCCGTTTTCCGGGAGAGAGGGGCTCGCGTATCCGATCACCAAGCCAAGCCCCGAAGGGGCGGCCGCAAGATATGGTGCCACCAGTTTCGACAGCTGAACTGGCGTAGGAGCCGTAATGTGCGTCATGGCATGTCCCCTCGGGGCCGGCGTTGCGGCCCAACCGACCAAATCAGCGATGGAGCCCCGATGGCATCGCGGCCATGGCGGTGTCTCCATCATCCGACGTGGGGAATTTGCCTGCAGCATTGGGGCGCGAAAATCCGTCCGAAGTACTGGCCCCTTCATCTGCTGCTCAGCCCGGGCATCGAGAAATGGCTGTAATTGGCGGTTTCCTGCATAATGGACCAGTGTATCCGCAATCCTCGGTATTGGTACTTAAGTCTTGCCGAGGCCGATTCTCCCGAGCTTGGAGGAAAGGTGATCGTGTCGCGCCGCGATCCGCAATGCATGCCAACCCCGGCATGATGAAAGCGGTCTTCGCCTTGTACGGCCTTCTCTCGTACTCAGAGAACGGCCGCAAGAGCCCGCGGTGGGCGATCAGGGTGCTTGGGTCGCAGACATGTGGTACCTTTGCGGCGCTCACGAAGGGGATCGCAGACGTGAAAATACTGGTGGTCGATGATCATGTGCTGATTTGCGAGGCTTTGCGGGGCGTCTTCCAGGAGCTGGAAAAAGACCTGACGATCTTGGAGGCGGCCGGCGGCGGCGAAGCAACGCGCATTATCGAGGCGAACGCGGACCTTGATTTGATCGTGCTCGACCTCAACTTGCCGGACTGCGACGGATTTGGCCTGCTTGAGAAACTGAGCGAGCATTACAAGGCCCTGCCTGTCGTGGTCATGTCGGCGCAGCACGACCGAGCGAGTGTTGTGCGGGCGCTCGACCTCGGCGTGATGGGCTTCATTCCAAAAGCGGGCCAGCGCCAGGTGATGCTTAATGCGCTGCGGCTGATCCTGGACGGCGGAGTCTACATTCCACCCGAGATCCTCAATCGCGATGAGCCAGCGGCGGCCCGGCCGGCCGAGACACAGGCGACTTGCCTGCCGGCGGGCACCAAGCCGGAGGATGTCGGGCTGACCGCGCGGCAGATCGATGTACTCGCCTTGATCATGGAGGGCATGTCCAACAAGGCGATTTGCCGTGTCCTCGATCTGGCAGAGCCGACGGTGAAGAATCACGTGACCGCCATTCTCAAAGCGTTGGAAGTGTCCAATCGCGTGGAGGCAGTCATTGCCGCAAGAGAGATGAATTGGAAATTGCCGAAGGTGCCGAAATCATGATTGCAATCCGGATTTTTCCGGTCGAAGACACGGCAATTGTTTTACCGCCGTAGCGTCCCTTGATCGACCGCCGGCATTGATCGAGCGAACGGCAGTGCGGTCCGGCCTTGCACGGTTGAAGCCGGGGGCGATTGGGTCAGCATAGCAAACGCGCCGGGGCGCGGGATTCGATGCCGACGCAGCCGCTTGTCCCCACGAAGGATCGCCTGCGCATACGATGGCCCTATTTCGACACCCAATATGGCCTTGAATTATCAACGCCGAGGCGATGTTTTCAATTTTCGGTTTATAACGGTTCGCAGCACCATGGGCGCGGCTGGCTTCCGTACCAGTTCAACGCCGTTGCCGTGCGCTTGCCGCATTACCTCGTTCCGGTAATCGCCACTGACCAGCACGGCAGGAATACTGGCCTGAAAAGCGCTGCGGATTTTTGCAATCTCGATAATTCCGGTGGCGTCGGCCGACAGGCAAAAGTCGCAGATGATGAGGTCGGGCATTCGTACCGTTTGCGCAAGGGCGGCCAGAGTCGCCTCAGCCGAATGACCGCCGATCACCTCGCAACCCCAGCTGCGCAGCAACGAGCAGGTGCTGTCCAGCACCAGTGGCTCGTCGTCGATTACCATGACAAGTTTGCCTACCGTTGGTTCGAGCGGCACATCAGCACGCGGCTCCTCGCGCCCGTCGTTGGCTTCCTGCTCTTCATCACCATGCGACGCGCCGCAGCCGCTCTGAAACATGTCGAACAGTCGATCGAAGCGTTCCGTCAGTGCCGTGACGGCCGCCTCGATTTTCACGGCAAGATGATGACACTCGCCGCCTGGCGCACTGCCTTGCAACTGGCTTGCAAACAAAGCCAGGGCATGAAGCGGCTGCCGCAGATCATGACTTGCCGTTTCAAAGTGTGACCGAACGCAATCGGGAAGATCGAAGCCGCACCCTGCCAAGTCCATTGCGCGCGTGGTCATTTGGAGGGGTCCTTGTTGGCTCCGCGCCCGACCAGGTTCGGTTCTAACGGGGAAGCGTCCGGCGTGCATCGAGGGCTGCCGATCTCGCCAACCGTGCCCTTGCCAGCCTTCCATATATTTTGATCGGCCGCCGGCGCGATTGGAATCGTCCATAGGTCTTGGCAGGTCCGCCGAATCACGCCGGATAGATTCCAGAAACCCACGATTTTTCAGAGAGATAAACCCTGTCGCGTGTAAATGCCGCGGGCATACTTCAGTCTTAGGACGCGGAGTTGGAGTTTGCACCGGTAGCCACGCCGGGACTGCGGCAGCGTGTTCGCCATCACCGCGGGCGCCGCTTCAGATCAGAGGCCGGTGGATGGAGGAAATGGAAGACCGCCGGAACCGGTCTCGGGAACGAGTATGCGGACGATACCGGACCGTTGGGTGAAACGGCTGGGCGCCGGTTGCGGCTCGCATGGCCGCGGGGGTGGGCGGCGATGAAATCGGAAATCCGAAGCAATCCTACGGCCTGCCGAGGCTGCCCGCCTGGGCTTTTTCCGCGCCGGCCGGTCGCCTTCCCAGCAGACGGTTCAACGTCGTCCGCAGCCGCATCGGATCGACCGGTTTGTGCAGCAAGGCGTAACCGCGCTTCTGCACGTCCTGTTGCAGCTGCTCGCTAACATCTCCACTCATGACAAAAGCCGGAATTGGAGCGGCGAACGCGCCACGCAGCAATTCGATCGCATCGATTCCGGTGGTTTGGCCGGCCAAGTGCGCATCGGCGACGATGAGATCGGGTCGATCGTTCGCGATCCAGTTCGGCGAGGGCCTCGGCGGCCGATGGCGCCCCCACGACCCTGCATCCCCAATTGCGCAAGAGCCCCGTCGTGGCGTCGAGGATAAGCGCATCGTCATCGATCACGACGATGAGTTTGCCGGCCAGGCGGTCGAGCGGCGCGATCGCCGGGGCCGGCGCCGCGGCGGCTTGTGCGCGGGGGGCGCCCTGCGGGACCGTCACGGCAAAGCAGGAGCCGCGTCCAATCGTGGAGAAAAGTGTGAGAGAATGGCCGAGCAGGCGGCACAGCCGATCCACGATGGCGAGGCCGAGACCGAAGCCGCCGGCCTTGCGCTCGTTCTTGTGGTCGCCGAGCCGGTAGAATTCTTCGAAAATCTTCTTGCGTTGATCCTCGGGAATTCCAGGACCGGTATCCCATACCTCTATCCGGATATGGTGCGCGTCCCCTGCGGCAGCCGACCAGCACGCCGCCGCGGCTGGTGTAGCGCACCGCGTTGGACACCAGATTCAGCAGCAGCTGCTCCAGCAGCAAGCGGTCGCTGCTCACCCAAGCCGTGCTCGGGACGACGCGAAATTCCAGCCCGCGTTCCTTGGCGGTTCCGGCGAACGTATTTTGGATCCGTTCGAACAGTTTCATGACCGGCAGATCGGCGATGTCCGGTTTCAGAGCGCCGGCATCGAGCTTGGAAATATCGAGCAGCGCCTTGAACTGTTCATTCATGATGGCGATGGCGGTATCGATCCGCGCGACGATGTGCTCCCGCGCGGCCGCCGTCTCGACGGTGGGCAATTCCCCGATGAATAGTCCCAAGGCGTGCAACGGCTGGCGCAGATCGTGGGCGGCATTGGCCAGGAAGCGGGATTTGGCCTGATTGGCGCTTTCGAGTTGCCGGTTGACCAATTCGAGCGTCTGATTGGCTAAGGCGAGCTGATGCGTGCGCTCCTCGACCTTGCGCTCGAGGTTCGCATAGGAATCCTGCAGCTGGTCGGCCATCGCGTTGAACTGGTGTCCGAGTTGCTCCAGTTCGTCGCCGGTGTCGATCGCGATGCGGTGGGTGAGGTTGCCCTGACCGATCAGCGCGGCGCCGCGCTGCAGCCCGCGGATCGGGGTCATCAGGCGCCGGGCGAGATAGAGACCCGCCAATACGGAAAGGATTAGTGCGGCGAGCAGAATGTCGCCCGATCGCCACAGCGATTGGTAGATCGAGGCATAGGCCTCGGACCGCGGCAGCTCGATGAAGACCCGCCAGCCGAGCGGATCGATGTTCGCATGCACGCTCAATACCTGACGCCCTTCGATGTCCTCGGCCACCATGGGCGGCGGCTCGTCCGCTCCCGCAAAGCTCGGCGATCCAGGCGCCGGCTCAGCCAATGCCGCCCGAACCTGGGCAAGGTTGGACATGTCGGTGTCGCGCAGCACTAAATTGATCTCCGGATGCGCGATCAGTCGGCCGCCGGGATCCACCACGAAGGCCCGCCCGGTCCTGCCGACTCTGATGTCCCTCACTACGTCCCAGATGAACTTGAGGTTGACCTCGGCGAGGATAACGCCGTATTCGCGAATAATGCCGGCCATTGCCAATGTCATGTATGGTTCGGACGCGCGAACGAATCTGACGGGTCCGTAATATGTTTTGTTGGCGACGGCGCCGACAAAAGCAGGGTCCGCCGCGTGATCCTCATGGCCGCCGAACGTATCCGCGGCAAGCCGAGACATGTAAGCTTGCGCCTGGCCCGACGCATCAAGCTGCGTAACCTCCGTGATGGCCGGCACCTGGCGCAGCAGACGGACCACGTCGAAGCGCCATTCCTCAAGGTTTTCCGTACTCCATGGCAGCTGTGTCGCCCACGCCAGCTGACCATGAATTTCCTTGATGAACTGACTTATTCGCAATGCCGCGGCTTCCGCCTGTTGGCGCTGGATACGAACGAGCAAAGCTTTCTTCTCATTAACATCGAACCAGATTTCAAAGACTCCGTTTGCGACCAGCGCCGCACATACCACCGCAACGAACAGCGCAACATATTTCCGAAACAGCCGTCCGCGAATCTCGCGTGGCGCGTCTCTTCCGATCGCCGCATTGACGTGGCCTAATCTTAATTTCATCCGAACATCGCCGGCCGGCGGCCGCCCTTGACCCGAGGGAATGACCGAAAATGGGCTTCGACGATTCCAAGGTATCTGGGAAGTGGACAAGTCGGATAAGAAATTACTCTGTCGATCGCGACGAAACAAAGAGACGCATAAGCTGTCACCAATCGGCTCCGCTTAGCCAGCAAAAAAGTGAGTGCACGTTTCAGATTTGACCGAACCGATAGTCGAGCGAAACGCGCGGGTCGGCCGCACCTTGCCACGAAGCGGGCTGTTGTTGTCATAACCCAATTGAAATCCAAGTTCGATCAAACGATCCGGCCATGGTCGCGCGAAGAAGCGGGCCCTCCGGGACGCCGCGCCAGCCGCTCGAACTTAGGTCGGAACTCGACATTGGACTCCTCTGGGTTCTCGCACCGGCGACACCTGAGCGGATAGCATGATGAGTGGTTTGTCCGGCACTCGCGTGAGCTTGGCCCCATTGCGCCGTTCCGCGGCTGCCGTCAACTGTTCATCCGCGCCAACTTCGCCGCAAGTATCTACTCGATGATCTGATCTGCACCGATGATGAGAATGCGCGGCACGGCAAGCCGTAACCCGTCGGCGGTCTTGCGATTGATCGTCAATTTGAACCTGGTCGGCAGCTGTACCGGCAACTCGTTCGGGGTCGCGCCTTTGAGGATCCGGCCCGCATATTGTCCGATTTGACGATAGGAGTCCGTAATGTCGGGCCCGTAGCTCATCAAGCCACCAGCATCCACGTATTCTCGCCATGGGTAGCCGGCGGGCATTTCGTGGCGCACTGCAAGCGCGACGAGCTGAACCCGCTTGCTCGTGAAGAACGGATCGGCGCTGACCAGGATTGCCTCGCCATGCTGTTCGACGGCAGTGGAAAAAGCAGTTCCAAGCTCATTTTCGGTGCGCGCCTGAACAATAACAACGCGCAATCCGACGGCCTTTGCCGCAGCCTCGACGTCTTCCTTCTCTACGCCTCCAACGAGCAAATTGTCGGGATTGAGAAGAAGTGCTACCGTGGCCATGGTGGGTACCAGTTCGCGCAGCAGCTCCAGACGCTTTGCCATCAATTCGGTCGAGTACAGGCTCACGCCTGTGGCGTTGCGGTCCGGCCGGTTCAAGCTCATCACAAGGCCGACGCGAACCGGGTCAAATCCGCTTACGAAGAGGATGGGAATTGTCGATGTGCTGGCCTGCGCCGCACGCGCCGAGACAATGCCTCCCGTTGCTGCGATCAGCGCGACCTTGCGGTTGACGAATTCGGTCGCCAGCGCCGGCAACCGATCATACTGGCCACCTGCCCAACGATACTCAACCGCGACATTGCGGCCTTCCGCGAAGCCTTCTTCGTTCAGCCCAGAATGAAACGCAGTCACAAACGGGCTCATTGCCTCGGACGAGGCGCTGCTGAGAAACCCAATCGTTGGCAATTCATGCCGTTGTGCGCACGCACAAAGCGAGGCTACACTAAGTAAAGATAGGGCGACTGAAGTGCCGAAACGCTGGATGAAATCACGCCGCCGAAAGCAAGACGGATGCGCCATGTGGTGGTTGCCCAAGGTGAGAGCACCAGAAAGCCCCGAGCCGGTGGGGCCGCCTTATGGCGGTGCCCGCCGGCAACGGAGCCAAACACCGATTTAGCAGGAAATGGCTCGCCGCCTATTGGGTGACCGGGCAGCCGCAGCCGCAGCCGCAAATGTGACCCCCGGCGGCAGCGTCCCAATACTTGCTGTCGGCATTTGGATACATTCTCCATGCCAGGACAAAGCGCGGTACCCCCTCATCCATAGGCTTCATCTTTGCCACCAATTCTTGTATCTGTTTCGCCAGTTCGCGATTTGTCTCATGTGCCTTTGGGTCCATCGTCATGGCGTCGGCTGCGACACCCGGAAGTCCGACCTTGAGACCATCACCCTTCATGGTGTCATGTCCGGATTTTTCCAATTCGGACCGTGTGAACTTTGGTCCAATCAATCCCATTGTTGCCTCCTTGAAGTGAAAGTTCGCATCCATCGTTCTAGCACCTCCCAAACTTAACACGACAGGTTCGTTTGGGTAGAACTTTTTGCTCGGTTCTGTTTCTGACGAGCGGTACTGGACGATGGGTGACGCTCGCGCGTTTGACCGGCAGACTGAGCCTCTGCCCCGTTGTCTCTGCCCCGTTCGTCGGCTGACGACTGGTTGCCGGAACGGCGTTGGCGCGCTTCGTGATTGAGGTAATCGCAATAGACCAGCGCGGTGCTGAGAGCGTTCGCCAGGGCACGGTCGCGACTGGCAGCGCAGCGGCAAACCGGTTCGGTGCGCCGGCTGTATTTCTGCTCCTTCCAGCAGGTCAAAGGCTGGATAGAACCTTATGACCCAATGATTTGAAATCGACAAGGGAGTTCCGAAATCCAATCCGATTAAAAAGTGGTTGTCTTACAGCCACCGCGATATTGTGAGATGTGTGCCGTCGATCGGCAAGCGCCCTGCCATCACTCTCCACAGTTGGACTGACTATAGTGGTCCTTAAGGTACTGCTTCCATTGATCTTGAAGAGTTAGAAGGGGAATTCCATACGTCTCACTCCAGCGGTCCGCCTTCCCCGGTTCGCGCTCGAACGGTACGAGCGGCGTCTTGAGATACAGCTCGCGAAATTTCTTCATTCGGGTGTCAGCAGTCTCGGAGTGATCTCCATAGCTCTCAATGAGGAAGCGGATAAACGATCCGGCGACTACGTAGTTGGGGTTTGAAAGAGCATTGAGTTGCCGGCCAGCCCTCAGCCTGAGCTCATTTGGGGTTGCGATCTTATCGACACTGGCCAAGTCTATCTGGTCGAGGCGGATGTTGATAAATGTGCGTGCGCTTAGGCAAGACGTATATTGATACGCCACCAGGTGCAGGTCGTCGCCGTAATTTGGAAAGGCAGGGTTCGTGTCGATCGGCTGCGGCGCTTGCCCTGCCTTGGCGACGTAGGTTTGCTGCAAGTAGACGGCGAGCCCCTCAGCCAACATTCTGTTCCCATTCGGGAAAAATACATGGGTAAGCTCGTGCACGGCGGCAGATTGGCCAGCGACGGCTTCGACCGATGGAAACTGCATACGACCTCGCTGGCCCATCCAAGCTGGAACCAGCGATTGGGAAATATCGTACTGGATACCTACGTAGATCTGCAATTGCGACGTGGGACGATAGGACCCGACGGTAGGGGAAGACGGCAACGGAGATGAGCCCGCAACGAGCCAGCTCTTATCGATGAACCAATTTGTCACTGCTGTTACTGCGTCGCAAAAATTCTTCTTGAATTCGACTTGCTGATGAGGCGGCACACCTGGATAGGCATTGCCGCCGACATCCTCGTTGAAATTGAAGCGAACGCTGAGGCCCCCACAATCCGGCACCGTTTCCGCAGCACAAGAGGCAGACGCTCCAGCCGAAAAGAGGAGAATGAGCGCGATTGAAAAGCGCAGATGGTGAAAGGTACCGCCCATTTTAAATTCTTCCCTGTCTTCCGGCAACGCATGTACGTTGGCTGGGACCGAGTAAAGCGTTGCGCGCGAACCCCGCCAACGGTACCGTTTAAGGTATGCTTTGTCCTGTGTGCCGTCAACGTTTTTGCTGCACGGCTGCCCCGACGAGGGCGTGTTCGCTTCCGCCTGACCGCAATCTCGGTATGGCTTCAGTTCCGCCTGACACGTGGTGGAGCCGGGGACTTGCCGTCCGCGAACCTCACCACCGCGGTTCTTCGAACCGGCCCAAGGCGGGTGTTCCCACCGTCCGAAAATCACCCGAGAGGGGTGCGCGGGCAGTTCAGGCCGAGCAGGTCTGAAAAATCCAGGCTAACGCAAAGGTCCAATGACGTGTCGCTCGCGGTATGTTAATCAATGTCAAGGATTCGATTGAGTTCCGCTGATTGACATGAGACGGAGCGAATTCATGGACGCTTTTCAGCCGGCCCATGCGATGACGGCTCATCGCAGACAGGCTCCGGCCGTCGGCATCGGCTACCGAGCCGGCATCCGCGATTGGACCCGCCGGAACCTCCAACATTTCGACGTCCTTGAGATCACCATCGACCATTGCATTCACGGTGGGGAACCGGTTGCGTCGTCGATCTTCGATCTCGTCGGCCGAATCCCGCTGACCGCACATGGCGTGGGACTCTCCATCGGCACCGACGTGCCGCTCGATTTCGCGTACCTCGACAGGGTTGCGGCGGTGGTCGAACGCCTGAAGGCGCCGGCTTACAGCGAACATCTCGCTTTCACGCGCGTACCTGGCCGGGACCTCGGCAACCTTCTGCCCCTGCCCAAGACCGCGGCCGTGGCGGAATCGATCATCACCAAGGTGCGGGCCGTGCAGGCGCGCGTACCGGTTCCGTTTCTCCTTGAGAACATCTCCTATCTATTCGAATGGCCGGACTCGGACATGTCCGACGCCGCGTTTCTCAACCTGATCTGCGGCGAGACCGGCGCCGGCTTGCTGCTCGACATCGAAAACCTTTATCTGAACGCCTCCAACCATGGTTTCGACGCCTATAAATTTATCGATGCACTGCCGGTGGGGCTCGTGAAAGAGGTGCATCTGGCGGGCGGCATGACGGTTTCCAGGGATTTTCTGGATCGTCCCTACCTCGCCGATTCCCACTCCCATCCGGTGCCCGATGCGGCGCTTGATCTGCTTGACTACACGCTCATGCATCACGCGCCGGCGGCCATTATCGTCGAGCGCGATGACCGCCTCGACGCCGTCGATGAGATCCTCGGCGACGTCACCCGCATCCGTTCGCGAATTGCCGGCCGATACTCCGAGGTTGCCCATGACCAATCGTTTGCTTGATCGGCAGGCTCGGCTTCTGGCGTATCTGACCAGCGGCGCCACGATATTCGGCACCGAGGAAGGGGTCGTGCGCGATCGAGGCCCGGAAGGGCTTGACCGCGGCATGCTCCGGCTCGAAGCCCGATTTTCCCATGAAAAGCGTATGGCGAAGATCCGCACCGTATTCCCGCGGTCATTCCGGATGCTACCCGATCGCACCGCGATCGAGCGTGAATTCGCGGACGCTTGCCCGCCGGCAGGCGTGAGCCGTCTGGAGAATGCACGCCAGTTCCAAGGTTTTCTGGAGGCCCGTTGGGAACGCAACCCGCCGCAGCCGCCCTGGCTGCGCGACGTGGCGGCCTGCGAGCTTGCGTTGGCGCAGGTCCGCAGCGGCCACGACGGGCGCTTGGCGAGAATGGGCGAGCGCGCCGAGCGCAACGCGCTGCGGCGGGGAGCCGGCGTCGTCCTTCTCGCATGTGCTTACAATGTGCAGCCGATATTCGAGGACCGGGCCAACACGGCGGTGAAGCGCAGCGACGTTGCTTGCCATCGCTATTCCGCGTGGCGACGCGCAGCCGCGGATCTTCGAACTGCATCCGATCGCCTTCCAGGTGCTGGAAGCGCTCGACCATTGGACGACGCCATCGGCGCTGTCCCTCGGGCCTGAACTGGACGCGCTGATGGCCGATCTCGCGCAGCTTGGACTGGTCGAGGTGCACGGTTGAGACTCTGTAGCCTGGGCAACTTTCCGCGGATTGGTTTGGTATATCGAACTGCGGTGAGGTTGGCTCGCCGGTGCATTGTCAGCCGATGAGCCGTCATAGGTGCCTTCCGGCGGTTCGCCTTTCACCCGGCGGCTGTCGCAACCGCCACGATATGCTCCGGTCCGGGATGTCCGATAGTATAGATGCATAAGCGGAGGGTGCGGACACGATGAACGCGACGGAAGAAACGATTGCCCTGGGGCCGGCGGCTTGGGCCAGGCTGATGCCCGGCGCCAACATGCGCGCATGGAACTAGCGGCTTATCGCCGCCGGCGCCGATGCGATCGCGCCCAATGCCGCCGATACTTTGATCATCGTCCGCAATCCTGCCGGCCACGGGCTTTTCGAGGTGCACGGTTGAGAATCTGCATCATCGGCAAATTCCCCCCAATTCAAGGCGGCGTCAGCGCGCGAACCTATTTGGCCGCGCACGGCCTTGCCATGAGCGGCCACGAGGTCCACGTCGTCACCAACGCCAAGGAAGCGGTCGCGCCGTTCCGGATGTTCATGCGGGCGCAGGATTGGGGCCGCTGCGAAGCGGCCTATGGCGCGGGCTCCGTCACGGTGCACTGGACCGACCCGGTCGATCGCACCCAGGCGCATATTCCGCAAAGCCCTTCGTTCGTCACCAAGCTGGCCACGCTCGCGGCGCGTGCCCATGCGAAGGCGCCGTTCGACGTGATCTTCTCCTTTTATATGGAGCCCTATGGCGTGGCGGGGCATCTCGCCGCGCAGATGACCGGGGTGCCGCATGTCGCGCGCATGGCCGGCAGCGATGCGGGGCGGCTGTGGCACCATCCGCAGTTCGAGGCCGCCTATGATCACGTGCTGCGGTCGGCGGCGGCCGTGATCATGGCGGGTGCGGTCGCGGAGCGTGCGGTGGAACGCGGCATCCCGGCGGAGCGCATCGCGCCGGCCGGCGGCGTCGCGCTGCCCGCCGATCTGTTCGCGCCGGACGGGCCGCGGCTCGATGTTGCGGAAATACGCGCGGCGGCGACGGCCGATCCGCAATTGCGCGATCTGGTCTGGGGCGATTTTGCGGCCGACCGGCCGTTCTTCGGGGTTTACGGCAAGCTCGGCGAGGCGAAGGGCAGCTTTGCGCTCTTGGCCGCGATGGCGCGGCTCAAGCGCTCCGGCATCGATGTCGGGCTGGTCGCGCTCGCGCATGGCGGAACGGCGATCGAAGCAGGCTTCCGCGCACGCGCCGCCGAACTCGGCCTGGCGGACCGCATTTTGCAGCTTCCGTTTCTGCCGCACTGGCGTGTCCCGGAATTTCTGCGCAGCTGCCTGGCGGTGTGCTGCCTCGAGCAGGGCTTTCCGATCACCTTCCATGCCCCGATGATTCCGCGCGAAGTGCTTTTGAGCGGAACCTGCCTCATCGCCTCGGAGGAATTGATCCGCAAGCTGCCGGCCTATGAGCAGCTGCCGCACGGCCATGGCTGCCTGGCGGTGCGCGACGTCTTCGATAGCGAGGCGCTGAGCGGGCTGCTGGCCGCCGTCGCGCGCGATCCCCGGACGGCAGCGGCGATCGGCCTGCGGGGCCGCCGGTTCGCCCTCGAGCGGCAGCGCGACATGGCGTTCCCGGCGCTCCTCGAAACAACGCTCGAAGCGGCCGCGGAGCGGCGAAGCATCCCGCATTCGGCGCAGGGACGCGCTTTCGGTACCGAAGCGAATAGGCGCGAGCCTGAGGAGCGCTTCCCGCTGACCAGGCTGGCCGCGATGGCGACCGGCCGCTTCCGCAACGGCGAAGCAGCCGGCGCGCCCGGCGCAGGCGATCGTCACCGTGGCTGCCGCACGCCGCCTGCTGGCAATTATCGAGCAACGGATCGCCGCGGGCGCAACCACCTTGCGGCCGCACGCTATCGCCGTGGCAACCGAAATTGCGATTGCGGCCGCAGAAGACGAATTCGACAGCGCCGGCCTTCCCGATGCCGACGATCCGCTGTTCCGACTCCGCTCAAGCTCATGGGCCGCCGGCGATGGCGACATCGCGGCGCTGGTGCCGGTCCGCGACCGCCGGCTCAAAATCATCGCATTCGATCATGACGTCGCGGCTTTTCTCCGCGTGAAAACCGCGGCGGAATTGCCTGCGACCGTTCCGGCCGGCCCCAGCCACATGATCGTGTTCGCGCCCGTGCACGGGCGGCGCAAAGGCCCGCTTGTCGTCGACCCGATGTCAGCCGAAATTCTGCGCCTGAGCGACGGGACACGATCGGCGTTGCAGATCGCCGGAGGACTGGGCGGCCGGGCGGATGCCGCGGCCGCCGCCGATTGCCTCGATTGGATCGAGCAGCTGTTTATCCGGGGGTTGCTCGGGTTGCGCTCAGCGGGTGCGGCCTGCGCGGCGCCGGCTGACGGCATCGTCAGCGGCCCTTCGGCTGGCGCAGCCCTATGACGGCGGAGGCGTTGCCGAAGCCGGATCGCGATTCCAGGCTTTTGGCAATGTCGTCGTAAGCCGCGAGCGCGTCCACCACATGTCCTTCATAGCAGACCAATCGCGCGTCCAACATGGCGAGCAACGCGTCGCTCAAGGTCCGCGGCGAAACGGCACCGCTTTGCTCGCGCTCCTCGATCAGCATGAGGATCTGCAAATCGCGGGCGGCGCATCCCCGGGTGAACGATCCCGCGTGCGCACCGCCGATCGGCGCGCCGAGAACGATGGCCAGAAGACCCGTGGCAAGCAGATGTCGGCGAAGGCTTTTCGTGGTCATGTCATCTCTCCATTATTCCAAATTATTCCAATCGAACCGGCCGCATCATCGGGCCGGCGTCGCGAGGGCCGGGCTAAGAACTGCGGTCGAACCCGCATGTCAGTACCGGCCACGGAGGGAGTCCCGTCGCAACTGAAAGCGGATGTTGGCGTCGGGATCGGTGCCGACGTATTTCCCGGACTGATCGTAGACATCGTGGCCCTCGCTGCGCGGAGCGGTCGATTGGCCCTTCGGTGCAGCGATTGCCGCTGCGGCGGCGGCGAGAATAAGAGCGAGCGCGGTGGCGGTCCTGATGAACATGGCGATATCTCCTGTGTCGCGCACACCGTCTTGGTGTGTGGCCGGATCATGCCGGGGCCGGCGTTGGAGATAAATCAGCCAAGGGTACCGGGAGGCGAGCCGCCGTCACCGGTGAGGCTTGCGAAACATCTTTTTAATCAAGGGCTTCCATCAGAATCCGGGATTGCCGAGGTCTTAGGACTGAAGTGCTGCTCCGTGTCCAATTGACCGCCTTCGATCGCGCCTTCGAACAGCCAAGGCGCGCTCCTGGATCGGCGACCTTGCCTCGATCCGCCTCGAACCATTCGCCGCGATAGCCGAACGCAAAGGCACGGCACGGCACGGCAAGGCAAGGCAAGGCAAGGCAAGGCAAGGACGTCCGCCTCCCGGCGCTGGCGTTCACCCGGCCCGCAACGCTCGCCGCGGTTATTAAGGGGACCGCTCCGGCCGATCCAACTGTCGCCGCCCTCGCCTTGGGCATACCTCATGAATGGGGCAAACCCGGTCTGTCGAACCAGAGGTTAAGGCGCGCCATTCTGCCATATACTTCAGTTCGGAGGTTCCACATCCAAAACATCGGCATAGATGTCCGCCAGCGGTAGTTCGAGCTGCAGCTGTGCGATGGCGATAACGCCATCCATGCCGCATATTCGCGCCGGACCGGGACCGAAACCGGCGGCTGCGCGCGCGTAAACCCAGGCCTTCGCGGCATCCTGCGACAGCACGATATAGGCAAGGAGGCTCGGAATCCGAAGATATTCCGCGACCTTGTCGCCAAGATCGACGTCCGCGCTTGACGGCGACAGCACCTCGGCGAGGAGAACCGGCGCGGTTGCGGTGTAGTCGGTCGAACGACCGCCTGCGCGATCGACCAGAATATCCGGATAGCGCAGGGTTTGTGGTCCGACATCCAAGCCGAATTCGGCGATCACGGTCCATTGCCTGCGGTCGAGCCGGGCACGCAGCAGCGCCGCGAGATTTATCACCAAGATGCCGTGAGCGCGTGACGGGCGCGGCATCATCACGGCGCAGCCTGCAACAAGCTCATAATGCTCCTGCGCGGTCTCGATCCAGGCCGCGAAGGCGGTTTTATCCATCCGGAGCTGCGGCTGCACATTCATGCGGATATCCATCAACACGACGCCCAGAAATGAGCGATGCAGCTTCTCCGACCTCATCCTGAGGAGTATCGCCAACGGGTCCGGCCTTCGGCCGGCCCGATGACAGGCTCCGCGATGCGTCTCGAAGGATGCATGCGCGGCACTGACTTGCTACCATCCTTCGAGACGCCGTGCTTCGCACGGCTCCTCAGGATGAAACTGAAGAGCAAAGCGCTTATTTCCGCGCGTCGCCTAACACGCGAGCCACCCGGCGCGGCGACCCGCTCCCCCCCTCACACCCGCCGTGTCCGCAGCTCCGCCACCCGGATCGGCGGCACCCACGGCTTGTCGGTCCATCCCACGCCGCGGCGCACCACCTGCACGTCGAGCAGATACGGCTTGCCCTCCACGGTGTGCACCCGCGCCCGCGCCAAGGCTTCGCGCAGCTGCGCCGGGCTGTTCACCACTTCGCCGGCAACGCCGAAGCCGCGGGCGATGTCGGCCATGTTCATGTCGGGGTTGCCGAGATAGTCATGGACGAACTGGCCGGTCTCGATCATGCGGCCGCCCGGCACGTTGGCGACGACGCGGCTGTGCGGGCCCGAATAGGCGTGGTTATTGTAGACCACGACGATCACGGGGAGTTCGAGCCGGGCCATGTTCCACAGCGCGGTCGGCCCGAAGAGGAACGAACCGTCGCCGACCATGCAGATGACCTGCTGGTTCGGTCGCGCCAGTTTGACGCCGGCCGCGGTGCCGACGCCGGAGCCGAGATGCGAGCCGTAGTAATAGAACAGCTCGCGCCCGCCGATGGGGTTGAAATCGAACGAATGCATGGCGACGGAGCCGGCCTCGTTGACGATGATGGCGTCCGGGTCGGCGAATTTTGCCACTTCCCAGGTGACGCGGTCGGAGATCAGCGGGCTCAAATCCCACTCCGGATTGCTGGCGACCTGCGCCCGCAGCCGCCGCGCCTCCTCGCCGAATTTACGCACATCCGCGGCGCGTTCGGCGGCCTTTGCCTTGCAGCGCCGGGGTCATCAGCTGCTCGACCGCGGCGATGAGGTCGTCGAGCCCGAGCCCCACGTCGGCCACCAGCGGCACTTCGGTGAGCATGACGTTGCCCATGCTGGCGAAGTCGATGCGCATGTCGATGAATTTCGGCCCGCGCGGCACGATCGGGTTGACCCCGTTGTGCTGGAACTTGTTGCCGACATTGATGACCACGTCCGGATTGGACGGATAGGTCAGCGAGCGCAGATTGACCGCCGGCGTGTTGCCGACCCATAGCGGATGCGTCTCGGGGAAGTTCGCAAACAGCTGGCGCACCTGCGTCACCGGCATGCCGAGCAGTTCCGCGAGCTTCGCGGCTTTGCCGGCGGCCTTGGCCTTGTAGATTTCGTCGCCCACGATCATCAGCGGCATGCGGGCTTCGACCAAGAGCTTGGCGGCGCGGGTCACTTCGTCCGGGTTCGGCCGCACCCGCATGCGCGGGTCGAACTGCGCCTGCGGGATGATGTCGGTGCGCACGCGCTCGTCGTTGTAGTCGGAATGCCAGGAGATGTAGCTTGGGCCGAACGGCGGCGTCCACGCCGCCTTGAAGGCGCGGCGCACGGTCTCGGGAATCATGTCGGCGCGGCGCGACAGCCAAGTGTATTTGGTGATCGGCTGGGCGATCTGCTCCTGGTTGGCGATCTCCTCAAAACCGTCGCGGCCGGCGCGGCGCGACTGGTCGGTGCGGTAGGAATAGACGACGAGCGGGGTCTGCTCCTTCCAGGCGTTGAAGATCTGCCCCATGGCGTTCATCAGGCCGACGGAGCCGGCCTGCATCACGATGGCCGGTTCGCCGGAGGCCTTGACGTAGCCCGCCGCCATCGCGGCGCCCGGCCCCTCATGGGGGGTGAGGATGTATTGCAGTTTTGGCCGGTCAACCAGCGCCTCGTAGAACTGGGCGTCCTCGCTCGCGGAATTGCCGAACACGTATTTGACGCCGCAGGCGATCAGTTGCTCGGCAAACGCCGCACCGGCGGTGCCCTCGAAGCGTTTTACGGGGCCGGAGGCGGTGGCCACGGACGCCGCGGCGCTCGCTTGCGGGGCCGCCGCTGCGGCCGCTGGGCGCGGCGCCCCCGGCGCCTTGCGCAAAGCTTACCGAGGTGGCGGCGCCGAGCACCGATTGCGCCGCGGTGGCGGTCAGCCCGGCCTGGGTCAGGCCATTGACGAAGCGCCGCCGGGAAATCTTTTGGCCCAGATACTGGGCGACGAGCTCACGCATGGTCGGTCTCCAGGAAGTTCCGGAAATGCTGCAGCGCTTTCCGGCGGGTTGAATTTGGCTGTCATTGCCCGGCTTGACCGGACAATCCGGGATCCAGCGGATGTAAGCCAGACCGCCGTTGAAGCGTTTGTCGGAGTCATGGCCGGGCTTGCCCCCGCCATCAACGTCTTCGTTGCAGAGCCGTCGCGAACAAGACGTGGATGCCCGCGGCAAGCGCCGGCATGACGCCGGAGCGGGTTCAGCGCGGCGCCGCCGAACGCTTCACGTCCGGTCCCAATTCGGTGGCGAGATAATCCGCCATCACGGCGATCTCGTCGGGCGTCCACAGCGCGCCGCGGCCGATCATCCGGTAGATGGTCGCCTCCCAGGCGCGCCGGTCCTGCCGCTGGTCGCGGAACATCGCATCGGTATGGCACTGGAAGCATTGGCCGAGCGCTATCGTGCGCGCCGGCGCGCGGGCTTCCTGGGCGGGCGCCGTCACGGCAAACATCGGCCCGGCCAGCATCAGTGCGGCGATAAGCGGCAGAACGGGGCGCTTCATGTCGTATCTCCCATGGGGCCGCAGCCCGGCGTGGTCGCGACCATCTCTCAGGCGCGGCGATCCGGCGCAACCGCGATTTTTTGCCATTTTAGCGGATCGCTTGCGGTTCGGCCAGCCGCAGCTTCCGTCGGCTCCGTCGGCAAGATGCAATTTCTTGTCCTTGACCGTGACTACACCTGTGGCTACATTGCAAAGAATGGAATTCGAATGGTGGGAAGCCAAACGTCTCGCCGTCCTGCAGGCGCGCGGCATTGATTTCATTGATGCCCCGGCCCTGTTCGACGGCCGGCCCCTCTACACGGTTCCATCGCCACGTGGCGCGGAGGAACGTTGGGTCAGCATCGGCGAACTCAACGGGCGATTGCTTGCCGTCGTGTGGACCAGGCGGGACGCCGGGATCCGAATTATCACCATGAGGAGAGCGCGCGATGACGAAGCGAAGCGATACCGTGCGGCATTCGGCTGAAGCGATCAAAGCCATGGTCGCGCGTGGCGAGAGCCGCACCGATTGGGCGCGGGTGGATGCGATGTCGGAGCGGGAACTGGAGGCAAGCATCGCCGCCGACGCGGACGACGTGCATGAGGATGTTGATTGGAGCGAGGCCGTCAAAGGACTCCCCCCGCCCAAGGAGCATATCAGCATCCGCGTCGATTCTGATGTACTGACGTGGTTCAAGGCTACCGGCAAGGGCTACCAGACCCGCATGAACAATGTGCTGCGGGTCTTCGTCGAGAGCCGGAAGCGAAACCTGCGCTAATCTAATCCCGCCGATTTCCTTTGAACTATGCCCCGCCCTGCACCAGCGTGAACCCGGTCATGCGGGCGAAATAAATCACGCCGATCCACAGCATCAGCGACAGGGCACCGGCGACCTTGCCGGCGAGCGGCGCGCCGCCCTTGTCCCATTTTGCGACATCGCGCGACGTCACGAATTGGAACAGCAGCATGTTGAGGGCGGCAAGCCCCATGCAGAGGAATTTCAGCCGAAAGTCCGCGTTCTCGAAATACGCGACCGGACGGCTGGCGATCAGCAGCGTGCCGACGGCCGCGGCCACGATCCACGCCCCCCAGCACAGCGGCAGCAGTTCGTGCGCCATTTCGGTATAGCGGCGGTTGGCCGACGCCAAGCCAAGGAGGCGCAGATCGATGATCGCGATGGTGCCGAACACCAGCGAAATCGCGAATACATGAACCACCTCGATCGCCGGGAACGCCCACGTCGATTCGGCGATCCCCAAGGCCAGCGGCGTGTCGCCGAGCCAATGGAGGAAATCCAAGAACCACTGCATGCGAGCCTCCACCCTGATCCGATCCACCAAAGCTATGTCCTGGGCTGGTGGTCCCGAGTTGCTACATTTGCCGAAATTCCGTCGGGCGTGCCGTCAGTGCACCACCGTGTAGGCGATCCACCGTCCGTAGATCACCACCATGGCCCAGGCCGCAAACGCCAGCAGCGCCAGCACAGTGACGAGGGTGCGGCTGCTCCCGCCCGTCGCCGTCGATCCTCCCGCCGGAACGCTCGCGGCAGTCGCCCAGACCGGCGCATGACGTTCCACCGACCGCGCGAACGCGAAGGTCAATGCCAGTGCGATGGCGAGATAGAGCATCTTCATCTGGAACTCGTAACTCGGCAGCGAGCGCTGCGGCTCCCCGATGATCAGGATGCTCCCGGTCACCGCCATGATGACCACGCAGGTGAATATCCACGGCACATAGCGATGCGCGATCTGTTCGATGGTCTGGGATTTGGTGACCCCGAGGACCCGCAGTTCGATCATCACCACGGAGGAAAACACCATCGCAAGGCAGATGATGTGAATGGTCTGCATGACCGGGATGATCCAAAAGGTCTTTTGGATCACCGCACTCGCGGCGGTGCCGGCAAGCCAGGCGGCGATGGACTGCATGTCGTTTCCCCTCTTTGCGCCGGGCCACGGACCACGCCATCCGGCCGCGTCGTCTCACATCACGCCATTTGTGGGAGAAGGCCCCGGCAGCCCGGAGAGTGAAGGAGCGCCGGGGCCTTCCGCTTGACCTCGACGGCTACCCCCGTAAACGCGCCGAAGCCGAGACGGTCTGCAGGATGTGTGACGCCAGGCCATGTGCCTTTGATGCAAGTCAAACGGCCGGAGAAAATTCAGGTGCGGGCGCCAATGCGGACGTGACGGTGCAATTGCGGTCGTGCGGCGCGGCGCCTAATCTTGGGGCGAGTACGCCTTGTCGGGCACGGTTGGGTTGGGGGAGCCCGTCCGATGCGGACAGAGGCACCGACGCAAACGTGCGTCTTGCGGCTGCGATGGAGAAACCGAAGTGCCCGAACAGCAACCCATCAAAGCCGGTCGCCGCCGCGTGCGGGAACTGCCAAAAATCACCACCACGACCGATACCCGCGACATCCTCGCCCACGCGGCGCGGGAGCAGCGCCACGACGATTATTTCATCGTCGATATCGATGCGCATGTCACCGAAACCGCGTTCTGGTCGGAAGTCGTGGACCACATGGACAACGAGGTCTACAAAACCATGGCGCGGGCGTTCCGGGATCGCGGCGGCTCGCCGCCCGGCCTCGCCAATATCACGCCCGGTATGCTGTACCAGGACGTGTTCGGGCGCATTCCGCACCAGCAGCGCCTCGCCGAAGCGGTGCCGGCGGGCGCGGTCCACCCGCAGGTGACGCTGGTGCGGCGCGCGATGGACAGCTTAGGCATCGATTATATGGTGGTGTTTCCGACGCCCATCCTGGTGCTCGGCATGCATCCGCAGGCCGACGTTGAGGTCGCGATCGGCACCGCCTATAACCGCTGGCTGGTAGAGAAAATTTTGCCGCAGGACCCGCGCATCAAGGCGATGCTGTACCTGCCGTTCAACGAGCCGGAAGCGTGCCTCGATGTGGTGGAGCGGTTCGGCGGCGCACCCGGCGTGCTCGGCTTCACGGTCACCTCGACGCGCTACAAAGCGGTGCATCACGACGCCTATATGCCGCTTTATGCGGCGATACAGGCGAGCGGCAAGCCGCTCGGCTTTCATTCCGGCTTCCACTGGGGCGACCAGTCGATGCAGCAGTGCAACCGGTTCATCTCCATGCACGCCCTGTCGTTCGTGCATTTCAACCTGGTGCATATGACCAACTGGATCATCAACGGACTGCCGGAGCGGTTTCCCCGCCTCAAGGTGATCTGGATCGAAAGCGGGCTCGCCTGGGTGCCGTTCCTGATGCAGCGGCTCGATCACGAATACATGATGCGGTCGTCGGAGGCCCCGCTGCTGCGCCGCAAGCCCAGCGAATACATGGCCGATATGTATTATACGAGCCAGCCGCTGGAGCGCTCCAACCTGAAGCTCACGGAGGCAACCTTCGAGGCCATCCGGGCCGAGACGCAGTTGCTGTTCGCCTCCGACTGGCCGCACTGGGATTTCGACCTGCCGAGCACCATTACGTCGCTGCCGTTCCTCTCCGAACAGGGCAAGCGCAATATTCTCGGTCTCAATGCGGCGCGGCTGTTCGGGCTTGAGGTTCCCAAGACCAAGCTGTCCAGGCCGGAACCGGCATCCGCGTCGCGCGAGCCGGCGTCGGCCTGAGCAGCGACAATACTGGCGCGCCAGTCGGCAAAAAAGATCATTGTGGAAAAATCATCGTGGCAAGACGTCCCAATCCGGCACCTCCCGCGCGACCGCGGCCCATGGACCGGAAGCCCGCCGAGCAGCCGGCACGCCCGCGCGCTGCGGCAAAGCTTCAAGGTGATTTCGTTGTCTTGGCGAATGCTGCATTGCAGCAGAACGATCCCGATGCGATCTCAGACACGCTGTTGCAGGATGTGTTCGCCGCCGCCGTAAAACTTTACGCCGCCAAGAGCGATCGGCGCGGCGGCCTCAAGCCATTTGGCGACGGCACCGTCACTGCCACCGAAGCGGTCGTCGCGGCCTGTGCGCTGATCCGCGCCGCCGATCTCAACCTGTTCGATGTTGCCATGTGGTTCAACCGGCCGCCGCCGGTCTCGTGACCGCGTTGCAATGAGAATGTATCCATTGCCGGTTAAGGCTGTAAGATTGACCAAACGGCACCGAGCATAAAGCATCATAAGGGAGCCCCGCCATGCATCCGCCCCGCCACCGTTCCTTGCGCCACGCGCTCCTCGCCACCTCCGTCGCCCTCGCGGCCCCGGCCCTCGCCGCCGAAGTCACGCCGGCCCGGCTGGCCAATCCGGAGCCGGCCAACTGGCTGATGAACCACCGCACCTATGATGCGCAGCGATTTTCGCCGCTCGACCGCATCAATCGCGACAATGTCAAAAACCTCAAGCTCGCCTATGCGGTGGCGATCGGCGGTACCTCGCCGAACGAGAATCTGCACGCGACGCCGCTTGCGGACGACGGGTTTCTCTACGTCGTCGATGTGTGGGGTATCGTCTACAAGATCGACGCGCGCTCGGGTGAGGTCGGCCGCATCGTCTGGCGCATGGATCCTGGCCAGGAGCGGATTTCCGATCGCGGCCTCTCCAACCGCGGCGCAGCACTTTGGGGCAACTACGTCATCTCTGCCGCGAATTTTCCGCCCCGCATCATCGCGACCGACAAGGAGACCGGCAAGATCGCGTGGGACGCCAATGTGGCGGACGGCCAGCCGGACCTGCAGCTCACCGCCGCGCCGCTCGCCGTCAAGGACAAGATCATCGTCGGCGCCGCCGGCGGCGACCGCGGCGTACGCGACTGGATCGCCGCGCTCGACGGTGCGACCGGCAAGCTGATGTGGCGCAAATACGTGATTCCGGCGCCCGGCGAACCCGGCGGCGACACCTGGAAGGACAAGAACAACGCCTGGCAGACCGGCGGCGGCGCCATGTGGGTGACCGGCAGCTACGACGTGGCGTCGAACCAGCTCATCTGGGGCACCGGCAACCCGGTGCCGATGTTCGACGCCACCTACCGGCCGGGCGATAATCTTTATACCAACAGCGTGATTTCGTGGGACCCGGACAGCGGCAAAATGAATTGGTATTTCCAGTATACGCCGGGCGACCATTGGGATTACGACGAGGTCGGCAGCCACATTCTCATCGACGGCCAGGTCGGCGGCGAAGCGCGAAAACTCATCACCCATTCGGCGCGCAACGGCTTCCTCTACACCATGGAGCGGGCCAACGGGCAGATGGTGATGGCAAAACCCTATGTGGACCGGGTGAACTGGACAAAGGGCATCGACCAGAAGACCGGCAAGCCGCTCGACTACGACCCGACCAAGGACATCCAGATCTACGCCGGCACCGCAACTCCGATGCCCGGCGACCTCACCAAGCGGATGTGCCCTTCCGCTTCCGGCGGCAACAATTACTGGCCCTCCGCCTACAGCCCGCGCACCAAGCTGATGTATATCCCGGCGCTGACGGCGTGCGCGGATTTCACCCAGGACTCTTCGATCAGCAACAAGGCGGCCGGCTGGCGCGGCGGCAACCAGAAGCCGATCGAGCGCTACGAAACCGACGTGTCGGCCGCCGATCCGGTCACCGGCGAGATCAAGGCCAAGGCCCACATCCCTTATCCGAACTATGCGGGCGCGGTCGCGACCGGCGGCGGGCTGGTGTTCACGGCCTTCACGGACGGCACCGTGATGGCGCTCGATGACACCAGCATGCAGGTGCTGTGGAAGATCAATGTGGGTGTCGGCTTCAACGCCCCGCCGATGACCTTCGAGGCCGGCGGTCGCCAATATGTGGCGATCATGTCGGGGCTGAGCCGCATCGCGCTCGGCAAGCACGTGTTCACGCCGGAACTGAAAGAGCAGCGCAACCAGACCATGCTGTTCGTCTTCGGGCTGTGAGGCGGCGACGCTCACGCGGCGCCGGGTTCCCACAACCACAGCGCGTGGGCCTTCTTATCCCTCCCCGTCTTCGGGGAGGGTGGACGCGCGAAGCGCGGCCGGGTGGGGTTTTCTTGTTCGAACCCTGTCGATCCTACCCGCAACCCCGTGACCCCACCCGGCGCGCAAGAGCGCGCCACCCTCCCCGAAGACGGGGAGGGATACGGGGCCACATCCACAGGTTGTGTCTGGGCAAGAAGGCTGGCTCTCTGGCTTGGGTGATGTCTTCGCAGGCTGCGCCACGGGGCTGCGCAAAGCTTGCGGCCGCATGCTCAAATCCGGTAGTGCGCTTTCCAGGCCTGGAACATCAGCACGTTCCACAGTACGTTTTCGTGGGTTGCCCGGCCGGCCTGGTGTTCGTCCCATAGCCGCTGCACTTCGCCGGCGGCCAGAATGCCGTCGGCGGCGATCCGTGACGGCGCCAGCAGCTCCGCGGCCCAGTCGCGCAGGCCGTCGCGCAACCAACCGCCGAGCGGAATCGAAAAGCCCATCTTGGGCCGCTCGATCAGGGCAGGCGGAACGTAGCGGTAGAGCACCTGCCGTAACAGCCGCTTGGTCTGCCGGCCGTCGTAGAGGAGGTGGCGCGGCAGGCTCCAGGCGAATTCCACCAGGCGGTGATCGAGCAGTGGCTCGCGCGCCTCAAGGGCGACCGCCATCGAACAGCGATCGACCTTGGTCAAAATGTCGCCGGGCAGATAGTTCATAGTATCGTAATATTGCATGCGGGCGACCGGGTCCGGCAGCAGGCCTGCGAGGTCCGGCTCGGCCTGCAAGTGCAGTGCACCGGTTGAGCCCGGCACCAGGGCCGCTGCCTCCGGCCAGATCGCGGAGAGCTCCAGGAACAAGGCATCGTCGGCCGGCAGCGCCAGCAGCGCGCCCAGGCGTCGCGCCTTGCGCCCGGCATTGAGCGGGCGGGAGCGCCTCGGCAGCAGCGCGGCAATCCGATCGAGCAACGGCTCGGGCAGCGCCGCAAGCCCCTTGCCGGCCAGCCGGCGGGCGTCGCCCGGCACCCAACCGAACCTCCGCCAGACCTGATCGACGATACGGTAGCGCGGATAGCCGGCGAACAGTTCGTCGCCGCCGTCGCCGGACAGCGCCACGGTCACGTGGCGACGCGTCATGGCGGAGACCAAAAACGTCGGAATCTGCGAGGAATCCGCCAACGGCTCGTCGAACCAGTTCGGCAGGTTTGGGATCGCGTCCATGGCCTGCCGCGGCGTGACGTAAAGCTCGGTGTGGTCGGTGCCGAGATGGCCTGCCACCGCCTTGGCGTAGCGGGCTTCGTCGTAGCCGCTCTCGTGGAAGCCGATCGAGAAGGTTTTCACCTTGCGCGCCGATTGCGCCTGCATCAGCGCCACCACGGTCGAGGAATTGACGCCCCCGGAGAGGAAAGCGCCGAGCGGCACGTCCGCCACCATCCGCGCCCGCACGCTGTCGCGCAGGATGGTTTCCAGTTCCGCCGCGGCTTCGCCTTCGTCCGCGAACGCACGTGGGGCGATCGCGCCGCGCAGCCGCCAATAGGGCGCGATGCGCGGCTCCGCGCCGGCCTGCACGGTGAGGATGGTGCCGGGCGCGAGCTTGTGCACATCGCGAAAAATCGTCGCGGTGCCGGGCACGTAGCTGTAGCGCATGAACGCCGCGACGGCCTCGCGATCGATCTCGCCGCGCCAAGAAGGGTGTGCCATCAGCGCCTTGAGTTCGGAGCCGAACAGCAGCACGCCGCCGCGCCGGCACCAGTACAGCGGCTTGACGCCGAGCCGATCGCGAATCAGCCGCAGCGTCGCCTCGGCACGATCCCACAGCGCGATGGCGAACATGCCGACGAACCGCGTCACCGCGCGCTCCGGCCCAAATTCCCGGAATGCCCCCAGCATCACCTCGGTATCCGACCCGCCGCGAAAGCGGTGGCCGAGGCTGACGAGTTCGTCGCGCAGTTCGGCGAAATTATAGACCTCGCCATTGTAGGAGATGACATACCGCCCATCGGCGCCGTGCATCGGCTGATGCCCGAGCGGCGACAGATCGATGATGGATAGCCGCCGGTGTCCGAGCCCGATGCCGGCGTCGGGATCGACAAAGACGCCGGAGTCGTCCGGCCCGCGGTGCGCGACCGCGCCGGTCATGGCGCGCGCGGCGGTCTCTGCCGCGTCGGCCGTGGCCGTCCGGTTCGCGTCAAGGAAACCCGCTATGCCGCACAAATCAACAACCTCCGGCCTTTCAACGCTCCCCCGCGGCGTCACGCCAGCCACATCTTCCGAATACCCCCATGCTGACTCCCAGCGGCGGCGCTCGTGGCACAGACGGAGCACGCGCATCTCCCTCTCCCCATCGCTATTTGCGATGGGGAGAGGGTTGGGGTGAGGGGCAGGTTCTTGCACCGGCGGTGCGACCGATCGTCTCCGCAGGTGGCGAATGTTCTTGGTGTCGCCAGGCCTCGCGCGCCCCTGCCCCTCACCCTAACCCTCTCCCCACGGCGTGAAGAACGCCGTGGGGAGAGGGGACGCGCGCATCCCCGGCACCGTGCCGAGAGGAAACGCACGCCCCCTCCCCACCGCCTCTTTGCGGGGGAGAGGGGACGCGCGCATCCCCGGCACCGTGCGAGAGGGGACGCGCGAGATGCGCCCGCCAGAAGGCTTTCCCATCGGCCCGGCTTAACCCTTTTTCGCCCGCAGCACCGCGCCCACGTCGGGCGCGAGCCGGCGAAAATGCCAGATGCCGGCGAGGCCGATCAGGCCGAGCGCCCAAAAGGCGAAGTGGAAGTCGCTTGCCGTGGCGCCCGGTTCGCCCGGATGCGTCAGGGTAGCGGCGGCGCGCAGCAGGATGGCGCCGCCGGCGACACCGAGCGCATTGCCCATCTGCTGCAGCATGCTGAACAGCGTGTTGGCGCCGCTCATGCGGGCCTGATCGAGATCGCAAAAGCTCAGCGCGTTGATGGTGGTGAATTCCATCGACCGCGACAGGCCGCTCACGAACAGCACCGCCACGATGATCAAGGTCGGCGTCGCGGCGGTCAACAGCCCGCAGGCGAAGATCGTGACCATCGCCAAAACGCCGTTCCAGATCAAAGTGCGGCGGAAGCCGAACCGGCCGAGTACCGCGTTGGTCGCGGGCTTCATGCCGAGATTGCCGGCGAATACGGCGAGCAAGAGTAGCCCGGAGTTCGAGCGGGCTCAGTCCAAACGCCAATTGGAACATCAGCGGCAGCAGGAACGGCGCCGCCGTGATGGCGGCGCGCACCGCAACGCTGCCCGACACCGTGATGGCGAAGCTCGGTACGCCGAACGGCGTGAGATCGAGGAGCGGGTGGGCGCGGCGGCGGGCGTGGCGGACCGCGTACAGGCCGGCCGCCACGCTCAGCACCAGCAGCGGGATGGCGAAGCGCCAATCGGTGTTGCGGCGCCCGATCGCTTCGAGAGCGTACATCAAGCTGAAGCTTGCGAACCCGGTGAGCGCAAAGCCCAGCCAATCGAACGCGCCGCGGCGCTCGCCGCGCGTGTTGGGAATGAGGATTTGGGCAAGCGCCAGCCCGATCAGCCCCAGCGGCACGTTGAGCAGGAAAATCCACGGCCATGAACTGTAGGTGGTGATCAGCCCGCCGAGCGGCGGGCCGATCACCGGCGCGGTGAGCGCCGGCCAGGTCAGGTAGGCGATCATGCGGACCAGATGCTGTTTTTCGGTATTGCGCAGCACGATGAGACGTCCGACCGGCACCATCATGGCGCCGCCGGCGCCCTGCAGCACGCGCGCGACCGTGAACTCCCATAGCGTGCCGCTCGCCGCGCAGACCACCGAGGCCAGCGTGAACGCGACGATCGCGGAGGCAAACACCACGCGGGCGCCGAACCGGTCCGCGACCCAGCCGCTCGCCGGAATGAATACCGCGACGGTCAGCAGATAGGCCGACATGCCGATATTGAGATCGACCGCCGCCACGCCGAACGATTGCGCGATCTGCGGCAGCGCGGTCGCGATCACGGTGCCGTCGAGCTGTTCCATGAACAGCGCGCCGGCGACCAGCAGGGCGATGACGGCGCTTTGCCGCGCGGATTGATCCGCGGCCGGCGGTGTTGCCGGCCGTGCGGCGTTCTCCACTGACATAGGTATTTTGACCATTAGGCTAGCGAGTAGGAGGTCGGCTGGTGCCGCGATCGATCCGCCGGATTGGGCGCGGGGCGTTTGTAGCCTGGATCGCCCGTGGGCGTCATCGCCGCATGATGTTCGGCGACCCATAACCGACGCGATACGCTCCCCCCCTCTTGCGGGGGCCCAATGGGAGGGGCGGGGAGGAGCCATCCGTACTTGTATTTGCTCTGCCCCGCCGTTATCCAGGCCGAAAGCGCTTAGCTGTACAACTTTTGCGGGAAAATCGCCTTAGCGCCTGGATGCGGTTAGCCACGGTTCGCAGGCTCGAATGGAGAAACCAGGAATGGTCGATTATGATGGCCGTTTCGTCTGGTATGAGCTGATGACGACCGACATGGGGGTCGCGAGGGCCTTCTACGCCAAAGTCATGGGCTGGGGCGCGCAGGACCTATCGGTGCCCGGGCTGCCCTACACCTTGTTCACCACCGGGGGGGCGTCGGCGGCGGGCCTCATGAGCCTGCCGGAACAGGCGAAGCAAACGGGTGCAAATCCGATGTGGATCGGATATGTGGGTGTCAACGACGTGGACGCCACCGCCGATCGCATCATGCGTCTTGGTGGCACCGTACCGTTTCCGCCGACGGATATTCCCGACTACAGCCGCTTCGCGGTGGTCACCGATGCGCAACTGGCAACGCTTGCGCTGATCAAATGGCTGACGCCTGCCCGGCATCACCCCGCCAAGCCGGGGGAACTGGGCCGCGTCGGCTGGCATGAGTTGCTCGCCGCCGATGTGGAGACGGCATTTGCATTCTACCACGACGTTTTCGACTGGCAGAAAGTGGATGCCGACATCGGTCCGGGAAACGCGTATCAACTGTTTTCCGCCGGAGCGCAGCCGATCGGTGGTATGTTTACCAAACCAATATCGGTCCCGGCTCCATTCTGGCTTTATTATTTCAACACCGGCGACATCGACGCGGCCGCCGAGCGCGTGAAGGCGGGTGGCGGGCGGATCGTCGAAGGCCCGCTAGAATTGCCCGGCGGCAGCTGGATGGTCCGATGCGCGGACCCGCAGGGCGCCATGTTCGGGCTGGAGGGAAAACGGACCAAGCGCGCCGTCGGATATTTCGAACGCGCGCCGTCGCCCACTCGACGGCCCACGTAAACCAAATTCCGCGAGACGCCTCTTTTGGGCGTCTGGTTTGCTAAAAATCCGGTTGGCCGGCCGTCGGGATCGGCTCGACATCGTAATTGAAAAAATCTGCGTTGTTTTCCGCGCAGACCGCCTCGTGCATCGGACCTTGCTGGGCGCGCCGGTAAACCTGGATCGCGTTCCACGGCGTCGTAAAGGCGCCGGGGTCTTCGACGTGGACGTTCACTTCCATGCCCTTGCCGCCGTTGACGATGCGAAACCGCTCGACCACATGCAGCTGTTCTGTGTGCGGGGTGCGG
>CAWDKL010000010.1:0-10174 GCA_963802745.1 uncultured Alphaproteobacteria bacterium | reverse complement strand
TTTCATCGATCAAGGTGCGCAAAGCGGATGGGAACTCTCCCCACGGCGTTAAGAACGCTGTCGGGAGAGGGGATGCGCGCATCCGCCGGTTAAGTAGACCCCCTTCGGTCTAATCCGACCCCAATCAGAGACGCGTGACGTGCAATCGCGTAGCGGCACGCGGCAATGAGCCAAACCGATGATTTCGTTCTCGCCACGCGCCGGACGCCATCGATAATCCTTCAGCAGGCGCTCGATATAGTCGAGTTCGAGCTGCGGCCGGTAAGCTTCGCCGTAGCGGCGGCGCAACTCCTCAAGAATGCGGCGGGCGCGCTGGGCGTCGATCTCGCCCGGTACCTTGACGGTGGTGTCATCGCCATAGTCGCGTCCGCGCAGCGGCCGGCCGAGCGGGTCGGTTTCCTGCTGCGGACGACCTTGACCCATGCGGCCCGGCCCGTTCTGCTGGCCCTGTCCCTGACCCATCTGCTGCTGCATCTGCTGGGCCAAGCTCTGCGCGCCCTTGCGCAAGGCATCGATGGCACGGCCCTGGCCATCGACGGCGCGGTCCGAGTTGCCCTCGCCGAGCGCGCCTTCGGCGTCGCCCATCGCGGAATCCGCGTCGGCGAGATCGTCGCCGCCCTCGCCCGGCTGACCTTGACCCTGCTGGCCCTGACCTTGCTGACCCTGTTGTCCCTGCTGTCCTTGTTGCCCCTGTTGCCCCTGTTGCCCGTCCTGGCCTTGCTGATTCTGCCCGAGGCCACGCTTCTTCATGTCCTCGAGCAGCTTCTTCAACTGGTCGCGCAACGCCTGCTGGTTCTGCCGCAACTCGCTGAACGCATTGGGGTCACCGCGCTGCCCTTGCTGCCCTTGTTGTCCCTGCTGCCCCCGCTGGCTTTGCTGTCCCTGCTGGCCGCGCTGCTGCCGGTTCTGACCCTGCTGGCCGCGTTGCCCGCGCTGCTGATCCTGGCCCTGGCGGAACGTCTTGTCGCGGAGCTGCTGCTGCTCCTGGATCATCTTGCCAAGTTCGTCCATCATCTGCGACATTTCATCGTCGCCGTCCTGGCCCTGCTGCGGCCGCGCCATCTGCAGATTCTGCATCATCTGCGACAGCTGATCGAGCAGCTGCTTGGCAGCGTCGCGGGCGCCGCTCTTGGCGAGCTGCTCCATGCGGTCGATCATGCTTTGCAGATCCTGCGATCGCATCTGCCGTTGCGTGTTGGGATCGAGTGGCCGCGCCATCTGCGGGTTCTTGCGCATTTCCTCGGCCAGCGCCTGCATGAACTGGTTGAGGGCGGCGCGCAATTCGTCGGTGAGGCGCTTGATCTCCTCATCGCTGGCGCCGCGATCCAGCGCCTGGCGCAACGCCTCTTCGGCATTGCGCAAGCGCGCGGAGGCGTCCGCCATGTTGCCCTCCTCCAGCATGGAGGCGAACGCCCACATCTGCTTGACCACCTCGCGAAGCTCGTCGTCGCTCTTGGCCTGCGACAGCTGCCAGTACAGCGAGCGCAACCCCAGATAATGGCCGAGCTCCGGCATGAACTTTTCCGGTGCAATGGCGAGCGCATCGAGCGCGATCAGCACCCGATCGCGGTTTTCGGCATCGAGCGCCAAGTCGCGCCGCTGCTCGACGATGGCGCGCGCAAGCGGCTGCGCGAACGGCCGCTCCGGCAGCCGGAAATCATGCGGTTCGCTGGTTCCCTCGTTGTTGGCCTCGTCGCGCGCCGTCAGTGTCATCGTGACTTCGGCGCCGGCCCACGGATGCTCGCTCAAGTCCTTGGTGGTCTGGCCGACGCCGTTCTTGACCCGGGCTTGCGGCAGCGCCAGCGCCATCTCGGGCGGGCCGAACAAGGAGTGCGGTTCGCCGGCCTCAGGCTTGGCGCTCTTGAGGGCAAATAAGGCCTTGGCTTCGACCACGCCGTAGTCGTCTTCCATCTTGTAGTTGAGCTGCAACGAGCCGCTTTGCTGAGCTTCCGGATCTTTGGCGAGCGCAATCGTCGGCGGCTTATCCGGGATGGTGTTGAAAGCGTAGGTGAGATCGTCCTCGCTGAGACCATGCACGACCGCGGTTCCACGGTCGGAGACGAGATAACGATGCTCCTCGGTGCCGGCCGGCACCTGCGGACGCTGCTCGGCAGGGACTTCCGCAACACCGCCGGTGGTTGCGACGGTAAATTCGACCTTCCCGCTCGCCCGGATGATCAGCATGCTCCCGGTCGGGACCGTTACGGCCGAAACCTGCGTCTGGGCATGCTCGCCGGGACGCAAGCCTGGTAGAATCACGGGCGGCTTCGCCGTATAGGTCGGCGGCGACACCCAGGCATCGAGACGGAAATTGGCCGGGACCGTCACGCCCTGCCAGTTGAACGCGGCCGCGATGCGGCGATCGCGGTCGCTGCCGGCCGCCACGAAGGTCGCCACCACCAGCATCAAGACCAAGGCGCGCACCGCTGTCGGATCGTGCCGATCCAAGCGCGGTGAAGGTTGCCCGGCCTTGAGATTACGGGCCGCCAGCAGCGCGCGTTCCAAATGGGTGCGCCACAACACGGCCGACCACGGATCCGCAGCCGGCGTTGCGAGCTCGTCGCCGATTGCGGTCGCCGGCCGGTGGATGAGGCCGGTATTGCGATCAAGCCGGCGCAGCCCGTCGGCGCGGGAGGGAAACCGGACCAGCAGCAGCGGTACGCAGGATGCCGCCATCAACGCGGCAAAGCCCACCAGTACAACGATGCGCCCGATCGGCGGCAGCCACAGCCATAGCCCAAGCCACGACACCGCCAGGAACAGTCCCACCGCCGTCAAGATCATCGCCACGGGCGGCCACAGGCGCTCCCAAAACGTCGCCCACCGCGCCCGCGCAAGCGCGCGCTCCAAATGCTCGGCTGGGTTCTGCGGGCGCGACACGTCGTTCATGTTTCCGGCCTCGGTGACGGGATGATCCGATGACCGGCTAACCCGGTGACGGGATGACCCTAGGCTGACACGCTATCTTCACATAGATCGGCGGCAATATAAAGAATTTAACGCGGAGAAGGGTGCAAAAAAGTCAAAGATCAACACCCCGCAAGCAAAATTGTGGCCAACTGGCTATTTAGGTAACTAATAGCCGTTTTAGTCGCAAGGCTTTCATACCGCCGGTCGGCATCCACGCATGACAACAATCGAGAGCATGTCGGGTTTCGCAGGTTGTGCCGGGACACCGGGTCGGCCCTTCATGCGTGCTCGCCCAACGACCTTAAGCACTCCCGCCGCGTGACCTTCATAGCCTGCATGAGCATGGCGACATGCCGGATAGGCCATCCCGGATGTCGTGTCCAAGAGGTTGCTCATCCGGGCTGGGCTTGCTGTCGTACGCTCAAACAACGCATCTGGATCGCCAAAGGGTCACCTCGCCCCCCCCTTTATGGGGGGCTGTTGACTTTTCTGATCAATTCCCCGACATGGCGATACAAAGGCCGGATGGAAAAGCTGAAGCCACACTACCAGCTAGCAGCCGTCAAAGCCGCATTTGCCGACGCCTCCCGCCTCAATCGCTCGTTTGTGTCGAAGCAGGGTGCCGACGGGATGGAGATGGACGATGCCGCGGTGGTGGAGGTGATCCAAGCGTTGAACCCTGCCGACTTCGACAAATCGATGACATCGATAGCCGATCCCCGGGTCTGGCAGGACGTCTACAGACCGCGCGTGGGCGGACGTAGACTCTATGTGAAATTCACGCGCGATGCCAGGGATGCACTGTTTTTGATCAGCTTCAAGGAGGCGTGACGTTGGCAGCAAATCCGCGAAACTACCCCGACACAATGCCGAGCGCGGAATCCGGCCGTCTCATGACGCGCGGGGAAAAGCCCGTCTCGCTGCGTGTTGACGGAAAAGTCTTTCACTATTTGCAGCCGGGCTGGTGGTGTTCACTGACCGACCCCGACGACATGGAAGGCCAGCTTGTCGATGACGACAATCAGATCGCGGAGATGGCACGGCGCACCGCGAAAGCGCTGGCGCGGGGCGAGACCGTATTCGTCCCTGTGGTCATCCGCGCCATCCGGCAACGCTGCGGCCTGACGCAACGCGAAGCTGGCGCGCTGTTCGGCACCGGCGAAAAATCGTTTGAAAAATACGAGAGCGGCGAGATCGTCCCATCGGGTCCCACCAAACAGTTGCTGAGACTTGCGGCGGAACGGCCGGAACTGTTCAGTGTGCCGACGGATCGGCGAACCGCCGCGGCATCCGGGCGGGATGCCAAGCTGGTTCATGAAGCGCTCAGCGCCATCCAGATGGATCGGATTTACGAACCACTGTTCGGAGGCGTTTCATAGGCGCGTTGCAGCCTCACCCGCCGAGCCACTCCGGCAGGCGGTCCAGGCCGATGAGCGCCTCGATCTCCATGCGCGGCCGTACCACCGCGTAGCGATCCGCATGGACCATGACCTCGGGAATCAGCGGGCGGGTGTTGTAGGTGCCGGCCTGCACCGCCCCGTAGGCGCCGGCCGTCATGACGGCGAGGAGGTCGCCCGGCGCCGGCTCGACGATATCGCGGTCCTGGGCCAAAAAGTCACCGGATTCGCATACCGGCCCGACCACGTCGGCGACGATGCGCCAGGCGCCGGCAATAGGTTGCTTGACCGGCACGATGTCGTGGTGGGCCTCATAGAGGGTCGGCCGGATGAGGTCGTTCATGCCGGCATCGACGATCACGAAGGTCTTGGCCTCGGCGCGCTTGATGTACAGCACCCTCGTCACCATGATGCCGGCGTTGCCGACGATGAGACGCCCCGGCTCGAAAATCAGCGTGCAGTCGAGCGCGCGCGTCGCCCGCTTCACCACCTCCGCATAGGCGGCGGGGTCCGGCGGCGGTTCGTCGTCGTGGCGGTACGGAATGCCGAGGCCGCCGCCCAGATCAACGTGATCAATTCCGTGGCCGTCGGCGCGCAACGTGCGGACGAAATCCGACAGCAGCGCGAAGGCGTCGTCGAACGGCTGCAGCTCGGTGATCTGGCTGCCGATGTGCATATCGACGCCGGTGACCCGCAGCCCCGGCAGCTTCGCCGCATGGGCGTAAACTTCGCGCGCCCGGCTGATCGGGATGCCGAATTTGTTCTCCGACTTTCCGGTCGCGATCTTGGCGTGTGTCTTTGCATCAACGTCCGGATTGACTCGCAGCGAGACCGCGGCGCGGCGGCCCTGTTGCGCCGCTATGTCCGAGAGCAGTTCGAGTTCCGGCTCGGATTCCACGTTCACGCACAGGATGCCGGCTTGGACCGCCGCGGCGAGTTCGTCCCCGGTCTTGCCGACGCCCGAGAACATGATCTTCTCCGGTGCGATGCCGGCCCGCAAGGCGCGGGTGAGTTCACCCTTCGAGACCACATCGGCGCCGGCCCCAAGCCGCGCCAGGGTGGCGATCACCGCCTGGTTGGAGTTCGCCTTCATGGCATAGCAGACGAGCGCGCGCACATCCGCGAAGGCATTTGCAAACACCTGGTAGTGCCGGGTCAGTGTTGCTGACGAATAGCAATAGAACGGCGTGCCGATATCGGCCGCGAGCCGGTCGAGCGGTACGTCCTCGGCGGTGAGAATGCCGTCGCGGTAGGCGAAATGATGCATGGCTTCGTTTCGGCTTGGAATTCCGCGACCGGCGGCGATCGCTGGGCACCCGCGGCGCCGCCGTGTGATGTCGCAACGCGCGCCGCGTTGCAAGCGCGGTGCTCGCAGCCGCCTATGCGGGCATCATTTCCCGGCTTGGCTTTGCGCCTAAAAATCCCGTACTGTCACCCCAATTGGCACCACTCGCGAAAGCCTGAAAACAGGGGGAACGGCCGTGTCCGACCACAATGACATCCCGGATATCAAGCGCCGCCAATTCTTCAAAGGCGCGACGCTCGCCGGCGCCGCGGCTCTCTCCGTGCCGCTCGATAGCGCCGCCCAGGCGCAGGCCCCGGCGCAGCGGCCCGCCATTCCGCCGCCGAACCGGGCGGCCGAGACCGCGGTGCCGGCTGCGCTGGAGGTGCTCACCGAAGGGCGCAGCGGCAGCGACTTCATGGTCGATTGCCTAAAGAGCCTCGGCTTCGAATATATCGCCGCCAACCCGGCTTCGAGCTTCCGCGGCCTGCATGAGTCGCTCATCAATTACGGCGGCAATGTCAGCCCGGAATTCCTCACCTGCACGCATGAGGAAATTTCGGTGGCGATGGGCCACGGCTACTACAAGATCGAGGGCAAGCCGCTGTGCGTCTGCGCCCACGGTACCGTCGGGCTGCAGCACGCCACCATGGCGATGTACAATGCCTGGTGCGACCGCGTGCCGGTGTACGTCGTGGTCGGCAATGTGCGCGACGTACAGATGCGCCGGCCCGGCATCGAGTGGAACCACACCGCGCAGGATGTCGGCGTCATCGCCCGCGATTACGTCAAGTGGGACGACTATCCGGCCTCGCTCCAGCACTTCGCCGAATCCGCGGTACGCGCCTATAAATTCGCGCTGACGCCGCCGACGCTGCCGGTGCTGCTGGTGGCGGACGCGGAGTTGCAGGAAGATCCGATTCCCACGGAGGCCAAGCTGCGGATCCCGAAGCTGCCGCAGGTGGCCTTCCCGCAGGGCGATTCGGCCGCGGTCGCCGAGACCGCGCGGCTCTTGGTGAACGCCGAAAGCCCGGTCCTGATCGCCGACCGTTATGCCCGCACCGCGAACGCCGCCAAGCATCTGGTCGAACTGGCCGAGGTGCTGCAGTGCCCGATCATCGACACCAGCGGGCGGCTCAACTGTCCGACCCGGCACGGGCTCAACCAAAGCGGACGCGCGCGCTTCCATGTCGGACAGGCCGACGTCGTCCTCGGCCTGGAGATGAACGATTTCTGGGCGTCGCTCAATTCCTACCGCGACCAGGTTCACCGGACCTCGCGGCCGATCCTCAAAGCCGGCGCCAAGACCGTCAGCCTCGGCACCAGCGATCTCTACATGAAATCCAATTTCCAGGATTTCCAGCGCTTTGCCGATGTGGATCTGGCGATCGCGGCCGATGCCGAAACCACCATGCCGGCGCTGATCGAGCAGGTCCGCCGGCTCGTCAACGGCGAGCAGAAGGCGGCATACGAGGCGCGCGGCAAGAAGCTGCACGCCGGCCACCGCGCCGATTACGAGCGGGCGCGCGTTGACGCCACCTATGGCTGGGACGAAAGCCCGATCACCACGGCCCGCCTGTGCGCCGAAGTGTGGGCGCAGATCCGCGACGAGGATTGGTCGCTGGTGTCGCCCACGGCGTCGATCAGCTATTGGCCGCAGCGGCTTTGGACCATGGACAAGCCGTACCAGTTCCTCGGCGACGGCGGCGGCATGGGCATCGGCTATTGCGCCTCCGCGGCCGCCGGCGCGGCGCTCGCCAACCACAAGCATGGGCGGCTGTCGGTGTCGCTGCAAAACGACGGCGACCTGATCATGACCATCGGCGTGCTCTGGACCGTGGCCCACCACAACATCCCGGTCCTCTACGTGATGCACAACAACCGCGGCTATCACCAGGAGCTGATGCACGTGCAGCGCATGGCCGCCCGCCATATGCGCGGGGTCGATTGCCCGCACATCGGCACCACGCTGCGCGAGCCGTTCATCGATTACGCCAAGGTCGCGCAAGGCATGGGTGTTCAGGCGATCGGGCCGATCACGGATCCCAAGGATTTGGCCCCCGCGCTCAAGCGCGGCATCGCCATCGTCAAGAGCGGTGAGCCGGCGTTGATCGACGTCGTGACGCAGGGGCGGTGAGGGAGGGTGCCATGAGCAATCACATGATCCGGCTGAGTGTGGCGGCCGCTGCGCTGACGTGGGGCGCGCTTGCGTTGGCCCAGACCCCGAACCCGGATGCCGCGACCGGCGACGCCGGCAAGGGCCGGCAGCTGTTCATGACGGTCGGCTGTTCCTACTGCCACGGCACGGCCGGCCAAGGCGGCGGCGGTCGCACCGGGGGGCTGCGGCTTGCGCAAATGCCGATCCCGTTCGAGGCGTTTCTCTACCAGCTTCGCCACCCGGCCAATGAAATGCCGCCCTATGTTGACACCGTGCTGTCGGACCAGGATGTGCGCGATATTTTTGCGTTCATCGCACGCTTGCCGCCACCCCCGGACGTGGCCACGATCCCGATCTTGAGAAGATGAAGTGATCATGCGCCCGATGACGGCGGCGCGTACCGGGAACCGCACAGGCAATCGGTACCTGACTCCACCGTAGACCCCGAGCAGGCAAATGGAGTGTACGATGATCATTAAGCGACGCACGCTGATCGGACTTGTGGCGTGTACGTCGGCGCTGCCATTTTTACCGCGACCATCAGTTGCACAAAATTTTCCATCTCGCGCAATTTCGATGATCGTTCCCTTTCCGGCGGGAGGCCCCTACGATGTGATCGGGCGTGTTTTTGCAGACCGGATGAAGACATCACTCGGGCAGCCGATCATTGTAGAAAACATCGGCGGAGCGGGTGGGAGCATCGGCACCGGCCGCGCCGCGAGAGCAGCGCCTGATGGCTACACGATGATTTTTGGTGGGATGAGTACGCACGTATTCAATGGAGCTTTATACTCCCTGCCATACGATGTAGTCGATGATTTTACACCAATATCGTTACTTGCTACCACCCCATTGGCTTTTTTTGCAAGAAAAGACATTCCGGGGAACAATTTAGCCGAGCTCAGCGCCTGGCTAAAAATTCATCCTAATGCCACCGCGGCGGTTGAGATAGCCAGTGTTCACCTGGTCACCTTGCTCTTTCAGAAGCTAACGGGGGTTCGATTAACGATCGTACCATATCGAGGCGCAGCCCCGGCCATGCAGGATCTGTTGGCTGGCCACATCGATGTCTTTTTTGACACATTGCTCCAGCTGCCACTTGTGCGTTCGGGAAACATCAAAGCCTATGCCGTGACCGGTGAAGCGCGTTCCACTTTGGCGCCGGAGATCCCGACATTTACAGAAATGGGTCTGCCAGAACTTTCGTTATCGGCTTGGTACGGGCTTTTTTTACCCAAGGGAACGCCATCCGATATCATCGGCCGGCTAAACGCGTCGGCCGTGGAAGCGCTGGCCGATCCGGTAGTACGGGCGAAAATCGTTGATCTAGGTTTCGAAGTCGTGCCGCGTGATCGACAGACACCCGAAGCGCTTCGCGTCGTGCAAAGGACCGATGCGGATAAATGGTGGCCGCTTATCAAGGAATTCGGGATAAAGGCGGAGTGAACCGGTGGCTCCGGTGCAACGCGGATGGGCGCCGGAGGGGCGCGCTCCTCCCTCTCCCCATCGTCCTTCACGATGGGGAGAGGGTCGGGGTGAGGGGCAGGTGCCTGCACAGACGGATCGACTGATTTTTTGCACCGCCAAAAAGGCCCTCACGTGCCCCTGCCCCTCACCCTAACCCTCTCCCCACGGCGTGAAGGACGCCACGGGGAGAGGGGACATGCGCATCCAACCGCCACCGCTTAAACTGCCCGTTGGGGTTTGGCGCCATTTTTAGGGTTTGAGGGACCAAAACCATGATCATCACCAACTCCGGCCTGCATATCTGGCGCGCCGAAACGCCGGATCGCCCCTGGCAGCCGGGGCGCGCGGCGCATCTGCCCACCCCGATGGGATACGAGGATCTGCGCGCCCGCATGGCCGAGGCCGGGGTCGATCGCGCAATCCTCATTCCGCCGTCCTGGGAGGGCGAACGCGCCGATTACTCGCTGGAAGCGGCGCAAAAATATCCAAACCAATTCGCCATCATGGGCCGCTTGCCAATCGACCGGCCGGAAGCGCGGACTATGCTGGAAACCTGGAAGCAGCAGCGCGGCATGCTGGGCGTGCGGCTCACCTTCCATCACGCCTGGGACCGGCCATGGCTGACCGACGGTACCGCTGACTGGTTCTGGCCGGCGGCGGAACGGCTCGGCATTCCGGTGATGCTCAACGTGCCCACGCTGCAGCCGGAGATCGGCCGCATCGCCGAAAAACACCCCGGCCTGCGGCTGATCATCGATCACATGGGCCGGCTCAAGGGTTTTAAGGACGCGGCGCAGGAACCCCACATCGCCGCGACGGCGTCATTCCTCGCGAGGCAAGAAACTCGCTGCTCCGCCGTCCTCCGCTTTGCTCCGGCCCTTGGGTCACCCCATCGCGCCGAGCGCGACGGGGACCCCGACCGGCGGGTGCGTCGCCGATCGCCTTCGGCCTTTCGATCGC
>CAWDKL010000009.1:0-206236 GCA_963802745.1 uncultured Alphaproteobacteria bacterium | reverse complement strand
TGTCCAGGCAGCGATAGAGAGTATTCGGTTGAACCAGCCCATATCTTCGCCCAGCAGATCGCCCATCGCGCTCTGTTCAAACCAGTGTCGATGCAACCGCCATTCGCTGCCCGGAGAAATCAGCCGATAGCTCGCCAACGTCTTCAACACGTTCAGCCAGTCGGTTCCCTCCCGCGATGGCGGCAGCACAGGCCGCCAAAAATCGTCCAGCCGCAGTTGATCCCACAGGATCATCGCCTGCCAGCAGGCGCCCCACTGCCGGGGGCGGCGCAGCCGTATGCCGTTCATGCGGATCGAAACCACGTCGCAAGCGAGAACCGGCGCCGCGCGATCCTCGGGGAACAGCGCAATCTGCGTTGCCTGCCCGCCGTCGTCAAACGCCGCGATCGCGCGGGTCCACGCCGAGCGCTGGCTGTCGTTGATCTCCCCCAGATAAAGCACCTGCCGTTGAACAACGCGCCCACCCTGAACCCGCCGGTTCTCCACGACCGACCAGCTCCGATGCTCCTTGCCGTCCTTGCGGCGAATCTTGTGGCGCAAAAACATGCCCCTGACTCTGCGCACCCGATCACACCAAGCAAGAGCCTTGGTCGGCACTACAGCCGCTTTCCAAAACCGCCCCCTGCAAGATCAATGGCTTGCGCTATGCCAAAGCCGCGAAAATCAAAAAAACCCGACCCAGTTGGTGAAGTCGGGCTAGACTAAATCAAACGCCAGGCCCTTGAAGTCTGCAGGCTGATTCAGACCCGCTATGCATGGGGCAAACCTCCTCGTCCGCCACGGGACGTCCAGCGGCTTATTCCAGCGTGCCGAGCCGCACGAAATTGACCGGCTTCTTGGGCGCCGCCACGGCGTCCTTCAAGACCTTAAAGACGCGCTGGTCGATGGGCGACGAGGCGACGAAATCGGCGTAGGCACGCGCGAGCACGGATTTGCAACGCTCGGTCACAACGTCGTCGGCGACGCCGTCAAAATCCTCGCTGGCAAGATACTGCGCCATGCGTCGCAGAATGTGCAGACGTGCCACGCTCAAAATCTTCGGGTCGTAGTCGACACCAAGCACGGCGAAAAAATCCTCGGCTGCGGATGCCTTGTTCAAGGTGTCGAGCACGCTCGGCACCGCTTGGGCCGATACCGAAGAGCTGTTCATCGCAAATCTCCTTCAAGTCAGTGCTGCGTGAGCACATGACAGGGGCAAAAGTCCCCGCCGTTCGTCATCGCCGGGCTTGTCCCGGCGATCTCGTTCAGCATGGCACGGTGTCCCGATTTTCGAGATGGCCGGGACAGGCCAGGACAGGCCCGGCCATGACGTTCTACCTCCCTGTTACGTGAGCACGGCAGGGTGTGGCGTTCCATCCTTGTCGTCCCGCATCGGCCGGCCGCCGTCCCGCAAACGCCGCTGCATGTGGGCAAGCCGCGCCTCCAGAAATTCGATGCGGTCCAGCATCACGGTGATCGCCTCGCCGACCGGATCGGGCATCAGGTGATGGTCGAGATCGATACGGCCCGCCATGCGGCGGCGGCCCGATTCCGGCCGCACCACCTTGGCCGGGATGCCGACCACGGTCACCCCGGGCGGCGTGCCGGCGACAACCACGGAGTTCGCGCCGACCCGCGTGCCGCGTCCGATCGTGATGGGCCCGAGAATTTTCGCACCGGCCCCGACGATGACGCCGTCCTCCAGGGTGGGATGGCGCTTGCCGGGCGACCACGACGTGCCGCCGAGCGTGACGCCGTGATAGAGCGTCACGTCGTCGCCGATCTCGGCGGTCTCGCCGATGACGACGCCGGCGCCGTGATCGATGAAGAATCGGTGTCCGATTTTTGCGCCCGGATGGATGTCGACATTGGAGAGAAACCGCCCGAACCACGACAGCAGCCGTGCCGGAAACCGCCAGCCTGCCGCCCACAGACGATGGGCCAGGCGATACCAGATGACGGCGTGGATGCCCGGATAGGTCAGCAGCGTTTCCACTTCGCTGCGGGCCGCGGGATCGCGCAGGCGAACGCAGGCGACATCCTCCCGGATCAATTGCCACAGCGGCGGCGCGGACGAGACCGCTAGCGGATCACGCGTCGGCAGATTTACGACGTCCAGCATGGCAACCTCACGTGCAGTTTTGGAGCGCCCGGCCGCGGACCTCGCGCCAGATCGCCGTCAGCGTCGCGGTCGCGACAGAACCTTTGTGGGCGATCGCGTGCTCACGCACGCGGGCAAGAATTGCGCGCAGCTCGTCCGGCGTCGCCGGCAGCTGCAAGTTTTCGAGCGACGCCGTGATCGCCGACAGGCCGGAATGCTTGCCGATGACGAAACGATGCGAGCGGCCGAGCAGGATGGGGTCGAGCGCCTGGTAGGTGCGCCGGTCCTTCAGCAGGCCATCGACATGGATCCCCAACTCGTGGGTGAAGACATGTTCGCCGACGATCGCCTTGTTGAGCGGGACGGCCCGTGCCGCGGCGGCGGCGACCACGGCCGCGACGTTGCCGAGTTCGGTGAGCACCGTTCCGGTCTCGCGCCCATAAAGCTGCGGCAGCGCGACCGCCACCTCTTCGAGCGGAGCATTGCCGGCACGCTCGCCCAGTCCGATCACGGTCACCGAGGCGTGCGTCGCGCCGGCCTTGACCGCGGCAAGCGTGTTGGCGGTCGCGAGCCCGAGATCGTCGTGGGCATGGATCTCGATCTCGAGGTCGGTGGTCTTGCGCAGCGCCGTGATCAACGCATAGGTCGAAAACGGATCGAGCACGCTCAGCGTATCGGCGACCCGGAAGCGGCGGGCGCCCGCGGCCTTGGCGGCCGCGATGACCTCGGCCAGGAAATTCACGTCCGCTCGCGAGGCATCTTCGCCGCCGACCGCGACCGCAAGGCCCTTGTCGCGCGCATAGCCGACGACGCGCGCCACCATGTCGAGCGCCATGGCGCGCCCGCCACGCAGCTTGGCGGCGAGCTGAATCTCGGAAACCGGCACCGACAAGTTGACCATGGAGACGCCGGCCGCGAGCGCGGCGTTCACATCCTCCACCCGCATGCGGCACCAGGCGATCGTCGTCAGCGGCAGGTCGGCCTCGACGATGGCCCGGATGGCGGCAATCTCCTCGGGTCCCATGGCGGGGGTGCCGGCCTCGACTTCGGTGATCCCCGCACGCGCCAGGGCACGGGCGATGGCTACCTTCTCCTCGGCCGTAAAGGCAACGCCCGGCGCCTGTTCGCCGTCGCGCAGCGTCGTGTCGTTGAGCACGATGGGCGGATGGGGACCGATCACGAGAGAGCACTCCGGTGTGCGGCGGGAGGTTTAATACTTCCGGGGAACATCTCAGCAATCGACGTGCCATCCTGCATGGCGGCACTAAGTCCATGAATGACCGATCCTTTATCCATACCATTCGGATTGTCGGAAACCGGACAGCGTCGCGAAAGTGACGCGCCTTGAAAGGTGCCGACCAAGTCGTCATAGCCAAAATACTGCCTGCCCACCGCGCCCGTCGGCCGCAATGGTCATGTTTCAACGTGACGATATTCGCATGGTCGGCTTTTTCGGTACGTTGGCCCGCGGGCGGTGCGCGGAATGGAAATTGCAGCAATCATTGGCGGCCTTTGATGTCTCAGGCCGTAGGGCAACGCCCAGAAATGAAACGCATCGAGACGGTCCCTTCAACCTCATCCTGAGGAGCGCGCTCGTGAGCACTTGCCGAAGGAAGGCGCGCGTCTCGAAGAATGGATGCACGAAATGGGCTCGCTGCCATCCTTCGAGACGCGTCGCTCCGCGCCGCTCCTCAGGATGAGGCTGAAGGCCGGCGGAAAGACTGAGAGAGAACGAGCGGCTGTTCATTCATTTCCGGGCGCGCTTGGGGCCGCGCGGGCCGGCACGGCGTTAAAACACTTAAGTGAGGGTGACATGCAGATCGGTGTCGAAACCGCAAAGGCCGTCGACCAGCGGCGCGTGTTCGTGGTGGACGAAGACGAGATCACGCGCGCCGCGTTGCAGTTCATGCTGCACGATGAAATCGAAACCCATGAGCTCGTGAGCCCTGAGGAAGCCTTTGAAAAGGGCGTCGGCTGGCTCAAGCCGCATGTGGTCCTGCTGGGTGTCTCGTTCTTGAAGGAGCGCGGCGTCGGCGTCGTCGGCGAACTGAACGCAAAATTTCCGGGCGTTCGCGTCCTCATCGTCTGCGACAAGGCCGACGAACAGACCGCCGTGGCCGGCATGAAGGCCGGTGCCCATGGCGCCCTGGTGAAGCCCTTGACGCTGGAGGCTGTGCGCAAAAAGGTTGACACGATCTTAGGCCGGGGCGGGGCGGCACCGATGGTCCAACTCGGCCTTCTCAAATAAGACCGGGCTTTCGTGACCGCCGCCGCAGAAGCAGCCCAGTCGCTGAGCCCCGCAGAGGTTACGCTTGCGTACCACGCGCGCACCAAGCACGGCCTCGAGCGCTATGCGGCCGGCCCTGAGACGCTCGATTGGGACATGCAGCCCAATCCGTTTCGGGAATTCGCGGGCTGCGCGCGAACGCCATTGCCGCTGAAGGCCGATCGGCTCGAGGCAAGCTGGGCCCAGGTCTATGCGCCCGGTAGCATTGCTCCGATGCCACCGACGATCGAACTCGGTCGGCACGCTGATGGAACTCTCCTTCGGGCTGTCGGCATGGAAGGAGTTCGGACCGGACCGCTGGGCGCTGCGCTGCAATCCGTCGAGCGGCAATTTGCATCCGACCGAAGCCTATATCGTTTCGCGAAACGTGCCGGGACTCGACGATGGGCTCCATCATTATCTCAGCCGTGACCACACGCTGGAGCAGCGCTGCCGGACCCAGCAGATTCCCGGAGCGCCGGCGCGGCTGTGGATCGGCCTTTCCTCGGTGCATTGGCGGGAAGCCTGGAAATATGGCGAACGGGCGTTCCGCTATTGCCAGCTCGATATCGGCCATGCGCTCGGCGCCGTGCGCTATGCGGCAGGCGTGCTCGGATGGACCGCGACGGTGATCGACGATATCGGGCCCGCGGCGCTTGCGGCATCGATGGGGCTCGATCGCACCGAAGATTTTTCCGGTGTCGAACGGGAGGATGCGGAACTTTTGGTGGCGATCGATACCGTCGCCGGGAACGCATGCCGCCGCGAAGTATATATAGCAAACGCTTGGAGCCTCGGACCGGTCAGTGGGCCGGACATGCGAACCGGCTCGACCCGCGCCCTTTCTATCGCTGGCCGGTGATCGACCAGGTGAGCGAGGCGACGCGCGGCCATGGCACCGGCGAGCGATCCGGCGCCCTGAGCTATCCGCCGCCCGGCCAGGCATCCGAAGCCAAAGCCGCCGGAATTATTCTGGGCCGGCGCAGCGCCCAGCGCTTCGACAGCAAGTTCACAATGAGCGGCGAAGCGTTCTATCGCCTGCTGGACTGTTTGCTGGCGCGGCCGATCGCCCCGTGGGACGTCTGGCGCTTTGCGCCGCGCCTCCACCCGGTGTTTTTCATCCATCGGGTGGAGGGGCTCGAACCCGGGTTCTATGCGCTACCGCGCCACCCGGAGGCGGCAGGCGCGCTCCGCGCTGCGCTCCGCTCGGATTTCGTATGGCAGACCGTGGCCGGCGCCCCCGCGCATCTTCCCTTCGTCAAGCTGTTGCCTGCCGATTGCCGGGCCGTTGCCAGAACGGTGAGTTGCCATCAATGGATTGCGAGCGACGGATGCTTCTCGCTCAGCATGCTGAGCGCGTTCGCGCCCGTCGTGGCGGCGGATCCCTGGCGCTACCGCCAGCTTCACTGGGAAGCCGGACTTCTCGGCCATGTCCTTTATCTGGAAGCCGAAGCGGCCGGGCTGCGGGGCACCGGGATCGGATGCTACTTCGACGATGCCCTGCATAGTCTGCTCGGTATCGATACCACGCAATTTCAGGCACTCTATCATTTCACCGTCGGACGACCGCTCACGGACGACCGCATTATGACATTGCCTGCTTATCCGGGCAGGCAAGCGCCTCGGCTTGACGGAGCAGGAGCAGCAACATGAGACAGCGCCAACCATGGCGATCCATCGGGGCCGATGAGGCTGAAAGCGTGATCAGGCGCCAAGACGTGCTCCTGTTCGATGTTCGGGACGCCGACTCGTTTCGCAAGGCCCATATCGACGGTGCGCAGCATCTCGCCACGAAAGACCTTTCCGCTGTCATCGGCGCAACGCCGAAGAGCAGGCCAATTCTTATCTACTGCTATCACGGTAATGCCAGCCGCCAATTCGCGCAAACTTTCTCCGATTTCGGGTTTGTCGAGGTCTATAGCCTTGAGGGTGGATACACGGCCTGGAGCAACCGGCCGCGCCCACAAGACCACCCATTGCTCGACGACACATTGCGACGCTGGCTCGCCGCGCAAGGCTTTCCGCCTGACAACGTCAATGCCGTCATCGCGAACGGCACGACGCCGCTGATGAAGGCGAGCCATCAAGGGGAAGGCGGCATCGTGCGCGCCCTCACAGCGGCCGGCGCGCAACTCGGCGCGCGCAATGCCGACGGCAACAACGCGTTGTGGCTCGCCTGCGTCGGCGGCCACCTCGATGTCATCGACATCCTCGTCGAGGCGGGAATTGACATCGACAACCGCAACGACAATGGCGCCACACCGCTGATGTACGGCGCTTCATCCGGCAAGGCCGAGGTGGTGGCGCGCCTACTCGCCAAGGGCGCCGATACGACGCCGGAAACGCTGGACGGATTCACCGCCCTCGACCTGGCGTCCACGATCGAATGTCTCGCGCTGCTGCGCCGCGTGAGCCCCGCAGGGAGCAAGCCACCGGGGGCGCCCACGGGAGCGACCCCGCTACGACCTTGAATTTTTCGCTGCCAAGGATGGGATTGCCTGGGCGAGAATTTAGGAGACGCCGAGGAATGAACAAGATCGTTTCTCCGGCCTCATCCTGAGGAGCATCGCCAACGGGTCCGGCCTCTGGCCGGCCCGATGCCAGGCTCCGCGATGCGTCTCGAAGGATGGCAGCAAGTGCGTGCCGTGCATCCATCCTTCGAGACGCGCGCCTAAGCGCCCTCAGGATGAGGGTGAAATACGGCGTCGCCTTACATCAAGCCCAGTTCCAGCTTGACGTCCTCCGACATCCTCGACTTGTCCCAGGGCGGATCAAACACCAGGTTCACCTTCACGGTGCCGACACCGTCGACCCCGCGCACCGCCTTCTCGACCCAACCGAGTATTTCGCCGGCAACCGGGCAGCCGGGCGCCGTGAGCGTCATGTCGATCTCGACGAACCCGGCATCCCGCGGCTCAATTCTGTAGATCAGCCCCAGATCGTAGATGTTGACCGGTATCTCGGGGTCCTGCACCGTGCGCAGCGCGGCGATGATGCCATCGGTCAGCGTCACGTGGTCCGACTTGGGGTCCGATGCCAAGGACATCGGTGTATCCTCGGCAACCGCGGGTGTTGCCAAATTGACATGCATCAGTGTTTCCATCTCTCGGCCCCTGCTTTGGCCCTTTGCTGTGGCCCATGTCGGAGTTCCGACGCTGACGCGTCCTGCCGGGGGACCTGGCAAGCGCGATGCCACCAACCTCCGCTCAACCCGCGCCCTCGGCCAGTGCCGCAACCACCGGCCAACCGACGGCACCGGTGGGGTCCAATTCTCGCAACCGCCCAAGAATTTGGTCGGCTTGCCGCGGATTGCCTTGCCGGAGATGGATGAAGGCAAGCGCCTTCAACGTGTAGAGTGCGAAGCGACCGGGGCCTTCCGGCAACACGGCTTGCGGCTGCCATTCCCGCCAATCCGGGTCCCATCCAGCCTGACTTGCCGCTTCCCTAAGGCCGTTCTCGGCCACAGCCTGCGCTTCGTCGAGATTGCCTTGATAGGTGTGAATCTTATAGAGGCAAAAATAGATCGGAAGCTGCGCCGGGGCGGCCGCGAGAGCCTGCCGAAACAGCTGGTCGGCACGGATGTGATCATGGCGATAGGCTGCCACGCCTTGCTGCAGGAGGACGTTGATCGCCTCCGGCAGGTCACCGAAATTGATTGCGTCGGGCTCTGAAAGCAGGTTCGTCATGCGTGGGTCGAAAGGTTCCGGAACGGGTGGGGACACGCCCGCGCAAATCGGGCGCGGCATGATTTTCCTAACCACCCGGTCAAGCAAATGCCGGGCCGCGGCGGACGGCCCAAAACTGTCGAGATGGGGAGCGCTCCTCCAAACCGGTGTTGGATTTCAGACCGACATGTGGTGAAGCGCGTCATGTCCGGAACACCGCACGCACGGCATGTCGCAAGCCCGACATTTAGACCACGTTCCGGTTATATTGACTGAGGGTCTCGGTATCATACCCGCGCTTGTCGCGGAAATCCACGTCTTCCTTGCATCGGTTCTATAACAAAGACGTGGATGGCCGGGACTTCGCCCGGCCATGACTTCCCAGTGTTCAGACATGATCGATGAATCCGGTCTAGACTACACTTCAATGCCGTTGAATTATCCCTTCCGGCGTCAGGCCCCCGCCTGTCGCGGGCGTCCACTTACCAAACCGCGCGCAGATCGTTTCGGTGGCCCGATATTACTTTACTCCGACATTAAAAGTGGTTTCGCCCTTGCATGGGAGCGACCGTGGCACCGGGAGACATCGCAATGGCAATGGTCGCATCCGAAATCGAGCGCCTCATCAAGCAGGCGCTTCCGCAGGCCCAGGTTATTATCGTCGATCTGGCGGGCGACGGTGACCATTTCGGCGCCCGCATCGTCTCGGAGGCCTTCAAGGGCAAGAGCCGGGTCCAGCAGCACAAGATGATTTACGACGCGCTGCAGGGGCACATGGGCGGTGCCCTCCACGCGCTCGCGCTCGAAACCTCGGTTCCGAAGTAAGTGGACCGGCCTTTGCATCCGCGGAGGCCGAATCGTTTTACCTTGGAGGGAAAGTTCATGACCGATGCTACGGCCGAGCGTATCAAAGGCATCGTCGCGGGCAGCGATGTCGTACTGTTTATGAAAGGTGTGCCAGCGGCGCCGCAATGCGGCTTTTCCGCTGCGGTGGTCCAAATCCTTTCGCAGCTCGCGGTACCGTTCAAGAGTGTGGACGTGCTGTCGGACCAAGCGATTCGCGAGGGTATCAAGGCATTTTCGGATTGGCCGACGATCCCGCAGCTGTATGTCAAAGGCGAGTTCGTCGGTGGCTGCGACATCGTCCGGGAAATGTTTCAAGCCGGCGAGCTCACTGCCTTGCTGAGCGGCAAGGGCATTGTGGCGGCGGCAAAATGATCGATACCGAGCACGCCGAGTTCGAGATCCCGCAAGTCTATAAGCACCACGCTTTTGCGTGCTTTACGGAGCGCCCGCCGGGTCATCCGCGAGGAAGCTGTGCGGCTGTCGGCGCAAAGCCGCTGTGGGATCGCCTGGCGAAATTGCTTGAGGCAAACAAGCTCGCCGATATCGGCTTCACGGCATCGGGCTGTCTGGGGTTTTGCAACGCTGGTCCCCTCATGGTGGTCTATCCGGACGGTGTCTGGTATCGGCCGACGACGCCGGAGGATATCGACGAGATCGTCGACTCCCATTTCCGGCAAGGCAAGCGGGTGGATCGTCTCGTTATGGTCCTGACGCGCCGCTAGAGCAGCTTTACGCCCGATTATTCCGGGTTGGCACCTTATCTGCTTGCAAGCCTATCGACAGTCGGCAGCGCACGCCGTGACCGGCTTTTATCCACAGTGCGACGTTCGAAATCGAGGGTATCATGATCGAGCTGACAGCAGGCGACGGACACAAGTTCTCCGCATATCGTGCCGATCCGCAGGGTACGCCCAAAGGCGCCGTGGTGGTGATTCAGGAGGTTTTCGGTGTCAACCCGCATATCCGAAAACTCACGGATCGTTTTGCGGCGAGCGGCTACGTCGCGATCGCTCCGTCACTTTTTGATTGTGTGAAGACGGACGTCGAACTCGGCTATGACGAGAAAAGCCTCGCCGAGGGCCTGGCCCTTATGCAACAGGTCGGCACCGCACGATCGCTCGGCGATATTCAGGCAACCGTCGATGCCGTCAAGAGCGCCGGCAAGGTCGCGATCGTCGGCTATTGCTGGGGCGGCTACCTAGCTTACCTCGCCGGCAACCGCGTCAGTGGTGTCGCCTGCGCCATCGGCTATTACGGTGGCGGAATCGTGGATGAATATCAAGAGAAGCGCAAAATCCCCACCTTGCTTCACTTTGGCGAGGATGATCCGCTGATTCCGTTCCAAGATGTGACCCAGTTTCGCGCCCACCGGCCGGATGTGAGTGCCTTCTCATACCCGTCCGCCGGCCACGGCTTCAATTGCGACGAGCGGGATAGCTACAACGCGGAGGCCGCGCAAACAGCGCTCGATCGGACGATGTTTTGGATCGGTCAGTATGTGGAGGGGCAGCCTCCCATCGCGTTGAAGAATGCCGGGTTCTACGCGCAAGCGAAGACCGAAAAGAAAAAGAAGAAGAAAGAGTCCGCGGATCTCGGGCCGCCGATGGATTGATGCGATCGCCGTCCAGAGCTTGACCGGCCGCCGGTCCGTCCGCGTCGCGGCCGCAATCGGCGATCGAACGCCGAAACTGCGCCGGCGGATTGCGTGGCGGTGCTGTGCAATTGAGAGAACGCCATGAGCGTCATCAAGCCTGATTTCGGCAAAGCAAAGCAGCAGACCGCGCGACGGTTCCGAAAGCTTCTGAGCCTGGACGCGCTGCACGACGCCAATGTTCGCGCCAACCCTATCCCGTATCTGGAACGGGCGAGCGAGCGTATTTTCCAACTTGAGAAAACTCTGTTCGAAGCCGCACAGGCCGCGCACGCTCCCCCCGGCGAGCCGCCTTCGCGACAAACGATCGAAGTTGACAAGGCAGAATATCAGCGTCTTCTGGACTGCCGCACGATCATCGAAGATGCACTCGCAAAACTTGGATCAAGCGAAGAAAAAGACGATAGTTAATGGCCGCGCCGAATCGCGGGCACGTAGGGTGGGCAAAGGCGCCCGGCACCACCGAAGGAGGAGTTACGGCCTCTCGCGCCGTGCCCACCGGCGGCGCAGCTCGTGGACACGGCGGGCAAAGAACGCGTCTTTGCCTCCCCTACCATACCAACCTGACCCTTTGTTGGCCCATGCATGGCGGACATCAACGGCTCCGCGATGGTGACCATTTGTAGAGGTCGCCCCAGCCGCTCGCCGCCGTGCATTCGTGCGCGAAACCGAGCTTTTCGAGCGCGTCCGCGAGCCCGAACTGATTCCCGGTTTTCACGCTGGCATAAACGGGAACTTTTCGTTGCTGGATTTCCGCAACGAGTGCTTGCAAAACACCCCGGTCGCGATGACCCGACGCAACGGCCGCATAGGACATATGCACCGCATCGCCATTGCGGAAGCCCCAGTCAAAGTCGTCGCGCCTCACCAGCAGGGCTCCGATAATCGCTTTATCCTCGGCCACCGCAATCGGCGAGAGGCCCGATGTGCAGCATGCCATAAGCTCGCTCAATATGCTTTCCTGCTCTGCCTCGCTCTCGAAATCAAATGGAACGTCGGTTGCAACCCGACCCAAAAGACTCCAGATCTCCTTGAGATCGCCGAGCGATGCCGTGCGTTGCGTCAATCCAGCCATGATCCGACCCCATAAAGCTACTGACAACAAAGCGATATAGGACGTGTGAAAACAAATCAATGCGTCCTTGATTAATTTCTCACTCCGGAGCGCTATTTTGTAAATTGGCGACGTTTGCCCCGACAATGTTGCGGTTACGACGATGGCAGTGTCTTGAATCATCGAAGGTCGTTTTTGGCAAGAACTTTGCTCCGACACAAGACGAGATGTCGATACCGGAGGTCTCCTATGTCGGTCGTGGAGGGGTTTTTCGTGGATTGGGACGGCAACGCGCGCAGCACAGGCGACCCAGGTGGGGGTTACGTCTGCGAAACCGACCCCGTGGCCCGGTACGTTGCGGTGACCACAAAAAATGGCACCTTGGTGCATGAGGGTACGTTCTATCCAAGCTTGGCGGACATCGAAAAGGCTCGCATCAAGGCACCGTTCGTTCCCGGCTCACACCCCTGGGGCAGGCCACAAGACGGATTTTGAGATGGCGACAAGGAGGAAATGCCGGCCATGCTTCCGACGACGATTCTCATCGATGAAGCACCGCGATGTGTCGTGCGTCCAACCGACATGAAGGATCTCCTTCGCTTCATCCGCAATGGGAAGACTTACCTGCTCGCCGACAAACAAGACGGCAAGATCACCCATCGCATAGCCGACGAGCACGAAGTTGCGAAATGGCGCAATGCGCTGGCGCTGCACAAGGCTTGGGGTGGCGCCGACGACGACTTTTTCGGAACACCGCTGTAAACTGCAGGGTCGGCGCGCGTCGCGACCTACTCTCGCACCGATCGTTGCCCTATGGGCCGGGCTTGCCGGCGTCGTGCGGATTGCCCTCTTGGTTGCGCATCCAGTTGGCGAGCTTGGCCATCGCGGCATAAAGCTCCTGCCGGGCTTCGGCATTTTCGATGGTCTCTTCGAGCGCGCCCCGCATGCAGAGCAGCCAGGCATCGCGCTCGGCTTCGCCGATTTGAAACCTAATGTGGCGCTGGCGCAACCGCGGATGACCCTTTTCGACCGAATAGAGTTTCGGGCCTCCCATCCATTCGCTGAGATAACGTTTGAGGACCTGCTTGATCGATCCGAGATCCCGCCCGTGCATGGCCCGGATCGTCTCCGCCTCGGGCAGCGAGTCCACCCGCGCGTAAAAGGTCTCGACCAGCCGGTCGAACGATGACCAGACCGCCGATCCGCTCGAACATCGAAACCCTCACATCGACATCTGACATCAGTCACCTCAAACGAATGCTGGCGGATGGACGGTCTGGTCTCCGCCGCCGAGCGATTTATGGCTCACGCTTCCGATGCGGTTCCCGCCGAGGCAGCTGGTCTTCACTCGGCTCTCGCCCAATGCCGTAGCAAGAACCTCACCAAACAACGATCGGCCGAGTGGACGTCCGCATTCACTTGGTGTCGCAACTTGATATCCGACAGGACCCGCGACAAACTATTCGTCCATGTTCGGAAGCAAAATCACTTCAGCCGGTGCGCCGGGCCCCCGGCCATCGACGAAGTCGAGCGCGCTCACGCGCGACAGGCCGCCGCCACTCTCCATCAGTACGACGGCTTCCTTCGGCATTTTCACCAGCTCTTCGAGCAATTGAGCGACCGTCATGACCTTCACCTGCGATTGAAGCGGTCCGGTTGCGATGTCAGGCTTTCGATATCAGCGCTCCGGTATCGTCGAAACGCACGATCACCGCATCCTCATCGAGCATCACGATCTCGGCGCGGCTCAGCGCGCCGTTGCCGTGATATTCATAGCGGTGGGCGAGCTCGACCTCGCCATAAACCACCTTATCGAAGCCCGTCAGCACACCGGCCTTATTGAAGCAGGCGCGGATAAATGTATTGCGATTCGAAAGCGCCTCCGCGGCGATGGCATTCACCAGGTTGAACGGCAGCTTCACCCCGCTGTATGAAACGAAATACCGGTATTCATGAACGGTGTCGTCCACAATCACATGCTCCTTGCCGCGATTCCGATTGGCTTTTATCCGGTCAATCGGGATGGATCATGATTTCCATGGTGTCGTCGAACTCGTCAAATGGGCCGGGAAACCCATGATCCTCCACCAGCGCAACACCGCAAAGGCAAACCTCGCCATCGACGACCGCAACCGCAATGGGCTCCAGGCTTTGGCCCTTGCAGGGTCCGTCCACGCACAGTCCGCTATCGATCTCGAACTGTGCCCCATGCCGGCCGCAGCGGAGAAATGCCCGATCCGGACTGAAAAATTCCCCCGCCCCGATATTGAGCCACGTGCTCTGATGCGGACACGTGTTCACATAGCCGAAGTAGTCATTCGCTGCAGTCCGGACAATGACGATCGGAAACGGCCTGCACTCGTCGGTTTCCGCAATCCGCGAGAGGCTGAACGCCTTGGCGCTGCCCGGCGCGATGCTTTCTGCCGGGCAAATGACGAAAATCTCCGCGGGCCCGCGCTGGCATTGTCCTCACCTCCTACGCATCAACCGGTCACAAAGCCGAAAGCGTTCTCGGCCCTTTGAGCGACGGATAGTTTTCGCGCAGGATTTTCTCGATTTTTCCGCACAAGTTTTTGTCGCGCGCGGCGCCTGGTCCGACGAAGTCGGTGCCTTGGTCCCAGATTTCGAAGAAGCAGTGCAGCGCCTCCTCGTGGGCCGCATCCGGAATCTCGGTCAGATCGTTCAACCGAGCGATCCCGTCAGCGTCAACCTCGAGACGCCAGCTGCGGTCATCCGCGACCGAACCAAGCAAGGTGCTGACATCTGCCGTCGTCCACTGCGCCTTGAGATCGATTGCCATGCCTGTCCCTGTCGCGAACCCGACACGCGTGTTGGATTCGTCCCACGCAACGAGCCCGCACAGGCCCGGAGTGACCCGATATTTGCATGAAGCGTGCCGGGCAGCGGTGAGCGCCGCTCTGTGACCGCGCCGATACATGCTGGGGATCGCCAAATGGCTGCCATGAAACTCTATATGACGCCGGGATCGTGCTCGACGGGCATCCATATCATCCTCGAGGAGCTCGACGAAGTCTTCGAAGTCTATATCGTAAACCTGCCAGCTCGCGATCACTTCAAACCGGATTATGTCGCGATTAATCCAAAGTCGACAATTCCGACGCTGGTGCGCCGGGACGGCACGGCGCTCACCGAAATTCAGGCCATCGCCTATTGGCTCGCCCGCACCCATCCGCGTTGCCAAGCTCTGGCCGGAGGACGCTGAGGGCGAAACGCGTGCGCTCGAAACCATGGCCTATGTGGTGGGCACGATCCACGGCCAGGGCTTCGCCCGCATCTTCGCCACCACCACCTTTTGCCGCAGTGCAGCCGACCATGAATCCGTGCGCGCGCTCGGCCGTGACATTGTTGAAAAGGGCTTTTCGATTCTCGATAACGCACTGGCAACCAAGACCTTTGTGGCGGGGAGCTTTTCGGTTGCGGATGCCATCCTGTTCTATGTCGAGTTTTGGGCCGACAAGACCAACATTGCGCTGCCCGGAAACCTGGCTGCCCACTACCGGCGCATGCTGACGCGGCCGGCGGTCCAACGGGTGTTGCGGGAAGAGGGGTACAACCCGGCGACCCTGGGCCAATCGCCGGCTGATCCTATCCGATTGTGATGAGACGAGCCCGCGGTCCACGCCCACACCCGCCACGCGACCGCCCTTCGTGCGATTCTCTGCATAGACCTTGCTGGGCTGTTGCAAAATTTGCAAACGAAGGAAGCATCATGGCCGAAATGACCGTCGTGGAAGACCGCAATCAGGACGACATGTCGCGCAAGGCGGGCTGTTATCTCTATGCCGACACCAAACTCTGGATTGAGGACGATATGGTGCATCGGAGCGACGGTCCGGCCGTCATCTCGCCGGACGGCGTCGAGCGGTGGTACATTCGCGGAAAGGACATGACCCGCGACATCAAGACGTTCTTTTTCCAGAACAAGTGGCCGGTGCAACGGGGCCTTGACACACCGGAGAAGATGGCCCGGTTCCAAGCGCAATTTCTGAAATAACGATCAGCATCCGGGCGGCGTCGAGACCGGAACGCACCCAAGGAAATCGAGGTGAGACGAAACCTGCCTTCAGCCTCTCTCTGAGGAGCCGTGCGTAGCACGGCGTCTCGAAGGATGGTTGCGCGGCACGGACTTGCCGCCATCCTCCGTCCTTCGAGAGCCTCAGGACGCCCGCGCAACCGAGCGGGCTCCTCAGGATGAGGTCGGAGCAGCGATTACTTCGTTCTGGACGTAGTACAAACCGCCGGAAAGCCGCCGGCGGCTTGTCCCATTTAACACCCAGTCCGGTCTCACGCTGCGCTTGGCGTGCTTTCCGCCTTCAGGGCGTTCAACCTGAGGCCGCGTCAGCCGAAATACCCCACGGCCGCCGGACAGCGGCTGATAGTCCGTACCGGCCTTGTCGCAGAGATAGTTGAACCAATCCTGCGGGCTCAAGGCCGTCGGCCGCTCGCTGATCTCAACGACCGCCGCGTTCGGCGCGAAACGGACGTGTATCAGAACCTTTTGGGATTCCATTTTTTCCTCCACAGCTAAAGACCCGAGGCGAAACCAAGCAATTCGATCTTGATATCTTCGGTGCCAAGCACCTTGGCCTGGCATGCGAGACGCGATTTCGAGCCCACGCCCACGATCGTATCGAGTTTCTCGTTTTCCTCACGGGCGACCTTCGAAAGGCCCTTGCGTCCTTCCTGCACGAAGATGTGGCAGGTATCGCAGTTGGGCGCACATTTGTGGGTGAGGGCCGCGTCCGCACCAAGAATTGCGGCCAGCAGGGTCATTCCCTCAGCGACCTCGACGGTCTTGCCTGACGGCATGATGGTTAGCATCGACATTGAACCACTCCTCGTTTCTTCTGCTGTCGGATCGTCCGCTATCTTAAGTGTTTTGCTAATAGATTGCCGCTCCGGCCCCGACATTGACCGAGGCGTCCTTCATCGTCGCAACGATGAAGGCAATCTGATCTTCGGTAAGATGATTGTGGAACGGCAGCGCTACGGCACGGTCCGCAACTTTCTCCGTCACTTTGAAGTCGCCGCGGCGATAGCCGAGCTCGAAATAGTGCCGCTGCAGATGCAAGGGATTGCAATAAGCGGCCGCCTCCACTTCCTCGACACGCAAATCCTCGACGATGGCGTCGCGGCTGGAGCGTGTAAACCGCGTTCCGAGATGCACGAGATAAAGAAACCAGTTTATCTCCGTCACGTCCGGCGCAACATAGGGGTCCTTGATCCCCTCGAAGGACTGCACGTGCTTGTAGTAGAGATGCTCGGTCAGCCTGCGCGCTTCCAAAATCTCGTCGAGGCGCCGCAGTTGCGCCAGGCCAAGTGCGGCGGCAAGATCGCTCATGCCGGCCTGATACGGAGGGCTTGCACTGACGACGACGGATGAGCGCTCTGCCAGCCGATGGGAGCGGTGCCGCCGCAAAGTCACCGCGACGTTGACATCGTCGGTCACCACCATGCCGCCTTCGCCGCAGATCAATGGCGAGGGTTGTGAAAAATCGAACACCGCGGCATCGCCGAAGGTCCCGACCAGCGCCCCCTGATATCGCGAGCCGATCGCTTCGGTCGAATCCTCGAGAAGCACGAGGCCGTGCTGTTTCGCCACCGCGCGCAATGCCGGCCACGGCGCCGGGTGTCCGTTGTTGTTGCACGCCACAATGGCGCGCGTCTTGTCGGTGATGCAGGCCTCGACCTTGTCCGCAACCAGCGTTCCGGCCCAGTAGTCGATGTCGACGAAAACCGGTCGCGCGCCGGCCAGGCTGATGGCATGGGCCGTCTCCCGAAACGAATAGGGGGAGGCGATCACCTCGTGCTCCGGACCGATCCCATAGGACGCCAACGCCAGCAGCAGCCCCATCGTGCCGCTTGGGACCGCAATCGCGTATTTGCGCCCGAGATAGGTCGCAAACGCTGCTTCAAACGCCTCCGCCACGGGTCCGCTCGACAGCCTTGACGACCGCAAAACCTCTTCGACCGCCGCAAGCTCGGCCGGGGTGATATCGGGATCGGATAGCGGGATAAAGGATGCGCCGGCGTCGTCCGCGATGCCAGGATCATCATCGATCACAACGGCGAGTTCCGTCATGGCGTTGCATCCCGCTTTGCCAACACGACGCCGGTTGCGCGTGCCGGATCCGCCGTAATATGAGAGCAATGGTCGATGCTGTCCAAGAGATGGACGTCGTAGCGCGAAAAGGTGCGAAACGGCGTCTCGGTCACGTCCGCCGCATCGCACCGCGTCCATGAGAGGTGCGGAAACCGCCGGCGTAACTCCCCAAGCACCTGCGCGTCCGCGCCCGCGTCGGCACCGGACAGCACCTTGTCGATCTCAGTCAATTCATCGGCGCGCAACGCCATGACCCAGGCCCCCGTTTGACAGACGCTAAATTCCGGATTTGTAAGTTTCCCGCTCTGCCCACACGAATATATGCAAGTTCATTGCCAAAATTTTCTCTCAGGATCGACATTGAGCCGATCCAACAGCTCGACTAACCGACCATAATTGCTGTGCAACTCCCACGTACCATTTTTGTGATCTTTACGGAAAAGCTGCCATGCTGCGCGGTCCGCGTCATAGAGAAGAAGAGCTACGTCCACCACTCCGCCCTCCGGATCGATGTTGCGCGAACAGCACGGACTCTCGATCCGATATCCATTGGCCGTCGCGGCGACGCGGGGCGTAACGTAGCGATATCGTTTGCGCGCCTTGATCGCGCGCTCGATCCGTTTCCGATCGAATTCGTTCGGATGAGCCGACAATTGCATCGTATCCATGATGATCGCTTCCAGAAACCCAAATTCGACGGGTTCGTATTGTCCTGCTAGACTGGGATGATCTCTTCCTCGAAACAGCCGACCACAAGGCGCTCGGTGAATTCCACCAAGTAAATCGGGATGTTCGACTCCGTATGCATGCCGACCTGCACGATTTCACCGGCGTCGCCCGCGCGCACGAGCAGCGCTTCCTCTGGGGCGTCGGGAAACGATCCGTCATTCTCAAGGTTGCTGACCGCCTTGACGCGCTGACCCCATTGATATTTCGGCAGCCTGGGTTCTAACATCATCGCGTTTCTCCCGGCAAAGGAGGGTCATCCTCGTCCCGCGCAACCACGGGCTCCAGTTCCTTCTTCTTCATCCCGACGCGGTTGCCGCTTTCGGTGAATTCGACGCCGTAAATGTAGAACTGCTGCAGAAAGGTCCCGATGCTAACCACGTATCCGGTCTCGCCTTTTTTCGCAAGGATTTCCCCGATTTCCTTGCCGGCATAGGTTCCGTCATTACGGATGACACGCTTGGCCTTCACCTTTTCGCCGAAGCTGAAATAGGGTGGTTGGGAAATCTCCACCACGTCGCTGTCGCGAACGATATTGGTCATGTCGGAATCTCCTTCCTCCTACTCCGGCCGTTCACGCATCGTCGTCCTGCCCCACGCGTCCGAGTACATCCAGCAGCACGCGCGCGCCGATCTTATCGCTTGGATCGAGCTCCAAGAGCTTCAGGGCTGCTGCCCGCCCCTCTTCCAGATCGCCGAGCCGCATCTGCAGGTACGCATAGGCTTTCAGCGTGAACAGGTAGAACCGCGGCAGCATGGCGTCGAAACTGCCGAAGTCGACATTTCCACGCTGCACGCAGCGCCAATCGGCGGCGAGCAGATTCTCGCGTGCCGCCTTGGCAAGACAGACGCGTGCAACCTCGAGCGCCTCCGCAAGCCGGCCTTTGTAAAAGTAGAACCGGTAGAGACCGATCAGCACGGCGGCGTGCCCTGGGGCCAACAGCTGTGCTTCCTTAAGATGCATCTCCGCGACGTCGTCCAAATGATAGGAAAGGCCGGCCTCCCACAAATGATGCTCGGCCTCCGGCGGCAGCCCGCCTCCGAGCAGGGCACTCGCCAGCAGCGCATCCTCGTCAAGAGAGGAGGACTGGTCTGGTCCGGCCGATCCGATCATCGGCTATCTCCCGGCATCCGCCGAACAACCCGAGAAGGTGGCATCAGTTCATCAAGGACTGTCCGTGACCGCGGTCCGGCCGGCCCAATCGCGGCTGCGTCGAACAGGACGAGAAGGCGGATGAATTTCGCCGATCCCGGCGCACGGGGAAAATTCATCCGCTGCTCCTCATGCCCGCGCCTGATAGCGCGGGTAGGAGTCGTCGATGACGCAGGTGTTATCGACCGGGCAGACGGCCGCGCATTGCGGCGCGTCGAAATGGCCGATGCACTCGGTGCACTTCTTAGGGTCGATCACGAAGGTTCCTTTCTTCTCCGAAATCGCCACGTTGGGGCACTCGGGCTCGCAGGCCGAACAGTTCGTGCATTGTGATGCTATGATCTTCAACGCCATCGTTGGCTCCTATGACTCCGTCATCGCGTTCGCCCGGCTCACGCCGCGATCAGCGCGCCCTGGCGAATTTGCGCATCGCCGCGCTGGACATGCTGGATTTCGCCGCTATTGATCTTGTCCAAGTAGGCCTTGAACCAAATGATTGCCGATTTCTCGATGAATTCGTGGGCAAACTGATCGACCGGCTCGATGCCCGCCTTGGATAGGTCGCTCTTCGGGCAGCCGCCGATCTTCGCCACGAACACGGCGTGGCAGTCGTTGATGGCGCGGATGACCGTCTCGAGGCTTTCTTCGTCGCCGAACCCGCCCTGGCAGTAGAGGTCAACCCGGCGATGGCCGACGAACTTCGCACCTGCCGTGGAGAGTTCATAGATTTGGAATTCCTTGGCATGCCCAAAGTGCTCATTGATGAGCCCCGACCCCTTGGTCGCCACGGCGACGAGCAGCTTGATGTCGCTCGCCGCGCCGGCCAGCGTCGAAAGCTCCTCCTGCTTGGCGGCGACCTTGGCGACGCGTTCTTCCTCGACCTTGGCCTGGTAGGCTTTCCGCGTGTCGAGGTCGTAATTGACCTCCATCGCCATGATCTTGTCGGTGGTGAACTCCGCGGAGCGGTCTTCGCCCAGCAATCCCACGGCATCGGCGCGGCATTGGCGGCAATGCCGCATCATGTTCATTTCGCCTTCGCAGCTGTCCTGCAGCGCCTTGAGTTCCTGGGCGGTCGGCCCGCGCTGGCCGGTCAGGCCGAACACGGTGCCGTGCTCCGGCGCGGAGATCAGCGGCATGATGTTGTGCAGGAATGCGCCGCGCGATTTCACCGCCTTGTTGACCTCGACAAGGTGCTTGTCGTTGATCCCGGGGATCATCACCGAATTGACCTTGCAGAGAATGCCGCGCTCGGTCAGCATTTCGAGGCCTTGAAGCTGGCGGTCGGTGAGTATTTTGGCCGCCTCGACGCCGGTGTAACGCTTGTGCTTCCAAAACACCCAGGGGTAGATTTTGGCGCCGATTTCCGGATCGACCATATTGATGGTGATGGTCACATGGTCAACGTTGAATCCTGCAATGGTGTCGACGTGGTCGGGCAAAGCGAGCCCATTGGTCGAAAGGCAGAGTTTGATGTCGGGAGCAGTCTTGGCAATCAACTCGAAGGTCTTGAACGTCTTCTCGGGATTGGCAAGGGGATCGCCGGGACCCGCAATTCCGAGCACGGTCATCTGCGGAATCGTGGACGCGACCGCCAACACTTTCTTGGCCGCCTGCTCCGGGGTCAGCTTCTCGCTGACCACGCCCGGACGCGATTCATTTGCACAATCATATTTGCGATTACAGTAGTTACACTGAATATTGCAGGCCGGTGCGACCGCCACATGCATGCGCGCATAGTGATGATGGGCTTCTTCGCTGTAACAGGGGTGGTTCTTGACCTTTTCCCAAATCTCGGTCGGGAGATCGCCCTGTCCGGCCGCCGAACCGCAACTGGCCTTGCCGCTGCCGCCGTGCGTGCCGCAACCTTTGTGCTCGGCAGCTTTCTGTAGCAGTGCGTCGAGCGGCGTGGCTCCAGCTGCGCTGATCGCCAGCGATTGTTCCAATTGTTGCATGTCCGGTCCTCGCTCTTGGCCGTGCAGCGTGCTGCACGCGGGGGTGCCTATGATTTCCGTGCCGCACTGCGCCGCCGAGGCGTGCAGCACCTCACAGCAACGGACTAACGCAACTCGCATGCCAGCGATCGCCAATTCTGTGTTTCAGCGAAAAATCAATCAGTTATGAGAGAACTATCGGCTGTCGCTTTGCCAACACTGATGGACGAAGATCGGCGATGTGTTAGGAATACGACAGGCCGGAATTCCGCCGGAATAGCGACCTCCGCCGGCAGGGCGTGGGGAGCGACTTTTTTCCCGCAGCTGTGCGCCATCGGTCTCACCACATTTTTCTGGTCCAAGAGGCACGGCTGAAGCGTTTACGAAGTATCTTCGCTTTGATGCCGACAGTCGGTTTGGCAAGTTGATGTCAATGGCCGCGTCCGATGCGCTCTCGGAGTTCCACAACGCGCTTGAATGCTGCGTCCTTAAGGCAACGCCAAAGAATGAACGTATCGTTTCTCCGACCTTATCCTCAGGAGCATCGCGTCGCGATGCGTCTCGAAGGATGGCCGCAAGTCCGTGCCGTGCAGCCATCCTTCGAGAAGCGTGCCTACGGCGCGCTCCTCAGGATGAGACTGAAACGCAAGGGGGCCCGGCACCGCCGTCAACTCTGGCGCCGTGCCACCGACCGCGCTGAAAGTCGGCAGGGCGCACAAGGAGCTAACCTTTGCCCATCCTACGATGTTCCAAACTGAGCGGAATCCCGTCGGGCCTCAGGCCGCCTGAAGCAATATCTCGATGGCCCGATCCAGCGGAACCGCGATCGGCGTTATGCCCTGGGTCACCAGGAAGCGACGTTCATTCTTGGTGAGCGCATCGGGTTCGACGATCGCATAATGCGGGGCCGCCGAGCGCTTGGTGATCTGCCGCGCATAGGTTCGCAGCATCTGGTCGTGAAAGCGGCAACCGATGAAGAGGAAGTTTCGCCCGGTTCGCCGATCCCGCACGGCGTCCGGTATCGGGGTTTGGATGTCGATTTCCGTCAGCACCTCGACATAATCGGCGTCGGAGATCAGGAAGTTCTTGGCCGGAGATATGCTGCCATGGGGTTTGTAGAGGAGCGTCGTCCAAGTCTCGGCGGCCGCGCGGCCCGCTTCGGCACCGGCCGCGTCGTAAAACCGATACCAGCGGTCTTCGCCGATCCCGGCCCGGGTGATTCCTTGAATTTCCCCCCAGTCCCGGCGTTGGTGCAGCGCCGCGCGCATCGCGCCGTCATACCAGGTATCGACGATCATCGGCAGACGCAGCGTGGCGAGGTGCAGATGCAAGGCGGTCGGCGCGACCGGCGGGGCGAACGCCTCGCTCATCAGCGCCAAAACGGTGGAGCGATGCTTCGCGCTCTCGATGTGCTGGGCGGAGGCCCAGGCATTGCCTTTCGCGCGCCGCGGCAACGCAACCTTGGTGGCGAAGAAGGCCGCAAGCGCCTCCGGCGTCATCGGAGCAACCGGCTTGGAGAGCGCCGCAAGACCCGGTCCGAGATACGGGATGATCTTTCCGGTGCCAAGCTGCCGGGCCACAGTGGCAAGCACGGCGTCGGCATCGGCGAGCCTGAACAGCTCTGCGGGCGGGATGGGCGCGTTCATGGTCCTTTACCCCTCTTCGCCGTCGCCGCGCTTGCGGGCGTTGATTGTAATGGGAAGGGGGGTGTCCGCCGCCATCTGCGGCAAGTCGAGCACCCACCCATTGGCAATACGGATCCAGCCGCCCCAGAGCGAAACGTGCTCCGACTCGACGATGGGTTCCTCAAGGTCCTTTTTGGGAACATAAATCGACAGACCAGTCTCGGGCGACCGGCGGATCATGACTTTCATAACATCAACTCCTCGGATTCAGATGGTCCGTCGTCGCAACGTGCGCGCACTTCCCCTCGGTCGTTTTCGCGGCCGTGGATGCAACGCTGCTCCACACCTCAAAAGTAGTTTTGTTATTGTGGCGAAGAGGACTGGCTGCGGCATGGCAATCCTCCCGCGCTCACGCGTAGCTCGGCGTGCGAAGGCTCGCCTGCTGTTCCCGCCATGCCGGCGACAGCTCCCTCACCTTGGCGATGATCTCCGGCAGTGCTGTCAGTACCCGGTCGATTTCCTCGTCGGTATTCTCCCGGGAAAGCGAAAGCCGGATCGCTCCGTGCAGTGCCGTGCTCGGCACCTTCATGGCGACCAAGACATGGGACGGCTCGGTGGAACCCGATGCGCAGGCCGATCCCAGTGAAGCCGCAATACCGATCCGGTTCAGGTGATGAATGATGGCTTCGCCTTCGAGATGCGCGAACGCGATATTGGATGTGTTCGGCAACCGGCTCTGGACATCGCCGAGCACGACGCAATGGCCGATCTGTTGAACAATCCCCTGCTCCAGCCGGTCACGCAAGGCGCGGACGCGGGTCCGTTCCTCCTCCAAGTGGTCGACGGCGAGCGCGGCCGCTTTTCCGAGCCCAACGATCGCCGGCGTATTCTCGGTACCGCCGCGCCGCCGGCGCTCTTGGGGCCCACCGCGAATGAGCGGCGTGAATTTCGTGCCCTTGCGGACATAGAGCGCGCCGATGCCTTTGGGACCGTGCAGCTTGTGCCCGGACAGCGACAGCATGTCGATCTCGGTCGATTTCAGGTCGATCGGAATCTTGCCCACCGCTTGCACCGCGTCGGTGTGGAACAGCGCGCCGGCCTCATGGGCCATCTTGGCGAGCAGCGCGACCGGGAAGATCGTCCCGGTCTCATTGTTGGCCCACATGACCGATGCGATCGCCGTCCGCGGCCCCAGCGCACGAAGATAGGCTTCGATATCCAAGCGGCCATGCGCGTTGACGCCGATGAGATGCGTCTTGATCCCGCGGGACTCGGCAAGATGCTCCACGAGAGCGAGGATCGCCGGATGCTCGACGCTGGTGGTGACGATCTCGTCACGGCCATCCTTGGCCGCGAGCGCCGACAGAATGGCCGCGTTGTCGGACTCCGTGCCGCCCGAGGTGAACACGATCTCGTGGTCGAATGCCGCGCCCAGCAGCACCTGCAACTGCTGCCGCGCCAGTTTCACCGCTTCCGCGACTTGCGCGCCGAAAGCGTGTGCCGACGATGCATTTCCGAACTGGTCGGAAAAATACGGCAACATCGCCGCCACGACAGCCGGGTCGGTGCGTGTGGTCGCATTGCTATCGAGATAGATCGGCCGCACGCAAAACCCTCTTTCCGTGGCGTATCAGTGCTGCACCTTCGCTCCGCCGGCGACCGGGATGAGACGCACGAGCTCACCCAGCCTTTCCACGATGCGGGCCTGAATGCCTTCGAGGGTGGCGCTGCTCAGCTTGCAGAAAACGCAAGCCCCCGTGAGCTTGACCATGACTTTGTTGCCTGTGATCTCGATGAGCTCGCAGTCACCGCCATCACGGCGGAGGTTTGGGCGAATCTCCTCGATCACCGCCTTGATGATTTGGACACGATCCGCTCGCGCGGTCACCAATGGTTCCGCCTGCGTGGTCGCCAATTGTTCCGAATGTTTTGACTCTAACAGCATGTTGATTTCTCTCCATAATGGGTGCCGACCTTGCGGCCGGCCCCAACCCCACCCTTAGGTTTCATCGGTGTTTGGTCACCGAAGGATCGTCGGTGCCGTTCCGCCTCGGCGGTCGGCGCAAAGCATCAGCCGAAGGACTTTCCGCATGAGCAGCTCGACGTTGCGTTCGGGTTCTCGAAGGTGAAGCCCGATCCCTCCAAGGCGACGACGTAGTCGATCGTGGTGCCCGCCAAAAGATCGTGGCTTTTCATGTTGACGAAGACCTTCACGCCATCGCGCTCGATCACCGTGTCGTCAGGCTCAGCCTCGTTGACGAGTCCCATCATGTATTTGAAGCCGGCACACCCGCCGGCCTCGACCATGATGCGCAAGCCGCCGACCGGCTTGTCGGCTCCGGAGATCGCATTCTGCACCGCATTCACGGCGCTGTCGGTCAGGTTGATCATGGCTTGCCCCTGCGCTGCCAACGAACGTTCGGACAGCGGCTCCGCAAGACCTGTGCCAGAGACCAACGCGCTGATATTGAACCTGTTTTTCGAAATCTTGGCTGTCGGATTCGCGACCAATGTCGGATTTCCGACAGGTGTTGTCCCATCGCAAATTGGGCAACCGACGGCCGCCACGGGATTACACCGATCGATGCGCGGAGAGAGAGCGCAGCGCTTACCATTTCGGATGGGGAGATGCGTGCACAATTCGTGTCGGGCAAAAACCGGCAGACAATTTGCTTGGGACGCAGCAGCGGGGCCGGGTCGATCGGCGAGGCGCAGCCGATCCGACAGACATCGGGAGACTTTTGATGACGACGATCGAGATGACCAAAACGACGATCGAAAGGACCGCCCTTGGCCGGCTTGATCGCGAGGGGCGCCTCCTCAATGCGGTCCTCAAGAGCGCGACAACAAAGCCGGGCCGATTTGGATTCCGCGGCGACATCGCTCTCAAATTCCAGGCCCAGCTGGCGGACGAGAAGCGCCCACCGGAATTTTCGATCGAACAGGTTCTCACCATTGCGCAGGACGGCGAAGGCACCATTCCGGTGCTTGCGGGCTATCTGCATTCCTTTGCGTATCTGGAAACGGCGGCCGATGTGCTGGCCGGCCTCCTGAGCCCGACCGGCACCTACTTCATGTTCTGCAACAATATCGATCTATTGGCGAAATACCGGATCGCTTTGGGCGCCATCACGTTCTACGTGCTGCCGTGCGATGAATCGACGGTGTGGAAAGAAATGCTCGATCTGATGAGCATCGACAAAAATGACATCAAGAAACTCGACACCGCCGGCAAGCTCGATTACGTGCTCGACGCCGCACGCGGCTTTGATGCGCCATACCAGGCCATCACCTATCAGGAAGGCCTCGCCAAGATGGAGCCGGTGAAGAACCGCAACGAAAACCGCCCGGTGTGAAGGCTCGGGCCTCCGATCAAGCCGCTCAGGCCTCCGCTTCATCGGAGAGGACTTCCTCGTCCTCGACGAGCGTGACGCCGGTGACGCAGATATCGTTGTCAAGGACCGTCAGGGCCACCGGAGTGAGCCCGCGGCCCTTGCAGGGCCCGTCCACGCAGATTCCGGTACCGAGTTCGAACAGTGCGCCGTGCTTGCCGCACATCAGCCGGACGCCGTTCGGATCGAGAAACTGGTTGCGTTCCCAGTCGAGATTGACCCCGTCGTGGGGGCACTTGTTGACATAGCCGAACACTTTCCGGCCCCACCGGACCACGATGATGGGCCACGGCCGCGGCGTGCCGTCATCCCCGACGATCATGAGCTGGAAACCCCTCGCCTTTTGGCTCGGGATATCGCTCATGCTGCAAATCACATAGGCGACGTCTGGTTCCATGGTTTCCTCGCTCACGACGTTAGGCTCGTGACCCGGCTATCGAACTTGTGGCGCGACGGTGTAGCTCCCTCGCCCGCTTGCGGGGGAGGGTTGGGGAGGGGGTGCATCGCAGCGGGGTTGGGCATACCCCCCTCCCTAAACCTCCCCCGCAAGCGGGGGTGGGGACGCCAAAGGAATCGCAGGTTTCGCGTCGGTTTCTTTTGCCAGCAGCAACCGGTTGGCGGACAGTGAAAATTCCTGCCAAGCCGCGGCAATGTCGCGGAGAATGGTCTGCACGTATTCCTTTGACAGGTGGTGCTCGCCGGGGAAGTTCGACAGCGCGCAGGAAGTCCGGTTGAACGCAACGACATCATCGAGAAGCGATTGCATGAAATTGCGAAACGGCTTCTGCACTTCGGGCGTCAGTGCTGACCGGCCGCGCTCGACGGTCACCGCGCTCATATCGAAGGGCAGGCCCTCCAGGACATCGAGCGCCTTGCCAAGCACCTCTTCGACCGATCCGAGGATGGCCCGCTGGGTGAGTTGCTCCCTCTGCTGCGCGGCGAGGCTGCGATTGAGCCGCCGGTGATAGCCGTCAAACGCCGTGTCGATTTGTGCCGCTACCCAGGCGTCGAACCGGGCGAGGCTCGCGGCATTGATCGAAGCGGGGTCGCCTGCGGAGGCACCAACTTGCCAAAGGGTTTTTTCGCCCTCAATGAGGGACGAGGGGGTGCGGCTCAGCGCACGATCGATGCGTCGCGCTGCGTCAAGTGCGCCTTCCAGATAGCCGGCCCCATGGGTCGCCGTCTCCGAGCCGCCGAGGTAGAGCTTGTCGCCCCATAGCGCCCGACGCAGCAGTGGATTGGAAACCCCGGCGTGCTCGCCCTGGGGCGTACTGCGGTCGAGGGCGCTGCAGGTATAAGGTTCGCTTGCCCAGTCCTGATAATACTGTTCACCGTGTTCGAGCGCAGGCCCGAAAACCTGAACCATCTGGCTTCCCATCAGCATCGGCAGACCCGCCGCAAAGGTCTGACGCTGTTCCGGCGACAGCGCGAGGAATCCCCCAAGCGCGGCCTTGGCCGCGGTGCGGTCGCACGCATCGAAGATTTCACCGATGGTGGCCTGCTCGTGGGTCACGAAGGCGTTGCCCGACTGTCCGGCCTGCCGCCAGGATGCCCGGTCATAGGTGATGACCGCCTTCGCCTGCGTGGCCATCCAGGTTCCGCTTGCCCGCATGGCGTCCTGCGTCGCCTCGTCGAGGCCGGGTTCGAAGCGGACATGTTCCGCCAGCAGCCGGGGAGGCACCGCCAGCACGACGCGCCGTGCCGCAACCTCGGCCAAGTGATCTCCGACCCGGAATGTGAGCAGGATATCGTCGCCCCGATCCCGCACGCCGACCAGGACGTGATCGAGATGCAAACGGTCCCGCGGCAGATCCTTGGCGAGCGCGTCGATGAGACCCGCCATGCCGCCTTCCAGACGCCGGGCGCCGTTGTGAATTCCCTTGCCTGCCGATCGGCTCAGGCTTGCCGTCGCCATCGCGCAGATGCAGCACCGTGCCCTCATCATGCTGGGGGAAATCCACCAGCCCCAAATCGGCGACGAGTTGCGCGATGAGCGGCTGCGTTTCCGGCCAGAACCAGGTGGGGCCGAGATCGATCGCCATCCCGGACCTCGCGCACGTGACCGACAGGATGCGCCCGCCCAGCCGCGGCCGGGCTTCGAACAACGCAACGCCGCGGCCTTGGCGGTGCAGACTCCGCGCCAAGGCTGTGCCGCTCAGTCCGCCCCCGATGATCGCGATATCCAGCATCGGCCGTCCTTCCAGCATCACCCGACCGACGATGCCTTGCAAGATTCGCGCAAAACCGCTTGTCACCGTTGGTCCGTTGATGCGTGGAAGAACCCAGCCCTATTGGCACAAAACTTGATGTCGTGTGCACCACAAGCCTAGTGTGGAGACCGATATGAATATCGCACTGCCATTCGTCCAATGCTCTGTGGAGGAACTCAAGGCGCTGCTCGACGGCGGCACTTTGACCGTCTATTCGGTCGCCCGCCCGATCACGGCGGATCGCCCCGTCAACCGCAGTGGAGCCCTCGCCACCTTCACGTTTGCATCGCCGGCGTTTGGCGCGGCTGCGGACGGATATGAAAACCCCGCCTTTGTCGCCAATCCCGTTGCGGCAAGCCATGTGGGTACACCGGGATTTGTACGCGCCCGCAAGGCGGATGGGACTGTCGTGGGGGATTTTTCCGCAGGCCCGGGCGATCGCGAGATCAAGTTCAGTGAAATTTCATGTACACCGGGAGCGCCTATCACCATCACCAAGTTCAAATTCATGGCGGAGGGCGGATGGCCCGAAAAGCCGGAATATTTCGATACCAGGCCACGCACGGGTTACGCCTTGCCCAGAAACCCTTAAGACGTATCCTCCTCATATGAGCGGATCGGAGCACTCCCTTATCAATTCATGTCCCAATGGCGACATTTGGGGGTTTTCCGACAAGGAGAGCAATGCATGAACTCTGCAGATTTGGCAGCGCTGGTAAGCACCGAGTGGTTGGCCGCGCATCTTTCGGATCCGGACCTTCGGATCCTCGATTGCACCTGGCATCACGCCAGCACAAAACTTGATGGCCGCACCCAGTATCGCGGGCGCCATCTTCCCGGCTCCGTACATTTCGACATCGATCACGTGGCCGACAAGTCGAACCCGCTCCCTCACATGCTTCCGAACGCAGCGGATTTCGCCAAGAAAGTCGGCCTGCTTGGCGTCGGCGACGGCGACCGGGTCGTGGTTTACGACCGGCTGTGCGGTGGGTCCGCGGCGGCGCGAGCGTGGTGGATGTTCCGGGTATTCGGCCACGACAAGGTTGCCCTGCTCGACGGCGGATTTGGCAAATGGACCAAGGAAAAGCTGCCCACGGAGATGTCCGCGGTCCGCCCGCAGCTGCAAAGCTTCACGCCTAAATTCACCCCTAAGCTTGTTCGCACCTTGAGCGATATGAAAGCCAATCTTGTCACGGGCGGCGAGCAGGTCGTCGACGCGCGGGGGCCCGGCAAGTTCGATGGTAGTCAGGAAGATGTCTTCCCGTTCAAGAAGCTCGGCCATATACCCAACGCAATCAATGTTCCATGGGGTGACCTCATCGACCCCGAATCCGGCGCGTTTATCGCGCCGGAGGCGCTTGCGGCACGTTTTGCTCTGGCAGGAATTGACCTCCAACGTCCTATTGTGACGACGTGCGCCTCGGGCATCACCTCCTGTGTCGTAGCGCTTGGGCTTTACGTGCTCGGCCATCAGACAGCCGCGGTTTACGATGGATCATGGGCGGAATGGGGATTGGCCGAAGATACACCTGCGGCGGCGGCCGCCTGAGTCCGACCGGAGAGACCTTTTCATGAGCGAGAAACCGGCACCGCTCATTGCGGTCGCAGAAGGCGCGGAATTCGAGCTCCTCGGTTCCGAAGACGGAACCAGTTTCGCGCTTCGGTTCAAGACCGATCGGCTGGTTGCGCACTTGCAAGGCGACGATGCCACGCGCTTTCGCGCCGACTATGAAGCGATCCGGCTGCAGTTTCCCGCATGGAAGCCCGACCAAACGCTTGCACAACTGTGGGACCAGGGCGGCTACAGCTGGCTTGCGGGTCAAGATGGATAAGATGAGGCGCTGATCATGGCAACACTTGTAAAGACCACCCAGGATGGCCGAAAACTGGAAGTTATCGGATTAGCCATTTGTCTCGACGGAAAACTTGAGGCTTTTGAACTCATCGAGGTCAAGCTGCACCCGAACAAGCGGGCGATCTGGAAGGTCATGCCGGAAGCGACCCACATGGCAGGCCGGGTAGCGCTCTCGCAGGAAGAGGCGGATATCGTGGTGCGCGCCTTCAAGGACGCCGAGGCTCAGATTCTCGCCAGTCCGGCCGCCATCAACGAGCGATTCCGGATCGCCGCCATGTGGAAGGCGCGCGAGCAGGGCATCGAATAGGCCAATGCGTGAGTTCGTTGTCCGACAATGGGTCGGGCAATGCCCAGAAATAAATGCTTCGCCCTTCAGCCTCATCTTGAGGAGCGCGCCGTAGGCGCGCGTCTCGAAGGATGGACGCACGGCACTGACTTGACGCCATCCTTCGAGACGCATCGCGGAGCCTGTCATCGGGCCGGCCGAAGGCCGGACCCGTTGGCGATGCTCCTCAGGATCAGGTCCGAGTAATCATTCGCCGATTTCTGTGGATCGGCTCAGTGCACCATGGCGTTGCGCCGCCGGTAGAGGCCGTTTTGGTCGCGCTCGAAGATATCGTCGATTTTCGGATGCGCCACCGGATCGCCGGACAGGTCCGGCAGGAGGTTCTGCTCTGAGATATAGGCGATATATTGGGTATCGGTATTTTCTGCCAACAGATGATAAAATGGTTGATCTTTGCGCGGCCTCGCTTCCACCGGAATGGACTCGTACCATTCCTCCGTATTGGCGAACTCCGGATCGATATCGAACACCACGCCGCGCAAGGGCAGCATCCGGTGGCGGACGATCTGCCCGATCATGAATTTAGCGACGGATGTCCTGGGCGTGATCGTCGGCGATTCTTGGACGCTCTGATGACCGTTTGGCATTGATCGCTGTCTCTCGTCAGGCCGCCTGTGCCTTTGCGGTCGCATGCGTCTGGCAATTGGTGGGACAAACGCGGGCGCACGCACCGCAGCCGATGCAGGCGCCGTCGTCGTTCATCACCATGATCTTCTTCTCGACCTCATCGTCCTCGTCGTCCTCAAGATCGACAAACTCGCCCTCGTCGTTGATGCCCTTAAGGGTCATCACGTTGCGGCCGCAAACCTTGAAGCAGCGACCGCAGCCGATACATTTCTTGGCATCGATCGCGAGCAGATATTCCGGTTGCCAGTCGCGGCCATCGCGGGTTGCATTTGACATGGTTCGATTCCGCCTTCGGGGGTTTATGCACTTCTCAAGTATCGTCGCCGCCGCACTTCCGCGGCAAGGGTGGGCCTCCATCGCGATCCTTCCGCACGATGTCGTCCGCTACCCCTGGCGCTTCAATATTTCGCGACCTCCGGATACTTTTCGATCATCTCGATGCCGGCTTTGATGTGCTTGTCGCCTTCCTCGGCAAGCTTGCCAAGGTTATCAAACCCGAACCGGTGAACGTCGCGCAGTTGCTTGTTGACGACAATGAGCCGGCCGCCGATGAGCACCATGCGGCCGAAGCCCTCATGGCTCATCTTCATCATCGGCGTGATCATCACGCCGGTCGCCCGCTCGATGCTAAGGCACACCGCGTTGAAGAAAAGCTCGAGCCGCCAAATCGTGTCCGGATCGGGATCGCCCATGATCGGAAGCGCGCGGCGCTTCTCCTTATCGACGATATAAGGCTCGAGCAGATCAAGGTCGCCCTTGCCATCCCAGGCACCATGGGTGTCCTGAGCCCGCCATACCTTGATGAGTTCCTTGATGAACGGCGCTTCCGCCGCGGGATTCGCTTCGAGCACTGCAGGAGCAACGGCGGCCATGGTGTTCCTCATTCGTCGAAATCGAGGGATCGTTCTTTGCCTTTGGACAGCGCCTTGCGCAGCCAAGGCGGCGGCGTACCCTTCAGGACATCCTCCAGCTTCGCCAGCAAATCGGAGATGTCTTCGGGCTGATTGACCTTCATCGGATGAATATTGTTCGCCACCACCCGCGCCGCCCCGGACCCGCCGATGGCGGCGACGTAAAGGATCGCGCAGTCCTTGATCGCCTCGATTTTTGGCGCGAGTTTATCCTCATTGCCGTCTTCCTTGAGATCGCCGTCGAACTGAACGGCTTCGAGGAAGCGGTGCCCCTGCGGATCGATTTCATAGATCGCGATATTCTTGGCCCAGCCGAAATGCGCGTTGACGCGTTTGAGGTCCTGGGTAGCAAATGCGACTTTCATGGCATCTCCGGCTCTGGGTTTGGACTTAATGGGACGCGGCGCGCGTAGCAGGGGCCGACCTGTCGCCGTCGATGCGCCAGGTGTCGGGCGTCGGCTGACGGTTGGCCTCGAGGTCGGCAATGATCATATTGGCGATGTCGAAAATCAGATCCCGCGTGCCGCGATAGCCGACCGAGAGCTGATGCCCGGCGCCCAGCCGGTCGAACATCGGGAAACCGGCGCGATAGAACGGAATGCCCAACCGCTCAGCGGCTTGCCGCCCGTGGGAATGGGTGATGAGCAGATCGCAGTCCTTCTCCTTCGCCAGCTTTTCCAGATCCTCCAGATCGCCGATCAACACCTGGTCGGCGTGAACGCGCTCCAGCACGGGAGACTGTGTGGTCGTCACCGCGACCGTCACCCGCGCGCCCATCTCATGCAGCGTGCTGCTGAGGTCGAACAGCAGATCCGGCTCCGCGCCGATGGCGAGCTTGCGACCGCCGATATGGAAATGCGCGTCGAGCATCGCATCAGCCAACTGGCCGCGCTGGCGCCGATATTTCACCGGCACCGGACGCCCGCTGATCTCGCTCAAAAACATCATGAAGTCGTCGTTGGGACTAAGCCCACACAGCCGCTCGAACAGCCGGAATGGGGTTCCGGCCTTTTTTTCCATGGCTTCGGCGGCGCGGCGCATTTGCGCCCCGATGGCGATCGTCCAAGCGGCGCGGCCCATCGCCGCCACGTCCTCGACGCCGATGCCGCCGATCGTGGTCGGCACGAAGTCGTCCGGGATATGTCCGTCCAGCGACCCGGCCAGATCCGGCAGGAATGACGGCTGCAGCCCGAAGTCCTCGATGATCGTCCGCAGCTCATCGAGATCGCCGGGCGTCAGGTGACAGCCCGGCAGCACATTGACCCGCGCCGGATCCCGCCGCACCGGGTCCGTCGGCTTTTCGACCAAGACCTCGATCATCCGCGCGACGGTCTTATCCCAGCCGTCCTGGAACGCATCCTTGAAATCGGGCGTCGAGACATAGACCAGAGGGAATTTCGCAAGGTGTGGATGCTTCTCGCGAATGAGCTTGATGTAACCCTCGACATCGTCGCCCTTGGTTTCCGTAACCCCGGTCGAGCAGATGCCGATAATTTCCGGCTTGGTTTTGTTGTAGATATTGAGGATTGCCTGCTCGACATTATCGTATCCGCCGAGCACGGTCGCGACCTCGCTCATGGCCGTGGTTTGCAGCGGTACCGCCTCCTTGAAATGCCGCACGAACAGGGTCAGTCCGAACGACGTGCATCCCTGCGATCCGTGCAGCAGCGGCATCGACCCGCGCAGCCCCAGGAACGCAAACGCCCCGCCGATCGGCTGGCTCATCTTCAAGGGATTGACTGCGCAAGCCTTTTTTCACGGTGGTGACGGTCGCCATGGTACGTGTCCTCGTCCGCCGCTGTCCTATTCCGCCGCCATCAGCATCGGCACCGGCTCCGCCGCAACGCCCATTTCGGCGAGAATATCTTCGATCCGCACCGAACAGGCACCGCAGCCGCCCGAGGCATTGGTGCGCATGCGCACTCCCTCGACCGTCGTCAGCCCCTGCGCGCGGATCGCATCCTCGATGGTGCCGAGATCGACGCTCTTGCAATTGCAAATCTTCTTGGCGCGGCGGGCTTTCTCGGCCGCCACCGGATCGGCCGCGAGCGCCGCGGCCTCGATCGCGCTTTGCGCCATCGCCTTGGCCTGCCAGCCATCGCCCGCCCGCTCCCACGGCGCCGGCTGGCGAAGCAGCTCCCACATGGGATTGAAAAGCGCCTTGTCGATTTCGGCGACGAGTTTCACCATCCCGACATAGCCCATATAGGCGTGCTGGCGTTCCTGATTGATGTCGAGCCACGGCATCGCCGCCTTCAAGGCCACGAATTGCGACTTGCCACCCGACAGCATGATGTCCGCCTTGGCGTCCTTGAGCATCTTGTACATTTGGCGCGGCGTCATATCGTCGATCATGTGGGCGTCCTGGCCCATCAGCTCTTTGATCCGCTCCTTGTCTTCCTTGGTTGACTTCTTGACGCTGGTGCCGACGAGTTCGAGACCGGCCTCCTGCAAAGCCGCGACCACCGACCAGGATTTGACCCCGCCGGTGATGAGCAAGACCTTCTTGCCGGTAAGGCGCGGCCTGTAGGGTGCGATCGCCGCCCAGGCCTTGGCCTCTTCGCGCGCGATCACCGCCTCGGTGCGCGTCATCAGCTCGTCGGGGGCACCCCGTTCGATCAAGAGCCGGGCGATTTCCCGCAGCGAGTCGCTGGAATCCTGGATGCCGTAGAACGAGCCTTCGAAGAACGGGATGCCGTAGCGCTCCTCCATCTTGCGCGCGACATTGATCATCGCCTTGGAGCACACCATCATGGCGGCGCGGGCGCGATGCGAATAAGCCACCTCGCGATACTTGCCGTCGCCCGAGATGCAGGAGAGAATTCGGATGCCGAGCTCGTCCAGCAGCGGCTTCACCTGCCACAGCTCGCCCGACAGATTGTATTCGCCGATAATGTTGAGATCGTACGGGGTCGTGTAGTCCGGTTCTTCGGTGCCGATCACGTGATCGAGGATGGCTTCGCCCGCGAGCTTGTTGCCGAGATTTTTCGAGCCGACGAACCCCGGAGCGTTGACGGGAATGACCGGCTTGCCGAATTTCGCTTTGGCCGCCTTGCACACCGCGTTGATGTCGTCGCCGATCATGGCGGGAACGCAGGTTTGATAAACGAAGATGGCCGGCGGATCGTACTTTTCGATGATTTCCTTGATCGCCTTGAAGAGGCGCTTTTCGCCGCCGAACACCACGTCGGTTTCGTTGATGTCCGTGGTGAAACCGGTGCGCCAGATATTCGAGCCGGACGATTTGGCGCCGCGATTATCCCAGGAATTTCCCTCGCAGGCGATTGGGCCATGGACCAGATGGGCGACGTCGGTGAAGGGCTGCAGCGCGATCTTGGCGCCGTCGAAGGCGCAGCCGCCTGCGGCACCGCCGGGCTCGAGCTGCTTGGTGCAGCCCTTTTTGCGCTCGGCCTCGGATTTGTTCGCATTCTTGGCACAGCCCGGCTCGTTGAAGACGCCCTGGATGGTGGCCGCTAGCGAACTCATTCGTCTCTCCTATCTGCAGAACGGGGGTTGCCTGAGCATGGTGGAGACAGGAACTCCGGCTCATCGGCCGGCGCGCTGCCCCACCGCCGTCCCGGCACGAGGTCCGGGTAGCGGCGATGATGCATTTGCGGTTTCGTCCTCAGCGAATGATGTCGAAGCTGAAGTCGGTCTTGGCCGGCACGATCGTGTTCTTGTCGATCTCGTCGAAAATCTTGTCGAGGATCGTCACCAGGACATTCATGCCGCCCTGATAGCCCCACACCGGATAGCGATGGTGATGGTGGCGGTCGAAAACCGGAAAGCCGATGCGGATCAGCGGTGTGCCGGTGTCGCGCTCGAGATATTTGCCGTAGGTGTTGCCGATCAGGAAATCGACCGGCTCGGTGAACAGGAGCGAGCGCATGTGCCACAGATCCTTGCCCGGATAGACGTGGCAGTTCTTGCCGAACGGCGAGCTGTCGAACAGCGCCTGCACCTTCTCGGCCCAGGCCTTGCTCCCGTTGGTGGCGAGCACATGGGTGGGCTCCGCGCCGAGCTCCAGCAGGAATCCCGCCAGGCCGAGGCAAAGATCGGGATCGCCGTAAATCGCGAACTTCTTGCCGTGGATGTGGGCGCTGGAGTCCGCAATGGCGTCAACCAGGCGGCCGCGCTCCAGTGCCACCGCATCCGGGATCGGCTTGCCGGTGATGCGCGACACCTCCATGAGGAAGTGATCGGTGGCGGCGACCCCGACCGGATGATTGAAGGCGACGACCTCTTGACCGTGCGAGGCGATCAGCGGCAGCGTCTTTTCCGTGCAGTATTGCTGCATCGAAATCGTCGCCTTGGCGTGGACCGCATTGGCGGCATCCTTGAGCGTCGTACCGCCGTCATACATGCGAAACTGGCCGTCCGTCGGCGTATCAAACACGTCGCTGTTGTCGGCCAGAATCGTATACTCTACGCCCATCAGGTCGAACAGGCGCTTGATTTCGCGGGTATTGCCGACCGTATAGCCGTCGAATCCGCCGATGAAGTTGATCTTCTCATTTGGCTGACGCTCGAGCTTGGGCACCGTTCCGGCCTTGCCGTCCCAAAAATGCTCGAGAATACCCTTCATGGTATTGTCGTAGCCGGTGATATGGCTGCCGACAAAGGCTGGCGTATGGGCAAACGGAACATCATATTCCGTCGGCACCGAGCCCTTCTCCTTCGCGGTCTTGATGAAGGCATTGAGGTCATCGCCGATCACCTCGGCCATGCAGGTGGTCGACACCGCGATCATCTTCGGCTTGTACATGTTGTAGGTATTGGCAAGCCCGTCGATCATGTTGTTGAGCCCGCCAAATACCGCTGCGTCTTCCGTCATGGACGAGGACACGCAAGAGCTCGGCTCCTTGAAATGCCGCGACAGGTGGCTGCGATAGTAAGCGACGCAGCCCTGCGAACCGTGCACGAACGGGATGGTGCCCTCGAAGCCGACGGCCGCATACACCGCCCCAAGGGGCTGGCAGGCTTTGGCCGGGTTCACCGTCAGCGCTTCACGCGCGAAGTTCTTCTCGCGATATTCCGGTGTCTTGGCCCATTCGCGAATCCGCTCCACTTCGGCGGGATCGCGCGGGTTCTCAAACATCTTTTTCTTGTTCGCCAGCATCTGCTGGTATTCCGGACCACGGAACAGCTCGAAGTGATCGAGCACGTGTTCGGCATTCTGTGTCATGATGAAGCCCTCATCTATTTCGTATCTCGATCGTGGCCCGGCCCTCTCCCTCCGGAGAGAGCCGGGGCAGTGAGCCGTTATTCCGCGGCCATCAGGGTGGGCCGGGGAACGGATTTCCACGGAACCTCGGCCATCTTCCAAATCGGGGCATTGATGGCCATGTCCATGTCACGGGCAAAGATCGCAAAGCCGTCATAGCCGTGATAGGGGCCGGAATAGTCCCAGGAATGCATCTGGCGGAACGGCACGCCCATCTTTTGGAAGACGTATTTCTCCTTGATGCCCGAGCCGACGAGATCCGGCTGGATTTTTTCGACGAACTTCTCGAACTCGTAGCCGGTCACGTCGTCATAGATCAGCGTGCCGTCCTTGACGTAATGCTGGGCGGTCCGTTGATAGTCGTCGTTATGGCCGAACTCGTAGCCGGTGCCGACGACCTCCATGCCGAGGTCTTCATAGGCGCCGATCACGTGGCGCGGCCGCAGCCCGCCGACGAAGAGCATCACGGTCTTGCCCTCGAGCCGGGGCCGGTACTTGGCAATGACGGCGTCCATCAGGGGCTGGTATTTCGCGATGACGCGCTCGGCACCCTCCTTGATCTTGTCGTCGAAGAAGCCGGCGATCTTGCGCAGCGATTCGGCGATCTTGCTGGGGCCGAAGAAGTTATATTCGCACCATGGAATACCGTACTTCTCTTCCATGTGCCGCGAAATGTAATTCATCGACCGGTAGCAGTGCAGAACGTTGAGCTTCGCCTTGGGCGTTGCTTCGAGTTCCGCCAGGCTGCCGTCGCCCGACCACTGGGCGATCACGCGCAGGCCCATTTCCTCGAGCAGGATGCGGGACGACCAAGCATCGCCGCCGATATTATAGTCGCCGATGATGGCCACATCATAAGGCGTCTGCTCGAATTTCGGCGCCGCGTCGGGCGCGATCTTGTCGAACACCCAATCGCGGATCGAGTTGTTGGCGATGTGGTGCCCCAAGGACTGCGATACGCCGCGAAACCCTTCGCAGCGGACCGGAACGATGGTTTTTCCCTCGTATTCCTTGGACTTGGCCTTGGAAACCGCTTCGATATCGTCTCCGATCAAACCGATCGGGCATTCGGACTGCACCGTGATGCCACGGTTGAGCGGGAACAGTTCCTGGATTTCGTCCATGATCTTGGCGAGCTTTTTATCGCCGCCGAAGACGATGTCCTTTTCCTGGAAATCGGAGGTGAATTGCATGGTCACGAAGGTGTCGATGCCCGTCGTGCCGATATAATAATTGCGCCGCGCCGCCCACGAATATTGGCCGCAACCCACCGGGCCGTGGCTGATGTGAATCATGTCCTTGATCGGGCCCCAGACCACGCCCTTCGAGCCCGCGTAAGCGCAGCCGCGAATCGTCATGACGCCCGGGACGGATTTGAGATTCGACTTGACGCCGCAATCGGATTTCCCGGCCTCGTGGACGTTGAGGTGCTTGGCGCGCCTCTTGGCGGTCTTTTCAGGGTAAACCTTCAAGACCTCTTCGATCAGTTCCTTGTTGCGAGCCTTGATCTCGGCAACGCTCTGCGTCTTCGTCAAGCTCATCTTGTTATCCTCGCTTAACCGGTTTGCGGAGCCGGAGTCCGGCCCCTCGCAGGAGGGGGCCGGATCGATCCGATGAAAGGCCTCAGGCGGATGCTGCGGCCAGCGCGTCTGCGGCCAGCTCGGCGGCAGATTTACCGATGACGGATTCGTCGACCGGCTTCATGATGCCGTGCTGCATCAGCATGTCCTCGAGTTCGTCCATGGTGATGGGGGTCGGGATGATGCCCTTGCCGGCGTTGTTGTGGATCTTCTCGGCGAGCGAGCGATAGTGACCGGCCTGGACCGAATCCGGGGCATATTCGAGCACGGTCATGCGGCGAAGCTCGGCGTGCTGCACGATGTTGTCGCGCGGCACGAAATAGATGAGCTTGGTGCCGAGCTTCGCCGGCCATGGCCTCGGCGAGTTCGAGCTCCTTGTCGGTCTGGCGCTCGTTGCAGATGAGCCCGCCGAGGCGGACGCCGCCCGAATTGGCATATTTCAAAATGCCCTTGGAGATGTTGTTGGCCGCATACATGGCCATCATCTCGCCCGACATCACGATGTAGATTTCCTGCGCCTTGTTCTCGCGGATCGGCATCGCAAAGCCGCCGCACACCACGTCGCCCAGCACGTCGTAGGACACGTAGTCGAGGTCGTCATAGGCGCCGTTTTCCTCGAGGAAGTTGATCGAGGTGATGACGCCGCGGCCGGCGCAACCGACGCCGGGCTCCGGACCACCGGACTCGACGCAGCGGATGTCGCGATAGCCGACCTTCATGACCTCTTCGATCTCGAGGTCTTCGACGCTGCCGGCCGCAGCGGCCAAGCTCAGAATGGTGTCTTGCGCCTTGGCGTGCAGGATGAGGCGGGTCGAATTCCGCCTTGGGATCGCATCCGACGATCAGGATCCTGTGACCCATCTCGGCGAGCGCCGCCAAGGTGTTCTGCGAGGTTGTCGACTTGCCGATACCGCCCTTGCCGTAAAACGCAATTTGCCTGAGTGACGCCATATGTCTCTCCTTGTGCCGTTTGATCGATGTGCGCGTGCTGCGCCGTCTGATCTCGATAGTCACCGTCGCACGGCGCGGATGCGGACGTTGCTCTTCCTCGTCGGGGCGCGAAGCCAGCAACCTTTCGCCTTGCGGAATTGATTTTTGCAACGACTGTGCCAACGTCTCATGGCCGGCAAAAACTGCTGTATTTCCCGATAGATATAGAATTTCAGCGGGTTTTCGCCGGGTTGTTCCAAACCTGACATCATTTCAGGCGCCGCCGACATCGGGGGGTACTGCTGTCTGAAATGAAACAACGCGATGCTCGGAGCGAGCGCGCCGGAAGTCGGGTGTTGCTAGGACTTAAACCGAATTCCGGTCAGTTTGGAACACGTGGAGTCATGGCCGGGCTTGTCCCGGCCATCCACGTCTTGCTTCCAGCGCCGCTGCAAAACGTGGATGCCCGCGACAAGCGCGGGCATGACGCCGAGACTGTGATTTGGCCTGATCGAAATCCGGTCTGGCGCGATCCACGCGGCCGTCGCGCGGTACGGCGCTTGCTTAAGCGAGCTGGATCGGATCAGCGAGGACGACATGGAGACCGATGTCGAATTTTTCCGGGCGGCCGCCGGCAGCACATTGGCTTCGTCGAGTGAGACAATGTCATCCGACAACATCGCTTCCGCCATGCGGTTCGATGACGGGATTGTCGCGGCGATCGGGAACACACCTCTCATCGCGCTCAAGCGCGCCTCGGAGGAAACCGGGTGCCTGATCCTGGGCAAGGCGGAGTTCATGAATCCGGGGCAATCGGTGAAGGACCGCGCCGCGCTCTTCATCATCGAGGACGCGATCGGTAAGGGCGCCTTGCGGCCCGGCGGCATCATCGTCGAGGGGACCGCAGGCAACACCGGCATCGGGCTCGCGCTCGTCGGCAACGCCATGGGGTTTCGCTCCGTCATCGTTATCCCAGACACGCAGAGCCAGGAGAAGAAGGACATGCTGCGCCTATGCGGCGCGGAGCTGGTCGAGGTTCCGGCGGTTCCCTATTCCAATCCCAACAACTACGTGAAAGTGTCCGGCCGTCTCGCCGCCCAACTCGCCGAGAGCGATCCGAACGGCGCCATCTGGGCGAACCAGTTCGACAACGTCGCGAACCGCAACGGCCATGTTCGCACCACCGGACCGGAAATCTGGCAGCAAACGGACGGGAAGATTGACGGCTTCGTCTGCGCGGTAGGGACCGGAGGTACGCTTGCGGGCGTCGCCATCGCGCTCAAGGAGCGCAATTCCGCAGTCAAGATCGGCCTCGCCGACCCGAAGGGCGCCGCGCTCTACAGCTACTATACGAACGGCGTGCTGAAATCGGAGGGCTCCTCGATCACCGAGGGCATCGGCCAGGGCCGCATCACCAAAAATCTCGAAGGTGCGCCGATCGACCTCGCCTATCAGATCCCGGACGAAGAGGCGGTGCCGATCATCTTCGATCTGCTTCAGCGCGAAGGCCTGTGTCTCGGCGGCTCGTCCGGTATCAACGTCGCCGGCGCGATCAGGCTTGCGCGTGAGCTTGGTCCCGGACACATCATCGTGACGGTGCTCTGCGATTATGGTACACGTTACCAGTCGAAACTGTTCAATCCCGACTTCCTGCGCTCGAAGGGATTGCCGGTCCCACCATGGCTCGAACGTCGCTCAACATTCGATATACCATTGGAAAGAGCGTAATCCGCCATGCCGCCGATCCAATATGCCGAAACCATGACCGAATCCTCGCCCAAAACCAGGCCGACGATCGACCAGATCATCGATAATTTTTCGCTGCTGGACGAATGGGATGATCGGTACCGCTATGTGATCGAACTCGGCCGTGATTTGTGTCCGCTCCCCGAGCAGGACCGCTCCGACGCGAACAAGGTGCAAGGCTGCGCCAGCCAAGTCTGGCTCGCAACCATCGTCCGCCTCGACGACGACGGACCGGTGCTCGATTTCACTGGCGACAGCGATGCCCATATTGTGCGCGGGCTCATCGCCATCCTGTTCGCGCTGTTTTCCGGCAAGCACAGCACGCAGATTCTTGCGGCCGACGCGAACGCGCTGTTCGAACGCCTGGGTTTGCGTGAGCATCTCACGCCGCAGCGGTCGAATGGCTTCCGCTCCATGGTCGAACGCATCCGCACGGATGCACAGGCGGCGCTTCGCGGTCGGTGAAACCACCGAGTCCGCATCGACGCGAACGTCGGGGAGACGACGCGATTGCGCTCACGATAGCGGGTATAGCGCGGCGAAAAGATAATTACGGGCGTCAACGGAACTCTACGAAAGGAGTTGCGGTACAATACGTAGCTTATGCCGTCGAATTCTCATGACTTCGGCTGCGGGATGATGCGAAGATAGGGCTTCGGCGCCTTCCAGCCTTGCGGGTATTGCTGCTTGGCTTCGTCATCGGAGACCGAACCGGCAATGATGACGTCGTCGCCGTGTCTCCAGTTTACCGGCGTCGCCACCTTGTGCCTCGCGGTCAGCTGCAGCGAGTTGATCACCCGCAATACCTCGTCGAAATTGCGGCCGGTGGTCATCGGATAGACGAGGATCAGCTTGATCTTCTTATCCGGACCGATGACGAAGACGCTGCGCACCGTCTGGTTGTCCGCCGCAGTGCGCGCGGCAGCATCGCCGGAAACGCTCGCTGGAAGCATGCCGTAAAGCTTTGCCACGTTGAAGTCGGTGTCGCCGATCATCGGATAATTCGGCGCAAAACCCTGCGTTTCCTTGATGTCCGCTGCCCAGCTGGCATGTTTGTCTACCGGGTTGACCGACAGCCCGATGATCTTGACGCCGCGCTTGTCGAACTCGGGCTTGATCCTGGCCATATAACCGAGCTCCGTCGTGCAGACCGGCGTGAAATCTTTCGGGTGTGAGAACAAGATCGCCCAGGAATCGCCAATCCAATCATGAAACCGGATTTTGCCCTCCGTGGTTTGGGCCTCGAAATCAGACGCGGTATCGTCAATCGCGACGGCCATCAAGTAACCTCCGAGATTTTGCCGGACAAATGCGCTCACGCGCCGCCGCTACGCGAGAACGCAAATGGCGAGCGGCACGGCATGCCGCGTCCCGGCCGGATCGTGCGTCAGCCGAACGACTTGCCGCACCCGCACTTGGCGGCGGCGTTAGGGTTCTCGAAGGTGAAGCCGGAACCCTCCAAGCTCTCCACGAAGTTTACCCGCATGCCGGCAATCCGTGGCTGGGAGTCGGGATCGATAAACACCCTTATGCCCTCCGCCTCCACCACGGTGTCGTCCGGACGCGGCTCGACATCGAGGCCGATCACGTATTTGTAGCCGGCGCAGCCGCCTTCCTGGACCATGATGCGCAAGCCGGCGTCGGTCTGGCCGGCGCGGGAAATGGCGGTCTTGACTGCCGATACGGCTGCTGCTGTTAGGACGATCATGAAGGGGCCCTCCGGGCTGCAAGGTGTTGGCCAACATTATCGCAACAACCATGCCAATATCGAATTGCACAGCCAAATATGCGTAATTCATGATAAAATAATGCTTTTATCAATTGTCGGAAATCCAACAGCGGCGTTATGGCCGGGGCGACACTTGTCGGGAAAGTTGCGGCCGGTAAGTTCGGGAACGCGCTTACTTCGGCCCAAATCCCTTGCGGCGCAGCCGGACCACGACGTCAACCCGCACGATCTCAAAGCCGGCCGGCGGCACGGGCAATTCGCCGAGCACCACCTCGGCCGCCGGGATATCCCGTAGCATATGTTCGCCGGTGAAGAAGAAGTGATGGTGCGCAGTCGGGTTGGTGTCGAAGAATGCCTTCGATCCATCGACTGCGATCTGCTGGATCAAGCCCGCCTGGGTGAACAGATGCAGATTGTTGTAGACGGTCGCAAGCGACACGGGGATCCTCGCGGCGACCGCCTCGGCATGCAGCATCTCGGCGGTGAGGTGCCGATTGCCTTGCGAGAACAGGAGCGAGCTCAGGGCGATGCGCTGGCGCGTCGGCCGCAATCCGACGCGGCGTAGGAGCCGCTCGTAGTCGTGCGACGGGCGGCATGCGGGCTCGCGGCCGCCGTCGTTCACGACCGGCGCCTCGGCGTCAGCCGCTTCCACGCCGCGAAAGCCCATGTTGTCGTATTGTGTCATCCCGCAGATCCTGCAGTCGAGACCGCCGTGAGAGCGTACCGAAACGTCATGGTGCGGCCTCCATGCGTGCCAACGTGCGGCGGGTATTGGCGAGACGGCTTTCGCCGCTCTCCTCGCCGAAGCAAAGATCGAAGTCGCGACAATCCGTGCACACCGGCGTGCTGCACATGACAAAGCCGTCGGTTTCGCACAGCATGCGATAGAAGAATCGCTTCCACCTCATGTTTTTCACATTGCGCGTCGCCAGCGGCGCAAAATGGCGCGACAACAGCCGCGACAACTCGGTGCGGTCGCGCAAGCCGAGATCTTCCCACAGGTGATTGGACTCCATGGCGCGCCGGGCGATCATGAAGGCGAGCCAGCGGCTGTCTTCGTCGGCGGTCGAGCGATGCGCCAGCAGGAGGTCCCGGACCATCGCAATTTCGTCGTCCTCGGCCGCGACCGTTGTCGGGTGCCATCGCTCGACAATGTCCAGCGCCATCGGAAACCAACGTTCCATCAGCGCGGTGAGATCATCGTCCGCAAGCCCGACCCTGTCCCCGATGACGCCACCCTCGGCGGCCGCCACCGCGAGGAGCGAGGCGAAAACGTGACGATCGAACGCGCGGTCGTCATCGATGCGCGCCGTCGCCACGTCGCAGCCCGTCAGCAGCAGATACGCGGTCGCCCCACAGGCCGCCCGCGGCGCCTCGCCGCTGCCCACCGGCAGCGCCGAGGCCAAGTCAAAGCGTTGCGTATGGTGGAGAGGAGCGTTCATACAGAAACCTCAGCGCTGGATCATGCTCGCCTGGAGCGTGCGCGGCCTCGCGCGCAAGCCCGTCAGGCGGCCTGGGCCTCCGCCTCCTTCAAGGATTGACGGGCTTCTTCGAGGGCCTTGAACGCATCGAAGGCCTCCTGCGCGACCGTCATGATGTTGGGCCAGTTGGTCGGCAGATCTTCGGACAGATCGTGCAGGTTCATTTTCGCGTTGATGGCCTTGGCGGACAGCTTCTTGATGTCGGCCTTGAGCTTGTCGCTGTCGGACATGATGGTCTCCTTGCGTGCTGATCCTGTCGGGTTTGGTTCACGGGCCTCGGGTGATGTCCCTTAAGCAACGGCCGCCGCTTCAGGCATGGTTCATGTTGTCCTCGAAATCGAGCGTACGATCCCTGCCCTTGTGCAGAGCCTTGCGCAGCCAAGGCGGCGGCACTCCCTTGAGTACGACCGTGAGCTTGTCGAGCAGATCGGTGATTGCTTCCGGCTGATTGACCTTCATCGGATGGATGTTGCTGGCGACCACCCGCGCGGCGCCTGACCCGCCGATGGCGGCGACATAGAGGATCGTGCAGTCCTTGATCGCGGCAAGCTTGGGAGCGAGCTTGTCCTCATCGCCGTCCTGCCGCACGTCGGCGTCGAACCGCACGGCCTCGAGGAATCGATACCCCTCCGGCGAGACGTTGTAGATCGCGATGTTCTTGGCCCAGCCGAAATGGGCATCGACGCGTTTTAGATCCTGGGTCGCAAATGCAATCTTCATGTTGCCTCCATCCCGCCGTGTTCAGCGGCGGCTCCCCAGCCCAACCATTTCCGTCGTCAGGCGCGTGCGCACCACGTCCTGAACCAGAGGGTCGGCATCGCCTTGCATCTTGGACAGCTCGGCAAGGCCGATCTGGTTCGCCACGTGGTAGCGCACCCGCCAATCGGCATCGTCGCGCAACCGGCCAAGCTGGTGCGGGGCGAGGCGCTGCGCCACCTCAAGCCGGACCTCGGCATCGCGATCCGCCACCATATGCATCAGCCATCGTGCTTCGATGCGCTGCGCCACCGTTCGCCGCACCTCGACTTCCGGATCGCGCATCATTTGCGGCAGCAAGGCCGGTGCGAGGCGCCGGGCCACGGTGAGCCGCACATAGTAGTCGGCATCGTCCATCATCGGACGAAGCTCCTCGATCCCGATGTGCGAGGCGACGCGGATCCGCACCTCGCGGTGAGGATCCCGGCGCAATGCGAGCAAATAGCGCCGCGGCAGGCGCTGTGCCGCATTCCAGCGAACGGTTTCGTCCGGATCGCTCAGTAGCGGCGGCAGCAGAAACACGCTGGCGTGCTTGGCCGCGATGGCGCGGGTTTCAAAATGCGGATGACGAAGATAACTGTCGGCCAGTGACGGATTCTGGTCGAAGAAGCGGTCGATGCGGCGTGCATATCGATCCTCGACGCAGGCGCGTTTAAGCGCGCAGCGTCCCTGGGCCCGCAGGTCGCGATGGGCGCATGCCCGGCAATCGATGTCGTTGCCGCGCCAGTCTCGCGCTTCGTCGATGTCATGCGTCATTGCTGCGCCCCATGCGACCGAGCCTGCCGAGCATTTCGCCCTTCGACGAGATGACGCTCGCTGCAGCCACGCATCGCCGCCATGGCCGGTCTCCTAATGCGGCATCGCGTGCATAAGCGCTGTTACCGCCGGAGTGTCGGTGCTCTTGCAGCCGCAATTGGCGGCCTTCGGATCGTGAAACACAAAACCGCTTTGCGTTGCGGTCTCGGTGAAATCGACCGTCACGCCGTCGAGCAGCAGGCGGCTTTCCGCCGGCAGGAAGAACTTGAGGTCCTTGTACTCATAGATCGAGTTGCCGGCGCGCGGCGCGCCTTCGACGTTGAATTGCGCTGCCAGTCCGGAACAGCCGCCGGCCGTCACCGCAAGCCGGAACCCGCCGCCGCCATTGAACTTGATCATGCGGCGCACGAATTTTTCAGCAGCAGTCGTAACGGAGAATTGCATGGCTTGGCCCTTATGCGTGTTTATCGTCAACGGTTCACGCAACGACCGTGCCAGTGCAGTGTCTTCGAATAACTGCCAGTGGCATAAAGAGTTTTTGAACTGGCGCCGCTGTCGGGATGCCGACAAAGGGTTGTTGCCGCGGTAAGCGCTGTTTGAAATGCGACATTGCATCCTGTTGAAACATCCTAAGGAGCGCACGTAGGCGTGCGTCTCGAAGGATGAACCAGCGGCACGGACTTGCTGCCATCCTTCGAGACGAATCGCTACGCGATGCTCCTCAGGATGGGGTCGGAGAAACGACTTGTTCAGTTCCGGGCATCGTCCCAGCCGTCACGGCGCGACGTGTTCCTGCACTGACGTGTCGGCGAAATCCAGCGCGCGGAACATGGCGCAGCGCCGGTACACTTCGAGGTCGGGAGGAAGATTTTTCTGCCGGCAATATTTCGCCACCAGCTTGGCCAATCCCTTGATGTCGCGCCCACTGGCGGTGGGAAACCGGTCGGCGAGGGTATCGGCCAAGGGCAAGGCCTCGCTCAAGCCGAATTGCTCCATCATCACCCGCCAGATCTTGCCGCGGGCGTCGCGGTCCGGCGGCTCGTATTTGATGAGCGCGATACAGCGCGACACGATGGCCTCGTCGATGTCGTCCACACGATTGGTGGTCAGGAACAGCAGGCCGTTGAAATATTCCAGCACCCGCAGGAATACCCCGACCACGGCGTTGGCGGCCATGTTGTCCTCGCGCCGGCGGATATACACATCCGCCTCGTCGATCAGAACCACGGCGCCCCAGCGCTGAGCCCGTGTCAAAACGTCCTTAAGCGCTTGTTCCATCGCCGCAACGTCGAGGCCCAGCTGACCGGAGTGGACGCGATAGAGCGGCCGTTTGATGATTTCCGAATAGACTTCGGCCGTCAGCGTCTTGCCGACGCCGGGAGGGCCGGCGCACAGCACGGTGGTGCCGCCCGATTTCCCGGCGATGATGTCATCGGCGAGAACATCCATTTCGGCGGTGAGAATGTCGATGAGATCGGTTTGCTCGCGGGGCAGTACGAGCTTTTGCTTCAGCGCCGGCTGAAATTCGTAAGGTTGGACGTCATCGGCATGCACCCAGACGTAGTGATGCAGGTCGAGGTGAAACATCAGCACATAGGGATGGACCGGCATGTGGCGGAACATCCCTTGAGGGATGACGGCCTGCATTGCGATGGCTTCGTCTTCGGCCGCAAAGGCGTTGCTTTTTGCCGCCTTGCGCAGATAGGGGCCGAGAATGTCGCCCCGCATGTCGAGGCTCAGGACGCGATTGGACAGAATGGCCTCGTCATTCACCAGCCGCGCCGGAATGCCGCTCGCCGACAGGATCACCACATCTTTGCGCGACCAGTCGGTGTCGCGGTGGGTCGCGGTCGGATTTTCGGCATAAAAGCCGGTGCCCCGGCCGGAGAACTGGACGCCGTGGCGCGCCCGCCAATCGAAATAGCGCTGGGCCGTCGCGTCATAGGCCGCCACCAGCTGCGGGGTTTCAGCAAGGAATCCCTTGGCGGCGAGGATTTCCCCGATGGTCTTGCCGGCGATGTCGCTGGCGCGGAATTGGAGTGCGGCGGTAAGAACCGTCGCCTTTGCGTTCGCCTTCAATTCGATGAAGACCTGTCCGGCCTCGTCATGGGTGGGCGGGGTGTAATCGAGACGGGTGATCACATAGGGGAGCGGACGGCCGTTGCCATGCATGCTGAACAGCCATCCCCGGGTTCCGTGCGTGACCAGGTGGCGGGCGATCGCGGGCAGAAGGTCTTCCAGGTCCCCGGCCGCGAAGCGGCGCCCATCGCCGTCGAGCACCTCGATCAGCGTCGTGATCTGGGCGGCACGGGGTTGCATCGCGGGTCCGGCATTCGCATAAAATTGCCCGAGCATGGCCAGGGCGGCCCGCGGCATGCGCTCGGCGGCGATCTCGACGCGACCCTCGAAGCGAAGCTGGTCCTTGAAGGTGGCAAGATCGGCAAAAGCTTCGGCCAGGGCTTCGGCATGGGCCCGTTCGATCTGAATATTCATGGGGCCTTGCTCTCAATGCCGTTCACTTGAGTGCCTTGCAGTTCTTCCAAACGTTGACCGGGGCGGCGGTCGTGTCGCGTTTACCCACCCCCTCTCCCGGGTTTCTGGCGCGGGGCGCGCACCCCGCACGAACAATGGCCGTGCGCCTCCAACCCGAGGTCACCGCAAAGACGCAAGCCGGCGCACCTCAATTCGCCGGCTTGGCTTCGCCGGGCCACGCAAACCTTGCCCAGCCCGGCTTGGTGAGGCGAACGATACGGCCGCCGGCCGTCAGCGGCGTCCCGGCGGCAAGCGCATCGGCGACGCGATCGAGACGCAGCAGCGCCAGCGCGCGGCTATCGGCGGAGGAGCCGAACGTGCCGACCGGCTTGTCGCCGGCGGTGACCTGCGAACCCGTCTCCGGCGCCACGCCCTCATAGACCAGGGGCACGATCCGGTTGCGCGCCAAGCCGCGATGCTCCATGCGGGCGACGACCTCCTGCCCGACATAGCAGCCTTTGGTAAAGTTGACGCCGGCGAGCTGATCCATCGCCGCCTCGTGCGGAAAGGCGTCGCCGTAGGCGAAATCCGCTCCGCCGCTCGGGATGCCGAGCGCAATGCGGTGGGCATCATAAGCCCAGGCGTCCACCAGCGCGGCGCCGAGCTCGGCGGCAGCCTCCGCGGCACGATCCAGCGGAAGGATCATCCGATGCCCCAATGCAGGAAGGCGCGGGTCGGGATAAAGCTGCCCTTGCGCGGTGGTGCCGACGCCGCCCCAGACCGCGAGCACGCCGAGCGTCTCGGACTGATCCTCGCAGCTGATCTGCGCCCGCAGCCGGTAGAAATTGAGCTTTTGCAAAACCGCACTGACGAGCGTGCGCGGCAGGTCGAGCAGCACGCCGTCGCCGGTTAGCGGCGCGACGACGATGAAGTCCGCAATAATCTTTCCTTGCGGCGTGAGCAGGCCCGCGAAGCGCGGGCGATCCGGCGTCACCCTGCTCACGTCGGCGGTCACCAGCCCATTGAGGAAGGTGCGGGCGGTGTCGCCCGCGATCCTGACCACACCGCGATTGCCAAGCAGCGCCGCCTTCATGACATTGATCCTCGCATGGTCATCGGCTCACCCATGTCGAGGCATCGGCGGAACGACGCGCTGGTTCTGGTGCGAATAGCTGGCGGGGATGCGGCGGCTACTCCGCCGCCGTGAGCTCACAGGTATCGCCGGACGGCGCATCGGCTTCGACGCACCACGTATCCCCCTTGCGCAGCAAGGCGTTGAGATCGCGTTTCTTGCCGGCCGCGGCCGTGGCGTTCTGCTCGCTGACGGCGGTATCGAAGGCCGGCGCCGGATTGCAATAGATGACCCCGAGCGCGATCGGAAAATCGCCGAACGGCATGTCGAGCAGAAGCTGGGCGATCGTCTTGTTGGTTTCGTCATGGACGAGGATATCGAGACCCTCGACATTGCCGTCCGGCACCGCCACGACCTCCAGACTGAGTGTTGCGCGATTGAGCCGCAGCCCCTTCGCGCCCTTCTCGAACAGCATCGGCTTGCCGTGCTCCAGCCACAGCAGCGCGTCCGGCGCCGCCTTTTTGCCGGCGAAATTCACGAACGCGCCATCGTTGAAGACGATGCAGTTCGAGTAAATCTCGACGAAGCTTGTGCCCTTGTGCTGGTGGGCCCGCTGCAAAAGTTCCGGAAGCTTCGCCTGCGCGATATCGTAGCCGCGGGCGACGAAGCGCGCGCCGGCGCCGAGCGCAAATCCGCACGGACTGATCGGACGCTCCACCGAACCGTACGGCGTCGACGGCGATCGCGTACCGCTGCGGCTGGTCGGCGAATATTGGCCCTTGGTCAGGCCGTAAATCTCGTTGTTGAACAGCAGCACCTGGCAGTCGAGGTTGCGGCGTAGCAGATGCAGCATGTGATTGCCGCCGATCGACAGGGCATCGCCGTCGCCGGTGACGATCCAGACATCAAGGGCCGGATTGGCAAGCTTGACCCCGGTGGCGATGGCCGGCGCGCGGCCGTGGATGGTGTGGTAGCCGTAGGTTTCGATGTAATAGGGAAAGCGGCTGGAGCACCCGATGCCGGAGACGCAGACGGTGTTCTCGGGACGCGCACCGATCTGGGCGAGCGTTCGCTGCACCGCCTTGAGGATGGAGTAGTCGCCGCAGCCGGGACACCAGCGCACTTCCTGGTCGGAAGCAAAATCAGCGGGCTTGAATTGCGTGAGAGCGTTCATGGGGACATTCCTCAGGCGAGGGCTTGGTCGATGGCGGCTTCGATCTCGGCGATCATGAAAGGCTGACCCGAGACCTTGTTGAGGGGTTTGGCGTCGATGAGATACTGGTCGCGCAGGATCGTCTTGAGCTGGCCGGTGTTCATTTCCGGCACCAGCACGCGCTCGTAACTGCGCAGCAGGCTCTCGAGATTGCCGGGCAGCGGCCACAGATAACGGATGTGGATGTGGCTCACGTCGGCGCCACGGGCGCGCGCACGCCGTACCGCCTGCTGAATCGGCCCGAAGGTCGAGCCCCACCCCACGACGGCAAGCTTGCCCGACGTTTCGCCCAACGACACTTCCTGTTGGGGAATGTGATTGGCAATGCCGTCGATCTTGGCCTTGCGGGTGTCCGTCATCTTTTGATGGTTGGCGGCGTCGTAGCTGATTTCCCCGGTGTCAAAGCCCTTCTCGATGCCACCGATCCGGTGGGTCAGCCCGGAGGTGCCGGGCTTGATCCAGATCCGCTTCAAGGTCTCCGGATCGCGCTGATACGGATTGATCTTGCCTTCGGCCGGCGCCGCTTCGAAGAAGCTCGTCGGGAACGACTCGTACGCCTCCATGTCGGGAACGCGCCAGGGCTCGGCCGCGTTGGCGATATAGCCGTCGGTCAGCAGCATGACCGGCGTCATGAACTGCACCGCAAGCCGCACGGCTTCGATCGCGACCTCGAAACAATCGGACGGGCTGCGCGCCGCGATGACCACCAAGGGGGCGTCGCCATTGCGGCCGTAGACGGCCTGATAGAGGTCCGATTGTTCGGTCTTGGTCGGCAGCCCTGTCGACGGGCCGCCGCGCTGGCAATTGACGATGACCAGCGGCAGTTCGGAGATGATGGCAAGGCCGATCGCCTCGCCCTTGAGGGCGATGCCCGGCCCCGACGACGACGTCACGCCGAGTTGGCCCGCATAGGAGGCGCCGATGGCCGAACAGATCGCCGCGATCTCGTCCTCGGCCTGGAACGAGGTGACGTCGTATTCCTTCAGCTTCGACAAGTGATGAAGGATCGGGCTCGCCGGCGTGATCGGATAGGAGCCGAGGAACAGCGGCAGTCCGGCAAGCTGGCTGCCGGCCACCAAGCCGAGCGCGACGGTCTCGCTGCCGGTCACCGTGCGGTAAAGACCCGGCGCCATCTCGGCGCGCGGCACGCGGACCTGCTTGAGCGGCTGACCGATCTCCGCGGTCTCCCCATAGGCGTGGCCGGCATTGAGCGCCGCGATGTTGGCCTCGACGAGCTTGTCGCCCTTGGCGCCGAACTTGGTCTTGAGATACTCGATCAGCGGCCCCCGGTCGCGACCGAACATCCACAGCGTAAGACCCAGCGCCCACATCGCCTTGCAGCGCAGACCGTCGCGGTTGCCGAGCCCTACCGATTTAACGGCTTCGAGCGTCAGCCGGGTGATATCGAAAGCCACGACCTGGTACTGGGCAAGCTCGGTACCTTCGAGCGGATTTTCCTTGTAACCCGCCTTTTCGAGGTTGCGTTCGTCAAAGGCCCCGGTATCCACGATGATGAGGCCGCCGGGACGCAGCGCCGGCAGGTTCACTTTGAGTGCTGCCGGATTCATCGCCATCAGCACGTCCGGCGCGTCGCCCGCGGTGTCGATCGCGGTCGATCCGAAATTGATCTGGAATGCCGACACACCGAAGGTCGTGCCTTGCGGCGCGCGGATTTCGGCCGGGAAATCCGGAAAGGTGGCCAGATCGTTACCGGCAAGCGCGGTCGACAGGGTGAACTGCCCCCCGGTGAGCTGGATGCCGTCGCCGGAGTCGCCGGCAAAGCGCATGACGACCGCGTCCGGTGCCGAGCGGTCGGCTGTTGGTGAATTGACAAGGGCGATCGTCATTGTCGGGTTCCTTCTTGGGGATCGTGACGCGTTCCTGTTCGAAAACGGGTTCAGCCGCTGGTGGCGCGCTCTTCGGCCCTGGCGGCGACATCGACGCAGATTTCCGCGAGTTCGAGGAATTCCCGCTGCGCATCGGCATCCTCGGCGGCGAGCGCCTGCTCTTTGTATTTCGCTGCTTCTTCGTACCAGTAGAGCCATTCGATCATGCGAAGAACTCCCGTGCCTTGGTGAGCGCCCGTGCGAGGCAGTTGACTTCCTCGCGCGTGTTGTAGAGCCCAAATGATGCTCGGCACGTCGCCGGAACGCCGAAGCGTTTGAGCAGCGGCATCGCGCAATGCGTGCCGGCGCGCACGGCGACGCCGGAGCGGTCGATGATGGTGGCGAAATCATGCGGATGCGCACCGTTCAGATCGAACGAGACCAGCGCGCCCTTGTGCTTTGCGGTGCCGACGATGCGCAACGCGTTGATTTCGCGCAGGCGCTCGTGCGCGTAGGCGACAAGATCGCTTTCGTGCGCCCGGATCCGCGCCTTGCCGATCGAATTGATATAGTCGATCGCGGCGCCGAGCCCGATCGCCTGGACGATTGCGGGCGTGCCGGCCTCGAACCGGTGCGGCGGGTCGCCGTAGGAGATGTGATCCTCGGACACCTCGCGGATCATTTCGCCGCCGCCGTTGAACGGCGGCATGGCGACCAGGTGCTCGTGCTTGGCGTACAGCGCGCCGATTCCGGTGGGGCCGTAAAGCTTGTGGCCGGTAATCACATAGAAATCGCAGTCGATGTCGCGGACGTCGACGTCGAGGTGGACGGCGGCCTGCGCGCCGTTGACCAGCACCGGAATGCCGCGCTCATGGGCGATCCGCACCACCTCCTTCACTGGGACGATGGTGCCGAGCACGTTCGACATGTGGGTGATCGCCACCAGCTTGGTGCGATCGGTCAAAAGCTTTTCGAATTCGTCGATGAGGAAATTGCCGTCGTCATCGACCGGCGCCCACTTGATCACCGCACCATGCCGCTCGCGCAGGAAGTGCCACGGCACGATGTTGGCGTGGTGCTCCATGATCGAGAGCACGATCTCGTCGCCGGGATTGATACGCTCGCGCCCGAACGTATGGGCAACGAGGTTCACCGCCTCGGTCGCACCGCGCGTAAAGATGATCTCCTCAGGTCGCGCAGCATTGAGGAAGCCGCGCACGGTCTCGCGCGCGCCCTCATAGGCCTCGGTGGCCGCATTGGCGAGATAATGCAGCCCGCGATGAACGTTGGCATATTCGCTGGTGTAGGCCTGCTGAATGCGGTCGAGCACAGCTTTCGGCTTCTGCGCCGATGCGGCGTTGTCGAGATAGACCAGCGGCTTGCCGTGCACCTTCATGGCCAGGATCGGAAAATCCTCGCGGACGCGATCGACGTCATAGCTGCCGTTGGTCACTGCCGGATGCATAGTCCTACCCTCGCCCAGCGAGCCAATTGGCTGTTGCGTCCATCAGCGCTTCGCGCAGCCCTGCATGGGCCACGCCGTCGATGGTCTCGCCGATGAATGCCTGCACCAGCAACGTCTCCGCCTGCTGGGCCGGAATGCCGCGTGCCATCAGGTAGAATTTTAGTTCGGGGTCGAGCGCGCCGGTGGTCGCCCCATGGCCGCACTGGACATCGTCGGCGAAAATTTCGAGTTCCGGCTTGCTGACGGCTTCCGCGGTTTCCGAGAGCAGCAGCGCCCGCGTCATCATCCGGGCATCGGTCTTCTGGGCATGGGGATGCACCGTGATGCGGCCTTGGAAGATGCTGCGGGCATCGCCATCGAGCACGGCCTTGAACAATTCCTGGCTTTGACAATGACCTGCGCGATGGTCGGCCACCACCATGACGTCGGCGTGCTGACGACCCTTGAGGAGGCTGGCGCCACGGACGCTGGCAAAGCCGCCGGCACCTTCGAAGCGTAGGAAACGCTGATTGCGCACCACCGCTCCACCGATCGTAAAGCTCAAATCGTTCAAGCGGGCGCCGGCGCCGATCGATGCCAACAGGGTGGCGATGTGGAGTGCGCCAAGCCCTTCCGCCGTGATCTTGAGGTAGTCGACCTCGGCGCCGTCCCGGATCACGAGATTGCACGCGGTATTCACCTGGTAGTCGGAGCCGGCCGGGCCCTCGTGGCTTTCGACCAGCATCGCGCGGGCGCCGTCCTCGACCACGACCAGATTGCGGACAAAACTCGCCGTCGGCTTGTCGCCGGCGGTGACCGAGACGATATGGAGCGGCCGCGCGATATCGGCGCCCTTGGCGACACGTATGACGACGCCGTCGCCCATCAGCGCCGTATTGAGCGAAACCGCGACATCACCGGCCGCCGCAACCTTGCCGACATGGGCGGACACGAAGCGGTCGTCGTCCGCCAAGGCCCGCGCCATCGAGCGGATCGTCAGGCCCCGTTCCAGTCCATCAAGGTCCGAGCATTCGGGAACGAATGCGCCATTGACCAGGACCAGGCGGCGGCAGTTGACGCCCGCGATGATACGGCCGCCGCCCAAGCCGCGAGCCTTGGTATCGGCGTCGGGCGGGCTTGCCAGCGGCTTGGCGTCGCGCATCAGCACGCGCAAGTCGGTGTATTTCCAGTCCTCAAGCCGCCGATGCGGAAGTCCGTCGGCGATGAAGTGCCCGAACGCGGCTTCGCGCAGGGTCGCGGCGGCAAGGTCGCCGGGTAATTTCGGTTTCGCCGTTGCGAACGCATCCGCCAAAGCGAGTTCCGCGCTGGTCTTGAGCTGATGAAGCTGGGCGCTCATGGCGGTCACGCGGCCTCCTCGCGATACTGCGCATATCCGGAGCCTTCGAGTTCGAGCGCCAGTTCCTTGCCGCCGGTCCTGACGATGCGCCCCTTCGAGAGCACATGAACGACGTCGGGAACGATGTAGTCGAGCAAGCGCTGATAATGGGTGATCACGATGAAGGCGCGCTCCGGCGAACGCAGCCGGTTGACGCCGTCGGCCACCACCTTGAGGGCGTCGATGTCGAGGCCGGAGTCGGTCTCATCGAGCACCGCGAGCTTCGGCTCCAGCAGCGTCATCTGCAGCGTTTCATTGCGCTTCTTCTCGCCGCCGGAGAAACCCACATTGACCGGACGCCGCAGCATTTCGTGATCGATGCCGAGCTGGGTGGCAATGTCGCGCACGCGCTTGATGAGCTCGGGCGACGACAGCTCGGCCTCGCCGCGCGCCTTGCGCTGGGCGTTGAGCGCCGCGCGCAGAAACGTCATGGTGGCGACGCCGGGGATTTCGAGGGGATATTGGAATGCCAGGAATAGGCCTTTCGCGGCACGCTGATCCGCCGGCATTTCCAGCATGTCTTCGCCGCCGAACCAAATCTCGCCGTTGGTGACCTCGTAACCCGGCTTCCCGGCGAGAACGTAGGACAGCGTCAACTTGCCGCCGCCATTCGGCCCCATGATGGCGTGCACCTCACCCTTGTTCACGACCAGGTCGAGGCCGTTCAATATTTTGGTGCCGCCGACCTCGGCCTTCAGGTTCCTGACTTCCAACATGGGTTTCATGGGTCCATTTCCTTTGCGAACGGCCGTTCCGCTGGCGAATTATCCGACGCTTCCTTCAAGGCTGATCGAGATCAGCTTTTGGGCCTCGACGGCGAATTCCATCGGCAATTGCTGCAGCACGTCGCGCACGAAGCCGTTCACCACGAGCGCCACCGCTTCCTCCGACGACAGCCCGCGCTGCATGCAATAGAACAGCGTCTCCTCGGAGATTTTTGAGGTGGTCGCCTCATGCTCGACCACGGCGGACGCGTTCTTAGTCTCGATATATGGCACCGTATGCGCCCCACAGGCGTCGCCGATCAGCAGCGAATCGCAATTGGTGAAGTTGCGGGCGCCGGTGGCGCGGCGATGGGCTTGGACCAGGCCACGGTAGGTATTCTGCGATTTGCCCGCGGAGATGCCTTTGGAAATGATACGGCTCGTGGTGCCCTTGCCGAGATGCACCATCTTGGTGCCGGAATCGACCTGCTGGCGCCCGTTGGACACCGCAATGGAATAGAATTCGCCGCGCGAATGGTCGCCGCGCAGTATGCAGCTCGGATATTTCCAAGTGATGGCCGAGCCGGTTTCGACCTGGGTCCAGGAAATTTTTGCATGCTTGCCGCGGCAGTCGCCGCGCTTGGTGACGAAATTGAAGATGCCGCCGCGCCCCTCGCTATCGCCCGGGTACCAGTTCTGAACCGTCGAGTACTTGATCTCGGCATCGTCGAGCGCGACCAGCTCGACGACGGCGGCATGCAACTGGTTCTCATCGCGGCGCGGCGCGGTGCAGCCTTCCAGATAGCTCACATAGGAGCCCTTGTCGGCGATGATCAACGTGCGCTCGAACTGGCCGGTGTTCTTCTCATTGATGCGGAAATAGGTCGATAGCTCCATCGGGCAGCGGACGCCCGCGGGAATGTAAACGAACGATCCGTCGGAAAACACTGCAGAATTGAGCGTTGCGAAGAAATTGTCCGAAACCGGCACCACCGTGCCGAGATACTTGCGCACCAGGTCCGGATATTCGCGCAAAGCTTCAGAGATCGGCATGAAAATCACGCCGGCCTTTTTGAGCTCTTCCTTGAAAGTGGTCGCGACCGAAACCGAATCGAATACCGCATCGACGGCAACGCGCGGGGAACCCTCCGGGCGCTCGACGCCGGCAAGAATCTCCCGCTCATGCAGCGGGATGCCGAGCTTTTCATAGGTTTTCAGGATTTCCGGATCGACCTCGTCGAGCGATTTCGGCCCGGCCTGCTTTTTCGGCGCCGCATAGTAATAGAGGTCCTGGTAGTCGATCTTCGGGTAATGAACTTTGGCCCAGTTCGGCTCCCGCATGGTCAGCCAATGCCGGTAGGCCGCGAGCCGCCACTCCAGCATCCAGGCCGGCTCCTGCTTCTTCGCCGAGATAAACCGGACGGTGCCTTCATCCAGCCCTTTCGGGGCTTTTTCGGATTCGACCGCGGTCTCGAACCCATATTTGTACTGGTCAACGTCGATGCGGCGGACTTGCTCGACGGTCTCCTGTACGGCAGCCATTTGCTTCTCCGTTTACGGGTTCACGTGAAATCGGGCGAATGCGAATCGGTGTTCGATTTTGGTGCGGGCGCATCGTCGCTCCGGGTCGAAGCGCCGGCCGGCGCATTGTCTGCGCCGCGGGCGCAGCGCCGCACCTCCGGATCGGGATCATTCCAGAGCCGCTCGCGTGCTGCCGCGGTGCCGCGCTCGGCGACCACGTAGCGCACCCGCAAATCCTCGTCGTCGGCGAGCGCCATGAGCTGCATCGGGTCGAGCCGCTCGGCGACCACGCGGCGCACCAGCGGATCGAAATCGTGCGCCATGAGCGGCAGCACGTCAGCCTTGATTCGCCGCGCCACTTCGCGGCGAACCTGCGGATCGGGATCGCGCATCGCAATCGGCAGCACGTCCGGCGGAACCCGCTTCACTGCCGCCAGGCGCACCCAATAGTCGGAATCGCCCAGCATCGGTACCAAGGCTCCGCCTTCGAGCCGTTGTGCCGCGACCATGCGCACCTTGCGGTCCGGGTCGCGGGCGAGCGCCGCGATGCGGTTTACCGGCAGGCGGTGCGCCACCATGGCGCGCACGTCGGGTTCGGGATCCTTGAGCAATGGCAGCAGCAGGAAGACCGTTGCCCGTTTGGCCGCCAGCACGCGCGCCTCGAAATAGGGGTGATCGAGGTAATTGTCCGCCTCGCCGGGATTGGCGGCGAAAAAGCGATCGATGCGCCTGGCGCGGCGGTCGCGCACGCAGATGCGGCCAAGGTCGCAGCGCGCTTCGGCGCGGATGACCTCGTGGGGGCAATCGCCGCAAGACACCGGCTGGCCGAGCCAGTCGATTGCCTCCGCAGTTGCGCCGGGACCGCCGCTCATGGTTTGCGGTTTCCTGTCGGTTGAAAGCCTCAGGCGGGGACGCAGGTGTCCGGAACCGGGCAGACCACAGCGCATTGCGGCGTGTCGAAGTGCCCTTCGCACTGCGTGCATTTCTTGGGATTGATGACGTAGACGTCGCCTTTAAGACGTATGGCGGCGTTGGGGCATTCGAACTCGCAGGCACCGCATACGGTACATTGCGAGGCTATGATCTTGTAGGCCATCGGGTGACTCCGCTTTGCCGACGAGCAATCCCGGCACTCACCCTTTCAAGCCGCGTGCCAAACATGAAACGCTTGATTTTCCACCATATTTGCCGTGGGGCAAGGGATGGGGGCTGTCGCCCCTCCGACATCGTGTCGCAAGTGCGACATCGGGGTGTGGCCACTGGCATTCACGAATCTGCGCACATCGCGCTATCGATGCAAAACCACCGGCGGACTTGAAGCCCGACCCGGGCGCTTGCCGATGGGAGTCGAATATAGCGGGATTTGTCTTGGAGGTTGGGGAACGGCTATGCAATAGAGCGCGCGCAATATTTTGCTGGGGAAAGTCGTAGCCGTCACCAAAGGGCGGCAACTGCCCATGTCAAGATCATGTTTTCCTCTGGCACACGGATGACGATAGCAATTACCAATCGATCGACAACCTTACTTTGAAAAGGTAGTATTGCAGCAGTGATCAATTCATCCGACGTGATGATCGGCTAGTGAGCGGGCGCCGACGCGCAATAGTCTGCCGACATCCGCGCCGGCTGGGCGATCATGCCCCGCCCTGAAGTGGGCTGCGATGCAGGCGCGCTTTTCGCGCAACGACATCTCCCGCCACCAATCCTCGATAATGCGGCGCTCACACGCCAGCGTGATGCCGAAACTGCCGGTGAACTTCGTCCAGGCGTCGTAACACTTGTCTGGTACGGCCGTGAGGAGCGGCCGGCCGGCTGCGACCGCCTCGGCGATTTCCGCCCGAAGCCCGCCGCCGCCAGCTTCCTGCTTGGCGAACTTGTTGACGATGACCAGATCGACATTCGCCGCCACGGCGCGGCTGATCGCCGACGCGGCTTCCGCGAGACCTGCCGGGTCGAGCTTGCAGGCACCCGCGCCGCTGCCGAGCGATTGGCAAATTCGGATCGCCGATCCCGTCATCAAGTCGATGACCTCCATCAGCTCACGTTGCCCGCGCGCGCCCGTGGTGTTCCTCTGCACGATCCCGCCGACGCGATTGCCCTCACAGATGAGGTCGCTCGCAAACGTCGCAAGCAGGCTGTCAACGTCGTCACTCGGGCGATAGACGATCGCCGCGAGCTTCAACGGGTGCAGGTTCGCATTCAAATCCATCATGATCGCGCTCCCTCACCAGATGCGGTGCTGGCATGAAGCCGGCGGTTCGGCGCGTGCTAAGCAAGCGCCGTGCCGCGTGAAATGGACGGCGCAGACAAAGGGCTCGGATTTGCGCGCAGCGCCCGCAGGCCGGCGCACGACTTGCCATGACTCCATCCGCGACGTATTCAAAAGAACATAACGGCGTGGAGAATACCTTGAGGTCGGTGGAAACCCGGGCGGAATTGGAGAGGCTCATCGCCGACGACGTGCCGTATGGCGATCTAACGACCGACGCGATCGGCATCGGCGATGCGCCGGGCGAACTCACAATGGCGGCCCGCGATCCGATGGTGGCGGCGGAGGTAGAGAGCGCCGCAGCGCTCCTGGAGCTGACGGGCTGTCGCGTGACGCTGGTGACACGATCCGGAACGGCCCTCGCCGCGGGCTCCTGCATCTTGACAGCCAAGGGTCCTGCCGCCGCGCTGCATCGCGGCTGGAAGGTGGCGCAGACCCTGGTCGAGATTTGGTCCGGGGTTGCCACTGCGGCGCGCGCGATCGTCGATGCCGCGACCGCCGTCTCACCCGACGTGGTGGTCGCCTGCACGCGCAAGAATGTGCCGGGCACGAAGTCTTATGCGGTCCGGGCGGTCCGGGCCGGCGGCGCGGTCATGCATCGGCTCGGCCTGTCGGAGACGATACTGGTGTTTCCCGAACATCGGACGTTTCTCGGCGGCGAACCGCTGCACGAGGCCGTAGGCCGCTTGCGGCGCGCCGCTCCGGAGAAAAGGCTGGTCATCGAGGTTGCGTCGATCGATGACGCGGCTGCCGCCGCGGAAGCGGGGTTCGACGTGATTCAAGCGGAGAAATTCAGCCCGGCACAGATTGCAGCGCTCATCGATCGCCTTGCGTCCGGGAAGACCCGCCCGCTGATCGCCGCCGCCGGAGGTATCAATAGCGACAATGCCGCCGCCTATGCGAAAGCCGGCGCCGACATTCTCGTCACCTCATGGCCTTATCTGGCGCGACCGCGCGATGTGCAGGTCCGGTTCGCGGCGAGCACGCCGACGGCACCCGCTCCGCTTACAACCCCCTGATGTCGGCCACGAGCTTTCGGCTGCGATCACGTGTCCGGGCGTACGTTCCGGCCCGAAGATAGTCCAACCAATCAAGGTCCGCGCAAACGAAAATGTCCGAGAGCGCCCCGTGCAAGAGCGGCGATGTCGTATACATCCCCGCGATTATTTTACTGTTAGCGGCGACGCCACTGAACCCGATTGCGCCAATCACCACAACGGTATCCACGGCCTTGGCGAACTGCGCGCCAACGGGGGCGCGCAGGATAACGTCGGTTTGACGACAAACCGCAACCCCGTTTGTCGGGGTCGCGACAACGGCGACGATCGCTGGCCCATCCAATCACGCTAATGCATCGACCGTGCCGGGCGATGCCGCGCTATGTCATGGCCTTTATTGAGCGGAATTGGCCTGGCCCGGATCCTGCTTCAACATGGAAACTCCCGAGTGAGACGGCCTCTGGAGGTCGCAACGCGTTGTAACCCGATGCCGCCGTCGCAATCGTCGAGAGCATTATGAATATAGTGGCACCGTCCACATCTCGATCGACTTCGGTCGCGGAGCGTTGTCCATTTTCTGCGGGTCAGCTCTTGCCCGCAGACAGATTGAATACCCGCAGGACGATGGTATTGACCGGCGCCTCGCGCGGTATCGGACACGCAACCGTCAAACTTTTTTCGCAGGCCGGCTGGCGGATCGTTACCTGCTCCCGCCATCCGTTCGAGCGTGAGCGGTGTCCCTGGGATGCCGGACCCGAAGATCATGTGGAGGTCGATCTCGCCAACCGCGAGGCCGTGTCGCAAGCGATCCGGGATATCAAGACACGGCTCGATGGCGGCCCCCTACACGCCTTGGTCAACAATGCCGGTATCTCCCCAAAAGGAGCGGACGGGTCGCGGCTGGGTTCGCTGACCACACCGGTCGAAACCTGGATGACCGTGTTCGCCGTCAATTTTCTTGCGCCCATCCTGCTGGCGCGCGGCCTGCTCGACGAGCTCAAGCTGGGCAATGGGACGGTTGTGAATGTCACGTCGATCGTGGGATCGCGGGTCCATCCATTCGCCGGCACGGCCTACGCGACCTCAAAAGCCGCGCTCGCGTGTCTGACCCGGGAAATGGCCCACGACTTGGCGCCCCATGGCATTCGGGTCAATGCGATCGCTCCCGGAGAGATCAAGACGGAAATCCTTTCGCCCGAAACCGAATCGCGGCTGGCGCCGGAAATACCGATGCAGCGAGTTGGAACGCCGGACGAGGTTGCGAAGGTGGTATTCTTCCTCTGCTCCGAGGCAGCGAGCTACGTCACCGGGGAAGAAATTCAGATCAACGGCGGCCAGCATCTATGACACGCCGGGACGCGGCAGCTGCACGACTGGTATTTAAAAGCCATCGGAAATCCATACCGATGACGATACGGAATTGTAAGTAAGTCATGGAGAACGGAGTAAAAAATAGTCACGGGCAGCACCATTTATGGCAAAGAAGCCGCCAATTTGAGCGCGACAGAATGTCGATGTTGGCTCATACTGATCCAAATAGAAAAAATGAAGATTGGTCATGGTGAGGAAGCGGGCCGAGGAAACTTGGAGCTGACCCGATGTCTCCTGCCGCCCCCGTTGTTGCCGGAACTCATCGCGAGCCTGCGGCGCTGAGCGAAATCGCGCTGACCGGCGTCTACGAAATCTCGAAAATCCTTGCTTCGCCGGCGCGGCTTGAGGTGACGCTGGCGAATGTGCTCAATCTGCTGTCCTCCTTCATGCACATGCGCGACGGCGTGATTGCGCTGCTCGGCGATGACGGTACCCCCGAGATGGTGGTCGGCGCCGGCTGGCGCGAGGACGCCGAAGGACAATTCCGGCCGCGGATTCCCGAGAAGGCAATCGGTCAGATCATCGCGACCGCAATGCCGCTGGTGGTGCAGAATATCTTGCTACATCCGTTATTCGAGCCCGACGACGTCAAGGCGCTCAAGGGCGAGGATGGAACGACGGTGTCGTTCATCGGCGTGCCGATTCGGGCGGACACCAAGGTGGTCGGCACGCTGACGATCGATCGCATTTGGGATGGTCAGTCGGTGTTCCGGTTCGACGCCGACGTGCGCTTTCTGGCGATGATCGCCAATCTCATCGGTCAGACGATCCAGCTTCACCGCGTCGTCGCCCGCGACCGTGAGCGGCTGATCGCCGAAAGCCATCGGTTGCAAAAGGAGCTGTCCGATTTCAAACCGGCAGCCGGCACGACGCGGGCCGGCGGTATCGTCGGCGAGAGCAAGTCGATAAGTTCGCTTCTCGACAAGATTGCGGTTGTCGCCAAGTCGCACGCGCCGGTCCTGCTGCGCGGCGAGTTGGGAACCGGCAAGGAACTGTTCTCCCGTGCCATCCACGATATGTCGCGCTGCGCCAAGGGGCCGTTCATCAAGGTCAATTGTGCCGCGCTGCCCGAGTCGGTCCTCGAATCGGAACTGTTTGGGCATGAAAAAGGGGCGTTCACCGGGGCCATCAATACGCGTAAGGGCCGCTTCGAACTGGCGGATCGCGGCACGCTGTTCCTCGACGAGATCGGCGAGATATCGCCGTCGTTCCAGGCCAAGCTGCTGCGGGTCCTGCAAGAGGGCGAGTTTGAACGTGTCGGCGGCAACAAGACCATCAAGGTCAATGTCCGGTTGGTGACGGCGACCAACAGGAACCTTGAAGATGCGGTTGCCAAGAACGAATTTCGCGCCGATCTTTATTATCGCATCAGTGTCGTGCCCTTGATCCTGCCGCCGCTGCGCGAGCGCAAAGGCGATATCCCGCTGCTCGCCAACGAGTTCCTCAAGCGGTTCAACATCGAAAACGATCGCAGCCTGACCCTCTCGCAGAGCGCGATCGAGGTGCTGACCGGCTGCTATTTTCCCGGCAACGTCCGGGAGTTGGACAACTGCGTTCAGCGCACCGCGACGCTGGCGCAGGGCCCGTCGATCGTCGCCAACGACTTTGCCTGCCGCCATAACGAGTGCCTGTCAGCCACGCTGTGGAAGGGGTACGAGCACGTTGCACCGGCGGTGCGGCCGCTACCGGTCCGGCCGCAGCCGGCGGTGCCATTGCCGGTGGTCGGACGGCCTCCCGCCGCTGATCCCGGAATGCCGGCAGAAGCAGCAGACGCTTCGATCGACGACGCCAATGCAGACATGCTTGGCACCGGCTTGGAACGCGAACGGCTGATGGATGCCATGGACCGTGCCGGCTGGGTGCAGGCCAAGGCGGCGCGCATCCTCGGGCTGACGCCGCGCCAGATCGGCTACGCGCTCAAGAAGTACGACATTGAGGTCAAACGGTTCTGAGTGGTTTGGCCGCTGTCGCAAGCCGATTGGTGAGCAAATCCGCGCCGGGCGGGAATTGTCCGGAACCAGACCGGATTTCGATCGAGTCTCACCAACCTTTGCGTCATCCCCGCGCCTGTCGCCGGCATCGCGTACGTTGCCGCGTCGCCGGGATGTTCTTGATAATATCGATCATCAGTTTGAACACACCCGTCGGTTCGAGGCGGCACGCCGCATGGAAACTGCCCTGACCAAGGACCGGGATCCTGTCGGCGATCGTGCCGGAGAACGGCGTTGACACACCGGAAGAACCGGAATAGAGGACCGATCACGATCGCTTCGACGACAATTATAAAACTGGGGGGAACCAACATGGTACGGGAGTTTCAGTACAAGGGTGAAACCTTCCGAGTCACGGCCCACGGCATTGCCGGCCACGAAGAGATCTTCATTGTCCACATGGAGGATGGAGAGGAAGGCGGCGAAATCTCCATTGATCGCATGACCGAGGAGAATGATACGAGCGCGCCCCTTGAAGATATTTGCGTCATGCTGTGCGATCGGCTCATTCCAGAGCGCAAAATCGAAGTTCAGAACCCGGATGGCGCGTTTGCTTGGCGGCAAGGCAAGATCGTGTTCGACGTCCACAATGGCGTTCAGGACTTCGGACGCGATTAAGTGGATGCGATCGCACGCCCTTCCGCTCCATCAGACCGAATTTCGATGAGTTCGAATCACCTGTCGGCGCCATGCCCGCGCACCCGTCGCGGGCATGGCTTGGCCCGCAACCCATCAAACACATGCGAGGGCGTTGTTATATCCCTGACAATATAGGATCACAAAGCCGACAATGACGGGCGGCCCCTCTCGGCAAGACCCAACACATTGAATTCATTTCGGATTTTCTCAGCCAATAATTTGGCATGAGATGTGCTGAACACGCCCTGCATTCTGCAGGGCCCGACAATGAGCACCAGCTTCCTTTCTGCCACAGCCGATCCATCGACCCCACTCGCTGTTATCCTCGGGACCAACGAGATCGCATCTGCGGTTGCGGTGCATCTCATAGCCGCGGGTATTTCGGTCATTCTAAGCCACGATTCCTTCCCGCCGGTCATTCGCCGCGCGATGGCCTTCCACGATGCTTTGTTCGGTGACCGGGCTGCCGTCGAACGGATCGAAGGCGAGCGCGCCGAGACCGCCATGGAGATCGCTGGGGTTCTGACGTGGCCCCGCCGCGTTGCCGTGACGCCGCTGCATTTGACCGACCTCATCGCGACGTTCTCGCCCCGGATTTTGATCGACGCCCGTATGCAGAAGCATCGGGTCACGCCGGATTATCGCGGCATCGTCGGCCTGACGATCGGCCTCGGTCCGAATTTCGCGGTCGGGGTCAATTGCGACGTTGCCATCGAGACCCAGCCAGCGAAGAACGGCGCCATCATCAGGGAGGGGCGGACCGACCAAGCCGACGGCATCTCACGTCCGCTCGGCGGCGTTGGCGGTGAGCGGTTTGTCTACTCCGATCGCCAGGGCCGCTGGCATACGCCGGTCGATATCGGGATGCGCACGTTCAAGGGGTTTGTGCTGGGCCATCTGGACGGCCTGCCCGTGCGGGCGCCGATCGACGGCATATTGCGGGGCATTGTGCGCGACTTAACCGTGGTACCCGCCGGCGTGAAGCTCCTCGAAATCGATACGCGTGGGCGCCGGGCCGCCTGGACCGGCATCGATGAGCGTGGCCGCGCCATCGCGCAAGCCACCATCAGAGCGATCCGGCTGCACGCTTCGCAGCGGGTGCTGATGGATGCTGCCGCCGGTCAGTACGTCAGTTGAGAACCGCAACAGGGCAACGACAATGGCAAAGGTAGTTTTCTACGAAAAGCCCGGCTGTGGCGGCAACGCGCGCCAGAAAGCCTTGCTGATCGCCTCGGGGCACGAAGTCAGCGCCCGCAATCTGCTCACCGCGCCGTGGACCGCCGCAAGCCTGAGGCCGTTCTTTGGCGCGAAACCGGTGCGGGATTGGTTCAATTCCTCTTCCCCACGGGTGAAATCCGGCGCGGTCAAGCCCGACGAACTGACGCCCGATGCGGCGCTTGCCATGATGCTCGCCGACCCGCTGTTGATCCGCCGGCCGTTGATGCAGGTCGGAGAGCGCCGCGAGGCCGGCTTCGATCAGGGGCAAGTGGATGCCTGGATCGGGCTGCGCAGCACGCAAACTCCGGTTACGGACGCCTGCCTCAAGGAGGGACCTTCTACCCATGCAGGTCCGTGCCAGCCGATGAGAGAAGTGGAGGAGACGGCATGATCAGGTTTGCAATGAAGTACCACACCCCCGCAATCGCGGCCTTGCAGGGCGCTTCAAGCCGGAACATTCAGACGTTTCTCGGCGAGTTTGCGGTGCGGCTTGCGCATGAGGGATACAGGGTTGCCGGTGCCGTTGAAATCCCGGCAGCCGAACCAAAAGGTCCCTGCGGACGGCTGGCGATGCGCAATCTTGCAACGGGCGCCGTCACCTCGATATCGCAAAATCTCGGTCCCGGCTCGACAGCGTGCAATCTCGACCCGTCCGGATTAGCCGAAGCCTGTGCCGCCGTGGAACGATCGATCGCTGCCGGCGCCGACCTCGTCATCATCAGCAAGTTCGGCAAGCAGGAAGCTGCGCGGGGTGGCATGAGCGATGCTTTTCGTGCTGCGATCGCTGCCGAACTGCCGGTCCTGACGGCCGTTTCGCCGGCCATGTCGGAAGCTTGGCGGGCATTCGCGGGACCGCTGTCAATGTTCCTGCCCCTCGATCCCGAGGTCGTCAACACCTGGTGGCTGGACACAAGGATCGGAGCGCAGTTGCTTGCCGCCGAGTAGCTTTTTTCGACGGAGCCCCGACCGGAGCGGCCACTCCTCATGGTGAAATGCGACAACGACGCAAGAGCCGCGGAGCCCTCAGGGGCTTCGCGCATCGAACTCATCATCCAATTCCCCAATGGCGGCCGCCTGACCCCGAAGGACATCGCCCTCATCGAAGCCATTCGCATGCGGCGATCCATACTTGCCGCCAGCAAGGCTACCGGCGTCGCGTATCGCACATGCTGGTTGACGGTCGATGCGCTCAACCGGACCTTCGAGACGCCGGTGTTCGCAACCTATCCGGGGCGGCGCGGGGGCGGCGCGGAATTGACGGCCTTCGGCGAACGCCTTGTCGCGCTTTACAAATCGATGGAACGGCGATCGCGGGCCACCGCTGCGACGGCACTTGCGGAACTGACGGCCTCGCTCAACCCGTCGTATCAACCACGGGCCACCGCCGAGGCTTCGGAATATCCGCTACCTTAACGGCGTCTTTCCCTATCGCCACGGTCTTGATCATCGCCCAGGCACGAAGGCCCGATTCCAATCCAAGCCGTTCAACCGACTCCTTCGTCACCAGAGCATCGAGGCGCGTAGAGCCGAGATCGAGGGTAACGCGGACGTAGGGCAGAGCGAGCGGCTCGATTGCCACGATGGTACCGGGAATACGATTTGTGATCGACACGTCCATCGGACGCGACAGGGCGATCGATACGTCGCGCGCATCGATCGTCAGCCGTACGCCGGAATTGATCGGCGCGGTGACCAGCGGCACCCGCAACTCGCCGTCGCCGAAGAACAAGGTCGATAGCCCGTAACCGGTGTCGTGACGAAGAACCCTTGCGTCAAGCGTTGTCGTAAGGGCGGACGCGCTAGCGTTCGAACGCGGGGCGGGCTGTGAGCTCATGGCACATCTGATCTCGGATCGTCATGTGTGGTCTGTCGGGCTTCAGCCTAATCTGTATATTGATCGCGCGCATCCTTGCTCTTGTATTTTTTTGCATGAGATAAAGTGCCCCCTCCATCCAACCGGACTCCGAGCGGACGAATTCCCCACGGCTCGTCAACGAGCGAGTCTATCTATCCGAGCAAAAGTGCCGCGTGAATCCGAAAATCGCGCGCACGATGCGAAGCTGCCCTGTCGTTCGACCATCTCAATAACGAGCGCCCAAGCCGAACGCAACGGTCTTACGCATCGCCGAGTTGCGTCGGTGCTGTATCGTGCAATCGTTACGACGATCCGCGGAACGGCATGGCTCTTGCTCCCACAAGCCAATCCAATGGGCTGGAAACAAACGCCAGTTTGGATCGACGTCGGGAAATACCTTATGACCACTATGGCGGAATTGCAGGGGCGCAAGCAGCCGATCAATTTGGCCATTGTGCATGTGGATCCCGACGCATTCATCGGCAGCCTTATGGGCTGGTTGGAGATTACGGCCTTCATCTCAGCCCAAAAGGCGGGCACCGCCAAGATGCCTGCCGACGGCATTACGCCAAAACTGTCCGCCGACGACCTCAAGAATGGCGGAGTCCAAAACGTCGCTAATGACGCACTCTTCGCCTTTTGCATGACGGCCGCACTGAAAGGCGACATGGCGGCGGTCGATCAGGTGGAAGCCGCGTTGGTGAAGAGCCTGGGTCCGGATTTTCCAGGTTCGCTGGCACTAGGGTATTTTCGAACAAACATCGAAAATCCGATCTTGCTCGAAGATTTTGTCGGCCAGGCCGGGAGAAAATGGCTGCAAGGCGACAGACCACCGCCGCCGCTGCGGGCCAAGGAGGATTGGAACACGGGCCTGCGGTTCTTCGAAAAGGCGCGCAAGTCCAATTTCGTCCATGAGATCATGCATCCTTTGGCCAAATGGATGCGAGAGCGGTGGACCGTGATCGCCGAGAAGGAGCCTGCTTTCCTGCACCATATCGAAGATAACCTGCCGATCCTGCGCGAAGCGCTTGAAGACCCACGGAACGATCAGGTCTTTATCGCCAATCTGTTACTGAAGGCGGCTCCGGCGGTGGATATGGAGCTAACCGAGGAATACGAGGGATTTTTGCGTTCTCTTGCGCGCCGTTAAACCGGCAGGTTCATCGTGCAAACTCTACCCCCAGGGGCGCGCCTGGCGCCGCAAGGGAATTGTCGGACATGCGACAATTGTGAATGGCACGGATCTCGCACTCTCGGAACTGTGTCCGCTTCCGCCCGCCGGGAGCGCCCCAACCGGAAAGGCGCGGCAAATGAACGAGCTGTTTGCGATATGCACCACCGAAGAGATCGATGATGGCGGGGCTCGCGGTTTTGTGTTGGCGCGGCCCGACGCGACCGGGACGAGCAAGGCCTGGCCGATCCTGGTCACGCGAAAAGCCAATAACTTTTACGCCTTCGAAAATGCCTGCCCGCACCAGGGCTCGCGGCTGGACCAGGTTGCCGGAGAATTTCTCGATGACGACGGCAATTTCATCACCTGCGGAAAACATCATGCCCAGTTTGATCTCGACACGGGCCATTGCTTCATCGGCCCCTGTCAAGGCAAGTCGCTGACGCCGATCGAGCTGGTGATCGATGACGGCGATGTGTGTTTGACCGGCGTCGAACTGGCCGAAGAGGATGGGCTCGACGTTGCGGAGCCGGATGAAATGCCCGAGGTCATGATCACGGGGGATTGATCTGGGCGGGATGGCGCGATCGGTGAGCGATATCCTCGCGCCTTGGGTCGGAGCCGATTGCCCCAGTCGCGCCCCCGGCGGCGGCGTCCCGCTATTGCGAGGCACGTCAAAGGCAGGCTGCCATGAGGCACGTCAAGCGAGCTCGATCCGCCTCAACGACCGGGGGCAGGTGCCCCTGAGCGGCAAGGATCGGCGCTTTATCAAGGGCCGACTGGGCCGCCTTGTGGATTCCCATCCACAGTTGCGGCGAGGCCGGCGCAGGCTATCGCACCGCGCCAACGAACGGCGCCGCATGTGAAGCTCCAGCAGATGCTCGTGCAAATGCTTCAGGCTCGGGCCGCCGTAAGCCTCCCAGCATAGCGCCTACAGCGACAGCGGCCCCTCCGGTCTCTCCTCACGAAAATTTCACTGTTTGACCCACTTGGTTCCATTTGACCATTCGATCGAATGGTCGGGCCGGATCAGACCTTCCGCATTGAAGGGCGGGCCGGCGCTCACCGAGATGTCGCTGGTCAGCTTGGCTTCCGCACGCTCGTTCTTGTCTATACTAAGTTCCAGCCGTGTGCCGGTCTGCGAGATGGTCGGAAATTGTCCTTGCCATTTACATGGATCCGGCTGCGGCTGACACCGATACGTGCCGCTGAGATTTGGTGCGCTCGATTGAGCCTGCGCTTGTCCAGCGACGGCAATCGCGACGACTGCGACAACGAACGAAATACCTGAGGCGTGCCTAATCATCGATGCTACCCTTTCAGGTTGGATGTCCCGACAGCCATGCCCGCCGACTTAGTATGATAACGATTACGTTCAAGGCACAGAATTGTCGCAGGACAATTCGATGGTGTTTCAGGTACCCCGGCGTTGTCCGATCCGGCCCGGGCAGCAATTACTTAAACCGCGTGGGACAAAGCGAGCCGCGACGATTTGCCTCTGTATTTCACGCGCTCGTGAGTTGAGGGCCGCCACGCAGCGTGATCGATTGTTTATCGCGATCGGAGGTGTCTATGCTCGATTCAATCTGATGCGATCCGCTCTGACCGGGAGGGCGGCCAAACCTCGCCTGAGTCATTTCGGATTTTGCATGCGATAACGGAAGGAGATCAATATGACACGTGTCACGCTTGCCGCGCTTGCGAGCACCGCCGTGCTGTTTGCCGGAACCGCAATCGCGCAACAAAACGTCGATTTCTCCAAGGTGGAGATCAAGACCACGGATCTTGGACATAATACCTATATGCTCCAAGGTCAGGGCGGCAATATTACAGTCGCGGTTGGAACCGACGGCATCATCATGGTAGACAGCGAGTTCGCACCGCTGCACGACAAGATCAAAGCCGCCATCGCGAAAATCTCGCCGCTGCCCATCAAGTACCTCATCGACACCCATTATCACGGCGATCACACCGGTGGAAATGCACCCTTTCATAAGGATGGCGCTACCGTCGTCGCGCAGGATAATATCAGGCTCCGTCTCGCTGCCGGAAGCGCTCCTAACGGCCTGACCGGCGCAAAGACCCCACCCCAGCCGGCCGACGCGCTGCCAACCGACACCTATTGCTGTGGCTCCAAAACCGTCGAAGTCGGTGGCCGGAAGGCGCTGCTCACCCATGTCTACAACGCGCACACCGACGGCGACACCTGGGTCTATTTCGATGCCGCCAACGTGCTCGACACCGGTGACACGTTCACCAATACGGGCCGCTACAATACCATCGATTTTGCCAATGGCGGCGACATCAGGGGGCTGATACGTGCGGTCAACGCCTATCTAGCGGTGTCGAACGACCAGACCAAGATCGTACCCGGCCACGGCGCCCTCGCCAAAAAGGCGGACCTGGTTGCCTGGCGCGATATGTTGGTAACCTCACGGGATCGGATCCAAAAACTGGTTGACGAAGGCCTTAGCGAGCAGCAGGTTCTTGCCGAGAAGCCGCTGGCCGATCTCGACAAGAAGTGGGCTGCCAACGATCAGCAGGCGCAAAACTGGCTCCGCATGGTCTACAACTCATTCAGGCGCTCGTAATATTCGGGACGACCAACGTTTCGCATCGTCGGCGATCGCCGACGGTGCTTTGCAAGCATTGGCGCCGCGGCGCGTCAAAGGCTGTTTGACTAGGTGGTGCCGGTGCCGCCCCCGCTACGGCGGATTGGCGTCGGGTCCGCTCGGGGCCTTGGTGACGGCGCTCGGTTAGGAGGCGAGTCATGTCTGAGCCGATTCGAATGTCAGCAGACGATGTTCGTCAGGGCGTGACAGGGCATAATGTCCGGTACGTTCTGTTCTGGGGAATTGTCCTTGCGATAGCTGCGCTAGCTGTGGTCCCCTATTTTGCAAAATAGGCATCCAGCAAAGCCACATCAGGCTGCTCAAACTCACCGATCATGAGCTACCGCAGCCTAGAAAATGCCGGGGCCCGTCCAGAGCCGCACGGTGCAGACGTTCGCTGCACAACCAGAGCCGCCCCCGACTGTGATAGCCTTCAGCCTCGCCGTCGCCTCCGGTCTTGCAGGGAAGCTCCGGCCAAGGGGCTTCGTATCGCCGGGAGCGGCAATGCCGGCGGCTGAAAAGTGCCGGCCCCAACACCGGCGTTCAGTCCAACGGGGTTATTATGGCGGTTACGTGCGACACAAACCCCTAATTCGTTTTGGTAGGCCTCGAGAGAGTTCATGTCTCTTCGTGTTCATCGCTGGACCTTTCGGAAAAGGCACCGGCGTTGATGAGAATCATGCAGCTTTCATGAGCCCCGCTGTAGTAATGCCTTCACCGCGCCGGTGCATCGGCAGCCCGAAGGGGCATTTGCCACGACACCGGCGCGCGTGAGCGCCGGACTCACTCTTCGAAGCTATAGTTATAGTGGTAATTGGGTCGCGGCGGTGCTGCGCAAGCTGGAATCGGATTAGGTGGTGACAGGTTTTGCGTATTTGGGGGCACTCCCGCAGCCAAACCCGCCGTCAGCAGACGCGAGATGATGTCCTGCGTGTCGTCGCAAATCAGGAAACGGCGTTTGACGAGGCCGTCAACGGCGGCAACCACTCCGTTCATGTAAACCGCATAGGACGCATACCGCTCCTGGACGGAAAGACGCGGATCGCCGGCCGCAACGCGGGCGCTCTGGCTTGCGGCGAACGGAATATATTGGCCCGTCCCCTCGCATCCGTCGTTCTTCCAGACTCCTGAGCGCAGCGACCAGCCCGTATAGGTCGCGAGCGGCACCTGCAGCTCCGGCAGGCGAATGCCCGCGATGTCGTTACCATCGATGTCTGTCTTCGGCACGTAACTCGGATAGATCGCCCCGTTGGCCGGATTGTCTTCATAGGGATCGGTGATGACGGGAGGATTGATGGTCGGGATGTAGGTCTGATAAAAGCTTGGCCCGTAATTGAAGCGGTATCGCGTCGTTTTCAGGCCCGTATAGGTGACGCCCGGGATGAGCGGAAATCCAACTGCCGATTGCGGCAACGGCGGCGCAAGCGTGCCGTCCCCCAGTCGCGGAATCGCCGAAACGGGCGGCGGCATGCCCGTCGTCGCCCATTGATCGAGGTCCATCCATAGCGCCCGCTCTACCGGGGCCGGATCGAGCGGATTCTGGAGCTGCTGGCACACGCCCCTGACGGCCGGATTGCCGGCGCTGGCATGTTGTGCGCTCGACAGCAGATAGAGCCGCGTGAGGGGATGATCCGGCAGATCGAGATGTCCGGTCGGATCCGTGCTCATCAGCGAAGCGGCCTTCACCCAGTACTCGTTGGCGGAATAAAATTCCAAGGCCAACGGACATGTATTGGTCTGCTCGCACCTCCTGTAGCGCCAATCGGTGGTTTTCGAGATCGGATCGAAGGTCGGAACGTTGGCAAATGGGTAAAGGCCCTCGAGGTAAAGTTCTTGCTGGCGATTGCGCTCGGTCCGTGAGGTCTGCGACCAGCGATAGTTCATGTTGAGACCGTCGCCGGCACCAACCCACTGCAGCATTCCGTCAAAGACTTTCCTGGAACGCTCGTCCTCGTTAAATCCGAGATGGACGAAGTCGTTGAGCGTGCGCGCCGGCTGCGACAAGGTATAGGTGTAGATGCGTTGAATGGTCTTCGCGAGCGGATTTGCATGGCCGAAATCGTCGGCGGTCGCGTAACGCAGGAAGGAATTGAAGTCGCGAATAGCAGCGAGACCCAGCCCATTCACGGTCGGGTTCTTTGCCGTATAGGAGAATTCGTAGATGTCCTGCTGTACGAAGCATGCTCCAGCGCCCAGCGTACACGGCGTGTAGGAGTTGGCCGGCCCGGAAGCCGTCAACTCAATCGTATCGCAGTTTGCATCGGCATATTGCCAATTGGTGATCGCCTGCGGATAATCGTCGAGATGGACGCGGTGGGTTAACGTGCCATTGTTTTTGGAGCACGGGGATGCCGGATAGCTCGGCGTATTCACGCCCCCCAATACATAGGTCGCCGTATTCGTCGTCTCTACGATGTATTCATAGGCCGGGCCGGTAAGCGGCGTGTTGCCCGGACCGTACGCGACCGGCATCGTGGTGAGTACGGTCGGCTTGCTGACGTTGGCTATCGGGGTCATGACCCCGGCCGCCGAAGCCGGCAGGTTTATCTTGGTGGGGTCAGTGGTGTAGGCGCTGGTCGGATCGCCGTAATATTCCCAGCCGCTCCACACGGTCGTGTAGCCTTGCGGCCAAAGGAAAGAATTCGCCAGCGTGGCCGCATCGGTAATCGCCGCCGGGTCGTTGCCCGCCGTCGGCGTGTTATTCATCGTGCCAAATGTTTTGCTGCCGCGATTGGGCGGCTCATACATCATCTTGCCGTTGCCGCTAGCCGGCTTGAGAATGTAGAAATTGAACACGACTTCGACCTTGCCATTGGCGTCGCGAGGCGCCAGCTGAATGTCGGTAATCACGGCGTTGTGCGGGTCGGCAGGGTCAACGGCAGCAATCGCGTAGCCTTTGATCGCCTGATAAGCCCCGGCGCCCGGAAATGAATAGCCACCGAAGGCAGCGGTGCTGCTCTGAACGATGATTTGGGTGATCCGCGCCTGCGCTATGGATGACGCCGCAATCGGCCACCCCAAGAGCGCGACAGCAGATAGCACACATGCTGTGCATCGGTTCATGATGTTCCTCCCCGGTGTTCGCGCGGATGGGCTCGCGCGGCTTGTCGTTGGAATTCGCCCGCCATAGGCACTGGCGCTGCCTTAATTAAGTTCACAGGACTTCGGCACGTCCCGCCGGCAGCTCGCGATTGAACATTACACCTGTTTCCGACGCGTACAACAGGCTACAAAATGGCAGATTGTGGTCCACAGGAGATGGTTTCTGGCGAGGCTTCGCCTCAGACCGGCGAGACGTAGATAGTGTACCCGGCGTAGGGAGGGGTTCGGGCACGCTTATCGACGCATCCAAGAGACGGTCATAACGACAGCCTGACCAGGCTGTTCCTAGGTTCCTAGGACACCGCCATGTAATGGCAATCACCGTCGGATTTGCACTGACTTCGGAGTCGCTTTCGAGACGCAACCTGGACCTGAAGCGTATTCGTCACGATTGCCTCCGGCACATGTCGCCTTTGAGGACGGCTGTGGCTGCGCCTATTCAAAAAAACCTTGACACCTTTACAACAAGTCTCGTTCCTGAAACTGAGCTAGATCAAACGCTGTCGGTGTCGGTTTGGTATTCTTCAAGTGCTTGATTGCCGTAGGGCCAGAACGATGGAGCATTCTTTGGCCGACCGAGCAAAAGTGATGATCACCGGCGATGGTCTCCAGAGGCTCATCGATGCTCTCACCGCCCGCAGCTACAAGGTCCTTGGACCGCGGGTGCGGGATGGCGCGATTGTCTATGACGAGATTGCGCGCGTTTCCGATCTGCCCCGTGGTTGGACTGATCGCCAGGAGGCGGGCCGTTATCATCTGCAGCGGCGCGACGATGATGCGCTGTTTGGCTTTGCCGTCGGCCCGCAATCGTGGAAGCGCTTTCTGCACCCTCCGATCGAGACGCTGTGGAAGGCTCGCAACGGTGAAGGCGGGATTGCGGTCGCTGCCGGGTACGAAAATTCACCCAAGTTCGCGTTTATCGGCGTGAGGGCTTGCGAAATCCATGCAATCGCGATCCAGGATCGCGTGTTCTGTGAGGGAGCCTATCCGGATACAGCCTATGCGATGCGACGGCGGGATGCCTTCATCGTCGCGGTCAATTGCGGCGAGGCAGGAGGCACCTGTTTCTGCGTTTCAATGCAGACCGGACCGAAGGCGGACTCGGGTTTCGACCTGGCGCTGACCGAACTCCTTGAAGGTCGTGGCCACGCGTTCCTGGTCGAAGTCGGCAGCGAGCACGGCGCCGAAGTCCTTGGGCAAGTGCCGCATAGTCCGGCCTCGGAGGCGCAGCTAGCGGCGGCGGAGGCGGCGGTCGCGCAAACGGCGAGCCGGATGGGACGGCGCCTGGAGACCGATGGGATCAAAGATCTCCTCCAAGGCAATCTCAATCATCCGCGCTGGGATGCGGTCGCCGAGCGCTGTCTGACCTGCGGCAACTGCACCATGGTGTGCCCGACCTGCTTCTGCACGACGGTCGAAGACCACAGCGATCTTACCGGAACGTCCGCCGAGCGGATTCGCAAATGGGACTCTTGTTTCACCATGGATTTCTCCTTCATCCACGGCGGCAATGTCCGACACACCGCTCGGTCGCGCTACCGGCAATGGATGACTCACAAGCTCGCGAATTGGATCGACCAGTTCGGCACGTCGGGTTGCGTCGGCTGCGGCCGCTGCATCACTTGGTGCCCGGTGGGCATTGATATCACCGAAGAGGCCGCCGCGATCCGGGCAACGCCCGATGCGGCGAAGCGGGAACGCCATGAAGGAAATTGAGGATATCCTGAGGGAGCACCCCTTCTTCGCCGACTTCCCCGCCGAACAGAGCCGGCTGGTGGCAGGCTGTGCGCGCAACCACCGCTTCGATGCCGGGCAATACCTGTTTCGCGAAGGCGAAGCCGCGAACGAGTTTTTCCTGATCCGCCACGGCCGGGTCGCCGTCGAGATCGTTGCCCCTGGGCACGCCCCGATCGTCTTTTCCATGCTCGGCGAAAGCGAAATCGTCGGGGCATCATGGCTCGTTCCCCCCTACCGCTGGAATTTCGACGCCCGCGCCGTCGAACTCACCAGGGCGATCGGCATCGACGCCGCCTGCCTGCGCGGCAAGTGTGAGGCCGATCATCATCTCGGCTACGCGATGATGAAGCAATTCGTCCCGATCCTCGTGAAGCGCCTCAACGAGATTACGCTTCAGATCCTCGACGTCTATGGGAAGCGCTGAGATGGCCAACGAAAGCGGTGCGATCGCCGCGGCGGCGCCTGACGCTTTTCTTCCGGACCTTTATCGCGTCAGTCGGATGTGGCACGAATTGTCCGATACCGTTACGCTCGAACTCGTGCCGCTCTCCGGCTCACGACCGGCATTCGAGCCTGGACAGTTCAATATGCTCTACGTTTTCGGCGTTGGTGAGGTGGCCATCAGCGTGAGCGGCGACCGTGCGAACAAGGACGTCTTCGTACATACCGTCCGCAATGTTGGCGCAGTGAGCGGAGCGATCGCGATGCTCGAAACGGGAGCGACAGTTGGCCTGCGCGGCCCGTTCGGGACAAGCTGGCCTGTCGCAGCGGCCGAAGGCGCGGATGTCGTCATCGTGGCTGGCGGCCTCGGCCTCGCGCCGTTGCGTCCGGCGATTTATGAAATACTGTCCAACCGCAGCCGATACGGCCGCATCATTATTCTTGTTGGCAGCCGCAATCCCACGGACATACTTTACCGTCACGAATTGGAGGAGTGGCGCCGACGTCTCGACATCGACATCGCAGCGACAGTCGATCACGCTGATACCGACTGGCATGGTAATGTCGGGGTCGTACCGGCGCTGATCCCGCGTGCTGCGTTTGATCCTCACGACAGTGTCGCGCTGGTCTGCGGTCCCGAAGTGATGATGCGCTTCACGGTCAGCGCCCTGCATGACGCTGGTCTGCCACTCGATCGCATTTATGTTTCGATGGAGCGCAATATGAAGTGCGCCGTCGGCCTGTGCGGCCACTGCCAGTTCGGTCCCTACTTCGTCTGCAAAGACGGGCCGGTGATGCGGTTCGACAAAATCGCAAATATCTTCGCCGTTCGGGAGATTTGAGTTGAGTGGGAGACGCCCCCGGCTCGCGGTCTGGAAATTCGCCTCATGCGACGGCTGTCAGCTTTCTCTGCTCGATTGCGAGGATGAACTCCTCATCCTCGCAGATGCGATACAGATCGCGAACTTTCCGGAAGCTTCAAGCGCAGTTGCGGACGGCCCCTACGACCTCTCGCTGGTGGAAGGATCGATCACCACAGCGCACGACGCCGAACGCATCCGCAGGGTACGCCAGCAATCGAAGCATCTTGTCACAATTGGCGCCTGCGCTACGGCCGGCGGCATCCAGGCCTTGCGAAATTTCGCCGACGTGAATGACTTTATCGCCGCCGTTTATGCCTCGCCGCAATATATCCGGACGCTCGCGACATCCACCCCGATCTCGGCCCATGTTCCGGTGGACTACGAGTTGCACGGCTGTCCCATCAACAAGGCGCAACTCATCGAGGTGATTTCTGCATTTCTCGCGGGGCGCAAGCCGGCGATTGCCGCCCATAGCGTTTGCATCGAGTGCAAGCAGCGGGGCACGGTCTGCGTGATGGTGCAGGGGACGCCATGCCTGGGACCGGTGACTCATGCCGGCTGCGGCGCGATCTGCCCTGCGTTCCGGCGTGGTTGCTACGGCTGCTACGGTCCGATGGAGACGCCTAACACCGCGGCGCTGGCGCGCGAATGGCGTGCCTTGGGAGCTTCGCCGCGCGATCTAAGACGCGCCTTTCGCACCTTCAATGCCGCCGCGAAGCCGTTCCTCGAAGAGAGCGAAACTCATGGCGAGTAAGACGATCCGGGTCGACTATATCGCCCGCGTCGAGGGCGAAGGTGCGCTCGACCTCCACATCGACGCCGGGCGGGTAACGTCGGCTCAGCTCAACATCTTTGAGCCGCCACGCTTTTTTGAAGCGTTCCTGCGTGGCCGGGGCTACGCCGAAACGCCGGATATCGTGGCGCGAATCTGCGGCATTTGCCCGATTGCCTACCAGATGAGTGCTGTCCATGCGATCGAGAATGCGTTCGGCATCACGGTTGACGGGCAGCTACGTGCGCTGCGGCGGCTCATCTATTGCGGCGAATGGATCGAAAGCCATGCTCTCCATGTCGTGATGCTGCACGCCCCGGATTTCCTTGGTTTTCCCGACGCGATCCAGATGGCGCGGGAGCATGGCGAGGCGGTTCGCAACGGCCTCGCTTTGAAGAAAGCCGGCAACGAGGTGATGCGGGTTCTCGGTGGGCGCGAAGTTCATCCGGTGAATGTCAGGGCCGGCGGGTTCTACCGGATTCCGGCGCGCGCGGAACTCGCTCCCCTCGCCGAAAATCTCAAGCGAGCCCGCGACATCGCCGTCGGTCTCGTTCACTGGGTCGGGATGTTTCCGTTCCCGGAATTCGAACGGGACTACGAATTCGTGGCATTGCGTCATCCGGGCGAGTATCCGTTTAACGAAGGCCATGTCGTCTCCAACCGCGATATCGATATTGACATCGCCGATTATGAAACGGAGTTCGAAGAACGGCATGTTGCGCATTCGACGGCACTGCATTCCGTGGTCAAACGCCGGGGCGCTTATCTGGTCGGGCCACTTGCCCGCTATGCGCTCAATTTCGATCACCTGCCGGCATCGGTTCAGGCTCTTGCCCGCGAGGCCGGACTTGGCGCGGTTTGCAAGAACCCCTTTCAGAGCATCATCGTGCGGACCATCGAAATCGTCTACGCCTGCGAGGAGGCGTTGCGCGTGATTGAAGCCTATGAACCGCCCGACGCCGCGGCGCTGCCGGTCGAAGCACGGGCGGGCATCGGGTTCGGCTGCACCGAAGCGCCGCGAGGCATCTGCTGGCACCGGTATGAATTTGAGGCCGACGGCACGATCCGCACCGCGCGCATCGTGCCCCCGACCTCGCAGAACCAGCCGAGCATCGAAGCGGACCTTACGGCGGTGGCCACGTCGCTGCTGGACCAATCCGATGACGTCATCCGCGGTCGATGCGAGCAGACTATTCGCAATTACGACCCGTGCATTTCCTGTTCCGCCCACTTTCTCAAGCTGTCGGTGCATCGGACATGAGCGGAACGGTCGATCAGGGCATTGCGGCACGCAAAGTCATGGTGATCGGTATCGGTAACCGGGATCGCGGCGATGACGGCATCGGCGCCATCGTTGCCGAAAAGCTCATGGGACGACTACCGGCTGATGTCCGGATCCTCGCTCGAAGCGGCGACATGCTGTCTCTCATCGACGACTGGGCGGGTTCCGACGCGCTGGTATGCGTCGATGCGACTGCGCCAATGGGAACGCCCGGCCAGATCCACCGGATTGATCTTGCTGACGGCGAACTACCACAGGTCCTCTCGTTCCCGTCGAGCCACGCCATCGGCATTGGCGAAGCCATCGGCCTTGCCCGTATGCTTCAACTCGCACCGCGGGACATTGTCATCTACGCGATCGAAGGCTGCTGTTTCGACGGCGGCGCATCGATGACGCCGGTGGTCGTCGCGGCCGCGAGCGAAGCAACCGATCAGGTTGTCGCCGAGGTCAACAGGCTTCGGAGGCCGATAAAGGTTGGGTTCGATGCATGAAACGGGAATTGTCCGGGACCTGGTTCGTCGGATCGAGGCGGCCGCACAGAATGCCGGGGCAGACCGTGTTTCTGGGGTCGTCTTATGGATCGGTGCGCTCAGCCAGTTCGCCCCTGCGCATGTTCGCGAGCACTTCGACGAGGAGGCGCGCGGCACCATTGCGGAGGGGGCTGCGCTCACCATCGAAATGTCAGAGGACCTCGCGCATCCGCATGCCCAGGACGTGATGATGCAAAGTGTCGACCTCGACGTTCCTGATCGCAGGACGTGAGGTCCATGATCGGGCAGCCGCGCGTTACTGAGGAGCCGGGGCCGCTGAGGCGACTTCGACTTGACGTGACCGGTGCAGTGCAGGGGGTGGGATTCCGCCCCTTCGTTCATCGGCTCGCTGTGAGCGAGGGGCTTGGAGGCTTTGTTCGTAATACCGGCCAAGGCGTGTCTCTGGAAGTAGAAGGCCCGGAGCAGGCACTCGACCGGTTTCTCGCTCGGCTTGATGCCGAGATCAGGCCTCCGGCCGGCATTTATGATCGGCAGGTTCTTCGGCTTGCCGCACAGGGCGAGCGGGCTTTCGTGATTGCGCCAAGCGCCGATTCGGACGAGCGTTCGGCTGTCGTCCTCCCCGATCTCGCAACCTGCCCCGAGTGCCTTAGAGAGATCTTCGATCCGGATGATCGCCGTTACCGCTATCCGTTCACGACTTGCAGTCATTGCGGCCCGCGTTACAGCATCATCGCGGCCGTCCCGTACGACCGGGCCCGCACGACCATGCGGTGCTTTCCGATGTGCGCGATCTGTCAGGCCGAATACGATGATCCCGGCTCCCGCCGCTTTCATGCCGAAACGAATGCCTGCCCGGACTGCGGGCCTCAGCTTGCGTTGTGGGACGCGGCGGGAAACATTTTGGCGATCCGGCATCAGGCACTCTGCGATACTGCCGAGGCGTTGCGACGCGGGCAGATCGTCGCTCTCAAAGGCCTGGGCGGGTTTCAACTGCTCGTCGATGCCCGCAACGAGGCGGCGGTGCGCCTTCTGCGGGTCCGGAAGAGACGCCCCGCGAAGCCGTTCGCAGTCATGGTTCCCACATCGGCCGATGCCATGTCGATCGCGGACGTCTCCCCTGAAGCGGCGCGGCTCCTCTGCTCTTCGATGGCGCCCATCGTTCTCCTGCGGGCCTGTCCGAAGCAAGCGGCGGTCGCACCAATCGTCGCGCCGGCCAATCCGCAGCTCGGCATCATGCTGCCCTATACGCCGCTGCATCATCTCCTGATGAAGGAACTCGGCTTTCCTGTCGTTGCAACCAGTGGCAACCAGGGCGACGAGCCGATCGTCGCCGACGAGAGCGAGGCGCTGCGAAAACTGACCGAGCTTGCGGATCTCTTTCTCGTCCACGACCGCCCGATCCTGCGGCCCGTCGATGACTCGGTGGTTCGGATGATGGCCGGACGGGAGACCGTTGTTAGGCTCGCGCGGGGCTACGCGCCCCAGCCGCTCGTCAATGCCCTCGCCTCCCCGCCGGGCCTTGCTCTCGGAGGCCATCAGAAGTCCGCCGTAGCGGTTGGGCGCGGCGCGCATGTCATTCTCGGCCCCCATGTCGGCGATCTTGACGGTACCGAGGGACGAGCAGCCTTTGCGCGGATGGTCGATGGAATGACGGCGCTTTATGGCATTCGTCCCGAACGCATCGCTTGCGACGTGCACCCGAACTATCACAGCAGCAATTTTGCCGACGGTCTCGGGGCCCTGGTCCTGCGCGCGCCGCATCACCTGGCCCATGTGCTCGCGGGAATGCTGGATAACGGTCTCGACGCACCCGTGCTTGGCGTGGCCTGGGATGGAACCGGCTATGGCGGCGACGGCACCATCTGGGGCGGCGAATTCCTGGCGATCGACGGGAAAGGATATCGCCACGTTGCTCAATTGACGCCGTTCCGCCTGCCGGGTGCCGAAACGGCGGTGCGCGAACCGCGCCGTGCCGCAGTGGGGGCGCTGTACGCGACCTTCGGAGCGAAAGCGCTCGCGATGGCTGATATTCCCGCGATCGCAGCTTTCGAGCCGGGCGAGCGGCGGGTGCTGGCCGGCATGCTGGCGCGCGGCGTGAACGCGCCCTTGACCTCCAGCGCCGGACGGCTGTTCGACGCCGTGGCCGCCATTCTGGGTTTGCAGCAGAAGGCCGGCTTCGAAGGCGAGGCGGCAATGGCCGTGGAGTTTGCCGCCGACGGTGCGACGAACACGAGCCCGCTGGCATCGCTGACGCTGTCCAAGGGACCGGGTAAGCTCGTAATCGACTGGCGCCCGCTGCTGGCAACGCTGGTGGATGCAGTCCGCGTCGGGGTTGCGAGGGAGGAACTGGCCGCCGCATTTCATGGCGCGCTCGCCGAGGTCATCGTTTCCGTCGCACGATGCATTGGGATCAAGCGTGTTCTTTTGACCGGTGGCTGCTTCCAGAATGCCCGGCTTGTGGAGCTGACGGTCATCCGGCTGCGTGAGGACGGCTTCGATCCCTATTGGCATCATCGCATTCCGCCCAATGACGGTGGATTGGCCGCCGGCCAAATCGTATTCGCGGCACGGCCGCTGATCGAGGAACACGACTGATGTGCCTCGCTGTACCGGGACAGATACTCAGCATCGAAGGCGACGATCTTCTTACCCGGCAGGGCCGGGTCGCATTTGCCGGCATCGTCAAGCAGGCGAATCTCGCCTACGTCCCGGAGGCGAGGCTGGGCGATTATGTGCTCGTGCACGCCGGCTTCGCCATCACAATCATCGACGAGGCCGAGGCCATCAAGACGCTCGCCTATCTGGCTGAATTCGAGCCGGAGGACCTCGAATGAAGTATGTTGAACGAATTTCGCGACCCGGCGGCGGCCCGCCGCTACGCCGAGGCAATCGCCGCCATCACGACGCGCTCCTGGGCAATTATGGAGATCTGCGGCGGCCAGACCCATTCGATCGTACGCCACGGCATCGATCGGATGCTCCCGAACGGCGTCACCCTGCTTCACGGGCCCGGCTGCCCGGTCTGCGTTACGCCCGCTGGGATGGTGGACGCCGCAATCGCGATCGCCAGCCGTCCGGAAGTGATTTTCTGCTCATTCGGCGACATGCTGCGGGTGCCGGGCGAAAGCGGCAGCCTGCTGTCCGCGAAAGCACGCGGTGCCGATATACGCATGGTCTATTCGCCCCTCGATGCCCTCGCTGTTGCACGCAATCGGCCGGATCGGGAGGTCGTGTTCTTCGCCGTCGGCTTCGAAACCACTGCACCGGCCACCGCCATGACGGTGCTGCAGGCGGAACAACAAGGCATTGCGAACTTTTCCCTGCTCGTGTCCCATGTCCTCGTACCGCCGGCAATTGAGGCTCTTTTGCGCGCGCCCGACAACGGCGTGCAGGGCTTTCTCGCGGCAGGGCACGTCTGCACGGTGATGGGCTATTGGGAATATGAACCGATCGCGCGCCGCCACGGGGTTCCGATCGTGGTGACGGGATTCGAGCCGCTTGACCTCCTGCAAGGTCTCTATCTGTGCATTCGGCAGTTGGAGCAGGGCCGCGCCGAGGTTGAGAACCAATACAGCCGGTCGGTCCGGCGCGATGGCAACCGCACCGCCCAGGAGATTCTAAGGCGCGTATTCACCGTTCAGCCGCAGTGCTGGCGCGGGATCGGTGATATCCCTTCGAGCGGCCTTGGCCTCGTGCCCAAATATCTGCGCTACGACGCGTTGCAACGGTTTGGCGGCATAGCCATGCGCCCGGACCGCTCCGGCGAGTGCGTCAGCGGCGAGGTCCTGCGCGGCGTGAAGAAGCCCGGCGATTGCCCGGCGTTCGGTACGCGGTGCACGCCCGATCGTCCGCTGGGGGCAACGATGGTGTCGTCCGAGGGAGCCTGCGCCGCCTATTACCGTTATCGCCGCCCGCCGCGGCCTGATGCCGCCATCGCCAGTGCGGCCCATACGAGTTCGTCATGACCGGAACGGCGACATTCACGCCGAGCTGTCCAGCACCGGACAGATTCGGCGATTGCATTGAACTCGCCCATGGCGGCGGCGGGCTCATGACGCGACGCCTCATCGACGGCGTGTTTCGTCCCATCTTCGCCCAGGCGGCCGAAGATTTCATTCACGACGGCGCCGTGTTCGATATTGCCGGAGTGCGGCTCGCCTTTACGACCGACACTTATGTGGTGCGGCCGCTTTTCTTTCCCGGCGGGGACATCGGCACGCTTGCCGTCAATGGAACGGTCAACGACCTGGCGATGTGCGGAGCCGAGCCGCTTTATCTGAGCGTCGGGATGGTGCTTGAAGAAGGCTTTGCAATCGACGACCTGCGCCGCGTCGTGGCATCCATGCGCCATGCGGCCGACATGGCCGGCGTAAAGCTCGTTACCGGCGACACCAAGGTCGTCGAACGCGGGAAAGGCGACGGCCTCTTCGTCAATACGTCCGGCGTTGGGCAACTCATTGCACCGTTGCCGGTCTCGCCTCGACAGGTGCGGCCCGGGGACGCGATTGTCCTCAGCGGTGACATCGGCCGCCACGGTGTCGCCATCATGGCCGCACGCGAGGGACTCGGTTTCGAGCCGACGATTACGAGTGACTGCGCGCCGCTTGCGGCATCCGTAAGCGAACTCATTCGCTCCGGGATAGAGCTGCATTGCCTCCGTGATCTCACGCGCGGCGGCCTCGCGACAGCGCTGATCGAGATCGCGGAGGCTGGCAGCGTGACCATTCGCCTCGATGAACCTGCAGTTCCGGTGTCCGATCCGGTGCGCGGTGCCTGTGAGATTCTCGGGCTCGATCCGCTTTATGTTGCCAATGAGGGTCGCTTCATCGCTCTGGTACCCGCAGATGCCGCCGAGCGAACCATTTCCACGCTTCGCCGTTTCGACGAGGGCGCAGCCACCATCGGATGCGTCGAAGCCGCCGCCGGGCGTGGGACTGTTTGTCTGAAGACCATCGGTGGCATGCGCGCCTTGGATATGCTGATCGGTGAGCAGTTGCCCCGAATTTGCTGAGCCCAATTGGATGCCTGCCTCGCCTGCTCTGGCCGCTGCGGGCGTCACTTCCTCTGCAGATGGCTTGGGTTCACGCTTCGCGTTGACGCTGCAGCATCGCGGGGCCGGAGAAAATGCGTTTTACCTCGAAATTCCCTATGGTTTCCCTGTTCCTGAGGGAACTTTAGGGAATTCGGGCCGGACCGCTCTCAATCCGAAGCGCGGTGTCGCGGCGTCCATCCCGGCGGCGCCAATTCGAACCCGGCGAATTCGAATGCCGGAGCGACGGTGCACCCGACCAGCGTCCAATCGCCGCAGCTTGCGCTGGCTTGCCAGCACCGGGCCGGTACGACAGCCTGGGGACGCTCGCCCGCCGCCAGATCAGGGCCGAGCATGAGGCAGCGAACCGGTCCGGCCTCGGTGTCGGCGATCTCCAGCATCAGCGGCGCGCCGGCGTAAAAATGCCAGACCTCGGCGGCGTCAACACGGTGCCAGTGGGAGCGTTCGCCGCGCGCCAAGAGGAAATAGATCGCGGTCGACGCGGCCCGCCCGCTCCCCGCATCCCCGGGTATGCCCGAAAGGGCGGCATCACGAAACGTCTCGCGGAAATGGCCGCCCTCGGGGTGCGAACGCAGGTCGAGCAGCCCGATGATATCGGCGGCTTCCACTGCAGTCAGAACCGGTTCTTGCGCGCCCGCACCTCGGCGAACACTTCCGCCGCCGGCTTGCCGGCAAGCCCGACTGCCGCCGCCACCGCCGGTTCGTCCGCACGCAGGAACACATTGGCACGCTTTTCCTCCCCCATGAGGGTGGGGATGGTCGGCGTGCCGGCGGCCAGCTGGCGCTCGACCTCGGCGCCGCGGGCCGCCAATGCCGGATTGTTCGGCTCGATGGTCTGGGCAAAGCGGATATTGGCGTCGGTATATTCGTGCCCGCAGTACAATCGCGTGTCGTCCGGCAGCGCCCGCAGCTTGAGGAGCGATTGCCACATCATCTCCGGGGTGCCTTCGATCACCCGCCCGCAGCCGATCGAGAACAGGGTGTCACCGGCGAACAGCAATTTGGCGGCGGGAAAAAAGTAGTTGATCTGGCCGAGCGTGTGGCCCGGCGTTTCGATGACCCGCGCCGCCAGCGATCCGACCGTCACATTGTCACCTTCGCCGACCGTCACATCCACATCGGGAATTTTTGCCGCTTCTTTTCGCGGCGCCGTAACGCGGGCGCCGTGCCGCCGTTTCAATTCCGCAATGCCGCCGGTGTGGTCGCCGTGATGGTGGGTGACCAGAATGTCGGTCAGTTTCCAGCCCGCCGCCGCCAGCGCCGCCTCGACCGGTGCAGCTTCCGGGGCATCGATCGCCGCGGTCGCGCCGGTCGCCGGATCGTGCACCAGCACGCCGAAATTGTCTTTGAGGCACGGGAACAAGCGAACCTGAACCCGCGATGCAGCTTCCGTTTCAACGCTCATGAGGTGCCACCATTTGATTGGACAAAAGCTCTAGCATGCCGGCAAGGGTTGCGCAGCTCGCAGCTGCCTCGGTTTGTCGCGCTCCGCCATGGTATCTTGCCGCATGGATGTCGTCGATCTTCGCAATTTCTATGCTCACCCGCTCGGCACGATGGCGCGCCGCGCCATCGGGCGGGGCATTCGCCGATTGTGGCCCGGGAGCGCCGGGCTGCGCCTGCTCGGCATCGGCTATGCCACCCCCTATCTCGGCCTATTCCGCGAGGATGCCGAACGTTGTCTCGCCTTCATGCCGGCGGCTCAAGGGGTGGTCAAGTGGCCCTCGGCGCGACCGACGCTGGTGGCGCTGGTCGACGACTGGGAACTTCCGCTGCCCGATGCGGCGGTCGATCGCATCCTGCTCGTGCATGCGCTCGAAGCCAGCCACGACGCGGCGGCATTGCTGCGCGAGGCGTGGCGGGTGCTGGCGCCGGGCGGGCGGATCCTCGCGGTCGTGCCCAACCGGCGCGGTTTGTGGGCGCGCATGGACACGACGCCGTTCGGCCACGGGCGCCCCTATTCGCGCTCGCAGCTGATGCACCTGCTGCGCGAGGCATGGTTTACGCCCACCGCCTGGGGCGAAGCGCTCTATGTGCCGCCGATCGAGCGCCGCTGGTTCCTGCGCTCCGCTTACGTATGGGAGCGGACCGCAGCCGCCATATCGGCGCCCTTCGCAGGCATCCATCTCGTCGAAGCCACCAAGCAAGTCTATCGCGTCATTCCGGCGCGCCAAAGGCACCTCATGCCCGCTCTCCAGCCCGTGCTGGAACCGGTATTGGCGCCGACACCCGGCAGTGCCGCGCGCGACGGCGTCGGCGAGCGCTAATCGCCGCCCGGAATAGGTCCAGTCGGCGCCGGGCCCTCGCCGGCCTCGCCTGGGCGGCGGCGCCGGCGACGCCGGTGCAGCGGGAAACGGTCACCCTGGCTTTCGAAACCGTTCTGGCCATACCCCTGTGGCGGCGGTGATGCCACGACCGGCGCGCTCGCTGCGCCGCCGGTGATAAATGACGGCAGCCGCTCCACATCGGTGTCATTGCTTGGGGGCGGGGGCGGCGGATTTGCCACCTGGCGAGCGCCGAAATTCTGCGGTTCGCGCGGAACCGGCTGATCGCGCGGCGGGTAGAACTGTGCCTCGCGGGGCAGATAGGGCTGCGGATCGCGCGGGCCGAATGCCGGCTGCTCTCCCGCAATTCCGGGGCCCGACGGCTCGTCATCGTCGCCGTCGTCCATGTCGTCGCGCATGTCCATGCCGCCTTCGGGGCGCCCGAACGGCGTGCCTTGGCGGAATTGTTCCTGGGCGGAGGCGATCAAGCGAAAGTAATGTTCGGCGTGCTGAAGGTAATTTTCGGCGGCAACCGGATCGCCGCTGGATTGCGCGTCGCGCGCAAGCTGAAGATATTTCTCCGCAACATGCGACGGGGTACCGCGAATTTTGACATCCGGCCCGTTCAACTCATAGACGCGCGTGAGCGGATTGTGGGTTTTGCGGTTATTGCTGCGGCCCCGCAAGCGCTTGTTTTGTCCGTTTCTCATGGCGTGCGTTTTCGCTGATCCTTCGATAAAGAGGCGGCCCGTGCCGCCTGCTGCCCCGTATCTCGCTCCCAGAAGGAGCATGACCAATATGCCCGCCCGCGCTTACGGCAAGATTGGTTGCGGCCACTCGCTCCGACAAGAACACACAGCACCACGCCCGCGGGACCGTTTCCCACAAGATTGCCTGAATTCAGCATGATGTGTCGTAATTGGTTTCCCGGCCCGCGGCACTGCCCCGGCTCTACCCGTTTTCCGTTTTCCACCACGACTGTCACGATACAAATGTGATCGCGGCAATCTATTGAACGGCCGAAGCATCTCGATCTTGAGTTACTTCCAGCTTCGATTCCCACATAAGACGGACGCGATAACCACTCCCTCGCGGCAGTCCGAATTACCCCTCATGCGACCCTCGCCGGGCATGCCTATCATACGAGGATCATTTCATGCAGGTTTGCGGCATCCGTTCGTGCCCACCGCCTCGCCGAGCCGCGCTCCAGGCCGTCCGTGGGGCACCAATTGATCTCAGATCGATTCCGTGAGCGCAACCTAGTCTCTCTCGGTCGATAATCCAAGCTATTTTTTCGCGACGATGGTCTGCACGGCATCATGGCTTGCGGACGCCCGAGATGACCCTGACAATTCCCGATAAATCCGCCATGCATGCGATCTCGACGAAACCAGCCGACGCGAACAGGGCCGCAACGGCGTCTTCCTGACCCTTGCCGATCTCCGCGATCAGGTGCGCGCCTGGCACACCGATACGTCGCGCATCCGCCGCGATGGAGCGATACGCCGCAATCCCGTCACGGCCGCCGTCGAGCGCGAGCCGTGGATCGAATATGCCGACCTCCGGATCCAAGGTTGCGATATCGCCGGAACGTATATAGGGGGGATTGGTGACGATTACATGGCAGCCTGGCGCGAGCGCGGCGCCAAAATCGCAAGCCACGAATTGGGCGCGATCGGCGACACCGAGCCGGCACGCATTTTCGCGCGCCACCGTCAACGCCGCGGGGTCGCGGTCGGTTCCGATCGCGGCGGCGTTCGGCAATTCCGTCAGCAGCGCGATCAGGATCGCACCCGAACCGACACCAAGATCGGCGATCCGCAACGGGCGTGAGCGCGGGCCGTCGCGGTCGAGTGCCGCCAGCGCACGTTCAACGACGGTCTCGGTCTCCGGCCGCGGCACCAGCACCGCAGGCGATAGCCGGAACGGAAGTCCCCAAAATTCCTTGACCCCCACGATGCGAGCGACCGGCTCGCCGGCGAGGCGTCGCGCCGCCAACGCCGCGATGCGGGCGATCTCGCCGTCATCGAGCAGTCGCCCGGCCGCGCGCACGAGCCCGCCGTGATCGAGTCCGAGCGCATGGCCGACCAGAATGCGAGCATCGAGATCGGGCGTGTCGAGGCCGCCCTCCCGGAATCGCCCTGCGATGTCGCGCCGGATCAGCGTCGATGCTCGTCGCGGCAGGGCGGTTCATGCCCGCGCGCCGGCGGCCGGCCGGTCCTCGGCACTCAGCAATGACGCTTGATGGTCGGTGGTCAAGGCATCGACGATCTCGTCCAGCGCTTCGCCCGCGATGACCTGGGGCAATTTGTAGAGCGTGAGATCGATGCGGTGGTCGGTCACGCGTCCCTGTGGGAAATTGTAGGTGCGAATCCGCTCGGAACGATCGCCGCTGCCGACCTGGCCGCGGCGGTCGGCGGCTCGCTCCGCATCGATCCGCTGCTGTTCCGCGTCATACAGCTTGGCGCGCAAGTGCGCCATGGCCTTGGCACGATTGCGATGCTGGGAACGTTCCTCCTGCATCATCACCACGATGCCGGACGGCACATGCGTGATCCGGATCGCGGATTCCGTTTTGTTGACATGCTGCCCGCCGGCGCCCTGCGACCGCATGGTCTCGATGCGGAGGTCCTTGTCGTCGATCTCGACATCGACCTCCTCGACCTCGGGTAGCACCGCGACGGTCGCGGCCGAGGTGTGAATGCGCCCCGACGATTCGGTGTCCGGAACGCGCTGCACCCGGTGCACGCCGGATTCGAATTTGAGCCGGGCGAACGCGCCGCGCCCCGCGATCTCGGCGATGATTTCCTTGAACCCGCCCTTGGTCCCTTCGCTGGCGGACAGAATCTCGGTCTTCCACCCGCGCTTGGTCGCGTAGCGCTCATACATGCGAAACAGGTCCCCGGCGAACAGCGACGCCTCGTCGCCGCCGGTGCCGGCACGGATTTCCAGGATGACGTTGCGGTCGTCCATCGCGTCCTTGGGGATCAGCGCGAGCCGCAGTTCGTGTTCGAGTGCAAGGCGCCTTGCCTCGAGCGCAGGCTTTTCCTCAGCCGCGAAGGCGCGCATATCCGGTTCGGTCGCCGGGTCTGCGATCATGGCCTCGAGATCGGCAAGCTCCACGGCGGCGGCCCGATAGCTCTTCACTTTTTCCACGACCGGAGCCAATTCCGCGAGCTCGCGGGTGAGCTGTACATAGGTTTCGGCCGCGAGCGGCCGCGACAGCTCCGCTTCCAGCGCGGCGTGGCGGACCAGCATGATGTCGAGTTTGGTTTCCGGAAGCATGGGAGCCGCGACGGTTACAGGGGAATGCCTTCGGCCGCCGCGAAGGCGACGAGCGTGTCGCGAATCGAGCCGGCGGCATCCTGGTGCCCGATCAGCGCGTGGACCATCGCCGCCGCCTTGCCGGCATCGAGTTCGAGCGCCATCGCCTTGACGGGGCCGATGGCGGAGGGAACCACCGACAAATGCCGATAGCCGAGCGCAATCAAGGCGAGCGCGCTGACGGTCTTCGACGCCATCTCGCCGCACAGGGTCACCGGCTTGCCGTGGGCATGGCCGCGATCGGCGATGTCCCGCAACGCTCGCAGCATCGGAAACGAGAGATCGTCGAAACGCGTGCTCACCCGCAGGTTACCGCGATCCGCCGCAAACAGGAACTGCGCCAGGTCATTGGAGCCGACCGACAGAAAATCGACCCGTTCGAGCAGTTCGTCGAGTTGATAGAGCAATGCCGGCACCTCCACCATGGTTCCGACCTCGACGCGCTCCGGCAGCCGATGGTTGTGGCGGCGCAGATACATCAGTTCGCGTTCCACCAGGTCGCGGGCGTCGTCGAATTCGCGCACGACCGCGATCATCGGAAACATCACCTTCAGCTCGCGCCCCGCAGCCGCGCGCAGCATGGCGCGGATCTGGCTGCGCAGCAGCGCCGGGCGATCGAGGCCGAGCCGGATGGCACGCCAGCCGAGCGCGGGGTTTTCCTCCTCCACATTGCGCATGTAGGGCAGCACCTTGTCGCCGCCGATGTCGAGGGTGCGGAACGTCACCGGACGGCCGCCGGCCGCGTCGAGGACGGCGCGGTAAAGCGCCAGCTGCTCACCGGTGCGGGGAAACTGCGCCGCCACCATGAACTGCAATTCAGTGCGAAACAGCCCGATTCCGGCCGCACCGGTTTCGACGATGTGGGGCAGATCGACCAGCAGGCCGGCATTGAGATAGAGCGAAATCTCGACGCCGTCCCGGGTGATGCAAGGCTTGTCCCGCAACGCGAAATACTGCTGTTGCCGGTGCGCCCGCAGCCGGACCCGCTCCACATAGGCCGCCTCGAGATCGGGCGACGGGCGGATGTGCACCTCCCCGGTGGTGCCGTCCACGATGATGGCATCGCCGGAATCGACGAGGCCGATCGCATTGCTGACCTCGCCGACCGCCGCGATCCCCAACGCCCGCGCCACGATAGCGACATGCGACGTTGGCCCGCCTTCTTCCAGCACGACGGCGCGCAGGCGCTTGCGGTCGTAATCGAGCAGCGCGGCGGGTCCCATCGAGCGCGCCACCACGACGGCATGCTCCGGCAGATACTCGCGCGAGGGCGCGTGAAGGTGACCGAGCAGCTGGCGCAGCAAACGGTTGGCGAGGTCGTCGAAATCGTGCAGACGCTCGCGCAAATAGGGGTCGGTCTGCCGCAGCATGCGGGCGCGGGTGTCGGATTGGACGCGCTCGACCGCCGCCTCCGCGGTCAATCCGGTCATCACGGCTTCTTCGAGCTTGTGCACCCAGCCGCGGTCATGGGCAAACATCCGATAGGCTTCCAGCACATCGCGGTGCTCGCCGCCTTCCGCCACGTCGCCGTGTTCGAGCATCGCGTCGAGATCCGCGCGCAGCGTCGTCAGCGCCGCCTCCAGGCGCCCACGCTCCCGCGGCACATCGTCGGCGATGAAATTGGTGATCACGACCCGCGGCTCGTGCAGCACCACATGGCCGAGCGCAATGCCGTCATTGAGCGCCGTGCCGTTGAGCCGCATGCTGCGGCGCACCGCAGGCTCGGCACCCGGACGCGCTAAGGCCGAGAGCTCGCCCGAGGCGATCATCTCCGCCAGCACCATGGCGGTGGTCTGGAGCGCCTCGACCTCCTCCTCCGAATAGGTCCGCCGCGCCCGGTTCTGCACCACCAAAACGCCGAGCGTGTTGCCGGCGCGCAGGATCGGGACTCCCAGGAACGAGTGGTAGATCTCCTCACCGGTTTCCGGGCGGTAGGAAAACGCCGGGTGCGCCTGGGCGTCGGAGAGATTGATCGCGCTGGCTTCGCTCGCCACCAGCCCGACCAAGCCTTCGTCGGAGCGCATCACGGTCTGGTGCACCGCCTGTTGATTGAGGCCCTCGGTGGCGTAGAGCTCGAGCGTCGCATCGACCCGCAACACGTAGACGGAGCACACCTCCGCCACCATGTTGGCCGCGATCAAGACCACGATTTTGTCAAGGCGTTCCTGCGCGCTGACCGGCTCCGCCATCACCTCGCGAAGCCGGCGCAACAAAACGCGCGGACCGCCCAGTGCACCGCGCATGGCGTCACGTCCTTTGGGCTGAATGTCGGCAGCCGGGCTCGCGCGTGACCCGGCTCATGGTTCGCAAGTATCGGCTTTGGCGGGGCGGCGCCGAGCCCGTTTCTAGGCTATAGCGAAAGCCCCCGGCGCGCCGCAAGGCGAAACGCGATGCTGCGCTGCGCCAAAAAATCTAGGCTTTGTCAAGACCGTAGAGTGTGTGCAGGGTGCGCACCGCGAGTTCCGTATAGGCGGCGTCGATCAGCACGGAAAACTTGATCTCCGAGGTCGTGATGGCGCGGATGTTGATGCCGCGATCGGCCAGGGCGCGGAAGGCCTTGGCCGCGACCCCCGCATGGCTGCGCATGCCGACGCCGATGACCGAAACCTTGGTCACGTCGGTCGCCCCGTCGAGCCGGGCATAGCCGATGTGCGGCCTCGCGCTCTCCAGGGTATCCTTGGCGCGCTCGAAATCCGCCGCCGGCACCGTGAAGGTCAGGTCGGTGGTAGCGCCGTCGGCCGACACGTTCTGCACGATCATGTTGACATTGATGCTGGCGTCCGCCAGCGGCCCGAAAATACTGGCCGCGACGCCCGGCTTGTCCTCGATTCTGCGCACCGAGATTTGCGCTTCGTCCTTGGAGAAGGCGATGCCGGTAACGACCTGTTGCTCCACGATGTCCTCCTCCTCGCAAATCAATGTTCCCGGCGGGTTTTTATGCGGATCGATGTCCTCCGGGGCGTCGAAGCTCGAACGCACGAAGATGCGCACCCGGTGCACCATGCCGAGCTCGACCGAGCGCACCTGCAGCACTTTGGCGCCGAGGGAGGCGAGTTCCAGCATCTCCTCGAACGCGATGCGATCGAGCCGGCGGGCCTTCGGCACCACCCGCGGATCGGTGGTATAGACGCCGTTGACATCGGTATAGATGTCGCAGCGGTCGGCCCGGATGGCGGCGGCCACCGCGACCGCCGACGTGTCCGAGCCGCCGCGTCCGAGCGTGGTGATCCGGCCGGTATCGCGAAACATGCCCTGGAACCCGGCGATCACCGCGACCTCCTTGCGCTCGCGGAAGCGCTTGATCAGCTCCTCGCCATTGATGTCCAGGATGCGGGCGGAGGCATGGGCGTCGGAGGTGAGGATCGGCAATTGCCAGCCCTGCCATGACCGCGCGTTGATGCCGATGGCCTGCAGGGCGATCGCCAGCAGCCCCGAGGTGACCTGTTCGCCCGATGCCACCACGGTGTCGTATTCCCGCGCGTCGTGCAGCACCGCGGCCTCCCGGCACCACTCGACCAGCCGGTTGGTGGTGCCCGACATGGCGGATACCACCACCGCCACCTCATGGCCGGCATCGACCTCGCGCTTGACGTGGCGCGCCACGTTGCGAATCCGCCCGATGTCGGCCACCGAAGTGCCGCCGAATTTCATCACCAGCCGCGCCATGACTAAAACTTCGTCCCCCTGCGCCGCAGCGGCGGCACTTTTTCGTTCCGCCGTGCAGCAAAATCGCGCGTATATAGCGGCGAGACTCGATAGCCGCAACGGGCGGCGCCGATTTCGCTGCGAGGCAACAGAAGTTTCCATGGCTCACGACCAGATGGATGCGGATGCCGTGGCGGACGCCACGGTCGATATCACCGAGGTTGACCGCTTTTCCCGGCTGGCCGACCAGTGGTGGGACCCGCACGGCAAAATGGCGGTCCTGCACAATTTCAATCCGGTTCGCCTCGCCTATATCCGCGACGCGGCCTGCCGGCGGTTCGGCCGCGACGCCGCGCGCCCACCCTGCCTCGGCGGCCTGCGAATGCTCGATATCGGCTGCGGCGGCGGCCTCTTGTGCGAGCCGCTCGCGCGCCTCGGCGCGGCGGTGGTCGGGGCCGATCCGTCTGCGGCCAACATCGCGGCCGCGCGGCTGCATGCGCAAGCCGGCGGGCTCAGCATCGATTACCGGGTGACGGCCGCCGAGGCGCTGGCCGACGCCGGCGAGCGCTTCGATGTGGTGCTGGCCATGGAGGTGGTCGAGCACGTGGCCGATGTCGGCCTGTTCGTGTCGCGCTGCGCCGAAATGGTAAAGCCCGGCGGGCTGATGGTCGCCGCCACCCTCAACCGGACGCTGAAGAGTTTTGCCCTTGCTATCGTCGGCGCCGAATACGTGCTGCGCTGGCTGCCCCGCGGCACCCACAGTTGGGACAAGTTCGTCACCCCCGCCGAGCTGGAACGCGCCCTGGCGCGCGCCGGCCTGCGGGCGAGCGACCAGACGGGCGTCGCCTATAATCCGCTCGGCGATACGTGGCGGCTCTCCGCCGATATGGCGGTCAATTACATGATGGTGGCGGAGCGGGGCGAATGAGCGGCGCCCATGCGCGGAGCCTCACGCGGCGCGCGGATGACCGCGGCCGTACCTATGCCGCGCGGTTTGCCTTGATGCGAGTGTCATGGATTCCGGGTTCGCCGCTGCGCGGCGCCCCAGAATGATGCCTCTCTATAACGCTTGCAGCGCGTCGCAGTCTAGCGGATGTTGCAGTGTCATCGGAAGACGGCCTTGTTTCGCTTCACGTTGGCTGCAAAAGTGGGCGTGGGTTGGCCTATAGGAAACGGACTAATGATAAATTGAAAATCCGATTTTGACGGTCGTCTTCGGGGTTCGTCCAATGCAACGGCTCCACGGTTGCAGCGTTTCGACTATTCGCGGTCTTTCCGGGGTTCGGCCACAAGCCGAGAGCCCGGAACCCATTACGCCCCGCCGGTGGGCATCGGGGCTCCGGGCTCGCCTCGCATTCCCATCACCGGTTTACGCACACGAATGCAGGCCTCGCAGGGTGGACACAAATCGCCCTGTCCTGCGTGAAGCCTGACGAGACGCTTCGGGCCATTTCTGCCCTCGCGAGCGCCCCCTGCGTCAGGTTGACGTGGGCAAAATCGCAGCCGGATCGGGCGCCATCCGCTTCGCTCAGTCAGGGCGATTTTGCCCCGCCCTGAGGGCGATTGTCGCCGTCGATTGCGTGCCGTTGACAGTGTCTCGGGCTCGCGTGAGCACTGCCCCGCCGGGTCCCTATTCCTCCGGCTCGGTGGTAAATAGGAGTGGATAGCCCTTGAGGCGTCCGGCTTCGGTGGCGCGCGCCGCCTTGGTCTCGGCAATGTCGCGCGCATAGACCGCGACCACGCAGACGCCGCGGCGGTGCGCGGTCATCATCACCCGATAGGCCTGGTCCTCGGTCATATGGAATTCCGCCTTGAGGACCATGACGACGAACTCCCGCGGCGTGAAATCGTCGTTGACGAGGATGACCTTGTAAAGCCGCGGCCGCTCGGTCTTGATCCGCAGCTTGGTGCGCGGCTTGAGGGTGATGTCGTTCATCGGGGAGCCACTCCCGCCGACGGCGCAATTGTCACGAACAACCGGCCGGCATTGTCCAGATTACGCCGTCCACGCGCGCGCGGCAATCGTTGGGAAGCGGCCGAAAGCAGCGCAGGGGGCCCCTCCCCTACCCCCCCATCTTCGCCATCAGGGCGTCGGATATTTCGAAATTCGCATAGACGTTCTGCACGTCGTCGTGCTCGTTGAGCAGGTCCATCAGCTTGATGAGCTTTTCGCCCTTCTCGTCGTCGATCGGAACCGTGTTCTGCGGCTTCCAGACCAGGCCGGCCTTGCGCGGTTCGCCGAACTTGGCCTCGAGCGCCTTGGCGACCTCCGCGAAGGACTCTTGGGAAGCGTAGACCTCGTGGCCGCCTTCGCCGGACACCACGTCATCGGCGCCGGCCTCGATCGCCGCCTCCAGCATGGCGTCGGGGGAGGCCACCTTGGCGTCGAACTCGATGAGGCCGACGTGGTCGAACATGAACGATACCGCCCCGGTCTCGGCCAAATTGCCGCCGGTCTTGGTAAAATACGAGCGCACGTCGGAGGCGGTGCGGTTACGGTTGTCCGTCAGCACCTCGACGATCACTGCGGTGCCGCCGGGGCCGTAGCCCTCGTAGCGGATCTCGTCATAGGACTCGGCGTCGCCGCCCTGCGATTTCTTGATCGCACGGTCGATCGAATCCTTCGACATGTTTTCCGCGCGCGCCGCGATAATGGCGGCGCGCAGCCTGGCGTTCATCGTCGGGTCCGGCAGCCCGAGCTTCGCCGCCACGGTGATCTCGCGCGCGAGCTTGCCAAAAACCTTGGATTTCACCGCATCCTGCCGGCCCTTGCGGTGCATGATGTTCTTGAACTGTGAATGTCCGGCCATCGCCTCGTTCCTGGTCGTCCTGTTCGTGATTTCGCGCGGGCGAGGTCGCCGCCGCCATGGCGGGCCGGCGCCCGCGTAGGGGGTGCTTCAGCCTCGCGCGCAACGGATTTGCGCCGACTTATAGGGCGCGATTGCGGGGATTTCAAACGGCGCCAATGTTCGGCGGCAACGATGTGGTGCGCAATTCCTGCCGCCCGCGATGATTTTCATCGCGGGCGGTATGGACGCCTTGCATTCTTTCACCCCGGCGCCTTGGCGGCGTCCTGCTTGTCGCGGCGCCGCTGTACCGAAGAGGGAATCCGCATCGCCTCACGGTATTTTGCAACGGTACGGCGCGCAATATCGATGCCGGCCTCGCGCAGCTGTTCCACGATGGTGTCGTCCGACAGCACGTTTTGCGCGGATTCCGCGTCGATCAGCTGCTTGATGCGGTGGCGGACGGCTTCGGCGGAATGGGCTTCGCCGCCGGTGGCGGACGCGATCGCCGAGGTAAAGAAGAATTTCATCTCGAAGATGCCGCGGCGCGTCGCCATGTACTTATTGGCGGTGACGCGCGACACTGTGGATTCGTGCATCGCGATGGCATCCGCGACGGTCTTGAGATTGAGCGGCCGCAAGTGCTGGACCCCGCGTGCAAAGAACAGCTCCTGCTGGCGCACGATCTCGGTCGCGACCTTGAGGATTGTCTTGGCGCGCTGATCGAGGGCGCGCACCAGCCAGGTGGCGTTCTGCAGGCACTCGGTGAGGTAGGACTTGTCGGTATTCTTGGTCGCGGTCTTCGCCACCTCGGCGTAGTAGGACTGATTGACCAATACCTTGGGTAGGGTGTCGTGGTTGAGTTCGACCACCCAGGTCCCGTCGGCGCCCTCCCGCACGAACACGTCGGGCACCACCGGCTGCACCACCACGGAGCCGAAGGCGAGACCGGGCTTCGGATTGAGGTGCTTGATTTCCGCGACCATGTTGACAAGATCATCGTCATCGACGCCGCAAAGCTTGCGAAGCGCAGGGAAATCGCGCTTCGCCAAAAGATCGAGGTGTTCCAGCAGGACCGCCATCGCGGGATCGAGGCGGTCCTTGGCGCGCAGCTGGATGGCCAGGCAATCCGCAAGATTGCGTGCGCACACCCCCGCCGGCTCGAATGTCTGCAGGCGCGCCAGCACAGCCTCGATGTGCGGCAGCGTGGTGCCTAGCCGTTCGGCAGCCTCCGGCAATTCGCCGCTGAGGTAACCCGCCTCGTCGACGAGATCGACGAGATATTGTGCGACGATGCGATCGGCCGGCTGCGCGAAGGCCAGCGGGATCTGTTCGGCCAGATGCGCGGCGAGCGTCGGCTCGGCCGCCACAAAGGCTTCGAGGTTATAATCGCTGTCCCCATGGCCTCCGGCGCCCGCCGATGCCCACTCCGAATAACTGCCTGGCAGCGCCTCACCGGAACCGCCCGTGGCCTGGGCCCGCGCCGGCCCGGCGCCCTCGTCGGAGAACACATTATTGAGATCGGTATCGAGGCGCGATTCGATGGCTTGCTGGCTTTCGAGCCGGTCCGCCATCCAGTCGGTACCCGCGCCTTCCAGCTCTCCGGCGGCAGGTCGCTCCGCCGCCTCGCCTTGCGGTTCGGCCTCGCCGGAACCTGATGTCTCCTCCCCGGCCGGCCGTTCCAACAGGGGATTGCGCTCCAGCTCGCCTTCCACATAAGCCGCCAAATCATGGTGGGACAGCTGCAGCAGCTTGATGGCCTGCATCAGCTGCGGCGTCATCACCAGCGCCTGGGTCTGTCGAAGCAAAAGTCGTTGTGTGAGAGCCATACCGAACACGCCAGATTGGTCTGTTTCTTGCTTATCTGGTTAGCTGGCGTCTGTACATGAAACTTTGCTGTGGTCGTGGAAAAATAATTGATCGACTCAATAATACCGGCATGAGCGGCTTTGCCGTCCTCCCGGACGAGGGTTAGGGGGGCCGGCAGGGGTCATGAACGTAACTATGAGGTGGTGCACCGCCCCCTGGAGGCGCTGGAAAGACCACCCATACAAAGCGGTCGGAATTGGCGAGCCGATTCACATCCGAACTGCGCCGAGTTGGCTCAACCGGCGGGGTCGCGGGGAATAGGCAGGGTCAGGTGAATAGGCAGGCTCAGGGGCGTTAAACGCCGCGGGCGATGCGGGTGACGCGAGCACCCTTGGAACCCGCTCCCGCCATAGGCTAGCACACCGTGTACGCCGCACTTTCCTGCGGCCAGATGAGCTTGCCAGGTTTTCCTCAACGTCAAGAAATCAGCCCGCCGCACTTCGCTGCTGAATGAGCCGCGCTGTAAAACCGCGCTCGCGGGGCAGAGAAACTGTTATTCTTGGGCTTTTTTGGGATCGGCTGGATTTTGCGCTTGCCGACGGCATAGGTGCCATGATGAAGCGCCGCGACCAATCGAGCATCAGTTGCAAATAGGTCTGCGTCCTTAAAGGCCCTGAGTTCCGCGGGGCGCAATGAAAAAAAGCGATTATATCAAATCAGCCGCCGAACTCAGCCGATCCCTTTCGCCGACATCAACGATCGGCGATTTGCAGCGGAGTCGCGGGCAAAAGACCGCCCGCGGTAACACTCCATCTTCGTAGGAAGTAGATTCACCACGCTTGGCGGCGACGTGCGACGTAACGACGTCCAAGTCAAGAGGTGTAAAGAGACCCAAGATAAGCCGTCAAACGTCCGGCTATCGTCACGCAAAACCAGGCCAGCACGCTAAACGCGCCAAGCTTCAGGCCGAGAGGCGATACTTTCCCTTCCGCATCCCACCGCGCGGCTTCACGCTTAAGCGCTCCGTAGAACAACCACGTTAGTATGATGCCCAGCGTCACAAACGTGATTTTCGACAGGAACATGACGTCGGCCATGTACTGATGCGGTTTCGTCATCCACAGGGATGAACCGCTCAAAACCTGGAACACAATGGCGATCCAAACGACCGGGAGCAGCTTTACCAGACTTTGGAACGGAATCGTCCGAAAACAGCCGATGAGCCGCAGGCCAACGACGAACATGATCCCCGTTACTGTTGCCGTGCCGAACGCATGCACGGTCAACGACAACGGCCACCCCCACAACGATTTACGCACCCAAGTCGCGTAAGGCGTCTGCGCCAGAGATTCCAACACTGTTCGACCCTCCCAGGATTCCTGTTTTGCCTCGAATGACGCCGGGCCGTCAGGCCTTCGAATCCACCGCGCTGTCGAGGCGCGACACGATCAACGCTGCGATCCCCAGCACCACCGCGCTGAGCACTACCACCGTAAGAATCAGCGTAAACCTGTCCATGGTTATTCTAGCCCTCCCGTTTAAACATAAGGCAGCAAGCGGCCGCCCATGATGACTCCGGTCCAAGACAGCAATACCAGGATCGCTACGGCCTTGGCACTCGCCGGCGCATCCTCTCCGGCCTTCACGTTCCAAATCGAATCCGCCACCGAATAGTAGAGGACCGCGGCGGTGCCGATGACAATCAAGGCCATCTTAGGGGCGAACGTCGTGTCGGTCACTACGTAGCGATAGGTATCGGCCAGCATCATCAGCATGCCGCTGAATACATTCATGATGACGCCGAGGAAGCCGAGCGGCAGGATTCGGTGGACTGCCGAGAACGGCACGGATTTCATCAGACCCAAAACCCGCAGGGAGACCACAAGTGCCACGCCGAAGATGATGGAAAATCCGAAGAAGTGTACGGTCTGCCAGGGCACGAACCACTTTACTTGGTTGATCAGAAGTTCAAGCTGGGGCGACCAGCCGGCCGTCGCATCGGTTGACAACACGTCGGTCGCCAAGCGAATTTCCGGATGGTTGATCTGTCCGCCGCGATGGCCGGTTTCGGCCATGATACCGAGCGTGATAAGGGCCAGCGCCAGCGTCACATAGAGGGATGTGTTGGAGAAACGGTTCAGGTAGCGGTAGCGCCACAACTCGATCCAGGCGGCGCCGCCGGTAAAGGCGAGTCCGAACAGCGTCAACAGCGCCATATCCCGGTGGTCATTGATGACCGCCTTGGAGATCTCCGGGATCACCGGCTGGGTCAACGCCCACATGGCGGCGGCGCCGGTCACATAGGTCGGCACGCCGACCACACCGCAGATCACGAACAGCACCAGCCCGGCCCGCTTCATGCCGTCATTATTCATGGCCATGCCGAGAATGTAGACGACCAGCGTGATCACGAAACCCACGGTCGGCACATGGTTCAGCATCATGTGTATGTGCGACCAAGTCTGCGGGGTCGCCTGAACGGTGCCTTCGGGGAACGGGATCCGCAATTCGAAGTGGCTGATTTCCCACCCGAGTTCGCCTGCGTAAACCGCCAGGATCGAGGCGATCACAGACAAACCAAGAATGATGTTGAGCATCTGGCTGGATGCCGCCGCGCTGCGGGTACGAATCAGCTCGTATAGCGCCACCAGGCCGACGATCACCAACGCAGCGATCGCCAGCAACGATGCGTTGTAGTGGGAATTCATCAATTCCTTGGAAATCTTCGGGTTCTTCGCCAGCGCATCCATCGAGCCGACGCCGCTGACATAGGTCGGGATCGCCAATATGCCCATAATAACGAAGAGAAACAGACAAGTCCGTTTCAGTCCGTCGTTATTGCCGATCAATGCCGTAATATATAATCCCAGCACAAATAGCAGCCCGACCGACGGGAACACGCTCACAAGGATGTGGAAATGCGACCAAGATTGCGGGATCAGATGCATGTGAGCCCCCCTTTTACCCGGATTCCGTCTCACGGGTGTGTTACTGGCGGAAATTACCGTTGTTGTTCCGCCGCGTCAACCGGATAGTTCCCATAGTGTGTTTTGGCAAGAGGAATTCCGCAGCCGCTTATGGTGATTTGGCGCCCGCGATCATCGGCCCAAATGTCCGCGGCGGGCGTCTTCTCGCCAGCCGCGCCCCTCCGGACGGCAGGATCGCGGTCAACCTTCCTTCGGTTCGCCTGGCCGACCGAGCCCTTCCGAACCAACGCTGCTACGTACCTCATCTTCCCATCGGCGGAGGCCTTGCGTTAGGCGATTTCCGCGACGACGCACGGCTTCCGCGGCAAGCCTTATCACCAAGACTGACGGGATGCCAAGGGGCCGATCCAGGTTCGGACCGCAAATTATTTCGCGAACACGCGATCGGCCGCCGGCATCGCATCCGATACCCCAGGGGGGAACCCTATAATTAGCGGTGCCACACGGGAATAACATCGCACGGCGGTTTTCGCGACGCGGCCAAACCGCAGCAAGCCGCCGATGACCGGGCAAATCGCGCAGACGCGGACAGCCGCGCGCCGGCCGGCAGTGCACGAATTCGCTGCCGGCGTCGGGTCCTCGCACGGAGAGGGATCCGAGCACCCGCGGCGCGCGGGGCGCTAGGCGGGCCGGGAGCGCGCCGCGGGGATCAAAGGATGCCAGGAACTACGGCGCGAGCCCCAAGCCCTTGCGGACCTCGGTCTTCACCGCCTCGAAATCAGCCCGGAACTCCGGCTTCTGAAGCAGCAGCGTAACCATGACGGCGGCACCGATGTGGCCGCCCTCCACGTCGGACGGATAGGCGACGCCGGTCAGGACGCGCCCCTCGCCATATTCCCAGCCGCGCGCATAGAGCGCCTGCTTCTTCTCCGGCACCATCATGGCGAGCAGCATGGCGGCTTCGGCGCCAAAAGTGCCGTGCCCGCTCGGATAGGTCGGGCTGGTGGCCGCGGCCGCAATGGCGGGCGGCGAGGTCACCTCTTTGTTCGCCTGGTACGGGCGCTTGCGTTGATATTGCCGCTTGATCGGGCCGACGCCCACGCCGGAATCCCGGCTGACCTTGGCAAAAAATTCGCCGGTCAGCGGGAACCGCTCCTTGGTGAAGCTGGGCCCCAGGACTTCTCCGGCAACACGGTAAATCGAGGCTTCCACATCGGCCTGAGCCTTGGCGAGCCGTGCCGGGCTCGCAGCCTTCTGCAAACCGAGCAGGACCTCCATGTCGCGCTTGTCGGCCGCCGATCCGTCGGCGGGCGGCGGTGGCAGCAGATTGCCGAAGTCGGCGTCGGTGGCCGCCAAGTAGGGCTTGTCCGACAGCGCGAATGCCGGAACGGCGGCGAGACACGCGAGGGCGATGAGCGAGGTGGTAAGTTTGGGCATGAAGCTTCTCCCTGGATTCGGAACGATGGGCCGCCGGCGGGGCCGGCCCGGTCATTGCGCATCTGCGCGGCCCGCGCCACGAAAAAATCCGCGCGCTCGGGCCGATGAGGGTGGGCAATATTGCTTCATCGCGCCGTGCGATACGACGCTTAGATTTGTGTTGGGCCTCGAAGTCGTCGCGACGTACCCGTAAATCATGGCGTGCACGTGCAACAGAATTTTGCAACAAAAAAGCTCAATTCATTCAACGGGCTGGACTTGTTGCAAATATCTTGATTTTTGCAATGAGAGGGTGGCGACCTGTCGCGGATATTTTCTAGGGGAGTGATTTTAATCTCAAATCACATAGAGCCACGCGGGCGGTATCGCCCGCGCGCTTGTAGAGCTCGCGCGCCTGTTCATAGAGCGCGCGCGCCGCCGTGTGCTCGGACTGCATCCGCGCGATATCGGCCAGGCCCAAGAGGCAAGACGCCTCGCCCGTCAGCCCGCCCGCGCGCTTGTAGAGCTCGCGCGCCTGTTCATAGAGCGCGCGCGCCGCCGTGTGCTCGGACTGCATCCCCGCGATATCGGCCAGGCCCCAGAGGCAAGACGCCTCGCCCGTCAGCACGCCCGCCCGCTTGTAGAGCTCGCGCGCCTGTTCATAGAGCGCGCGCGCCGCCGTGTGCTCGGACTGCATCCGCGCGATCGCGGCCAGGCCCAAGAGGCAAGACGCCTCGCCCGTCAGCCCGCCCGCGCGCTTGTAGAGCTCGCGCGCCTGTTCATAGAGCGCGCGCGCCGCCGTGTGCTCGGACTGCATCCGCGCGATATCGGCCAGGCCCGAGAGGCACTGCGCCTCGCCCGTCAGCCCGCCCGCGCGCTTGTAGAGCGCGCGCGCCTGTTCATAGAGCGCGCGCGCCGCCGTGTGCTCGGACTGCATCCGCGCGATATCGGCCAGGCCCCAGAGGCAATCCGCCTCGCCCGTCAGCGCGCCCGCCCGCTTGTAGAGCTCGCGCGCCTGTTCATAGAGCGCGCGCGCCGCCGTGTGCTCGGACTGCATCCGCGCGATCGCGGCCAGGCCCGAGAGGCAATCCGCTTCAAGCTCGGCTTCCCCGCGCCCCCGCACCAATTCGAGCGCTTTGTGAAAGTCAGTACGAGCGGCATCGTTCATTGACCGCATGCGAGCGGCACCCGCCCGCGCGACCTTGCACTTTGCTTGCGCAATAATATCCTTGGCTCTCACGAACTCCTGTTCGAGGGCATCAAGCGCCGACGCACCAGAAATTCCCGAATAGCGCATCGCGCGCCCGAAACTGTCCAAAGCGCCGACCGCCTTCTGGCGACCTTCAGGATTGTCGCTGGCCGCCAACAATGCAGCACTGATATTCGGCATTTCCGGCACGATCCGGCGGATTGCTATCCCACCCCCGTCTTTGCCGATCCGTTGTCCTTCCTCCGTGATCATGGAGAGATAGTGCGATACCCAAGCTTTCATTGTCTCGTTATCCGGCCGGTGCTGCCGACGTGAAACGTCACGGATTGGCGACAGCAGATCGATCCGCCCACCCTTGTCTTTAAGGAGACCGACTTGGCGGAGTTGATCTGCCGCATCGTCGCCGGTATCGCTCAGCAATACATCGAGATCGTCGGTGGTAAGTCCAGCCGGTAATTGACCAAGGAGTGAAAAAAGCCGCTTTCCAGATTCATGAATTCGACGCGACCCTAGTGAAAATTCAACGGAAGCTATTAAAGAATCGCGCCGTGAGCCTTCGCCACCTGGTTCTTTGGCAAGAAGCGCACCCTTTTTTTGCCATTCGCGCCGCAAAACAGCGAGGTTCCGGCGCGCGGATGCGCGCCTGGCGACCGAACGGATAGCCAAAGGGACGCCATCCGTTTCCCCGAGGAAATAGTCGAGGTCCGGATCGTCCTCGGAGATATTTGGCGCTATCGAGAGAAACACGATGCGCGCAATACCCGGAAGCAAGGGCTCCAGCCAAACTTGGTCCGTCCAGGGAACGCCAGCAATGCTTTCTCGGCTGCGAAGCGACGCCATGAGCGCCACACCTGGAGTTGCGGTAAGATCACATAACAATCTTTGTGTTGCGCTTTCATCGGAATGCAAGGGCGTTTCAAGGTTGTCTAGCACCACCAAACCCGGCTTCTTCGCAGCGAAGTGGGCTTGGACAGCTGGCAAGGGTGCTGTGCGCTCCAATCCCAGGGCTTGAGCGATCTTCGCTAGAGCCTCTTCCGCACTGTTCGCCGTTTCGAGTTCAACGAACCAGCGGCGACTGCCAAAGCGTTGGATGATGTCGGGATGAACGCCCACTTTCTCGGTGAGCGTCGTTTTGCCGTGACCAGCATCCCCAAGGACCAGAATTGAGCCACCCTCTTGGACTGACACAAGCTTTGCGACCAGCCGAGCGATCTCGCCATCTCGCCCGCAGCAAAGTCCCGGATCGTGGATGGGCGATTGAGGCCCTATCGGGATACTTTCACTTCCGTTTTTGGCAAGGCGGTGAGCTCGCCGCAGATTGCTGCGGAAGTTCACGTAGCTCGCACTTTCACCGAAAAGTACCTGTTCGATAAGATTGAGGAATTCCGTTGGTCTTCCGCTTCGCCAATTACGAACGTTTCGTTCGTCAACCCCTAATTTCGCTGCGAACTCGGGGACCGTCCATGGAACGCCTTCAACGTCGGGCGTTCCATCTGGCCGGGTGCCCCGTGCCATATGCCACTTGAGCAATTCTCCCCATACCTTCGGTTCGTTCGTTTCCGGTTCGTTTCCGGTCGGCTTCCGCGCCATTGCCGCTTCCGCTTGTGGTCATGTGCGATGTGCATCGTCGCTTTAGTAGGGGCTCTAGTGAAGAGGTCGGCTCAAATGAAAAGGACCGGCCATGACACAAGTTCTCGCCCATCTCTACAGCAATCCGCTGGCGCCGCTATACGCGCTACAGTCGATTACCTACATCGCCGCGGCCATCTTGTCGAAGCGCGCGGGGCACAACGACCTCTGTATGTGCTACTCGGTTTCGGCGTTTATCCATGGGGGCTTCGCCGGTTGTCACCTGCTGCATCTTGGCTGACAGACCCGTCGGCCCGAAGCACAATCAGGCCGCCGGGCTTGACGGCCTGATTGTGCAATCTGATTTCTACAACCAGTTCTTCGCTAATTCATCACGACTGCCTTGCGGTACGATGCTTTCATGCGCATTGCAAATATCTTGATATGTACCGGCAGAATGCCGACGATCCGGTACGATGCGTCAGGTTGGCGTCAGTCGTGCCCCTCTGATCACGCGCTGGTCCACATAGGTGAAAATTAATACCATCGTAGTGCAAAAGGCACCTCCATGGTTGCCGCAGCGCGCCCGTCACCGGCCGCCGCATCGGCATCGCCAAGGGCAGCAGGCCTATAAAAAATCCGCCGCCCCGGAGCTTTCCGGACGCGGCGGACGACGGCGGCAACGTGCGAACGCGCCGGTTACGGCAGGTAGACCGCGTTCGGGCGCTGGTTCAGCTCGATATATGTGCCCCACGGGTCGGTGATGAAGGCCAGCGCGGCCCCGGTCTGTTCGTTCTTGGTATAGGGGCGGTCGAGCTTGATGCCGTTGGCTTCAAGCTTCTTGATGAAGGCCGGAAGATCGACCACGTCGAAGCCGATATGGTCGAGCGTGCGTCCCTTGGTGGGAGCTTGGGCCGCGGCGGCCTTGTTGAAGCGCAGCTGCACGCCCGGAACGTCGGCGACCTTTGCGCCCGTGGACGTGGTGCTCGGCTTGGCGCCGAAGATCTTGCCATACCAGGCCTGGATTTCCGGCACCGCGGCTTCCGGCACGAAGAAGTGCACGTGTTCGTGGCGGATCGCCTCGGGTTGGTTCTTGTTTTCCAGAATTTCGATCCGCAGCCCGTCGGGCGTCGTCACATAGGCCTGATCGAGGCGGCCGTTGTTGCCGGGTTCGACCGCAACGCCCGCGGCCTTCCACTTGGCGACCGATTCCGGCACGCTCTTCACGATGAACCCGACATGGTTCACCACCGAGCCGACCGTACCGCCGGTGGGCGGCGGGGGATTGGCGGCGCCGAGATTGAGATTGATCACGACGCCCGGAAACGTCACCCGCTCGCGCGGCCCGTCGGTGGACGGCACGCCGCCCATGGCGACGAAAATCTTCTTGTTGGCCTGTACGTCGCGCGAATTGAGATGCCAGTGACCCATCGTCACGCCGGCCGCGTTCGGCGCATAGGGCTGCGCCAGGGCCGACCCTGCCGCCAAACCGGTGACCAAAAATAGAGCGGAAATCAGTCGCTTCATCGTTACCTCCCTGTCGATCTCACCTGCCCCGTGCTCACGTGGCGCGTGCGATCGGCGCCCATCTTAGAGCGGATTTGGTTCCGGCGAAATCCCAAAGTGCCCGCGGTGGCCCGCGGTGCTCCGTAACGAGCGCGCAACCTGGCAGGACCACGTAGGGGCACCAGCGGTGGGCTTTGCGGACCCCTCCCGCGCGGTTGCAATGCGTGAATGCACCGACTGCACCCGCGCCAGGCCATTGCTACCAAATTGCAGCGCATACCAGCGGCAAAGCGGTGCTAACCGCTCCGTATCATGCATCCCGCTGGTTCAAGGCACCACCAAATTCGGCTCCACTGATATTCCGTGGAACAGCCGAATTGGGCGATCACCGACAGCGGTATCGCCGATGAATGTCGTAACACATGGCGGGTATAGCGCAATATGTGCGGCGGGTTTGATAGGGGTTGGATCCCGCAGCTTTTTAAATCTTTTCAAGCCCGAATAACCCGCGGCTTATTCTCCACGCGAAAATCCAATCACAACGGCTACTCGGTTCGCTTCGCCGTCGCCACCAACAGCTCCCAAAGCGGCTTGAGCTCGGGCTTGGCTTTGACGATATCGTCGCCGACCGAACCGAGTTTCGCCATCAATTCGGCCTTGTCGGCGGCCGGCAGCGCGATGATTTCACCGCCGCTGTCGCGCCAAACCCTGCGTTGAGCGGCAAGGAAATCGAGCGACCACGGAATTGCCTCGGCGGCGGCCTGTTTGCTGCTCGCCATCACGATCCCCTGCAGATCGGGCGGCAAGCCATCGAACCAGCGCTTGCTCACCATCGCGACGCTGAAGATTTGCGCCTGACCGGTCTCCGTCATGTATTTTGCCGCATCTTGATACCTTAGGGCGGCGAACACGGGCAGCGAGCCGAAGGCGCCGTCGAGCGTGCCCTGCTGCAACGCCGGCATGACGTCGCCAAGTGACATCGGCACCCCGGTTGCGCCGAGCCGCGTGACCTGTTCGGTTTGGAACGGCGACGCCAGCACGCGTATCTTTTTACCCTTCAGATCCGCGAGCGTGCGCACAGGTGTCCGCATATCGAAAGCCGCCGGGCCGGTGAAAAATAGGCTGGAGCCGATCAAACCCCTGTTGGCGCCGACGGCCAGGAACGCCCTGGCGAACTCCGGATCCGCGATGACTTTCAAGGCATGCGCCTCGTCGCGGAATCGACCCGGTGCGCTCAGGAGTTCGAAGCGCTGGTTGACGCCGACCAGGAACTCCGGCGGTCCGATCCAGATCTGGATCGAGCCGAGCTGCGTGCCTTCGATCATGCGCGGAATCGAGCCGAGCTGACTGGCCGGGTAAAGCTCCGCCGCGAGGCGACCGCCGCTGTTCTTGCCGATCATGGCGGCGAAGCGTTTCATCCACTCGTGCTGCGTATCGTTGAGCGTGGCGGTGGCGAGCTTGACGGTCATAGGCCTGCCTTGCGCGACGGCAGCATCTGCAAGCAGCGGCAGCAGCGCCACGGCCGTCACGCAGGTCATTCCCCACGCTAGGAACCATACCTTGCCTGTAAAACCCTCATTTCTCAGACCCACTGGCAATCCCCCCCGGTCTTGTCCATCATCGGTCGGCGGCATTACCTCGCCGTCATCTATGTCCTCACACTTGCAAAACATTCGCCGGGGCGCAAGCCATGACGCGAGCTTCGGCGCATCCAAGCACGGTCTTCCGGCCAGATGGATGCACCGGTCTTTTGGGTGTGGCGCAAAGCCCAAAGCTCGACTAACATTGTCCTTGGAACCGCGTAGGTCCGGCCGCAATCCAGCCATGATCGCCGGAGTGCCAAGGTGGGCCGTTTGTCCTGCTTTCGCGATTCCGACGTTTCGCGGTAAAGGTTCGCCGGGATTCGCTCCGATGACAAATCCTAATAGGAGGAGATGCATGTCTACGACAGGAAGGCTCGCCGCACTGGCTTCGCTTGGCCTCGCCGCCATCGCGATGCCGGCATTCGCGGCCGACGTGACGTTTGAGCGGCTGCTCAATGCGCCCAATGATCCGGCAAACTGGCTCATGGTGCATCGCGACTACAACAATTCACGCCACTCGCCCTTGACGGAAGTGAACGCTTCCAACGCCAAGGACCTCAAGCCGAAGTTCATGATGTCGATCGGCGGCAGGACCACCGGCGGCACCTTGCGCGGCAAGGAAGAGTTGACCCCGCTGGTGGACGACGGCTTCATGTATGTGTCCGACACCTGGACGCGGGTGACCAAGTTCGACGTGCGCAGCGGCGATGCGGCCGTTCCGCTGTGGCGCTACGACCCCAAGATCAAGCAGTCCCGCACCAATCGCGGCATCGCGATGTACGGCAACAAGGTGCTGATCTCCACCAACGACATGCGGATGATCGCGGTCAATCGCGATTCCGGCGAGCTGATCTGGGAGGTGGACGCCAAGGCGCCGACCGATCCGAAGACCGGTACGCCGTCGCCGCGCACGCAGGGCTTTACGGCGGCGCCGCTGACGATCAAGACCCGCGCCGGCAAGGAACTGGTGGTCCAGGGCGAAAGCACCGGCGGCCAGCTCGGCACCCGCAGCTGGGTCGGCGCCTGGAATCTCGACAACGGCAGCCTGGCTTGGCGCACGTTCACGATCCCGGCGCCGGGCGAGCCCGGTTCGGAGAGCTGGAAGGACAACCACAACGCCTGGCGCACCGGCGGCGGCGGCGTGTGGCAGACCGCGTCCTTCGACCCGGCCACCAACCTGCTGTTCTACGGCACCGGCGACGCGTTCCCGAGCTTCGATCCGCAATTCCGGCCCGGCGATAACCTCTACACCGCCTCGACCATCGCGCTCGATGCCGACACCGGCAAGATCGTGTGGTACTTCCAGGAGACCCCGAACGAGCATTGGGATTTCGACACGCCGAGCCCAAAAATGCTCTATGAGGTCAGCATCAACGGCGAACCCCGCAAGGTTGTGGCCAACTTCTCCCGCAACGGTCACTTCTATACGCTCGACCGCAACAACGGCCAGTTCCTGCGCGCCGACCCCTACCAGGAGAAGATCACCTGGACCAAGGGCATCGACCCGAAGACCGGCAAGCCGGTCGACTACAACCCGAACACCCCGGTGCAGGTCTATGCCGGCGTCGGCGTGATGCGCGAGAAGCCCGGTCAGGAGTTCCTGCCCGTGGTGGAACGGCTCGCCGACCTTCTTCCCGCCGACCATGGACGCCAAGAAGATGATCGCCTACGTGGCGGGCGCCGAGGGCTGCATCTCGTCAACCGCCGTCAAGACGCCGATGGACGAGAAGAAGGACTATGTCGGCCTGCCGCCCTGCTGCACCGAGCAGGGCCGCATCACTGCACATGGCGCGTTGTGGGCACTCGACGTGCGCACCGGCAAGGTCATCAACAAGGCGACTTTCCAGCCGCCGACCGAGTCCGGCATGCTGTCAACCGATGGCGGCATCCTGGTCACCGGCCATATGACCGGCAAGCTGGCGGTCTATGATGCCACGACGTTGAAGGAGATCTACAGCTTCAACCTCGGTACGCCGATCACGGCGCCCCCGATGACCTACAGCGTCAACGGCAAGCAATATATCGCGGTGGTCGCCGGTGGCAGCACCGGACTGCGCGGCGCCGGGTTGTATCAGCCTTCCGCGTTCGTGGCGGTGTTCGGCCTCTGACCGGATAGCTAAACATCAATGGGAAAGGGGGAGCGGGAGCGCTCCCCTTTTTGCCGCTTCCAAATGAGATATCCGGGGTAACACGATCGCACCCGGATCAGGTGTGGTCGTGATCGTGGAGGCAAACTTATGCGGCGCTTGGCTTTAACCGGTGTCATATTGGCGACAGGCCTTGGTCCCGTGCTGGCACAGAACCCGCCGCCGAAAATCTGGGATATCCCCTTCGGAACCCCGGTCAGCGCATTGCCGCTCAGCGACTTCGTGGATCCGGCCTGCGGCACCAATGGCGGGCCGCCGGCCCGGGTGCTCAAGAGTTTCGAGGAATTTGCGGTATGCCCGGTGGAAAAGTCCACCGGGCTGCGTGAGATCTGGTTCCGCTATGACGACGAGATGGAATATGTCGGGCGGGCGCGCCGGTCCGATATCCTGATCCGGCAGTATCAGGCCAATTCGCTCGCCGGGCAGCCGATCATCACGTCGCTCCTGATCGACGATTCCGGCCGTGTGCAGGGCTATCGGATCGTCAACGATCCGCGCGTCGAAGGGCGCACCCGCATCGCGGCCTATGGCATCGCCGACCTGTTCAAGGGTATGGCCGGCATGGGCGTGCCGTGCACCGATCTGCCTGCGGCGGAGGGCGAGCGCCCGGTCGATGACCAGTTCGTCAAGGAGGTCTGCGAGCAGAAGACCGGCGACAAGGTCACGCGGGTCGAATCGCGCCTCTATTACAAGCCTGGGCAATTCGCCGTGGATCCGAATGAAAACCGCCTCACCGAAAATCAGTTCGAGAGTTCGGCGCGGCTCGAGGTTTACCGGCCGCCCTCTGAGGCGGCCAAACCATAGAGGTGTCTTAAGTCCATGAAATCGCACGCTTGTACATCATCCGGGCCGGGTGCTCGGTTGCTCCGGGCTTCTCGCGTGATGCGTATCTTTACCGCGACCGCCGTCGCGGGGACGCTTGCGTGCGTGGGCGCGGGTTGGGCGCAGCAGCAGGCGGACGAGGCCAGGGTGAAGGCCGGTCTGGAGGTATGGAAATCGACCGGGTGTTCGGACTGCCATGGACCTTTCGCCGACGGCGACAAGCAGCGCGACGAGGCACCGACCGGCGCCAATCTGCGCCGCACGCGGATCGACGACGCCACCATCGCGGAGACGATCCGCTGCGGCCGGCCGGGCGCCGGCATGCCGAGCTTCGGCGAGGACGCCTATACGCCGCGCGGATGCTACGGCCAGCCGGCCGGGCCGGTCCCCGACGATCTCTATCCGGGTTCGCGCAAGCTCAGCGCCCAGGAAATCGCCGATGTCGTCACCTATCTGCGCGCCCGCATCGTCGGCCGCCGCGCCGTGACGCCGCAGGAATGCGCCTATTATTACGGAGAAAACGCCGCCAATTTCTGCGACGATCCACCCAACTGAGGCCGACCTGACGCCCAAGCGGCGCCGTCCCCCGGATGATCGCTGAGCGCGGGGCTGGTCTTCTCACCGCCCCCCGCGCATCCGCGCCAACAATTCCACCGTCGGATAGGAATCCGCCGGCAGGCCGAGCTTCACCTGCATGGAACGGATCGCCTGCCGCGAGGAGAGGCCGAGCTTGCCGTCGGCGCCGCCGACATCGTAGCCGGCCTTGGTCAAGAGCTGCTGCAATTCGCGCGCTTGTTCGAGGCCGAGCGGCGGCGGGGGCGTGCCGGTGCCGCGCCGCATCGGCGGCGCGCCGGCCAGCCGGGTGGCGTAATAGGCGGCCGTCGTGGAATAGACGAGCGAATTGTTCCATTTCAGATAGGCCTGGAAATTGTCGAACACCAGAAAGGACGGGCCGAACCGCCCCATCGGCAGCAAGTAGCGAAGCCTTGAGGTTGTCCTTCTGCAGCGGGCGGCCATCCGGCAATGTGACGCCCCAGGCGGCCCATTGGGCGAGCGGATGCTGGATCGCGAGATCAGCCTGGTCCCACGGCATGTTCGCCGGCACCCGCACCTCGCGCAGCCACGGCTCGCCGCGCTTCCAGCCGAGGCTCACAAGGTAGTTCGCGGTCGAACCGATCACGTCCGGCACGCTGCGCAACAGGTTGCGCTTGCCGTCGCCGTCATAATCGACCGCGTATTTGATGTATTCGGACGGCATCATCTGGGTCTGGCCGAGTTCGCCGGCCCACGAGCCGATCATTTCCGAGGGCACCAGATCGCCGCGCTGGATCAGTCGCAGGGCGTCGAACAGATGGCCGCGGAACATGTCCGCGCGCCGGCAGTCATAGGCAAGCGAGGTGAGCGAGCGGATCGAATTGTCCTTGCCCATGCCGGTGCCGAAATCGCTTTCGAGACCCCAAAAGCCGGTGATCACCGCGGCCGGCACGCCATACTGCTTCTCGGCGCGGTCGAACACCGCCTGGTATTTGCGCATTTGTGCCTGCCCCTGCTGCAGCCGGGAAGCGGGCACGAGCTTGCTGGAAAATTCCAAAAAGCTCAGCGCAAAGATGCGCTGGCCGCGGTCGATATTGATGATGCGCTGGTCATAAACCAGGTAGGGCGACGCCGCCGCGATGGCGCTGCGCGAGATGCCCTGCGCCAGGGCTTCGGCCTTGAAGCGCGCGAGCCAGGACTCGAAACTGCCGGAGGTGCGGCAGTCGGCGGCTGCAGCGGCCGTGGAAACGAGCGTTGCCGTTACGATCGCCAAGGCGGCCGAGCGTCCTCGCGAGCCCCTGTGCTGTCGAATCATCCCGTCACCGATCTCCGACCGCGATCCGCGTTGCCAGGAAAGCCGGACCTCAGGATCGCCGCTTGATTGATAAGAGCAAAACCCCCTTGCTCCTGACGGGGGCTTGCGTAGGGACCCACCGCCGCATCTCGCTGGCGACGGCAATCCATGGTAACATTGCAATCATGAGAATGCGGCACCAACATGGTGCCCATTAAGGTGTCCACGGCCCCGCTGTCGGCGACACCGACCATAAACATCGCCCGGTCCGGGCGGGGACAAGACGATGAGAGGATTTCCCGATGACCGCGACGACCACCATGACCGACACCACGCTTTCGGAGGCCGACCACGGCGATCAGCTTCGCAAGGCCGTGATAGCCGCGACCATCGGCACGACCATCGAGTGGTACGATTTCTTTCTCTACGGAACCGCCGCGGGTCTCATTTTCGGCAAGCTGTATTTTCCCAACCAGGACCCGCTCATTGCAACACTGGCGGCATTTGGAACCTATTTCGTCGGGTTCGCAAGCCGGCCGATCGGCGCCGCCATCTTCGGCCATTACGGCGACCGCATCGGCCGCAAAGGGACCCTCATCGCCACCCTGCTGTGCATGGGGATCGCGACATTCCTCATCGCCTTCGTCCCCACCTATGAGAGCATCGGCATCTGGGGTGCCGTCATCCTTACGATACTGCGCATGATCCAGGGCATTGGGGTCGGTGGCGAGTGGGGCGGTTCGGTGCTGCTGGCGATGGAGTGGGCGCGCCACAGTGGCCAGCGCGGGCTGCTGGCGTCGTGGCCGCAATTCGGCGTGCCATGCGGGCTGTTCCTGGCCAACCTCGCCGTGCTCGGCTTCAGCGCATTGTCCGGCGACCAATTCCTGACCTGGGGCTGGCGGGTGCCGTTCGCGATCTCGATCGTGCTGGTCGGGGTCGGCTTGTGGATTCGCCTCGGCATTTTGGAAACGCCGGTGTTCCGGCAGCTCGTGGCAAGCAATCGGATCGAGAAGGCGCCGCTGTTGGAGGTGATCAAAAAGCAGCCGCGGGAGATCATCCTGTCGGCACTGACGCGCACTTCCCAGCAGGCGCCATTTTATATCTTCACCGCTTTCATTTTCGCCTATGCGGTCGGCACGCTGGGCATGTCGCGTGAGCTGATCCTCACCGCGGTGCTGACGGCGGCCCTCGTGTCCTTCGTTACCACTCCGCTCTCCGGCCATCTGTCCGATCGGTTCGGCCGGCGGCGGGTATATATGATCGGCGCGGCCGCGATCGGCCTGTACGGATTTGTGTATTTTGCCCTGGTGGACACCGCCATTCCGGTGGTCGTGTTCATCACGATCGTGGTGTCGCTGATCCCCCATGACGTGCAATATGGCCCGCAGGCGGCGCTGATCGCCGAGGCGTTTACGCCGCGCCTGCGTTACAGCGGTTCTTCGCTCGGCTATCAACTGGCCTCGGTAACGGCAGGCGGACCGGCGCCCTTGATCGCCACGGCTCTACTCGCCGCCTATCACTCGAGCTTTGCGATCGCGCTCTACATCGCCGCATGCTCGGTGGTAAGCCTGATCGCGGCGGCACTCATGCCGGACTATACCGGGCGCGACATCTCCCGCGAATATGACGACCACCTCGGCCATGAGAGCAGGCCAACCGGTTAATTATACCAAATTCCGGTCGCATCGAATCGCAGGGTCGTAGGGTGTGCAAAATCGCCCGGGCACGGCGGAGCAACCGGCACGGCTTCGCCGGCGATTTTGCGCACGCAGTCGGCCGCTCACGTCATGATCGCGCGGTGTCGTGATCGCGACGCTAACCAAAGGCCTGCCGCGTGCGCAAAATCGCCATTCTACGCCGTGCCGGCTGCCTGCGTCTCGCGAGGCGATTTTGCACACCCTACATGTTCGGACCTCACCGGAATCCGGTCTAGCCGTGGCCAAAGAGCCGTTTGAGCCACTGCCAGGCCACGGCGCCGAGCAGGGCGAAGCCGGAAATCGGCTGAGGCGAAGGCGATACGGGCGAGGAAGCGGCTGCCGCGACGGCAGCCATTGGGCCCGCGGCCGGCGCCGAATTCCTGCTTGTGGCCGCCCTCCGGCTCGGCCGTGCTCGGCGCAGCGGCCACGGCGGATGGCGCCGCAAGGGCGGACGAATCCGGGTTTGCCGGGCTGCCGGCGTCGCGGTCGTGGGCTGGGACTGCCCCATCTCGGCCCAGTTGGGCTTTCAGATTGTTGGCGAACTGCGTGATGATCGCCGCCGCCGTCATCTGGATGATGCCGACGCCGCGGCCATATTGCGCCACCGCGCCGGACAGCGTCAGATTCGTGTGCACCAAAACTTTGGTGCCCACTTCCGCTGTACCGCCGGTGGGCTCGAGGCGGAAACTGGCCACCGCATTGGCGGCGCCGCGCCCCTTGGCGTCCGTCCCCTGCGCCACCACCCGCGCGGTGTGATTGGCGTCGTCGATCTCCTCGAACTTCACGGTGCCCGCGAAGGTCAGCGCCACCGGGCCGAGGCGCACGCCGATCTTGCCCTTGTAGGTGCGATCGTCGATCACGTCGGTCAACTCGGCGCCCGGCATGCACGGCGCGATGCGCCGGATGTCCATCAAAACCTTCCAGGCGTCCTCGACCGGCAGCGGCACCTCGAACGCATTATCGAATTCCATTTGCCCCTGCTCCACCGCGCCGTCGCGGCGCGCTGCATCATTAGACTCAATACCGTTCACTTAACCCTAGGATGCGCCGCCCCCTCTCCCCATCGTTCTTCCGATGGGAAGAGGGTTGGGGTGAGGGGCAGGTGCCAGCACAGACGGCGCGGCCGATCGGCTCTCGCGGCTGCAACGAATGCACCCCGAAGGCCCTCGCGTGTCCCTGCCCCTCACCCTAACCCTCTCCCCACGGCGTGAAGAACGCCGCGGGGAGAGGGGACGCGCGCATCCCCGGGTTAAGTAAACGGTTGAACGGTATTGTCATTACACCGGATTCCGTTGATATGGCAGCGGCGCGTGTAGGGTGGGCCAAATCGCCATCGCTACGGGCGCCTCTCACACCGCCGAGGCGGGGCCAGTTTACACACCCCTTTTGCCCGTCGGAAGCTTTGTCACCGCCGCCATGGCAGCGCCGCAGGATCTTCTGCGAACACCCAGCAGCCGGCGCCGAGTTCCTCCGGGAACGGCGCGATGATGCCGGCGCCGTCCCGATCAAAGGCCAATTCACCTGCCCGCAGGCAGCCACCCACTTGGTCGAGCGACGCGACCAGCAGGCCGTAGGCCGCCATGAATGGCAGGCCGGTACGGCGAGCCGCGGCAGAAGCTCCGCGACCGCTGCCGGGGTCACAAGCTGCACGCCGCCGCGATCGAGCCGCAATGCCGGTCCGCAGCGTGTGTCCGCGGCCTCGCGGCGCGAGGAAGCGGGCGAAGCGGCCGGCGGCTTCATCGCGGATCGGCCACTGCGATCACGATATCGATCAGCGCGCGGGCGCCGTTGGGGTGCGTCAGCCAGCGCGGCTGCCACACCGTATCCGGGGTGCGGTGGGTCAGCGCCTGGATGCGGCCCTCGGGCATTTCGCCGGGCATCAGCCGCACCACCGAGAATGCCGCCACGCCCTCGCCGGCTTCGGTCGCCACCGGGCGGCGCATATCGACCAGCGGCTGTACGTGGAAACCTGCGTCCGTCAACCGCGCATGTGTCGCCGCCGCATCCGCCACCGCGAAGGCCGCGAGATGCAAGCCGACGTAGCGTGCCATGGCGGCATCGAACGCACGTCCGAGCGGAGTGTCGGCGGTGCGAAACAGCACCTCCAGGTAGCCCTGCTCCAGCATGCAGGTGATGTTGCCGGTGCCGGTCGGCCGGGGCGGCCCGCCGGCCGGATCCGGATTGACCTGGATCGACACCGGCGTCGGCGCAAAGCCGGCGCGGACGAGCGCCGCGCGCGCGCCCTCCACATCGGGCACGAAATGCGCCACGTGATCGAGAAAGATTTCTTCGCCCGCCGGCAGGCGGCGGTCAGCCTCGTCGATGGCGAGAATAGTGCTCACGGTGATATCCGATGCGTCGGACGTTATCGATCTTGCCGGGCATCACATAGGGCGGGACGCCGTGCTATGGCGAGCGCAAAATCCACCCCGGCCAAAAGGAGCATGCCATGGCGCGAACGACCAAGACGAAGACTTCGGTACGCCCGCAACCGCGCGGGCTCGATCCGGTCGTCGTCGAGATCGTGCGCAACGGCGTCATCGCGGTGACGGAGGAAATGAAATCCAACCTCATGCGCACCGCCTACAACATGATCATCTACGAGGCGCTGGATTTCACCGTCGGGCTGTTCACCCCGGAAGGCGAGACAGTATCGATCGGCATCGGGCTGCCGATGTTCATCCGCGGCATGGCAGAGACCGTGAAGGCCAAGATGCGCCATTTCGGCCGCGACCGCATGCGGCCGGGCGATATCTACGTCACCAACGATGCCTACATAACGGGGAGCCATCTCAATCACGTCACCCTGACCTTGCCGATCTTTCACGACGGCGAACTGGTCGGATTTTCTTGCTGCATGGCGCATTGGATCGACATCGGCGGCGCGCTCGGCGGCATGACCACGGATATTTTCGCCGAGGGGCTGCAAATCCCGATCCTCAAATACCAGGACCGCGGCACCGTCAATGAGGTTCTGGTCGAGATCATCCGGCAGAATGTGCGGCTGCCGAGCCGCGCGCTCGGCGATCTGCGCGCCCAGGTCACCGCGGTGAAGACCGGTGAGCGGCGGTTCCTGGAACTGATCGGACGTTACGGCCGCGAGACCGTACAGGCCAGCATCGCCGCCATCATGGATCGCTCCGAAGCGGCGGCCAGGTCGCGCACCAAAACGATTCCCGACGGCGTCTATGAGGCGGAATCGTTCATGGACGACGACGGCGTCACGGTGGGTAAACAAATCCCGATCCGGGTGCGCGTCACCGTCAAGGGCGAGGCGATGACGATCGATCTCACTGACGTGGCCCGGCAAGTGCGCGGCTTCTACAATTCCGGCATCACCACCGGACACGCCTGCGCCCAGGTCGCCTACAAGTGCCTGACCTCACCGACCGACTATCCGATCAACGACGGCTCGTTCCGCAGCCTCACCACCATTGTGCCGCCCGGCCGCGTCATCAGCGCCACACGGCCGGCGGCGATGCGGTCGTGGATGACGTTCCCGATGACCGTCATCGATACCGTGTTCAAGGCGCTGGCGCCGGCCATTCCGGACCGCGTCATCGCCGGCCACCATGCCGACCTGGTGATCGCCCAATTCCACGGCATCAATCCGCGCACCAACGAATTCTTCATCGGCAATTTCGGCCCGCTCGGCGGCGGCTGGGGGGGCAAGCGCTCCGAGGACGGTGTCTCGGGCACCGTCTGCATCAATGACGGCGACACCCACAACAGCCCGAACGAGCAAGTCGAGGCAAAATTCCCGGTGGTGGTCGAGCGCTATGCGCTGGTGCCGGATTCCGGCGGCGCCGGCCGCCACCGCGGCGGGTTAGGCGTCGAGCGGGTGGTGCGGGCGCGCACGGAGCTTACCTTCAACAGCCAGACTGAGCGCCACCACTGCCGGCCCTGGGGCCTTTCCGGCGGCGGCGACGGCAAGGGCAATGCGGTGTCGCTACGCCTCAATGGTGCGTGGAAGACCGATTTCCCCAATGCCAAGGTGCTGGTGGCGCACCTCAAACCCGGCGATGCCTTCCGGATGCGCTCGGGCGGCGGCGGCGGCTATGGGGCGCCGTTGGAGCGGCCCGCGGCCGATGTGTGCCACGACGTGCGCCAAGGCTATGTATCGGTCGCGGAAGCGGCGGAACTGTACGGGGTGGTCATCGACCCGCAGACCAGCGAAGTGAACGAGAAAGCAACCGCGCTACGGCGGGCGGCTGGCGGCAGGAAAGCATCGTAACCCCCGCGGAAGTAAACTGAGCCCGGCAGATAAGAAGATCAGTGAAGGAATACAATTGGCCAGGGGAGGAAGAACGCCAAAATGCAGTTGGACGGTCACGAACGCGAGATTTGATGCAACTCAAGAACTGCTCGGCCATACCCGGTGTTCGATAGGCGATACTTTCGCACCGCTGTTGGAGACGTGTTGTCGATTTCGTAGTATACATAGAAATCTTGGTTGAAATATCGGCTGACATTATCTTTGTGCTTTGGGACAATGCCGGGAAGGGTAGACCTAATTAAGCCTGCGATTTCAGTTGTGGTGAAGAACGGACGCCATTCGTCCGCCCTCCATACCGCGAGCAGAGCGATTAGGATGGCGCCCTCTATCCTAATGTCAGTCACGTGTGCGGCTTTCTTTAGGGCCGCGCGGACGTCAATCTCTTCAAAATCTGGTCCTCCAACCGTTTGATCGATGTTAGCGAGATAGTCGCTGAGAGATCCGTCATTACGTAGCCTGATCCCATATTCCGAAAGGCGGATTTCCTCGAGGCCCATGCGCTGCTGTTGGAAGTCACGTTGACGGAACTCCTCTTGGGATATATTGTCGCCGGTCGCATTCTCGCTCGCAAGCGCTGAAATTCGATTGTTATCGTCCGCGTCTATAAATAAGGTCACGAACTCTTTACGCAGGGGAGAGACGGCTTGTCGCAAATGGGCGACCTCCTCGGGTGCGCGGAAGCCCGAGATGATAATCGGTGCAGCCGAATGCTCTTTGATATATTCAACAACCTTTTCCGCAGCGATAGTTGGCTTTTGTACCAATGCCTTCGCTCCGCAAAGTCTCCGATTGCAATCAGGCCCTGATATCCATGCCTTTGGAGGTAGCTTAGGTGCATAAAGTCACTGGCCTCGATGTGAAGATAGCCGAACTTGCGGGCTAGGTGTTGGCTCGCGGTAGTTTTGCCGGCGCAAGTATAACCGCAGAGGATTAAATTTGGTTTTGTTAAAAGAGGCAGTTAGCTCTAGTCTGTTCTGCATCTATGGACAGGTAGCCCCTGGAATTAAGGAATTCGAACATTTGGCCGAATGAAATTCTACGAAAATCTACCTCGTCGGCGCGCGTTATATCTAAGCGCGCCGAACGGGAAATCAACTCCGTCCGGCTGAAACCACTTGTTGAATGATTTATTATCTAACCAGGGAAAAACGAGGTTTGATTGATATTCGATCTCCTCGTCCAAAATCCTTCCCGTCTCTTTTCCGACAAAGACAAGCTTATCCCCGTTTTGACATTCCATGCGGCCCTTAGGCGGCGAGGTACATGAAGCAGTACGTCAGAGCGTACAGACGCTCTGCGCTCGTTTCCCAGTGCCTTTAGCGCGGAGTCGAGGGAGGCAAAGTCTTGTTGTTGCATCCAGAACTTCACGTCAAGCCCGGGAACCTCGATCGACGGGGAACTAAACGCGTCAATCCTAACCGACGTGTCCTCTAGGAAAAAGGGTGTCACGTCAACCGGGATTCCCGCCTTGTCACATTGGCTAAGGGCGCTGCGGTAACTCGCATCAAGAAGCTCATCACGCATCGTCAAACGGAGCTCGTTGTAATTAGCGTGGTATGTTTGTTGCCGAAACCCCCTGATTCTTACCGGCAACCCCTCGGCGACGTACCGTGCGTGGGCTAGCTTTGTGATATTTGAGGTGAAGAAAATCAAATCACGCATGTTGCGCCTGCACCAACACGCGACCCTTATTATCTGGCCTCGTCCAGACTACGTCGCAATCGAGTGCATCTTAGCTGCGTATAACCTCATCCAGCGTAGCTGGGGCGGCGAAACAGAATAGCATCGGTCCCAGGCTCGACATGCCAACACACCCGACGCCGATGCTCACGAGATCGTCCCGCAGCCGCCTGAGCGGTGCATCATACTCCTGCCACTCCGCCTCTTTCCAAGTCGTGTGCTGCATCAGTTCTACCGCCTTACAGAAGGCACCTTTATCCAGATCAGCGACTGCGGCGTAGATGCCGAACAGTGCGTCGTATGCGGCTCGAAACGAGGCCGTCGGATGGAGGGGTAACGTGCGCTGGAAGAACTCAATCTCCTCATTTTGGGACTTGGGACGGATTCTGCGGGGTAGGCAAAGACATAGCGGCCAGTCCGGCATGGTGAGCGGCGGAAGTGCGATCGGCATATTCACAGGACGGGATCTGGACGATGGGAGGAATCCGGTCCGTTCATTGGTGATGCCAAGATCGAGGATTAGACCGCCGTTGAAATAGGTGTTAATACCAACGCCGGAGGTTCCCCCCCGGCCCGATCGACGCACCAGATAATCTCTGGCCGGAGAACACTGATTGAGAACGTGAGGGCCTCCAGGACGGCAAGCCGCATTCCCGTCCCAGAGCCCATGCCGACGTGCGTTCGCATGGTTCCGGCGATCCGAATTGCAATGTTCGAAGACAGATCGTCAATGGTGATGGCTTCATCGACCAAGTATCGAAGCTGTGTAACTTCGCTTTCGGTAAGGCCGAGCTCTCGGTCATCTGCAAACGCAAACGCGGTGGCAGGTATCGCCGTCACTATCCCTTCCGGCGCCCGCACTGAGAAGCCGATCCCACCGTTTCGGCGCGGACCGCCCTCGTGCATCGAAATCAAGCCGAGGTGCAATCGAGGCCGGATGCGGACCGAAACCTCCGAGTCAGGCGGATTCGCTCCCAGACCTCATCGAAGTGCTCGCTATACTTACGAGCGAAGTCCGTAGACATCGCAACATGGACCGCTGGAGCGTGCTTGCTCTTGTCAACTTCGAAAATCGGGCCCGCTAAAAGGTCATCGTCCACGATGACAACACTATGCGCGGCTTGCCCGGCGAAGCGCCTTATTTCAAATCGGCTTTTGAACTCCCGCTTAAGCAGCTTGATGGGTTCATCAAGCGCCTGCGATCGCGCCTTCGCGTTCTCCGCCATGTGCTGTTCATCGGGTATCAACAGCCGCACTCTGAGCGCTGTATTAATGCGGAGCGCCTCTACCAAAACCTTGTCGTCGCTCTTGACGTCGAGGAAATCTTCGATAAATTGAGTGCACGAGGCACCCATCACCCGGACATCTTTTTTAGCTCGGGAGATGAGGCTGCGGTAATATTCTTTATCATGACGATTGCGGAGAACTGCCTTGATCCCCATTTGATTGTAGTAATCTACCTTCTGAACAAGTCGGACGGTGGTAGCTGAAGTCAGGATGGCGACTACAAGGCCACTCACAACGCCACCGACGATGCCGATCATTTTGACATTCTGTTCGTCGATCCAGTAGTACCATACAGCCATCATGATCGTGACCGCAACGACCCCAACCAGGATCAGGAGCCAAAGTGGAAGAGCGACCTTTTCAGTTTCAATGCTCATTATCTTGGATGCCCAATGAAGAGTAATTCCTGCTTATCGGAGCGGCTCAACGAATGGTTGTGCTGCTTGGAATGGAGCGAGACGTTCGAGAACGTCTTATCGAAGAACGTCTTGATAACCCGTTCGTCAGGATGGGCATTTGTAACATACGACAGCACTACGATGGACCGACGGTGCTTCTCAATAAGCGAAAACAACCGATCCGGGAAGGTGTCACGTTCATCTTCATTCGACGATCCAAGACGGTGTCACAGGTAAACGGACAGGAGATAGCAAATCGATCATGTTCTCCCAATCGCAATAGCGGCAAAGTCCCTCAAGGAAATGGTACCGTCTCCAATAATCATCCCTGTTGTGACTGTCACTCAAGCCGACGTACGGAGGATCAACATACACAAGATCGTACCCCTCCGCGACTTTTTCCGCGCTTCCTGCAGGTAAAATGGTTGCAGCGGGGCGAAGATCGTCCCTACGGCGCTGCAGCTCATCGAAAGCCTGTAGGATGTGGGTGGCGAAGCTGCGCTGCCAGGTTGTCCAGTTGCCGAATGAACTCTCCACGCCGTGCTTCGTCCGAAGCTGCAGGTTTGCGCGGTGAAAGAGGTTAAAGGGCCGCTTCTTCAGGCAGGCTTGGTAAATAAGGTACCTCAGCAGTGAGACGGCCTCGGTCGGTTGGGTGCGCTCATCGATAAGCGCCATAAAACCGTCAAGCCAGCGGTTCTCATCATCTGTATAGAAAAGACCTCTAAAGTTTCTCGCCACTATTTCATCGTAGGGCATCACGCCATCCAACTTCTCTACAAGATCCGTCCTGCTCATAGCAAGCGCGGGCGAGAGTAAAGTGCGCGCGACGTCCTCATTAAACTTCAAGCCGTCGTGATAGCTCACCGACTTGCGCATAAGTTGAAGGAGCACAGAGACCGAAGCGCTCCCGCCGAAGATATCAAGGGCTGTTTTAAACCTGAGGCTACCAATACACTCGTAAATCCAAAGAAGCAGACGCCGCTTACTGCCATAATAACGCGTCGAAGGTAACTCCTTTAACAAAACCTGCACTCCACTGTGCAACTCTTATGTTGCACCCCTAGATGTCAGCTAGCTACTTTGAGTGTAATGATCCTCTCTACTAAAATTCTCTGCCTTTTTCAGCCTTTTATTGTAATCTCTAAAGCCCACTGCTATTTTGACTTCCTACAAAGATACTCCTTCGTTCACTAAAGCAGTATAGTGAGTGTGATCTATCCCAACAACAACAAAGCACCCCTTTCCACTTCGGGATGATTTTTTTGACATCCAGCCGCTTTCCTCTGCAGCAATTCAACAACACCCTCCAACCAACCCTCCCTTGTACTACACAATTAAGCGCTCCACCATTTTTTTGCGGCCGGCGTGGCAAGCCGCTTTCGTCTTGCCGACAAAGCAAAGGAGGACACCGGGCTCACGACAACGAGCCGGGGTCCCCGTCCTGGACACGGGGAACCGGCCCATGTTCCGGTCGTATTTATTCAGCGTCTCGGCATCATGCCCGCGCTTGTCGCGGGCATCCACGTCTTACTTGCGGCAGTTCTAGTCTAAGCGCTGCGATTGGCTGCGCCCCGATGCGCCGTGGACCGGCAATTCCGTGACCCAGCCGGATACACCCATTCCCGGGCGGTTCTTAAAGCGGCGCGGGACCGATATTGACCACGTCGGTGCTTGGGCCGCTCTTTGGTGCCGGCTTTGTCCAGTGGATATCGCCTCTGAGATTGGCGGCGGCGGTGACGGCCTTGGAGAGCGTAATGCTGAGCTTCTCCTGGTCTTTCGGTGCGCTACGCGCCAGCTTCCAAGTGGCCACGGTCGCCTTGGTGCGATCGTTGACATGCGTGCCCTGATATCCGGCGCCGGTCGCCGCCACGACAGTGGTATCGGCCGGAATGGTCAGGTTGATCGTCAGACCCTCGGCGATCACGCCTCTGCCCGGGAAGCCGTTGTTGGTAATCGTCACCGGGTAGGTAACGCCGCCTGGACCGGGGTCTCCCTTTGCTATCTGGCCCGCCACCGGCGCACGCGGCCCGATCTCGTCACGCGCCCAGAAGTAGATTTGGCGCAATTGCCCCATCGTCAGCCGCGACCTGGAAAAATTGCCCATATCCAGGTTCGTGGCATTTTGCCCGAGTACGGCGCGGTATTGCGGCATCGCCGTCGTATGGTTGTAGACCAGGTTGGCGAAGAAATCGAAATCGGCATTGTACACGCCCAAACTGTTCCCGCGCGGGCCGTTGAAGGTGGCGCCGTGACACTGGCCGCAGCCCATGTTGATCATGGTGGCTTGGCCGGGAGGCGCGCCCGCCGGAACTTCCACCCGCCATTTTCCGGGCTGCGCCGGCTTCGGCAATGTGGCGAAATAGGCGGCGAGATCGGCCGCGTCCTTGGCGCTGACCTGGCTTTCCACGAAGGCCGGCATGACGCCCCAGGGCTGGCGCACGGCGCGCTCGATCTGGGCGGCATTCAATCCGCGGCCCGCGAGGTCCGGCCCGAAGCCGCCTTCGCCATTGAGACCGTGACAGTCCTTGCAGTCCGTCAATCTGGGGGCCAAACGATCCCAATAGGCCTTTCCGGCTGCGGCATCGCCGGCGGTTTGCGCCGACCCGGCGGTCTGCGCGAACGGCAGCACAAGAAGCGCGACCAACAACTTCCTCATGGACATCCTCCCCTACAGGCGCGGCGATTCCACCACGCAATTGAGAACGCGCCGGACCGCCTTTTTGTCGGCGATCCGTGGAACGATAGGGATATAGCCGTTGCACTTGGGCACAAGCAATGGGATCGCGAGACCGACGGCTGCCTGCTAAGGCCTCTCACACAGTTTAAGACCTCTAAGATACCTTTAAGACACCTCAAAGACAGCGATTTGCCAACGCGGCGCCTCCCAGGGCGATGGCATCGGGCACCACCGCCGCTAATCCGGTCAAAAACGCCGGGCGGCACTGCGGTGCGAAGACGAAGGAAGCCGCAGGCGGCGATGCCATCGACCTCAGCATTACGGTCAATCAGGGACGATACACTGGCAGAAGCGTCAAGCCGCGCATCACGAATGGCCACAAAGCGGCTTTACAAAAATCGATCAGACACACCAAAATGTGCAAATCCATCGCCAGGCATCCTCAACCGGGTCAGCCGCCGGCCCGCAGCGCAACCTATTGGGGCGGTCGTCGGTCGAGATAAACCAATTTCGAACGGCAATAGTGCGATGCGCAACGCGACATCATCGACAACGGGTACTTCTTCCGCGCCGTCATCCGGCGCACCCCACGAGCTCAACGCAAGGCCCGGCAACGCAAACACGTCGATCACAAATGCGGGCCAAGGTCCGAGCGGCAATCACGCATCCGGCGCCCTTGCTTCCCCGCCTGCCAACGGCCCAAGTATCAACGGAACCGGACTTATCCGGCCGGGGTCTGGAGCCGGGGCCGTCGGCGGTGCGGCTAAGGTCGCTGCGGGCGGATTGAGCGGCAACAGCTTTCGGCCGAAGCACCTCTGACGCATTGGCGAATTACCTCCAACAATAAGCTCACGCGCAAGCATAACCGGAGCATTCTTTGGTCTGTTCGGCGCCCCACGGGCGTCCCGCGGGTGCAGACGCGCCGAACCAGTCGGCCGGTCGAACCGCGCCGCGTGCTGTTTTATCCCGGTAGCGCGAACTTGGCGGCGAAAATCGCCGCGAGGATCACGACGGCGGGCTTGGCCTCCGCGAATTTGCCGGCGACCAGCTTGGCCAGCACATAAGTGATAAAGCCGAGCCCGATGCCGGTCGCGATCGAATAGGTCAGCGGCATGGTGACCGCGGCCACCACGGCGGGCGCGTATTCGGTGATGTCGTTCCAGTCCATCTCGGCGAGCCCACGGGTCATCACGCAGGCGACATACAGCAGCGCCGCCGCCGAGGCGTAGGTGGGGATCATGCCGGCAAGCGGAGCGAAAAACAGAGCCAGCAGAAAGAACACGGCGACGAAGACCGCAGTCAGGCCGGTGCGCCCGCCGGCGGAGACGCCGGCCGCGCTCTCGATGTAGCTGGTGGTGGTCGAGGTGCCGATCAGGGCGCCGAACATGGCGGCGAAGCTATCGGCAAGCAGCGCCTGCTTCATGCGCGGCAGGTTGCCGTCCCGGTCGAGCAGGCCGGCGCGGTGGGTAACGCCGATCAGCGTGCCGGCATTATCGAACAGGTTGACGAACAGAAAGCTGAACACGACGATCAGGAAGGTCGGTTCAGCGACACGGGAGAAATCGAGCTGGAGCAAGGTCGGCGCCAGCGACGGGGGCGCCGCCATGACGCCGGTGAACTGCGCCAGGCCGAGCGGCAGACCGATCAGCGTGACGGCGAGAATGCCGATCAGCGTGCCGCCGATGACCTTACGGAAATTGAGCGCCACGATGATGACGAAGCCGGCGAGACACAGGACCGGCGGCCACTGCCTGAGATCGCCGAGCGTGACCAGCGTCGCCGGATTGGCCACGACGATCTTCGATTCCTGAAGCGCGATGATGCCGAGGAAGAGCCCGACCCCGGCAGAGATCGCGAATTTGAGATTCCGCGGGATCGAATTGATGACATATTCGCGAATCCTGAAGATCGAGATGACAAAGAAGATCACGCCTGAGCAAAACACGCCGGCGAGCGCCTGCTGCCACGTATATTTGTAGGTCAGCACCACGGTGAAGGCGAAGAAGGCATTGAGCCCCATCCCGGGTGCCAGCGCGATCGGGTAATTGGCGTAGAGCGCCATCACCAGGGTCGAGACCGCCGCCGCCAGACAAGTGGCGACGAACACCGCCCCCTTGTCCATGCCGGCATTGCCGAGAATCTGCGGGTTGACGAAAACGATGTAGACCATGGTGAGAAAGGTCGTCAGTCCGGCCACGAACTCGACGCGGACGGAGGTGCCGCTCTCGGTCAGGCCGAAATAGCGATCGAGCAAGGACCGCTCGCCCGCAGGCTTGGTCGCATCGGTCATTGAACCTCCCAAGGAATGCGCTCGACCGCCGGTCCGCGAAGGTCCGCGGGGCCGGCACCGCATGCATGCCGCCACCATAGCGGCGACGCGGCCGCGAACCCATGACGATCCTGAATTGTCCACCGTCGCGCAGGCAGCACCGCCGCCTTGCAGACCGATGACAACATTACCACGTGCCTTACAATTGGCGCGCGATGAGCAGGTCCGGCGCATGCGAGTGTGCTCCTCCCGCATATCGCTTCGCTCATGCGCGCGATGATCCCTGTCCACGTCCAGTCCTGCGGTCGCGCCACCAGGCGGCCCGCTCCGGATCGAACGCCACATGGCGGGGCATCATTGGGCCAGCGTCATCCCGCGCCACCGACGCCCCCTGGAACCGGTGCCCACTCCCGCGGGTCCCGTACATTGCTAAGCTTCGCGCCACCAATAGCCATCATCGTCCCTTTCGGGCACTCCGGCGAACGTGTAGGTACTGCTTCGTGTTTGCAGGCCGCCGGTCTGCGTCCGGAAGCGGCCCCGCGGCCAACCTGCCGGTTGGTCAGGGTGAAGACCGCGGCTCAACGAGCCAGAGGGAGGAATAATCGAATGTTTCGCCAGCTTTTGACGCCCGTAGGAGACAGCCTGGGTCTGTCGTTTGTCGTCGCGGCCTTGCCGATCGTTACGGTTCTGGTGCTGCTCGGCGTGCTGCGACGCGCTGCGTGGCAAGCCGCACTGGCCGCTCTTGCCGTCGCTTTGGTGATCGCGGTGACCGCCTGGCAGATGCCGGTTGGCCTGGCGATCGACTCGATAGCCGCCGGCGCCGTATTCGCGCTGTGGCCGGTAATGTGGATCGTCGTCAATGCGCTGCTCGTCTACAATATCGCCGTGCGCTCGGGCCGGTTCGACGCGTTCCGCAACTGGGTGGCCAACCATCTGCCCAATGACCGGCGCGTCGTCCTGGTGGTGATCGGATTCTGTTTCGGCGCGCTCTTGGAAGGTGTGGCGGGATTCGGCGCGCCGGTAGCGGTCACGGCTTCGCTGCTGATCCTGGTCGGCTTTCCGCCGCTCGAAGCCGTGGTATTCGTGCTGGTATTCAACACCGCGCCGGTCGCCTTCGGGGCGCTGGGCACCCCGGTAACCGTGCTTGGGGCCGTGACCGGACTGCCGGCCCCGGCGCTCGGCGCCATGATCGGGCGGCAATTGCCGTTCGTTGCGCTCATCCTGCCGTTCTACGTCATCGCCCTCTACGGCGGCACGCGTTCCGTCCGCGCGCTGTGGCCGGTGCTCCTCGTCGCCGGTGGTAGCTTCGCCATCACGCAATTCATATCAGCCAACTTCCTGGACTATACGCTGACCGATGTGCTGTCGTCGCTCGGCTCGCTGATCGCCACGCTCGCGTTCCTCCAAGTGTGGCGTCCGGCGCCGGCGCCTGAGTTCGCGCTCGCGGCTTCACCGGCGGCAAGCGCCGGCACCGTAGCCTCGGTGCCCGACTGGCAGGGCTGGATGCCGTGGGCGATCCTTTCCGGCATCGTTATCGTCTGGACGTCGTTCAAGGTGTTCGCGATCGGGCAGATGAACATTCCTTGGCCCGGACTGCACCGCGCGATTTCGATCACGATCTACAACGACAAACCGTATGACGCGGTCTGGGCATTCCAGCCGTTGGCATCCGGGACGGCCATTCTGCTGGCGGCCATCGTCACCGCGCTGTTTGTACGCATGTCGCCTGCAGCGTTCTTCGACTGTGTCCGCGATACCATCCGCCAAATCTGGCTTGCCGTCATCACCGTGATGCTGATCGTAGCGCTCGCCTACCTTATGAACTACTCGGGACTCGCCTACACGCTCGGCCAGGGCGTCGCCTCCACCGGACACCTGTTCGTCCTGCTGTCACCCTTCCTCGGCTGGGCGGCCGTCATGTTGTCGGGCAGCGACACCTCGGGCAACGCCTTGTTCGGAAATCTGCAAGTCGTCGCGGCGCGCCAGCTTGATCTCAATCCCATTTTGTTTGCCGCGACCAATTCCTCCGGCGGCGTGATGGGCAAGTTGATATCGCCGCAAAATATTGCATGCGGCCTTTCGGTAACCAAAATGGTCGGCCAGGAGGGCAAGGTGTTTGCGCGCACCTTCGTTCACAGCATCGCGCTGACCGTCTTTCTCGGCGTGCTGGTCGCCATCCAGCAATTTCTCGTTCCCTGGGTCATTCCCACGGTGGGCGGGCCATAGTGAGCGGGCGCGACCCTCTCTGCTAAAAAACGGCTTCAGGTCGTAAGCCGCTGTGCCGCTCGGTGGCACAGCGGGCAGGCGGCTGCTACGATTTCCGCCCGGCAACGGCGCGGGACGGACCGTGAAAAATGCGCGATACGCCGTTGGGACAGCGGCGAGCAGCGCCGTGACTCGGGGCCCGGGCCGCCCGATCAACGGCGTCACTTGCCATCAACGGGTCGTCGCGGCCGGTCACAAGCGCGCACCCCTGCCAAAAACGGTGCACGCTTGAAAAACGCGCCATGGCAAACCATGTCTCGATATGGCCTACCCAGCCTGCGATCGGTTGGTACCAAAGACCGGATTTCGATCGGGTCGAATCGCCCTCTCGGCGTCATGCCCGCGCTTGCCGCGGGCCATGACTTGAAGGATTTGGATATGACTGGAATTGGGTCTAAATCGAAACCTCGACGAGGTGGAGCGGATTCGGTTCGGATGCCGGCTGTCCATCAATCCTCACTCATGACCATGGACTCGACTTATTATGGATAACCACATCAAAAAGATATATGACGACGTATGGATCCATCCAGCAACCGCTCTCCAAAAGCGAGATACATGGTACGCGAAATACTTTGTATGGCGTATGGTGAATTGGACCTTGGCGGCCCTGTCGATCATGTTCCCGGCTATCGCCGCCGCTTCGGGAGGAACCGTTGCCACTGTGTTCTCGGTCGCTGCGGCCGTTACAGCAGGAATTGTTGCATTTCTGGGATCGCAGGATCAGAAGGATAAGTTTAATGTTGCGTGGCTGTTGCTCGATGCCGCAATGAAAACGAATGACGAGGAAAAGATAAAGGAAGCCGAAGCGAGAGGCGAGTTGATCATCAACGGCGAAGCATTGCAGAAATATGCGCCCGATAAGTTCACAAAGCCGCAACCCTAGATAACCGATAGGCGCGTTGATGGGCACGCGTCACGATCCCTCACACCCCCTATCGAAATGACGAACGGCGCGCCGCGTCAGGCAGGCATGTGCGCGGCGGAACCTGTAAAAATACGTGCGCTACCTCATGTTCGCCTCACCTTCGCCCTTGGGACCAGGTCAGCCGAACTCGAACGAGGTCACGCCGAAGATGCGGCCGATCGGCACCGCGATCGGCATCCCGTTGACCATCCGGGCGCAGCCGAACGACTGGCGCCATCCCAGCTCGTTGACGATCGCCAAACCGGCTGCATTCGGTTCCGGCACGTCCAGGGCGACCGGATCGCCGGGGACGGCGGCGAGCAGGCTGTTTATGAGACCACGGGCTATCGTCGGATCGTCGGCAAATAGCGGGCCGATCTTATGCCCGACGCGGCAAGGCCGCACGAAGCCGTAACCGCCGAGCACGCCGTCCCGCCGCCAGGCAAACCCTTTGCCGCCCGCCGCCGTCAGCCATCCACGCATGAACGCGGGCCGGCTGATGCCCGACGCCCGCGCGTCGTACGCCGCCAGTTCCGGCCACGGGACCTGATCGAGCGGGATCGCCGCCGGGTCCGGGTCCCCGGAGGCTTTGCCCTCGAAACGTAGATCGCGGTGCAGGTATTTAAAGCCTCCGGATTCGTAGAATGGTGTCATGGCGAAAACGCCATCCATCCCGATCGGCGCGTTCGGCTTCAGGCGGGCGCGCAAACGCCGCAGACGCTCATGCCACAGCACGCGGCCGAGCCCCTGCTGGCGCCGGTCGGCATGCATGATGAACAGGCCCATGAAGCCGGCGTCCTCGCCATAGGCTATGATCGCACCCCCGCCGACCAGTTCATCGTCGTCCGCGCGTAGCGCGATGAAGGCGTCCGGGTCGAATGCCCAGGCGATGTCGATATCGGATAGGCCGGGGTTCCAACCCTCCTGAGCGGCCCAGGAATCCAAGATCGATGCCTCCGCGCGGGTCATCTGCCCGATGCGATAGCCTTGCGGCAGGGTGTTCGGGGTCATGCCGATCATGCCGTCAGTCATTGCGATCGCCCTTGTCGCCGATACCCGGAGAATCGACATGTTCATAGGTCCGACCTATCCGAGTACATTCGATACACGCTAATCGCTAATCCACGCGCCTGGCAATATCGGCAGCGCCATGAATTAGCCGAAAGCTTCGTTATCTGGGATTGAGGCCCGTGCCAGCTGCAGCCGCCACGCGCCGTATCCCAAAAGTCACATGGTCCCGTGGCAAAAATGCCCTTCATAAATTCGTCGCCCAGCTGTCATGCGACTCCGTTTTGGTTAGCGCGTCATCTTGGGGGCCTCGCTAGCGAGTGCCGGGGATATTTGGGGGACGACAATGACGATGGGGACCAGAACACGGGCGTTGATGCTAGGAACAGTGTTGGGTGCGGCCTTGATACCGGCCTCCGCCTTCGCGCAGGATGCAGCGCAGTTGCAGCGCCAGATGGATGCTTTGCAACAGCAGATGCAAAGCCTGCAAAAGCAAGTCGCCGAGAGCAAGAAGCGCCAGGCTGCAGAGGCTTATGCCACCGCGCCGGTGGCCAACAGGCCCTATACCAAAGCACCGATCGTCTTGGCCGACCACGTCAAGCTGACGTGGGGTGGGTTCTTGGCGGCGGAAGCGGTGTATCGGGCGCACAACACCACGTCCGATATCGGGACGCCCTTTAGCTCTATTCCATATCCGTTCGCGCCGACCTATGGGGAAAGTGAATTCCGCGGCACGGCGCGGCAGAGCCGGCTCTCGCTGCTTGCAGAGGGGCAAATCGACCCGATCCAAAAGCTCGCCGGCTACTACGAAATGGACTTTCTCAACGTTGGTGTCACGTCGAACTACAATCAGAGCAACAGCTGGGCGCCGCGCGCGCGTCAGCTCTACATGACCTATGACAACACCGCCTGGGGCTTCCATTTCCTGGGTGGTCAGGCGTGGAGCTTGGCGACCGGTAACACCGTCGGCATCACGCCGCGCAAGGAAAACGTCCCGCTGACGATCGACGCAAACTACGTCGTCGGCTTCGACTATACCCGCAACTGGCAGTTGCGGATGGTCAAGGACTTCGGGCCGGTCTTCTCGCTCGGCGTGTCGGTCGAAGCTCCGGCGCAGCAAGTCTACACCGGCACCGGTGCGATCGCGAACAACGGCTCGCTCAACGGAGTGATCGTCAATTTCACCAACGCCGGCTCGACTTTTCTGGGCAGCGGCGCCTTCGCCAACAACTTCACGACGGACACCGCGCCCGACATCATCGTCAAAGCGGCGTTCGATCCGGGCTGGGGCCACTACGAGGTTTACGGCCTGCAGCGGTTCTTTAGCGACGGCGTGTTCGCCTGTCCGACCGCGGATGTTGGTTCAAACGGCGTCTGTGCCACCACTGGCGCCCCGAGCCTCCTTGGCGGTAGCACGAGTAACAAGACCACTTACGGAGACGGTATCGGCGGTTCCGTGCTGCTCCCCATCATCGCGACCTACCTCGATTTCACCGCCAACGGACTTTATGGCCGTGGCGTCGGCCGGTATGGCGCCTCGCAATTGCCGGACGTGTTCGTCGGGCCGGATGGATCGCTCACACCGATCACGGAGTACTCCGTGATGGTTGGCCTTATTGCCCATCCGTGGGCGGGGCTCGATGTGTATGCCTATGCGGGCCAGGAAGCGGCTCAGGGCAATTTCTTCACGTCCCGGGCGGGCGGGTATACCGGTTTCGGCATTCCGACCGCCGTCAACACCGGGTGCTACACCACCACGGCCGCCTCGTTCACCGGTGGTACCAACAACTGCAACGCCATCAACAAGCAGATCAGCGACGTGACGGTCGGATTCTGGCAGAACCTCTACAAGGGCGACTTCGGCCGGGTGGCCACCGGCCTCCAGTGGGAGTACATCAAGCGCGAATCCTTCAACGGCGTCGGCGGCATGGTTTCGACCAACGACAATGTTATCCTGGGTTCGATCCGCTACTATCCGTTCTGACGGCCTTAAGAAACCGGGGCCGCTTCACCGCGGTCCCGGTCTACATGCGAGCCGCCGGCCGAGGCAAAACATCAGGCGACCCGCACAATCAGCTTGCCGAAGTTTTTACCTTGCAGCAGGCCGAGGAATGCGGCGGGCGCATTGTCCAGGCCCTCGACGATATCTTCCCGGTATCTCAATCGGCCGGCACGCACCCATTCGCCGGCTTCGCGCAGGAAATCGGCCTGCAGGGCGGCGAAATCCCACACGATAAAGCCGCGCAGCGTCAGCCGCTTGCGCAGCACCGAAAACATGTCCGGCCCCGGCATCGGGGATTGGGCATTATATTGGGCGATCAGCCCGCATACCGGAATGCGAGCAAAATCGTTGAGCAGCGGCCACACGGCCTGCTGCACGGCGCCGCCGACATTCTCGAAATAGACGTCGATCCCGGACGGGCAGGCGGCGGCAAGCTCCCGCGCGAAGCCGGCGGTGCGGTGGTCGATGCAGGCATCGAAGCCGAGTTCCTCGACGACGAAGCGGCACTTGTCCGGCCCGCCCGCGATGCCGACGGCGCGGCACCCCTTGATCTTGGCGATCTGCCCCACGACCGAACCGACCGCGCCGGATGCCGCCGCGACCGCAACCGTTTCGCCGGCCCGCGGCCGGCCGATTTCCAGGAGCCCCGCATAAGCCGTCATGCCGGGCATGCCCAGCACCCCGAGCGCGGTGGTCACGGGCGCGGCCGCCCGATCGAGCTTGCGCAGACCGGCCGGTGCGGACACGGCGTAATCCTGCCACCCGCCGTAGCCCAGCACGATGTCGCCTACCGCAAATTGCGAATCGCGCGATTGCACAACCTCGCCGACGGTGCCGCCGACCATGGTTTCCCCGACGCCGACCGGCTTGGCGTAGGATTTCGCCGCACTCATGCGGCCGCGCATGTAGGGGTCGAGCGAGAGATAGCGGTTGCGGATCAGCACCTCGCCGTCGCGAGGCTCTGGAATCGGTGTCTCGACGCGTTCGAAATTGTCGAGGCCCGGCGCACCTTCGGGCCGGCTCTTCAGCCTGATCTGTCGATTGATGCCACCGGCCATCCGCATCCTCCCTGTCGTTAAATCCACGTCCGCATTCAACGCTCTTGAAGTTCCACGCATTGCGATCAGGTCGAAACATCGTGTCGGCGTCATGCCCGCGCTTGTCGCCGGCACCCATGTCTTTCTTGCAACAGCTCTGCAAGAAAGATCTGGTTGGCTGGTGCAAGCCTGGCCATCATTCCAAGTGTTCCCTGGTGGCCCGGAATCCGGTCTAAACTCAATACGTTCACTTAGTAAGAGGGGGACGCGCGTCCCTTCTCCCCGCGGCGTTCTTCACGCCGTGGCGAGAGGAATAGGGTCACCCCGCCCCTCTCGCCATCGTGAAGACGATGGGGAGAGGAGAGGCACGCATCCCGAGGTTAAGTGAACGGTGGTGGGGCTAAGCTATTTGGCCAAAACCGCGAGAGTGAAGTCGCCGGTCCACTGCTCGGCCATGGGATTGGCGCCTACCCTAATCCGGCACTCTCCGGTAGCAGGTACCTTAAACGAGTCGCCGCCGCCGTAATAAGGACCGTCGCTCCCGCCCAAGCATTGCACTTGCCCCCGCATGGAACCGGCCCCGGTAAACGTGATGATCAGAGTCTGTCCGGCGTTGGCGTTGAAGGTAAATGTCTGCTGCGGCTCGGTTGCGGTCGCTCGGCCATTGGCGATAGCGCCGTACGATCCCGGTGCAAAGTGCAGCGGCTCTGCGATGGTCTGCACCGACATCGCGATGAACGCGACCGCGGCTATGCCGCACGGATAATACAAGCTATGGAGGTTATGCATGGTCCTTATCCTCGCTGATGACCTGTGGCTGATACGTTGCGTCTCAAGAAATCCGGTATTCCTACCGAACTACTTATCATCATAGAACGACCGTACTGCGAATATGTGATTTTGCTCACACCGCGGCCCATTATTCCGTCCTTGGTACGATGCAGCGCCCGCAGTGGCGCATCTGGCGCTGCGCTATCCCGCCTTTGCCCTCATGCCGCCACCTGTTATGAGGGCGCCGATGCGGGAGCGGAGCGCGACGCCTGATGATAAGACCGATGAACGGGCCGTGGCCCAACGGCAAGACAACGGCCGTGGTTTTCAACGTCTGCCTGGAGGCCTGGTCGGACGGCAAGGCGCCGGGCATCAGCCCGATGGGTAATCCGCTGCCGGCCGGCGTGCTCGACACGATGGCGATCTCGTGGGCGGCTTATGGGGTGAAGCGCGGCATCTATCGGCTGCTTGACGCTTTCCGCGCCCACCAGGCGGTGGCGAGCGTCATGGTCAGTGCGGTGATCGCCGAGCGTGCCCCGGAGGCGGTGCGCGCCGTGGCGGAAGCCGGGCACGAGGTGCTGTCGCATTCCTACGCGATGGACGTGATCCCGGCGCTGCTCGACGACGAACAGGAGCGCGCCAACATCGCCCGCTGCACCGCCTTGCTGGAAGGCGCGGCGGGCCGCAAGGTCGAAGGCTGGCTCAGCCCGCGCGGCACCTCGCGCGCCGAGACGCCGCGCCTGCTCGCCGAGGCCGGTTACCGCTGGTACGGCGACGTGTTCGACGACGACCTGCCTTATGTGCTGACGTTCGGGAACCAGGAGATCGTCGCCATTCCGCTCGGGACCGACGTGAACGACATGCCGTTCATGAAATTCGGCAATGCGCCCAAAATGATGCTGGAATCGTTCGAGGAGAATGTGGCGATCGCCAAGGAGAAGGGCGAACTGTCGATCATCGACGTCACCTGCCACGCCCATATTTTCGGGCATCCGCGCGGTGCCTATTACTACGAAAAGATCATCGCGGCGGCAGTCAAAAACCCCGATCTGTGGATCGCCACCCGCGCGCAAATTGCCGACCACGTGCTGGCGCGAAAGGTTTGAGCATGCCGCACGATTTCGACGACGAGGATGATGCCTACCAAGAGATTCGCGCGGGGGTGCGCAAACTATGCGCCCAGTTTGCGGGCGAGTATTGGCGAAAACTCGATCGCGAGGCTGCCTATCCGGCGGAATTCGTCGCGGCGCTGACGCAGGCCGGATATCTTTCCGCGCTCATCCCGGACGAGTATGGCGGCTCCGGCCTGCCGCTGTCGGGAGCCTGCGCGATCCTCGAGGAGGTCCAGCGCGCCGGCTGCAACGGCGCCGCCTGCCATGCTCAAATGTACATCATGGGTGCGCTTTTGCGGCATGGCAATGCCGCGCAGAAACGCGCCTACCTGCCGGGGATCGCTTCCGGTACGCTGCGCCTGCAGGCCTTCGGGGTGACGGAACCCTCGAGCGGGACCGACACCTCCTCGATCAAGACGGTGGCACGCCGCGACGGCGACAATTACGTGATCAACGGGCAGAAAATCTGGACGTCGCGGTCGCAATATTCCGACCTCATGCTGCTGCTCGCCCGCACGACGCCGAAGGAGCAGGCCGCCAAGCGCACCGACGGGATGTCGGTGTTCATCCTCGACATGCGGGAGGCCATACAGCACGGGCTCACCATCCGGCCGATCCGCACCATGATGAATCACGCCACCACGGAAGTCTTTTTCGACAATGTGCGGATTCCGGCGGAAAACCTGATCGGCGAAGAAGGCAAGGGTTTCCGCTACATTTTGTCCGGCATGAATGCGGAGCGCATATTGATTGCGGCGGAATGCATCGGCGACGCCAAATGGTTTATCGAAAAGGCGACCGACTACGCCAAGGAACGCGTCGTATTCGACCGCCCGATCGGCAAGAATTCAAGGCATCCAATTTCCGCTCGCACGCGCCTATGCGCAGATGCGCGCCGCCGAACTGATGGTCCGCAAAGCGGCGGGCTTGTTCGAGGTTGGTCGGAACTGCGGCGCTGAGGCCAATATGGCGAAACTGTTGGCGGCCGACGCCTCGTGGGCCGCGGCCGAAGCCTGCGTGCAGACCCACGGCGGCTTCGGTTTCGCCGAGGAATACGATATCGAACGCAAATTCCGCGAAACCCGGCTTTACCAGGTGGCGCCGATCTCGACCAATCTCATCCTGAGCTATCTGGCCGAGCATGTGCTCGGCCTGCCGCGGTCTTATTGAGGCACCGAGAGGTGCGGGGGCTGCGGGTCCCGCATGCAAACCGCAACACCCCTCAAGCTTTGCCGGGGCACTTGATATCGTCCAGTTTGTTCTTTATATGTTCATGTCAACGTCATAGTCGGGGTTCCGACGAGACGCGGAGCAGCGTAGAGTGGATGGTGCAGCGTGGGACGCGGTTCGCACCATTGGAGAGACAAATGACCATGCGATTGAAAGTTGCAAGAATGGGAGAGGGGCTGCATCCCAGTGAGACGGTGGTTTCCGTTCAGACCAAGAGCGGACCGGTTTCGATGGTGGTTGACCCAACCGTCATTTTTCCGAACCAAACCGTCAGCATCGGTTGGCCGGTCGGCCGCGAAGACGATTACTTTCTGGTGGAACTTCCGCGCGAAACCATGCATGGTTCATGGCGCGTGTGGGTTGCGGGTCAAGAACTTGAAAACTCCGAGGGAGTGCCGGGGTGATCCTCACCGACCGAGAAATACGCAATTCATTGGCGGCCGGCCTGTTCGATATGACACCGCGACCGGCGCCGGAGGCGTATTCGTCGACGACCGTTGACCTCACGCTCAGTCCTGTTCTTCGGATTTTCAATCAACGGCCCATTGGAATGAAGGAAGTGATCGATCCTGCCACTCCCGGATTCAATGCAATCGAACTGATCGGCAGACTAACATCACGCGTTGAGATTAACGACGATACCGGTTTCGACTTAGCCCGGGAATATTGATGCTCGGATGGACGGTCGAAACGATTGATCTCAAGGATCACTGTCGATTGGCTGCACGAGTTGAGGGTAAAAGCTCATTGGCACGCGTAGGATTAGGCATTCATGTGACCGCACCAATTATCCACACCGGGTTTCGGGCGCCTATACAACTTGAAATGGTTAATCATGGCCCTCTTCCAATTTGTCTTCGCTCTGGAATGCGAATTTGCCAATTGGTTTTTGAGCAGACACTTGGGATGCCTGATCGCGCCTACAAAGGGCAATTTCCGGGTCAACAGGCATTATGATGTCATTGCGGTTTTGCCGCGAACCGGAACGCGGCGACCGGCAGTGGGCACCCTTACAGGGCGATCAGCTTTGCCGATCATATGCTCGACCGCAGCGCTCAGCGCTGCCGCGGGGCAACCTGGACGAGGCCTTCCACGAACTTCCGCGTGATACGCCATATGGCGGACTTCGATAAGCAGCCGCCGGCCCCCAAAACGCGAGCTGTTCAATTTTCACGGTATAATTGCGGCCCTAAAAAGTAACTCCCGATGTCCTGCTTCGATATCGCCATCATCGGCCTCGGCGTCATGGGCAGCGCTGCGGCCGCGGCGCTCGCCCGGCGGGGCCGGCGTGTTGTCGGAATCGAGCGGTTTGCCGCGCTCCATGATCGTGGCTCTTCGCACGGGGCGACGCGGGTCATCCGGCTCGGCTATTTCGAACATCCGTCCTATGTGCCGCTGCTGCACGCCGCCTATCCGCTGTGGCGGGATCTCGAGGCGCGGTCGGGAGAGAGGCTGCTGTCCGTGACCGGGATTCTCGAAATGGGCCATCCGGAGAGCGAACTGGTCGCCGGTACGCTGCATGCATTGCGGCTGCACGGTGTGCCGCATGAGATTCTGGAAGCGCAAAGCCTGATGCGGCGGTTTCCGGCATTCCGCGTGCCGCCGGATTTCATCGGCGTGTTCCAGCCCGATGGCGGTTTCGTACGGGCCGAGGCAACCGTCGCGGCACTGCAGCAAATCGCCCGCGATGCCGGCGCCGAACTGCGCTTCGACGAACCTGTGGCCGCGGTCGAACCGGCGCGCGACGGCGTGCTGGTAAAAACCGCGCGGGGAGCTATCGGCGCCGGCACCGCAATCGTGGCGGCAGGGCCGTGGCTCACGGGGCTGCTGCCGCGGATCAAGGTTCCGATCCGGGTTACCCGCCAAGTGCTGGGCTGGTTCGCGCCGGCCGATGCAGCCCGCATAATGCTATCGTCGGCGGGGGGTTTTCCGGTGTTTCTGCTGCAGAACCCGGACGGCATTTTCTACGGATTTCCGGCCGACCAGGACGGTATCAAAGTGGCGAAGCACCACCACGCCGACGAAACCGTCGATCCCGACCATTGCGACCGGAGCGTTTCGGCGGCCGACGTGGCGTTGATCCGCGCGGGGATCGCGGCGCATCTGCCGGGCGCCGACGGCGACCTCCGCGCCGCCCGCACCTGCCTCTATACGATGACGCCGGACGGCGATTTCATCCTCGATCGCCTGCCCGACTGGCCTCGGATCATCGTCGCCTCGCCGTGCTCCGGCCATGGCTTCAAGTTCGCCCCGGTGATCGGGGAAATCCTTGCCGATCTCGCCATCGGGGAGGGACGGACCACGATATTTCGCGCTTCTCGCTCGCCCGGTTCACCGGGTGAGCGTCTCCAGTTCGGCGAACCGCTTATAGTCGGCCTGCGCGCACCACTGCCGAAACATCACCAATTGGCTGGAGGGTTCTGCGACCGACGGGGCCGTTACGTCGATGAATTGGTCAAACCGGCCGGACACGAAGACCGCCAGCAATTCCCTATCACCCACATAGCGGCCTTCGCTGTTCTTGGCGTTGAAGCGCAGGCAGGAGACGTAACGTTTTTGCGGGGCAAGCGTCTTGAGCTCCGGTTCGGAGACATAGGCATCGCGGATATTGGTCGGATCGGCCAGGTAGGCACGTAGCGCGGCCGGAAGTTCAGCCCGGTAATTGGCGGGTGCGACATTGATGCGCGCGTCGCGCATCTCGCGCTGCTCGGCCAGACGGTCGGCGCCGCAGCCCCCGAGCGCGGCGGCCAACGCGATACCGGCCAACGCGCCGGCCGGCGGACGCCGCAAACGCGGCAAACCATCCCGATTGCAAATTCCCGGAGTGATCGCATATTGCTGCTGACGGCGCCCGGCCTTGTCGTCTGCATCCCATTGCCCTCACAACCGCGTCATCCGGTTCGGCGCTTCGCCCGCGCCATCGTGAATGGCAAATCTTGGCGAAAGATGGTAGAGGCGCGCCATGCTGAGGAAAATGCAGATTTGGCGGGATCGCCGGGGTCGTCTGTCCTGGCTGCGGGTGGCGGCGCTGGCGCTGCTGTTAACCCCGGTGGCTCTTGTGCTGTGGAATTACGACGCCATCATCCATGGCGCGCGGCCGGTCAACGACGTGATCCACCGCGCCGGTTTCTGGATGCTGATGTTTATCCTTCTGACGCTTGCCATCACGCCGCTGCGGCGCATCACCCGATTCGGCCAGCTGATCGATGTGCGGCGCATGCTGGGCGTCGGCGCTTTCCTCTACGGCGTTGCCCATATCGGGCTTTATATCACCGACCAAGGTTTCGACCTTGCCAAGGTGGCGAGCGAGATCGTGCAGCGCTACTATCTGGTCGTCGGCTTCACCGCGCTTATGGGCTTGGCGGTTCTGGCGGCGACCTCGACCGACGGCATGGTTCGCCGCCTCGGCGCGCTGCGCTGGCAGCGTCTGCATTACGCCGTGTACGGCATCGGCATCTTGGCCCTGGTGCACTACTTCCAGCAGACCAAGGCGGATGTCAGCGTACCGACCTTTACGGCCGGAATCTTCACCTGGCTGATCGGGTACCGAATCGTCGTCAAGCTTTGGAAGGTGCGGGGCGAACTATCGACGGCGGCGCTCGCCGGCCTCAGCGTGGCGGTGGCCGCGCTCACATTTTTGGCCGAAGCGATCGGCATCGCGATCACCTTCGGCGTGTCGCCGCTGCTCGTCCTCAAAGCCAATCTGGATTTCGATGTCGATTTCGACATGATCCGCCCCGGCTGGCTGGTGCTGGCCGCGGGACTAGCGGTCACCGCGCTCAATTTCGTGTGCGCCCGCTTGGTGAAGCCGCGCCGGAGCCGCGTGGCACCGGACCCTGGCCGCTCCGGCGAATCGGCGCGGCCGCGCGCCCTTGCGCGGATCGAGGCGTAACGGGACTAGTCGAACAGCGCGACGGCGCGAATCCATCCGGCCGAGCCACCTTTCACTTTGTGCGGGAAGCAGGCAACCGTGAAGCCGTGCGGCGGTAATTGTTCCAGATTGCAAAGCTTTTCCATGTGGCAATAGGGAATTTCGCGCCCGGCCTTGTGTCCCTCCCAAATAATCGACGGGTCGCGGGTTTCCAGCCAGCGGCGCCGCATGTGCGCAAAGGGGGCATCCCAGCCCCAGGCGTCGATACCGGCGACGCGCACGCCGCGTGAGGTGAGGTAGAGCGTCGCCTCCCGGCCCATGCCGCAACCGGCGGTGAGATAATCCGCAGTGCCGATGCAGCCGCCGGCGCGGGTATTGACCAGCACGATGTCGAGCGGCTGCAGCGTATGTTCGATCCGCGCCAGCTCCGCCTCTACCTCGGCGGCGGTGACGACATGGCCATCGGCGACATGACGAAAATCGAGCTTGATGCCGGGCCGCAAAAACCAGTCGAGCGGCACCTCGTCGATCGTCACCATCGGTTTGCCGTCGATCGTTGTCGAATGAAAATGCGCCGGCGCGTCCATGTGGGTGCCATTGTGGGTGGTGAGCCGCACGGTCTCGACCGCCCAGCCTTCGCCATCCGGCAAATCTTCCCGCCGCAAGCCCGGAAATAGGTCGGTCACCATCGGGGCGGTGTCGGTGTGCGTGTGGTATTCGATTTGCGGCCGCATGAACGGCGGATCGAGCACCGTGTCATTGTCGAGTGGAGACGACAGATCGATCATGCGGGAGGGTAATTTCATCGCATCGCCTTCGGGTTCCCCCGCCCGCCCGATCAGTGGGTGCGAGCGCTTGGCCTGTTTATTTGGGAGCGCGCTTCGCCAAAATCCGCTGCAGCGTGCGCCGATGCATGTTGAGACGCCGCGCCGTCTCGGACACGTTGCGCCCGCATAGCTCATAAATGCGCTGAATGTGCTCCCAGCGCACGCGGTCGGCCGACATCGGGTTGGCCGGCGGTGCGGCCTTGTGGCCGTCGAGCGCCAGCAGCGCGGCCGCAACGTCGTCGGCGTCCGCCGGCTTTGACATATAGTCTACGGCACCGAGCTTGACGGCGGTCACGGCGGTCGCGATGTTGCCGTAGCCGGTCAGCACGATGCCGCGGGCATCGGGGCGCCGCTGTTTGAGCGCCGAAATTACGTCGAGCCCGCTCCCATCGCCGAGCCGCATATCGACCACCGCGAAGGCCGGGGGCGATGTATCGACCTGGACCAGCCCGTCGGCGACGGTTTCGGCGGTGGTGACGATGAAGCCGCGGCTTTCCATGGCCTTGGCCAAGCGCTGGATGAACGACTTGTCGTCCTCCACGATCAGCAGCGTGCGTTCGCCCGGGATCGCGGCGATGAGGTTGTCCGTCATGCTAGGTCCTACCTCAGTCAATGATCGCCCCAAAGCCCTTGCCCATGCGCATGGGAAGGTATTCCTTCAGCGAATTTCGGCAAGAGGGGTATCATCCATTTTGTGACCGTCTGCCGGTGGGGTGCTTTCCGCCAGCGGTCGCACGAAATCGGCACGTTTCCAGCGCACCCGAACGATCGCGCCGCGCTGCGGGAACCGTTTATTTTCAAGGGATATTTTGGCACCCGACCGGGACAGCAGGGTTTTTGCAATGAAGAAGCCGAGCCCAAGCCCCGGCATTTCCCGGCCGCGCATGCGTCGGCCGCGCTCGCTGGTGACATACGGCTCACCCATGCGGTCGATGATTTCCGGCGGGAACCCGGAGCCGTCATCGCTGATGACGATCGTGACCCGGTCACTGTCCCATTTTGCCGTGACTTGCACCCGCTCGCGGGCGAAATCGACCGCATTTTCAAGGATGTTCCCGAGACCATACAGCACCGCCGGATTGCGCGCGCCGACCGGCTCGGTCGCATCGTCCTTGGCGATGTCCACCGCGATATCGACACCGGCATCACGATTCGGAGCCACCACCTCTTCGATCAATGCCGACAGTTTCATCCGCTCGAACGGCTCGCCCGGTGCCGGCAATTCGGTGAGTTTGCCGAGAATGACGCGGCAGCGCTGGGCTTGCTCCCGCAGGAGACGAATGTCGTCGGCAAATCGCGAATTGGGTTCGGCGTCGCGCTCCAACTCGCGGCTGACCACCAAAATTGTCGACAGCGGCGTTCCGAGCTCATGGGCCGCCGCGGCCGCGAGGCCGTCCAGTTGCGACAAGTAATGTTCGCGCGTGAGCACCAGCTCGGTCGCCGCCAAGGCATCCGTGAGCTGGCGTCCTTCCTCGATAATCTGCCATGCATAAATGCTGATGTAGCCGATCGCCAGCATGAGCGAGAGCCACACGCCGATCATGTACAGCCGTGGCAGTTCGAGCGGGTCCTCATCGGGCCACGGCAGCGGATAATAGAATTGCACCAGCACCGTGGCACAGACGAAGACGAGCCCGCACAGCATCAACGTCATCCGCTTCGGCAGCGCGGCGGCGGAAATCAAGACCGGACCCGCCAGCAGGAAGGAAAACGGATTCTGCAGGCCGCCGGTGAGAAAGAGCAATACCGCAAGCTCGACGATGTCGAGCGCCAGCAGCCGCGCCGCCTGATGCGGTTCGAGGCGCTGGTTCCAGCGGAAGCGCAGCCGCAGTGCAACGTTCAGCACGGCATAGACCGCGATCACCGCCAGGCAGGCCCAGAACGGCACCTCGAAATCGAACCCGTCGTAGACGACCAGCACGGCGGCGGTCTGGCCGAGCACCGCGAGCCACCGCAGCCGGACCAGGGTGTCCAGCCGGATCCGGCGTAGCGCCGGCGGATTTTGCTCCGCGAAATCGTCGGACATCGAGAAACCCTATGAGGGGAACGGGGAGTGTTGGCCGGCCGGGTACATCGCCTTCCCACGCGCCCTCTCGACGATTGCGATAGCCGCGCTCACGGCGGAATCGATATCCAGCGTGGAGGTGTCCAAAATGTGAGCGTCGGATGCAACCTGCAGCGGCGCGGCGGCACGGCCGGAATCGCGTTCGTCGCGCCGCCGGATATCGGCGAGAATGGCGGATTCGTCGGCGGCCTCGCCGTGGCTGCGGATTTCGGCGGCGCGCCGCCGCGCCCGCACTTCAGGCGTAGCAGTGACATAAATTTTCACATCCGCATCGGGGCAGATGACCGTCCCGATATCGCGGCCGTCGAGCACGGCGCCGGGAGGAACCGCCGCGAAATCGCGTTGCAGCCGCAATAGGGCCGTGCGAACCTCCGGAATAGCGGAAACGATCGAGGCCGCCTCGCCGGCGGCGTGGCTTTTCAGCACGAGTTCATCGAACTGCGTCGGATCAAGCGCGCGCGCCGCTGCGGCCGCGTACGCGACGTCATCGAGTGCCCGCCCGGCTTGCAGCACCGCTTGCGCTACCGCCCGGTAAAGCAACCCCGTATCCAAATGCCGCAGCCCATAGTGAGCCGCGAGCCGCTTGCCGAGCGTACCCTTGCCGGATCCCGCCGGCCCGTCGATGGCGATGATCATGGCGGTGCAACCGCTCCGGCCCACGGCGCTCTGCGCGACCACCTCAAGCGGCGAACAGTTTCTCGATCGCGGTCGCAATGCGCAACAGCCGGCGATCCTGACCGTTGCGGGCGGCCAGCATCAGCCCTACGGGGAGGCCGTCACCGCGCGGCAGCGGCAGCGAGATGGCGCACAGGTCGAAGAAATTCGCGATCGCGGCGTTGCGCAGCACGATCTGGTTGCGGTTCAGCGCAACTTCGGGGTTCTGGCACTCCGCGATGGTCGGCGCCACGATCGCGCAGGTGGGCAGCAGGATGGCGTCGAGATCGGCGAGCCGCGCATCCATCGCCCGCACCATGGCGGCACGGTCATGCATCAGGGCGATATAGTCGGCCGCCGCGATGTCGCGCCCGCGCTCGATGCGTTCGCGCACAAACGGATCATATTCGGCGCCGCGCGTCGCCAGCCGCTGGCGGTGGATCGCGTAGGCCTCCGCGACGACGAGACTGCCCCGCTGGTTCGCCCGCGCCATATCGTCGAATTGCGGAAACAGTTCCGGCGACAGCAGCACGTCGGCACGGCCGAGGGTGTTGACCGCCTCGAACAGGCGCTCGGACACGGCCGCGTCGAGGCCGCGCAGCGGCAGGCCCTGGGCGATGCCGATCCGCAAACCCGCCAGCGGCGCCGGCTCGATCGCCCCGACTTCCTCGCCGGCCATCACCGCGTCGGCCGCGGCGCAGGCCGCGACCGTGCGGGCCAGCGGACCGATCGAGTCGAACGTATAGGAGAGCGGAAACGCACCCGCGGTCGGCACCCGCTGGCGCGACGGCTTGAAGCCGACGACGCCGCACAGCGCCGCCGGAAGACGCACCGAGCCGCCGGTGTCCGAGCCGATCCCGATCTCGCACATCTGGTCCGCGACAGCGACCGCGGCGCCCGAGGATGAACCGCCCGGAATGCGGGCACGGTCGGCCGGATTGCCGGGGGTGCCGAAATGCGGATTGAGGCCGAGACCGGTAAAGGCGAATTCCGCCATGTTGGTCTTGGCGATGATGCATGAGCCGGCGGCGCGCAGCCGCCGCACCACCGCCGCGTCCGCGGTGGCCGGCGCCGCATCGGCCAGCACTGCCGAGCCGGCCCGGGTGGCTTCGCCCGCCACGTCGAACAAATCCTTGATGGAGACGATCGTGCCATCAAGGGGCCCGAGCGCAATGCCGGCCTGCGCACGCGCATCGGCGGCATCTGCGGCGCTGCGCGCGGTCTGCCCATAGACCGTGATGCAGGCACGGCTGCCCTCGCCGCCGGTATCGAAGATGCGGGAAAGCGCCGCCTCGAGGCGCTCGCGCGCCAGGCGCGGTTTCAGCAGGGCCGGCGCCGGTTGTGCTCCGGCAAGGCGCGATGCGGTAAGGGTCAAAGCAGCCCCGGCCAGGAGGCCGCGGCGGCTCAGGGGCAGGTTTCCGGCGCAGCGCATGCAGACTCCATAATGGTTGATTCGTTGCAACCGTTTGATCGACGCATGTCATAGCACAGGAACCAAGGCAGTGAGACGGCATCACCGTAGGGCGGACGAAGGCGCGCTCCACGCGATGTGCCCGCCAACATTCCCGTGGTTCTCGCGGGCGCCCCGGTGCGACTGTTCTTGGAACAACGGAACAACCGTTGCCAACCCTCCGGCGTCGAAATATCGATGTAACATGCCGATTGTGTCCCAATCGGCGCAAGGGTGACCGCCATGGCTCTGGACCACTTTGCACCTGGCGAAGAATTGGTGGGACTTGAGCGCAAGCTGCGCGAGGTCGCGCGCGATGCCGATCGGCTTGAAGATACCCAAAGGCTACGCGACGCGGTCGAATCGATGACAGTCGCGCTTGACAAAATCCGTCGGCACTTCGGCGAGGGTGCCGTCAGTGTCTCTGATGCGCCGCCGCTGGTACGCGATCCGATGATCACTGAAACGTCGTTGCGGGAATTTATCGCGGCGATAACCTCTGGCGGTGCACACCTGTTTACCCCAGAAGCGATAGAGTCGTTGGAATCGATGGCGGTTCAGCTGTCGGGAGAGCATCGTGTCGATACTCAAGCGTTAGTCGCCGGCGATGGCTCCCGCGACCAACGGCGGCCCATCGCCTCATCGCGCGCCCTGCGTCGATGGTGTGTCATCGGTGCAACGATTGCGTGCGTGGGGGCCACAGTCTGGACCACGGCCATCCTTCACTCTTCGTATGCGCTGCGGCTCTCGTCTTACATTCTTCGGTTTTTTGGAACCGCGACTGAAAATCCGCCCTCTTCGTACGCACTTCAGCTTTTGGGAACGGCGGCTTTGGCCGTAGGGACAATTATTGTCGCAATGGTGCTGATACGAGGCGAAGAAATGGATAGTGAAATCAATGCCGAAGGGCACTGACAATTTAGACCCTTCATTGATGAACTGGTTCGATCGTCTTATCAAGAATAAGATGTCTGGCATTGCTGTCCCGGTTTCCGAAATCTCAATATCGTGCTTTCTTCTGACGTTCGCGAAATTGTTTTCCGAATTTATATTCTATAGCGTTAGGTTATTGCATTAATTATACTTTCGACGTCCGCCGCCTTGTTCATTTATGCCAGCGTCCGACTGGTGGTGGGATCTTTTGGTGCGGCTGGTTTTGAACCGCTTCGACGGCGACCTGGACCGGGAGGCTCGGCGGCCCCCACCGAAAATAACTCACGACGACCACAGGTTGCATCCGTCGCGGCGGCGACGGCTAACGAATCGGATGATGGAAATCTACGCAAATGATCCCCCTATGCCATTTGGGGTGGCACCAATTGACACCTGAGTCGCATCGGCCCTCCAACTGAAATAAATCACTCCACCGAAATATTCGCGAATTTCACCACTTTGGCCCATTTCTCGGTTTCCGCGGCGATGAATTTGCCGAATTCCGCCGGCGACATCGGCATCGGAATGCCGCCGAGATCGGCAAGCTTTGCCTGCAATTTCGGATTGGCGAGGCCGGCAGCGACCGACCGGCTCAGAATCTCCACCACCTCCGGCGGCGTGCCCTTGGCGGCCGAGATGCCGTACCACACGCTCGCCTCGTAGCCCGGAACGGTCTCGCCGATCGTCGGTACGTCGGGAAGCGCCGGCCAACGCTGCCCTACCGTCACGCCGAGCGCGCGCAACTGGCCGCCGCGGACGAATTCGATCGCGCCCGGCAGATTGTCGAACAGCACATGAACCTTGCCGGTCAGCAGATCCGGGTAGGCCCCAGAGGAACCCCGATATGGTACATGAACGATATCGACACCGGTCATGGCCTTGAACAACTCGCCCGACATGTGCACCGAGGTGCCGTTGCCGGAGGACGCGAAGCTGAGCTTGCCGGGGCTCGCCTTGGCGAGTGCGATGAAGTCGGCCACGGTTTTGACCGGCAGCGAGGCCGGCACCACCATGATGTTGGTGAGCCGCATGACGCCGGCGACCGGAACCGTGTCGCGCATGAAGTCGAACGGCAGCTTTTTGTAGAGGGTGGCGCTGATGGCATTGTTGGGTGCGTCCAGGATGATGGTGTAGCCATCCGCGGGAGCGGCAAGCATCGCCATGACCCCGAGATTGCCCCCCATGCCGCCGCGATTCTCGACTACGAATTGCTGGCCGAGATCGGCCGACAGCCAATCCGCCAAAACCCGGGTCGTGACATCGACCGCACCACCGGCCGGAAACCCCGAGATGAACCGCACCGGGCGGATCGGATATTTTTCCGCTGCCTGGGATGCGTCCTGCTCTGCGAACAGCACAGCGGCGAGCCCCAGTGCAGCCAGCCCCACGGCGGCCAAGCTCCGCTTCAGGACATATCGTGCGGCACGCATTGATTTGCCTCCCTGGATGGCAGCGATGCCTGTAAAGTCGCCCATCCTAGCAGTTTATCGGCCGCAGCAACACAGCGTCGCCGATCGATCGATACAGGGGCTGGTCATCGGTTCCCCGGGCCAATTCGCCGCAGACACTGGAACGGTATTGCCACCGGCCGGCCGCATGCTAACCTTAAGCGAAAGCTCGCCGAAACGGTCGATACGGACGTGCCTGGCGTGCCGCGGAGCCTGATTCCATCGATAAAGTTCTCTCGGATCGGTTGCACGCTTAGGGGATGGAGACAACGATGCCACAATTGAGTTCCGGAACACGCGTTATCGCGCGGATTGCGGTCGTCCTGCTGGGAGGCATCGTTGCTATGGCGAGCGCCGCACAGGCGCAGAACAAGGCGCCCCCGGACTTCTCCTCCGGCCTCACCGGCTGGGTCGAGATCGAGCCCGACTTCGTAGCCGTACCTGGCCTGCCGGGGCCGACGACCGCCGATCCGGCCCACCCCTACATCAACAATCTCGAGGCCCGGCGCCGGAATGTCCAGCCCACCTTTCGCATCGGCGATCTCAGCAATCCCAATGTAAAACCGTGGGCCAAGGAGGTCATGAAGCGCGAGAACGAGCGCGTGCTGGCCGGCGGGATCGGCTTTACGCCGCGATCAAGCTGCAAGGCGGCCGGCGTGCCGGCCTTCATGCTGTTTCCCGTGGTCGAGCCGATGTATTTCGTCCAGGCGCCGAAGCAGGTGCTGATGGTGTTCTCGGGCGATGCGCAAATCCGGCGCATCCATCTCAACGTGCCGCATTCGGAGGCACCGAAGCCATCTTGGTATGGCGAGTCGGTCGGCCATTACGAAGGCGATACGCTGGTGGTTGAACACCATCGGGCTCAACGACAAAACCTACGTGGACAATTTCTACACGCCGCACAGCGAGAAGCTGCATGTGGTCGAGCGCTGGAAATTGCTTGCCGACGGCCGGCTCGAAGTGATGATCACGGTCGATGACCCCGACACCTTCAACGCGCCGTGGACCGCGGCGTATCATTTCCGTCGCGTGCAGCGGGTGGAGGGCTATGAGGAAGTCTGCGCCGAGAACAATACGATGATGTTCGACTACCATATCCCGGTGGCCGACAAGCCGGATTTTTAATTTTTCCTTCCTGGGTCCGCATTGGCGCGGAGCGGCAAATACTGCCGCCGTTTCCTGTGACCATTGGGCGCAGAAGACCTGCTGCCGCCTCGGAACGTCGGCCGTTCTGCGGCGTTCGATTGTATCGAAGCAGGAGACCCGACATGAGAATGAAACTAGCCATCACCGCTGCGGTGATCATGTGTGTGCCGGCGCTGGCTCAGCAATCCGGCAACAATGCCGCTCGTGACCAGACCCGGCCTGGAATATCAAATACACAGGCCACATCGAACCCGGGGCAATCCCCGGCGTCACGTTCCACGCCGGACGGCGGACCGTCGGCTAAGGCGGGGGCCCCGTCACCAGCCATCCCGGCAATCAACGAGGTTTCGGTGCATCAGTTAAGCACCGGGCAAGTCGAGGAAATTCAACGGGCTCTGAATCAAAAAGGCGACAACGCGGGGCGGGTTGACGGGAAATGGGGTCCGGAAACCGAAAGCGCCATCATGGCATTTCAGAAATCGATGAGCATCGCCTCAACGCACGGCAATGTCGATGCAACGACATTGACGGCCCTGGGGTTGAAGCCCGCCGATTTTGGTCTCACAATGCATGATACCATCGGGCGGACTTCATCGCGGACCGACGGCAATATCGGCGGTCAAAACCGATAAGTGCAAGGCCGGGTCCTCGGGCCACCCGCGAGCCTCGGGGGTGGCCCGACAAAAAACCGAGCCGGGGGTTAAATTATATTTAATACCGAAACGAAATTGGAACCATAACATGTAATGTTGGTTTTACAAAGGGGTTGTCAAAAGAAGGAACGCCTTATGAAGGCTCTATCCTATATCCTCGGCATCACCGCTCTTCTGATCGGACCGGCGGCTGCTCAAAATCCTACCGATCACGGGAACCAGCCGGCCCAGGCTCAAAACCAAGACAAAGCCGGAGCTCAAAACCAGAAATCGGGAAACCAAAACCAGCAGAGCATTGCTCGGCAGGTGCGGGGCGACTTGGCCAAGGCTGGCTATACCGACGTGAATGTCATGCCGGAGTTTTTCCTTGTCAGGGCGAAGGACAAAGATGGTCATAATGTCATGATGATCATCAATCCCGATTCCTTCCTGTCAGTGACGGAAGTGTCGAACGGAAACTCCGGAAAATCCGCCAAAGAAAACACCGGACAATCCTCGAACGGTGCCTTTGGCAATGCCAACAGGGCAAACAGCTCTGCCAGCTCTTCGGCTGCTGCTCCCGGCAACAACGGCAAGTAACTGCAATTGTTCTGCGAGAGAGTCAAATGCTTGGCGTGGCCGGGGCAATGCTCCGGCCACAGCCTTTTTTGCTTATTACTATTCCGAAGATAGGACCCCTTGAAGTCTCGCCAGGAAATGGAACTCCGTTGCGATTGCGTCTAATTTAATGATGGAAGTAAGCTCTTTCCAATCAATGGTGTCGATGCTGGACCATTCCCTCCTGGCGGATCGCGAATCTTGCTAGGCGCGTGCCAATGGACTGCCGGGCAAGGCGCGGACCTCGTATTCCACCTGGCATCACGATATTCGTCTCCCGTCCTGCCCTTGCCCGCCGCGCGCGGCCGCATGTTGCGGACGGGTTCAACCATGCAAATCCGGCCGCTTCCCCACGTCCTGTCTTGGTGATAGCCTGGCGTGTGAAGGCTTTGCCGCAACGGTGAGGATGGATATTCGCTCGGTCGTAGGGACGGCCGGCGTGTAATGAGCTGTTCGGGGGTATTGGCGCTCTGCTTCGTGCATACTGCCTTATGGGCGTAAGTCGCGTCAGTAACGATCACAACTGCAGATGGAGGAATGACGTGGTGGTTCGCATCTTAACAGCGCTGCTGCTGGGCTCGGTGCTCACGGCGGCGAACGTCCGGGCTGAAGACGGCAAATATCCCAACTGGAAGGGCCAGTGGAACACCTATACCCCGCGGTTCGGCGGCCAGACCATCAAGTTCGTTCCGGAGAAGGCGTTCGGTCCGGCGCAGCAGGCGCCGCTGACGCCGGAATATCAGAAGATTCACGAGGCCAGCATGGCCGACCAGGCGCTCGGCGGACAAGGCAATTTCATCGGCCATGCCAAATGCCTGCCCGGCGGCATGCCGACCATGATGGCCTCGCCGATCCAGGAATATGTCATCACGCCGGAAACCACCTACATCCTGATCGGCACCGACCTGCGCCGCATCTTCACCGACGGCCGCGACTGGCCGACCGATCTGGAGCCGTCCTATCAAGGCTATTCGCTCGGCAAGTGGCTCGACACCGACGGCGACGGTCGCTACGACGTGCTGGAGGTCGAGACCCGCGGCCCGTTCAAGGGCCCCCGCGCCTATGACGCCACCGGCCTGCCGCTACATTTCGACAACGAATCGACCTTCAAGGAACGGTTCCACCTCGACGCCAAGGATCCGAACGTCCTCCACGACGAAATCACCGTGTTCGACCACGCGCTGACGCGGCCATGGAGCACCGACAAGACCTACCGGCGCGACCCCAACCCGCGGCCGTACTTCCCCCTCTATTCCTGTACCGAGGGCAACAACCAGGTCGTCATCGGGGACCAAAGCTATTTCCTGAGCGGCGACGGCATGCTGATGCCGGCCAAGAAGGATCAGGCACCGCCGGACCTGCGCTACTTCAAGCCGGTCAGCAAATGAGGCACACGACGGCGGGAGGGCATGCTCACCCCCGCCGCCGGCCGCGCGCCGGTACGCGCGTGGGCCACGAAACGATGCGATCCTCGTAGTCCTGGTCCGCGATATCGTCTTCCGACAGTGCGACGCGGCCGCGCACCGAGATGCCGGCGGCATGCACGGTGTCCGGATCTCCGGACACCAGCGGATGCCACCAATACAGTTCGCGTCCATGGGCCAGCAGCCGGTAGCCGCAGGTCGGCGGCAGCCATTTGATGGTCGCCACATTCTCCGGCGCAAGCCGCACGCAATCGGCGACTTGCTGGCTGCGGTGGTCATAGTCCTTGCAGCGGCAAGCGGTGCCGTCGAGCAAACGGCAGCCGACGTCCGTATAGTAGACGCGTCCGGTGTCGATATCCTCAAGCTTGTTGAGGCAGCACCGGCCGCAGCCGTCGCACACGCTTTCCCACTCGTCGGCGGTCATGTCCGCAAGGCTCTTGCGCCGCCAGAACGGAACCTCGTCCATCAATGATAGCTCCAAGGCCGGATGCCGGGACCGGCATGACTCGCAATAGGGTGCGCCGCCTTGCGGCGCAAGGCGGCGCGTTGACTTATGCTGGCAGCAGCCCGTGAGCCTTGCCGTTACACCGCTCTGCGGCCGCGGGCTTGTGCGCGCGCGCTGTGCTCTCTAAATGGCGTAGGATCGGCAGGGCGCACCCGCCCAACCGACAGGATCGACAATGGCGGAAAAAAAAGAACGGCCCCACAAGGTGGTGGCCGATAATCGCAAGGCCCGCTTCAACTACGAGATCGGCGAAGTGGTCGAGGCCGGCATTGCGCTGACCGGCACCGAGGTGAAGTCGCTGCGCAACGGCCGCGCCACCATCGCGGAATCCTATGCGGATGCCAAGGGCGGGGAAATCTGGCTCGTCAATGCCAACATCCCTGAATACCTGCAGGCGAACGTCTTCAACCACTCGCCAAAGCGCCCGCGCAAGCTGCTGCTGCACAAGCGCCAGATTCACAAATTCGCCATCGCGGTCGAGCGCGAGGGCATGACGATCGTGCCGCTGCGGCTATTTTTCAACGAAAAGGGCCGCGCCAAGATCGACATTGCGATCGGCCGCGGCAAGAAGCTGCACGACAAGCGCGAGACCGAGAAAAAGCGCGACTGGAACCGTGAAAAAAGCCGGCTGATGCGCCTCAAGGGATAGATTTGGGTGACGCCCGCCGCGGAGAATGCGCATGACGCTGCCGATCAAGTTCGACCATTGCGTGGTCCATGTCTCCGATTGGGAGCGCTCCAACGCGTTCTATCGTGATGTTCTCGGTGCCGAGGTGGTGCCGCGCGGTGCGTTCTTTGCGTATCGCTTCGGCGACACCCAGCTGAACCTGCACGGGCCGGGCATGAGCGGCATGATCGTTGCGCGGCTTCCGGTCCAGCCCGGCAACAGCGATATCTGCTTTGAATGGAAGGGGCCGATCGCCGATGCCGTGGCGCATCTGGCGCGCCATGGGGTCGCGGTCGAACTCGGGCCGGTGAAGCGCAACGGCGCCAGGGGGGAAGGCACGAGCGTCTATTTCCGCGACCCCGACGGGTCGCTCTTGGAATTCATGTCGTACCAATGAGCCGGAACGCCGCTGACCAGCCGAAGGACGATCGTCAACCTGATCGCTTCCACCACCAAGACCCGCCTCACGGTGCGCTGCGAACGCGATTGAGGGGCTCAATGATGGTGAAAGATTAGAAGAATTGCTCTCTATGCAACGCGCATCGCTTAACATGAATCCTCGGTGGGTGGCGCTTCAATGCCCGTGATCGCGGTCTTCAAATACGACATCAAGCCGGGGAGGCTCGCGGATTTCATGCAGAAGCTCGCGCAAGCGGCCGATCCGAAGTTCGCCAGCGATGCCATGCCGACGTCGATCCGGATGTTCCGCTCGACCGTGCCGGGGCCGGGACATGCCGTGATCCTGATGATCGAATATGCCGACATGGCGGCCTACGGGGCGCGCACCGCCTTCGAGTCCGCCAACGCGGAATGGCGGCGGCTGTTCGAGCCAGGGCGGGATTCGCCGGAGACCCTGGTGTCGGTCGAATTGCTGACGGAGCTTCCGCCCGAAGCCGGCGACGCGAATGCCGTGGATCGGGTGCCATTCGGGTTCCGCCCAGCATAACGACGACGTGGGGTGGCTGCGGTGCATCGGAATCGCCGGAACGGCCCCTGCTGTCTCCGCCGGCCCCGCCGACGATCTGAACGCCGTTTTGAGCATTGGTGGCTTCTTTGAGCATTGGTGGCTTCGTGGAAATGTCGCATAGTGGCAGGGACAGGGCCGATGGCGAATCAGGCCTCATCCGCACGAAGAAGCCCCCACGGGTCAAGCGCTCGCGGCCGTCGCTTCGCTGCACCTGTATCCACAGGGACTTCAACCGCCCATGGCGTACCATGACGCCGATGCGGGAAAGATCGAACGCGAGAGCCGGCTCGGAGGGAAAGCGCTGATGGAAGTTGCCGATGAAGTGAAGAATGTGATCGCCAAGGAGCTGAAGCTGCCGGTCGAGGAGTTGACCGACGACCGGCTGCTTGCCGACGTTGGTGCCGAGTCGCTCGATGTGATCGAGATCGTTTTCGCCCTCGAGGAAAAATTCAATATCGATATCAGTCTGAAAATGAACCAGGGCGGCAGTGCCGGCAAGCAAGCCGAAACCGATTTGTCGAACTTCGCGACCGTCGGCGACATCTGCCGCTCGGTCAAAGCCTTGGTGGACGCCAAGGCGGCGCAATGAACCGTGTCGTCATCACCGGCATTGGGCTAGCCTCGCCGGTCGGACACGCGCTCGCACCGTTCTGGTCGGCGCTGATCGCGCCGCGCAGCGGCGTGCGGGCGCTGACCATCGTGCCGACCGAGCGGCTTTCCACCCGCATCGCCGCGCAGATCGACGATTTCGATCCCGCGGCGCATTTCGAGGCGAAATTTGCCGGCCAGCTCGATCGCATGTCGCAGTTCGCCGTTTATGCGGCGCGCGCGGCGTTGCGGGATTCCGGCCTTACGTTGACCGAGGAAAATGTTCTCGAAACCGCGACCATCATCGGCAACGGGGCCGGCGGGCAAAATACGCTCGACGATTCCTATTACCGGCTCTATGGCCAGAACGCGACGCGGCTCCACCCGCTGACGGTGCCGCGCCTGATGGCCAGTGCGGCCGGCAGCCAGGTGTCGATCGACCTCGGGCTGAAGGGGCCGGCCTGGACGGTGACCAGCGCCTGCGCTTCGGCGACGCACGCGATCGGGCAGGCCTTCCACATGCTGCGCAGCGGACAGATCCGGTTCGCGATGACGGGCGGGACCGAGGCGTGCCTCACGGTCGGCACCATCAAGGGCTGGGAAGGCCTGCGGGTGTTGACCGCGGATGCGTGCCGGCCGTTCTCGCGCACCCGCTCCGGCATCGTGCTCGGCGAAGGCGCCGCCATGTTCGTGCTGGAACGGCGCGACGATGCAGTCAAGCGCGGCGCCCGCATCTACGCGGAACTCTGCGGGTTCGGCATGAGCGCGGATGCGGGTGATTTGGTCGCGGCGGATGCGGCCGGTGCAGCGCGGGCCATGGCGGGGGCACTCGCGGATGCGAGCCTTCCGCCCGACGGCATCGACTATGTGAACGCCCATGGCACCGGCACCATGCTCAACGACAAGACCGAGGCCGATGCGCTGCGCCGGGTGTTCGCGGCGCACGCGGATCGCCTGGCGATATCCTCCAGCAAGGCCGTGCTCGGCCATAGCCTCGGCGCCGCCGGCGCGCTCGAACTGGTCGCGACCGCGCTGGCGGTGGCGAATCAGACGATTCCGCCGACCGCGAATTTCGAGGAACCGGACCCGGACTGCGGCGGGCTCGATTTTGTCCCCAACGTGGCCCGGCAGGCGCCCATCCGCCACGCCATGTCGAACTCGTTCGCGTTCGGCGGCCTCAACGCGGTGCTGGTGCTGGGGCGGGCGTAGACTGGGTTTCAAGCGCGCGGGGACGTTGGCGCCATCGGCCGCGATCCGGAGTTTTCCCCGTTCATGCACCGAACCATGGATCGATAGGTGAGGCCGAGGCCTTCGAAGCCACCAGATCGCGGGTGGCGATGCCGGCGCCGGACTCGCAGGACCGGTCCGGACGGGTAACTTCCACCGAAACGGCGCAGCAGATATGGTCATAAGCCGACCGGCCCTCGCGCCGGCGCAGCGGAGGGGCGCACGTGATCATCGAATGGCACACCCATGTGTATCCGCCCGAGGAGGCGGCCGCGAGCCCGATCTGGGGCGGGCGCTGCCCGATGACGGTGGAAAACGTGCTCGCCGCGCATCACCAGGCCGGCCTCGCCGTCAGCGTGGTGAGCAACGCTGCGCACTATCTGCGCGGCAAAGCCGCGGCCGACGAACTCAAGGCCATCGCGCGGTGGAGCGATTACGCCGCCGAAATCCAAGACACCCACAAGGGCACGCTGTATTGCCTCGCCATGGCGACGCCGTGCGGCAGCCCAGAACACCTGAAGGAACTGGAGCGCGCGATCCGGCAACTCGGCCTCAAGGGCGTGCTGATCAATTCCAGCCACAAGGGCCATTATCCGGATGACGACGAGGCGCGCGGATTCTGGGAACTTGCGCAGGACCTCGACATTCCGGTGATGATCCATCCGCCCCATGTGGGCTTCGGCGAGGAGCGGATGAAGGAGTATCGCCTCGCCTCCAGCGTCGGCCGGCCGGCAGATTTGTGCCTGGCGCTGTCGCGCCTGATCGTGCGCGGGATTCTTGAAGATTTTCCGCGCGCGAAAATCGTCGGCTCCCACGGCGGCGGCGGCATCTGCGAGGTGATCGGCCGGCTCGACTATGCGTACGAACTGCAGGACGAAGCGTTTTTCTTAGGGAGCTACGCGCCGATGAAAATCAAGCATCCGCCGAGTCATTATCTGCGCAAAATGTATTTCGACAGCGTCACCTATCACGCCCCGGCGGCGCGCCTGGTGCTCGACACCGTCGGCGCCGACCATGTGCTCTACGGCAGCGACGCGCCGCCGCTCACGGTGCTCAAACCCCGCGCCATCAAGCTGATCGAGGACCTCGCCCTGCCGCCGCCCCAGCGCGATGCCGTGTTTTGGCGCAACGCGGCGCGGCTCTTGAAGCTGCCGGTCGCGGATGAAAAGGCCGCGTGAGGAATGGTGCGATGATCGCCAATTGCATGCGGCTGCTCCCCGCGATGCTGGGGGCCTTCGCGTTTGCCCTACCACCGGCCCCCGCTGCCGCGCAGGACACTCGGCCGCTGCGGGTGATCGTCGCCACCGGCGTCGGCGGCACGGCGGATGTGTTTATGCGCGTGCTCGGCGACGAATATCACCGCCGCTACGGCCGCCCGGTCGTGGTGGAGAACCGCACCGGCGGCGGCATGAATATCGGCGGGCGCGCCTGCGCGGAGGCGCCGAACGACGGCGCGACCATCTGCAACCTGCCGAGTTCGACGCTCACCTACAACCAGTGGCTTTACAAGAAGCTGCCCTACGATCCCGAGCGTTTTGCGCCGATCACCAATCCGTTCTTCAACACCCAGATGCTGGTGGTCAGCACCGCGCTCGGCGTGAAAACCCTCGACGAACTCGCGACGCTCTCCAAAGCCAGGCCCGGCACCCTGAGCTACACCGTGCCGTCCGATGCACTGTCGGTGTTCATGGACTGGTGGCGGGGCCGGACCGGCGCCGATATGGTCAAAGTGCCGTTCAAGGGCGGCGGCGATGCCGTCACCGGCATGCTGTCGGGGACCACCCCGGTAGCGTTCCTCGGCATCGGCAACTGGCTGCCGCATGTCGCCGCCGGCGCCGTACGCCCGCTGGCCGTGGACGGCGAGCACCGCTCCCCGCTCGCCCCCGACGTCCCGACCATCCGCGAACGCGGCTACGCCGCCGCGATGACGCAGGTCTATTTCGGCATCGTCGCCCCGCCCGGCACGCCGCAGCCGATCGTTGCAAGACTGTACGACCAGATCGCCGCCATCGGCCGCGACCCGGAATTTCGCCGCAAGCGGCTCGTCGATATGGGCCTGGAGCCGGTGTTCGACACGCCGGAGGCGTTCGGCCGCTTCCTCAAGGAGGACCGGGCGCGGGCCGGGGAAGTGGTTCGGGCCGCGGGACTCGCGGCGCAGTAGTTTTTCGATAAATTCGCCAACGGATGTATTCAGCGGTGAATTTATTTGAATTTGAATAAATCCACGTACGGCCGATCGACATAGGCGACATGCTGAAGACGATGGAGATTTCCATCGCTCTCTCGTGAGCGACCTCCGTGCTCCGCAAACTCGCGCTGCTCTTGCGCGCACTTGTATAAGGTGGGATCGGCCACGCGGGCGGCCGATCCCTTTGGACTCCTCACCGATCCGGCAAAGCAAATACCCATAGCGTCGAGCCGGCGTCCGGGTATTTCACGTCCGGGACCAGCGTCGCGAGCGAGCGGCCGAGGCCCGAGCCGCTGCCGGCAGCGACGGCGACATATTGCTTGCCGTTGACGCTGTAGGTGATGGGGAAGGAGTTCACCATGTTGTTGGTGCGAACCTGCCACAGCACCTTGCCGGTTGCGTCGTCGAGCGCCTTGAAATAGCGGTCGATGTCGCCGGAGAACACCAGCCCGCCGCCGGTCGGCAGCACCGCGCTGGTGTTCGGCACCCGGTTGCGGTATGACCACACTTGCGAGCGATCGCTAAGCTTGATCGCATCGACGCGGCCGATATTGCCGTCGCTATTGGGCACCTTGGTGCGCGCAAAGATCGCCCGTCCGCCGCCCGTATAGGCCTGGCCGGGATCGAGCGGCGAGGGCGTGGTGTTGGCGCAGTATTCGTTGAGCGGCATGTAAAGCGTGCCGCTCACCGGGTTGTAGGCGGTAGCCGGCCAGCCGCGCCCGCCGGGGTCGGACGGGCAATTCACCGTGGTTCGGCCGATATGCGGGATCGCGGCGACGTTGATGGTCTTCTCGCCGGTTTTCGGATCGATCGCCGCCACCACGTTCTGCGGCACGGTTTCCTTGTGCCAAAGCCACTGGCCGTTGGTGCGGTCGAGCGCCTCGACGATGCCGAGCTTGCCGGCGGTGATCACCGCCTTGCGGGTTTCGCCGTTGACCGGCAGATCGACCAGCATCCGCTCGTAGACGTAGTCGAGGTCCCAGGTGTCGTTTTCGAGGTGCTGATGGTACCATTTCATCGCACCGGTGTCGGGATTGATGGCGAGCGTCGAATCCGAATACAGCGCATTCGATTTTGCGCCCGGCTTCTGCGGCGAGGTGCCGCGCATTTCCGCTATCCACGGATAGGGCTGGCCGGTGCCGTAGAAAATCAGGTTCTGGTCGGGATCGTAGCTGCCGGTGATCCAGGCCGAGGCGCCGAACCGGCTCTCGAGCGGCAGCCCGTTCCAGGTGTCGAAATTCGGGTCGCCCGGGTGCGCGATGGTGTTGACGCGCCACACTTCGGCGCCGGTCTTGGCATCGTGGCCGGTGATGAAGCAGCCGCCGGGCTCGGCATTGCCGCAGCCGGTCATGCCCTGGATGATCTTGCCGTTGACGACGAACGGGCCGCCCGTATAGCGCCAGCCCTTGGTCCAGTCGGCGGTGGCATGGTCCCACACCACCTTGCCGGACTTGGCGTCGAGCGCCACCAGATGGGCGTCCGAGGTCGCGGCGATAATGGTGTCTTGGTAGATCGCGAGATTGCGCGAGGACAGGTTTTGCGTGTTGGCGAGCAGCTGCTCGGGGAGTTCGCGCTTGTATTCCCAGATCAGGTCGCCGGTGGCGGCATTGAGCGCCTGAACCACATTGGCGTAGTTGAAAATATAGAGCACGCCGTCATGCACGATCGGCGTCGTCTCGGTGGCGCCCGGAACCAGCGACCAGGTCCAGGCGACCTGCAGGTTCTTGACGTTGTCCTTGTTGATCTGATTGAGCGGGCTATAGCCGTAGCCGTCGAAAGTGCGCCGCCACATCAGCCAGTCCGCCGGCGGCGGATTGCGCAGCATGGCGTCGGTGACCGGCGAGATGTTCGGCGACTGCGCCGGCGCCGCCGTGCCGGCGAGCAACAGCGCCGCCAGCGCGGTGGCGGGCAGGCGATATGTTTTGACCAACATTACGTTCCTCCGTGTTTGCAGACCGCGAGTTGGTGCGCAAAGCCCGACCGGGCCAGTGTTGTTACGGCCGCAATTGTCGCATGATCGCAACCGGTGGCGATAGCGGTTTTGCTCCCGGACAAGGTTCGCACCCGATCGGGGAAAAGCGATCCGGCGTCATGCGGCCGCCGGCATGGTTCGGGTGACCATCCACCGCAAATTGGCGCCGCCTTATACCTTACGGCGCGAGGCTGGCGTCGCTGACGCTAGCGCAATAAGGGAAGCGCATTGCGCCGCCCCAGGCCACACCTGTGATACTCGCCATGCCCCGGCGTTCGCTTCGGCCGCATGATTGCGTTCGAGCGGCGCAATGCGCTTCGCTTATTGCGCCCTACGCGCTGCCCGGCTTGCTTGAGCCAAGCGTTGTTACATCAGAAGTTTTGTCGCAGGAGTTGCGACCGCTGTGGATAGCCGGCAGCCGAGATGAGGCCCGCCCTGCATTTTCATAAGCCTGTGGTCGTACGCCACAGCCGGCGGGCGAACATATCAGGAAACGAAATGAGGGAAACGCTTGTTGGTCAATCACGCGGGCACAACAGTAGGAGCGTCGCATGATCAGACAAGCAGCAACGATAGGTATCATATTGATGGCAACGATACCGGCGTGGGCCGGGTCCTCGTCAGGTGGCGTCCCTCGCAAGTATCAATTCCAAAGTTGCGCGCCCGGCATCGCATGTTGGCCCCTCGGCGACGAAGCGCCGGTGTATGATCATCTGCCGACGTGGAACGGAATTGAGCCGCCCATTTATCATCACGGGGAATGCCCGCACGTCGGCGTCATCGCCCTTCGCGGCCGTCTTTATCGCACGTGTTATTGATCCTTTGGCGCAGTGGCATTCTGTCCCTGCGCCGTTAGCCGCGAGGGGGCGGCATCGTACCACACCCGACCGTTGCGGCGCCGTTTTAACCGCCGGCGCTTGCCCCAGCGCGGCGATTGCGAAAATGCACCGGACCGCCGTTCAGACGGCGGCGGCCGAAAGATCAGCGCAAAGGAGCGTTCCAGCCGCAGGGCAATCGCATTTCAAAGAAGTGCGAGTAGCTTGGCCAAGTAGCCGTTGTCCCAGCCGGCGCGTTTGAGTTTTCCACGGAGGGAGCCCTTGGAGGTGTCTTTTTGGATGAGGTTGATCGCCATGTGGCGCAAGATGGCGAGGGTGTGGGGGCCATTGCCCAAGCGGTTGCGCATCTGATCCTCGTTCATGACGACATCGAGCCGCCAATGGAGCTGGTTCTCGACACCCCAGTGGGAGCGCACCACTTCACCGAAACGCTCTGCCGGGAGCGGCGCGCTGAGAAGATAATAGGCTGTTTCGGTGGTGGTCTTGGTCGTGGTTTCCCGGGTGCGGACAATCTTGCCGATGGCGGCCAATCCGGGCCACTGATGGTCTGCCTGCAGCCAGGCGATATCGGTGGAAACCGTTGCGGTGCGGGTTTCGATCCGCCCGTGATCGCCGTTGACCGTGGTGTGGGTAACGCTTGTTGGTCAATCACGCGGGCACAACAGTAGGAGCGTAGCATGATCAGACAAGCAGCAACGATAGGTATCATATTGATGGCAACGATGCCGGCGTGGGCCGGGTCCTCGTCAGGTGGCGTCCCTCGCAAGTATCAATTCCAAAGTTGCGCGCCCGGCATCGCATGTTGGCCCCTCGGCGACGAGGCGCCGGTGTATGATCATCTGCCGACGTGGAACGGAATAGAGCCGCCCATTTATCATCACGGGGAATGCCCGCACGTCGGCGTCATCGCCCTTCGCGGCCGTCTTTATCGCACGTGTTATTGATCCTTTGGCGCAGTGGCATTGTGTCCCCTGCGCCGTTAGCCGCGAGGGGGCGACGTTGTACCACACTCCGACCGTTGCGGCGCCGTTTTAACCGCCGTCGCTTGCCCCAGCGCGGCGATTGCGAAAATACACCGGACCGCCGTTCAGACGGCGGCGGCCGAAAGATCAGCGCAAAGGAGCGTTCCAAGCCGCGCGACCTGTGTTCTCGGGACGAATTTCCTGTAATCTCCGCTAAACGGCGCAAACGCAACGCGCCGGCGGAGGAACCATCTTGCAACCCATTATCATTGCCCGGCTGGCGATCGCGGGACTGATCGTGCTGGCAGGGTTCGCTGGCCCGGCGGCGGCTCAGGAACTGCTCAAGCTTGGCCTGGTTCAGTCGATGACCGGGGCGTTCAACACCGTCGGCAAGGCGGCGGTGAATGGGGCGCGGCTTTATCTCCAGCAGCATGGCGACACCGTCGCGGGGCGGCGCATCCAGCTCATCGTCAAGGATGATGCGACCGCGCCGGACCAGGCCAAGCGGGCGGCCCAGGAGATGATCGTCAACGACAAGGTCGCGCTGCTGGGCGTCGGCATCACGCCGTCGGCGCTGACGATCGCGCCGCTGGCGACGGAGGCGAAAATTCCGACCGTCGTCATGGTGTCGGGTGCCTCCGTCACGGTGGAACGCTCGCCCTATATGGTGCGGACCAGTTTTACTCTGGCGCAATCGTCGGCAACGATCGCGGATTGGGCGGGCAAGAACGGCGCCAAGCGGGTCGTCACCCTGGTCAACGACTGGGCGCCGGGCCTCGAGGCCGAAGCCGCGTTCAAGGACCGTGCGGCCCAGAGCGGTATGCAGATCATCGAATTGATGCGGGTGCCGCTCGCCAATCCGGATTTCGCCCCGTTCCTGCAGCGCGCCCGCGATCACAATCCCGATACGTTATTCGTCTATTTTCCCGGCAACCAGGCCGGCATTTTCGCCAAACAGTTTCTCGAGCGCGGCATGGACAAGTCCGGCATCCGCATCGTCGGTCCGGGTGACCTCACCGACGACGACGAACTGCCCGGCATGACCGACGCGATGCTCGGCATCGTCACCGCCCATCATTATTCGGCGGTGCACGACTCGCCGCTCAACAAAAGCTTCGTGGCGGACTACGAAAAGGCATTTGGCAAATGGCCGAATTTCGTCGCCGTCGGCGGCTATGACGCGATGCACCTGATCTTCGCGGCGCTGCAAAAAACCGGCGGCCGCACCGGCGGCGACGCTTTTGTTGCCGCCATGAAGGGCCTCGCCTGGGAAAGCCCGCGCGGCCCGATCGCCATCGATCCGCGCACCCGCGACGTGGTCCACAACGAGTATATCCGCCGAGTCGAACGGGTGAACGGACGGCTCGCCAATGTCGAGTTCGCCACCTATCCGATGGTCAAGGACCCCGCCAAGGAGGCCAAGCGATAGGGCGAGCGTGCGCGCTCCCGGCGTCACCGCCTGGCACTTGATCCGGCCAGCCTAAACAGGTCTAAAGACCCAAACTGGAGGAAACCACATGATCGATCGCCGCACCATGACCACGCTGCTCGCCGGCGCCGCCGCCGCGCCCGCGCTGTCGCCAAAATTGTCCTTCGGGCAGGCCGCAGTCCCCGCGGTCTTCTTTTCGGCCGTTGCGGCCGATCTCACGCTGTACGGCATGAATGTCGCCGACGCGACGTTGGAGAAGCGCGGCACCATTAAGCTGCCCGCGAATGTGCAATACGCTTGGCCGCACCCCTCGCATCAATATTTCTATGTGGTGTCGAGCGGCGGCGGCCCCGGCGTTGCCAGTAACCGGAACTTTGCCAACGCGTTCCGTATCGATGCCAAGACCGGCGCCCTGACGCCGCATGGGCCGGAGCGCACGCTGCCGTCGCGGCCCATCCACACCAGCGTGGATATCGCCGGAAACTATCTGCTGACGGCCTACAATGACCCGAGTTCGCTCACCGTCCATCGCATCAATGCCGATGGCACGCTGGGCGAGCAGGTTGCGCAGCCCAACCGGCTCGACACCGGCAAATATGCCCACCAGATCCGCGCCACGCCGGACAACCAACAGGTCATCCTCATCACCCGCGGCAATAACGCGCCCGGCGACAATCCGGTCAACCCCGGCTCGATCAAGACTTTTGCGTTCAAGGACGGCGTGCTGACACAACTCGCCGCGATCCAGCCCGGCGACGGCATGCATTTCGGCCCGCGGCACCTCGATTTCCACCCGACCCAGCCGTGGGTCTATGTGTCGATCGAGAGCCAGAACAAGCTCTATGTGTACAAGCGCGACGCTGCGACCGGCCTCACCCGCGATCCGATCTTCATCAAGGAGACGCTCGCCAATCCCAATACGCCGCTGCGCCAGGGTGCGGGAACGATCCATGTCCATCCCAACGGCCGCACCCTCTACCAGGCGAACCGGGCATCCTCCACGGTTGAATTCGAGGGCAAGAAGGTTTTTGCCGGCGGCGAGAACGGCATCGCGGTGTTTGCGATCGACCAGACGACCGGCGAGCCGACGCTGATCCAGAGCATCGACGGCCGCGGCATCACGCTACGTACCTTTGCGCTCGATCCGAGCGGCCGCATGCTGGTGGCGGCGAGTCAGGAAGCGCTGCCGGTGCGCGACGGCAGTGCCGTCAAGATGATGCCTGCCGGCCTCTCGGTGTTCCGGGTCGGGCCGGACGGGAAGCTTGAGTTCGTGCGCAAATACGATGTCGATGTCGGCGGCAAGAACCAGTTCTGGAGCGGCGTGGTCGCGCTGGCTTAGGCATCTCGGCGGATATCGAGATGGTTGGGACGGCCGCGATTTTTGCGCGCGGCCGTTGCGACTGGGGGCCGAGGGAGCACCGTGCGTCATGGCGTGCCTCGGCGGGTCGTGAAAATGCTGCCGGCGCTTCCAAGCCACCGGCTTGTTGGCGTCCGCCGTCGCGGATAGGCCCGGCGGTATTATGTCTTAGCGACGTCCGGCGGCTCGACCGGTCCGCCCGCGTTCCGCCAGGCGCCGAAGCCGCCGCCGATATGGGCGACCGGTTTCAGCCCCATGCGCTGCGCCGTGTGGGCGGCCAGCGCCGAGCGCGAGCCGGCGGCGCAGAAGAACACGAATTTCTTGTCCGCCGCGAACGCCGGCTTGTGGTATTTGCTGGCCGGATCGAGCCAGAATTCCAGCATGCCGCGCGGGCAATGGAATGCCCCCGGCACCCGCCCCTCGCGGCCGAGTTCGCGGATATCGCGCAGGTCCACGAAGGTCACCTCCGCAGAGCCATGCAGCTTGATCGCCTCGGCCGCCGGGATCGTCTCGATCTCGCGCTCCGCCGCTGCCACCATGTCGTCCACATGCAAGGTGATATTCTGGGCCATACCTCAACTCCTGTGGGGGCTATGTGGCAGGGACAGTTCCCGGTCCGGCCCTGGGAGCAAGCACCGGCGATTCCACGCATCGTGCATCTGTCAGCCCGACCCGTGGGGCTATGCCCCGATTCGTTTCCCCATGCTTACGCGTTCCTCGATCGCATAACCGAGCCGGCGATAGAATGCCACAACAGCGACATTCGCAGTTCTGACCTGCAGGTTGATCTTATTGCACCCCATTGCCAGCAGCGCTCCTCCGCTTCCCGCACCAGCGCGGTTCCGACACCGCGGCGGCGGTGGGCGTTCAATACGGCCAGGGCATATAGCCAGCCACGATGTCCGTCATAGCCGGCCATCACGGGACCAATCACCAGATCTGCGTCCACAGCGACGAGAAACAACTCCGGTTGTACGGCCAGTTTCGCCGGAACGGCGACTTCGGCTTCGTTCCAAGGCGGATCGCCCGGGAAGGCCTCCATCCACAGGGCTTTCACACCGTCAAAATATTGCGACCTGTAAGCCAGGATAGGGGTATCCGGCATCGCTCACCGCCGTCGGATTTCAACTTGCCACACTGCCGCCATGCTGGATGCCGTCGGAACACGGCGGCGCCGCCGATACCAAGGATACCTGCCATGAATCTATTTCCGCCGCTCGATCTCGCCGCGCTCGGATTCTTCCTGCTGGCCTGGATCGGCTATGCGATCACGGTCGAATGGGCCGGCGCACGCCATGGCGGTCTCAACGCACGCATGCACCGCTACCGGGAAGTGTGGATGCGCCGGACCTTGCGCCGCGAGGTCCGCATGGTGGATATGCAGATCATGGCGGCGCTGCAGAACGGCACCGCGTTCTTCGCCTCCACGACCCTGCTTGCGCTCGGCGGCGCGCTGACCATCATGCGGGCGACCGGCGAGGTGGTGGCGCTGTTATCCGCGCTACCGTTCAGCATCGCCACCTCGCCGGCCCAGTGGGAGGCCAAGACCATCGGCCTCATCGTCATCTTCATCTACGCGTTCTTCAAGTTCGCCTGGTCCTACCGGCTGTTCAACTATGTGGCAATCATGCTCGGCGCCATGCCGTTCGCGAGCGAGCAGGACACGCCCGAAGCCGAACGCCACGTCCAGCGCACCACGCGGCTGTTCGAGGCGGCGGGGCAGAATTTCAACCGCGGCCAGCGCGCCTTCTTCTTCGCGCTCGGCTACCTCGGCTGGTACGCAGGCGCCTGGGTGTTGATCGCATCGACCACCGCCGTGGTCATCGTGATCTGGCGGCGCCAGTTCGGCTCGGCGGCCCAGCGCGCCCTCATGTACGAGCCCGAAATCGCGGAAGCCGCCGTTAGGGACCCGGAAACAACGCCGAACTCTGCCCACTGAGCCAGTAGGCCACGAGCCCGATCCATTCCCGCGCCGCCGTATCGGTGCGGCGCAGCCCGCCCGACACATCGTCGAACGGCACCAGCAGGTCGCGCGGCCCGCCGGTACGGTAGTCGACCGGATAAGCCTCGACGTCGAAGCCGGCCTTGCGGAAGGCGCCGATCGACCGCGGCATGTGATAGCCGGATGTGACCAGCAGCCAGCGTTCGCCGGGCTTGGGGACCACCAGCGCCTTGGAATAGACCGCGTTCTCGAAGGTGTTGCGCGAGCGGTCCTCGACGATCAGGCGCGCCTTCGGCACCCCGAAGGTCTCAAGCAGCCCGGCCGCCGCCGGGGCCTCGGGGGAACCGCCGAACAGGCTGCCGTTGCCGCCGCTATAGACGATCCGGGCCGCCGGATAGCGCCGGGCAAGATCGGCCACGACGGTGATGCGTTCGGCCGCTTCGTTAAGCTGGAAACCCTTGGGCGTGACCCATCCGGCCCCGCCCAGTACCACGATGCCATCCGGCTTACCCACCGAAGCGTTCCACGGCGGAAAGCGCAGCTCCAGCGGCATGATCAGCGCGCTGCCGAGCGGCAACAAGCCGAAGGCGGCGAACAGCACGATGGCGGCGGCCATGCATGCGCGGCCGGCACGTGCGCGGCCCGTTAGGCTGAGCAGGATGCCCACACCACCGATGGCCAGAATGGTATTTGAAGGCAGCGTAAAGAAGGCAAACGCTTTGGAGACCGTGAAGAACATCGCGCGCTGCCTCGCCTCTACGGCCGCAACCAGACCCGGCTCCGCTTACGTTTGGTTCGCGGATCGGTCTCACAAGCTCAGTGTCAGGCCGGGCGCGGCCATTTGTACCCTGAGGCCAAGCTGCCGAAAGAGAAGCGTAGAGGCCCGCGACGCGCGCAGGAATCTCGCGGATTAATCGACCGCATGAAATCCAGTCTACGGCTAAAGGCCGGCTAAGGCATCAGCTTGTTTTGAATCTTGCGCGCGAACGTGTTCTGCGCATAGGGCGGGTAGCGAACTCCGGGATCAATTCGGGTGCTGTGGTACATGACACCGCGTGCGTTGGTGAACGCCTCGAAACCCCACCGGCCATGGTACTTGCCCATCCCGGAATTGCCGACACCTCCAAATGGAAGTTCGGGGATCATCGGATGGATCGCGCAGTCGTTGATCGCCGCGTCGCCCGACTCGGTCGCCTCGATGATGCGCTCGGCGACATCAATGTCCTCGGCGAACACATAAAGTCCGAGCGGACGCGGCCGGTCGTTGACCCATTGAATGACCGCCTCGACCGACCCGATCTCGAGCACCGGCAGGATCGGACCGAACACCTCCTCCTGCATGATCGGCGAGTTGGGGGAAACATCCACCAGCACGGTCGGCGCGATGTAGCGCTCGTCGGCGTCGTGCTCGCCGCCGACCACGGCCCGGCCGCTGCCGAGCAGTCCGACGAGCCGGTCGAAGTTCCTGCGGTTGACCACCCGCCCGTAGTCCGGACTGAGCTTTGCATCGTCGCCGTAGAATTTGCGAATTGTCTCCGCGAGATGCCGCACGAATGCGTCCTTGACCTCCGGCCACACCAGCACGTGGTCTGGGGCGGTACAAATTTGGCCCGCGTTGAGGTAGCGACCGTAAGCAATGCGGTGCGCCGCCACCTCAAGGTTCGCAGTTGCGTGCACGATCGTAGGATTCTTGCCGCCCAATTCGAGCACGCACGGCGTCAAGGCCTTCGCCGCCGCCTCGTGAACGATCTTGCCGACCTGCGGACTGCCGGTGAAGAAAATAAAGTCCCACTTCTCTGCCAGCAGCGCGGTGGTTTCCGCTACGCCGCCTTCCACCACCGTGACAACGCGGGGGTCGAAATATTTTGGCACCAGACGAGCCGCGACCGCGGAGCACGCCGCCGCAAGCTCCGAGGGCTTGAGCACCGCCGTGTTACCACCCGCGAGCGCCGCCACCAGCGGTGCGAACAACAGCATGAACGGCTCGTTCCAGGCCCCGATGATCAACGCCACGCCCAGTGGATCGCGGCGCACCCGCACGTGGCCAGGCTGGAACACCAGCGGCGTATGGACCCGCTCGGGTGTCATCCACGCATCCAGGTGCTTGAGCGCGTAGTCGGCTTCCTTGACGTTATAGGACACGTCCATCAGGTCGGCGTCGATGACGTTGCGGCGCAGGTCTTTCCACAGCGCATCGCACAGTGCGTCGTGATTTTCTTCGAACATCGCCTTGAGCGCCGCGAGCTGCATCTTGCGCCAGGACGCCAGTCGCGTTGTGCCGGAGAGAAAATATTCCCGCTGCTGGGCGGCGACGCCGGAGTAATCAGGGGCCTGCATGTCATTGTCTCCCATCGCCGTCGGCGAGTCCCAGGATGACAATCTTCGCGGTCACCACCCTGGTTGGCCAGGCAAGCATCGTAAAGCCCGTCGCCACCGCAATTTTTTGCGCACCATTGGCCCTATAGGTGATCACGCCGCCGGCGATCGCGCCACCGAGATCCCGGCCCCAGAGCTTATGGCCGTCGGCGGCATCGAGTGCATAGAAATTGCCGCCGAGATCGCCGAAGAACACCACGCCTCCAGCCGTCGGGGTCATGCCGCTCGAAATCGGATAATTGGATTTGAGCCGCCACTTCCAGACGCCGCTGTCGGCATCGACCGCATAGACCCATCCGGCCCAAACCCCATCCGCCTGGGATTCCTTGCCGAACATATTGAACGGGTTGAACGTCGCCATTCCGGTCCACGGCTGCCCGAGCGGCACCGTCCGCAGCCTTTTGTCATCCTGCATCGTGACCGTTGCGCACCATTCGACCTCGCCGACGATAACGAGATTGGTCCGCGGATCGTAGGCCGGACTGTTCCATTCCGCCCCACCGACCGAGCCCGGACAGAAAAACACACCCTTATTCAGTGAGAACGGCAGCTCGGGATTCTCGATCCGAGTCACCGGCACGCGGTAGAGCAAGCTATTATTGGCGAGATCGAAGCCATAAAGGTGTCCGTCCTTTGGCGCGACTGCCATAAGCTGTTTCCCACCCGCGGTTTCAATCAGGATAGGCGGGTTGGAAACATCCCAGTCGTGCCAATCCTTGGGCACCAGCTTGAAATGGTTCCGGTAGTCCCCGGTCTTGGCGTCGAGGACGACGACCGAATTGGTGTAGAGGTTCTCGCCCTCGCGCGCGCCTGCGGCGAAATCCGGAGCCGGATTGCCCCCCGGCACGTATAACTGCCCGGTTTGCGGGTCGAGGGTGTATGAGGTCCAGGTCCCGCCACCGCTGACCGGTATGCCGGGCACGTTGTTCCACGTCGCCATGTCGAGCGGCGACGCGCCTACGGCTGCGCGCGGCGCATCGCCGTCGGTTTTTGGTGCCAGATAGAATTCCCAGACGATCTTGCCGGTCTTCGCCTCGAGCGCGTACATGTGCCCCTTGCCGCCCTTGTAGTCTCCGCCGGCATTACCGACGAAGATCAGGCCGTCCGAGGCAATCGGGGCCGACGGCACCGACTCGCCGAGTGTGGCATCCGCAATGGTGGTTTCCCACATTCGCTTGCCGGTCTTGAAGTCATAGGCCAGCACGCGGCCGTCCTGGGTGCCGCGAAACAGCATGCCGTCCATGTAGGCGGCACCGCGGTTGGCCGGCAGCAGGCTTGGGGGATAGACCTCGTGGGTTCGCCAATTCTCGGCGCACGTCGCCGGGTCAATGGAAAAAATATCGAATTGGGTGGTGCCGATCAGCGCGTTGTCCACCATGATGAGGCCGGACTCGAAAGCGGCGAATTGATTGACATCGTACGTGCACAGAATTTTCAGTTTGCCGACATTCTTGGTATCGATCTCGCTCAGTGGCGTATAACGCTCGGACTTCAGTGTTCGATTGTAGCTAGGCCAGTCTTGGGCAGGCGGGTTCGCCGATGGGATTGCGGCCGGTGAAGGCCGAACAGCCGCAATGCTTTGGTAAGCTGGATTCAATTCCGTACTTGTGGTTCCTGGCGGCGCCGACAATGTCAGGAAATAGTTGCGTGTCAGACCCGCGACCGTCGATATCTGCACCGGGTAAACATAGTATAATGCTCCCCCGGCGGCCGCGCCCGCGACAACGAGCACCCCGGCGAGGGTAAGGAGTTTGTGCTTCATCTGAGCGTTCGCTCTCGCTGGCCCTGTTTCGGCGGGATCGCTCCGTAACCCTTATGCAGCTTGCCGCGGAACAGCCGATAGACGGTGACAGTGTAGATCGCGATGACCGGCAGCACAATGATAGCGCCCCAAAACAGGAACGCCAGCGATGCATCCGGCGCGACGGCGCTGGCCACGGTCACTTGGTAGGGAATCATATAGGGCCAGAACAGCACGGCGAGCGTCAGGAACGCGGAGACGAAAAACACCACCGTCATGGCGAACGGCACGCCGTCGCGACGCCAGCGCGCACCCAGAAGGACGCCGATCATCGCCAACAGCCCGACGGCGGGAAACACCAGGCCCCAGCTTCGGTCGGCGAGATTGGCCCCGATGCGCCCGCGCTCCGCCAGCGTCTCATCGAAGGCCACGGCCAGAGCGATCAGCACGCCGATCGCAAGCCATGGAATTCGCCGGTGCGCCCACGCACGCAGCGCGCCGTCGGACTTGAGGAGGAGCCAGCCGGCACCCAGCAGCGCATAGCCGAACATGAGGCCGATGCCGCACAGCACCGGCAGCGTGGCCAGCCATTCGAAGGCGCCGCCCGGCATATTGGCCGTTGGCGACCGGAATGCCGCGGATCATTCCCCCGATGGCGGCACCCTGCACGAAAGTGGCGACCCCCGACCCGAGAAAGAACCCCCGGTTCCACAGCTTGCGGCGGCCGAAATGGCGGAACTCGAAGGCAACGCCGCGAAAGATCAGCCCGACCAGCAGCAGCAGCACCGGGAAGTAGAACGCCGGCAGGAACACCGCATACGCCGTCGGGAAGGCCGCGAACAGCGAGACGCCGATGACGACCAGCCAGGTCTCGTTGCCGTCCCAGAACGGTGCGATGGTCGCCATCATCTCGTCGCGCAGCGCCTCATTGTCGGTGGTGCCGAACAGGATGCCGACGCCGAGATCGAAACCGTCGAGGATGACGTAGACCATGATCGCAACGGCGATCACGCCCACCCAGAACAGGGCCAGGGTCGACGGTTCGGGCGCGATCATGGCGGGCTTCCCGGCATCGCAATGGCTAGCGGCAGACCCGGCGTCATGGTGTCGAGGCTGCCCGCCTCATCCGCCGGCCCCTCCCGCAACAGCCGATAGATGTAGGAAAGTCCGAAGGCGTAGATGACGGCGTAAACGGCGACATAGCCGATGAGCGAAAGGAGCACCTGGGCTCCGGTAAGCGACGGCGTGATCGCGTCCTCGGTCCGCAACAGGCCGTAGACCACCCATGGCTGCCGGCCGATTTCAGCGGTGAACCAGCCGCATAGGACCGCGATAAAGCCGCTCGGAAATGACAGGAACGCCGGCCACAGGAACCAGCGCGCACGCTCCAACCGGCCGCGCGCAAGCAACAGCAATCCGAGCCAGGATATCGCCGCCATGGCCAGACCCATGCCCACCATGATGCGAAACGCGAAGAACGGAATGATGACCGGCGGACGATCCGCCGCCGGGAAGGCATCGAGGCCGATCTCGCGCGCATCCCAATTGCCCGAGGCGATGAAACTGCCGAGCCGCGGCACCTCCAGGGCGAACAGGTTGCGCTCCGCCCATGGGTCGGGGAGCGCGACCAGCACCTCGCTGGCAGGCTGCTGGGTCTGCCACCGCGCTTCGATGGCGGCGAATTTGGCCGGTTGATAGCGCAGCACGTACTCGCCCACCAGGTGGCCGGATAGAATTTGCAGTGGGATCAGCACCCCGACCAGCCCCAGACCCCAGCGCAGCATCAGGCGCGCCTCCGGCAGATGACGGCCGCGCAGCAGGTGCCAGGCGCCGGTGGCGATGACGCTCATGCCCGTGGTCAGGAATGCCGCCAGCAGCATATGCGGCCACCGAACGCCGACGATCGGTCCGCTCGTGATCGCCCACCAATTTTCCGGAATGATTTTGCCGTCGATGATGACGTGCCCGACCGGCACCTGCATCCAGCTGTTGTTGCAGAGAATCCAGAACGAGGAGAACATGGTTCCCAGCGAAACCATGCAGCAGGAAAAAAAATAGAACCAGGGCGGCGCCCGGTCGCGGCCGAGCATCATGATGCCGAAGAATGTCGCTTCCAGCATGAAGGCCGTAAAGCCCTCATAGCCCAGCAGCGGTCCCTGGATCGATCCGGTGCGTTCGGCCAACACGCTCCAGTTGGTGCCGAACTGGAACGCCATGACGATCCCGCTGACCACGCCCATGGCGAACGACAGCGCAAAAATCTTCAGCCAGAAATCGAAAACGCGCCGATAGACCGGCCTGCCGGTCGCCAGCCTCATGCCCTCGATGGTGGCGAGCCAGGCGGCGAGCCCGATCGTGAAGGCCGGGAAAATGATGTGGAAGCTGACGACGAATGCAAATTGCAGGCGGGACAGAAAAACCGGATCTAAATCCATCGTCCTTCTCCCGCTCCGCTGACCACGCAAAAGCTAACGGTGCTTTAGGGCGCCACCCAGCGACGAACGCGTCCGTGGCCGCCTCGCCAGCCATATCGGCGGGGGACTCCACCGTGGTCAAGTGCCGGCCAGACTCTGCGGACGAGAGATACATCAGTGATTCGCGAACGGTTCAAGACAGTTGGCCGTAGCGGGCGGCGGACGGTCCCGTCGCCTGCCGGCGGCGGCGGCTAAAACCGCTGGTTGCGGCGCGAACCCGTGGCGTGGGGCGATCCCATGCGCCATCCGTTGGACCAGATTCCGATGAGATCGGAATTCCTGGAGTTACCTGGAGTTCATGGCCGGCTTGTCCGGCTTGTGCCGGCATCCACGTCTTCCTTGCAAAGCCCTCACAAGGAAGACGTGGATGCGATGGTGCTTTCGTGGCTGAGGCATCGAGACAGCACGAGAGGCGGATCGCCAAAATCCGAATGGACGGATGTGGGCGGCTGGGAGATCATCCTTCTCACTGACGCGTGACGCCCGCGCCGAGCGCGGACGGTGCCCGCCACCGCCGTTCGATGACAGCTCTCCGGTACGGTAAAAGGATCCCAAAGCAACGTGCCGGTGACCGGAGCGTGCTCGCAGCGTGCTTTTCCCGCTTGGACCGCCGGTCGAAATATCGTAGATGCTGCTAATGGGACAGATGTCGCTCCCGCAATGGCGTTTCGCTTGACGGTTCAGGACATGCTCGGGCCGAGCTAGAGCACAGGATCGCATCGGCGCAAGGATACAACCGGACAAACGCATTGAGGTCGCTGAAATCAGACAACAAGCCGGCTTAGCTCAGCTGGTAGAGCACGTGATTTGTAATCACGGGGTCACAGGTTCGAATCCTGTAGCCGGCACCAATGAAATCAAGGGCTTAGGGGAAATTGCGCGTCGGGTACGAAAGGGCCAGCAATCACATAGCAATCACGGGGCATGATTTGGGAGCCGACGCACCGTCCAATGTACCGCTTTGCCGAACCAATCGAGCCGATGACCTTTGGCCAACATGCCAACAGCTTGGCGTGCGGGCGCTGTCGGTCACATGCTCGATTTGTCATCATGCCGCCATTTTGAGCGCCGACCCGTGCCCGAACTGGCGAGAGAGCGCCAGGCGCACGGGAACATTGGCGATGCCCAAAGCAGACCACATTGCAAAGATTGCGGTCGGCAGCCGTGCGCGCGCCATGCGTCCGGCAGTGGCGGCATGTCTTGTGGCATTGCTCTTGACCGGGTGCTCCCATTGGGAAAAGCCCGGCGCAACCGAGGCCGATTTTGAAGCGGCGAAGGCCGCTTGCAACACTCGCGGGTTTGCACGGTACCCGCCGGCCAACCAAAAAATCGCTTCCGGCTACTCGACACCATCGCAAACGAGTTGCACCACAACGGGGAACATCTACATGGCAACGACAGACTGTACGACGACACCGGGTTTCACGCCTGATCCAATCACGGTAGGACCAGAACCAAAGTGCCCGGAACGCCGACTATAGAGCCTGCATGTACGAAAACGGGTGGTCGAACGTACGCAATCGTTAACACTATTGGAATGCCTGCTTGTATGTTCCTTAAGGGGGTATCGTACGAACTCGGGATCGCCGCAGCCCCGGACGGCGGGCTAACAAATACGGGGCAGCGCTCGAAATTTGCGGCGAATTTAAACTTTCGATCGCCTTGAATGCACAGCGGACCTGCAATATTCGAACCGCAGCCGCTTTCGGAAGGATTGAGAGATATCCATGATAGCAAGGAGCCGACAAATCGAATTAAAGCGTTCGAGGTGGCGATTGATAAAAAGATAGCCTATCTCGGCGCGGGAAATCCATCGCCTGGAAGTTTTCGTGTTGCTTGGGTTTGCCCTTTTGGTCATTCTAATCTTTTCACGAAGCGGACACTAACGACGACCGGTAAAAGAACCTTGAATTCTAGCAGGCTTGCGCGGGGCGATCATGGGCGCGGACCGCGGACCGGCAGGTCTACCATCGGTGGGGGTGATTTCAAGGACAGCGTTTGAAATCCGCCGCGGAATTAATTTTTTGAAGATCGTCCGTAAGCGTAACCTTATTGCCATCACGGGCCGCATACGATCCATGCAGGATATCATCCCCGTGCGCACCTCCGGTTATGAACCTAACAAATATCTTTAAAGTATTTCGTATTGATATATAAACAAGACCTTTACCTTGGAGCTTTTCAAGTCGGTCGTTCCCATATACCACATTAAGATAGCTAAATGTTGCAAAGGAAGTCATACGTAACTGTTCAACCCATTCTTCCAATTTACGTATTCGGCGCCCCGTCGAAAATACCCGAATGAAGATAAGCAGCAAAGCAATCTTTTCCCAAGCGGTCCATAAACCGTCGCGCTCAACCGTGGTCCAAATGTCTTTGATTGCCGCAACTGAGACGAACATATAAAGAGCAACAAACGCCAGAAAAAACATAACACCCGCAGTTATCATAATCACCAAAAATATAGTGTCAAAAAAGACCGCGACTTGCGAGCGCACGCTGTCCTCCACTTTCACGATGATTAAAACCTAGATTATTTGTTTAGGTCTGCCCGGTCCGCACGCAATTCCGCTATTCGCGCTTTCGCCTGCAACACAAGATCGGCAAACGACGGCCGGTCCCACCGCCTTCGCGGTGCCGCTTGCGATTGGCGCCGCTCCGCACAAATCGCCTCGATCCGGGCCAACTCCTTTTCCTCTCGCATCCGTGGCGTGATCCATCGGGAGCCGGACTTTCTGCCGGCGGGGAACCGCTCGATTTCACCCGCCGCCTTCTTGGCCCGCGTTTCTTCAAGCCATCGTTGGCGGCCGGCGCGCATCGCAGCAAGGGAACTGGCCTTGCCATCGGTAGTCAAGGCGCCCGTGCTGCACCCGCCGTGCAGCCTACAGCGGTCCTTACCCGGAACCGGCCACTTGCGGCAGAAGCCGTGACGGTGGCGCACAAGGGCGCCGCAACGCTGCTTGTACTTACCGTGGGGGCCGGGTTTCGCCATCGGGGTTGCCCTCGTTCCAATACGACGGCGACCTTACCACAAACGGCCGGTCGGGTGAATGAGGCCGGGGTCGCCTTGTCGTCTATCATCGGACTCCATGGAGGGTCGCCCCGGTCCCGTGGCTTAAGCAGGGCCAGGATCACCCCGGCGCACTTCCTGCATTGTTCGGGCGTGAGACGCGGAAAGATCGGACAGAACGGAAAGATTGCCGCTTTTATCAATGATTCCAATATGTTGACCATCTTCTCTGTCTTTCTGTCCGATCTTACCGGGGTTCGCGGTGGGCAAATTGTAGTGCCCCTTTTCGACGCGCTCGATGTCCCCGTCCCGGACCATCTTGCAAAGCAACGTGTCGGTGGCACCACGGTTGGGCATGTCGGCATGGGCCATGATTTCTTTGACCGACAAGGGTTGCCCGGCTGACTTGATCGCATCTATCACCCGCGCCCGTTCGTTCGATCGGTGCACCTCCGAAGCGGCGCCTAGGACTGCCCACCGACACGTGGACTTGTCGAACAGCAGCGCGGTTTCGCTTTCCTCAATGTCGCGCCCGCGCGCGTAGAGCACGAATCCATTCGGGCGCCGTTTGATGATCAGGATCGTATCAGCCGCGCCGGTCAGTCCCAAAGTACCGCTTACCGTGTCGAAAGCATCGTCAGCTTCGGATTTCCGATCATGGTGAAGCACGAGGATAGCAATTCCATAATCGATCGCGATCTTCTGTAATCCGGTAATTGCCTCGTAATCAGCACTGTAGAGCGGTGACTTGCCGCTGGCGGGCTTGCGGAGCCTTTCAAGGGTATCGACCACCACAAGAACCGGTTTCACCACGGACTTGCACCAAGCCTCAATGTCATCCAAGCCACCTTGATCGGCACGTCGCCAGCCTCCCGACGCCACAAGCTTCAGCCGTTCGGGCCAAGCTTCTTGAAAGGGCGACATGAGCTTGTCTATTCGCCGCTGTAGCCGCCGCTTGCCGTCTTCCAGGGCAAGATAAAGAACATCACCTTGAAGCGGCTTGATCGCTCCCAAGACCGCGCGGTTTCCAGCGCACGCCAAACAAAGATCGAGAGCTAACCAAGACTTCCCGACCTTCGGCCGTCCCACAAGCAAAGTCAGCCCTTCCGGGACGAATCCGGGCACCACATAGCGCACGGGATCGAAAGCCATAATACGCAAGTCCGCCGCACTGATCATCGCATTGGCGCCGGTGGGCGGCTTGTGGGCCTCGTTGGCGCGTTCTTGCTGGCGTCGGGTGCTCTCAATGTCGGCGTCAAGTCGGATCGATCCTTGCGGCGCCTGAACGTGCATTTCGTCTTTCCATCCGCGCTCTTTGGCCATGTGAAAGATCGTCGCAACGGTAATGTTGCGCTCACCTTGCCGCCGGCCGAAGCTGTCCCACGTCTTGCGTTGGTCGCTTTCCACGTATTTGGTCGGGTTGATCGCAAGGACAGTGCGGGACCATTCGTCCCAAATTTGAAACCCCCGGTCCCAACCGCACCAATGCAAGCCCATCCCAACGCGTAGCCACACCTCCCGATCAACTGCCAGAATGAAAGCAAGAGCCGCCCTTAACCGGGCTTCCGCCGTTTCGCTCCAAATTGGCGGATCATGTTGAATATCGAATATTCGATCGTTAAGATATTTACGTTTTGGTAATTGCGGTGTCGCCGCCATTTGGTCGCATTTCTGTTGCGCGATGCTCTCCACTGGTAGGTCTTCCAACCTATAGGGGCCGGCTATACCTCCCCATTCGACAAGAACACAGGCACCATTCTTTCGGTTATGTGTACCCGGAGGGCGCAAGATCGACGCACTATCTTGCGTGCGCGACGTATCTATTTCGAGCCCGTGCGTAGCGAACAATTGCGCTAATCGCTTCGCGCATTCCCGCCATCTGCTTTCAGGGATTGGCTCGCACAATGGCCAATAGATATGAACCCCATAACCGGAGCCAACAAACACCGGCGCTGGCATTCCGGACGCTTGACAGAATACCACCACTGCATTTGCCGCCTCGTATCGATCCGCGTAAGGAGCATCGGGCTTGCCCTCGCGCGTATCGATATCGGCCCACAAGCAACTCACCGCCAGTACATTATCCTGGCATCGCACCTCCCATTTCTTTTTGCTCTCATTGTATATTCCTTTTCGATCGCGGAAGGTCGCACATGCGTGATACGCGTCCTGCCCTTTTCCATCCGCCTCGATAAGGAATTGCGCCAGTTGTTCGGTCGTATCGAAAACACACTGGCGCACGCGACCTCCGATCATTGAACAGCCTATCCGCAGCCCATCGGCGGGGAGGATATGGCGGAGGAAATCGAGCATTGGTCCGTTCATCGCCACGTCCTCAATAATCAACACCGCCAAGAACGAATTCCCGTCGTCTCGGCTGCAATATCTCGGACGACGTGGGGATATCCCTTCTGGCTAGAAGGGCCATTGCCGCTCTTGCGTCACGGCTTTTAAAACCGGCTGGTGTGAAGCAAACGGGTTTGGGGCCAAGAACCAATTGGTACCCACCACCTTGGGGCATACGATATTCTGGCGGAGCTTGTTTCTCGACAAGTACCAGTTCACCCCTTGCCATTTTGGTCATCATACCTAACCCGTGCGCGCTACAGTGTGAACTACGATGGCCATTGTAGGCAAAGAACGCTTGCAAAGGGTCGCTATACTCACCATAAAGCGGATATCGACCGTGCATGTGCTCAAGTCCGCACAGCGGGCAATATTCTACGTAGATAAACGAGTGCCTTGCGCCGATGACTATCCGGGAATAGGCGACCGGCGCCGTATCGCTGTGTCCCATGTTGCCTTGGAGGCGAGCCGGCGGGCGCGAAAATACGTCCTGCATAGTCATCGCGCTCCCGTCGCTGTTAACGATCCGGGGTCGGAAGTCGAGCGGAAGGATGGCCGTGCTGCGAGCCATGCTTCAACGTCGGACAGACGATAACGCACGAGCCGCCCGAATTCTTACGAACGGCACGCCGTCGCCTTTGAGACGGTCCTTTTGGAGGCTGGAGCGTGAGCGGCCCGTCAATTTCGACAGCCCGCGATCCGAGATAAGGTTTTCAACCATGAGAATCTTCCTGCGCGTTGTTGACACGTAGCGCAGCATAAAATGCATCCGTGCGACGCCCGTAAAAGAGGCCTGAAACCGGCCCGGAATAGGCCCGATGTTTTTTTAATTCGGGCCACTTTTCTTGAGATCGCGGTAGAGCCCGCTAGCGCTCAGATTGTTTGCAATAGTTTTTGGGACTGGCGCCGGCAGATCTGGGTGAGCCGCTTTGCACCACTTATGCAACGCGTCAGCTTCTTTGTTCCGGCTTTTCGCTAATGTACCTGCGGCCGCGCGTCTACGAGCTTCCTCAATTATCAGGGGCATTGCGCTCGGGCGGCCAGGCCCGCCGCCGTGCGTTACAAGATCGAAACGGTCACGCTCAAGAGCTGAATTCGCTGGCGGGCTCGAAGGGAGGACTGGAGACAGGACCATCGGCTTGATCATCGATCATCTGGTCTAAAAAAATCGGTGCTTCTCCGCGGCGCGATGCGAACTCTATCAAGCTGCGGTATGTTACCGCTGTCCCACGCGGGTCACGGTTGCCCGGCAGCTGCCCTAATGTCTCCATCCATGATGCGGGGATTCCTGACAACCAAGATTCACGGACAGCTTGGATTCGCCCACTTTCAATTTGGGAAAGGATGGCACACGCGATGTCGCGCACCTCGTGATCCCTGGTAAGAGGTATGATCCACCCCCCATGAAGCCCGTAGCCCTTGAACGATTCATGCAGGTCTTTGCCAAACCACGACAGCGCCGCATGATAAACCGAAATGCTATCAGAAGCGGTAATTCGCCCGGCCACGTGTGCACCTCCGCATGGGTGCTTCCGCAATGAACGGTGGGAGCGCGGCAACCGGGTGCGGTACCCGGCTTTCGGGGATCAGCCTAGCCGCGCAATTCGTATTCTACCGCGCCCGCGTCAATTGCACCACCTCCGCGGTCGTGCTGGCAGTGCCTTGCATCGCATCGGCGATCTTGCCGGCGACCGTGGCGGCCGCGGCCTTCACGGGGTCGCTGGAAAGGTGCGCGTACCGATGCGTTGTGGCGGCTTGCGTGTGGCCAAGCATCTTGCCGATGATTGGCAGTCCCATGCCCGACGAAGCCGCGACCGAAGCGAAAGCGTGTCTAAGGTCATGTAGGCGCACGTCGTTCAGGCCAGCGGCCTTGCGGACGGCGCGCCACGGCTTTTCCAGGTTGACCAGCCGGGCGCCAGCGACGTTGCCCACGATCACATGCGGATTGCCTTCGACACGGGGCAGGTCGGCAAGAACGGCCAATGCGGGAGCCGGAAAGTGTAGGGTCTTGGCGCCCGTCTTTGAGTCGGGCAACCGCGCTTCCCCGCGCTCGAAATCGATCCAGGCCCATTCGAAGGGTACAGAATTTCCGACAGCCGCGCGCCGGTGAAGACCAGCAACTTGATTGCCGCCACGACGTAGGGGGACCGGCCGGGCGCCTTAAGGGCATCCGCAAGCCGGCCGAATTCGTCCGCCGACAGCATGCGCTCCCGCTTGCGCTCCGCATACTCTTCACATGCCGGCAGGGATTGGAACCATCCGGGACGTTCTCCCCACTTTTCCGCCAGCCCGAACATTTTGGACATGACGGCCAAGGCACGATTGGCGGCATAGGGTTTTGTTCGTTGATCGTGGTGAAGCCGGGAAATGTCCGCGCGGGTAACGTCCCGCATCGGCTTCCGCCCGATGGCCGGCAGTACGTAAATTTCGATCAGCCGCCGGTACTCAATCGCCGTGCTCGACTTGGTCTTTGTGGCGACGTGTTCGCTCAAAAAGCGCTCCGCGAAAGCGGCGACGGTCGGCGCGGTCTTTTCGGCCGCGCGCACGGCCGCCGGGTCGGCGCCGCTGGCGACGGCACCCGACAGCCGGGCGGCTTCCTTGCGCGCTTGTTCAGGCGTCAAGGCACCGTGGCGACCGTATCGTGACGCGCTTGGTCGGCGTGCCCCGCCCGCCCTTCCGATATTGCAGGATGTAGACCTTATTGCCGGCCGGGGTGACCTTGAGGCCAAAGCCCTTAAGGTTCGCTGTCCCATAGGAATTGATCGGCGCCGTTGGCTTGCGCCGCGTCAACCGTCCGCTTGGTGATCTTGGTCAGCATGTCGCGCACTCCCGCTTCGAACCGCCAGCAATCATATAGCAATCACCAGCAATCACACAAGCGGCAACATGCGGAGACAAGCGGCAAAGATCAATTTGAGAAAGCCTTTATTTATCGGGCTTAATCGCACATGCGGCAGGGTGATGAAACGAGGAACCACAGATTTGTAATCACGGGGTCACAGGTTCGAAATCCTGTAGCCGGCACCAATGAAATCAAGGACTTAGCGGGCAATCGGAAACGGTCAAAATCAGTCCGGGTAACTCCTGGGGTAACGAGCGGGCGCAGGGGCGCGCTGTACGATGGACCTACCCGCGTAGGGGAGCGGCTTCAAGGTGGGAGGCGGCACGTGCAAAGTCGAATTCGACGCTTGCTAATGGTCATCATCGTTCTGTTAGGGGCGGCCGTGGGCGCCATGCCGGTCCTGGCGCAGACCTTCACCGAATTTCCGATCCCAACGGCCAACAGTGCGCCTTACATCATCACCTCGGGGCCGGACGGTGCTCTGTGGTTCACTGAACGTGGACCTAGCGTCGTCGAAAACATCGGACGGATCACTACCGCAGGTGTGATCACCGAATTTCTGCCTCCCTCGACCTCGACAAGTGGACTCAACAGCATTGCAGCAGGGCCGGACGGTGCGCTGTGGTTCACCGAGAACGGCGGTAACAGAGTCGGTCGTATCACCACCGCAGGTGTCATCACGGAATTTCCAATTCCCACTTCCGGCAGTGGGGCCTACGGCATCGCGGCAGGGCCAGACGGCGCATTGTGGTTCTGCGAGCTGATCGCCAACCAAATCGGGCGGATCACCACGGACGGCACGATTACGGAATTTCCCGTCCCCACCGCAAATGGTCAGCCCCGGTTCATCACTCTGGGACCAGACGGCGCCCTGTGGTTCACCGAAGCTACCGCCAATAAGATCGGACGCATCACGACGGCGGGTGTGATTACGGAATTTGCAACCATCGCGAATGGTAGTCTCTCCGGAATTGTGACAGGTTCGGACGGCGCGGTGTGGTTCACCGAAGCTAATGACAATGCCAACAAGATCGGACGGATCACGACCGCAGGTGTTATTACGGAATTTCCAATCCCCACGCCCAAGAGCGACACCGAATTGATCACCTCGGGGCCGGATGGTGCGCTGTGGTTCACCGAAATTGTCGGCAACAAGATCGGCCGAATCACGACGGCGAGCGTGATCACCGAATTTCCAATCCCCACGCCGGGTAGCGGCCCCGCTGGCATCACAACGGGGCCAGATGGTGCGCTGTGGTTCGTTGAAGGGAGCACCAACAAAATCGGACGGTTGTCGGTGCCTGCACTGCAAGTTTCCCCAATAACAAATATTGCGGCCTCGGGCATCCAAGGGAAGGCCTTTTCGCCCACGTCGTTCAGTTATCAGCTGACTTCAACGAACGGGAGCCTAAGTTATACGATTTCCGGTATACCACCATGGCTAAACGCCAACTTCACCTCAGGCACGGCCACCACCACCCCGGTCACCGTGACATTCTCTTTGATCAATCCCGGTAATCGAGGTCCCGGCACTTACGGCGCAACCATCGCCTTCACCAATACAACCTTTGGCATTGGCAACACCACCCGAACCGCGACGCTGACGGTGAATCCGCCTCCGCCTCCGCCAGGAGGACCACCTCCCCACCTCCCCACCCCAGGGGGACCACCTCCACCAGGGGGGCCACCTCCGCCACCTCCGCCTCCGCCAGGGGGACCACCTCCACCAGGAGGACCACCTCCGCCGCCTCCGCCACCGCCAGGAGGACCACCTCCACCTCCGCTCGGCGACTGACGGCGGCGATTCGGGAACGTTCGAAACGCGATGGACCCCCCGGCCCCGGCTGGGGGTCAACAAGTTGTTATATTACCATAACAACGATCCACCTGCGACAAGCCCCGCCCATCGTTCCTACAAAGTAGACGCGAAACGGCGGTAGCTTGCGGATCCGCAGAAGGGGCGCGCCGCTTCGCGGCGCATCCCTGTTTATGACCGTTGCGTGAATTGCGGCGGGGCTTTTGGGTCCACGGTGCGAGCTGCAGATAGGCGGGTTCGCAGCTGGCGGCGGCCGGCTTCAAGCTTCTGTGCTGGCGTGACGTGTTGGAGTTGGTGGGCGGCTACGCGACATTTGACGGTGCAGTACGTGCGTCGGATCGAGTTGTCGGGAAAACATTTCCGCAGTGGCGGCAGAACATTTTTGACGGTCTCCGTAACGGGAGCCGCAATATACGATAGAAAATCAGATTTGTCGCGAATTATCCGTTACCTGTGATTTACGTGCAGATAAGGTGCCGGGTAGGGGGGATGGGGGGGTACCCTGGCGCGGTTTACAATCGTGCGCCCAGCTTCGCCCGGACCTCCGTGGCGCGGCGGCCCGGCCCTGGGGGCCATGCTGTGGTGGCGCCACGCTCAGCGACAATCGGCAGCGTAGGGCAAATCGCTTCTATCTGCGCGGCGAGCCGCAGCCAGTGGTGCGCAAGGTCCATAGGCCGACCTTGCGCATAGGGTCAGTCGTCAAAGCACGCCGCCATAACGTATTCGTCTGCCCGCGCCCGGAATTTATCGCCGTCCATTTCATACCGCGGTGTTGCTGATGAAGGCTAATGCGGTGGCTCCATCGGCATACTCACACGTCCCGGCGAGACGCAATTATTGAGCCATGCGTTCGAATTTCTGCAAGAATCCGCTAATTCCAGCCTCAAAAGCTCAAAGCGGCACATGTAACTGCGATTGCGCCGGGGCGGTGCCCGCGCCAATTCCGAACATAGTGGAAATGATCTGCTCCGCCATTGCATGGCCCTGGCTGCTGAGCGCGTAGTGGCTGCCCTTCCGTTGGCCGTTGCGAATCACGAAGCGGCCATTTCGGGCGCACTCGTTCGTGGGACGACGGACCGAGATGCCGGAATGTTCAGCAGCACGAAAAAGGTGGGTGGCCAGAACGCATTCCTCGTTCTTGAGAACGTAGTAGCCGTACAACAGAAGCAGCATGGCGTCCGCTTCCTTGTCGGGGCCGGCAGGGAGCATTCTCAACACGACGGCTCCATCCTGGTGCACGTCGAAAATCTGCTTGAGCAAGGCCGGGTCGAAGGCGTCACGCGGCGGCGCTTCGGCGAATACGGTTCCGCCGGAACCGTTCCTTCGATGTCCGAGCATCGAGAGGAATTGGTCGTACATCGGCTGCACCGCATCTCCGGCCACATCGGCCTCGAACTCGGCGTCTCCAACTTTCATCTTCATGCGCCGCAACTCGGTCATCGCAGCCTCGATTGATGGGGTTGCGCAAGAGATTTCATGTCCTGCGCGCTCAGCGTCTGTTCGGTGAAAGCTCCTGCAAACGTCTGATAAGGGCGACCTCCGACCGGTATTGACCGCAGAAAGAGCCTCACGACTTAACGTGAGGCCAAGGGGCTCACCGTCGGCCTAAGTTACCCCCCCTCCGGCCAGGTTCCCTCGGGGCCGTCCGGCTGAGAGGAAACCGACGGCAAACCTCCTGCAAGGACGGAAGCAAAGCCTGGGCTCAGTTGGGCCTCGCGCTTCCGATGGCATGTCCCGTTACCGAGAGGACCGGGTCGCTGGACGGTGACGCACCACCTGACCTTGCGCGGCCTGTGGGTTCGCCTGAGTTGCGGTACTCGCCGCCTCCGGGCATGCGCCCCAACTGCCGAACCGGGCGTCCTTTTCGTTGCTAGCCGAATACTTCCAGCACTGGCCATGCTGTTTAAGCGGGCCTCCGCGGATTATGTCCGCACTCACGGGCGCGGATGCCAGCAACGCTGCGATAGCGACGGTGGCGACAGAAAAGGTTACCTTTTGCATGACGTCCCTCACCAAAGTTGTATACAACCTACGTTAGTTGCATTTCTATAGCATAAATACACTACGTTTTTTTCATGGAGATAGCAATACAAATTTTATTGATGTAGCTTTTTTATAAACACGATCTCGAACGCTGCATTGCAACAATTTTTACGCAGTCCAGCGATCGGGCCAGCGGGGACGCGCGGCCCACATGGTGCGCGTTAAATCGTCCGTCGAGACGTTCCCCGTGCCTTGGTGGTGACAGGGGGGGCCCCCGTCACAGGAGGGCCTTAAATCTGGGTGTAAATTGCAAGATAGAACCATGGGGGGAATGGGGAATGGTCGAAGTAGTCGATACCGTCGCTTCCACTTTACCACGGGCGCGTGAGTCCTCGCTTGGCGTGAGTTTGTTCGACGCTGGGTCTGGCCATTGCCGTTGGCCGCTCAATGGTGTGAGTCCGATTACCAGCTTCAGGTTCTGCGGTGAGCCCGTGCTGACCGGTTCCGGATGTTGGTGTATCGAGCACAGCCGCATCGCTTATCTCGGCAAGCGGCGAGAAGATAAGTCGCTTATACCCTCCCCCTGCTTGATGCCGAATTAGGTTCAGCAGAGACAACAGTGACGCGCGTTGCTCGCATCTCGAGTGCCGAGTTGTGGCCCGATGACGTTCCAGCGCTCCGGGCCGCGGATCGTTTGCATCCGGTGCGGCACCGCCGACGCCGACGTTGACGCTTGGCCGAACTGGCGGGAGCATGCGGCGCACGGCACTTGAGGGCGACCGGCGGAGCGATGCCAGGCAGGAAGCGCGCCGATAGCCGGCCGGTAGCCGGTGCACCGCAACAGCCGACACCGGCCGCGCGTTGGGATATCTGGATCGTCCGGGCGGAAGGCGTACTGCTTGGCACGATTGAGGTGCCGGACGAAACGGCGGCGATCGCGGTCGGTGCGCAGCAATTCGGACGCGATCCGAGACGGCTCCATTGCGGTGCGGCGACCTTGATTCCGGATGACCACAAGTTTGGGCGTGACCAACGCCACCTTCTTGCATTCGCCGATCGGCCTGCCCGGGCCGCATCCCTCAAATCGCCGATCGTCACCCTATTGGCATCGAAACCGGTGGTTATTACCGTGAGCGTGCTCCGGCCATAACCGCCCCGTATGTGCAAGACAACTGTCTGCCACTGGTCATGGCCCGCCAGAGCAACGTTGACGACAGATGAAACGCAATCCCGATGGCTCCGCCGCCGGCCCGCTCGGTCGCCTCTTCGACGAAATCACCGCAGGGCGAGGCGACGCACCGCGGGACCGGGTCGTGCGAGGGATGGCGGGCGATTGGGGGACGATACGTGGAACGGGGTCCATTTGCGCGCGTTGATGATCCGAGTGCAACCCGAACGCGAGCCACGTCATGACGCCTTTCGCACCCGCGACTGCCAGCGCCATTGTTGCAATGGGCCTGCTGGCCATGGATGCCGGCCCTCACCCGCCCATCGATTCACAGACGGTCATCCGGTGGTCTGCGGAGGGGGGATTGCAACCAGGGCCAGCAGCGCGGGACGGACGATTGAAGAAAAAATATCATGCAATCAGCAAATAGGACGTCCCAAGTAAAGGAGAAGTCAGATGAAAAACATGTTACGAGTTTCTGCGCTGTCGGTGTTAACGATGCCGATTGTGGGCGCTTGCAATCTTTCGGAGGCTACAGCCGCCGAACAAAATTACAACGGGTCAACAATCGAACGCGAAGCTCCTGAATTGGAACGTAATATTCCTGAATTGAAACGTGATATTCCAGAATTGAAACGTAATATTCCAGAACTGAAGCGTAATATTCCAGAGCTTAAGCCGGATATTCCAGAATTTAAACGTGATCTCCCTGGATTAGAACATGAATGATAGTTCACGGGACGCGTTCTCGCGAAACGATTTTTGCAAATCAAACCTTGGGCGTCAGACGAAACCGCAAAGCCTCTCGCTTGGTGCCATCATCGGCGAGGACCGCCCCCTGCGGGGCAGGCGTAAACGCGCCAGAGATCGTCACCACCGATCGAGCATCTGGCGGACAGGTTTCCAAATATCATCATCAATCCGCCGGTGCGGCGATCGTGTATCATAGCGCGCAACGAACCGCTCGTCGAGGCGCTCATCCCATATTTGTTTTCGCAAAAGCGTATTCTCGGCCCTCCGGAAAACTTCGGCGCTCATAGTTTACGAGCTAATCTATAGTTAGCAATAGCAATATATGCCAGCACTAGAAACAGAATGGAATCAATGACTAACAAAACCTTGTTGCCTACATAAACCGCAATGGCTGCAAGAACCGTTACCCCTAAACATCCACACAGGCTTAAACGAGCATTTCGTAATGCCTTAGACCTAATTGCCTCGGCGGTCCTGGGCCTCTTCAGAATCCTATTCATTCTTGACCTCCTTTTTAGTTAGCCTCATAGTCATCATCCTGAGGTTCGATTTGAGGATCAAAATCAAAATCGAGGTCGGGCGGATCGACGCAAGATGGAAGAGTCTTTAAGGAGCGATTGAGACCCGTGTGGTCCTGGTGCCGCCTTTGGTCGGCCGGTCCGATCCTACCCTAAGCTGCAATCTTTGCTTCCTGTGGGGCGGAACATGTGCCAACGCAAAAGCTGCGCACTCCTTGACCATCTGGGATCATTTGGCTGAGAAGAATGTCAGCAAAACCTTGCCTTTGTCCCCTATAAGGCACACGAAATGATGCAATCGGCCTGTCTCTTTTCTTTCAAGATATGCCTCTCCCATGATCACCATACGAACCGGAATGTTTTCAATCGAGGTATTGGCTTTAGATACGGTAAGATTTTCCGCATCAATAACTAAATTCTTGAGAGAGGGTGTTTGCTCTCTCAAAGCGATAAGTCCTGTCACTTTGCAAGTCTCGATTGCGGGGTCGTTGACGGATTGCGCTTTTGCAGAGCCGTAAACCAGAACAAACAGGGCCGATAATAGTACTAAGTGTTTCATTTGTTTCCTCCGCCTTGCGAACTAAGACAACGTGGTAGATCGCTGTTAGTTCCGTGTACCTCGCAATTCGGCTGACAGATTACGACGACATGAATGGCGCGCGGAGCGGCGTCAATCCGATCGGGTTAAAGACCCGTCCTTTTCGGGGCGGGCCTTTTCGTTTTGCTCAGGAAGGCCGTCAAGAAGTTAAGTCGGCGCGTTTTCGGTTCGTCCCGACAATGCCCCTTCAGCCGCAGGGCTCAGGGAATTGTTTCATTTGATCCGATCACCCGAATTGGGCTTTTTTATCATTCGCAACCGCAAGAGACGACCCAGGTTGCTGATTGTGCGGCGTTTTTGCGGCTAAAATAGCGGCGGCCGACACCGCGGCCCGCCGCAGTGGCCGTTTTGATCAAGGGCCGGCGAAGATCGAAGGCACCTGATCCTGATCGACTGGTGGTCCGATTCCGATCGTACCTAGGATTGCAGTCAATCCTATGAGGGCCGCGGCCGTGAACGCCATGATGGCGGCATCGTGCGTTTTCGGGCGATTTGTGGTTTTTGCGGTAGCGAGGTTTGTGCGAGCCAGCATGGGAAATCTCCTTTTGCCAGCCAACATTATGGGGGAGGAAAGTGCAGCCGCATGTGATCAGCGTCACACCCAGGCAGTCACATGAGCATGCCCGCCCCGTTGGCGGGCTTTTTGCGGGGCAACAGATCATCCCGAACGGCGTGCCGCATCCGGACGGGCCGGCCCGAATGAGATCCTGCTAGGGATTGAACGGCATGGCAGGGCCGCGCACGTCGTGGCCGTGGCAGAGGGCGGGGCTGCGGCGGGGAATTCGTGCAGCTGCCGCGTGCGCGATGATTTCTGGCCGGATGACGTTCCGGTGCCGTCATGCGAGCTCTTCGTGGCGGGTGCGTCGGTGCGGGATGGTCCGGCGCTCTCGCCCGGCCGAACTGGCGGGAGCATGTAGCTCACGGGACGTGCGGATGATCAGCGAAGCGATGCCAAGCCGGAAGCATCCCGATAGTCGGCTGGGGCCCCTTCCAGGCGCGGCCCCGTGGCGGGCGTGGTGAGGGCCTCAATCGGTGGCGTGGCGTGGCGTGGCGTGCCAGCTCCAGCTTCGCCACGGCGACCTTTACACGTTCAATCTCGATTCGAATGCGCGAAAGCTCCTCACGCATTTCCTGCCGCCCGTCGGTTCGCGGCTTTGATTTTCACGCGGTGGCGCCGTTGTCTTCGGCCCGGCTGCGATGGCGGGGAAGCCCACTGCCCGACCGCTCAGCCTCACCCTGTCGGCGAACGTTGCTGGGACCGGATCTGCCGCCGCGCTGCCGGTCCGACGTTGCGCGCAGCCGCGACAGTGCACGAACCACCGGCAGGTGCCGGTGTTTGGGCAATGTAAAGCGCGGAAGCTTAGACCATGTTCGGCGCTTGACCAGCCGATCTGGATCCTCTGGCGCCGCGAGCATTTAGCCTCATACTTGCCATCATTGAGACAAAAAGTCCGTTCGCAACTAAATCATACATGTCAACACCCGCTGATTAGCATATTATTAACTATCGATCCGCTACAGAAGACATCAAAGACAGGGGGTGAATAACCATGGCCATCATCGAAAACTTTAGGGAGTGGTTGACCGGAAATGTACGGTCGGTGCGAGAACAAATGTCGTCGGATGCCGATAGAGCAATTGTATTCCTTAAGCAGGAAGCTGATAGGCAGGACGATCGGATAAGTAGAGAAGTGAAGCACTATTTGGAAAAAAAAATAGAGGATCGGCTCAAAATTATGAGAAATGATGACATTCCGCTTCTGAGTTTTGATTTCTCGCCTCCGATGTCTCCACCATCAGCGGAAGATATGGTCGTCAATCGATTGCCACCGTCAGCGCTGCTTTGGAGGGGGGCTACTAACGAACGTGCGGTTAAAGATGAAGCTGCGGCGGCTACGGAACCGACGAAGAAGGCGAAAAAAAGAGCCACCTAAGCAGAACATGCCTCACCAAGCGCAGGGGTTGGATGCGCCTGATGGTGCGCACGACGCGTGCCGCAGCGTATCGGCTCCGCCTGAGCAGGCGCCTTTGCGCACCCTGCGGCAACCTGCGGTTTCATCCATCAACGTGCGCAAAGCTGATGGGAACTCTCCCCATCGTTCTTCTCGATGGGGAAAGGGTTGGGGTGAGGGGCAGCTGCGAGCACAGACGACGCGGCCGATTGTTGGTAGCTGCAACGGGTTCCGCCGCCGCGGATTCCCGATTTCTGCGGACTGCGGGACGTTTCGCGCAACATTTTGGTGAGCTTTCACAAATGAGATGAACGGATTTTTGACGGGCAAAAAATCGCGATTTCCGCTGCTAATTCCCTGTTATGAGAGAATTGCCGGATGGCTTTGGGAGAGTTCGGCCCGCCAAGGCGAAAAGTCGCGCTTGGCTACCTGGTTGCAAACTCACCGCTTCTCGGCGCCCCGGAATTGCGGGCACGAGGGTGCAGATCGAATCCCGCGAAATGTTCACTTTTTATGCATCGATGCACGACCTGTTGCAAGACGACCGCGACGCCCGCGACACCCATGGCCATGACTCCAGCTGTTTCGGCGTGACCGGAATTCGGTCTAAGGCTAGGATCGCGCCATGCGGTTACGGCAACGGTTGAGCATCCTCGTTACCCTCGCGTCGCTGCTGTGGCTCACCGGCCCCGCCGGCGCCGACGAGGCGCTGCGGATTGCCGTCGGCCAGCGCGGGCTGTGGGACACCTCCGTTGCGGAACTCGGCAAGCGCGCCGGGATTTTTGCCAAGCATGGCATCGCGCTCGACATTCTCTACACCCAGGGCGGCGGCGAGACGCAGCAGGCGGTGATCTCCGGCGGCGTGGAGATTGGGGCGTCCGCGGGGGCGCTCGGAGTCTTCGGCGCGTTTGCCAAGGGCGCGCCACTGCGCATCATCGGGGCCGAGATGACCGGCGGCGCCGACCTCTTCTGGTACGTGCGCGCGGATTCGCCGATCAAGACATTGCAGGATACCGCCGGCCGGACCATCGCCTACTCCACGGTCGGTGCCTCGACCCACGCCATCGTCACCGCCTTCATCAAGCAGTACGGGCTCAAGGCCAGGCCGATTGCGACCGGCAGCCCGCCCGCGACCCTGACGCAGGTCATGACCGGCCAGATCGACGTCGGCTGGGCGGGCCCGCCATTCGGTCTCGACCTCATCGACCAGAGCAAGATCCGGGTCATCGCCAACGGCAATGACGCGGCGGTTTTGCGCGACCAGACGGTGCGGCTCCTCATCGCCAATGCCGCGGCCTTGCGGGCGCGCCAGCCGGCGGTCGCGCGGTTCATGCAGGCCTACCGGGAGACCGTGGACTGGATGCGCACCGACCCGGCGGCGCTGCGATACTATGCGGAATTCGCCGGCATCAGCGAGGCGACCGCGCAGCGCGTGCGCGACGGCTTTTATCCCGACGGTGCCCTCGACCCCGATGCCATCGTCGGCATCGACGCCATCAACGCCGATGCGGTGGCATTTCGATACATGGCCGCGCCGCTGACGCGGGAGCAACTCACCGAGCTGATCCGTATTCCGCCGCGGTGATTTTTTTTGCACCGATGGGGTGCAATTTGCCTATTTCAATCGCGGGAGGGGCACGCGGCACCGCCGTAGACCCTTGCAAAGTGGATCGGCCGGCCACAATGTGCCGCCAAATGTCCGGCCCCTTCGACGATTATTTGCTACGCCCCGATCCGAACGACCCGCGGCTGACCGAGCGGGTGCGCGGCATCGATCACACCGGTGCGCCGGTGGAGACGTCGGTCGTGGTCGAGCGGGCGCTGACGATCTTCCTTAACGCCCAGGAGATCGTCACCGCCATGACGATCGGCGATTATCCGGATTATCTGGCGCTCGGCTATCTGCTCAACCAGAACATGCTGCAACCGGACGACGCGGTCACCGGCGTCGATTACGACGAGGAACTCGCCGTCGCGGTGGTCCGGACCGAACGCGCCACCAATTACGAGCAAAAGCTCAAGAAAAAAGTGCAGACTTCCGGCTGCGCCCAGGGCACCGTGTTCGGCGACCTGATGGAGGTGATCGAGAATGCGCGGCTGCCGGCGGCACAACTGCGCACCTCCTGGCTCTATGCGCTCACCGCCGCCATCAACACCACGCCGTCGCTTTACCTGGAGGCCGGCGCGATCCATGGCTGCGTGCTGGCGCGGCAGGACCGCCCGCTCGTCTATATGGAGGATGTCGGCCGGCACAACGCGGTCGATAAGATCGCCGGCTGGATGTTCCGCCACGGCGTTGCGGCAGACGACAAGATTTTCTATACCACCGGACGCCTCACCTCCGAGATGGTGATCAAGACGGTGCGCATGGGAATCCCCATCCTGGTGTCGCGGTCCGGCTTCACGGCCTGGGGGGTGGAGCTGGCCCGCAAGGCGAATTTGACCCTGATCGGCCGCGCGCGCGGCAAGCGCTTTGTGGCGCTGGCCGGCGCGGAGCGCATCGTGTTCGATCAGGATCTCGCCTATGTGGAGGACGAGAGTGCGAAACACCGGCGCAAGGCGGCGGCCTATGATGATTGACGTTTGCGCTCCGCCCGGCACCCCTTGAAGACGATGCCGCATTCGCTTCCTTGGCCTTACCCTGAAACCCTCGGCCTGGTGCTGGCGGGCGGTCTCGCGCGCCGCATGGGCGGCGGCGACAAGGCGCTGATCGAGATCGGCGGCGTGGCCATTCTGGACCGGGTGCTCGCGCGCTTGCGGCCGGCTTGCGCCGGCATCGTGCTCAACGCCAACGGCGACCCGGCGCGGTTTGCCCGCTTTGGCCTGCCGGTCGTGCCCGACAGCGTGCCGGATTTCGCCGGTCCGCTCGCCGGTATTTTGGCCGGCCTCGACTGGGCCGTCACCCATGCGCCGGAGATCGCGTGGATCGTGAGCGCGCCGGGCGATTGTCCGTTCTTGCCCCACGATCTCGTCGCCCGCCTGCATGACGCGCGGCAGCGGGCCGGCACGCCGCTCGCTTGCGCCCGTTCGGGCGATTGGCGCCATCCGGTGGCCGGGCTGTGGCCGGTGGCGCTGCGCGAGAATTTACGGCACGCGCTGATCGACGAAGGCTTGCACAAGATCGAGGTCTGGACCGCCCGCCACGGCATCGCCCTTGCGGAATGGCCGGACCAGCCGATCGATCCGTTCTTCAACGTCAATACGCCGCAGGATGCCGCACAGGCCGAACGGCTGGCGCTGCACATGCATTGATTGTCGGCGTCTTGAACTTGAACGAGGCTCCGTTTCGCCATAGGCCGCGGTCACTCTGCCTTGGCGCCCGAAAACTTCACCACCCGGCCCCATTTGTCGGTTTCGTCGGCGATGAGTTTTGCAAAATCGGCCGGCGTTCCCGGCAGCGTGGTGGCACCAAGGTCGGCAAAGCGCGCCTGCAGCTTGGGATCCGCCAGTGCCGTGTTGACCAGGCGGTTGAGCGTGTCGATCACGTCCGCGGGCGTGCCGCGGGGCGCCCCGAGGCCGTACCAGGCGCTGGCCTCGTAGCCGGGCACGAATTCGGCGACGGTCGGCACGTCGGGCAGCGCCGCCGACCGGACCGTGGTGGTGACCGCGAGCGGGCGCAGCCGGCCCGAGCGCAGGTGGTCCAGCGGTCCGGCGATCGGCTCGAACATCACCTGGACCTGGCCGCCGAGCAGATCCGTGATCGCCTGCGCACCGCCGCGATAGGGCACGTGCAGCATGTTGACCCCGGTCATCATCTTGAACAGTTCGCCGGCCACATGCGGCGTCGAGCCGATGCCTGCCGAGGCCATGTTGATCTTGCCCGGATTGGCGCGGGCGAGCGCGATGAATTCCGGCACCGTCTTGGCCGGCACCGCCGGGTTGATCTGCATCACCATTGGCACCCGGATGATGCCGGCTACGGGTACGATATCCGAGGTGAAATTGTAGCTGAGCTTTTCGAACAGCGTCGCGTTGATGGCGTTCACCGCATTGACGAACAGCAGCGTGTAGCCGTCGGGCGTGGCGCGGACCACCGCCTCCGTGCCGATATTATTGCCGCCGCCGGGCCGGTTCTCGACGATGAATTGCTGCCCCGCATGCTCGGTGAGCCACTGCGCCGTCAGGCGCGCCACGATGTCGCTGGTGGCGCCCGCCGTGGTGGCGACGATGAGGCGCACGGGCCGAGCCGGATAGGCTTGGGCGCCGGCACCGCCCGGCAGGGCGCAGACCGCCGCAAGGGCAGCGAGCTGCAGGACGTCGCGGCGCCGCGGCTGCTTCGGTCCGGCGTTTTTGGATGCCGGCAACCGCGCCGTCAATCCGGCCGCGCGCCCGAAAATTTCACCACCTTGGCCCATTTCTCGGTTTCCTCCGCGATGAGCTTGCCGAAATCGGCGGGCGAACCCGCCAGCACGGTGCCGCCGCCCTCGCCGAGCAGCCGCGCCTTGAGCGCCGGGTCGGCCAGTCCCGCATTGATAGCGCGATTGAGCCGGTCGATCACGGCCGCGGGCGTCGCCCGTGGGACGCCGACGCCATACCAGCTGCTCGCCTCATAGCCGGGCAGGAACTCGCCGACCGTGGGCACCTCCGGCAGGCCGCCCGACCGCGCCGCGGTCGTCACCGCCAACGGCCGCAGCGAGCCGGCCCGGATATGGGAGATCACCGACGGCATGGCGGCGAACATCACCTGCACCTGCCCGCCGAGGATATCGGTGATCGCCGGGCCCGGCGCCGCGATAGGGCACGTGCGTCATGGAGATGCCGGCCATCATCTTGAACAGCTCGCCGGCCACATGGACCGAGGTGCCGTTGCCGGACGAGGCCATGTTGACGCGGCCCGGATTGGCCTTGGCATAGGCGATGAATTCGGCCACCGATTTCGCCGGAAAGGCTTTGTTCACCACCATGACGTTGGCTTCGCGGCTGATGCCGGACACGGGGGCAATGTCGCGAATGAAATTATAGCTGAGCTTTTCGTATAGCGTCGCATTCACCGCATTGGCGGGCGCGATCATCAAGAGCGTGTAGCCGTCCGGCGCCGCGTTCACCACCATTTCGGTCGCGATATTGCTCCCCGCGCCCGGCCGGTTCTCGATCAGCACCGGCTGGCCGAGCCGCTCCGCAAGCCATTGGCCCATCAGGCGCGCCAAAATGTCGGTCGAGCCGCCGGGGGCGAAGCCCACGATCCACCGGATAGGTTTGGCCGGATAAGTTTGCGCCGCGGCATGGCGCACCAGCGCCCGCGACGCCACGGCGGCGCCGGCCAGGCCGAGGACGCGGCGGCGAGCAAGCTTCATGTCTTCCCTCCCCGGATTGTACCGCTTCGGTCAATAGGCCGGTGGCCAAGGCGAAAGCATACCATAGCGGCTTCGACCACCCCAAGTGTGCTCCAAGCGGCTCCCGACATCGTGGAATTTGGTTAGACCATGTGCGGGTCGTGTCGAAAACGGCCGTTGTAGGGTGGGCAAAATCGCCCTGCCTCGGCGGAACGGTGGCGCCCGAACCCGCGGCGATTTTGCCCACGCGGACAACATACGGGGACGCGACCGCGTGGGCAAAATCGCCGCAAGCGACCTCGCCAGACCTGGTGCGGTCCAGGGCGATTTTGCCCACCCTACGCCGCTCGCTGCTCCGCCCTCAGCGAATTCCGAACGCAGATGAACGATCCCGCCACGGCCTTCATCCGTTCCGACGGCTCTTATGTAGTCAGGAACGATAAAACTGGCGAGGTCCTACAGATATCGGACAGGACCGATCCGAATTGGATTGCACCGTGGGATGAACCATGACACGCCAAGCGCACGCCGATCTCTCGAGGGAAACGACCGTAAATCCCACGCTGAGATGGGGGTAGACGAATTTGTTCTCGGCAGCCGATGCGGCGAAACTGCTTGACTATTGTGAACGGAATAACGTCACGGTGCTTGGCATCGAGGGATTTTTGGTTAAAGATAATGGGCGCGTTCCGGACATGGGCGCGATTGCGGATTACTCGGAACTTGATCGAACCCACGACGGCAGTCGGCTTTCCGTCGGCGCTGCGCGGAAATTTTTTACCTCGATCGGGAACAGCGATCTGTTGTTTGAATTCGAGTTGAAGGCATAATTGGATGCTCGCCCGAATAGCGCCGCGCGGCACTTCGTCAATCCGGGTGCATCAACATCAACTGCAGTTAACTTGCCCGCGCCAGCACGGTCGCGCCGCGCGGCCGATCCGCGGCGCATCCCGCCGCCAGCACGTCGGTCAGCGCGGAAATGCGCTCCAGCCGTTCCAATCGTAGCAGCAGGTCGAGCGAGCGGTCCACCGCCTCCGGTCCAGCGCCCGTGCGGCGCAATCGCGATATTTGGCCGTCAGCTGTTCCGGCGGCAGCGGGTTCGCCGAGGTGCGCCCGCGCGCGATGTCAACCGCCTTGACGAACTGCCGGCCGTCAACCGTCGTCACCGTGACCTCGGCGCCGAAATGCGCGGTGCTGGCGAGCGACATGTTCGGATGCGGGGCCGCCTCGATGCGCCCCAGCACGGCGGTGATGCGCGGGTCGCGCTGCGCACCGTCGTCGAAATGCGACAGCAGCACCGCCCGGTCAACCAAGGCCCGGGCCAGGCAGTATTGCACGCTGAATTTTGCATCGAGCGCGCTCGCCGGCGCCGGCCGGTTGGTATGCGCAAGCCGGCGCGGATGCGTCCACGCCACCACCCGGACAACGTTCTGCGGCGTCAGGTCGTGTTCATGGACGAGGTCCAGCATGGCGTCGATCGCCGGATGGGTGCTGCCGCAGCACGGATACTGCTTGATGGCGATGCCCGGCACGATGATGTCGAGCGGCTCCGCCCAATTACGCAGCACCGCGTCCGCGTCAAAATTGCCGGCGCCGTTGAAGACGTTGAAGAAGCCCTGCCGGTGCTCGAACACATCGGGACTGGCCGTCATGCCCTCGCGCGCCAGCAGCGCCGCCATCACGCCGTTGTGGGCGCAATGGCCGACATGCAGCGGCTTGGTCATGGTGCCGAAATTGGCCTTGAGGCCGGACGCGAACGAGGCCGCGATGGCCAGCGCGGTCGCGGTCTGCGCTTCGGTCAGGTTCATGAGCCGCGCCGCCGACGCTGCGGCGCCGAACACCCCGAGCGTGGCGGTCGGATGCCAGCCTTTGTCGTAGTGATAAAAATTCACCGCGCGGGCGATACGGGTTTCGGTCTCGAAGCCCGCCACATAGGCGGCGATGAAGTCGGAGCCTGCGACCGGTATCGCGTCGGCAAGCGCGAACAGCCCGGGCAGGATCGGCGCCGAGGGGTGGCCGCCCAGCGTATTGCTGCAATCGTCGAAGTCGAGCGCATGCGAGGCGGTGCCGTTCACCAGCGCCGCATTGGCAACCGATAGGCGCTGCGCCGCGCCGAACACCAGCGCCGGTCCGCCGCCCGCCGCCACGCGCAATGCGATGCGGGCACACGGCTCGCCCGATCCGGCGAGGGTGACGCCCACGGTGTCCATGATGCCTATCTTGGCCCACTCCACCGCGGCGCCGGGAAGCCCGCCATAGCTGAAGGCGACAAGGCGGCGCGCGAGTTCGGTGGCGATGGTCATGGAGCGGTTCCTCGGGGAGCGTGGAGCGTACGGTGCCCGGTACAGGTTGGCGCGGCCTATTTTAAAGCAGGTGGAGCGGGTTGTCTCGATCCCGGTTCGCGCCTCGGAGTCCTCCAGAGCGGTAAGCCGCGAACGGCTCCCAGGGTCCTCTGCGCGGGCGGATCATTAGCCTGGTAGAATGGTCCCGCATCGCCACGTCGCAAGCCGGACCTACGGGCTTCAATCATAGATGCGCTGCACCTCCCGATAAAATCTCTCAAAATCGCCGCCGACACCCATGAGCAGCGATCGCAACGTATCGTATTCACCAAAATATGTATCGAACGGCACCAGATAGGCATTATTTATTTCAAATGTATTTTCATTTGCTTTTGGAAATGTTATTCCCGAGCAACCACCGGTGCACACCGTTTTACTGAGATCATTCAATAATTTCTCCTTCTCGATCTGCTTCTCCCGCGGACCAAGCGCCGAGCCGTATAATTCCTTGAGGGCATCTCTTGCGGCGACGATTTCGCGAATTTTGATATCCTGCGCATCCCACGATGCTTGCACGCGCGGAATCGAAGCTTCGCGGCCCGTCTGTCTCATCCATCGGACCAGCCCCTCGCGTTCGACCACGGTGGCGAAAGCCTCGTTGACCCGCGAATTTCCCGGAATATACAATCGCTGATGCGCAAGCTCATGGATGATCAAAGCCGCCAGGCGATATTCGTCGAGAGCCAAATGCGAGCTCAAAACGGGATCGTTAAAGTAACCGAGTGTCGAATAGGCATTGAACGCACCGACATACACGTCGAGATCTTCGCTCTCGGATAGCCTTCGTGCGAAGGCAAGGGCGTCATTTTTGGCAAAAAAACCTCGATATACGACGCATCCGGCAATTGGAAAACACCACCGGCGAGGCACCACGGATAATTTTGGGGCAGCATAGATGTTCCACCCGACGTTCTCGCGGCCGATATCCGAATACACCGTGTAGCTACCATTATCCGGCAGACCAAGATGCCGAGAAGCGAATCCACGGACATCCAGCGCGACACGCAGCTTGGCTTTATCGTCAGACGATAGATTTCCCGTCGCGATTTCTTGCGCTATCGGCCTCCGGGCCAACATGATCCGCATATGCTCATACGCCGCATGGTACAAATACCCGACGAGTTCGGCATAGAGAGCCAAGACCACGAACAACACCATCGTAAAGCCGACGATAATCGTGCGCCTCTTTAGCAAAAGTCCCAGGGCCGCATGCATTTTGAAACCGATCCCTTCCATCGGCCGGTCCCCGTGCGGCGGCCGGCTCCGGCGACCAAAGGACCGGCCGCACGGGTCCACAAAGGCGCGACCGACCCTGATGCGGCTGTCGCGTCCCGACGTCTCGCATTAGTTAAGCACAAGCGTCGTGATGCGCACATAGCGCCGTTGTCCGGCCAGCATCGACAGCTGCCCGGTGCCGAGCACGTCGCAGTTGTCCGGCGCATCCGGGCTCGTGTCATGCATAGGACGGTCCGCCTCCCACCCATCGAGGCCCTCGAGGACCCCTCACTCGGTTGCTGTCATTTGCGCTTCATGAACTACGTGCAGATTTTCTATGGCATCCTGGGTGGGGCTGGATTATCATAATCCTCGCCATGAAACGTACGCGGCAAAGTGATCTTTAGCGGCGCAACATCACAGAATCGTGAGTTTGGGGTCCGTATCCTAACGCGGTCTAATGGGGAGATTGCAATGGCACCACAAGGTCGCCGGTCTAGACTATTCGGGGCATTCGTCCTGATTTTCGGCACACTGCTTTTTTCATCGCAACTGGCGCTGGCGCAGTTCTCGCAACAGGGGCCGAAGTTGGTCGGCACCCTCGCAACTGGGAGCGCCGGGCAAGGCACCTCCGTCGCGCTGTCCGCCGACGGGCGCACCGCTATCGTGGGTGGGCCGAATGATAACTCAGGCGCCGGAGCGGCCTGGATCTTCACCCGCAGCCGCGGTGTCTGGACCCAGCAAGGCAGCCCAAGCTGGTCGGTACCGGCGCGGTTGGGAACGCAGCCCAAGGCACCTCCGTCGCGCTGTCCGCCGACGGGCGCACCGCCATCGTGGGCGGGCCGAATGACAACTCAGGCGCCGGGGCGGCGTGGGTGTTTACGCGCAGCGGCGGCGTCTGGACCCAGCAGGGCGACAAGCTGGTCGGCACCGGTGCGGTTGGGAGCGCCGTGCAAGGCGCCTCCGTCGGGCTGTCTGCCGAGGGGCGCACCGCCATCGTGGGCGGGCCGAATGACAACACGAACACCGGGGCGGCGTGGATCTTTACCCGCAGCGAAGGTGTCTGGACCCAGCAGGGCGACAAGCTGGTCGGCACCGGCGCAGTTGGGGCCGCCGTGCAAGGCACCTCCGTCGCGCTGTCTGCCGAGGGACGCTTCGCCATCGTGGGCGGGCCGAACGACAACACGAACACCGGGGCGGCGTGGGTCTTTACCCGCAGCGAAGGTGTCTGGACCCAGCAGGGCGACAAGCTGGTCGGCACCGGTGCGGTTGGGAGCGCCGTGCAAGGCACCTCCGTCGCGCTGTCTGCCGAGGGCCGCACCGCCATCGTGGGCGGGCCGAACGACAACACGAACAGCGGGGCAGCGTGGGTCTTTGCCCGCCGCCGCGGTGTGTGGACCCAGCAGGGCAACAAGCTGGTCGGCACCGGTGCGGTCGGGAGCGCCGTGCAAGGCACCTCCGTCGCGCTGTCTGCCGAGGGCCGCACCGCCATCGTGGGCGGGCCGAGTGACAACACGAACACCGGGGCGGCGTGGGTCTTTACCCGCATCGACGGTGTCTGGACCCAGCAGGGCGACAAGCTGGTCGGAACCGGCGCAGCTGGAACCGCCGTGCAAGGCACTTCCGTCGCGCTGTCTGTCGAGGGGCACACCGCCATCGTGGGCGGGCCGAACGACAACACGAATAGTGGGGCGGCGTGGGTCTTTGTCGAACTGACGATAGAGGACTGCAGAGACGGGGGATGGCTAAATTTCCCCTCTCCGCCCGGGCCGTTCACGAACCAACGCCAATGCCTGAGCTATTTTCTGCAACAGTACGATGTTCGATAATGTGTAGGGCTTCGGATGCCGGCCGTTGATGACAATGGTGTGGACTCCGGCGGCCGGCGTCCAAAAGCCTGGTTTGGAGGAAACCGCGGTGAGGTACGAAGGGTCGTGCAGCGGGCTCTTTCGAACGCTCGGGTGGGCTTCAATCGGAACCACAACTTCTACATTCTCGCATGACTGATATTGGGGGAGGAGGAGAGGGCAATCTGATCAAGCATGTCCAGATCATGCGGCACTTACCCGACACCCCCGGTGCTTTTCCCCCGAAAAGGCCGATGCAGATGTGGAAGCGCTCCTGAGAATGGCGGTCATTCCGGCATGTCGGACGCCACGCCCCGCCGAGGAAGGCCGCGCACGCCAAGGCGTTGCGGAAGCTCCGGACAGCGCGGCGAATAGGGCAAGCCGGTCCTACCCGCGGTTGCGCCGCTCCTGATCCGCCTGCATGGCGGTGCGCAACGGTTTTGGGATCGGCCGCGCCCGGCCGCCGGACACGAAGGCGACCCGCACCCGTGCTTCCACCAGCAGGTCGGCGCCGCGCAAGACCTTTTGCCACAAGGTCATCGACGCACCCTTCACTTCGTCGGGCGTCGTCACGATGCGCAGCACGTCGTCCATGCGGGCGGATTTTAAAAATTCGATCGCCATCGACCGCACCACGAAGGCGAAGCCCGGCGCCTCGCGCTCGGCGGCCTGAACAGCGAACGGTGATCGGCGCCGATCAGGCGCAGGTAATTGGTCCGCCCGCGCTCCATGAAGCGCAGGTAGTTGGCGTGATAGACGATGCCGGTGAAATCCGTGTCTTCGTAATAGACCCGCACCGCCATCTCGTGGCAGCCGTCGCGGATCTGGCCGTCAAGTTCATGTGTCTCCATCAGCCCTCCCGGGGTCCGGATCATCGATGTGCGGAAACAGGGCAAACTGCGCCGGGTCGCGGCGCGGCTCCGGCAGGCCCAAATGGCGGAACGCGTGGCTCGTCAGCAGCCGGCCGCGCGGGGTGCGCTGGATAAAACCCTGCTGGATCAGAAATGGCTCGATGATTTCCTCGATGGCGTCGCGCGGTTCCGACAGCGCCGCCGCCATGGTCTCGATCCCGACCGGGCCGCCGCCATAATTCACCGCCACGGTCGTTAGGTAACGGCGGTCCATGGCATCAAGGCCGATCGGATCGACCTCCAGCGCGACCAGCGCGCGGTCGGCGACCGCGCGGTCGATGGTGGGGTCCTTGTCGACCAGCGCGAAATCCCGCACCCGGCGCAAGAGCCGCCCGGCGATGCGCGGCGTCCCCCGCGCGCGCCTGGCTATTTCGTTGCAGCCGTCGGGCGTCATCGCAATGCCCAGCACGCGGGCGCCGCGCGCGACGATCAACTCGAGCTCCGCCGTGGTGTAGAAATTGAGCCGGATCGGGATGCCGAAACGGTCGCGCAGCGGGTTGGTCAAGAGGCCCGCGCGGGTGGTGGCGCCGACGAGCGTAAATTTCGCCAGGTCGATCTTTACCGAACGCGCCGCCGGCCCCGACCCGATGATGAGATCGAGCTGGAAATCCTCCATGGCGGGATAAAGAATTTCCTCCACCGCCGGATTGAGCCGGTGAATCTCGTCGATGAACAGCACGTCGCGCTCCTCCAGGTTGGTGAGCAGCGCCGCGAGATCCCCGGCCTTGGCGATAACGGGTCCTGAGGTGGAGCGGAAATTGACGCCGAGTTCGCGCGCCACGATTTGGGCGAGCGTCGTCTTGCCGAGTCCCGGTGGACCGACCAGCAGCACATGATCGAGCGCCTCCGTCCGCGCCTGCGCGGAAGCGACGAATACCCGCAAATTTGCTCGCGCCTGCTCCTGGCCGATGAATTCGGCAAGCCGCTGCGGGCGCAAGGAGGCTTCCGCCACGTCCTCGTCGCGGCGTTCCGGGGAAACGAGGCGGGGCGGTACGCTCACGCGAAAATTCTCACTTGGGCGCTTCCGTGGCTCACTATCCGAGCCCGCCGGCGTAACGTCGCGGTGCGGACGCGCGCTCGCTCTCGGCCAGCGCGGCACGCAGATGGTCGAGCGTCGCAATGGTGGATGCATCCGCGATGCCGTCCACGCAGGCGGGGCGGAAGTGCCGTTGAAAGGCGGTCACCACCTGTTCGGTCAGCGCGTCATAGATGCCGCTGGCGGCGATGCCATAGCCGTAGGCGGCGAGTGCCGCCTGTAGGCGACCGATGGCCGGATGCCGGTCGCCGGGCCGAAATCCGCCGCCGCCCTCGCTCACGGATGCGGGTTCCACCCAATGTCCGATGCCATGCCGATAAAGCCGGTCCCAGGGAAATTTCTCCCCCGGATCGCGCTTGCGCAACGGCGCCACATCCGAGTGCCCCAGGATACGCCACGGCGCGATGTCGTGCCGCTCGGCGATATCGCGACACAGCGCGATGACCGACGCGATCTGCGCACCGCCGAAATCCGGATAGCCGAATTCGTGGCCCGGGTTGGCGACCTCGATGCCGATCGAGCAGGAATTGATGTCGGTTTCGCCGGCCCAGATCGACACCCCGGCGTGCCACGCCCGCCGCGCCTCGGCCACGCACTGGGTGACAAGCCCATCCTCCGAAATCACATAATGCGCGGAGAGCTGACTTTCGGCCGAGGCAAACACGTCCAAGGCGACCCAGGCGTGGGCCGTACCGGTGTAG
>CAWDKL010000008.1:0-18220 GCA_963802745.1 uncultured Alphaproteobacteria bacterium | reverse complement strand
ATCATAATCCTCGCCATGAAACGTACGCGGCAAAGTGATCTTTAAGGCGGTGCGACATCACAGATATCGTGAGTTTCGGGTTCGTATCCTAACGCGGTCTAATGGGGAGATTGCAATGGCACCACAAGGTCGCCGGTCTAGACTATTCGGGGCATTCGTCCTGATTTTCGGCACACTGCTTTTTTCATCGCAACTGGCGCTGGCGCAGTTCTCGCAACAGGGGCCGAAGTTGGTCGGCACCCTCGCAACTGGGAGCGCCGGGCAAGGCACCTCCGTCGCGCTGTCCGCCGACGGGCGCACCGCTATCGTGGGCGGGCCGAATGATAACTCAGGCGCCGGAGCGGCCTGGATCTTCACCCGCAGCCGCGGTGTCTGGACCCAGCAAGGCAGCAAGCTGGTCGGTACCGGCGCGGTTGGGAACGCAGCCCAAGGCACCTCCGTCGCGCTGTCCGCCGACGGGCGCACCGCCATCGTGGGCGGGCCGAATGACAACTCAGGCGCCGGGGCGGCGTGGGTGTTTACGCGCAGCGGCGGCGTCTGGACCCAGCAGGGCGACAAGCTGGTCGGCACCGGTGCGGTTGGGAGCGCCGTGCAAGGCGCCTCCGTCGGGCTGTCTGCCGAGGGGCGCACCGCCATCGTGGGCGGGCCGAATGACAACACGAACACCGGGGCGGCGTGGATCTTTACCCGCAGCGAAGGTGTCTGGACCCAGCAGGGCGACAAGCTGGTCGGCACCGGCGCAGTTGGGGCCGCCGTGCAAGGCACCTCCGTCGCGCTGTCTGCCGAGGGACGCTTCGCCATCGTGGGCGGCCCGAATGACAACACGAACACCGGGGCGGCGTGGGTCTTTACCCGCAGCGAAGGTGTCTGGACCCAGCAGGGCGACAAGCTGGTCGGCACCGGTGCGGTTGGGAGCGCCGTGCAAGGCACCTCCGTCGCGCTGTCTGCCGAGGGCCGCACCGCCATCGTGGGCGGGCCGAGTGACAACACGAACACCGGGGCGGCGTGGGTCTTTGCCCGCAGCCGCGGTGTGTGGACCCAGCAGGGCAACAAGCTGGTCGGCACCGGTGCGGTCGGGGGCGCCGCGCAAGGCACCTCCGTCGCGCTGTCTGCCGAGGGCCGCACCGCCATCGTGGGCGGGCCGAGTGACAACACGAACACCGGGGCGGCGTGGGTCTTTACCCGCATCGACGGTGTCTGGACCCAGCAGGGCGACAAGCTGGTCGGAACCGGCGCAGCTGGAACCGCCGTGCAAGGCACTTCCGTCGCGCTGTCTGTCGAGGGGCACACCGCCATCGTGGGCGGGCCGAACGACAACACGAATAGTGGGGCGGCGTGGGTCTTTGTCGAACTGACGATAGAGGACTGCAGAGACGGGGGATGGCTAAATTTCCCCTCTCCGCCCGGGCCGTTCACGAACCAACGCCAATGCCTGAGCTATTTTCTGCAACAGTACGATGTTCGATAATCTGTAGGGCTTCGGATGCCGGCCGTTGATGACGATGGTGTGGACTCCGGCAGCCGGCGTCCAAAAGCCTGGTTTGCAGGAAACCGCGGTGAGGGGTACGAGGGGTCGTGCAGCGGGCTCTTCCGAACGCTCGGGTCGGCTTCAATCGGAACCACAACTTCTACATTCTCGCACGACTGTATTCAATCTGGTCGGACATGCCCAGACATGCCCAGTACCCGACACGCCCGGTGCTTTCCCCAAAAGGCCGGTGCAGATGTGGAAGCGCTCCTGAGAATGGCGGTCATTCCGGCATGTCGGACGCCACGCCCCGCCGAGGAAGGCCGCGCACGCCAAGGCGTTGCGGAAGCTCCGGACAGCGCGGCGAATAGGGCAAGCCGGTCCTACACGCGGTTGCGCCGCTCCTGATCCGCCTGCATGGCGGTGCGCAACGGTTTTGGGATCGGCCGCGCCCGGCCGCCGGAGACGAAGGCGACCCGCACCCGTGCTTCCACCAGCAGGTCGGCGCCGCGCAAGACCTTTTGCCACAATGTCATCGACGCACCCTTCACTTCGTCGGGCGTCGTCACGATGCGCAGCACGTCGTCCATGCGGGCGGATTTTAAAAATTCGATCGCCATCGACCGCACCACGAAGGCGAAGCCCGGCGCCTCGCGCTCGGCGGCCTCGAACAGCGAACGGTGATCGGCGCCGATCAGGCGCAGATAATTGGTCCGCCCGCGCTCCATGAAGCGCAGGTAGTTGGCGTGATAGACGATGCCGGTGAAATCCGTGTCTTCGTAATAGACCCGCACCGCCATCTCGTGGCAGCCGTCGCGGATCTGGCCGTCAAGTTCATGTGTCTCCATCAGCCCTCCCGGGGTCCGGATCATCGATGTGCGGGAACAGGGCAAACTGCGCCGGGTCGCGGCGCGGCTCCGGCAGGCCCAAATGGCGGAACGCGTGGCTCGTCAGCAGCCGGCCGCGCGGGGTGCGCTGGATAAAACCCTGCTGGATCAGAAACGGCTCGATGATTTCCTCGATGGCGTCGCGCGGTTCCGACAGCGCCGCCGCCATGGTCTCGATCCCGACCGGGCCGCCGCCGTAATTTACCGCCACGGTCGTCAGGTAACGGCGGTCCATGGCATCAAGGCCGATCGGATCGACCTCCAGCGCGACCAGCGCGCGGTCGGCGACCGCGCGGTCGATGGTGGGGTCCTTGTCGACCAGCGCGAAATCCCGCACCCGGCGCAAGAGCCGCCCGGCGATGCGCGGCGTGCCCCGCGCGCGCCTGGCGATTTCATTGCAGCCGTCCGGCTGTCATCGCAATGCCCAGCACCCGGGCGCCGCGCGCGACGATCAACTCGAGCTCCGCCGTGGTGTAGAAATTGAGCCGGATCGGGATGCCGAAACGGTCGCGCAGCGGGTTGGTCAGCAGGCCCGCGCGGGTGGTGGCGCCGACGAGCGTAAATTTCGCCAGGTCGATCTTTACCGAACGCGCCGCCGGCCCCGACCCGATGATGAGATCGAGCTGGAAATCCTCCATGGCGGGATAAAGAATTTCCTCCACCGCCGGATTGAGCCGGTGAATCTCGTCGATGAACAGCACGTCGCGCTCCTCCAGGTTGGTGAGCAGCGCCGCGAGATCGCCGGCTTTGGCGATAACGGGTCCTGAGGTGGAGCGGAAATTGACGCCGAGTTCGCGCGCCACGATTTGCGCGAGCGTCGTCTTGCCGAGTCCCGGTGGACCGACCAGCAGCACATGATCGAGCGCCTCCGTCCGCGCCTGCGCGGAAGCGACGAACACCCGCAGATTCGCCCGCGCCTGCTCCTGGCCGATGAATTCGGCAAGCCGCTGCGGGCGCAAGGAGGCTTCCGCCACGTCCTCGTCGCGGCGTTCCGGGGAAACGAGGCGGGGCGGTACGCTCACGCGAAAATTCTCACTTGGGCGCTTCCGTGCCTTACTATCCAAGCCCGCCGGCGTAGCGTCGCGGCGCGGACGCGCGCTCGCTCTCCGCTAGCGCGGCACGCAGATGGTCGAGCGTCGCAATGGTGGATGCATCCGCGATGCCGTCCACGCAGGCGGGGCGGAAGTGCCGTTGAAAGGCGGTCACCACCTGTTCGGTCAGCGCGTCATAGATGCCGCTGGCGGCGATGCCATAGCCGTAGGCGGCGAGTGCCGCCTGCAGGCGACCGATGGCCGGATGCCGGTCGCCGGGCCGAAATCCGCCGCCGCCCTCGCCCACGGGTGCGGGTTCCACCCAATGTCCGATGCCATGCCGATAAAGCCGGTCCCAGGGAAATTTCTCCCCCGGATCGCGCTTGCGCAACGGCGCCACATCCGAGTGCCCCAGGATACGCCACGGCGCGATGTCGTGCCGCTCGGCGATATCGCGACACAGCGCGATGACCGACGCGATCTGCGCACCGCCGAAATCCGGATAGCCGAATTCGTGGCCCGGGTTGGCGACCTCGATGCCGATCGAGTAGGAATTGATGTCGGTTTCGCCGGCCCAGATCGACACCCCGGCGTGCCACGCCCGCCGCGCCTCGGCCACGCACTGGGTGACAAGCCCATCCTCCGAAATCACATAATGCGCGGAGAGCTGACTTTCGGCCGAGGCAAACACGTCCAAGGCGACCCCGGCGTGGGCCGTACCGGTGTAGTGCAGAATGATCATGTCCGGCCGCGCCCCACCCCGGCGCTCGCCGTGATTGGGGGACGGGAGGGCGCGGGTAACCAGGGTTGAGTCCGCTTCGAAACTTGCCATGAATGTCCCATCGGAGCGAAGGAAAGGCCGGAGCGGCACCAGCAAGCGTGGCGCACCGGCACCAGAGGCATCGGCATCACGGATGCGCCTGGTGAGGTGAACAATCTCTATATTCCCCCACCGGTAAATTTATCAGAAAGTGAAGCAAAGTCCGGTCATCCCTTGAGGAATCTCACCACCGCAGCTTTGCCCGCGTGATTACGCCCGGTCTTCGGCCGTCTTGGGGGGCATCCCTCCCGACCGCACGTCAATTCTTTAGAAGACAATCGCACGATTGACGTTTGTAGCGGAAACCGGCCGACATCTCGATAGCCAGCCCGCGCCTAAACCGGCAGCGCCTCCAATTCCTCGCCCACCGTGATCGGGTGCGCCATGGTCGCGTGCAGCTTCTCTACGTCGAGTTCGCCTTCCCAGCGGCTGATGACGACGGTGGCGACGCCGTTGCCGACCAGGTTGGTCAGCGCCCGGCATTCGCTCATGAATTTGTCGATGCCGAGGAGGATCGCCAGCGACTGGATCGGGATGTTCGGCACGATGGCGAGCGTTGCGGCGAGCGTGACGAAGCCGGCGCCGGTGACCCCGGATGCGCCCTTGGACGTAATCATGGCGATCACCAGAATGCCGAGCAATTGGGCGAAGGTGAGCGGCGTGTTGGTCGCCTGGGCGAGGAACAGGATCGACAGCGTCATGTAGATGTTGGTGCCGTCGAGATTGAAGCTGTAGCCGGTCGGGATCACCAGCCCGACCACCGATTTCGATGCGCCGAGACGCTCCATCTTCACCATCATGTGCGGCAGCACGGTCTCGGACGAGCTGGTGCCCAGCACGATCAACAACTCGTCCTTGATGTAGCCGATGAAGCGCAGGATCGAGAAACCCGCCATTTTGGCGATGGTACCGAGCACGACCAGCACGAACAGCAATGCCGTGGCATAGAAGGTCGCGATCAAGGCGCCGAGATTGACGAGCGAACCGAGCCCGTAGGCTCCGATCGTGAATGCCATGGCGCCGAACGCGCCGACCGGCGCGGCGCGCACGATGATCTTGATCACGCCGAAAAACACTTTTGCCGCCGCGTCGATCGCGCGGGCGGCCGGCGCGCCCGCCTCGCCCATCATCGAGATGGCGAAACCGGTCAGGATCGACACCAGCAGAACCTGCAAGAGGTCGCCGCGCGCCAGCGCGCCGAAGAACGAATCCGGGATGATGGCCAGGAGGTGGGCGACCAAAGTGTCTTCCTTGGCCCGCGTCACGTAGCTCGCCACCGCCTTGGGATCGATGGTCGTCGGGTCGATGTCGAACCCGGCGCCGGGCTGCACCAGCCACCCGACGATGAGGCCCAGCGCCAGCGCGAAGGTCGAACACCACCTCGAAATAGAGCAGCGTCTTGACGCCGATGCGGCCGATCTTCTTCAAGTCGCTCATCGACGCGATGCCGTGCACCACGGTGCAGAAGATCACCGGCGCGATCATCATCCGGATCAGTGCGATGAACCCGTCGCCGAGCGGCTTCATCGCCTTGGCGATGTCGGGGAAGAAATGGCCGAGCCCGATGCCGACGGCGATCGCGATCAGCACCTGAATATAGAGCACCGTGTACCAGGGATGACGAGCGGCGGGTGCGCGATCACGCTCCCGAACAGGGGTTGTGGCGTCCAAGGGTCGTCCCTCCCAGATACGGCGCGGGCGCGACAAGCACCATCGCCTCGGCGGTGACAGCTATAGTTGAAAAAGGCCGCGGCCGCCATGACCGTCAAGCCGGCGGCCGGGACCGCGAGTGCCCGCCCGCCCTTTTTTCCGTGTGTAGGATGGGTTTCGCGAGGGCTCAACCCATCCGGGCAGGCATCGCACCGTAAAAGAACGAGCCGGGTGGGACGCTCGCGGTCGCGGACGTCACACCACCGGCGAGCGGTTGCCGTTGACATTGATGGCGGTGCCGGTAATGTAGGACGCGGCATCGGATGCCAGAAAGCAGGCCGCGTTGGCGAATTCCTGCGCAGTGCCCACCCGGCCCATGGGGATTTCCTTGCCCATCTTGGCGAGGAACTCGGCAAGCGGCACGCCGGTCTTCTCGGCGCGCTGCACCCATTGGTCGCTCTCGATGAAGCCGACCAGCAACGCATTGACCAAAATGCCGAACGGCGCGCCTTCGCCGGCCAGCACCTTGGTGAGCGCCATGCCGGCCGCCCGCGTCACCGAGGTCGGCGCACTGGCGGCCCGCGGCGCCTTGGCGCCGATGTTGAGCACGTTGATGATGCGGCCCCACTGCTTTGCCTGCATGTGCGGCCAGGCGAGCCGGGTGAGCCGGATGGCGGCGAACAGTTTTAGGTCGATGTCCTCCTGCCACTGTTCGTCGGTCACGGTCGCGAACGGATGCGCATTCGAGGTGCCGGCATTGTTGACGAGAATATCGACTCCGCCGAAGGCTTGCGTGACCTTGGCGAATCCGGTTGCGATATCGTCAGCGCTGCCGCACGTCGCAGGCGACGGCCATGACCTTCTGCCCCCGGCGCGATCCGATTGCGGCGAGGGCCGCGTCCAGCGGTCCCTGCCCGCGCGCCATTATGGCGACATCGGCCCCTGCTTCCGCAAAAGTGCGGGCGATCGCGAGGCCCAGGCCCTTGCTGCCGCCGGTGACGAGGGCTTTCTTGCCGGTCAGTTTGATGTCCATCGGTCATTCCGTTGTAGGGCGGGTTCGCTTGAAACCCAATACCGTTCACTTAACTCTAAGATGCGCGCGCCCCCTCTCCCCATCGTTCTTCACGATGGGGAGAGGGTTGGGGTGAGGGGCAGGTGCCAGCACAGACGGCGCGGCCGATCGTCTCTTGTAGCTGCGCCGATTGCCTGTCCGGAAGCCCTCATGTGCTCCCGCCCCTCACCCTAACCCTCTCCCCACGGCGTGAAGAACGCCGTGGGGAGAGGGGACGCGCGCATCGCCAGGTTAAGTGAAGGGCATTGGCTTTAACCCGCCGTTCTCGTGCGCGGAATGGCGGATTACGCTGCGCTAATCCGCCCTATCAGCCCCATCACAACTCCCGCAGCGCATTGAACTGCGCCACATAGCCGGACGCATCAATGCGGGCGGCCACGATGGTGGTGCGGTTGGACTTGGCGGCGGCGGACAGCGCATCGCCGAGCGCGTGTTCGGTCGTCACCGTCGTGGCGTCGGCCCCGAACGCCGCGCCGAGCTTTTCCCAATCGACGCCGCCGATGTGGACGCCATGGGCCGGCACGCCCTTGATCTCCTGTTTGACCCGGATCAGCCCGATCTCTTGGTCGTCGAACACCAGCACGGTGATCGGAAGGTTCTCCCGCCAGGCGGTCTGCAGGTCGGCGATCGCCATCATGAAGCCGCCGTCGCCCGTAAACGCCAGCACCGGCCGGTCCGGATGCGCGAGCCGCGCCGCCATGGCGCCCGGCACCGCATAGCCCATGCTGGCGAGGCCGTTGGAGGTGAGGAATTCGCGCGGCCCGTAGGATTCCCATTTCTGCACCACCAGCAAGCGGCTGGCGCCGGCATCGCAGGTCGCAATTGTGTCGCGCGGCATCACGGCGCGGGCGACCTCCACCGCCCGCTGCGGCGACAGCCCGGTGGCCGGCGTGTTGAGCGCGTTCGCCACCTGCTCGCGGAATTTTTTGGCCACCTTGGCGCCCCAGTCGCCGCCTTCGGGGGCGAGTTCCGCCAACCGCGCCAGCAGCAGCTTGAGGTCGCCGACGATTTCCGGATCCGCCGGCACGAAGGCATCAAGGCTCGGGATCGAGGCGAGCGACAGCACCGGAAGCGTGTACGGCCACGGCTTCGGCTGCAGCTCCACCGCGTCGAGCCCGACCGTGATGATGAGATCGGATGCGTTGACGAGTTCGCGCTCGATCAGGCCGCCGATGATACAGCCGGCGCGCAGCGGATGGTCCTCCGCGATCACGCCCTTGCATTTGGTGGTGGTGAGCACGGGCGCGCCCAGCCGTTCGGCAAATTTTACGAACTCCGCCGCGGCCTTGCACCAAAACACCCCGAGGCCGACCAGCAGCACCGGCTTGCGCGCCTTTGCCAGCATGTCCAGCGCCGGCTTAAGATCGGCGCGGTCCGGCCCCGGAAATACTAGGTTCGGCATCAGCGGCGGCTCGGAGACGTAGTCGCCGGCCTCCCGCATGGTCTCGCTCTGCGGCATCTCGAAATGCACCGGGCCGGGGGGTGCACCCGTTGCGGTGCGCATGGCGCGGCGCAGCTGCTGGCGCACCACCTTGGCGTCGATGGTGGTGCTCCATTTCACGATCGGCTCGTAGATGGCGAGCTGGTTCAACCGCTGGCGCAGGCCGATCTCGTAGGTCGGCCGCGAATAGGAATCCGTGATGGCGATCAACGGCGCGCGATCCAGATAGGCGTGGGCGACGCCGTTGACCATGTTGGTGGCGCCGGGACCGCGCGTGGACAGGCAGATGCCGGGGCTGCCGGTGATGTCGCCCCAGGTGGCGGCCAGCATGGCGCCCGCAACCTCCTGTTTCATCAACAGGAAGCGCATCTGCCGCTGCCGCGCCGCCTCCATCAGCTCGACCAATTCGCCGCCCGGATGGCCGACGATGAACGGCGTGCCGGCCTCCTTGAATGCGGTTGCGAGCACTTCGACGGTCGTGGACATATGGCCTCCCCCAAGTTTCGATGGCGGCGTGTTATAGCGACCGGCGTCGGGCTTGTCGCGCGCCCTGGCCTAGCGTGTGCGTGGATATGTTCGTATGCATTCAGGGCAATCGCGGGGACCGGGCGCCAGACGCTGCACAATCTGCACGCGCGCCAAAAGGCGTTGCTGGCCGATCCCGGCGCGATCGCGTAAAATAAAAAACATGACACATGCTCGCATCACCATCGACCCGTCGATCTGTACCGGCAAGCCCTGCATCCGGGGCTTGAGGTTTCCCGTTGCGCGGTTGCTCGGGCTGCTGGCGTCGGGCGACTCTCAGGAGACGATCCTCAGAGAATATCCTTATCTTGAACGCGAAGACTTCGAGGCGGCACTACGCTATGCCGCCGATCTCGCGGAGGATGAGACTGTCGAGCTCGCCGGGTGAAGTTTCTCGTCAACATGCCTTTGTCGCCCGCCTTGGCGCGCTGGCTGATCGATGGTGGATACGATGCGGTCCATGCTTTCGATATCGGGGTGCACCGGGCATCGGACGTGTAGATCATTGCTCGGGCCAAAGCGGAACAGCGCACCATTGTCACTGCAGACCTGGACTACCCGCGCCTGCTTGCGCTCGCCGGCGCCAATGAGCCGAGCCTGATCCTGTTTCGCGGCGGCAACTGGAGCGACGCCGACATCATCGCACGGATGCGGCAACTGCTTGAGACCTTCGGCGACGGCGGGATCGAGCACAGCATTCTCGTGGTCGATCGAGATCGCGTGCGGCGAAGGCCGTTGCCGATCCGGCTGTAGACGCGTTTAATGTGATGCATGCCGCGGCCACCATCATTCAGAAGCATTCCGCGCTGCCGATCCACGGATATAATCACGATGTGCAAGACGCCTCCAGTGCGGCGCCGCGATGCCGAAAAGCCTTTCACAAACGAGGGAACGTGCCATGAGCGAACACGGGATCGGCCGGCGCGGCTTTCTGGCCACGACGGGAGCAGCTGCGCTGGGCACTGCCGGCGTCATGAGCATTGTACGCAGTTTAGCCCAGGAGGCCGGCGCCGTGCCGAACTCCGCCGGCACCGCCGCACCGAAGCTCAAAGCGCCGGCCGGAGCCTGCGACTGCCACCACCACATTTACGATCCGCGGTTTCCGTTCGCCCGGCCCGGCGCACGGATGATCCCGAATTCCAGCGTGGCCGACTACCGGCTGTTGCAGCGCCGGCTCGGATTGACGCGCAACATCGTGGTGACGCCGGCGCCGTTCCCGGCCTCGGTTGCCGACAACCGGGTGACGCTGGATGCGCTCAAGACCCTCGGCCCCAATGCGCGCGGGGTCGCGATCGTGTATCCGGCAATCACGGATGCGGAATTGAAAACGCTCGATGATGGCGGCGTGCGCGGCATCAGGTTTTCGCTGACGGCTTCCGATGGCAGCAGCCCGGTGATCCCGGCCGCAACGGCGGACCTGATCGAGGCGTTGAGCAAGCGGGTGAACGCCATCGGCTGGCACGTGCAGTTCAACATCGATGCCTATCAAATCGTGGCGATCGCGGACCTGCTCGACCGCATGCCGTCACGGCTGGTGTTCGACCATATGGGCCATATGCCGCAACCGGCCGGAACTGCGCACCCAGCCTTCGCCGTCCTGCGCCGGCTGATCGACAAGGGTCGCACTTGGGTGAAGCTGTCGATCACCTATGACTCGAGCAAGGTCGGTCCGCCGGCCTATGCCGACGTGAACAAGGTCGGCGAGGCTTACGTCAAGGCCGCGCCTGAGCGGATGCTGTGGGGCAGCAATTGGCCGCATCCGAGCGAAACCGTTAAGCCTGACGATGCCTTGCTGTTCGACCAGCTGGCCGCCTGGGCACCCGATGCGGCGACGCAGCGGCGCATCTTGGTCGAGAACCCGGAGATCGTTTACGGCTTCGGCAAGGCCGCATAAGCGAGCGAAAGCGGCCGGACCCACCCGATGGAACAGCTCGACCTGCGCGTCTATGCCATCGTGGACCCGGAAAACACCGGCGGCCACGACCTCATCGATCTCGCCCGCGCGGTCGCGGCCGGCGGCGCGACGCTCGTCCAATTGCGCGACAAAGTGAGCGATACCGCCGGCATGATCGAAGAAGCCCGCGCCCTCAAGGCCGCGCTGGCGCCGTTCGGTGTGCCGCTGATCGTCAACGACCGGGTGGACGTGGCGCTGGAGGCCGGCGCCGATGGCGTGCATGTGGGGCAGGAGGACATGGCCGCCGAGGAAGCGCGCCGCATCTTGGGGCCAAAACCCTTCATCGGCCTGTCGGTACGCACGCCGGCGCAGGCGGCGGCGGCGCCGCTCGGGCTCATCGACTACGTCGGGGTCGGCGGCGTGTATGCCACCACCTCGAAAACGAGCGGCAAGTCGCCGATCGGTCTCGACGGGCTGCGCCAAGTCGTGCAGGTGCTGCGCGACCGGATCGGCAATTTCCCCATCTGCGGCATCGCCGGCATCACGGCAGCGAATGCCGAACCGGTGATCGCGGCGGGCGCCGACGGGGTGTCGGTGATTTCCGCGCTGTCCCATGCGGCGGACCCGGCCGCCGCCGCCCGTGCGCTGCGCGCGGTGGTCGATGCGGCGCTGGTCGTTCACGCCCCCAAAGTGCCGGCGGTCGGGGCCCACGGGCAGCCGCTCCCGCCGCCGCAGTGATGCGGCCGGCACCATGACGACGCCGATCGCCGTTACCATCGCGGGCTCGGATTCGAGCGGCGGCGCCGGCATCCAGGCGGACCTGAAGACGTTTTCCGCGCTGGGCGTCTATGGCGCCTCCGTGATCACCGCGCTCACCGCCCAGAACACCCAGGGCGTCACCGCAATTCATCCGGTGCCGGCGGAATTCGTCGCCGCCCAGATCGACGCGGTATTTGGCGATCTTGCGGTCGGCGCCGTCAAGATCGGGATGCTCGGCAATGCCGCCGTCATTGCCGCGGTCGCCTCCGGGCTCGCGCGCCACCGGCAGACCCAGGTGGTGCTCGACCCGGTCATGGCGGCCACGTCCGGCCGGCGTTTGCTCGATCCCGATGCCATCGCGGTGCTGCGGACGGAACTCCTGCCCCGCGCGCTGGTGATCACCCCGAATCTGCCGGAAGCCGCCGCGCTCCTCGATTCCCCGGAGGCTGTCGGCGAGGGCGAAATGCAGCGCCAGGCCGAGCGGTTGCTGGCGTTCGGCGCCAGGGCGGTGCTCATGAAGGGCGGCCACGCGGCGGGGCCGGAGAGCGTCGATCTCCTGGTCACGGCGCAGACCACGGTCCGGCTGGCGGCGCCGCGCATCGCAACCCGCAACACCCACGGCACCGGCTGCACGCTCGCGGCCGCAATCGCGGCCGGCCTCGCCAAGGGGGAGACCCTCCTCGCCGCGGTGCGCAATGCCAAGGACTACATCACCGGCGCGATCGCGGCCGCCGATCGGTTGGACGTGGGCCGAGACAACGAAAGCCGGCACGATAGCGGGCACGGCCCGATACATCACTTTTACACGTGGTGGTGAGCGGGCCGCCAAGGCGAAGAAGGCACAGTGGAGGCCTCGGCGGCGGCACGCGCAATGCGACGGCGGACGCAACGTCTGCTACTCAAGCTGGGCTTCATGCAGTAGATCCTGGACAAGGAAGGTACCGCGGGGGACCATTGGTTTTTTCGTGATGTCGGCATTGCTTTTCATGGGAATTTCAAACGCGGCTGCTTCGTATCTGGCTCGGATGGGAGGGATGGAACGTGGGGCAAACAGAGTCCGACCCCGAATTTCAGATCGGCTTTGCGATGTGCGGGGCCATTTCGGCGGGCGCCTATTCGGCTGGTGTGCTGGATTTTTTTATTCAGGCACTCGATGCGTGGGAAGAGGCGAGGGCCGATGCGCAACACGCCGGGACGATCCCCACGCATCGCGCGGGTATCAAAGTATTCTCCGGGGCCTCGGCTGGTGCCATTACCGGCGCTCTTGGCGTAATTGCCTGTGCGGGCGGGCTGAGACCGCAGAAAGTCGCCACCGTGCAACCTGGCAAACAGGACGTGCAGTACGTCCTGCCAAGCTTATATGATGCTTGGGTTGAGCGGCCATGCATGGTTGCCAAGGCCGGAGCAGCCGGCCTGCTGCAAACCGATGACCTCAAGGACGGCAGCGTAAACTCTGTTCTCTGTTCCAAGATACTGGACGAAATCAAGGATGCCTCCTTGAACATCGGGCGCGGCGCCGGTGCTCCGCTGCCATATCTATCGTCAACCCTGCACGTTTACATGATGGTGACCAACCTTCGTGGTGTCCCGTATTCCGTGGCGTTCGAAGGTGGTGACTATCATATGCTCTCGCACGGTGATCGCCTCCACTACTGCATCACGGGGGCCGGAACCTGGAACACGAGCAGTAAATTCGGCGATGCCGATAAGTCGCGCCGGATCGATGCGGGAAATCTATTCGACGCAACAGCGCCGTCGCAAGAGTGGCAGGACTACGCCCTGGCGGCTTTGGCTTCCGGCGCCTTTCCGCTCGGCCTATCGCCTCGGTTGATCCACGCCAAAGTTTCTGAATATGCGGACCGCTATTGGCCGCTCAGCGGAATCGGGTTTGATTGTAAACCGGCTTGGCCGCAACCGTGGGATGGAAACAAAGAACGTGATTTCCAATTTTTAAGCGTCGATGGCGGCATCATCAATAACGAGCCGTTCGAATATGCACGATTCACCCTGCTCAAGAGCTTGGCCGGACGCAACTTGCGCGAAGGCGACAAGGCCGACCGTGCCGTGATTATGATCGATCCGTTTCCGCAGGGTCCGAATTTCCTGCCAGATGGCAAGCCCGCGAATGAGCTTTTCAGCGTCATGATGGCGCTAGTGGCGGCGATGAAAAACCAGGCAAGGTTTAAGCCGTCCGAACTGGCGCTTGCGGCGAACGAAAAAGTGTTCAGCCGCTTCATGATCGCACCACACCGTACCACGCCGGATGGAAAGGAAGAGCTTTACGCCCTCGCCTCCGGATTGTTGGGCGGATTTGGCGGCTTTCTGTCGCGAGAGTTCCGGGATCACGATTTCCAACTGGGCCGTAGAAATTGTCAAAAATTTCTGCGCGATAGTTTTGCACTGCCGGCCGCCAATCGGCTCGTGGCGAGCTGGCCCCAACCGGCAAGAGACGACCCGCAATTCCAAACCACTGCGGGGCCGGGTTCAGAACCGCATTTCACAATCATACCGCTGGTAGGGAGCGCCGCGGCGGAAGTGCCGTTCCCGGAATGGCCGCGAATTAGCCAATCCGAACTCAACGATCTTCAGAAAGGTATTGAAACTCGTATCGAAAAAATTGTCGAGACGCTGATTTTGACCAAAGGTCCGAGTTGGTGGATTCGCCGAGGCCTGAATTTCCTTTATTCCAGGGCGAGGCGTAAAGTGTTCGAATTTATACGTTTAACAATCCTGGAAGATCTCGTTCGCCGCGATCAGATCAAAGGCTGGGATATTCCGAATCCATGGAAACTGCCGCCTTCCGTTGCTCTCGAACCGCAAGAGGTGCGGATGGTGTGGGCCGCGTTGGTCGATCCTTCATTCAACTTGCGCAGCGAGGCGGGCATTGCCGCCAGCACCAGGCTGGAAATCGGAAAAGTCCGTGCAATTCTCGCAGCGAGCCAAGCCGAATCCGGAGCACCGTTCGAGGTTTGGCGGGCCTCCATAGAAGATCGGTCGGGCGCACCGCTTTACACTTTGGCGTCGCGCAAGCCCCCTTGGTATGCGCGCGCGCCCGGTGCACGAGAGATCAGCGAGTGGATAACGCCATCCTCGGTGGACCCGCCTGGTCTATGAACGTGACGACGAAACGCACCGGGCTATCGGGCCAAACCGTCACCCCGCCCTACCGCACATCTCCTTCGTCGCAAGCCGCGCCCCGGCGCCAAAGCGGTGCTGCTGAAAGGCAGCCACGCGGCGGGGCCGGAGAGCACCGGTCTCCTGGTCACGGCGGCAAGTCCCGCTCCGGCGGCCGGTCGGATCGAGGTCGGCGGCGGGCGCGGTCCGGTGCGTCACTTCCATAAATGGTGGTAATTTGTGGCAGTGAGCTTAGTATGAGATTTATTCGCGGCAGTGTTGCGTTACGGTGACAGACTTTGTCGCCAAATCTGTCAAAATAGCCGCAGTAGACGCGCCGTGGGGGCGTGGAACTTGGGGGAGTATGATCGATGAAGAAGACATTGCTCGCCGGCGTGATGCTCGCAGCCTTCGCAGCAGCCGGATCGGCATCGGCAGCCGACTTGGCCGTGAAGGCGCCGTACGCGCCGCTGGCGCCTGCCTTCAGCTGGACCGGGTTCTATATCGGCGCTCAGGCCGGCGGCGGCGCCCAGTTCGATACCTTCACCGGCAAAGATGGGGTTGGGGCGTTAGCCGGCGGGGTGCTCGGCTACAATTATCAAATCACCAATGCTTTCGTGGTCGGCATCGAGGGGGAGGGGTTCTGGTCAAACATCCGCTCGCGGTCAGACTTCGCTAGTCTGACCCCAGGCGGGTACTCGTCCAATTCCACCGAGACCAATCAATCATTCTATGACGTGGCGGTGCGCTTCGGCTATTTGCGCTTCGAACGTACGATGGTCTACGGGAAGGTGGGCGCTGTCTGGAGCAATCAGAAGTACAACTACAACGACAGCAATGGGAACTCGATTAACGGCAGCTGGACCACGCCGGGCGTGTTGATCGGCGCCGGGTTCGAACACGCGATCACCAATAACTGGCTCCTGCGGTGGGAAACCGACCTCTTGGTGTTCGATTCGACGGACGCGACCTTCAACGTGGGCGGCACCGGATTTGCCCCCACCACACAGACGGTCAATTCGATCAACGTCGTGTCCAAGCTCGGGGTCAGCTACAAGTTCTGAGCATTCGGCGCGCCACGCGCAGACACACCGAGCTTCGGTTTCCAAACCGAAGCTCGGTTTTTCTACTTCAATGCCCGTGATCTCGTAGGGTTGGCGTGTCAGCCGGTGCACGGCAGCGAAAATCAGCTTGTCCGACCGCGGTCACTTTCCCCACAATTCCTTCGTGGCAAGCCGCGCACCTTCGCTAAGCGCTTCGAATTTCGCCCACATGATGCTGGGATGGACCCGGCGGTACATCGGACTTTGGGCGAAGCCGCAATCGGTACCGGCGATGACGTTTTCGCGGCCGACCAGGCGGGCGATCCGCACGATTCGCTCGCACACCAGTTCCGGATGTTCGACGATGTTGGTGGCGTGGCTGATGACGCCCGGCATCAGCACCTTGCCGCAGGGCAGTTTCACGTCGGCCCACACCTTCCACTCATGCTCGTGGCGCGGATTGGCGCCCTCGATCACGTACGCACCGGCCCGCACTTTTAGGATCAGATCGACGATGTCCCGCAGCGGCACGTCGGTGGTGTGCGGCCCCGGCCAGCTGCCCCAGCACACGTGATAGCGCACCCGGTCTTCCGGGATGCCGGCGAGCGCATGGTTGACCACCTCCACATAGGCCGCGACCCAGCGCCGGTAGTCCGCAAAGCTTGCCGGCGGCACCATGCGGTCGAAGGTAACCGCCGTGCGGGCGTCATCGAGTTGCACCACAAAGCCGGCATCGACGATCATGCGGTATTCGGTGCGCATGGCCTCGGCGATTGCCTGCAAGCAGGCGTCTTCGCTCGGATAATATTCGTTACGCCGGTCCGGAATGACGCTGGCGGGCGCCGCCACGGGGAGGAACGCCTCGGTGACGCTGACCTTCGCCAGCGCCGCCCTGAGATTGTCGATGTCGCGCTGCAGCTCCGCCTGCCCCGTATAGGCGATCGGCCCGATGCAGGCGGCTTCCGACTGAGTGGCCGGGGCGTCGCGGGCGTCGAGTTCGGCGTAGAATTCCGCGAAGCGGGTGCGGTCGGCGCCGCGCGCGAACGGATTGGCGCCGGCTTTGATCGGGCGGCGCTCGAATCCCGACAGCCGCTCCAGCGCATATTGCGACCAGCTGATGGTCTTGCCGAATTCGCCGTCGTCCACCACGTCGATGCCGGCCTCAGCCTGCCGGCGGACGATATCCGCGACCGATTGGGTTAGGCACGCCGCGAAGGCCGCCTCATCGACCGGGCGCCGCTCCTGCTGGGCACGCAGAAACGCGATCAGCTCCGGCGGCCGGATCAGGCTGCCCACATGGCTGGTGAGGATACGGTCGGTGCTGCGCTGCATGGCATGGCTCGCGGGCGGACGTGATGGGGAAGCAAGGCCGCAGCGTGATTAAGCACCTGCCGCCGCGGTGGCAAGCTGCCACGCCGGTGACCTAGACCGCATTTCGATCAGGTCGAATCACGCTCTCGGCGTCATGCCCGCGCTTGCCGCGGGCATGCACGTCTTGCTTGTGACAGCATGCAAGGACGGCGTGGATGGCCGGGACAAAGCCTGACAAGCCCGGCCTTGACTCCAGGTGTTCTGGTCTGACCGGAATCCGCTCTAAGGTGGCAGGTCATCCGGCGGCAGCTCAATGGCGGGGAACGCCGGAGGTAGGCCGCCTGTTGAATGTTCGGCGGCCGCGAATCAGTTGGATATCCGCCGGTGCAGTTTTCCGTGGCGTGCGCGAAACTAACGGTCGAGCGCCCCCACACCGCATTGGAACGGCGGACGAAGCCGGAGGCAATGACTACATCCAACTACACGGTCATATTTCACCGAACAATTGTCGGTGTACCGCAAAGCCGCGCCGCAGCGCTTGCATCGGCTCCGGCGGATCGAGCAGCGGCTCCGCGATCCGGCGGTGATGATCCGCAGCCGACCTGGTCGAGGTCGTCTCCTCGATGGTCTTCTGGGCTCTCTGCTGGGCGGCATCGACCATGAACTCGCTGACGCTGCGGCCCTGAATGTCGGCCGCACGCTGAAGCACGGCAAGCGCTTCCGGGCTGATCCTGGCTTCGACGGTATGGTTCGCTTGACGGGGCATCGGTACGCTTTCCATTTTGATGTACGCTGGGACCGGGACAGAAGCCTTAGGGCCTTGTGAGCAAGAAACGGAATTGCCGGGCGAAGGGGTGTGGTGTTATGGAAACACCAGATTTCAGCACCGGTGGGCCTTCGGAGCCTGACTTTCCTGTCCTGGTTTTTCCTGTTCAAGGGGAGCATGCACCAAAGAGGCTATGATAGTATTAAGGCGTTTTCTGGAGTCGTCGCGGGGGTGCGCGCAGCCGTGCGCCTTGGTGCCATATGGAACGGATGGCCGGCGTTCGGCTCCGGCCGGGTGGCGGCGAAGCGTCCGCGTGCGACGACACGGCTTGTCTCGACCAGCGGGAACAAAATTCGCGAGGGGGCGACCATGAATGCGATCGAGCGGCCTGGTTCGGGCATAGTTCCAAGAAACGATCTTGATCGCTTCCGCCTGCGCC
>CAWDKL010000007.1:0-53540 GCA_963802745.1 uncultured Alphaproteobacteria bacterium | reverse complement strand
GATCTTTTCTTCAACATAAGCGCATTATCCCTGAACTTGATGTAATCGTCGGCTCCATCATTGTATGGTATTACATAATCTTTCCAGGCTTCCGTCTTTTGCGGCGGTGGCGAGAACCAAGATTTGGCGATCGGATCGAGATTTGCGAAATTGACTTTGCTTACGGTAGCTTTGATCTCCTTTGACCACTCACACATGCGGGCTTGATCGGCGACGATATCATCGAAATCCTTTGTCACACCATCGGCTTTTGCAAGTTTCGTGTCGCACATATAGCGGGGCACCAAGTCTACGTGGCTCAGCAGCCGCGCTGAAGCACCGACATAAGATTGTCGAAATGCGTCGAAATACCGCAACGCAAGCGTATGTTCGACATTGATCGAGAGCAAAAGAAGAGAAAGCCCGCCCAGCACAGTGGCGATGGTTTCGACAATACGCCAGAATGTAACTTCACCACGGTAGCGACTGCCAATCCCCAAGGTGATTACCGCCGATAGCGAGACGAAAACCAGGATTGCGGTCGGGTTCCCGAGCCACCAAGATGCGGCATTTTCCATTGACCCCTCCTCGTCGGACTCACTGTCTGCCGCATGGGCGCACTGGCTACGATAGCACCTGTCAGTTTCGATGTTACGTTGCAAGCACCATTGTTCGCCAACGGCGGCCCTGGTTGACCCGAATCGGCGTGGAAAGCCCGCCATGTCCGGGCTTGGCTGCCGTGCCCGAAAGCGACAAACCGCAGGCGCGCTGTCGGTGTTCCCTTCTGCCGAGGTCATGATTTGCGCGGCGGCTGATGGCGCTCCGTCGCCGGTATATCAACCATGCGGGATGATGGTGTAGATGCGATTGCCGCATTGCGATTTGCACCGCGCCGGTTACGGTGCAATCCAGGTTACGCCGCCTGCCGAGGGAGATCGTCATGAAAAGGCTGTTCGCTGCCGTTTGCGCCGTCGTGGGATGCGCCGCGAGTGCCGCTGCGCAAACCTATCCGGCGCGGCCGATTACCATGATCGTGCCGGCCAGCGCCGGCGGGCCGACCGATTCGATCGGCCGCAGCCTGACCGACCGCATGGGGCAGGTGCTGGGCAAGAACGTCATCATCGAGAATGTCGCCGGGGCGTCGGGCACCATCGGCACCGGCCGGGTCGCGCGCGCGGCGCCGGACGGCTACACCATCGGGCTCGGCGGCTGGAACCATTATGTGGTGAACGGCGCCGTCTATCCGCTCCCCTACGACTTTTTGAAGGATTTTGCGCCGATCGCCCAGATCAGCACCGGGCCGATGCTGATCGTCTCCCGCAAGAGCATCCCGGCGAAGGACCTCAAGGAACTGATCGGCTGGCTCAAGGCCAATCCCGCCAACCTCACCTTCGGCACCGGCGGGCTCGGCAGCCCGCCGCATATCAGCGGCCTGTCGTTCGAGAAGATGGTCGGCGTGCACTTCCAATACGTGCCGTATCGCGGCGCCGGACCCGCCATGCAGGATGTGGCGGCCGGCCATATCGACCTGATGTTCGACCAGGCCTCCGGGTCGCTTCCGCCGGTACTCGGCGGGCTGGTGCGCGCCTACGCGGTGACGGCAAAGACGCGGCTCGCCTCGGCGCCGGATATTCCGACCGTCGACGAGGCCGGCCTGCCGGGCTTCTACGTGTCGGTGTGGCACGGGCTGTGGGCGCCGAAGGGAACGCCGAAGGAGATCGTCGACAAGCTCAATGCGGCGGCCGTGGAAGCGCTGGCGGACCCGGTGGTGCGCAAGCGCCTCGGCGACATCGGCCAGGAAGTGCCGCCGCGCGAGCAGCAGACCCCGGCGGCGCTCGCGGCGTTTCATAAAGCCGAGATCGAGAAATGGTTTCCGATCATCCGTGCCGCCAATATCAAGCCGGAATGAAATCACCGGCGCCGCGGATCGCGGTCGCTGCTTCGCACTCCAGGCGTATTCAGTGAAACGCTGCATGCACCGCCGTCCGATTGCGATCGATGCGTCGCCCTACCATATCCCGGCTTCGCGCTCGGCGCGGCAATCGGTTCACCTACTGCGAGGATATGAATGTCGCACTTGTTTTCCCCGGCCACGCTGGGGCCGCTGTCACTTCAAAACCATCTGGTGATGTGCCCGCTGACGCGCAGCCGCGCGATCGGCAATGTGCCCAACGATCTGATGGTCACCTACTACGCGCAGCGTGCGTCCGCCGGATTGATCATCACCGAAGGCACATCGCCCTCTCCGAATGGACTGGGCTATCCACGCATTCCGGGCATTTTTTCTGCCGCCCAAGTCGCCGCGTGGGCGAAGATCGCCGACGCCGTGCACGCGCGCGGCGCCAAGATATTCATGCAGTTGATGCACACCGGCCGCATCACTCATCCGCTCAATTTGCCCGCGGGCGCCAAAGTGCTGGGCCCGTCGGCGGTCGCAGCCGCCGGCGAAATGTACACCGACGCCGAGGGCATGAAGCCGCTTCCTACACCTGAGGCGATGACGGAGGCGGACATCAAGGCCGCGATCGCGGAATTCGCCCAGGCCGCGAAAAACGCGGTGGCGGCGGGCTTCGACGGCATCGAACTGCACAGCGCCAACGGTTATCTGCTCGAGCAATTCATCCGGCCGAATTCCAATCAGCGCACCGATGGTTACGGCGGCGCCATCGCGCAGCGCGCGCGCTTCGTGCTGGAAGTGGCCGATGCCGCGATGGCCGCCATCGGGAAGGACAAGGTCGGCATCCGGTTGTCGCCGTTCGGCGTGTTCAACGACATGCCGCTCTACCCGCAGATCGAGGCCGACTACACCTATCTGGCGCAGCAGCTCAACGCCTTGGGGCTCGTCTACATCCACCTGGTCGATCACTCGGCAGGCGGCGCGCCGATCGTACCGGATTCCGTGAAGGCGATGTTCCGCGCGACGTTCAAGCGCACGCTGATTCTGTCGGGCGGCTATGATGCCGCGCGCGCCGAAAGCGATCTCGCCGCCGGGAAATGCGATTTGATCGCGGTCGGCAAACCGTTCCTGGCCAACCCGGATTTGGTGGCGCGCTGGAAAGCCCAAGTTGCGCTGAACGCCGCGGATGCGAGCACGTTCTATACGCCCGGACCGAAGGGATATACCGACTATCCGGCGCTGGCCGGATAGGCAATGGGGGCGGCGCCGTCAACCGGGGCCGCCCTATTACCTTTGCGGCTCCAGGCTGCGCTGATCGCAGGTTATGGTGTTGCCCCGACGGATGACGGAACCCCGCGCCATTGTGAGCCGCACGAGGAAGACATGGACCAAAAGCTTCCCGGTTGTTCGATCGCACCGCTCTCGTCTCACACGGGGGCTGAAGTCCGCGGCATCGATCTGAGAGGGCCCATCGATAATACAATCTGCGAGCGCATGAATCGGGCTTTCGTCGATCACTCCGTCCTGGTCATCCGCGATCAGAAACTGAGCGCGCCGGAATTTTTGCAGGCGATGCAGTTGTTCGGGGACATATTTCCACAGCATAATCCGCGCTTCCAGGTGCCGGGTTGTCCCATGATCCACTACATCTCCAATCAAGACAGGTTCGAGGACGGCACCGTTTACATTCCTGGCGAGGGTTACCATACGGACCACTCCAACGATCCCAAACCGCCCAAGGCAACGGCGCTGCATGCGGTAAGTCTGCCGCAAAGCGGCGGCGACACGCAATTCGTCAATATGTGCGAGGCCTATGCGGCCTTGCCGGACCACGTGAAGGCCCGGATCGGCAGTCTTAGGGCGCGCCATGTCTATCAAAGCAAGCATAGCCAGCGGAAATTGATGAGCTTGCCGGAGGAAAAACGCAAAGCCATCGCGGCGTCCGTCATTCACCCGCTCGTACGCACCCATCCGGAAAACGGGCGCAAGGCGCTTTATATCAATCCAATCCGCATCGAGGAAATCGTCGGGATGGAAGACGCGGAGGCCTTGCCCTTACTCGATGAACTGCTGCAGCATGCAACCCAACTCAAGTTCGAATACCGGCACGAATGGCAATCCGGCGATGTGGTGATTTGGGATAATCGCTGCCTGATGCATAAAGCCAACGGCGACTACCCGGTCGAACAGGTTCGCTACCTCTACCGCCTGATGCTCAAGGGTGAAACACCGGTGTGAGCGTCCACGGTGAAGCCAATCTCGCGAAGATCGCATGCAGCCGCGCTGGCCCTATGCTTGGCTCTCGCCGCCCTGCCTGTGCGTGCCGAATATCCGGTCAGGCCCATTACATTGATCGTTCCGTTCGCGGCTGGCGGCGCCAACGATTTGGTCGCTCGGTTGCTGGCGGGCCGGCTCGGGCCTATTCTCGGCCAAACCGTGATTGTGGAGAATCGCCCCGGCGGTGGGACCGTGATTGGAACCGCCGCCGTCGCCAGGGCCAAGCCCGATGGCTATACGATTTTGCTGGTATCGGCGGCGCATACCATCAATCCCCACATTCTTAAGGCTATCCCTTACGATGCCTTGCGGGACTTTACGCCGATCAGCCAACTCACCCGAACCGCCTATATCCTGGTCACGTCGCAGGCTTCGAAATTCCGCGGGATCGAGGATATCGCAACAGCCGGAGCGGAGCCGGACGGCCAGATCACATTCGCTTCTTCGGGAACCGGTAGCGTTCCCCATCTCGCCGGACTGCTGCTGTCAACGCTATCCGGCGTGCGCGCCGTCCATATCCCGTACCAGGGCGGCGCGCCCGCCCTTCTCGGCGTCCTGCGCGGCGACGTGGATATCTATTTCTCGAGCATCGTGGGAGCAAGACCCTTCATCGAGTTCGAAGCGGATGCGCGCGCTCGGGGTATCCAGCGATAAGCGACTCGCCATGCTGGCCGACATACCGACGATGTCCGAGCAGGGTGTTCGCGGTTTTGCGATCGATGGCTGGTACGGGGTTGTCGGTCCTGCGAACCTCCCGGGGGCCGTCATCGCGACATTGCATGCCGGCATCGTCAGAGCATTGGCGGAACCTGACCTTGCCGACCTGCTGAAGCCGGAAGGTGAGGAGATCGTGGGCAGCAATCCGCAAGCCTTTGCGGCGCTTCTGCGCGAAGAACTCGCAAAATATGAAGCCATTGTCGCGACCGCCGGGCTCAAGCCACATTGATGGCGGCGCCACCGCATAGCCAAATGCCCGATGTCTCCGCCGTGTCTGCGCATCCGGACTGCCCTGCGTCAGCCCTCGTGCGTGGTGATGGTCTGGCTCTGCACGTATTCGCGAATGCCTTCGATGCCGGATTTGCGGCCGATCCCGCTTTGCTTGACACCCCCATAGGGGGCCAGATGATTGATGGCGTGCACGCCGTGGGTGTTGATCCACACTTGGCCGGCCTCGATCCGCCTCGCGATCTTCAAGGCGCGGTCCACATCGCGGCTCCAGATCGACCCGCTCAGGCCGAACACCGATTGATTGGCGCGCGTGATTGCCTCGTTGACATCGTCATAGGTGGCGACCGGTATGGCGGGGCAAAACTGCTCTTCGGCCATCAACGGCGCGTCGTCGGCAACACCCGTCACCACGACCGGGCGCATGAAATATCCGCCGGCGAACGTCGCCTCGCTGTCGATCCGGCCCAATTCCACCACCTCGGCGCCGCGGCGCTTGGCGTCATCGAGCAAGCCTTCGGCCCGCGATTGCGCCTTTCGGGTATGGAGCGGGCCCATATTGACCGCCGGCTCAAGACCGTCGCCAACCACGATGGACTTGCCGGCCTTGCGGAATGATTGCAGAAATTCATCGCGGCGCTTGGCCGGCACATAGATGCGCTTGATGGCCATGCAGACCTGTCCGGTCATGTAAAATGTCGCATCCAGCATGGCCTTCATGGTCGGTGGATCGAACTGCGGCATCGTCGAGAATGATCGCCGCGTCGTTGCCGCCCAATTCGAGCGTCACGCCTTTGATGGTCTGCGCCGCGTTCGCCATGATGTGGCGCGCTGAGGGAATGCTGCCGGTAAAACCGATTTTGCCGACGTCCGGGTGGGTGGTCAGAGCATCGCCGATTTCACCCGGCAATCCGGTGACGACATTCATCGTCCCGGCAGGCAATTCCTCCGCGAACATCATCACCGCACGGATGAGGGCCAGCGGACAGGTTTCCGGAGGCTTTAGGACGACGCAGTTACCCGCCAGCAGCGCCGCGACGATCTGCGTAAAGGCAAGCGCAAGCGGGGAATTCCAAGGCACGATAGATACCACCACGCCGTAGGGACGGTCGAACACGAATGTCCGTCCGTGCGGCGCAGCGAGGCTGCGCCCGGCGTCCAGCTCGGGAGCGTAGGCGAGCGCCATGCGCTGCCGCTTCGGCACGCTGGCGATCTCGCCCCGGGCTTCCGCCAGCGGCTTGCCGTTTTCGCGCACGAACACCGCGGCCCGCCGCTCGATATCGTTCTCCAGACGGCCAAGCGCTTTTGCCAGCGTCGCGGCCCGTGCGGCGAAGCTTTGCGCCGCCCAGGACGGTTGGGCGGATTTGGCGGCCGCCACGGCCTGGTTCACATGCTCGGGTGTGCCGCGAACGATCGTTCCGACGAGGTCATCCGGCCTTGCGGGATTGCGAACCTCGATGCGTGCCGCGCCATCGACGGGCTGGCCGCCGATCAGCATGCATTCGTGGATCGGCGCTTCGACGTTTTGATACCGGGACATATGCACGGGCCTCAAGGCTTATGGCGGCGCGTCGCCGCAAGTGTGCGAAGATAGCACAATCGCGGCTTCGGGGGATGGCTGCCGGCGCGATGAGGCAAAAATCATGGCGGTTCCCACGGTCATGGCCGCGCTTGTCGCGGCCAACTCGAAAATCGGTGCACTGTACCCTCCGAAACGAGATCGCCGGGACAAGCCCGGCGATGACGAATGGGCCGCACTGGTCTTGCCCCTGACGAATTTTCGTTGGCTCAACCGAAGGTGAATGCGAAGGCTTCGGCGCCGGGATCGAGAAACTCGATCTCGAACGTGCGGTCCTGGGCGCCCTGGCTCTGGCGCACCAGTTGGTAAAGCCGCTGCTCGGTCACCGTCCCGCGTCCCTCGGCGTCGGTATCGAAGCCATGATCGGCGCCCGGCGGCTTGCCGTTGACCAAAACCCGGAAGCGCACCGGCTTGCCGTCTTGCGCCGGCCCCAGCACCAGATGCAGATCGCGCGCATGGAAGCGGTAGACGATGCGTCCGGTGGCGCCGTCGAGCACGGCCTTTTCGCCATCGACGGTCCATTCTCCGTCCAGCGCCCACTGGTTCTTGCGGGGCGTTGCCGGCGCGGCATAGAGATGCCGCATATCCCGCACGATGCCGCCGGGCGAGGCGAAATTCTCGCTCCGTTCGTAGCCCACATAAGTCTCGGGCGACTGCACGTTGCCGAGATCGGCGGCGGCTTCGACGCCATCGGCCGCCACCGTGACCAGTTCTCTGGGCACGTCCTTCCTGCCGGATTCCGCCAGCAACTGCTGGATCACCTTTTCGGATTTATCGTATTCGCCCTCGCCGAAATGGTGATGGCGGATGCGTCCCTCGCCGTCGAGGAAGTAATGCGCCGGCCAGTACTGGTTATTGAAGGCACGCCAAATCGCATAATTGTTGTCGATCGCGACCGGATAGGTGATCTTCAGATTCCGCCGTGGCGCGGCGCACATTGTCGATGTTCTTCTCGAAGGCAAATTCCGGTGCGTGGACGCCGATCACCACCAGCCCTTGCGCTTTGTACTTTTCCGCCCAAGCCCGCACATAGGGGATCGAGCGCAGGCAATTGATGCAGGAATAGGTCCAGAAATCGATCAGAACCACTTTGCCGCGCAGATCGTCGGCACTGAGCGGCGGCGAATTGAGCCAGGTCACCGCGCCCGCGAGCGCGCCGGACAGCGACGGCAACTGCCCTTCGATCGGCAGCGATCCCGGCACCTGATCGGCGGAATGGCTCGACATCATCATGCCGCCCCCGCCGTTCGCTCCGCTCATCATCGCGCCGGCCCCACCGGCATTCGACCCGCTCATCATCATGCCCGGGCCACCCTGCATGACCGCCGACGGTGCCAGATCCGGCTGCGGCGGGGCCAGATGGAGCAGGTTTTGCTCCAAGGCCGTCGTGGTGCCGAGGGAAATTTGCGTCAACACCCCGGTGTCGAGCCCGAGCGCAATAGCCGCAACGCCGCCGAGCACCGCGACGCCCAATCCGCGCCGGATCCACTCACCGGCTCCGAGCGAGCGCTTCATCGCCGCGAAGACGCGCCCGCCGATCAGCAGCGCGACGGCCAGCGATGTCGCCGCGCCGGCCGCATAGGCCAGCAGCAACAAAGTCGTCTGGGCATTGGCGCCCTGAAGTACCGCCCCGGTCAGCACCAGCCCGAGAATTGGCCCGGCACAGGGCGCCCATAGAAACCCCGTCGCCACGCCGAGCAGGAATGACGGAATGATCGAGCCGGATTTGGCTTGCCGGTGCGCCCGTTGCGACAGCCAGGCGCCGGCGGCAACCAGCGGCCGGGCCAACCGGTCGCCGGCCGCCGGAAACAGCAGCGTGATGCCGAACACGGCCAGCAGCGCCATAGCCGCGATGCGTCCATACTGGTTCGCTTCCACGGCCCAGTCGCCGCTGACGACCGCAAGCGTCGCGACCCCCGAGAATGTGAGCGCCATCCCGACCAGCAACGGCAGCCCGCTCCGCACGAAGGGCTGATCGGACCTGGCAAAGACGAACGGCAGCACCGGCAGGATGCACGGGCTCAGGATGGTCAGCACGCCGCCAAGGTAGGAGAGGATGAACAGAGCCATCGTGACTGCCTTTTTAAACCGACCTCAGGCCGAATTCCGTTCGCAATCGGGGACACCTGGAGTCATGGCCGGGCTTGTCCCGGCCATCCACGTCTTTCTTGTAGAGTTGTCGTAAGAAGACGTGGATGCCCGCGACAAGCGCGGGCATGACGCCGCCTAACCTCAGGCCACGTCCGCCTTGAATGTCATGGCGAGGCCGTTCATGCAGTAGCGCAGGTGGGTCGGAGGCGGCCCATCCTTGAAGACGTGCCCGATATGGCCTCCGCATTGGCGGCAATGCACCGCGGTGCGGACCATGCCGTAGGAGCGGTCATCCGTGGTGCCGATGGCGTTGTCGAGCGGCGCCCAGAAACTCGGCCATCCGGTGCCGCTGTCGAATTTCGTCTTCGAGGAGAACAGGGGCAGGTCGCACCCCGCACAAGCGAAGGTTCCGGCCCGCTTTTCATGATCGAGCGGGCTCGAAAACGGACGCTCGGTCGCGGATTTCCGCAGCACCGCATATTGGTCCGGCTTGAGCAGTTTCCGCCATTCGGCGTCGGTATGGGTGACCGCGAAGTCATCGGCGGCCTTCGCCTCCGATACCAGTCGAAGATGCGGGATGCCTGTGAAGACGACCCCGACGGCACCCGCCAATAGCCCTTGTCGCCGTGTCAGCAAGATCAGTCCTCCCTGTTGCCTTGGTTGAGACGCCATGGCCGCGACGATGTCGCATGCCAAGCATGCGGCCCGTTTGCCACGCTATGCATATTGGGATATAACGCAGGTGCGCAAATCAATTCATCGCGACCGTCTGCTTCCATGCCGCAGGTGATGCTATCATATGCTACGCTCCGCCTGCGATGCAGTGAACGGTTTCAAGCTCAAAGTGCGAACCATCACGGTTCGGCAATGCTCGCGCGGTCAGTGCCTGCCAGCCCGGCGGGCGCGATCGCCCCAACGGGAGGTCAATCAGCGATGTCAATGCAGGAAATTTCGACGCTTTGCCGCCGCCATGCCGGAATGACCACTGGCGCGGTGGCCGCGGCATGCCTTGCTCTCGCCGCGTTCGGGCTGTCGTCGGCTCAATCGATCCGCGCCGCCGAATCCGCCAATGTGATTCCCGCCCCGGCGGCCGACGCGCCGGCCGCCCCCGCCGAAGGATTGCAGACGGTGGTGCTCGCTGGCGGCTGCTTCTGGGGCATCCAGGCCGTCTACCAGCATGTCGAAGGCGTCCACCAGGCGGTCTCCGGCTATGCCGGCGGCACCAAGGCAGACCCGACCTATGAAGAGGTGAGTTCTGGGCGAACCGGTCACGCCGAGGCGGTGCAAGTCACCTTCGACCCGCGCAAAATCTCCTACGGAAAGATTCTGCAGATATTCTTCTCCGTCGCGCATGATCCGACCCAGCTCAACCGCCAGGGACCGGATGTCGGCACGCAGTACCGATCCGCGATCTTTTATGGCAACGATTCCGAAAAACGCGCCGCGCAGTCCTATATCACCCTATTGGGCCGCACGTCAGTGTTCCACCGCCCGATCGTGACGAAGCTCGATCCGCTGACAAAGTTCTATCCGGCCGAGGGCTATCATCAGAACTACGCACTCAACCACCCGACCCAGCCCTATATCGTCTACAACGACCTGCCGAAGGTCGAAAACCTGAAGCGGCTGTTTGCCGACGTGTATCGCGACCAGCCGGTCATCGTGGCAACGGCAGCACAGCGAAAATCCTAAACCGGGTTGCTGTCACGTCCAATGCTTTCGGAGTGGAGTCATGGCCGGGCTTGTCCCGGCCATCCACGTCTTCCTTACAGAGCCGCAGCAGGAAAGACGTGGACGCCCGCGACAAGCGCCGACACGCGTCGCCGATCAAATGTTGCAACCGACGCGCTTGCACACTCGTTTCGTCTGTTGTTCAATTGGTCAATGGTCGCTTACGTCTACATCATGAGCAATCGGCGCAACGGGATTGTTTACGTTGGCGTTACGACCAATCTGCCGAAACGAAGCTACGAGCATCGTGAGGGACTTATCGACGGATTTACCAAGCGTTACGGGCTCAAGCGGCTGGTCTATTATGAAGTATTTGACGATGTCCGCGACGCAATACAAAAAGAAAAGACGATGAAGCACTGGCCGCGAGCCTGGAAAGTGCGCCTCATCCACGCAGTCAATCCGGACTGGAATGACCTATACGATACGTTGATTTGATACGCTGACGCTACCCATCTCGTGCGCGCTCCTGCCGCAGGCATCCACGTATTAAAGCACGTCAGCAAGACGTGGATGGCCGGGACTTCGCCCGGCCATGACGAAGTGGAGCCGGTAAGTGCGTGGAACGTCTACGGCGCTTGTTTTTCGACCATGTTCCGGCCACTCGGAACGCCGGGAAGTCATGGCCGGGCGAAGTCGCGGATATACACGTCTTGCTTACAGAGCCGCCGCAAGAAAGACGTGGATGCCCGCGACGAGCGCGGGCATGACGCCGAGCGAACGAGCCGGCGTGGCGGAAATTCGCATCTCGCATCACGCCGTCTTGATCCAGACCGCCTTGACGTTGAGATATTCGTCGAGATGCTGCAGTCCGGACTCGCGCCCATAGCCGCTCATCTTATAGCCGCCGAACGGCACCGCGGGGTCCATCGCCTGATAGCAATTCACCCATACCGAGCCGGCGCGGATGGCTTTCGCCAGGCGGTGCGCCTTGCCGACGTCGCGCGTCCAGACGCCGCTGCCCAGGCCGAACGTCGTCGCATTGGCGCGGGCGATCACTTCATCGATATCGTCGAACGGAATGGCCGATAGCACCGGACCGAAAATCTCGTCCTGGGCGATGCGCATGTCGTCGCGCACATCGGCGAACACCGTCGGCGGCACGAAGAACCCCTTTGCCAGCGCCCCCTGCGTCAGCCGATCGCCGCCCGATAGTGCCCGCGCGCCTTCCTGCTTGCCGATGTTGAGATAGCCCGTCACTCGTTCGAGTTGCTGCTCGGACACCAGCGGTCCGATCTGTGTGGCGGGATCGACGCCGTTGCCGACCTGCAGGCCGTTGCCGAATTCCGCGACCCGGGCGACGAACGCGTCGTAGATGCGGCGCTCGACGAACAGCCGCGTGCCGGCGCTGCAGATCTGGCCGGAATTGGCGAACACCGCCATCCCGGCGCCCGGCACCGCGGTGTCGAGGTCGGCGTCGGCAAACACGATATCGGGCGACTTGCCGCCCAGTTCGAGCGACACCCGTTTGAGGTTTCCGGCCGAGGCCGCGATGATCTTTTGGCCGGTCACATGCGAGCCGGTGAACGCGACCTTGTCCACGTCCGCATGGGCCGCCAACGCGGCGCCGGCGGTGTCGCCATAGCCGGGCACGATATTGACGACGCCGGGCGGAATACCCGCTTCCATCACCAATTCGCCGAGCCGCAGCGGCGTCAGCGGCGCCTCCTCGGCGGGCTTGAGAATGACGGTGCAGCCGGTGGCGAGCGCCGGACCGATTTTCCACACCGAGGCACCGAGAGGACCATTCCACGGAATGATCGCGCCCACGACGCCGACCGGCTCCTTGAGCGTGTAGGAGAAAATTTCGCCCGGCAGCGAATTCTCGATCGTCTCCCCGTGCAGCGCCGTCGCCATGCCGGCATAATAGCGCAGCATCCCCAGCACGCGGTGGCGCGTGCCGGACGTGCGGCTGATCGGCGCGCCCATGTCGAGGGTATCGAGCAGGCTCAGTTCGTCGAAATGCCGCTCGACCAGGTCGGCGAGTCTCAGCAGCATCAGCTGGCGCTCGAACGGCTTGACCTTACCCCACGGCCCCTCGAACGCCCGCCGCGCCGCCTTCACGGCGCGATCGATATCTTCCCGATCACCCTCCGCCACATGGGCCAGAACCTCGCCGGTGGCCGGATTGATGCTCGCGAAGGTCTTACCCGAAGCGGCCTCGACCCATTTGCCGTCGATCAGCAGACGCTTGGTCTTGCCATCCAGGAACGGATGGCGGGTACGGTCAACCTGGGCAACGACGTTCATGGCGAGCAACTCCCTCTTTTGGCTTTCGATTGTACCATCCAGCGGCGCTATCCGCGGCGGCCGCGGCTCCGCCGATAGGCCCGAAACGGCGTCTCGTCGAGTTGCTTTGCTTCCTCAAAGGCAACCATGGCAGACGACGGCGCTCGTCCCACCGACGCTGGACAGCGCTATATCTAATGAAATATAGCGCGTTTGGACAGTAGGCCGCGCGTGCCGCAGGCGGAAAGCGGCGGGTTCGGCCGCTTGCATGCAGGCTCCGGCTGCCGAAATAAGGACGGCCTCGTTCCGCTGGGTCGGCCCGACCGGGCCGCGGCCCACCACACCGATAGGATCGTACATGCACAAGACACCGCTTGGACGCAATGGCCCACCTGTTTCGGTCATCGGCCTTGGCTGCATGGGAATGTCCTCCGGCATCTATGGGCCAGCGGACGAAGCGGAGAGCCTTGCGACTCTCCACGCGGCCCTTGAGGCCGGCGTTACGCTGATCGACACCGGCGATTTCTACGGCATGGGCCACAACGAGATGCTCATCCGCACGGCGCTCGCAGGGGCGGCCCGCGAACGCGCCTTCATTTCGGTAAAATTCGGCGCGTTGCGCGATCCGGCCGGCGGCTGGAGCGGCAACGACGGCCGGCCGCAGGCGGTGAAAAATTTCCTCGGCTACACGCTGCGCCGTCTCGGCACCGACTATGTCGATCTCTACCGGCCGGCGCGCGTCGATCCCGCGGTACCGATCGAAGACACGATTGGCGCTATCGCCGACATGGTCCGTGCCGGCTATGTGCGCCATATCGGCCTTTCCGAGGTCGGCGCCGCCACCATTCGCCGCGCCCATGCGGTGCACCCGATTGCCGATGTGCAGCTCGAATACTCGCTGATGAGCCGCGGCATCGAGGCCGATATTCTGCCGGCGGTCCGCGAACTTGGAATTTCCGTAACGGCCTATGGGGTGCTGTCGCGCGGGTTGTTAAGCGGGCGCCTCCCGGCCGCCGGCACTCCAGGCGACATCCGCCTGCAGCGCATGCCGCGCTTCCAACCGGGCAATCTTGAGCGCAACCTCGAACTGGTCGAGGCGTTGCGGCGATTGGCCGAGGAGAAGGGCGCGACCCCGGCCCAGCTTGCGATTGCCTGGGTCCGCTCGCGCGGCGCCGATATCGTGCCGCTGATCGGCGCCCGGCGCCGCGATCAACTCGCCGAAGCGCTGGGCGCGTTGGATCTGCGCCTCGATGGCATCTGGCACGCATCGAGGCCGCGGTACCGGCCGAGCAGACCGCCGGAGCCCGCTACGACGCATCCCTGATGGCACACCTGGATAGCGAGGCGAAGCCATAGAGACCGGTTCCGCGTTTTAAGGGTTCTTCGTGGCGCGAGGCATATGCACCCGGCCCGTGTTATCACCTCAACCTCGCAGGCGCCCATCGAGGAGGGTCCGATGCACGGCAGCGTCGATCGCACCAGTTTCACGGCATCCGCCGGCCCGGGCGGGACGGTCAGGATTGCGGGCCGAAGCGAGATTGCGACGTTGCCGCATTGGCCGGCGGCATTCGCCGGCGAGCGCAAGGATCGCCGCTACTATGAAATCATCGAAGACACCATGCCGGCGGGTTTTACGTTCCGCTATTTGGTGGTCGAACGCGACGGCAAAGTCTGCGCCATTCAGCCGTGCTTCGTCATCGACCAGGACCTTACCGCCGGCACCGGCGGCCTGGCCAAGCGGCTGATCGGCGCCATCCGGAGCGTGTGGCCCCGTTTCATGCGCGCCCGCACCCTGATGGTCGGCTGCGTGGCCGGCGAAGGCCATCTCGACGGTGCCGAATCCGACCGGCCGGCGATCGCCGAACTCTTAGCCGGATCGCTGCGCCGGATCGGGCGCGATTTGGGTTGCGTGCTGGTGGTGATGAAGGAATTTCCCGCACACTACCGCGTTCCGCTGCAATGTTTCCGCAGCGCCGGCTTCGCGCGCATTCCCAGCATGCCGATGACCACGCTCGCCATCGATTTCAAAGACTTCGAAGATTATGTCGCGCGCAAGCTTAGCCCGGCGACGCGGGGGAAAGTCCGCCGCAAGCTGCGCGACGCCGCACGCGCCCGGCCGGCCATTGCCATGAGCCTGGTGGAGGACGTAGCACCCATCGTCGACGACATCTATCCGCTCTACCTTGCGGTGTTCGAGCGTTCGCCCCTGCAATTCGAGAAACTGACCAAGGAATTTTTGATCGCCATCGGCCGGCGGATGCCCGACAAAGCGCGGTTCTTCGTCTGGCGCCAGGACGGGCGCATCATCGCCTTCGGCCTCTGCATGGTGCAGGGCGACACCATCTGCCATGAATATGTCGGCTTCGATTACGCCGTCGCCTTTGAACTCAACCTGTATTATCGGGTATTTCATGACATTATTACATGGGCCATCGCCAAGGGCTACAAGCGCTTCCTCAACGGCAGCCTCAACTACGATCCGAAATGGCATTTGCGCCAGGCGCTCTACCCTATCGATCTCTATGTCCGCCATACCTCCGGCCCGGTCAACGCCGTGTTCAGCCGGCTGCTACCCTGGCTGGAGCCGACGCGCGCCGATCCGATCCTGCCGAAGTTCGACAATTATCGCGCGCTTTGGGAGTAGACGTGGTGCGGCAAAACCGCTGGATGCAATGTGGGGCATGACGAACGCCGCCGGGGAGGGCGCATGCACATCCCTCGGGGCAAATTGATCCAACCGAATAGGAATGATATGCGCGGCGGCTCACCCTTTCGGCCCGAAGGGCCGGTGGGGGACGATTGCGGGAGATCACGATGTTGACACGACGTGAATTCATTCAGTCCCTTCCGGCCGCCGGGGCTGCCTTTTCCATCGCGGGCCAAGTGGTGCTGGAAGGGAGTGATGTGCACGCCCAGCCGGCGCCCGCCAAAGGCCATTTCCATCCCAAAGGCAAGCCGCCATCGCGCTTTACCCAGGACGTGCTCAAGGCGGCGAAAGCCACGCTGCCGTTTAGCGACAAGCGCGATTTCGAGGAGCAGAAAAAAGGCCTTATCGCCACCATGGACGACCCCAAGATCATGGCCGACAACGGCCGTGTTGCCTGGGATATGGAGCGGTTCCGCTTCCTCGAGACGAAGGAGGAATTCGACAGCATTCATCCCTCGCTGCTGCGGCAATCGGTATTGAACAACAATTACGGGCTCTACGAAGTTATTCCCGGCATTTACCAGGTGCGCGGTTTCGACCTCTCCGACATTTCGTTCGTCCGCGGCAAGACCGGCTGGATCGTGTTCGACCCGCTGGTGAGCGCCGAGACGGCGCGCGCGGCGTGGAAGCTATTCCAGGCGCATGCCGGCGAGGGCCTGCCGGTTTCGGCGGTGATCTACTCGCACACCCACGCGGACCATTGGGGCGGCGTGCGCGGTATCGTCGATGAGGCGGATGTGCGGTCGGGCAAAATTCCGCTGATCGCGCCGATCGATTTCATGGGGTTCACGGTTTCGGAAAACGTCTATGCCGGCAACGCCATGAACCGGCGGCTGTTCTATCAATACGGCATGCTGCTGCCCGCCAGCCCGTACGGTTATGTGGGACAGGGCCTCGGCCAGGCCGTGTCGTCCGGCTCGGTGGGTTTGATCGCGCCCAACCGCTTCGTCGAAAAGGCGATCGAGGAAATCGACGTTGACGGCGTCAAGATGATTTTCCAGAACACGCCGAATACCGAAGCGCCGCGGGAGATGAACACCTATATCCCCGACATGAAGGCGCTGTGGATGGCCGAAAACGTCATCGCGTCGCTGCATAATATCTATACGTTGCGCGGCGCGCCGGTCCGCGACCCGTTGAACTGGTCGAAATATATCGGCGAGGCCCTTTACCGATTCGGCCTCGAGGCCGAGGTCATGTTCGCTTCGCACCATTGGCCGCGCTGGGGGAACGATCGCATTCAGGAGGTTCTCCGCAGCCAGCGCGATCTCTATGCCCACATGAACAATCAGGTGCTGCACCTGGCCAATCAAGGCGTCACCATCAACCAAATCCATAACGTCTATGAGGTGCCGAAGAGTCTGCAGAGCAAATGGTTCTGCCGCGGTTATCACGGCTCCCCGGAACATAACAGCCGCGGCGTCATCCAGCGCTATTTGGGTTTTTGGGACTGCAATCCGGCGACGCTCATCCCGCTCTCGCCCTCGGATTCGGCGCCGCTGTATGTCGAGATGATGGGTGGCGCCAAGAAGATCATGGCGCGTGGGCGCCAACTTTATAATCAGGGCAAGTATCTGCTCGCCCAGGAGATCGTCAACAAGCTGGTCCAGGCGCAACCCCAGAACCAGCCCGCCAAGGATTTGCTCGCCGATATCTTCGAGCAGATCGGATATCAGCAGGAAAACCCCGGACTGCGCAACAGTTTCCTTGCCGGCGCCTATGAACTGAGAACCGGAATTCCGCAAGGCGAGACCGGCAGTTCGAGCGGGCCGGATGTTATTCGGGCGATGTCCACCGAATTGTTCCTCAACTTCCTCGGGATTCGCATGGACAGCCGCAAGGCCGAGGGGCTGCGGTTCACCATGAACCTGATCACCCCGGATAATGGCGAAAAATTTATCGTGGAGCTCGAAAATGCGACACTTACCAATATCCAAGGGTTTCTGGCCGCAAATGCCGACCTGACCCTGACGATCAACCGCTCCGACTTGGAGCAGACCATGACGGGTCGAAAGACGCTCGAAGCGCAGATTGCGGACGGAACCGCAAAAGTGGAGGGCAACCCCGGCATCCTGAAGCAGCTTGCCGCCATGATGGTGGAATTCGATCCGCGCTTCGAGATCATGCCCGGCACCAAGGCCAAGGCGACCGAGGTCGCCAAGGTCGATCCCTACGAGGCGGTCCCGGGCCGGACGATCGCGGAATAGCGCTCCGCCGATGCGATCCAGGCGATCGGCCTGGTCGCGTCATCGCCCGCGAAGGAGCGCGAAATCCCCGAAGAAATCGGCACTCACCCGGTGGGCGACGACTTTATCCCTCCGCATCTTCGGGAGGGATAGGGGAACGTCCGCGGACTACTCCGCCGCCAGCGCGCGTTTCTTGAGCGGCAGGCCGAGCCGCTCCCACACATCCACCAGGGCCTCGGCGAGCCGGTCGATCAATTCGTCGGTGTGGTAGGGCGACGGCGTGATCCGCAGCCGCTCGGCGCCCTTCGGCACGGTGGGATAATTGATCGGCTGGATGTAGATGCCGTGCTCCTCCAAGAGCAGGTCGCTTGCCGCCTTGCAGTTTTCCGGATCGCCGACAAACACCGGCACGATATGGGTGTCGCTCGGCATCAGCGGCAGCCCGGCGGAGGACAGCACCGCCTTGACGCGGCCGGCGCGATCCTGATGGCGTTCGCGCTCCCAGCCCGAGGATTTGAGATGGCGGATCGCGGCGGTCGCGGCCGCGCACACCGGCGGCGGCAGCGCGGTGGTGAAGATGAATCCCGGCGCATAGGAGCGCACCGCGTTGACCAGCGCCGCGCTGCCGGTGATGTAGCCGCCAAGACACCCGAACGCCTTGGCGAGCGTGCCCTCGATCACGTTGACCCGCGCCATCACGCCGTCGCGCTCGCAGATGCCGCCGCCGCGTGGGCCGTACATGCCGACCGCATGGACCTCGTCGCAATACGTCATGGCGCCGTAGCGGTCGGCGAGATCGCAAATCGCGCCGACCGGCGCCACGTCGCCGTCCATGGAATAGAGGCTCTCGAACGCCACCAGCTTCGGCCGGTCCGGGCCCGCCGCCTGCAACAGCTCTTCCAGATGCCTAAGATCGTTGTGGCGGAAGATCACCCGCTCGCAGCCGGATTGGCGCACCCCCTCGATCATCGAATTGTGGTTGAGCGCGTCGGAAATGATCAGGCAGTTCGGGATCAGCTTGGCGAGCGTCGCGATGCCGGCTTGGTTCGATACATAGCCGGAGGTAAAAATAAGCGCTGCTTGCTTGCCGTGGAGGTCGGCGAGTTCGCGCTCCAACTCCACCAGCGGGTGGTTGGTGCCGGCGATGTTGCGGGTGCCGCCGGCGCCGGTGCCCATCCGGGTCGCGGTCTCCACCATGGCGCCGACCACTTTTGGGTGCTGGCCCATGCCGAGATAGTCGTTGGAACACCACACCACCACGTTGCGCGGGCCTTGCGGCGTATGCCAGATCGCGTGGGGGAAGCGTCCGGCAAGCCGTTCGAGATCGGCAAACACCCGGTAGCGCCGCTCGCTATGCAGCTGATCGAGGGCGGTGGTGAAAAACGCTGTGTAATCCATTGCTACGGCTCTCCCGGACCAGCCTGAGGGCATGCCTTTTTTCATCGCCCTTTTGGAAGGCTTCTTAGAGGGCTTCCAGGCTGCTTGTCGAGGCGCTAATAGCCTTAACGGCAATCGGTCGCACTTGCGCCAAGTCAAACCGCGGTGGCGGGCCGCCGCCGAAAAGCCGCGGCGCGAAGTCGCCACGATGTTCGGCTGATGATGTGCAGACGCTGGCAGAGCGCGGATCGACTGTCCGCCGCCGTCAAAACGATTGCCGTGCTGCTCGCGGAAGTGAGCCTCAGAACCAGCACCCGCCGGGGACGAAGGCACGGCGATAGTCGGGCATGCCGCGATGTTAAAGCGCCGTTGCCGCAGGTCGCAAGGGGCAGATAAAGCGAAACGGGGCGGCCGGCGGCGGGCCGGTAGGGCGCAATAAGCGCAGCGCATTGCGCCGCCATGACCTCCGCCGATCATCCGGCCGTGCCCGAATTAGCCCGGCGGCCGCATTCCGATAACCCTGACCACAGCCCCGGCGGCCACGCTTGAGCGCAAGCGGCGCAATGCGCTGCGCTTATTGCGCCCTACGGCCCTGCATGGCCGTGACCGCACCACGTTTGAGCGCAGGCGGCGCAATGCGCTGCGCTTATTGCGCCCTACGGCCCTTGAACAACAGAACGGCGCCATGACTCGTACCAGGCTGCTGCGACCAACCTTGGCACCCTCGCGCATTCACTGCTCTAAGGGACTGTGCGAGGCCAGATACCGGCCCCGCACTTTTCGTTACTCCCCCCTACGCCGTCCGGATCCCCTCATGCATCAGCGGCACGCTGCGGTAGCGCTTGCCCGTCGCCGCGTAGATCGCGTTGAGCACGGCGGGCGCGGCCACCGACACGGTCGGTTCGCCGACGCCGCCCCAGAAGCCGCCCGACGGCATCACGATGACCTCGACAGGGGGCATCTCGCGGATGCGCAGCGAGTTGTAGGTGTCGAAATTGGTTTGTTCCACGGCGCCGTCCTTGATGGTGATTTCGCCGTAGAGCAGCGCCGAGAGGCCGAACACGAACGAGCCCGCCACCTGCCGCTCGATCTGCGCCGGGTTGACCGCGTAGCCCGGATCGATCGCCGCCACGATGCGGTGCAGCTTCAGCACCCCTTGCGGGTTGAGCGACACTTCGGCGCACGCCGCCACGTAGCTGCCGTGGGCCATGTATTGGGCGAGCCCGCGATAGCACGCCCTGCGGCGCCGGCGTGCCCCAGCCGACCTTGTCGGCCACCGCTTTCAGCACGGCGGCATGCTTGGGCTTCAAAAACTTCAGCCGGAACGCCAGCTTGTCCTGGCCCAGTGCGTCCGCGACCTCATCGATGAAACACTCGGTGTAGATCGCGTTGTGGTTCACGTTCACGCCGCGCCAGAAGCCGGCGAGAATGTGGGTGTTGCGCATCGCGTGGTCGATCAGGATGTTTTGGAACTGGTAGCCGAAATTGCCCTCGGGCGAATTCGGCGACAGGCCCTGGAACACCACCGGGTCCATGCCGCTGGGGTCGAGCCGCTCCGGCGCCAGCGAAGCCGAGATCGACTGGCCGGAAATGCGCATGTGGAAGCCGGTGACATTGCCGGCCGCGTCGATGCCGGCGGTGAGCTTGGCCTGCGTTATGGGATGGTAGCCGTCGTGGGTCATGTCCTCTTCGCGCGACCAGATCAGCTTGATCGGCGTGCCGGGCATCTGCTTGGCGATCGCCACCGCCTGACGCACATAGTCCACCCGGCCGCGCCGGCCGAAGCCGCCGCCGCACAGATATTTGTGCACGTCGCATTTGCCGATCGGCAGGCCGGATTCTTCCGACACCGCCGCGAGTGCCGCCTCGCCGTTCTGGGTCGGCCCCCACACCTCGCACTTGTCGGCGGTGTAGAGCGCCGTCATGTTCATCGGTTCCATGGTGGCGTGGTTCTGGTACGGGTAGCTGTAGACCGCCTCGACCTTGCGCACCGCGCCGGCGAGCGCGGGCTTCACGTCGCCCTGCCGGTTGCCGACGAAAGCCTGCTCGGCATCGAGCCCGCCCTTGAGGAATTCCGCAATCGAGGCGCTCGATACCTTGCCGGCCGCGCCCGGATCCCACACGATGGGGAGCGCTTCCAGCGCCTTATGGGCGCGCCAAAAACTATCGGCGATCACCGCGACGCCGGAATCGCCGACCTGCACGACCTTCTTGACGCCCGGCATGCCCATCACCTTGGCGGCGTCGAAGCTCTTGATGGTGCCGGTGCGGACGGGCGAGTCCTTGATGGTGGCGATCAGCATGCCCGGCATTTTTATGTCGATGCCGTAGACCTGCTTGCCGGTCAGCTTGTCGGCGGTGTCGAGGCGCTTGACGCCCTTGCCGATGAGCTTCCAGTCCTTGGGGTCCTTGAGCTTGATGCCCTTCGGGGCTTCGAGCTTGGCGGCGGCGTCCGCGACCTTGCCGTAGGTGGTGGTGCGGCCGGAGGGCTTGTGGGTGATGACGCTATTGGCGGCGCTGCACTCGGAGGCCGGGACCTTCCACTCATTGGCGGCGGCCTGGATCAGCACGGTGCGGGCGGCGGCGCCGGCTTCGCGGACATATTGCTGCGAGGTGCGGATGCCGCGGCTGCCGCCGGTTGAACATGTCGCCATAGACGCGGTGCCGCGCAAGGCTCTGGCCGGGCGTGGGATATTCGGTCGTCACCTTCGACCAGTCGCATTCGAGTTCCTCGGCGACCAGCTGGGCGAGGCCGGTGAGCGAGCCCTGGCCCATTTCCGAGCGGGCGATGCGGATCACGACCGTATCGTCGGGGCGGATCACCACCCAGGCATTGACTTCCGGCGAGCCGTCGGCGGCGCGCACCACATCGGGGCCGAACGGCAGGCGCAGGGAGAGGGCGAGGCCGCCGGTTGCGGCGGCGCCGATCACGAAGGCGCGGCGGTTCAGCTTCGGGGTGAAATTGGGGACGAAGTTCATGGGTTCCCTCCTCACGCGTTGGCGGCGGCGTGGATGGCCGCACGCACCTGCTGGAAGGTGCCGCAGCGGCAAATATTGGTGATGGCGGAATCGATGTCGGCGTCGGTCGGCTTCGGCTTGTGGGCGAGCAGGTCGGCGACCGCCATGATCATGCCGGACTGGCAATAGCCGCATTGCGGCACGTCGTTCTCGAGCCAGGCCTGCTGAACCTTGTGGAGCACGCCGTTTTGAGCGAGGCCCTCGATGGTGGTGATGCGTTTGCCGGCGACGTCGGACAGTTGCACCGAGCACGAGCGCGTGGCGACGCCGTCGATATGGACCGTGCAGGCGCCGCACTGGGCGATGCCGCAGCCATACTTTGTGCCGGTCATGCCGAGCGTGTCGCGCAGCACCCACAAGCAGCGGGGTATCGGGCTCCACATCCACGGTGTGGGATTGACCATTGATGGTGAGGGTTGGCATTGCTGTCTCCTAACTTGCCTCCGCGGAGGCGGTCGCGGTGAGGGTTGCGGGTTAAGGAGTTAAGTACGGCGCGACGGCCTTGCGTGCGGTCGGCGCAATGTGCAACCGGTGCCGGCCGTTCGGCCCGGCGCCGTGCGAAGCTCCAGCTTGTAACGATTCCAAGGCGAATGCGCAATTCGGCGCGGCGCCGGGGCGCCGTTCACAATTGCACCCTCCGTCAAGACCGGCCCGGCACCGTCAAAAATCGTACGAATTGATCTTGCCCACGCCGGCCTGCAGCATGGCGGTCCAGGCCGCCGCGAGCGAACCCTGGCTATCGATGCCGCGGCAGGCGTCATCGATCACGTGCGTGGCAAAGCCGCAGCGCCGCGCATCCAATGCCGTCCATGCGACGCAAAAATCGGTGGCGAGTCCGGCGATGAAGACCGTCTCCAAACCGCACTCCGTAAGATATCCGCGCAAGCCGCTCGGGGTTTCGCGATCCGCCTCGAAGAAGGCCGAATAGCTGTCGATGTGTCGATGGTAGCCCTTACGGATGATCAGCTGTGCGTGCGGGACCGCGAGGTCCGTTGCGATGTCGGCGCCTGCGGTTCCCTGCACGCAGTGGTCCGGCCACAGAACCTGGCTGCCGTAATGCAATGTAATGCTGTCGAACGGGCTTTTGCCGGCATGGGTGGAAGCGAACGACACGTGGTTCGGCGGATGCCAATCCTGGGTGAGAACCACATGAGCAAAAAGCCCGGCAAGGCGATTGATGACCGGAATGACCTGGTCGCCCTCCCGGACGGCGAGGCTTCCGCCCGGCAGGAAGGAATTTTGCACGTCGATCACGAGCAAAACGCTTTTGTCGTCGATTCTCATCTCAGGGTACCTACACCTCGCCGGCGCGCAACATCGACTTGATGCCGGCCGCGCTGATCGGTCGCACCGTTCCGTCCCGGCGGCCATATGGATTTGGGCAGCCCTTGGCAAATTGCCAACGGGGCACGGCCAAGCACCGCCCCCGACAATTTTCGTGCGTGATGACGTACGGTGCAAGCCGCCTGACTCGGGTGGCCATTGCCGCTATAACGCCGGCAACCAACACACGGGAGGAGCATCATCATGGAGACCGAGCAAGGCGTTTCCCGCCGGGACATGCTGGCGATGGCGGCGGCCGGTGGTGTGGCAATCGCCGGCATGCGCGGCGCCGCGGCGCAGGCCGCCAAGCGCATCGAGCGGCTGGCGCCGGAACTCGACGCCATCATTGCCACATCGGAGCCGATCCTGGAGCTCGCCGGCGGCGTCGGCGGGGACAACGGTCCGGCCGAAGGTCCGGTGTGGTGGAAGGAAGGCGGCTACCTGCTGTTCAGCGATATCAACGGCAACCGCCGCATGAAATACACGCCCGGACAGGGCATGGTCGAGTTCAAGAAACCGACCAACCGCGCCAACGGCCTCACCCGCGACCTGCAGGGGAGGTTGCTTGCCTGCGAGGGCGACGGCCGCCGGGTCATCCGCGAGGAGCTTGACGGGACCACCACGGTGATTGCCGGCAGCTTCCAAGGCCGGCGGCTCAACCGGCCGAACGACGTGGCGGTGAAATCCGACGGTGCCATCTATTTCACCGATCCGTGGACCGGCACTGCGGTTCCGGACCAGACCGACCTCACCTTCGCGGGCGTCTATCGGGTTTCTCCCGATCTCGGCACGCTGACCCTGCTGGTCGCCGATTTTCTCACGCCCAACGGGATCGCGTTTTCGCCCGACGAAAGTGTGCTCTATGTCAACGACTCGCGCCGGCGCCACATCCGCGCCTTCGATCTCGCCCCCAACGGCACGCTGGCGCGGCAGACCGATCGGGTGTTCGCCGAGCTCGGCGGGGCGGAATCCGGTGTGCCCGACGGCATGAAGGTGGACAGCGCCGGCAATGTGTATTGCGGCGGGTCGGGGGGCATTTACATTCTGGACCCGAAAGGCAAGAAACTCGGCCGCATCGTGCACGGGCAGCCGCAGACCACCAATCTGGCGTTCGGCGGGCCGGATTGGAAAACCCTCTACTTCACCAATTGGAACTTTTTGGGCTCGGTCAACCTCAAGGTTGCGGGCGTTCCGGTTCCGGTGGCGAAAAAAGCTTAAGGGCCAAGAAGTTTCTATCATTGGTCCGTCATTCCGGAGCACGGCTGCAAGCCCAGAGACCGGAACCCATAACCCCGGTCGGTGAGTATGGGTTCCGGGCTCGCCACTTCGTGGTGCCCCCGAATGACGGCCGAGAGGTGTTGGTCGAGACCCGTCAAACTGATTACTTTCAACGATTCGATACAATAGATCGAACGCCACGTAGCATAGACCCGGCATGGATCACCCAGGCCGGAGAATATCGCCCAGCTCTCTGCGCTGCAGACCATAGCGATCGGCTCTATTTCCGCTTCGGCCGCACGGTCTTGGTCGAAGCAGGCTTTCCTTTCGCTTTCAATGGCTTGCGAGGTGCTTCCCAGCGCGTGATATTGCGGAAAATAGTTTCCTCCGAACCCGGAACTGTGCCGCGGCCAGCGGAAAACTCTTGGTCCGAAGCGGTAATGCCGCTCTCAGGCTTGGTTTCGGACGCAACGTCGGTTTTATCGCGTTTGGGGTGCCGAATTGTCATCGTCGAGCTCATTCCAGTCGATCAATCTCACGTAACATGCAATAGGCCTCATGTCTAGTCCTATAATGACGGATCTGAAAGCAATCCGGTTGCCGCAGTGCCGGCTCGGACGGAATGTGCGGGCGCTGCCGAGACGGGTGCCCGTTCGCGCCGGTTGGCCCGGATGCGGGCGGCAGACCCGTCACGAAGGTGCTGCCGCCCATAACCTCGGTCGGCCGCCCGACCCCAGCCCACGCCCGGTGGCCGGGGTCGGGTTCACGTTTCAAAAGCCTTCGCAGCGCAATGGATGAAAATAGCACCATCCGGGACCACCGTCGTGACCATGATCACCCCAGCCGCGCAAGCCCCAGCCTTCCCGGAAGCCGCCGTGGAAGCCGAACCCCCCGTGCGGGCTGCCGTGAAAGCCCCATGCCGAGGCTGAAGCGGGGGCGAGCGCCGTCGTGCCGATTGCGATCATCGTGGCGAGGGCGAAGGAAAATGTGCGGAACATGTGAGCTCTCCTCTCATCGACCGGATGTGCCTGTTGCATCATCCATGAATGAGTAGTTGGGCCGGTGCGCAGCGTTCAGTGCGACTTGTCGCAGTGCCGATGCCGTCACGGTTCACAGGGGCGCCCCGGTGTGGATCGTTCGCGTCATGCGCAAGACGTTCCGCGCCTCCGTCGGCATAGGCCGGCTCTTTCGTCCATCGGCCGCGGCCTGTAACATCGGTACGTGGAAGCGGTCCGGCCGCTGCTATGAGACTGTCATGAATTCAACGGTCGCGCGATTGCTGCGAATAGGTGCGATACTGGTCGCCGCCGCTGTCTCGGGACTGGCGAGCAACGGCGCATGGGCGCAAGCCGGCCGGACCATCAAGCTTATCGTGCCCTACCAGCCTGGCGGCGGCAACGACATCCTGGCGCGCCTGCTGGCCGAGCACATCGGCCGCACCCAGGGTGCCCTCGGTGGTGATCGAGAATCGCGCCGGTGGCGGCTCGGTGATCGGCACCGAGGCGGTGGCCCGCGCCGCCCCCGACGGCAACACCTTGCTGCTCTCGACCGCGGATGTCGTCATCACGCCGCATCTGCGTAAGCTCTCCTACGATCCGCTGACCGCGTTCGAGCCGGTCTGCTACCTGGTCGATTTCCCGTTGCTGCTCGTCGTCAACGGGGCGTCGCCCTTTCGCACGCTCGCCGATCTGCTCGCCGCCGCTCGCGCCAAACCGAACACGCTGACGCTCGCGGCCAATGGCCCGGCGACCGCCTATCACATCGCGTTCGAGACGTTTAAGCGCGTTGCCAAGATCGATATGATCTTCGTGCCTTATGCCGGCACGGCACCGGCGGTTACCGCCTTGCTCGGCGAGCATGTCACTGCCTTTCTCGGCAGCTACCCGGCGGTGATCGAACAGGTTAGCGCGGGCAAGCTGCGCGCACTTGCCACCCCGTCGCGCCAACGCATCGAACTGCTCCCGGACCTGCCGACCGTCGCTGAGTCCGGATTCCCGGACTATGAGGCCGTCAACTGGATCGGCGTGCTGGCGCCGGCAAAAACGCCGCGGGATCTGCTCGCCCAACTCGCCGATTGGATGAAGGCGGCAGTCGAGGCGCCGGACGTGCGGGCGAAACTCAGCCCTCAAGGACTGTTCCCCGCCGCCGCGTGCGGCGCCGACTTCGCCGCCATCCTGCGCCGGCAATACGACGCCTATGGCCGCGCCATTCGCGAGGCCGGGCTCCGGGCGGAGTGAGTATCGAAAAACGTGGTCAGGGAGGATGACATGGCAAATCTGCAAATCATCGGTGTTCCGCAATCCAATTTCGTCTGGGTGGTGCGCATGGCCTGCGCCGAGAAGGGCGTGCCCTACGACCTCGTCCCGGCGCGGCCGCATAGCCCCGAAATCGATGCCGTGCATCCGCTGGGGCGGATTCCCGGCATGCGCCACGGCGATCTCAAACTGTTCGAGTCGAAGGCGATCGCCACTTATATCGACCGCGCCTTCCCGGGCCCAAAACTCATTCCCGACGATCCGGCAGAGGCTGGGCGGGTCGAGCAATGGGTGTCGTTCATCAATACGGCACTCGACCCCGTCATGGTGCGCAGCTACATGCTAGCCTACTTTTTTCCCGGCACGCCCGACGGCGCACCGGACCGGGCGCGGATCGACGCCGCGCTGCCGGGGATGCGCCAGCAGATGGATATCCTCGACCGCGCGGTGGCGGCGACCGGATTTTTGGCCGGAGCGGCCTTTACGCTCGCCGACATCGACCTGTTGCCGATCCTCTATTACGTGCTGAAGCTTCCCGAGGGCGGCGAGATGGTCAAGGAGTTCCGCAACCTCCACGCCTATTACGAACGTCATGCCGAGCGGCCGAGTTTCAAGGCCACAGTCCCGCCGCCGCCACAGGGGCGGTGACGCGAGCACCGATGGGTGCCGGGCGGTAGGCCTTAAGCGGTCGTGGTGCTGAAGGGCGAGAACAGTCTCGCCTCGCCGGACATCGGGATCGTGATTTCGGTTGCGGAACTTTATGATGGGGTTGAATTTGTCGAGGACATGCCGCCGAATGAGGGTAGGGGCTCGGCGCAGAAGCGAGAATTGAGGTCGGATTCCCATGAAAACAGGGCAGCGTGGGGTGGGCAAAGGCGTGCTCTTCGCGCCGCGCCCGCGAGGCTACCGAAACGGCGGGCACGGGGAGCCTGTCATCCCGTCCATCGGAATAGGTCGCAAGCTCATCAGTGCCGTCATGCTTGCAGCGCTGGCGTCGTTCGCTGCGGGCGCCGGTACCCAGGAGGAGGACTTTCGCCGCGGCCTGTCGGCCTTCAACGGCGGCGATTATGCCGGCGCGATGCGGCTGTGGCGGCCGCTTGCCGAGAGCGACGAGGCGCGCTCCCAGGCTGGTGTCGGGTTCATGTATCATCGCGGGCTCGGCGTCAAAACCGACGACGCCCAGGCGGCATTCTGGTTACGGAAGGCGGCCGAGCAGGGTCAGGCCGAGGGCCAGCTGATGCTGGGCAGCCTGTATTTCTTCGGGCTCGGGGTGCCGCAGAGCTATCCGACCGCCTATGCGTGGTGCGAACTCGCCCAGGACAACGGGCAGGCCGAGGCACAGATGTGCCGCGACGCCGCCCTGCAATCGCTGACCGAGGACGCGCAGTTGCGCGATGCGTTCCGTATGGTCAGGGAATTTCGCGAGCGTTTTGGGCGCGGCCGCTGAACCAAGCTCCGGTCGCGTCGAAGCGCGGGGTCGTCGGGTGGGCAAAGGCGCCTGGCACGGCCTGGCGAATAGTCGCGGCACTCTGGCGCCGCGCCTACCATCGGCGCTGAAGGTGGGCGCGGCGCGGGGCGAGCGCGTCGTTGGTCCGCCCTACGATGCCGGCACGCCGCCGCGCGCGCTCTACTTTATATATTCTGCGGTGGCGGGCAGCACGAACGGCAGCGACCGCGGGTCGCGGAATGGAGTCCAAGTTTGCGTGTTGCCCTGATTGTCGATGGCAACGACGCGGTAGCTCAAGGACCCGGTCGGGTAGTTTTCGGGGATCAGCCAGGCTGACGACCAAAAGTAATCGAGCGGTTCGCTAATGCCGAGCGACGCCATGATGTTGCGCGGCGGGCGGGCACGGTAGCTGGCTGGTATTTTTTGCCCGTCCGACAGTTCGACCGTGAGGCTCCTTGAGGGCCTTGTCGTCCAGTGGCTGCCCCATTGCGTTGAGTACGCGGATACGGAAGATGACGTTTTCCTTCCGCTTGAATTGGTTGGCGAGCACGCACACCGGCCCGGTGATGCCGCTGGGCGTGTTGCCGCGCACGATGTCGCCTTCGATGAACAGCTTCTGGGCCTCCTGCGCGGAAGACGGAGAAGTGCGATCCCAGCATCGCGGTAGCCGCCGCGATGAGAGCCCATGTCCCGGCGTGCGATCGAGTGGCAGTCATCGATACGTCTTTCCTTAGATTTCGCGAATTCGGCGGGACCGTCGTATTCCTTGCTTGCCCATCAGCTGGCCAAGGGGACGCGGATGATCCGCGATGCGGGTATCGAAGCCGAATGACCAGCGCGGGGGGATGATCGAAGCAACTATTCGTAGTCGAACCCGTCAGTTCGCGACGTGCTCGATCCCGGCCTGCCGCAGCAAGGTCGCGAGCTGCTTTCTGGCGTAGAACATCCGGGTCTTCACGGTGTTCAGCGGAATTCCCACAATGCCGGCCACCGCTTCGATGGGTTGTTCCTGGTAGTAAACCAGATCGAGAATTTCGCGGTGGATGGGCGACAGCTTCGCCAAGCAGGCACGCAGCACTTCATTGCGGTCGCGCGTTTCGGCCGCGATGTAGGGGCTATCGGAGGTATCCTCAATCGCGAGGCTCTGATCGATATCCTCGTGCGCGCGGCGGCTGCGCAGTGCCGAAAATGCCTTGTGCCGGGCGATGGCCAGCAGCCACGTCGCTACCGCGGAGCGGGCCTCGAACCGGTGGGCGTTCCGCCACACCTCGAGGAAAATGTCCGCGACGACGTCCTCGGCGATGGTGCGATCCTTGACTTTGCCCAGCACGAAACGGAAAACGCGCACATTGTGACGGACGAACAGAACCTGCATCGCCTGCCGGTCACCCTGCGCGATGCGAGCAACGAGGGCTTCGTCGGACGTGGCCGGTTGCGTGCGTGGCTGCGCGCAAACAGCGACGGCGGAAGCCAAATTGGCGGAAGCGTACGTCATCACCATCCCCTGTGCTTGACACACATTAGATAGGGCCGGGTGGACAGCGGCTCCATTGTACGCGTGGAAAGACCGCGTATATTGAGGTAGAGCAGCCTCATACGAAAGTTTAGAAGTTAACCAAGAAAATTAACCAATTGGACGTTGTGTGGTATCTTTCAGCGCCGAGTTGCCGCCGGTGGCGGCCTGTAGCCCGCCAACCATACAGCCGCCTCGCGCATGAGGAACCGCAGCCGTGGCTGAACCCGGCGCCACCACCCGCGCGCATCAAGGCACCGACTGGGCTCACGCTTGGGCGATCTCTTCATTAAGACCGGACACTGACGCACCGGCTGTTTTATCCAGGCGGCTGGGACAGGCCCAACCGCGACCGCGACAAATTCGTCACGGCGAACCACCCCTGATGCCGCCGATGCAGGGGAGGCCCCGCCGGTGGTCGTCAATGAATACCGATCAGCGGCCAATATAATTGCACCAGCAACACCAGCACGACGAATTCCACCACGGTCAGCCACCAGCCGATCCGGATCAGGTCGCGGGCTTCGAAATAGCCGTACGAATAGCCGACGATCAGCACGCCGGACTGGTAGGCAAATAGCTTGCCACCTGCCGCGAAGGTCCAGATCATGCCGAGCAGCAAGGGCGACATGCCCTCGGTCTTGGCGAAGTTCATGACCACCGGGATCGAGGTCCCGAGCATGGAAATTTCGCTGGCCAGGAAAAAGTGGTAGATGAAGCCGGCCCAATACATGATGACGGTCGTGGCGAACAGGCTGGTGAAATAGGGCTGGATCGCGCCGAAAATCACGTTGGTGATCAGTTCGATGCCCTTGGTGGCGTCGAGCACATTACCCATACTGATGGCGGCGGCGACGAAAAACACCGGCATGTAGTTGAGCCGGCGCAGGTCCGCCGGTTCCAGGATGCCCACCCGCGGTAACAGCGCGAACATCACGGCGCCCATCGCGATCACCGAGGCCGAAATATGGTGCAGGAAATCGGTGAGCCATAGCGCCAGGGCGACGGCCAGCAGCGCGGCGGCCTTCTTTTCCGACACCGACCACGTGCCGAGCTTGGCGGCCTCCTGCCGCAGATAGTCGCGGCCCCCCTCGATGCTCACCGTCTCGGGCGGATAGAACCGCAGCGTCAGCCACCACGCCGCCAGCACCGAAATGATGCTGGCCGGCAGGAACGCCAAGAACCATTGGCTCCACAGCACCTCGACGCCGCCGAATTTCTCGATGCCGCCGCGCGCCGTGATCGATCCCGCGCCGGCGATGATCATCTTGTCGAACAGGTTGGCGGTGTAAGTGAGAATCAGGAACATCCCCCGCGCCACGTTGCTGCCCGGCTTGCTGTTGAACACCTCGACCAGACCGAGCGCGATCGCCGCCATGATGACGAGGCGCGCGACGCCGGACGGCACCACGAAGGTCAGCAGAAAATCCGTAACGATGAGGCCGAGCAGGAGGCGCGGATAAGTGGTGCCGATCCGCAGCATGATCATGTAGGCCAGCCGGCGTGCGATGCCGGATTGGGTGGCAATCACCCCGATCAGCAGCGCCGAGAACAGGAACCACGCCGTATCGTTGGAAAATCCGGAAAATGCCACCGGGAAGCGGACGACTCCGAGCGCTGAATACAGAAAGCAGCCGATCAGCCCGGCGACGGTATAATCCATCGCATGGGTGATCCACGCCACCACCATGAACATCGAGATGGCGAGGCCGTGCTTGGTCGTCGGTGCGATATCCACCGGCATGAACCAGATCGCCAGCGGGACGATGACGCACAGTACCTGGCCGATCAGCTTCACCGGCGTCGGTGCCGCCTCGTGGCCAGGCACGATGGCGAAGGTGGTTTCGTTGATGGCCGTCATGCGTCTCCCCCAGCCCTTTTTGATCTCGCGCCGCGGAGCGAAGTCCGCCGTATCCCTCTCAGCGTCTTGCGAGCGGCTTTTTTTACAGCTTTAAAGCAAACCGCGAGCAAGGAGAAATGTTATCGCCGCGTTGTCCTGGCACCGTTGGGGGCAGGAGAATCACCGCGATAATCGCGACGTGCACAGTGGTGCCGTTACCTCTGCCGTATCGCTCCCAGCCCGCCCAGCCGGCCGACCAGCGCATTGGCGCCGATGGCGACCGCGAACAGCACGATCAGCATGGCGTACATGCGCGGCATGTCGAACAGGCTGTAGGCCTGGATGATCAGGAAACCGACACCGCGATTCGAAAGCTTGGTCTCCGCCAGCAGCGTGCCGATGATGGCGACGCCGAGACCCAGCCGCGCGCCGTTGATCATCGGGTGGCGCATCGCCGGCAGGTAGATTTTCGTCGCCATCTGCCAGGTATTGGCGCGGAAGCTCCGGCCGACCCGGATCAGCACCTTGTCGATCTGCGCGCATGCCGGCGGCGGTGGACAGCGCGACCGGGAAGAAGCACGAGATCGCCCCCATCGCGATCTTCGATCCCGGCCCGACGCCGAACCACATGATCATCACGGGGAAGAAGATGATTTTTGGCGTCGGCCCGAGATAATACAGATAGGGTTCGTAGGCCCTCGCCAAGATGCGATTGGCGCCGAGTACGAGGCCGGAAACGAGACCCAGTATCCCGCCGATGGCAAGACCGGTTCCGACCTCGCTCGCCGTCACCCACAGATGCCAATAGAACTGCGGCACCTTGAGATCGGCCGCCCACCCGAACAGCTCCAGATGCCAATCGAGGTCGGGCACCGTCAGCAGCCGCCACAGTGCCGAACCGATCGCGAACAGCGACGGCACCACATCGCGGTAAAGCAGTCCGGAGCGCGCAAGCGTCTCCCAGAACCCGAGCACGCCCACGATGATCGCGACCCGCACCGCGGTGACGGGATCGATCCGGAATGCCGGCGCCGCCGGCAGTTTCAATTGACCGGCCTCAGCCATCGCTCGATCCGTTCGGTGAGGATGAAAAAGCACACGCTGACCAGGATCACGAAGCAGATCGCCGCGTAGGTGCCGGGCAGATCGTAGCGTTCCGCGAGGTCGTTGATCAGCTGGCCGAGCCCGCCGAAATTGATCAGGAACTCGACGCCGACGACGTTGATCAGGGTGAAGATCAGCCCCAGCCGCACGCCGACGAAGATGGTCGGCAGCGCCGCCGGAAACAGGATTTTGGCGAACAGCTGCGTCCCGCTGAGGTTGAAGCTGCGGCCGACATTGATGAGCACGCGCCGGGTCCCCGCCAGCCCCTCGATGGTTTTTAGGATCACCGGCGGCAGGCCGGCGACGAAGCCCATCATGATGATGGTCCAGGCGTTACGGCCGAATATTACCAGGAACAGCGGGTACATCAGCACGGTGGGGGCGGAAGCGAGCGCCGCCACCCAGGTCTCGGTCGCCCGCCGCAACAGGTCGATCCGGAACAGCAAAAATCCGATCGCGACGCCGACGACCGTGATCATCGCGCCCGCCGTAAAGGCCTCGAAAAAGGTCAGGCGAAACCGCTCGCCGATGTCCTCCTCGGTGATGACCCGGCCGAACGCCATCGCGATTTCCGACGGCAGGGGGACGATGAAGCGGTTGATCACGCCGGCAAGGATCAGGACCTCGATCGCCACGATCGCAAGAACGAGCGTCCCGAGCCCGAGCACCGGCGGAAACCACCGGCTGCGTGCCAGCGCCGCGGCGGTCATGGATGCTCCCCGGCATGCAGCGCGCGGTTCTCGGCATCCTGCATGCCGCGGCTCGCCTCCTCGCGCAGATCGCTCCAGATCTGCGCGACGTAACGGCCAAACGCCTCGCTTGACACCACCGCGGACGAGCGCGGGCGCGGCAGGTCGATATCGACCATGCGCTTCACCCGGCCGGGCCGGTAGGTCATCACCAGGATGCGGTCGGCCAGCTGCACGGCTTCGGTGATGTTATGGGTGATCAGCAAGGTGGTCTGATGCAAATCCTGCTGGATCTGCAGCACCTTGTCGCCGAGCAGCAGTCGCGTCTGCTCGTCCAGCGAGGCGAACGGTTCGTCCATCAGCAGAATTTTCGGCTCCGAAGCGAGCGTGCGGGCGATCGCGACGCGCTGGCGCATGCCGCCGGACAATTCGGACGGATAGCGCGTCTCGAAGCCGGAGAGCCCGACCAAATTGATGAAATGCCTGGCCTTTTCGAAGCGCTCCCGCTTGCCCATGCCGGCGATCTCGAGCGGGAAGGCGACGTTTTCGATCACCGTGCGCCACGGGAAGGTGGATTCTTCCTGGAACACCATGCCGATCGCCGGATGCGGGCCGCGCACGATTTCGCCCAACACCTTGACGGCGCCCTGGTAGCCGTCCTGCAACCCGCCGATGATGTTGAACAGGGTTGATTTGCCGCAACCCGAGGGGCCGATGACGGCAAGAAACTCGCCCGGCTTGACGCCGAGCGAGACCCGATCGACCGCGGTCAGCGGCCCCTCCGGGGTGTCGAACCGCTTGACGATATCCTCCACCACCAGGAACGCGGTCTCCGTGGAGGCCGACGCGGCGGCAACGGACGGGGTTGATGCGGACAAGGACACGATCGCCATGTTTTGGCTTTACAGCAGATTCCGTTCGAAGGGAATCCGGCCGCCGGTACCCAGTCCAATCCTGCGCACCCAAGGGCCGCGCCGGATGCGTCCTCACGCCACGGCGGCGGACGCCACGGCGACGCGGGCGCGCGACCGACGGTCGAGGCGGAGTGTGAGGCAGAAGGCCGAGCCGCCGCTGCGCCGGAATGATGGCAGCGGTGTGATCGCCACCCGATAGCCGCGCTCCGTCAGCCTATCCCGCAGGCGCTGGGTCGCGCCCGCCATGACGATCGTATTGCCCAGACATACCGCATTGGCGGCGAGCCGGCACGCATCGTCATGCCCGACCTCAATGCGCTGCGCCGACGGCACCCGCTCGCGGATCGCCCGCATGCCGTCCGCCGTGAAGGCGCCCGGCACCACCAGGACCTCGCCGCCGGAGAGCGGGCAGAAGGCCGTATCAAGGTGATAGAAACGCGGATCAATGAGTTCGAGGGTGACCGCCTCGACCCCGAATAGATCGGCCACCACGCCGCACGCGGCGGCGCTGGAGCGCGGTCCGTACCCGGTCCAGAACAGGTTGCGCGTGTCGTCCCACACACAATCCCCAGCGCCTTCCAGCACCAAACCGTCGGGCGGCGTGATCACCGCATCGATGAGACCGCGCGCCTGCAGGGCGCGGAAAGCGGTTTCGTCATGCGCTTCCTCACCCCGGCGCTCGGCATGGCGGAACCGGGCCAGCAGCGCCGTTCGGTCAAGCACGACGGCCGCGTTGGCGGTGAATACCAGAATCCGGAAGGCCGGCCGCCGGTGCCATCAGTTCGACCGCCGCGCCGAGGCTCGCCAAGGTACGGCGTAACCCCGCCCATTCCCGCCGCGAGGCCGCGACCAGCGTCCGACCGTGACGGGCCCAACGCGGCGGGTCCATCCACGGGTTGATCGTGTAGTTTACGCCAAAATGCTCGGGCGGGCACATCAGGAAACGCGGTTTTGCGGCTGTGTCGGTCATGATGGCGCCCTTCATGCCGCCGCCGCGCGGCGGCGGGGGGCGCGCTCAAGCTCGTGAACGACCTCTTCCACGCGGTCGAGCGCCCAGTCGAGATCCGCACTGGTGATCACCAGTGGCGGCGCCAGGCGCAGCACGGTTCCGTGGGTCTCCTTGGACAGCACGCCCTTCGCCAGCAGGCGCTCGCAGGCCTCCCGCGCATCGGCGAAGCGCGGATCGAGATCGGCACCCGCCCACAGTCCGCGGCCGCGGACTTGGGTTACGACGGGACTTGCGATGGCGCGCAAGCGCTCCAGCATGCGCGCGCCGAGTACGGCGCTACGTTCGACCAAATGCTCATCGCGGATGACGGCAAGCGCTTCGAGCCCGACCGCCGCCGCAAGGGCATTGCCGCCGAAGGTGGATCCGTGTGAACCCGGCGTGAACACATCCATGACCTCGCGGCGGCCGACCAGTGCCGAAACCGGCAGCACCCCGCCACCCAGCGCCTTGCCGAGCACCAGAGCATCGGGCCGCACGCCCTCGTGCTCGAACGCGAACCAGGCGCCCGTGCGCCCGAGACCGGATTGGACTTCGTCGAGAATCAGCAGCACCCGGTGGGCGTCGCACAAGCGGCGCACTCCGGCCAGATAGCCCGGCGGGGGAACCCTGATGCCGGCCTCGCCCTGGATGGGTTCGATCATCACGGCGGCCGTTTGCGGTGTGATGGCGCGCTCCATGCCGGCCAGGTCGCCGAACGGAACGCTGCGGAAACCCGGCGTGAAAGGGCCGAATCCATCACGATAATCCGGCTCCGACGAGAACGTCACGATGGTGGTGGTACGGCCGTGGAAATTGCCGTCGGCAACGATGATTTCCGCCCGGTCGCGCGGCACGTTCTTGACCCGGTAGGCCCACCGGCGGGCGGCCTTGATGGCGGTCTCCACCGCTTCCGCTCCGGTGTTCATCGGCAGCGCAGCATCGAGCCCCGTCACCCGGCACAGTTCGGCCAAAAAAGGCCCGAGACGATCGTGATAAAAGGCCCGCGACGGCACGGCCAGCACGCTAGCCTGTGCCGTGAGGGCCGCCAGGATACGCGGATGCGCGTGGCCGTGACTGACGGCCGAATAGGCGCTCATCATATCCACATAGCGCCGTCCGGCGATGTCCCACACGCAAGCCCCCTCGCCGCGCGCAAGAACGACGGGCAGCGGGTCATAATTATGCGCGCAGTAACGCTTTTCGAGCTCGATGGCGTGCAGTTCGGCTGGGGTCATGGCGATTCGTGCTGACATGCCGGTATTCCTTGACGATAATTTGGTCCTCACGATTAAAATAATGCATCCGGTGCGGCCGCGACGGAGGGATCGGAGACCGATGACGGCGGAATCCGCCGTAACGATCGCCCGCCACGGCATGATCGGCCGCGGCGCCGGGAATATCGTCGCCGGTCGGCGCCCGGTCAGCCGGTTTCCGCCGGATGGGACGAAAGCAGCGCTTCGGGGTAGCCATCGAATCGGCGAACCGGACGCAAGGCCACATGGCTGACGATGCGGGCGACGCCAAGGCTGGCGTCGTCGATCAGATCGGTGGTCAACGCCTCATAGGCGGCGATGTCGGCACATATGAAGCGGGCTATGTAATCGACGGTGCCGGTGACTTCCCAGCATTCGATGACCTCCTCCAGGGCGGCAAGCCGCCGCTCGAACCGGCCCTGCTGGGCGTGCTTCTCCAGCACGATTTCGGCAAATACATTGACGGGCCGCGACAGCCGTCCAAGATCGATGACGGCGCGATATCCCATGATGATGCCGGCGGCCTCCAGCCGCCGCACCCGCTCGAGGCTCGCCCGCGGCGACAGCCCGACATGCGAAGCCAATTGTTGGATGGTCGAGCGACCGTCGCGCTGGAGACCGGCCAGAATCTTGACATCGATCCGGTCGAGCGCGGGGGAGCGTTTTGCCCTCATGATGGTCTCGGTTACGCGCGCGGCGAAAACCCGGCGCGCGACATGCGGCCGATGCCGTCGGATGTCGTGCGTGGCGGCGTGGCGTTCGGCCGAGTTTTTGCGCCGCTAACGGTGGTAACGTAGAGGAACTACAGGAATCGCATCTTGCTGGAATTGATCCCGCGGGCTCGGCACCAAATATCAACAAACGTGTCGGACGCCAACGGATCGAGCCACGCTGTAGTGTATCAGTTTGAAATTTCTGCAGCCGATTTTTTGTAGGAACCGCGTAGGCCACCTTTGGGCAAAGTCGCGTCCACAAGCTCGGCAATGTCCATCATAGACCAAAGCTTGTCGGTCACGCCAGCCGACATGGCCGGCGTCATCCGCAGGGTCTTGTGGATCTTCACGAAGTTGTGCCAGGCGGTATAAAGCGCGACCATGTGCATGTGGTTCTCAAATTTCTTGCTGGACGCATTGATCAGCCGCGTGAAGCGACGCATTTGCATGTGCATGGTCAGGTTCTGCCGTTCGGCAAACGACGTGCTGACGTGCTTCATGTCCGGGTTGCCTTCGATGCGTTCCTTGCGGGCGCCGATGCACTCCTCAGGGCTGTAGCGACCCTTAGCGCCTTCTGGCGCTTCGCCGTAAAGCTTGATCAACATGGCGGAATCAACGTCGCCGCCAAACGCGCCTTCTACAGCTTCAAGATAGGCCTTGTGACCGTCGCTGGTTAGCTGAACGCGATTGGCAAGCCGCGAGCGAAGGTCATCAATGAAGGCAATGGCATAGTCGCCGTCACGGCCACCGACCAACCATGAAATGAGCAACTTGTGGTCGGCTTCAATCGCCGTCCATGTCCAGGTATCGCCGGCCTCGATTGGCGCGGCCTTCGCGGTCGGAACGTTCTTTTGCTTCGCGTAAGTGAAGCTCCAAATCTCATCCACTTGGACACGGCGCGCCCTCAAGTTGCGGACCTTCTCATCATGGAAGATCGCGCACGCCTTGCCGGCATCGACGAGAAGCTTCGTGACCGTGTTGATGGACACGTCAGCAACCCGCGAAATGCTGCGCATGCTTGATCCCTCGCAAAGCATCGAGAGGATTTGGACGCGCTTGGTTAATGGGAGCTTATTCATGGCCCAACCATAGCAAAGAACCGATCACATTGTAAGCATTTTTTTCAGTTTGCGTCTTTGCGCAAGTTGATGTATAGAGCACGGATGCCCTTGGAACACAGCGACTTCCGAAGCCCAGGAAACTTGATTGACGCCCTCTTAAAGGAGCGGGGGTGGACCCAACGGCTTTTGGCCGTGGTGCTCGACATGGACGAAACTGGCGTCAACCGAATTGTCGCGAATAAGCGATCCGTGGATGCCCCTCTCGCGCTCGCACTTGAAGACCTCTTCAATGTCCCAGCCGAGCGGTTCATGGAGCTACAACAAAGCTATGACCTCGCGGTCGCCCGGATCGGCGTGCGCCCTGACCCGGAAAGAGCCACCCGCGCTGCTTTGTTCGGAGACCTCCCCATTGCCGAGATGATACGGCGCGGCTGGATTCGCGCCAAAGATGTACGGGATGTGGTAGCGGTCCGATCGGAATTGATGCGTTTCTTCCAAGTCAACAGGATCGAGGATATAGAAATCCTTCCACACGCCGCTAAAAAGACTAATGTAAATACCCCTGTGACCCCTGTGCAACTCGTTTGGCTCTATAGGGTTAAGCAAGTTGCCAGCAACATGCTAGTCGCTCGTTATTCTCCATCTAATGTTTCTAACGCGGTTCCGAAACTTAAATCTCTTTTATCAGCCGCGGAGGAAATCAGGAAAGTGCCGCGCATCCTGGCAGAAAGCGGTATTCGATTTTTGATCGTAGAGGCTATCCCATCTTCGAAAATAGACGGAGTTTGTTTCTGGTTAAATGAATTTTCCCCGGTAATCGCGCTTACTATGCGTTTTGATCGTATTGATAATTTCTGGTTTGTTCTTAGACACGAACTAGAACATGTAATATGCGGACATGGGCTTGATAGCACCGCGATGCTTGATTCTGATCTTGAGGGCGACCGCGCCGGAACCGGTGACGTAATCGAGGAACGCATTGCGGACGCTGCGGCGGCAGATTTTTGTGTACCTCAAAAAATGATGGACGCCTTTATTGCCAGAAAGGCGCCCCTTTTCCGGGAAGCTGACATTATTGCTTTCTCTCGCATGATAAAGGTTCATCCAGGGCTAATAGCCGGACAACTTCGTCACCGAACTGGCAAGTATAATCTGTTTGGTAACCACCTTGCAAAGGTGCGATCGATCATCACACCAAATGCGATCACGGACGGGTGGGGCGACCTTGCTCCACTTGGAATCTAATGGAGAAAGTATGTCCAAGCGGAAAGAAATGCAGCGTTTCATTCGTGCATACAAAGATGAAACGGGGGAACGCGAACTTGACATGCATAAAGTCGCCAAATGGGCGGCTGGGAAAGGGTGGCCGCTTCCGAAGCCTGCGGACCCTCTTGATCTTTTAGCCAAACAATTCACAGAAGCAGCGCGCGAAGAAGTAAACTATGATAAAGGGACCGGGAAACCGTACCGTGTATATCATGCACTGAAAACAACGCATGGAGCTACACAGCTTCATCTGTTCATAGATATCGAGGAGGCGACAAGAGATCAAATGTTGGTTTCTTTGGTGAGCCGAAGGGAACAGATGGTTAGCGACGGTGTTATGCTTTCTTATGATGAGGATCATTGGAATGCGCAGAACCCGAGGGAAGAACCAATCCAACTCCCAATGGACCTAACATTTGATATCGAATTGCGGCGGAGCGCGCCCGATGATGAAAGCAGCGGCGGCGAGGCAGCTTAATCGCCCTTTTTTCTCCATCTTGCACTTGCCGCGGTTCTGGCGATTTCGGCTCTCTCTTCGCGCGCGAGAGCTTTCGCACGAGCCTTTCCGCCCTTGGCCCTGTTCGGCGCCTTGCTGCAGGAATCCTCAATCTCACCGGTTGCAATGCGCATGACGTGCACGGCGTTGCCGATCACGTCAGCCGGTCGCTTCTCGCCTTTAGGACCGCGGGGCATTTCGCTGCTCATGGCGATGAAGAGCGCCTTCTAGAGCGCCGATGCGCAGGATTAGCTCTTCCTCTGTCGAAGGAATCAGTCCAGCGTCATCAGCTGGAAGATTGATCCTATAGCCGTTCTGCATTAGTTCTAGTTGCTCACGCGCCACCGTTAGATGCAATCCTAAGATTTTGGATATGGCGTCCATCTCACCGCTCCCTGCTTGCCGCTAAGCATAGCGGGACATTGCCCCGTCGCGGGGTCACGTCAAGGAGCAAAAAATTCAAACTGAGACACTACCAGCCGCACCGCTTCGATCTCCTGGCGTTCCGTTGCACGGTTCCGCGATAAGGCGGCCCCAACGGATGCGTGCCGACGCGTGGTGCGATCCAGCCTGGTTTGGCGTCCGTTCGTCGGCTCACCCCGACTTGCGCTGCGACACCGCGCCGGAATCCCGCGCCCCGTAGCCCGGCTCGATGCGGGCATCGACCACCGCGACCTCGCCGTTCTCCACCGCCGCCACCGCCTGGGCGAGCGCCGCCGCGAGTTCCTCCCGCCCGGTGATCGGGCCGAAACCGCGCGCGCCCTGTGCCCGCGCAAGTGCGGCCAAGTCGATCTCCGGGTCGAGCATTTTCTGGCCGATCCATTTGTTGTCCACGGGGCGGTTGCGCAGGATCGCCATCCGCTCCTGGTGGACCTCGTCATTATAGAATGAGCGGTTGTTGGCCACCACGATGAGCAGCGGGATGCGGTAGTGCACCGCGGTCCATAGCGCCGTCACCGTCATCAGAAAATCGCCGTCGCCGCAGATTCCGACCGCCAGCCGGCCCGATCCCTTCAGCGCCAGCGCCGCGCCGACCGATATGCCGGGTCCGCCGCCGACCCCGCCGCCGCCGTCGGAGCCGAGAAAATCCAGCGGATGGCGAAAGTACCAGAACGAGCCCTGCCACGACAGCGGCAGATGGGTCAGCGTCACGTCGCGTCCGCCGATCGCATGGCGCAACGCATGGGCCACGTCCTCGATGCCGAGCGTGCTCTTGGTCCCGGTCGGCTGATGTAGCGGACGCGGCGTCCCGGCCGGCCTCGATGCCGCCGGACCGATCGCCTGGGCCAGCGCCGCAGTGGCGGTGTCCGGATCGGCGGCGATGAACAGATCGACCGGCGGCAGGCCCTGGTAATCCATGCTCCAGCCGTTGTGCAGATTTTGGTCGAGCGAGATTTGGATCACCTTGCCGGCCGGCGGCCCGCCGAGCGAGCGCAGGGTGCCGTTGAGATCGACCCAATCGAGGCTCGAAGATGACGTCGGCCTCTTTCAAATGCGGCGTCAGTTCGTCCTTGGTGAAGGGCTGCGGCGCATCGAGGTGCATCGGATGGTCGGTCGGGAACGCGGCGCCCACTTTCAGCGACGTGCACACATGGGCGCCGATCGCCTCGGCGAGCGCGACGCGGTGCTGCCAGGCTTTGGGATCGCGCGAAACCCGCCCGGCGAGGATCATCGGGCGCTTTGCGCCCTTCAGCCACGCGGCGGCGGTGGCGATCTGCTCGGCCGGGGCGGCCGCGACCATTGCCGGCATGTAGCGCTTGGCGTCGATGGCGGGGAGCGGCTTCTCGAGCGGTGCCTCCTGCATGTCGGCATCGAGATTGATGTAGACGGGGCCCTGCGGGGCGGAATTCGCCAGCCAGGATGCCCGCAGCAACGCCTCGCGGGCGGCGGCCGGCGAGGCCGGCTGGTCGTCCCATTTGGTGTAATGGCGCACGATGGCGCCCTGGTCGGCCGCGGTGTGGATCCAGTCGATCCACGGCCGGCGCTTGGCGGCATCCACCGGGCCGGTGGCGCCCAGCACCAGTACCGGCATGCGGTCGCACCAGGCATTGAAGATCGCCATGGTGGCGTGGAACAGGCCGACATTGGAGTGCACGGCCGCTGCCATCGCCTTACCGGTCACCTTGGCATAGCCGTGCGCGATCGCGACCGCGGTCTCCTCGTGCAGGCACAAGAGCATTTGCGGACTGGCGTTGCCGATATGGTTGACCAGGCTGTCGTGCAGGCCGCGATAGCTCGCGCCCGGATTGAGCGCAATGTAGGGAATGTCGAGATCGCGTAGCGTCTCGGCGACTACGTCGCTGCCGAAGCCCGCCGCATTGGTGCCGGACGGGATCGGGCGCTCGATGGCAGCCGTCTCGCGCTTGGTCAAATCGATCGGCGTGGTTGCGTCTGCGGGCGTCTCACGTGTGGACATGTTTTCGGGCGCTCTCGGATGGCGGGGCGGCCAAGCCGATCAGGAGCTTTGACGCAACCGGGCCAGGACCTTGCGACCGGCATAGCCGTCGGTGGGCGAAATGCCAACTTTTCTCTGATCGTCGCGCAGGGCGTGCTGGGTATCGCGACCGACCCGACCGCATGTGCCGCTGAGGGCGGACGAAACCCCTCGGGCAACGCCATCACCGGTTCCTCCTTGACTTGTACATATCTCTTCCGTACGCTATAAATTGAAAGAGGGATTACGATGATGCCACGCGAGGGACAACGCACCGCGCGAATTGATGCGCGGATACCGCCCGAAGCCTTGGCGATGGTCAAGCGCGCAGCGGAGATCGAAGGGCGGAGCGTGAGCGATTTTGTCATCGACGCCGCGCAACAGGCGGCGCGCAAGACGATCGAGGACACCCACGTCATCCGGCTTGCGGCCGAAGATCAGCTTCGCTTCGCTCACATGTTGCTCGATCCGGCGCCGCTGTCGCCGGCGATGGAGCGTGCCCGTAGGGCGCACGCTCAGTTGGCGAAGTAGGAGTAGGGTGGCGCCGCCCTATCGCATCGAGCCGCTCGGCGCTCAGCATGACCGCAAAAGCTTCTCCAGCGGTGTGCCTGGGCTTGATCGGTATTTTAGGGAGCAGGTGACGCAAGACGTACGTCGCCTTGTCACGTCATGTTATGTCGGCTGCGACACGGTAACGGGATCGGTTGCGGGCTATTACACCATCGCGGCCAGCAGCGTTTCTCCTGGGCGATTTACCGGAGGACGTTCGCAAGCGATTACCGCGCTATCCGTCCGTTCCGGCCGCCCGCCTTGGGCGGCTCGCCGTTGACCAGGCGCACCGCGGGAACCGGCTTGGCGGCATGTTGCTCTGGGACGCCGTGATCCGGGCGCGGTGCTCCGAGCTTGCCGTTTTCGCGGTCGCGGTTGATGCCAAGGACGAGGCTGCGGAATTGTTTTATCGTCACCATGGCTTTGTGAGCTTTGGTAGCGCCCCGCGGCAACTTTTCTTGTCGCTCATCGGGATTGAGCCATAACGACGAAAGGCTGACTCGTTGCATCGCAGCCTCCGTCCGCGTGCAATTCCTTCACTCCCGCTTTCACGTATGTATTCTATTTTCGTGCCGGAAGGTTCACCTCGTCAAGCGCCTTGACGCAACCGGGCCAGGACCTTGAGACCGGCATAGCCGTCGGCGGGCGTCATGCCAACTTTTCTCTGATAGTCGCGCACCGCACGCTGGGTGTCGCGGCCCACCCGGCCGTCGCTGCCGTCGGTGTCGAAGCCGGCGGCGGTCAGGCGCTTCTGCAATTCCTGCACTTCCGCCAAGGTCATCAGCCGCTCGCTGCCCGGGAAGGGGTGGACAAACGGTCCATCGCCGCGGATACGATCGGCCAGATGGCAGACCGCCAGCGCATAGGAGAACGCCGGGTCGTAGCTATATACGGCATGAAAATTCTGACCCGTCAGAAAAGCCGGACCGCCGGGCACCGGCACCGCAAGTTTGGCCTTATCGTCCAAACGGGCAAAGGCCGCCCCGTCGGCGCGGGTGACGCCGAGGTCGCGCCATTGCGCATAAGTACGCTGACCCCCGCCCGCACTGTGGCCGGCCGGCAGCTTCACCTCGCAGCCCCATGCCTCGCCGCGGCGGTACTTGCCGCGGTCGATCAGGTAGCGCGCGGTGCCGGCAAGCGCATCGTCCGGCGGGCCGAACGGCGATATACGGCCGTTTTGGTTGAAATCGACGCCCATATGGAGCCAAACCTCCGGCATCCACTGGGTGTGCCCCATGGCGCCGGCCCACGACCCCACCATCTCCTTCGGCTCGCCCCAACCGCGCTCGATAATGACGAGGGCGTTGAGCAGTTCGGCTTCCCAATAGCTGCGCCGGCGCGGTTCGCCCCAGGCGAGCGCCGCCAGCGCCGGGATCACCGGCCGCATGTATTTGGGATTGTCGATGACTTCGCCGAAGCTCGATTCGACGCCCCAGATCGCCAGCATGGTGTAGCGGTCGACGCCGTATTCGGCCTCGATCTTGGCGAGCAGCGGCGCAAATTCCTTGGCGCGTGCCTTGCCGGTGATAATCCGCCAGTCGGAGACCCGGCGGTTGATATACTGCCAGAGTGCCTCGTTGAATTCGGGCTGCGAGCGGATTTGGGCGTAGACAGTGGTATCGGGCTTGATCGACCCCATCACCCGCGCATAGGTCGCCTCCGACACGCCGCGCCCGCTGGCGCGCGAGCGAAAGCCGTCACGCCAGGCTTCGAACGATGTGCTGGCGCTCTGCGCCCGCACCAGCGAGGGCGCCGCAAGGGCGGCGCCCAATCCGAGGAATGCCCCCGACAGGAAGGTGCGGCGGCCGATGGTCTGAGAATGGTTGAGCTGCGAGTCGGTCCGATGGGGCACGTCGTTGCCACCTCTGCGTGCGGATTCTCGACGAATCCTATGGTCATTTTAACGCCGCACCATGGCGCGATGTGCGGCTTTTGTGCGGCCGTCGTGCCGGAAAAGGTAACTTGCTAAACCGCGCACGGCATTGCGATTGCTTTGCCGAGGGTGCCGTTGAATAATGTTATGCACATGTTGTGGCGAGTGAGAGTTGCAAAATGGCGGAGTTCGACGTTGAAGCGTTCGTGGCCCACCTTCAAGGGATGGGTATGAAACTAAGCGCGATCCCGCTTGCCGACGGCAGCTTTCGCATCGGTCGCTGGCGGATGGTCAATGCGGCGGACGACCATCAGATCCAAGAATTTTGGGCTTCCCAGATCGGCGATGATCAGCAACGCATCGACACGCTCGCCGTCTATCTTGCTAAAAAAACGCCGCCGATCATCAGCTCGGGGCCATACCGGCCGCCAAGCCGAGCACCTGCTGCGGCACCGGAATCCGCAGCCTCAGCCCCGGTCGAGGAGACCGGCCAGATCACCCTGCCCCCCGCAGCGGTGCCGCATAGTCCGACGATCGCGCAAAGGTCCGCGAGCATCCAGGCGGCAAACCTCGCCAAAAGCGCCGCAATATCACCATCGGCCGGGGTACCGGAGACGCCACTCCCAGATGCGCCGAAGAGCGCTGACATCGAACGTCCGGCTGCCGTCGCCGTTGTGCCGGAGGCACACAAGCCTCCGGAGTTGCGAACCGGCTCGACGATGCCGCGATCATTGGGGATCAGACCTGCCGCAACCGGGTCGAGATTCTTCGGTTCTCCCACTAAATTACCTCCAAGGCCGCTAAGGGCACCTGCCACAGCGTCGACTCCGGGACTAAGCACTGCTCCTAACGCAATGCCCGTGCCTGGTGGGCACCTGCCGACCCCCGGTCGGCCGGCGGCGACAGATGGCCCGCTACCGCACGACGCGCCGGCGCCATCGGAGGGTTCGAAGGGCCCTGCGTCATAGATTTGCGGCTCCCACCGGGCGTGGCCGGCATTTTTCGATCGCCGGTCCGGTGCCGCCGGCGCTGCGGATTGCGCTGATCGGAACAACGGGAGATGGAACGAACTGTCGCTTCCTTCTCGGTCCGTTGAGGCGTATGATCATGATGTTTTGCTTTTATCGCAGACTGGGGGAGCCCCATGGAGAACCGTGCCGAACAGGCTTCCGTGACCCAATCCGCGCCGGCGGCACCGATCCCCGGCGCAGTCTCGTCCGTCGTGCGCGGCGGAGCGGGGCCGGCGTCGTGGACCAATGATCTGGGTCCGATCGCGGCTTCGGATTGGAACTATGACCGCGCCGCCCATTTGATCGATCGCGCCGGGTTCGGTGCTCCGCCGGACGAGATCGCGCGCCTCGCGGCGATGACGCCGGAGCGGGCGGTGTCGGCGCTCCTGGATTACCGTAACGTCGCCAATGATCACCTGGCGCCGTTCGATCCGTCCGGCCTGTGGGACCCCTCGCTGAAGAATTTTCCGGTAAGCCGCCCGGCCGCAACCGAACGCGCGGAGAAGACCGGTGAATCGCTGGGCGCCCAGGTCAAGCCGGCGGGCGACCGGCGGCTGCAGCCGGTGGTGGACCGGTTCTTCTATTGGCTGCGCGCCACCAACCTGGAGACGCGGCGGCTTGCCCATTGGTGGGCGGACCGCATGGTCGCCACCAACCGTCCGCTCGAAGAGAAAATGGCTCTGTTCTGGCACGGCCATTTTGCCACCGGCGAGGAAAAGATCCGCGATTACCGCAAGATGGAGCAGCAATTGGCGCTGCTGCACCGCGAAGCGACCGGTAATTTCGGCACGCTGCTCGTTGAGGTGGCACGCGGGCCGGCGATGCTCGCCTATCTGGATGCCGCCGAAAATGTGAAGGGTGCGCCTAACGAAAATTTCGCCCGCGAGGTGATGGAACTCTTCACCATGGGGGTCGGCAACTACACCGAGAAGGATATTCGCGAGGCGGCGCGGGCCTTCACGGGATGGATCGACGACGACCTCGATTTCAAGGTCGATGCCGGCAAGCACGATGACGGTTCGAAAACGTTCCTTGGGCACACCGGCAATTTCGACGGCGTCGATATCCTCAAGATTATTTTGGAACAACCGGTCACCGCCGAATACATGGCCGGCAAGCTGTACAAATTTTTTGTACGGGAAAACATCGCGCCGGACGTGCAGAAGCGACTGGGCGCGGTGCTGCGTGATAACAATTACGAAGTCGCCCCGCTGCTGCGCACGATATTCCTGTCGAAGGATTTTTATAGCCCACCGTCGTTCGGCACCCACATCAAGGGGCCGATCGAACTGGTCGTGTCAACCTACCGCAAGCTTGGGGTCAAACACCTGCCCGGCATTCCGGACCTCTATATCGTGAGCCGCGAACTCGGGCAAATCCTGCTCAACCCGCCGACCGTTGCCGGCTGGGCGCAGGGCCGCTCCTGGATCACGCCGGGGCTGTTGCTGGCACGCGGCAATTTCGCCCGCGACGTGATGTTCCCGGACATCATCAATTTCACCGACCCGAACTTCAATCCCGGCGCCGAGGTCAAGCGCGTCAACGATCGCATCCTCGCCGGCTACAGCATCGGCGAGGCGACGGTCGAGCAGGACGCGGGTGGCGGCGCCGGCATGGGCGGAATGGAGGGCGGCGGCGAAAAGACGATGGCGAACGTCATCGCCGGCGCCGAGGATTTCAACACCCGCTACGGCAGCCTGGTCGGCTGGCAGGAGGCGGTGCGGCGGCTCAAGCCCACCCTGCGCGCCGCCGCGCAATTCGACCTATCCGCAATGGTCACCGCCGCGGGCGCCAAGACCGCAGGCGATGCGGTCGATCACCTGACGCTGCGGCTGCTGAGCATACCGGTAAGCGCCCCGGTGCGCGCGACCTTGGTGACGTTCCTGGAGCGCCAGCTCGGCACCGCCGATCTTGCGCGCGCATCCACCTATATGGAGCGCCCGCTGCGGCTCACCGCGCATCTGATCATGAGTTCACCCGAGTATCAGCTGTGCTAGATTGTTGACCTGTGCGTAGCCCGGATTGAAGCGAAGCGGAAATCCGGGACCATACGCGCTGCTGACGAGGGGCGACCCCGGATTTCACTTCGTTCAATCCGGGCTACCCGCTGGCGTTCTGCCCGAAATGCCACCATTTTTCGGAGCTTGCTCTGGGAGGCGAAACATGACGACAAACTGTTGCCGTATTGGCGGAATGGCGCGCCGCGACGTTCTCCGCGCCGGGTTCGGCAGCCTCGCCATCGGGGCGGCAGGCCTGCTCGGCCGCGCGCCGGCCTGGGCGCAGAACGCCGCCAACGCGGCGCCGGCCCGCGAGCGCATCCTGGTGGTGCTGGAACTGTCCGGCGGCAATGACGGCCTCAATACCGTAGTGCCGTATGGCGACGACGCCTATTACCGCGCCCGGCCCCGCATCGGCATCAAGCCGGCGCGCCTGCGCAAGCTCGACGATCACTTTGGCCTGCAATACACCATGGCGGGGCTGGAGCGGCTCTATAAGGATGGCCGCATGGCGATCGTCCATGGCGTCGGCTACGAGCAGCCCTCGTTCTCGCACTTCTCTTCCATGGCCTATTGGCAGACCGCGGCGCCCAACCGCGGCGATCTCTACGGCTGGGTCGGCCGGCTGGCGGATGCCATGGACCCGGAGGGGCACAACAATTACATCGTCAATATCGATACCCAGCAGTCGCTCGCAGTGCGCTCGCAAGGCCACGTGCCGCTGGTGTTCGACGACCCGCAAAAATTCGTCCGCACCGGCTTCGCCGACGAGAAGGACGTGCTGGCCACCATTTCGACGCGCGACCGTGGGACGAATGAGGCGGAAGACTTCATGTATGGCGTGTCGCGCAGCGCGCTCAATGCCGAGCAACTGGTGCGCGACGCCTGGGCGCAATACCGCACGCCGGTGGACTACGGCCTGGTGCGCTTCGGCCTCGACCGCGTCGCCGCCCTGATCGCGGCCGGGTTCCCGACCAAGATCTATTACGTCGCCTACCGCAACAACGCCTTCGATACCCACGTCTACCAAAAAGACGTGCATGCGCGGCTGTGGACCTACACCTCCGACCACATCGCCGGCTTCATGAAGGATCTTGCCCGCCTCGGCCGCGCCGAGGACGTGGTGCTGATGGCGTTCAGCGAGTTCGGCCGCCGGGTGAAGGAGAACACCAGCCAGGGCACCGATCACGGCACCGCCGCGCCGGCCTTCATGATCGGCGAACCGGTCGCCGGCGGCCAATACGGCAAGATGCCGAGCCTCACCGACCTCGTTGACGGCAACATGACCTACACCACCGACTTCCGCCGCGTCTACGCCACCGCCATCCAGAACTGGATGGGCTACGGCGACGCGGCGAGCGTGCTGCGCGGGGAGTTTGCGCCGCTGCCGATCATCAAGGCGTGAAAACGATAGGCGCGAGCTGAAACGGCGTGGCGCCATCGGGTCCGGCAACGGCCGGCCCCGATGAGGTTCGCAGACCCATTATCTACCCCAATGACACGAAACGCCTACAATGTATTTCACGCTAGTTTAGAGTATCAATAAGGTGAGTGATTTTGTTTTCGGGTGGCCGATCTGCGAAGTTTTCGAATTTAACGGAAAAATGGAACCTTGCAAGCGCACGGGTTCACGCGTGCCCGCATGAGATACCCTGGGAGGAACGACGATGACCACAGAGACGGTTGGGCAATCCATATCGCGCCGCACTATGCTGGCCGGATCGGCGGGGCTGGTGGGCGCGGCGACGCTGCCCGGTGGCGGCGCGCTGGCGCAGAACCCGGCCGCGGGCGTGGCGGTCAATTCGCAATCCAGCCCGCGCTATTATCAAAATCCGGCCTGGGCGGCGCTGGTCAAGGAAGACATCATCGAGCCGGACTTGCCGATCGTCGATCCCCACCATCACCTGTGGGAGCGTCCCGAGCACCGCTATCTCATCAACGAATTGCTCGCGGACACCGGCAGCGGCCACAACATCGTCCAGACTGTGTTCATCGAGTGCGGCTCGATGTATCGCGCCGATGGGCCGGTCGAGATGAAACCGGTCGGCGAAACCGAGTTCGTCAACGGCACGGCGGCGATGAGCGCCAGTGGTCAGTTCGGGAAGTCGCGGCTGTGCGCCGGCATCGTCGGCCATGCGGATCTGCGGCTCGGCGACAAGGTCGCGCGGGTCCTGGAGGCGCAGATCGCCGCCGGCAACGGGCGCTTCCGCGGCATCCGGCATTCCGTCACCTGGGATGCCAGCGATGCGTTGGCTAAGGCGCGCACCAATCCGCCCAAGGGGCAGATGGCCGATCCAACCTGGCGCGCCGGCTTCGCGCGCCTGGCCCCGCTCAACATGAGCTTCGAGGCCTGGCTCTATCACCCGCAGCTCCTCGAACTCGCCGACCTCGCCCGCGCCTTCCCGAACACCACCATCATCCTCAACCATGTCGGCGGGCCGCTCGGCATCGGCCCCTACAAGGGCAAGGAGGCAGAAACCTTTGCGCAATGGAAGCGGGGCATCGCGGAAGTCGCCAGAGCGCCAAACGTCGTGGTCAAGCTCGGCGGGCTCGGCATGCTATTCGGCGTGTTCGATTTTCATGCGCGTCCGAAACCACCCACCTCGACCGAACTTGCGGCCGCCTACCGACCCTATATCGAAACCTGCATCGAGGCGTTCGGGCCGGACCGCGGGATGTTCCAGAGCAATTTTCCCCCCGACGGGGTCAGTTCCAGCTATCCGGTGCTGTGGAACGCGTTCAAGCGCCTGGCCTCCGGCGCGTCGGCCGACGAGAAGGCAAAGATGTTCAGCGGTACGGCGAAGCGGGCGTATCGGCTGGGGTGAGGCGGAGGGGGATTTTCCGGCCCGCCCTGTTGCAAAGGGTGCCAGGCAGGAAGGCGTGTGTGGCGACCCGTACATATTGGGCCGCTGCTATGCGGCAACATTACGGAGGACACGAGCAGTGCAGCGAACCGCGGTTCTGCGACCCCGTTCTCTTCTAACTAACTAACTGCACCAGCGATACGCTTCGCACTGATCGGTAGTCTTACACATTCGAGGGGAAAGGCTCCATGTCATTTGTAACACGAGGCACCATCAAAGTGGTATTCACCCCAGCTGCCGCAGAGGTAAAAGTGTCTCCTACGAATGAATATCGGGTGACACACGACCGCGTTACTTATACGGTTTTTGTAAACCCGCCTACGCCCAAATCAAAGTGTTTCCCAGATAGTAAGCTTTTCAAACTCTCAAAATCTTATGGTTCACTGCCTCTCGCCGAGATAGCTATTAAAGGTATCTGCGTGGAAATAACAATCAATGGTGCGGATAATATAACTGCAATCCAGGTGCCGGCTTAGCTTGCGATGCAAACCGAAAAAGGCCAGCCGACCAATCTGATCTTCTGGGGTGCGGGTGCCACAGCTGCGCTTGGAATACCCATGACCACACAGCAAGCTGATTTCGTACGAAAGCTTGTAGGGAATGGTGATCCCAGGACGCTCCAGCGGCGCGTGGCCGATGCTCTTAGCGGTGTCGCCGCCGAAACTTGGCACAATGCCCTCTATGAATTAATCTTAATCCTCGGCAATTCGGAACAAAGCGCCGTCAGAATTGATCATGTCACCACAGAAGAGTTGGATGCAATGCGTCCACACTGGCGGAATAGCCCTAGCGACGACGACGAGCTAAAACGCAAAATCATCGGGCTTCGTCTCATCTATGATTGGCCGACCCTTAAATCCGTCGTTCGCATTTGTCCAGCTTCCGATAGTTGCGCTTTAAGCTCAATGACCTCTTCAATGTTCTCGATATGCATATCAATTCCGGAATACCCGCTCCAATAACCAAAAGTAATGAGCCGAGCTTAGCTTCAGACAAGAATTTTTCAGAAACGGAGTTCTTTGAAGCTAGGAGGTTAATTGGTGCGCGCAATGCGCTTAAGCTCATTCTGATCGCTTTCTTTTATATAACCTATCAAGTGTGCTTATCAGCCAAAAAGCGTGAGCTCGATTGGTATCGAGATTTTGCACGTCTACTCGGACGTCGCGTCCAGCACCACGGGACCGCCCTTGCTCACGAAGGACGTCAACTGGACAACCCTGGATTCTACCAGGCCGATGTTGGATTTATCAGCTTGAACTATGACCCTATCGCCCTTTGGATACAATTCATCGCTAACCGTGAACTAAATCGCAGTGCTTCGGTCCCGCATATCGGCTCGCCGCCTATACCACTTCATCTTTTTCATGACTTTGGACACTTGATTTCCGCGCGTGGAATAGAGGAAAGGCAAGGTCGCTTTCCCTGGTATCCATTGAATGAAGCGGCAGCCCAACGCCTAAATGAAATTAAATATCCAAGCGGATACCGCGTCAGGTTAACAAAATTTCTTTTTCCGCACGGCTGCTTATGCTGGCGCGAATGCCCAAGCTGCGGAAAGCTTTCTGCCTATCATGGGCATTCATGGGATTTGTATGCGAATGGCTTGTTTCCTCCACCACCTCTTCGGTCGTTCGATCAATCGCCATGTCCGCCGTCAACGCCGTGTAAGGAGCTAGAAAAACGCGAAATTGGAGCGGTAGTACTCGCGCATGTCTTCACTGCGGAACACTAACCTTTACGTATCATACTCAGGTTGTGATGCAAAGTTCGTTTAAGCCTCGGCCTCCTTCATTTCTGGAAGAAATCCAGCGTGAGCTGCGGGCGACGACGATGGGGGCTGAACATATCATCCTGATGGGATATTCGTTACCCGACGATGATGTTACGTATCGCGCATTTTTTTCCGCTCGCCGTCGTCAAGGGAAAGTTCGTTGTACGGTAGTCAACAGAGATAAATCCTATCCAAACTGGCTCGGCCCCGCTGCGCTAAAGCACAAAAATTTTCCGAATTGTCGGGTAATCGAAACCGCCAGGGACATTTTTGGCGAGGATAATGTTCAATTCTATGGAGGCGGTATACCGCAAGTGTTTCTGGACGAGAACGGCAGGGCAACTGAGCGTAAGTTGGAGGAGCTACTTGTTTGGGGGTCTCGCGTATCCGAATGAAATCCTTCGGCCACAGTGATCCGCAAATCGTCATTTGTCGGACTTGCCGTGGGAGAAACGCCGTTCCTTGACAGTAGCCCGGATGAGCGACCTCTCGGTCGCTCCCCACTTGGTTTGCAAGTGGTAGAGGGCAAAGTCGGCCGCCTGCGAAAGTACCATGATGTGCAGCACGGCGCTCCCTGTGCGCTTGCCGGGGCGCTCCCCGCGCCGGCGACCCGGCCCGGTGAAGAAGCCGCGGAACCCTCCGTCCGCGCGCCCGGCGGCCACCTTGGCCGCGCTGTGATCGCGTCGTGGATCCGCGCCGGGGCCGTCGCGCGGCCGAGGAGTTTACGCCCGCCGCACCAACCCCCATAGCGGGGCGAAGGAGGGCTGCCGCTCGAACCCGTATAGGGAGTGCCAGAATCTTCGCGGCCGCGGCCCGATCGACGCTGTGGTCCGCGCAGGAGAAGAATTTCTCCTCAATCTGTTCGCGGGTGAACGGCACCTGCGGGGTGCCGCTGGCGTAGTAGCGCATGCGCTGCACGGTGCGGCCACCGTTGAGCGTGACGGTG
>CAWDKL010000006.1:0-61895 GCA_963802745.1 uncultured Alphaproteobacteria bacterium | reverse complement strand
CCAGCCGCGCCGCCAAATTTGACTGCGCCCGCCGAACTTGCCGCGAAGCCCTCCTTTTCGCGCGAAGCGGCGCGGGCGATTTGGCGCGGCTCGCGCCCGATCGACGGCACGCACGCCGCCGCCTATCTCGCCGCGCGCGGCTTGCCGGGCCCCTACCCTTCCGCCCTGCGCTTCCTGCCATCGAGCGCGCGTTACCCTCATCCGACGCTCTGCGCCGCTCTCACCGATCCGCAATCCCGCGTCGTTGCCGTGGAACTCACCTATCTCGACAGCGCCAGGCCGCAAAAGGCGGACATTGCCGAGCCACGGCGCGTCATTGGCCCCGCGCGCGGCGCATCGATCCATTGCGCCCGCGCGAATGAGATCCTCGGCCTGGCCGAAGGGCTGGAAAGCGCTCTATCGGCGCAACGCCTGTTTGGCGTTCCGACCTGGGCCGCGACCAGCGCGCCACGTCTTCCTTTGGTCGTCGTGCCTCAGTGCGTTCGTCGGATCATCTATTTCGGCGATCCTGACGGGGCCGGGGCGGCCGCGCTGGAAAAGCTGCGCGCGACGCATCCGAATATCGAAATTGAAGACCGAACCAGCCCCGAGCCAAGTCGCGATTGGAACGATCTTCTGCGAGACGGATTCGCCGGCGCGACCAGCAAACCCGAGATCGTCTTAACCGCTTTTCCCGCCGATCATTGACCGGACTCCGGCGTTCTCGTAGCCTACTGCTGTTCTATCGCCCCGCGATTTGAGGTCGCGCCAGCGTCAAATTTTTAAGCCGGAATGTCGATTTCAGTGCGTCTTTCTTCTTCACCTTTTCCCGCTGGGGAGATGCGCCTGTTTGATCGGGGGCGTCCAATCCCGACAATCCAATTTCTTTTCTCAGCTGGCGGCGCCATTGGCGCATGCGAACGTTCTGGCGACATGCCGACGCATTGCCAGCGACAATCTGTCTTTTCAATAACACGCTGTGATTTTCTCTTGGCGACGTTCGCGCATCAGCGCCGTTGCAAATATGGCCTTGGTCTATCACCGTCAATGCGACGACGGCCCCTGCGCCGAAGAATTTTCCCCTTGCCGCCTGCGGCGCCAATTCCTCGCGCTTGCTCACGCCAAAATTCCCCGACGCGGACGGGGCGCAGCGCTGCGCTTGCCTGCCGCGGCCTGACGGCCTTGCAACTCTGTCGCCTCTTCCCGGTGACTAACGACCGCCATCGCAACGACGCGATCCACAAACTACGGAGAGAAAAATGACTCAGCTTTGCGAAGTGACCCAGATCGGCCGCGTTGGCAAGATCAAGGAAGTCGGCCAGAACCTCATCATCTCGGTCGCCTCTGACGCCAGCTACAAGAAGGAAGGCGAATGGATCGATCGGACGAACTGGATCGATCACACGATCTTCGCCCGTCAGGAGGGCCTGAAGAAATGGGCCGGCGAAAAGCTCCAGTCCGGCGACCTGGTGTTTATCCGCTCGACGCCCGCGCAGACGAGCTGGGACCATAACGGCGAAAAGCGCTACGGCTACACCTTCTCGGTCAGCGAACTCCGTCTCGAAGTCGCCAAAGAGGATATGAAAGCTCGCTGATCGCGAGCGGGAGGGACGACAGTCCCTCCCTCACTCCGAGCGATTTGGACGGCGGAATGGGCTGTTTTCGTTTCCTTCAACGAAGGGGCGAAGGCGCCGCAATCATCCAGGCTCAAATCACGCCGGACAATTCGCGACGGTCCGCCGCAACCGACGTTTGGCTTCCAAAGCTTGATCGGCGAATGTTCGCCCTCCTCCGATCATCGGCATGACCAGCGTGTCGCGTCCGCGCGTATCAATGAGCACGGTCGAAAATCCAAACATCCGGCCGGTGATCGATTCAAACAAATTGACGCCGACGATTTCGGCAATTTCGATTTCTTCGACATATCGATTGAAAACGCCGCGCCGCCATACGATTTGATCGTCGTACAATTCCAGGCGCGACGTCGCGCGCACAGCCAGCGCTTTGATCAGCGGCCAGAAGATCAGCGCGACAATTGCGAATTGCACCGCAGCGGCCGCCGCCGGAATGTTCTCATAGCCCAAGCCAGCGCGCAAAAACGCATCATCGATAATCCGTTCATATTCCGGCAGGCTTTCGCGCAAGAAGTGAAGCATGACAACGCCGGCGAAAGCGATCAGCAGCGGCTTGACGAGCATGATCCAATGCGGTTTGAACACCATCAAAGCGCCGCATCCCTATCGTTGGATGCGTCGAGGATGAGATGCTGATACACCAATGGCCTTCGCAAAAATGCGATGCTCAGAAGATTGGCGAAACGAAGAAGCATTCGCGCCGCCCAGATCGTCGCCCACAGCATCATCGTGATCCCGACATGCCCAAGCTTCCATCCGACCACAAAAGCGACGATCGCCGCGATCCACGTCCAAGCCGTAAGCTGTCCCTGCCAAATTCTGATCGGTCTCATGATTGAGCCTCCAAATTCCTTTTGCGCAATTGCTCGAAGTTTCCTTCGCGCGTCCGCCGCCGTCATTTCCATCGGCGCGTCAAATTCAACAATCTATTTCGCCATTTCAGCCGCACTCCGATTGCGTGATTGACAGCCATGGCGTCATCGAAAGGAGTCGGCCGTCTTCGGCATTCAGCCTCGCTGATCGCAGAGGCCTCGAGCGTTACGCCGCTGACCTCACCCTCGCGCGCAGATCAAAATTATTCCGTGCGCCCGCGCAATCCTATCGCATCCGGACGAGAAAACGCCAACCTCATCCGATCCGATCAGTCTCCGCGTCTCAGGTTTTTGCCGACACGCTCGCTAGCGCCCGGCCGCCACGGGAGCCGACCCGTCCCCGCCCTTCCCCGGCGGCCCCTCGGGTTCAACCGAGGCCGCGGTAGCGACGGGTGCGTCCGGAGCGGCGGGGGGACCGGCTCTACAGGACTAGGCGGTGCCGGTGGGCATACCACCGGTGCAACCGGAACTGCACTTGCGACCGATCCGCTGCATGGCTCGATTACCCAGAGCACCGTACTTGGTCCGCTGAGCCCCCGGTTCCTGCAAGGGATCGGCATCACCGGAACGCATCCGGGTGGGCACCACATGCCGCAGGAGCATGCTGGAGGGGGCGTTGCAAACGTGCTGGCCGGCGTCCTACCGAAGTCCGAGCTCAGCAACGTCGGCGGTTTGGCGGGTGGGTTCGGGGCAACCGGCACTCACCAGGGTGCCGTGGCTCCGGATGGATCGCAGCCAAAGGCTGGTTCGGTTGCCAACCTCGACGAGACGAGCCGACCCGACTTCAAGAACCTGCTGCCGCCCCATCACCATTGAGGCGGCTGCGCGGGGAGGTGATGGACCTTAACCCTAGGGTTCGTCATCTCCGCCTTATGCTCGGCGCGATGCCGGCGGCTGGATGGCGAAATGAAGCGGCGCGACTTTGTTAAAATGTCCGGGGTCATCGCCGGAGTCCTGGCCGGATTTGTCGATCCGCGTCTCGTCCTGCCTGTCCGCGACGCCGAAGCCCAACCGGCCGCCGGGCGGAACGTCACGCTCCTGTCCGCGCCTTTAGAATTGGCGGGAACTTGGGGCGATGTGCCGGGCGATGCTATTGCGGTCTTGTCCCGCATACGGGAGGCCTGCCTGTCGGGGCTGAAACTGCGCTCCGACCGGCAACCCAACAAACTTCGGGTCGACAATCATGCCGAGGGTCCGCCCGCGATCTGGTTGCACGACGACCGCACCCGCATGGCGTGGATCATCGTCGATGTCGGTCCTCACGACTGGTCCAAGCTTGCCTATCAATTCGGGCACGAACTGGGGCATGTGCTCTGCAACAGCTGGGATGCTCTCGCCAAGCCGAGTCCGCCATCGCAATGGCTGGAAGAAGCGCTGGTGGAAGCATTTTCGATCCGCGGGCTTCGCCGCCTTGCCACCGGCTGGGCGCGAAGCCCGCCGTTTCCCGGAGATACGGGCTTCGCGGTTGCGATCCGCAAATACCGCGGCGACCTGATAGAGAAATACGCCAAGGCTACCGAACTGGCACCCGGCGCCGACATCGATTCCTGGTTTCGCGTCTATCGGAGCTCGCTGGAACGTGGCAACGGCGCGCCTATGGGTCCAGCCGTGCTGGGCATCCTGACGCTGCTGGAAAGCGATGAAGGATGCGTCGAGGACTTGGGCGCGCTCAATCGCTGGCCGCGGCGAACCGGTATTCCAATCGAGGCGTATCTCGCCGCATGGGAAAAAAGCTGCTCGGAGATCGGCACGCCTGGACAGTTGCCGAAAAGGCTTGGAAACCTGCTCCAACTCAGCTGATCGAACCGGTCGGTTATCAATCAAGCAGCGCCGCGAGCGGCCAGGTTCGGCCGCATTTGGTGTTTTGCGCGAGACATGTTATTCTTTTTCAACTTTTTGGAGGTAGTTTTGAGATACGCCGGTTCAAAGGAACGCCCGTGCTAAACCAAGACGAACTGATGTCGCCCCGTCGGACTCGGATCCGGATCCTTGGGATCTGGCCGCGGCGCGCGCCGAACGCATCGCCCCGATTCACCCGCGCGTGCAGGCGATGATCCAGGCTGGGCGGTATCAGGGCGTCGAACTCGATCCGGAGGAATACACCCCTACGGCAGGCGAGACCTTTCCATCAGCGGCCGGACTCTCGCTTTGGGCGCAAGATGCCGGGATGTGGTCGCGTGCCGTGCGGATTTGCTGGCGCCATTTGCTTCGCTTCCAGGACTCCGGGCCGGTGGTGCTGTTGTTCGACGACGGCGGTGCCGGCCTGATGACCGCCCCCGATCCGGCGGGGAGGTTCGTCTACATCGCCGATCCCGGTGCGCCGGCCGGCACGCCGCCGGTTGCGGTCGACGAGTTGCGGCTGTCCCGGATCTGGACCGGAGAGGCGGTGCTGTTGCGCGCCGCCCGCAGTGTGGCGACGGCGGACTCGCAATTCAATCTGAGCTGGCTCGTCAAACTGGTGCTGCAGGAGCGCACCGCGCTGCGGGACATCGCAATCGCATCGGTGACCATCAGTATTTTGACAATCTTTCCGCCGTTGCTGGTGATGGCGACGGTCGGCAGGGTCCTGCAATTCCACAGCCTGTTGACGCTGGTGCTACTGTCCGGCGTGATGGCGATCGTGGTCGTCTACGAAACACTCCTTGGTTACGCGCGCCGGGAGATCGTCGCGGTCGTAGGAGCGCGGCTGGATACCAAGCTCAGTCTGCACGTCTTCAATCGTCTGCTGCGCTTGCCGCTCGATTATTTCGAGCGGCATCCGGCCGGCGAAACCATGTTCCGCATATCCGGCGTGTATCGGGTCCGTGAATTTCTGACCGGCAAGTTGCTGACGACGTTCCTCGACCTGATAACGATCCTCGTGCTGCTCCCGATCCTGTTCTATTTGAATCCGATTCTGGCGTCGATTGTGCTCCTCTGTGCCGCTGTGATCACCGTGATCATCCTCGCCTACTTGGTACCATTGCGCGTGCTCTACATGCGGGTGATCGCGGCCGAAACCTGGAAGGCGGCGGCGCTGGGCGAGACGATCGTCGGTATCAAGACGGTAAAATCGCTAGCACTGGAGCCCCAGCGGCGGGCGCTGTGGGATGAACGAATCGCCGAGGCGGGAAAATGGCGCCTCGCGTTTGGGCAGTTGGCCAATTGGCCGCAGACCCTGGTGACGCCGATCAACCAATTGATGACGCTGGGCACGATGATGATCGGTGCCTATCTGGCGATCAGCGATGATTCCGGCTACATGGTCGGCGGGCTGTTCGCCTTCATGATGCTGAGCGGACGGGTGGCGCAGCCGCTCGTTGGAATGACGCAGCTGATCAATGATTACGAGCAGGTCGGTGCCGCGATCGGCGAAGCCGGGTCCGTGCTCAACCGCCCGTTCGAGGTCGACGCGGCGTCCGGTGGGGTGCGACCGCGGCTTGCCGGCGCCATCAGCTTCCAGGACGTGACCTTCGCGTATCCGGGCACCAAGGTCCCGGCGCTCGACCGGGTGACGTTTTCGGTACCGGAAGGCACTATGATCGGCATCGTCGGGCGCAGCGGTTCGGGCAAATCCACCGTCACCCGCCTGCTTCAGGGCATCAACCGTGAGTACAGCGGCTTCCTGAAGATCGACGGGGTCGATCTGCGCGAGATCAATCTCCGCCATTTGCGCCAGAGCCTGGGCGTAGTCCTGCAGGACAACTTCCTGTTCCGTGGCTCGATCCGAGACAACATCATCGCCGGACGCCCCGGCCTGACGTTGGCGGATGCGATTCAGGCCGCGCGTCTCGCCGGCGCCGAAGAATTCATCGAATGCATGCCGAACGGCTACGAGACCCAAGTCGAGGAGGGGTCGCCCAACCTATCGGGCGGACAACGGCAGCGGCTGGCGATTGCACGGGCCGTGATCCATGACCCCCGGATTCTGATTCTCGACGAGGCGACCAGCGCGCTCGATCCGGAGAGCGAGGCGATCGTGAACGCCAATCTGCAGCGCATCGCGCAAGGACGAACGATGGTGATCGTCTCGCACCGTTTGTCGTCGCTGTCCGATTGCGACCAGATCCTGGTCATGGAGCGCGGCAAGGTCGCCGACATCGCGGCGCACAGCGTGCTGGTCGAACGATGCGCTATCTATAAGCATCTTTGGGCGCAGCAGAACCGCCATCTGCAGCCGAACCGCCGTATCGAGAGCCAAGGTGCGCGTCACGGCGCCGTTGCTCCGGTTCTGGTCCCGCGCGACGAGGGCTGATGTAGGCTTTCCCTATCCATGAGGCCGGTCCAGTCATGAGCCATACATCATCCGGTGCCATTATGTCCGTGTCGCGCCGTTCCGGGCCGAAGGATACGGCTTTGCCGGCCATTCTGGAGTTTCAGTGGCCGTCGACCGCCATCATCAATGCGCCGATCCCGCTTGTGGCGCGCAGCATGATCTGGATCATCACCAGCATGGTCGTGGTTCTCCTCGTCGCCGCGTGGTTGATACCGGTTGACCAGGTGGTGACGGCGAGAGGAATCGTGGTTTCGCAATCGCGGACCATCCTGGTGCAGCCCTTGGACACCGCAATCGTACGCACGATCGAGGTGCGGGAGGGCCAAAGGGTGAAGGCGGGCGAGGTGTTGGCCCGCCTCGACCCCACTTTCGCGGCGGCCGATCTCGCCACGCTGGCGGGGCAAGTATCGGGACTGGAGGCCGAAGTATCGCGCCTGAAGGCCGAGGCCGATGGCCAACCCTTCACCTACTCCGGGCACGACCCGGCTTGGCTGCTGCAATCGGCGATCCACGAACATCGGCTCGCCGAGTTCGAATCGAAGCTCGATAATTTCCGCCACCGTGCCGATGAGCTTTCAACCGTCATCTCGCGCGCCCAGTCCGATGCAGTAGCCTACCGCGAACGGCTGGGTGTGGCGCAGACGGTCGAGCGTATGTGGACGCAGCTCGAGGCGCAGCAGTCAGGCAGCAAGCTCAATCAGCTTATGGCCAAGGACAGCCGCGCCGAGATGGCCCGCTCGCTGACCAATGCTGAGCAGACGGCGGAGGGTGCCAGGCGCGATAAATCGGCCTTGGAAGCCGATCGCAACGGCTACATTCAGGGCTGGCGAGCAGAGGTCTCCCAAAAGCTTGCCGAAGCCAATGGCAGGATCAACGATGCGCGGGAGCAGTTGAACAAGGCCAAATTGCGCCGGCAGCTGGTGGAGTTGCGCAGCGAACTCGACGCCATTGTGCAGTCGGTGGCCAAGGTGTCGGTGGGTTCCGTGTTGCAATCGGGCCAGCAATTCATCACGCTCGTTCCGGCCGACGCACCGCTCGAAATCGAGAGCAATATTGTCGGTCGGGACACCGGCTTCGTGCATGTCGGCGACCCCGTGGTGATCAAGTTCGATACCTTTCCGTATGCGCAATACGGCATGGCGGAGGGCACCGTCCGGACCGTCAGCCCGAACAGCTTCACCGCACAGGACGAGGCCCGCCTCCCGACGGGCGCGCTGCCGCCGACGGCTTCGGAACCTTTCTATCGTACCTTGATCACCATCGATCGGGTCGCGTTGCACGATGTTCCCGTGGGATTTCACGTGATTCCCGGGATGCCGGTGACGGCCGACATCAGGGTGGGGAAACGGACCGTACTTAAGTACATGCTCGGAATGGTAGTACCGGTCGGCCGCGAAGCGATGCGCGAACCGTGACGGGTTGCGTCCTTTCGGCTCCTCGCTCGGACCGCCAAGGCCGGTATGCCGTGTCGCCTTTGCAGCATCGCGGACGTGGCACGAAGTGGCACAAACAGGTGTGCTGCTATCTATTGACCCGTTTGTGGTCGCCGATTCACGTCCGAAGTGCAACACGTCAGCTTAAACGGCATGGCGGCGAGCGAGGTGGGGCAACGTGAGCCTTTCTGCAACGGCAAGATGAGCGTGTTGCACTTCGCTATTGAATGGGTCGTTTGTTGACCGGTTTGCCGATTGAGAATGGCGTCGCTAAGGCGACGTAACCCACCGCGTCACGCCACCGCGCGGGCCGGCAGCGGCGGCAGATCGGCGAGTTCCGCCTCATAGGCGGCGTCCATCTTCGGCGTCAGGCCGTGTTTCGACAGCGCCTCCGCGAAGATTTTCCGTACCTCCGGGGTTTCGTCCGCATAGTCGATCTGGTCGCCGCCGATGCGGCGGCTGATCCACGCCTTCGGCACCCCTTGCGCGTTGCGGATCGATACCACCTCGTGCTTGAAGGCCAAGTAACGCGCCGGCGTGGTTCCGGTGTTGAAATGCTGGTGCAGCCACATGTTGGGCGGCACGATCATCGAGCCGACCTGCCACTCATAGCGGCGTGGTGAATCCCCCTCCGGCCACATCAGCGAATAGCCCTCCCCCGACAGGATGATCACGTGGGCGCCCGGCCCGTGGCAGTGCGCCTTCTTGTAGGTGCCGATCGGGAACTGCGAGATGTGGCTGTTCATCGAGCCCTTGGCCATGTTGAAGCGGATATGGCCGCCGCCGGCGCCACGCTCCTTCGCGGAGATCAGCGGCAGGTTGACCGCGTCCGCCACGAAATTGGTCTGCAGCAACAGGCCCTTCTGCTCGCCCTTGGCGGAAAAATAATCCGGCTCGCCGTTGAAACGGCCCTTGAAATCGTGGGCGGTGCCGAACACGAAATCGAGGTCTTCATAAAGGTTGATCACCGGCGGCGCGTTGGTCACCGCCACGTAGCGGGCCGGCTCGCGCCCCGAGCCGTTGAAATGCTGGTGCCAGGTGTTGAGTGGAATTGCGAACAGCGCGCCGGCCTTCCACTCGAAGGTGATCTTGGCGCCCGCATCATTCCACACCGTGGTCGAGCCGCGGCCGTCGAGCACGAGAATCATTTCCTCGAACAACTGCCGCTGCGGAGCGAGCTTGCCGGCCGGGGCGATCTCGCAGACGTAGCAGTCGTTCGAGGTTCGTGATGCCTCGTGGTTGATGAACACCCCGCGCCCGCCGCGGCGCGCCCACGGCTTCAGCTCCACGGTGTGCAGGCTCGGCACATAGTGGGCCGCGATGATGTCGAGACCCTCCTGGCGCACCCAGCGCGTATAGGGAGTGTCTTTCTCGGTGGCGAATTTCTTCGCCAGTTCCTCGGAAACGATTGCAGTCTTGGCCATGCGAATTCTCCCCCGACAAAGCAGGATGGGTTGAGCTCTTGCGAAACCCATCCTGCGGCGCCGTGGCGCGTCGGCGCGCCTATTTTCACACCTCGATCACGACCTTGCCGTTTTCCACCGTGGTCGGATAGGTCTTCATCGGAATCATGCACGGCGGCAGCACCACCTCGCCGGTGCGGATGTTGAACTGCCCGTTGTGGAAGTTGCACTCCACCACATCGCCTTCGATATAGCCCTCCGACAACGACCCGGGCCCGTGGGTGCACAGGTCGTCGAGCACGTAATATTCGCCGTTGACATTGAAAACCGCAAGCGTCAGCCCGTCGGTCTCGACCTTGAGGGCGGTGCCCTCCGCGATATCGGCGGCATTGCAGAGTTCGATCTTCGATGGCATGGCGGCTCTTGTGTGCGGTTGCCTTGGCTGAGCAGGTCCACGGTGACCCCAAGTCGCGGTTGATGACCCGCCGCATCCGGGCGGCAATATCTTGGCGCCGAAAACGCGGCATTTGTGCAAGATTTTGCCAGCGTCATAGACCATAGCCACCGGCTCCGGGTCAATGCGGCACCAGCCGTCGGCGAGACCCGGCACGTACCGGCCGGCCGTGTCCCGGCCGTTTGGAGGCGGGAAGCTGACCATCCGTTTGATTTCGGTCAAGATGCCGCGTTACGAGAGGAGCGAGGCGTCGCGCGCGGTCACGAGCTTCGCAGCGCGGCACAGGCAAATACAGGGGGACGGGATATGGCATTCGCCGGGGTTGATTACTGGGCTGTCGTCATCGCTGGCGTCATCGGCTACGTGGCCGGTGCGTTCTGGTACTGGGGCTTGTCGAAGCCCTGGATGGCGGCGCAGGGTTTTACGCCGGAGTCCATGAAGGCCAATCAGTCGCCCACTCCCTTCATTGTGGCCTTCGTGGCCGATCTGGTGATGGCTTGGATGCTGGCCGGCGTGATCGGCCATCTCGGGATCGGGCAGGTAACGGTGCGCAACAGCGTCATTTCCGCGCTGGCCGTCTGGTTCGGATTCGTGCTGACGACGCAGACCGTGAACTACAGCTTCGGCCGGCGGCCCCTCACGCTGCTCGCGATCGATGCCGGCCACTGGCTCGTTGTGCTGCTGGTGCAGGGCATCGTCATCGGCGTTATGGGGGTGACCTCCGGCTGATCCCATTGCAATCATTTGCGATAGCTGGCGGGCCGCTCGTTGCGCGATAGAAGTCAGAGCTGATTTTGCGTTTCGTCGGTTCGCGACGACTCGGCAAGGGAACCGATGACGGTGGCGTCCGGTGGCAGCGCCATCATTGCGATCGAGGATTGGTTCGGAAGAAACGGGCTCGGTGCACGCTGAAGTCGATAGTGCCGGAATTCGGATTGCGTTGCACGCTGACCGATCTCTACCGCAGTACACCGCTCGACCCGCGACGGCCGTGACTCCGATTGTCGCTGCGATGGCCTCACGTCGGGGTCGGGAAAGCGACCAACGACTTGTGGCCTCGGCACCGGGCGTCGCATAATGGCCATTGAGGAAACGTTCGACACGCCGTGCGGTTCGAGGCGCCAAGCGCCCGGTCGGTGGCACGAGGGAGTAGCAGGATGAGCGAGCAGGTCTACGAAGTTCCCGCCGATTGGGAAAAGCGCGCCTACATCGATGCGGACAAATATGCCGCCATGTATGCCCGCTCGATCGCCGATCCGGACGGCTTCTGGGCCGAGCACGGCAAGCGCATCGACTGGTTCAAGCCGTTCACCAAGGTGAAGCACACCTCCTTCGACCCACATAACGTGTCGATCAAATGGTTCGAGGACGGCGTCACCAACGTGGCGCACAACTGCATCGACCGGCATCTGGCGCGCCGCGGGGATCAGATCGCCATCATCTGGGAAGGCGACGACCCCAAGGACGATCGCAAGATCACCTACCGCGAACTGCACGCCGAAGTGAGCCGGTTCGCCAACGTGCTCAAAGCACATGGCGCCCGCAGGGGCGATCGCATTACCATCTACCTGCCGATGATCCCGGAAGCCGCCTATGCGATGCTGGCCTGTGCCCGCATCGGGGCCATTCATTCGGTGGTGTTCGGCGGCTTTTCCCCGGATTCGCTCGCCGGCCGCATCGAGGATGCAAAGTCCACGATTGTGATCACGGCGGATGAGGGCCTGCGCGGCGGCCGCAAGGTGCCGCTCAAGGCCAATGCCGATGCCGCCGCCGACCGCGCCGGCGGTGTCGCCAGCATGATCGTGGTGCGCCGCACCGGCGCCGCCGTGACCATGAAACCCGGCCGCGACGTCTATTACCATGAGGCGGCGAAGGACGTTTCGGCCGATTGCCCGTGCGAGCCGATGGGCGCCGAGGATCCGCTGTTCATCCTCTACACGTCAGGCTCGACCGGCAAGCCCAAGGGCGTGCTGCACACCACCGGCGGTTACTTGGTCTTCGCGTCGATGACGCACCAATATGTGTTCGATTATCATGACGGCGATATCTACTGGTGCACCGCGGACGTAGGCTGGGTCACCGGCCACAGCTACATCGTCTATGGGCCGCTGGCCAACGGCGCCACCACGCTGATGTTCGAGGGCGTGCCGAACTATCCGACCTCGTCGCGGTTCTGGGAGGTGATCGACAAGCATAAGGTCAACATTTTTTACACGGCGCCGACCGCGATCCGCGCCCTGATGCAGGGCGGCGATGCACCGGTGAAACGCACCTCTCGCGCCACTTTGCGGCTGCTCGGCAGCGTCGGCGAGCCGATCAATCCGGAGGCCTGGGAGTGGTACCACCGGGTCGTCGGCGAGCGCCGCTGCCCGATCGTCGATACCTGGTGGCAGACCGAGACCGGCGGCATTTTGATCACGCCGCTGCCGGGGGCGACAAAACTCAAGCCCGGTTCGGCGACGCTGCCGTTCTTCGGCGTGCAGCCGGAAATCGTCGATGCCGAGGGGCGCGTCCAGACCGGCGCGACAACGGGCAATCTGTGCATCGCCAACTCCTGGCCGGGCCAGATGCGCACCGTCTATGGCGACCATGAGCGCTTCGTGCAGACCTATTTTTCCGCCTATCCGGGCAAATATTTCACCGGCGACGGCTGCCGGCGCGATGCCGACGGCTATTATTGGATCACCGGCCGGGTCGATGACGTGATCAACGTGGCCGGCCATCGCCTCGGCACGGCGGAGGTCGAATCGGCGCTGGTGGCGCATCCAAAAGTTTCGGAAGCGGCGGTGGTAGGATATCCGCACGACATCAAGGGCCAAGGCATCTATGCCTACGTGACCCTGATGGCCGGCGAGGAACCGACCGAGGCCCTACGCAAGGAATTGGTCGCCTGGGTGCGCCAGGAGATCGGGCCGATCGCCTCGCCGGACTTGATCCAGTTCGCCCCGAGCCTGCCGAAGACCCGGTCCGGCAAGATCATGCGGCGCATTTTGCGCAAGATCGCCGAGGACGAATTCGGCAATCTCGGCGATACCTCGACGCTCGCGGAGCCGGCGGTCGTGGACGATCTGGTTCACAACCGGCAGAACCGCAGAGGAGCCGCGTGACCCGCGCGGCGCGATCGCCGCGCGGACGTTAACGTTTCGTTGCAGTTTTGGCACAGTATGAGCTTTTTTGTGGCGGCATCGTGTGTCGGCGCCAGCGATTTGCTATCGTTCCCTCGGTTGAATCTCGACCGCTCTTTGGGGGAATGCCGATGCGAAAGCTGTTATCTGGAGCTAACGTTTGGGGAGTCGCTGGTGTGCTGGCGGCGGGTTTGCCCGCCGTCGGGCCATTGGCATCAATGTCTGCGCAGGCCCGCGAGGTTGTGGCGGCCAGCGGATATCCGGCCGGTACGATCGTCATTCACACGAACGAACGCCGCCTTTACTACTTCCTCTCCGATGGCCAGGCCATCAGATACAAGGTCGGGGTCGGCAAGGCCGGCCAGCAGTGGCAGGGCACTTCGTACATATATACCAAGCGCCTCAATCCCGACTGGGCGCCGCCTGACGATATCCGGCGGGAAAAGCCCGGAACACCGGCGGTCATTCCGGCGGGGTCGCCGCAAAATCCCATGGGTGTCGCCGCGATGACGCTCTATGGCGGGGAATATGCCATCCACGGCACCAATTCGCCGTCGTCGATCGGCGGCTTCGTCTCCCACGGTTGTATTCGCATGTATAACGAGGATGTCATGGACCTGTACGCACGGGTCGGTTATCGCACCCCGGTGGTGGTGCTGCGATAATTCTCCGACGGCAACGAGGGGGGCGTGAACCAATCATCGCCCCCCACCCGGATCTCGGAGCGGCGGAATTCGGCCTCTCTCCGGCGGGCAGCTGAAGCGAACATTGCTTCGCAGGCGTTGTGCGTCGTCGATCGGCGGAACGATGAGGCGCCGAACGGGCAGTCCCGAAGGTGGATGATCTGCTCGTCCCCACGGTATTGCCGCAACCGCATGCGGCACCGGTGATGCTGCCCCGCCCGCACGGAGCATGATATGATCCGGTCGCGTTATCGGGAGGATACCATGCGCAGTGCCGCCGTCATCATGATCCCGTTTTTCATCGTCGCGCTTGTGCTGGGCGCGATTCCGGCCTCGGCCTGGGAGGAATCCATTTATCTCGACCAGGGTGTCGCGATCTCGTTTCCCGCCAAGCCTCAGGCGATGCGATCGACCTATGATTCGATCCTGGCCAAGGGTCTGCCGGCGATGGTTTACAGCGCCGAGGACGACCACGTCGTCTACAAGCTCACCGTCGTCGATCTGACCAGCCGCCCGGATGCCGGCGCCAATTTCGTCAACGGCGCGGCCTATGAGCTGATCCGCCAGGGCGATGTGCTGTTCACCGACTTCACCCGCGTGTATCAGGGCGCGCGGTCGATCCACGGCGTCACCGTTGTCGTCGATCGCCCCGACGGCAAGCGCGTCCGCACCTCGCTCTACTATAACAAAGGCCGGCTCTACATCGCCGAGGCGATCGTACTGCCGGCGCGCGGCGATAAGGACATGACGACGCCGTCGCGCTACGACCAGACGATCCGCTTTCCGCCGGACGGACGCTTCGATTGACGACAGCGGCTCGGCCGATCGTAGGCTGGGCAAAATCGCCTTGCCTCGGCGGAGCAGATGTGCGCGTACCGGCGGCGATTTTGCCCACGTGAACAATGTGGGGGCGCGACCGCACGGGCAAAATCGCCGGAAAACTCCGCCTAGAGGACCTTGCGCGGCGTAGGGCGATTTTACCCGCCCTACCCTGCCCCGGTCGGAAGCTCGCTAAAAAGGTGCCAGCACGGAGCCGGTGCCGTCGCCGCAGCCGCGGTTGGAGCAGAGTTTCCGCCCGTCCGGCAGCTTCACGTTCATGAGTTGCCCGCCGCGCGAGCCGTCCTTCATGCGGTAGAAGCCGACTTCCACCTTGTCGCCGGGCCGTACGCTATCCTTCCAGCCAAGCGACGTCAGCTGATTGACGGACCCGCCCTCGAACGCCCAGGTCGCCGTGTCGCCCTTGTCGGTCGGCATGGTGACGTGCAGCCAGCCGTGCGGATTGACCAGTTCGAATTCCTTCACGGTTCCGGTCATGTAACCAGCTTCGATTGGTCGAACATCGCGAAGGCGTGATGCGCCACGGCGGGCGCCGCCATCAGCCCCGCCGCAACCCCGGCAAGGCAAATTGCCAACTTTCTCATCTGAGCGCTCCACGGATTGGGGAAATTGCGAACCCAGATGATATCACGCGTGCCGCCGGTCAGGAATTCGATTTTCCAAGCCCGCGATCGCGAAGCCGCGGCTGCCTCGTTTCGGCCGCGACTCTATACCCATCATCCGCGGTTACTCGCCGGATCGTACTTATACGGCGATCCATCCGATCAGGACCGCGTGTCACCGCCGCCGGTTTTGCCTTCGAGCGTGTGTGAAACCGTGCCGGTTACGCTTTCAACCCAGACCGTCCGGTCTGCGTCGCGCAGTCGCCATAGCGGATAGAATGGCGAGGCGCTCGCCGGCACCGGATCCCACATCAGCGTGGCTTCCGCGTCGGCACCTATGCCGGCGATGCGCCTGGCATCCTCGGCGCTGAGGAGATGATGCGGACCGCGCCCCGGTAACCGTGCCTTGGCAAAGACGGCCCCAGTCGCCCGATCGACCGCGGCCAGCCCGAGGGCAGCGCCCGGCGCGCCGAAGACAACAAGGAAATAACCCGGCAGGCCGGGTTTGATCCGGTTGACCAGCCAAATCTGCGCCGGTTCGCTCGCCGACAAACCTAGCGCAGCGGCCGCGACCGCACGTGTCTGGACAGCCTTGTCGCCGGCGTCGGCGGCAGGCTCGGTCACGTACTCTAGATACCACCCTTGTCCGCGGTAAGACCAACAAAGATCTCGCCATCGAATATCCGCACGAACAGCTGGATTGCACCAATCGTGATCATGCGGAACGGATAGAACGGCGACAGGGACTGGCGACATGGGCGCCACACCAGACAAGGGTAAATGCTGATCGCTTCGGGATGCAATATGAGCCGTCCGCCATCGTCGGTCAAATCGATGCGGCGCTCCATGACGTGCCGGACAAGCTCCTCGTTGCTGCGAAACCCGAACATGTTCGACTGCGGGTTTTGCACCTTGATCGCCTGTTGATAGTCGCCGAAGCGCGCGTCAAATCGGACCGCAGCGCGAAGATCGCCCCGCGAATCGACGGCAGGTACGATCCAATAGTAGCTGTTGGTGCAGTCGAGGCGCTGCACCAATACGGAATCGCGCGGCTGCAAGCTTTCCATCACGTTCGCCCACGCCGGATGCGCGAGCAGTTTGCCGCGCTGCAGGAGCGTCCGGAACTGCTGCTCAATGACGCTGGCGGGCAACAGGCGCTCGCCGCTGTATAGCCGTTCCGCCATCGGTGCCGATTGCTGGCCGACTCTCGGGGGGCGGCGCGGATCGCACACTGCCACGTATTTGCCGAGCCACTGCACGCCAAAGGTATTGGCCGTCATATAGTCGGACTGCCACGTCGCGTAGGAAATGTTGGAACTCGCCACGCCGCGCGCGCCGCCGCTGCCGCACGCATCGCCGTCGCTATGCGGCGGCGGTGGTGCAGGCGTCGGAGTTGGCGGCCAGGGATCGTTGATGTCGAAGCTGGAAATCGTATAAGACACGTCATCCCATGACTGCGGCGCAGCGCTTGCGGTGTAGCCGTGAACCACGACCCAGTGGTTGCCGTCTTCCACGAGCGCGATCGGCGAGACCTTCCAATAATGGATGGTCCAGCACAGCATGCGGCAGATCGAGTCAACAGTGTCGTCGGAGTCGAGCGCGAAATACTTTCCCGACTGACGATTGTTCAAGGTCCATTGCAGACCGTCCGGCGGCGTCGACCAATAGCTGGGTTCCACCGAGTGGCTGTGGTTGTCATTGTAGAGATCGTCCTGGGAGATGAGCGGCTGCCCGATACTGTGAAGCACCATTTGCGCGCAGGCCGCACCGCAGTAATAGCTGGTGTCTTGCTGATGATAACCGACGCTGAGTTCTTCGTTCATAAGGCGACTCCTAATCGTTGTCGTTCGCTCCTCTGCCGAAAATTTCTTTATGATTGTCCTCGAATCGCATTACAGCTTAACTGGATTGTGTCTCGTGTCGCAAACCGCTGTGTGCTGGTCTCGTCATATAATAGAATATTATTTTCCCGCCTAATATTCACTATTGATAAGTTGTAGCTTTTCAAGACATTCTCAAGTTATCCTACAACGGGAATCGATTTAACTGCGACTCTTCTCCATCATAGATAATAATAGAATGTCCACACTGAGCGTATTTCGATCGCCATCATGTGAGCTTCTTTCATAATTTATGATTTCATTTGTAATTTATGTGCAATTAAAGCGAGTGTCATTGTGGCGATCGATGGAAAAATCTCCACTGCAAAGAGGCCGACCGCAGCGCCGCGATGAACGGGCCCGCCAGCTTCGCACCGCCGCTGCAGCGGTCAAATGCTTGCGCCATCTCGAGAATTCGCGCCATCCCGCCAGGGTATTATCTACCGATCCAGCAACTCAAGCTTCAAAATCGAGGCATGATGGTTGTTCCCCGCCCAGAACGTCACCGGGGTCGTGGTGTCGTCGATAAAGATGCGGCGAATATTGGTCTGACGTGGCAGAAGATATTCCACCGATTTTCCGCTCGCCGGATCGAAGCGCAGCACGCGGTCGCTCGACATCGAGCCACTCCACAATTCGCCATTGCGGTCGCGATATACGTCATAAGGAAACGTGAACGGGGTCGGAACGTCCCATTCACGGATGCTTTCGCGGTCGAGGTCGAACATGGCCACCTTGTTGGCGGCGAATTCCGCGAACCACAGATGGCCCTTGTCGTCCAGCATGGTGCGGCGCGGCCGGGAATGGGCGGTCGGGGTCGGGTAGATGGTGGCGCGGAACGTTTTGGCATCGACCCGGCCGACATTCTCGTCGCCGAAATCCATGAAATAGAGATTGTTGTCGCGATCGGCCGTCATGCCGTAGGGCGAATGCTGGCGGTTGCCGCCGATCGGCATCCCTTCGAACGGGTCGATCGCTTCGTAATTGCCGGTCGCCAGATCGAGCCGAAGGATCGCGTGGGAGTTCACGTCGTTGGTCCACACCTTGCCGTCCACGTGGGACTGCCGCGGCATCACCATGGACTGCTGGGCGGTATCGACGTTCAACGCGGCCGGCAACGGATAATGGCGGAATGTTTTGGTGCGCGTATCGAACTTCATCAATCCGCCCTGAAACATCAGGGCGAGCCACCAGTTGCCGTCATGGTCCGGCTCCAGCGCCAACGCGCCGGATGGAAAGTTCGGCTTCGGCAGCGGATAGCGGTATTCCTCGTGCGCGCCGGTGCGCGGATCGAGACGGCCCAGATAGGGCTCGACAAAGTTCGAGTACCAGACAAAGCCGTCGGCGTCGGTGCGCACATCGTGCGGTGCGATGGTTGCACGCGGCATGTCGTATTCGGTGACGATGATGTGCGTCGCGGCGCCGGTCGGGCGCGGCAGCGTCTTGAGTTCATAGTCCCAATGGTCGCGCTTGCTTAAATTCACGGAGGCCAAATATTCCGCCACCCGGCGCGCGCGGTCGTCCGGCACCTCGCGTTCGACGACGCGCGCCTGCACGTGCTGCGTTGTGGAATTGTTGGCGTAGTTCGCCATCCGCTTGAGCACGCCAACGAATTCGTCGGCCGTGAAGCGCGACCGCACCACCCGCTCCAGCGTGTGGCAGCTCATGCATTCGATCAGTGGCCGCTTTTGCTCGGCCGTGCCCGGCATGCTGATGAGCCATTCGGTCGAGGTCAGCTGCGACGAAATGTCGTCGATCTTGCGCAGCGCCAAATCGGCCGTCGTTGTCGTGCCGGCTGAAACCGCGGCACCCGCCGGCCCGCCAAGCTCGTACCCGATGGCGCGAATGCGCAGTGCATAATGCCCCGGTGGAACACGATCCGCCGGAAACACATAGCGTCCATCCGCACCGGTTACGACCGTGACGCTGATCGGCGAGCCGTCGCGCTGCGCGCTCACCAAGACGCCTTCCATGGCGCCTTCATTGCCGGACGTAACCCGTCCAGTCAGTGCTGAAATAGGCGCACCCGCAGGACCCTCGGCGAAGCTTGGCTTCGCCGAGACCAACACACACGTCAAAATCAGCGCGCCGGCTTGGACCGCGATAAAAAGCCGCCCGCGGCGCGTACTCTGCGGGTCAGGCAACGAGATCGTCCTTATTTGCGCATCAGGCAATCGACTTCGATCGTGGCAGCGCCGTCACCGCCCGGCGACTGCCGACGCACGGTGCGCTGCAGCTTAAGGCCGTCCTTGCTGCAGGTGATTTCCACGTCCTTGGGGTCGATGTCCTTGCTGAAGCCCGAGAACTTGAAGTGGCCCTGGTCATCGGTCCGGGTGACAAGGCTGGCGTTCCGGTTCTTGATTTCCGCGCTCACCTTGGCGTCCGCGACACCGCCGCCACGATCGAGATCCCGGGCAAACCCGAAAAACGACACTCCGGCGTTGGACTGATCTTCGTCGTCGTCGTCGAGCGAAGCACCGCCGGCCCACGCCAGGCCTGCAACCCCGAACGGGATCAACAATGCCAGTCCGACAAGGAGAGATGCACGTACTGATTTCGTCATGTTTCCGCTCGCTTGCTGTCCATCCCGGGAAGCGGGATGACCTCCCGATTGTTAGTTTATCGCACCCACGCGCCGCTGAGAAGCACCCCGGTCAAAGTTTATTGGCGCAGGGTGACGGTCAATTCGGCGCGTCACCGCGGCTTGCCCCGTGAATCGGACTATCGGGGCGGAAGGCATGGAACGCAAACGCAAAGGTCACATCGTAAGGGATATCGATGTTCTCGCCATTGCGCTGCCTTTGCACCACGACGGTTCCCACGTCCCGGCCCTCTGCAATCCGGCGCGCATCGAGCGCGGAGGCCTGTCCGGGTTCCCAGGTGAGCAGCAGATCACCGATCGCGATTTTGCCCGCGCGCCGCAGGGATGCGAGCGGCCAGGCTTCATAGCGCCCGGGCGCGGACTCGACGGCGACCACGCGCTCCATGGGATCGATTCCCGCGGGCATCGATCCATCATACAGAAACGGCCGCTGCCCTTTCGCGTCGTATCCGACGTAAGGATTTGTCCCGTAATTGCGCGCATTTGGGTTGGCCGGCACCAGAACCTTACCGCCGGGGAATCGCTGACGAAAGCGAAGCAGCGATTCCATACGGGAGGGCACCAAACGCAGGCCGCGGCCGCTCAAAGTACCCACGATCGCTTCGCCGGTGAATTGCTGCCACCAGCTTTCGGTCTGCCGGTCGTACATCACCAAATCGGAATTGCGCAGCTTGCCGGTCGTGCCGAAATCCAGCACGCGATCCTCCAGGGTACGTTCGAAGACCAGGCCGGAATTGCATAGCGGACAGTAGGTTATGACAACAGGGATGCCGCCGACGGTATCGTTGACGATTTCGTGCCATATCAGGATGCGGACGGGGTAAGCGCGGGCATCGCCGGCGATGACCAGCGAAATGACCGGCTCATTATCGCCGATCGTTTTCGCCCACCCGCCAGCGCGGCCAGTCAAGTTGTTCGAAGCGCGGAGCGTCGATTGCCGGAATGCCGTCCTTCGGCGGGCCGCCGGACCTGATTTCGCTAAATTCCACCGTATGTTTGGAAAAGTCCGTAGCCGGCCACTCGAGCCGCCACGTTTGCACTTCGGCCGCACCTGCGGGCGCATAGAAAGTGCTCGTCAGGACAGCAATAGTTAACTGCAAGAAAAGTGCGATAAGAATTCGACCCGGCTTTGTCATTGCAACCTCATAATCCGGCGCTCTAAAGTCTCGTTCACGTTAATCGAGGGCTGTGACGCCTCGTGAACGAGCATGAGAGAGAATGCACCACAGGGGCGATTTCAGCAAAAGCCGCCCATCAGTGCTTGCCACCATATGCACCCACCACCTCGTACCTCGACCGGCGAAATGGCAGGCTCCGGTCGCCCTGCCCTTCCGTCCGCCTGGTCACGCCGCCGCGTAATTCCCGAATCGGATCAAATTCTCCTTCTGCTTCTCGTTGCGCGGCGGCAGCTTGAACAGGCGCGCCGCGGTGCCGCCCAAAATGTTGTGCTTGGCCCGCTCGGAGACGAACGGCAGGTCGTAGATCGTGGACGGCAGGTCGAAGTCCCAATGCGGATAGTCGGATGCATAGAGCAGGCGGTTTTCCGCATCCATCATGCGGAAAGTTTGCTCCATGGCGGCGTGATCCTGGATCTCCATGGGCTGCGAGGAATAATACATGTCGCGCATATATTCGCTCGGCTTCTTTTTCAGCGTCGGGCATTCCGACGGCCGCATCATGTATTCATGGTCGAGCCGCTGCATCAGGAACGGCACCCAGGCGAGCCCGGATTCGATCCAGATCACCGGGAGTTTGGGGAAGCGCTCGCCGAGGCCATTCACCACCCAGTTGGTGCAATGCAGGATATTGTAGAACGAGAAGCCAAGCGCATGCACCGCGATAAAACGGTTGCAGCCGCGAAAAACATTTTCGTTCCAATTGAACGCGGAGTGGAACGACAGCACCAAGCCGCGCTCCTCGATGGCGCGATAGACCTTCATGTAGGCATTATCGTGCACCGGCAGGGTGCGGACCGTCGTCACCATGAAGCCGCCGACATGCTCGCGATGGCCAAACGTCTCGACGTGGCGCAGCGCTTCGTCCGGGGTCGAGAACGGCAGGCACAGCATGGAAAACATGCGCCCGCCGGCCTCGGGCAGCACCTGTTCGGTGACCCAGCGGTTATAGGCCCAGCACAGATCCGCCTCCATCTCCTTCTGCGGATGCAGGCCGATGTTGAGCATGCCGGTCGGGAACAGGCAGGAATAATCGACGCTCATGGCGTCCATCCAGCGATGGCCGAGTTGCACGTCGCGGTGGCGGCCGTCCTCGGTGCGTTCCGAGCTGCGCATCGGATAGCGGGTGACACGCCCTCCGATGTCCTGATAGCCGATCTGAGTCGGCATCAAATTGCCGCGGCCGCCCTTCATGGTTTGCGCCATCGACAGCTGGCGCAGCACGTCATTTTCCATGTAGGGCAGGATGTCCTTGATGTGCTCGTTTTCATAGTGGTGTGCGTCAACATCGACGATCAGCATGTCGTCGAACTTGCGCTGATGCGCCTGCTGGCGGGCATGGGCCAAGAGGCGCGTCGTGTTCAACTCATCGACGGTGATGCGGCGGCCGCGATCGGAATGCAGGTCCATGGCGTATCTCCCAGAATTCGTAAATCTGGCTCTCGATCCCGTAGCGTTTGGACGGTTACCGCGTCCTGCTCAACGGCCGGTCCAGCTTTGCCACATGCCAAGCTCGAACACCGCGAGATTGGCGGCTTTCAAAAGGCCGCTTGCCGTCACCATCACGTCGGTCGAGGTGACGGGGCTGCGTGGCGCGACTGGCGGAAAGCTGTCCCCGGCTTCGATCCGCGCCGCATAGCTGCGGCACGCCGCGGCCATCAGGGCCTGGATGGCGTCTTCGCTCAAGAGCTCCGTCTCGCCCCGCGACAGCGCTTGTTCGATGTCGGCGGCAAGTTGTTTCGCGACTGCAGACGCTTCGCCGATGGGCGCATGCTGCGCCGTGACAGGCGGGATGTCGGTAGCCGGAGAGGGCTTACGCCCGGACATAAACCTCGTCCCCCTTTTCGATCACGTCGTATTTGCGCAGCTTCAGCTTGCGGTCCGACACACACTCGCCGGTCTTGATGTCATATTCATACCCATGCCACGGGCAGACGAAATGCAATTCGGTGTCGGAGAAGTACAGGCCCTTCGAGGTCTGGTCCGGCATGATCCGCTCTTCGACCTTCGCGATGGTCAGTCCCTCGCAGGCCGGACCGCCCTGATGCAGGCAATAGTTGCTGTATGCATAGAACGTCCCATGTTCCCGGAACACGCCGATTTCCTGGTCGCCGACGAACACGATGCGACGGTCGCCATCCTTGAATTCGGAAATTTTTCCGACCAGTTTCTCAGCCATACTAAGCATTTCCTCCCAAGCGGCCGGCGACGGCCGCGTTCGTCATCCGCGTCCGGGCCACGCGCGTTGATTGGTTATAGAACAGGCGCGGCGGCAATTTCCAGCCACGCAACCGGGGCACCCGTCCACCATGTCCGGTCGCGGCTTGCCCGACGGCGTGGCGCTTCACATCGGCCGCGGTGCCAGGGCAGGCATTGATCCAGCGCAAATTTCATTCCAGTACGTTCATCCAGCCGGCCAGTTGTCCCGAATCCACACTGCGAGGCTCTCTTCACTCACCTCCCTGGCCGCGAGCGCGAGGATCATGGCGGTCGCCTGGGCTTGGTCCGGGGTAAATCGCATGCCGTTGCGGCGAAGAAACACCACCATCGCCATGAAGGCCATCCGCTTATTGCCATCCACGAACGGATGATTGCGCGCGATGCCGAATCCATAGGCGGCGGCGAGCGCCGAAGATCGGTCTCCCCATAAGCAAATTTATTCATCGGCCGGGCCAAAGCGGACTGAGCAGCCCAAGATCGCGGACACCATCCGGCCCGCCGAACAGCACCAATTGTTCGGCATGCACATCAAGCAAGATGTTGACGTTGAGCCACTCCGGTTCGGTCACTCAGCAAGCGCCTTGTAGGTGTCGGCGTAGGTTTGGAACGAGCGCCGCGCGATCTCCATCGCCTTGGCGTGCTTCGGATCATACGGGCTCAGCCTTATGCCGCGTTCGGTCTGTTCGATGACATGGAGCTTATCACCCTCCTTAAGGCGCAAGCGGCCAGCAGCTCCTTCGACAAAATAAGGCCGAGCGAATTTCCGATCTTGCGGACCTGCAGAAAGGTACCTTCGCCTTCGGTATTCCGGGCAATCTCGTTCATGTTCGACCTCCAACGTTTATGACAGTCAGCCCCGCTGTGCGCTCCGCTTAGGCCCGCGCTAGAGCCGCCAGAAAATCCTTGTATACGTCCATGATCTGGTGGGCAATTGCCATCGTCTTCTCGAACTCCGGATCGTAGGGGATCGCTTGAAAGCCACCGTCGGGGAGTTCGACCACGTGCTTGGACCGGCCTTGCTTGAAGTTGAGCCGCTGCATCAGTTCATGCGGCAAGATCACCCCGTCGGAATTGCCGATTTTTCCTGATCTCCGATCCTGCATTGCCCGATCCGTGTTGCCGTCGCACATATTGCGCTACATATCGAAATTGGTCATCCCATAGCATGCTGCCGATCAACGTTCAACGAATGTTGAACGCTACCGCCGATCGAATACCCCGCATCAAGGACCACCGTCGCCCACAAAATCTCTTTGCACGTCCACGCGCCCTCACACCCCGGCAACCGTCATTTCCTCCACCAGCACGGTCGGGGCGTTGATGCCCTGGCGGAACGTCAGGTCGTTCGCCGGTGTCAACGTGCGGAACATGTCGGACAGATGGCCGGCGATGGTGACTTCGCTCACCGCATAGGTAAGTTCCCCGCGTTCGATCCAAAAACCCGCGGCGCCGCGGCTGTAATCGCCGGTGACCGTATTGGCGCCCATGCCGATGAGGTCGGTCACGTAGAAGCCGTCGGTGATGCCGGCGATCAGATCGCGCGGCGTCGCGGTGCCGGGCGCCAGATGCAGGTTGGTGACGCCGGGACTCGGCACCGAAGAGACGCCGCGGTGGGCATTACCAGTACTGCGCAGCCCCAATTCGCGCCCGGTCGCGCAGTCGAGCACCCAGGAGGTCAGCACGCCATCGTCGATCAGCGCGCGCCTGGACGTCGTCACGCCTTCGGCATCGAACGGCTGCGAGCGCAGGCCGCGCGGCCGCAGCGGATCGTCGATGACGCAAATGCCTGGGGCGAAAATCCGCTCTCCCAGCCGGTCCTGCAAGAAACTGGTCTTGCGGGCGATGGCGCTGCCGTTGATCGCCGAAGCGAGGTGCCCGATCAGCGATCCGGCGGCGCGATAATCATAGATCACCGGAACCCGGCGCGTCGTCACCTTGCGGGGATTAAGGCGGCGTACCGCGCGCTCCCCGGCGGAGCGGCCGATCGTCTCGGCGGCTTCGAGATCCGCAAGGTGGCGCGCGGAGGAGTAGTCGTAATCGGTCTCCATGGCGGTGCCCTCACCGGCGATCGCCTGCATGGAGAAACCGTGGCTCGAGCCCAGATAAGCACCATGAAACCCACCTGACGTGACCAGCACCATGCCGCCGATGCCGGCCGATGCCGATGCGCCGCTCGACTTGGAGACGCCCGGAACCGCAAGCGCCGCGGCCTCCGCGGTGCGGGCCAGCGCTTCCAGACGCGTCAACCGTGGGCATCGCGGCATCGAGGAGATCGAGGTCCGGCACGATGCGGGCCAGCATGTCCGGCTCGGCGAGGCCGGCGAAGCGATCCTCCGGCGCGGCACGGGCCATCGCAACGGCGCGCTCGGCGAGCGCCTGCACGCCTCCCGCGGCCAGATCGTTGGTCGATACCAAAGCCTGCCGGCGGCCCACCAGGACGCGCAGACCGGCGCTGTCGCCTTCGGAGCGTTCGGACTCCTCGACGACACCGTCGCGGACGCCGACTGATTGCGAGACGCCGCGCACCGCAACGGCATCCGCCGCATCGGCTCCGGCCCGGCGCGCCGCCTCCACCAAGCGTTCGGCGGTGGCAACCAGGGTCGATTGGTCGAACAGGTCGGTCATTGTCGGCTTTCGGTGCTGGCTCCGCGGCAGCGGAGGCTGAAGTCGAAATACACTTGGGAGATCGAGACGGATTACGCAGTCTCGGCGGCATTATAGCAGCCATGAGCCGCCCTTCACCACCGTGAGATGAGGCTCGGGTCTGTGGCCAGGCATTCCAAGGGACGATGTGTGATGCCAGGTATCACGGGCTTTCCTTCGATCCGATTCCCGGTGCCGTAACGAACGTTGCCGCCCCGACCCAGGGCCCGGATAACCGCCTGTGGGAGAGTTGAACACGGAAAAATCCTTCCACGCCCCTACGGCTCACCTGCCTGCCAATCTCGTTTTGGCGTTATGAAATTCCAATCGCCGTGACCGCAGGACACGTGCCAGTTGTCTACGCTCCCCCTCCCCCGACGATTTTTCCAGGCTCACCTGTAAGAAGCCTCCGGCATCGTGCCGACATACAATTCGTGCCGCACAAAACTGCCCTGTGGCCCGTGACGAAGCGAATTTTATTTCCGACAAGCCTGCTCCGGTATATTGAAAGTACCATGATAGCCCGCTCCTATCTTTGCCGAATTGGATCGGTGGTCCGCCGCATTGCACCGATCGAAATTCTCGTTGGACCAGATTCCGCTTGTGTATATTCGGACAAAGCACCTCACCCGCTTGGCACCAGCTGCCGGCGAAATCGGCCAATCCCAAGCTTGGTCGCACTGGGATTAAGGTAGCCACGCATACGCCGCGCATTCTGTCGGCGTTCGTGATTCTTCCTCGAAATTCGAGCTGACTCCATTTAGCAACGCATAGTCCGGGTGGTGAGACGAGCCGCCCCAGGTACGCGAAGTCAACCGAAGAATTCAAAAGCATCGCCGACCAGTCTTCTCTCGGCCAACCGGAGGGACCGAATTGGACCGGAATCCGTAGTCGAGCCCCGACCGGGCTTAACCTGGGCTTTCTTTTTTTTCTAGACCGTTATAATGGTGCGTGGAGAATCAGTTGTCCGGCGTTTAAAGACGCCGTGGGAACAATTCCGAAGCGGGTGGTACGACGCTGAGAGTACCACTCCCCGTGCAGCATCTTGCAAGCCTGCCACCATGGATGGAGCGCAACAGCATGAATTTGAAGTCGATGTCGATAGACCAGCTCGTGGCCCTGCGCGAGCAGGTAAGCGAGACTTTGGGAGCGAGGGTGACGGACCAACGCCGCGCTTTAGAAGCTGAACTGTCGAAACTGACCCGTTTCCAAGCCGGATCGGCTGGTTCAAAATCAGGCTCCCGGCGCGGCGCCAAAGCGCCCGTCGCACCGAAATATCGCAATCCTGAAAACCCCAGCGAAACCTGGGCCGGACGCGGACTAAGGCCACGATGGCTATCCGCAGCGATAAAAATGGGAAAGAAGGTGAACGATTTTTTGATTCCCAGCGTGGTGACACCCCCGCCGAAGGTTACTCCTCGCAAAAAGATGGCGAGAGCTGCAATGTAGGAGAGGCTCTGAAGGCGGATCGACGGCGGCTTGGTAAGAATGCCGGCACTTGCAGAGTGCCGTGTGTATTCCGGATCGGTTACGCCGCTCCTCTTTCGACGAAGATGGATCAATCCGGCGCCATTCATTATGGTGTCGGATTTATTTTGTGGGGTCGTCTGGCTTATCCGTAGCGGCCGAGTGGCTTCGTCATCCACCAGGCACGTAATAAGTGCGGAATCGAAAACGGAAGGGGCTATCCCTTCCCTCCGTCCGTACGTGCCGGACGTGGGTGGGGACACCGGGTGTCTAGACCAGCGTTTCCTTAGTTCGATCATATCGAACGGTCATTCGGCTTATGTAGCAGCGCATCCCTACGAAGTTGGCAAATGATTCTGTTTCAGGAATCGGTGGTCTAGCGCTTATAACTGAGGGCCCGGAGCGGCTTGGACGTGTTCGCTCAGAAGCCGGCGAGGCTCGAAAGCACGGGCCTACACGTATTGTGGTGCGGCTGGGCGGGTTTGGCGTGGACCATAACGGTTGCGCAGACCGCCGTTCACGCCCGGCTTGTTTTCCGGTCAGCACCATTTGGGTGCGCCAAGGCGCCCTGCCGGCAAATTTATTTCAGCAGGGCGTTGGTGCGCACAACTTCCAGGCGCGCCGAGCTTTCAAATTGATTGACGGTGGGCAACCCGGTGTTTGGATCGAGCATGGCCTGGCCGGGTTTATAATAATGGCGACTCTCGGTCGTGACCTGCAAGCCGTCCTCGACCTTGCGGCAGCTTTCCTTGACGAAGCTGTCGAAGATCGGCGTTTCTCCCTCCGCCGCCGGCAAATCTTGGCACGTCCATCCCTCGGTGCCGAACCGCGCCTTGAAGGCGATGGCGATTCCGTAGGCGCCGGATCGAACCTCTTCCTCGGCCCGCGGATCTGTGAATATCCGGTAGCCCTGCACAAGGCCGCCGGCATCGATCAGAAGTGACAGCGTGACCGGCTGTCCAAGCACGATCATCGCATTGTTGCGCGCGACCGCATCCGGGTCGCGCGCCGCGCGAGCGATGAACTCCCACTCGTCGTCGTAGCGAAACCAGATTTCGCGCAGGCCCGACGGTTCCGGCCGGCAGCGCGCGAAGCGCTCGAAAGTGCCGATTTGTAATCCCGGCGGGCCGCCATTGGTGCCGCAGGCCGGATCGACGAATTCCTCGTCCGGCAGGTCGCCGACGGCGGTCGGCAGTTGCAGATCCCAAATTCGGGGGAGCGGCTGTTGGGCCGCTGCCAAGGTAGGCAGCGCAACCGCCGTGGCAAGCGCTGCTGCGCCGTAAGGCTGGGCATTGCGCCCTCGCGGCCAAGCGCCACATCCATGCCAAAACCCGCGAGCGCAACGCCCACGCGGTCTCGTCCGGCGGTTCCACCGCGTGGGCAAAATCGCTCCGAAGGCCGCGGCCAATCCTCGCTTGGCGCCAGGCGATTTTGCCCACCCTACGCAGGTCTTGCATCAGAGCCCGAACACCATCAGCATCACGTTCTGCCCGAGCGCCGCGGCCTCCGGAAACGAGCCTTCGTCGCGGCCCAACCGTCCTCCGGTGATGATGGCGACATATTGTTTGCCGTTAACCGAATAGGTCATCGGCGAGCCGGCGACCGCCGTGCCGGTTTCGAAACTCCACAGCTGCTGCATGGTATCCTTATCGTAGGCCGCGACCTTGCCCATGATGTCGGTCATGAACAGCAGGTCACCGGCGGTGCCGAGAACCCCCGAATAGGCCGGATAGTAGGATTCCAGCTTCTTCACCGTATCGCCGGTGCGGGTATCGATGCCGCCGAGCAGGCCGTGGCTGACTTTGCAATTGGGGTTGCGCACGCTGCGCTCGATCGGCTCGACGGCGTTTTCCTTGGTGGAAGCGCCGCAATAGATCTCGCGAAAGCCGCCGCCGATGAGCTGCTTGGCGGGATCCGACGGCCGCGAATTGAAATAATTGGCCTCGCCGATCATAGCGTTGAAATACGTAATCCCGCGTGCCGGATCGTACGTATTCGGCATCAGGGTCGGCATGCCGTAGTGAGCCGGCCGCACGTCGATCGCCTTCTTGCCGTAGCGCACCGCTTTGCCGGCATAGTCTTGGACGGTCTTGGCCGCATCGTAGTCGATCGGCCGGCCGGTCTTGGGATCGAGACCTGCGGTCCAATTCACCGTCGTGAACGGCTTGCCCCGGAGGAATTGGCCGTTATTGCGGTCGATCGAGTAGTAGAACCCGTTGCGATTGGTCTGCCCGATTACCTTGCGCAACTCGCCGCCGACATTGACGTCATAGAGCTGGGTGATCGCCACCGAATCGTAGTCCCAGGATTCGTTTGGGATGGTCTGGAAGTACCATTTCAGCTTCCCGGTATCCACGTCGAGCGCAATGATGGAGTTTGCATAGAGATTGTCGCCGGGGCGTCCCTGCGGATCGAACATATGTACCGGGTTGGCGGTGCCAAAATACGCCAGATTGGTTTCCGGATCGAATGACGGTTCGGTCCACACGCCGGCTCCGCCCGTCGGAATGGTGCGTGGATCGGCCCAGGTTTCCGAACCCGGCTGGCCCGGATTGGGAACGGTAAGGAAACGCCACAGCAGTTTGCCGGTATCGGCCGTATAGGCCGCCACATAGCCGCGCCCGTTCTCTCCCGCATTGGCCTGGCCGATCAGAATCATGTTCTTGATAGCAACCGGCGCCGCGGAGTGGCCCTGGTTCGGGACCACCTCCGGGGTCGTGGTGGCAACGTCGAACACTACTTCGCCGGAATTCTTATCGAGCGCGACCAACCGCGGGTTCGGGCTGTCGTTACCCGTATTGAAATACATGTTGTTGCCGAGCAGCGCGACGCTGTGGGCGCTCTTGCCGCCGTTCTGCACCTTGGCGTCGAACTTCCACACCACGGTGGGCTTTTCGTTGCGAACGTCGAATTTCCAGTACTGCTGCCACTGATTACCCACATACATGAAGCCGTCTTCGACCAGCGGCGTGAAATATTCTGTCGCTTTGTTGGGCCGCGTCGGATCGCCCAGTGAGGCGATGAACTTAACCTTGAGATTGGCGACATTGCCGCGATTGATGGCGTTCAGCGCCGAATGGTTCCAATTGGAATAATTGCCCATCCGCATCAGCCAGTTTTGCGGTTCGCTCGCAGCGTTAAGCAGGCGCTGATAGGTCACTTCGGCGGCCGCAGCCGGCATGCACACCGCGAAAGTCGCAACAAGCGCAGTGCTGCCGAGAAGGCCGATGAAGGCGGCGCGCTTTCGCTTCGGCAGAACGGCCGATGCATAATTGCCGCCGCGTGGTGTGGTGTTGCGTAGCGCTGTCGTCATCGGCTTTCCTCCCAACGGATTGTTATTGGATTGTTAGCAGTTCTGGCGACCGGCGTCACCCCTTCCGAAGATTCCGGAAAAGCCGGGCTGAAGGTTGAAATCGCGATACTGGGAGAAAAGCGTCAAGCAGCCTGGGCAAACGTCAGAAGCCTCGACCCACGCAAGCTCAGCGGTGCTTGATCACCATGGTCACGTCGCGCGGATCCGTATAATTGAGGAGCTGGCGCGCCCGTTCGTCGAGCATGTCCGGATCGATTTGGTTCGACTTCAGCAAAGCGACTCGGCGCGCCCATAAGGCACGCTCCGCCTTGACGCGGTCCAGTTCCTCCACCAGATCCGCGATCTGCTGATCAAGGTTCTGCCGCGCGCGCAGGCCGTTCTTGCCGGTGTAGGCGTTGACGCCAAAATACCCGACGAACAGCGCCGCCAGGGCATAAAGCACAAGCGCGGTCAAGAATGCGCGAATCCGCGGGCGAATGACCATGAATTTTTTTTACGAGCGGGCGGTTAAAGCGACGTAAACGATATGCCGCCGGACCGGACGGCACCGCGTCCCCCGTAACGCGCCTGTACGCCGAGTTCCTGTTCGATGCGCAGGAGCTGATTGTATTTTGCGGTGCGGTCGGAGCGCGCGAGCGAGCCGGTCTTGATCTGTCCGCAATTCGTTGCCACGGCGAGATCCGCGATCGTCGCATCCTCGGTTTCCCCGGAGCGGTGTGACATGACGCAGCGGTAGGCGGCCTTGTGCGCCATTTCCACGGAGGCGAGCGTTTCGGTGAGCGTCCCGATCTGGTTGACCTTGATCAGGATCGCATTGCCGAGGCCGCGTTCGATGCCGTCATGAAGCCGCTTCACATTGGTGACGAACAGATCGTCGCCGACCAGCTGGCATCGCGACCCGACAGCTTGCGTGAGCGCTTTCCAGCCGTCAAAATCGTCTTCCGCCATGCCATCCTCGATCGACACGATCGGATAGCGACGCACCAAGTCTGCAAGGTAACTCACTTGCGCGTCGATGGGGCGCACCTTACCCTCGCCATCATAGTGATAGGCGCCGTTGCGGAAAAATTCGGTGGATGCGCAATCGAGCGCCAGAACAATATCGTCTCCCGGCCGGTATCCCGCGGTCTCGATGGCGGTCATGACGAACCCGATGGCCGCATCCGCGGACGGCAAATTGGGGGCGAAGCCGCCCTCGTCGCCCACATTGGTATTGTGACCGGCGTCGCGCAGGGCTTTCTTCAAGGTCTGGAACACCTCGACGCCCATGCGCAAGCCTTCGGCGAAGTCGGCAGCGCCGACCGGCATGATCATGAATTCCTGAAAATCGATGGGGTTGTCGGCGTGCACGCCGCCGTTGATGATGTTCATCATCGGCACCGGCAGCAGCCGCGCCGACGCCCCGCCGACATAACGGTAGAGCGGCAAACCGCTCGCCGCGGCCGCCGCCTTGGCGATTGCCAGCGACACGCCCAGGATGGCATTGGCGCCGAGGCGCGCTTTGTTCGGCGTACCATCCAGGCCGATCATGATTTCGTCGATCTTGATCTGGGCTTCGGCATCCATGCCGCCGATGGCGTCGAAAATCTCGCCGTTGACGGCATCGACCGCCTTGCGCACACCCTTGCCGAGATAGCGCTGCTTATCGCCGTCGCGCAATTCCACGGCCTCGTGGGCGCCGGTCGATGCGCCGGACGGCACCGCGGCGCGCCCGAGGCTGCCGTCTTCCAGCACCACATCGACCTCCACGGTCGGATTGCCGCGGCTATCGAGAATTTCGCGGCCGATGATATCCACAATGGCAGTCATGTAAGCTCCGGCGCCTCGGTTGTGCGCCGGCTTTTACAGGATTGCGGGCCATGGCGCAAAGCTGACGCGGACCGGCTTTTCCATTGGCGCGGTCCAACTCCCATTTCCTGTATCGATTCCGCGAATTCGATGCCGCATCGCCGCAAGCGGCGATCGCTGCCATCACTCAGCGCGGATGGCGGCGGCCGGCGCAGCACCGGCATCGACCGGCGGCTTCAGCGGTACCGTCACGATTTTCGCAGGCGCGGCCATTTCAGTCCGCCTCATCTTATTAAATGCAGTATTCCTCTTGAGCATGGTCCCGACCGCTATGCGATCTCGGAGCCGGACTTGCGCAGCCCGCACCCCGCCGCCGCCAGTTCCGCATAGCCGACAATGCCGTGATGGAAATCATCGGTCGCGGCTATGAAATATCGGGAGATGATCCGACCTGCCCGGTGCCTCTTTTTTCGACGAATGAGGTCTTTGGGGGGCCGGAACCGATCAATCGAAAACCGAACGCATCCATGTGCCGCAAAATCTGCCCGGGCGGAACAGCCCACAATCCCGCCTAACTAAAGTTCTGGCGCCGGACGATGACCCGTCATACCGTGCCAAGCGCTAGGAGGCCGATATTGCAGTGGGTTACGACTTCACCCACAATGTTCGAATAGAATGGGGGAGGCAGATGCTAGGCGATTTCGAGGATTTTTGCCGGAAGGACATCGTCGATTGGGAAATCATCGAGGTTTCCGAGCCCTATCGTCGTGAGGTCGGGGTCGGCCGGCGTCCCGCGTGCTGCGATCGACCGACCTCAACAACAAGATCTATCAGGACCGCGATCGCGCATCCATTGAACCGAATTTGCTCCGATCGATACCAATCGGGCAAGCGACACGCGGCTGCGAACACCCAGCCTTTCTAGGGTACACTAAGCAAATCGCATTCAGGGGCGCCAAGCCTAGTAGCCCGCTAGCCCTACTTTACTTAGACCGGCTGCGGGACCGGGACATGGCGCAGGAGGACAGCCATGAGATACAATTATTTTCGCTGTGACGCCGTTCTTCACGCGACGACGGCTATGCTGAAACGGATCGACGCGTCCGTTGCGTCCGGTTCGGTCGGCGCATCCGGGCAGCGCCGGCTCGGGCGGCAACTCATTGGACCGGAATTGGTTTTGCCGCGAAAATCAGCCGCAGGCGCTTGCGTCAATATTTTCTGGGCGGTGCTGCCGGTCGGTATTATGGCCGGCCTGCTTGGAGTTGAACCAAGCCGCGGTCGGAGCCGATCGAACCGAGTCGCGCCAAATACTGTCTCAGGTACTTCCCGGTCAGGTACTTCCGGGTCAGGTACCTGCAGTCCCGGTACCGGAATCCCAAGTACCTGCGGTCCCGATACCTGCGGCCCCAACGGCGACGGCACCACGGGCCGCCACCCCGCAGCTTCCATATACCCTCACCTATACCAGCCACCTCACGGTTAGGGCCGACCGCACTGCGACCGATCTGTTTACGAGGCGGCTGAAGATTTTGACACCGTTCGCACTGGGCCTGCTGAGCCAGCAATCCGCAACCTTTGTGGAGGGCATGGAAACCCTGGAAACCGTCGAGGCTTTCACGGAAAAACCCGACGGCACCAAGATCCCGGTCGATCCCGCCAACATCATCACCCGCGATGCGGCGACGGGCTTGCAGGCCACCTTCGCGAGGGACCTTAAGCAGCGCACCGTGATTTTCCAGGATGTGCAGGTCGGCGATACGCTGGTGTGGACCGGACATAAGGAGACTTTGCAGGGCCTGTTCCCGGGACAGTTCTTCTACGCGGAACTCGTTTCCGCGGGCCGTGCCGGTCGCGTCGGCAGAGATTGTGGTCGAAGCTCCAGCCGAGCTCAATCTCCAGGTCAAGGCCATCGGGAGCGCTTTCAAAGATCGAGTCGAAGATGCTGTCGGCGACCATGGCGACATGCGCCGTCACACGATTACGCTGGAAAAGCGTTCGTTCGAATTGCCGGAGGAGCGCGCGGTGGCGCCGTCCGACGTCGATCCGCTGGTGTTGATCTCGACCTTCAAGTCCTACGCTGAGATGGGGGGCGCCTATGCCGCCGCAGCCCTGCCCAAGGCGACGGTGACGCCGGAGATCGCCGCGCTCGCCGAGGAGATCACCAAAGGTGTCGTGGACCGCCGCGACCAGGCGATGGCGATCGACGCCTGGATCAAGAAGAACGTCCGCTATGTCGCGGTCTTGCTTGCCGTCGGGCGTGTCGTACCCAACGACGCCGCGAGCGTTCTGCACAATAAGTTCGGCGACTGCAAGGACAAGGCGACCTTGATGTCGGCGCTGCTGGCCGCCAAGGGCATTGCCAGCGAACAGGTACTGCTCAATCAGGGTAACGCCTACACGCTGCCAGAACCGCCGACGATGGTGTCACTCAACCACGTTATGTTGTATCTGCCTGAATTCGATCTGTATGATGATCCGACTGTACAACTTGCGGCATTCGGCGTGTTGGCGGTGGAAAGCTATGACAAGCCGGTCGTTCGGGTGTCGTCCACGGGCGCCGTGCTGGCCCGTATCCCGGCGATGAAGCCCGAGGACCACGTCGCCAGCGTGCATACCACCATTGCGATCGCACGCGACGGCACCCTGACGGGACGGACCGCAGGAAGCGGCACAGGATTTTTCGGCCAAGCGGTGCGAGCAGTTGCGGCGGCTGCGCAGACGGTCGGCACTGATAATGCCACCCGGCTTATGCTGGCGAAAACCAATACTCCCGGCACTGGCCGGTTCGATATTGGCTCTGCGGCTGCCACGAGCGATCCGGCGATGATCGAGGTGAGCTTCACCCTAAACGACAAGTTCAGGACCCCAGCACCGGGTGGGCGGGCCTCGATTCCGCTCGGCCTGTCACCGACGGCGCGGCCCGGAATGTTCCTGCTCGGCACTAGACTTGCCGGCCGCAAGATTGCTTTCACTTGCTTTGCGGGGCGCCAGATCGAAGAGATCGAGGCAAATTTCGATCCGGGATTGCCCACGCCGGTTGCGCCACAGCCGGTAAAGATCGAAAACGCGACCTTCAGCTACCAGGCGACGTTCCGGGTGGAAGGGCGAACACTAACAGCACACCGTGAATTCGTCTCGCATGTCGATCATCAGACCTGCGATCCGGCGATTGAGTCCAAGATCGCACGTGAAATGACCGCAGTGCTCACCAATGTGAACACGAATAATTATGCCTTCCGCCGGAATAGTGACAACGCGTCCACCCGACCAACTCCCCTCCCCGCCGCAGTCGCGACGGCGCGGCCGACTGAACCGAAGCCAGGCACCGCCGCCCCCCTCGCGCAGGCTTTACCATCGCCGGCCGCACCGGCGACACTCGAGCGCAAGCGCTTCGTAGCCGCCAACCATACGGTGCGTCTCGACTTTTTCTATTCGATCTACCCGGATTGCTCGTCGATCGGCTTCGCGACCGTTCGTGTCGGAGAGCAGCCAAACCACGGCCGGATCGTGGTCGAAAACGGCACCAGCTTCACCAATTTCCCGGCGAACAATCCGCGGGTGGACTGCAACAAGCAACGCTCCGACGGTGTCATCGTCACCTACCAGCCGGAGCCGGATTATACCGGCATCGACTCCGTCGACCTGGAGGTCATCTACGCGTCGGGATCATTCAGCAAGCTTCACTATGCAATCGAGGTCAAATAAGCGCTTCGACGTCCGTTGCCAAAGGCGTTGACGCGGCAGACTTTTGCAGGCGCGTGAATTACGGAGGAGAAACATGCGCATTTCGGTAGCGGTACCGGCCGTGTTAGCCGCGGTCGTCGTGCCGATGATCGCAGCGTCACGGCCGACGTGCGCAGCCCAATCGGCCGCCCGTCGCGCCCCAGCCCCAGTTGCGGCCCCGGCTCCGGCCCCAGCTCCCGCGGCGCCTGCCGCCCCAACGACGGTCGAGATCAAGCGCTACGTGGTGGCCGACCACACGGTTCGCCTCGACTTTTTGGCCGATATCAATCCGGATTGTACCTCGGTGGGCTATTCCACAATCTATATCGTGCAGCAGCCGCAGCATGGCCGAATCGTAGTCGAGAACAGCACCGGCTTCACGAATTTCGCGGCGACAAACGTGCGTGCCGAGTGCAACAAGCGCAGGAGCGATGGCGTGGTCGTCACCTATGAGCCCGAGCCCGGCTATACCGGTATGGACTCCGCCAGCGCGGAGGTGATCTTCCCATCAGGCTTTCTAAGCAAGCGGCACTACATGATTGAAGTCAAATAGCCGCGCTCCGATGGCTACCGCCAGTAGCACCGAGGAATATGCCGATTAAAAGATCGCCTCGTGCTTCTGGCATTGATAACCTATCGGCTTTCTTGGCGCCCAACCACAGAAATACCATCACAGCGCCGACGACACTGCCATAGACGACGCCCGATCCCGATCAGTTCGGCCGCGATGTCCCCGCCGCGATCCAGGTTATGGCGACGACATCGTCGGCACGATCAGGCAGCGCCTCGACGCTACCTTGCGCTCACAGCCCGAACACCCACACCACGGTGGCGTTGCCCTGATTGCGCAGGTCGGGGTTGCGGGCAACATTTGCCCTGGTATTGCGCACCGGCGCGGCACCGGGGCCGGCGCAGCACAGGCCCGAGGCGATGGCGATGTACTGCTTGCCGTTCACGGCATAAGTCATCGGCGGAGCGTTGAAGCCGGAGCCGACATTGATGCGCCACAACTCGTCGAGCGTCTGGTCGTCATAGGCGAGGATGGTGCCGTCGATCAGCGCCGTCACCACGATGCCGCCTGCGGTCGAAAGCACGCCGGCGGAATTCGGGTAGGGCTGGTCCACGCGTTTTTTGAGTTCGCCGCTCGACGGATCGAGCATCACCAGCGATCCGGTGACCACGCCGTCACCGCCGGCGCGGCCACCGTTGAACCGGCCCTTCACATGGCCGCTGGTATCGACCGTGATCTGCGAGCAGCCCTCATGGGTCGGGATGTAGAGATTGCCGGTCCGGCGGCTATAGGAAGGCGGCCAGAAATTGGTGCCGCCCGCAATGGTCGGGCATACCGAGCGCTGCGACTTGTCCACGCCCTACCGCGGCGGTCTCGGCATAGATCTGGATATCCTTGGTGGGATCGTATTCGAGCGGGTGCCCGGTCTTGGGGTCGATGCCCTTGGTCCAGGTGACCGCCTTGACGTGCTGGGTCGCCTTGAGGAACTGGCCGTTGAGCCGGTCGAACGAGTACTGGAAGCCGTTGCGGCCGGCATGGGCCAGGATCTTGCGATCCTCTCCATTGATCTTGGTGTCGATGATAATGTGGCTGCCGGTTTCGTCGTAGTCGCGGTCGTCGTTCGGCGTATACTGGTGGTACCACCGAATTTTGCCCGTGGCGGCGTCGAACGCGATCGCGCTGGAGGTATAAAGATTGTCGCCGAGCCGGTAGCTCGGGTCGTAGGCCGGCACCGGGTTGCCGGAGCCCCAATAGGTCAGGTTGGTGGCGGGGTCGTAGGAGCCGGTCACGTAGAAGGCGCCGCCGCCGGTCTGCCACGAATTGTTGGTCTTCCAGGTCTCGTTGCCGGGCTCGCCGGGGCCGGGGATCGAAAATGTCTTCCACTGGATGTCGCCGGTCTTGGGATCGAGCGAAACCACCCAGTTGCGCAGGCCACGATCGCCGCCGGAACCACCGACCACGATGGCATCCTTCAGGGCGAGCGGGGCGGCGGTGAGTTCCAGGTCCGGCTGGTCGAGGAGATTTTTATCCCACACGACGGTGCCGGTTTCCTTATTCGTCGCGATCACCCGGCCCGCATAGCCGGTGACCGAAATGACAAGGTTATTCCACAGCGCCAAGCCGCGATTGCGGTCCTGCCGCTCCAGCTTTGGGTTCATCTGCCACAGGATCGGCCCCGACGTACCGGAACGCACGTCGATCTTCGACACCACGCCCCAGCTATCCACCATGTACATGAAGCCGTCGTCAACCAGCGGCGTGGCTTCCAGGCTCTCGTTGTTCGAGGTGCCGCCGAGCCCGACTGCGAAGGCGAGTTTTAGGTTTTTGACGTTGCCCTTGTTGATGGTGTCGAGCGCCGAATAGCGCTGCCCGGTGTAGTCGTGATGGATGGTGAGCCAGTTCTGCGGCTCCGGATTGACGAGCCGCTCATAGGTGACGTCGGCAGCGGCTGCCGTGCCGGCCATGAGGGCGCACGCGAATGGGGCGAGCAGGCCGCGTGCCACGGAACGGCGCGGGGTAGATAGGGTCATCATGGTTTCCTCCTCGGAATTTTGCTGGCTGGTTTGGTCCTGCGATGGGTTTCGCAAGGGCTTATCCTCCGCCCTCTTTACTCTCGCATGGTTCGAAGCATGACAAAAATGTCGGGCCGGCAAGCGCCAACAGTCGCCTGCATACGAAGCGGCCGAAGGCGCGGGCGCACGCTGTCCCGTAGCTCAGGAATCCCTCATTTTTGAAAATGTCAATGAAAACAAAGGGTGAAACTGGCAACATAGAATTCTCATCCTATTGATTCGATGGGGATTTTAGAACTGAGGGGATACTTGCGGCTCCGTAGCTTGCCCCTTCCAACGCGCAAAATCCACAGAGACGAGGGAGGAAGCAGCGGAAGCGGCGCCGCACGTGTTGGCATTTGTTACGGCGGCAATGTGCGGTTCAATGGACCGGTAGGAACGAAGCGCTCGCGATGCAGGTTGGCCCCTGCCAAAATACAATCGAAACGGCGGCCGTTTCCCTCCCTCACCTGCACTGCCTTCAGAGCTGGCTTCAGCCGACTTCACTGGCCGCCGGCGCGGCTCCGAGGCAGCGGCCTTGACAACGCCCTTCCCCTCGCGCCATAGGAACGGCCGTGTTCTTCCCTACGGAACAAAACGCGCGAAGTAAAGGCTGGCGAAGCCTCAACGAAGACCCATCCTATCGCCTGTTTAACTATAAAAGCCCGGCGATTGCGGATCGCTGGGCGTACAGACCAAGAGCAAATTAAACTCCGGCATCTAACTTCGGGTGGGCAGCTCAATTAGAGGGGCATCAAGATGAATAGATTAAGTGTCTGGTCGATGTTGTTTGGGTTGATCATTACTTCCCCAGCCGAAGCTCAGTCCCTGCCACGCACACGGATTGTTAACACGGATCGGGGTCCTGTTCAAGGGGTCATAAGAAACGGTGTAGCGGAATTTAGAGGGATTCCCTTTGCCGCCGCGCCGACCGGAGCGTTGCGTTGGGCTGATCCACAAATACCGGATGCTTGGACAACAACATTTGACGCCACAAATTTCGGAGGTGCTTGTCCTCAAGTCGCTCGTTTCAATTTAACCGAGGCGAGCAATAATGAAAATTGTCTGACTATCAACGTAACCATACCGAGCGATCTTCGCCCCGGTGAAAAGCTCCCTGTTATTTTTTGGATTCATGGTGGCGCGTTTGTCGGGGGTGCCTCCAGCCTCTATCGTCTTGACTGGTTAGCGGCAAAGCGAGTCGTCGTCGTTTCGTCTAATTATCGCCTTGGTGCACTGGGGTTTATGTCGCATCCGGATTTCCCTCCGACAACCAACGGGGCCTTAGGGCTTGTCGATCAGCGCTTCGCCATGGGTTGGGTTCAACGCAACATCGCAGCTTTCGGGGGCGATCAAAGTAATGTAATGCTCATGGGCGAATTTGCCGGTGGAGGGTCGAGTTGTGTTCATGTCGCTACTCCGGAAGGCGTGATCGGCCTCTTCCATAAAGCGTCGATCCATAGTGCGGGCTGTTTATTTCCAATGCAGACGGTAGAAGAAGGTTTTGCTGTGGGGTTGCGGGTAGAAGCATTTGTACGACAACAGCTTAAGGAGAACCCGCAATACGATTGCACAAACTTAAGCGCTCTTACCTGCTTGCAACAAGCACCGATTCAAACTCTGCTTGATGCCCAAACGGCTGTCGCCGATGCTGACACGACGGCTTTTGTTCCAAAAATCGGCAGCACAGTAGCGGCACCCCGGTCTTTCGCCGATGCGTTAAAAAGCGCGAAGGTAATGAAGCTCCCAATGCTTTTTGGCGGCACACATGATGAGGTTAATGTCTATGTCGGGTACGATCAACAGGCTTGTTTCACCGATCCAAGTTATTGCACAACTTACGCGAACTTCGGAACATGGCTAAGCAAATTGTACCCGAAGAACGGTGTCGCAGCTGCCATTTCGAATGAGTATGGTGCGCAAAATCTAAATGCCTTGTCTCCTCCATCGGCAGCACCGGCACTCCGAGGAAAGATCATGTCCGACTTCACGACATTGCTCGGCTTGAATAATTGTCTTTATCTTGATACAGCGCAGTCGATGCATGATTTCATACCAAATCAGCCAATCTATCAGTGGGAGTTTACTGACCAAAGCGCTCCGGTGCTCGGGGTGGGCATTCCAGCTATCCCCGATCCCGGCTTCCCAATGGGAGCCGTTCACTCGAGCGAACTCAATTATTTTTTCCCCAATTTCGACAATACGACAAAAATTAATGGACCCGACCTTGCTCCCCGGTCACGGCAACTCGCCGAAAAAATGTTGGATTATTGGACGAGCTTTGCGCGTAACGGTTTCCCAGCTTCCGATGGGGCTCCGGTTTGGTCAATATCTCCCAATCCGGAGACGACTGTGATGCGCCTCGATCCGGTAGCGCTAGGTCAGTATAATTCGCAAGTGGAACACAGATGCGTTTTTTGGAAGGCGCTTTATCCAGAGTTCCTGGGCCAGATGCGCTAAGGGCCGGCCCGAGACAAAATAAGGAGAGCGAAATTCAAGATATGTGAAACGTCCAGCGGCGCCTGCGGCTTTTGTTGTTCGTTGGCGGCCCGGAAGCGGCCGTGACCGTGGCGCGCCGATGAAACGCAAAAAACCCGTCGACTTTGACGTGGCGCGACGGGATGGGTTTCGCAAGCGCTCAACCTATCCCGTGCCATCCGTTTTATGCGGTCCTCACAAACCGAACACCCACACCACCGTGGCGTTGCCCTGGTTGCGCAGCTCGGGAGTGCGGGGGATGAGGCCACGGGTGTTGCGGGCCGGCGCAGCACCCGGCCCGGCGCAGCACAGGCCGGAGGCGATCGCGATGTATTGCTTGCCGTTCACGGCGTAAGTGATCGGCGGCGCGTTGAAGCCGGAACCCACATTGATGCGCCACAGTTCATCGAGCGTCTGGTCGTCATAGGCGAGCACGGTGCCGTCGATCAGCGCCGTCACCACGATGCCGCCCGCGGTCGACAGCACGCCGGCGGAATTCGCATAGGGCAAATCGACGCGCTTCCTGATCTCACCCGAACCCGGATCGAGCGCGACGAGGCCGCCGAAGACGCGGCCGCCGTCCCCGATGGCGCCGCCGAAGAACTTGCCCTTCACATGCGCGGTGGCGTCGGGCGTGACCTGGCTGCAGCCCTCATGGGTCGGCACATAGAGCAGGCCGGTCGCGCGGCTGAAAGAGGGCGGCCAGAAATTGGTGCCGCCCGCGACCTCCGGACAGATGCGGCGCGCGATCTTGTCGCCCACCGTACTTGCCGGCTCCGCATAGAGCTGGATATCCTTAGCTGGGATCATACTCGACCGGCCGGCCGGTCTTGGGGTCGATGCCCTTGGTCCAGTTCGCCACGCGCACCGTCTGCACCGCCTTGAGGAACTGCCCGTTGATGCGGTCGAACGAATAGGCGAAACCGTTGCGGCCGGCATGGGTCAGGATTTTACGGTCCTCGCCGTTCACCTTGGTATCGACGATGATGTGGCTGCCGGTTTCATCGTAATCACGATTATCGTTGGGCGTATATTGATGATACCAGGTGATTTTTCCGGTCGCGGCATCGAACGCGATGGCGCTCGACGTATAGAGGTTATCGCCGGGACGGAAGGTGGCGTCGAATGCCGGCACCGGGTTTCCGGTTCCCCAATAGGTGAGGTTGAGTGCCGGATCGTAGGCGCCGGTGCCGTAGAACGCGCCGCCGCCGGTCTGCCACGACCCCGGATTCTTCCAGGTCTCGCTGCCCGGCTCGCCCGGTGCCGGGATCGAGAAGGTCTTCCACTTGATCTCGCCGGTTTTCGGGTCGAGTGCGGCAAGCCAGTTGCGCAGTCCCCGGTCGCCGCCCGAGCCGCCGATCAGCACCACGTCCTTCAGCGCCAGCGGCGCCGCCGTGAGTTCCAGATCCGCCTGGTCGAGCAGGTTCTTGTCCCACACCACCTGGCCGGTTTCCTTATTCGTCGCGATCACCCGGCCCGCATAGCCGGTGACGGAAATGACAAGATTGTTCCACAGCGCGACGCCGCGGTTACGGTCCTGCCGCTCCAGCTTCGGATTCATCTGCCACAGGATCGGCCCCGCCGTGCCGGAGCGCACGTCGATCTTGGAGACGATGCCCCAGCTGTCGACCATGTACATGAAGCCGTCCTCGACCAGCGGCGGCGCCTCCAGGCTCTCGTTGTTGGAGTGCCGCCGACCCCGACCGCAAAGGCGAGCTTCAGGCCCTTGACGTTGCCCTTGTTGATGATGGCGAGCGGGGAGAACCGCTGCGCCCCGTAATCGTGGTGCACGGTGAGCCAATTCTGCGGCTCGGGATTGACGAGGCGCTCGTAGGTCACGTCGGCCGCCGCTGCAGTGCCGGCCATCAGGATGCAGGCAAGCGGAGCGATGAGGCTGCCCGCCATAGAACGGGGCGGGATGGATGGGGTCATCATGAAGTTCCTCCTCGGGATTTTGCGATCTTGCAGCATGGGTTGAGCGAAGCGAAACCCACCCTACGCCGTCCCTGTCCGATGGAGGCGCCTTATATCAGTTGGCGATGCCGGTGACAGCCGTGACTTGCCTGCATGTGCTCGCTGGGCATATCGCGGCTCGTACTGTCCGCACGCCGAGATCGAACGCGCGCCGCAGCGCCGGAGAAGATCGCATGAGCATTCCTTTCACAGAGATCAAAGCGCGGTTGCTGGCCGATCCCGAGGTCAAGGCCGCCTACGAAGCGCGCGCCCGGAGTTCGAGATTTCAGCCGAGTTGGTCAGGGCGCGTCTGCGGGCCGGCCTCTCCCAGGCCGAACTGGCCGCCCGGATGGGGACCAGCCAATCCACCATCGTCCGGCTGGAGAGCGGGCGCACGTTGCCGAGCACCAAGACTCTGCTGCGCTACGCCGAGGCGACCGGCAGCAAGGTTCACATTAGGCTGTCGGCCGCGTAAGGGGCTATCCTGCCGCCGTTGCCGCCGTTCGGTTCCACCGTGGCGGTATCTACCTCGGCGCAGCCTGCCCTAGCGGCGGCGCGCTGAGCGGCGGCTTGCGCACGGCCGCCGCCTGCTCGAAACCTTGGGCGATCTGGATCAGCCTGCCCTCGCTCCACGGACGGCCGAGAATGTCCATCCCGACCGGTACGCCGAGCGGCGCCTGCGCGGTGGGCGCCGAGAACCCAGCCGGCACCGTGATGGCCGGGAATCCCGTCACCGCCGCCAAAATGCCGTTGCGGTCCGCCTGATTGAGTTCGCCGATCGGCACCACGAGCCGCTTCTGCAACGGGTAGACCAGCGCATCGAGCTGATGGTCCGCCATCACGGTCATGACCGCCTGCCGTACTCGCTGATGGCGCAACAGCCGCTCCTTGTAATCGCCTTCCGCCATGCCGTCGCGAAACGCCTCGGCATTCCTCAGCGTGGTTTCGAGCGAGGGTTTGTGGAATTTGCCGGACGCGATGATAGCGGCGAGCGACCGCGACGGAGCGTTGGGTATCGTCGCCAGATAGGCATTGAGCGATGTTTTGAGCTCGTATTTCTGGACGTCGTTTTCGGCGATGAGCTTGTCGGCGTCGAGGGCGGGCTCCTCGATCTCGATTATCTGCGCCCCGACGTTTCGCATGGTCATCGACGGCACCGGCCATCACGGCATTGACCTCCCGGTGCTCCGGCTTCAACCCGAACAAGGTTTTCAGCACGCCGATGCGCACGCCGTTCAGCCCGCCGGCGGCGAGAAACGCCCCATAGCCCGCCGGCACCTGGCCGACGCTCCACGCGGTCGCGGGATCGTTCGGATCATAGCCGGCCATGACCTCGAGCAGACGGGCGGCATCCGCCACCGTGCGAGCAATCGGCCCGATGGCGTCCTGAGCCTCCGACACCGGCATGATGCCGGCGCGGCTGATGAGCCCCTTGGTCGGCCGGATGCCGACCAGCGCATTGGCGGAGGCCGGCGAGCGGATCGAATTCACCGTGTCGCTGCCGGTGCCGGCCAAGGCGAAATTGGCCGCCACCGCCGCGCCGGTGCCGCCGCTCGAACCGCCGGGCGTGCGGGACAAATCATAGGGGTTGCGGGTCTGACCGCCAAGCGAACTCACCGTTATGCCGCCAGAGGCGAATTCGTGCATGTTAGCCTTAGCCAAAATAATCGCCCCGGCCTTGCGCAACTTGGCAACCACGAACGCATCCGCATTGGGCTGCGCGCCCGCGAGCGATGCCGAACCGCCGGTCGTCGGCATGTCGGCGGTGTTGTAGTTGTCCTTCAGCACCAGCGGGATGCAGTGGAGCGGTCCGGCCGGGCCGGACCGCGCATAGTCGAACGTCGAGGGCATCGGCCTCGGCGAGTGCTTTCGGATTGAGTGTCAGGATCGCATTGAGCGCCGGTCCGTTGTGATCATAGGCGACGATGCGGTCCAGATAGGCCTGCACCAGTTGCCGGCAGGTGAGCGACCGATCCGCCATCGCCTGATGGATGCCGGCGATGGTCGCTTCCTCGACGCGGAAGCTTTCGGCGGCATGGCCGAGACCGGCGCTGAGCGAGGCCATGCCGGCTAAACACATCATCCGCGTCGATCCCATCATTGATTTGATCATCATCACAACCACTCCTCGAAACGCCGCCCATCGGTGTTCTCGACGCGAGGATGCCAAAGTGGGCTCGTATCCAGCGCGAGGGCTTCACAAGCCTGCCTCCGCCTATGCGGCCTTGTGAGGCGCTAGTCCCGGCTTGGATTTGCGGATTCCCGTCGCTCTTTTGGTTGGCGGCATTCCGGCTTCTCGTGTATTTGTGGGCCTGGCCGCCAGCGTCACGACGAGGTGCAGCCCGGCTCGTTCTTGCAAGTGCCCAATGACGTTAAAGAGATGTTTTGCTTGTGGATTGCCGCGAGGACCGAACATCCGGATCAGACTCATTGGCGGCAAGGCGGTGATGTGGCCGAGTTTTTCAAATCCCACCGTTGCCTTGATGTATTCGCGCAGGATGGTCTTGCCGGTCTCGACGTCGCCGCCCAGCATCGCTTCAATGCCGTCGCGCAGCAACGCTTCCGCAAAGGCAGGGTCTTGCGCCAGGTGACGTTGCATCAGATCCGCGAAGCTTCCGGTCGGCATTGGTGTCCTCCGTCCTCAGTCGGCCCGTTTGGCATTCTTATATGCTCGCCAGAATTGCATGGCGTCTTCGATATCCGCCTTTGCCGCCGCTTGGTTCCACCGACGAGCAAGATGACCAGTTCGTCGCCGTCACGCCCAAAATATAAGCGATAACCAGGACCAACATTTATTTTGTATTCGAGCACGCCCTCGCCAACTGGCTTGACGTTGGAAAGATTGCCGTGCCCGATCCGGACGATTGCCACCGACACTCTCGCGCGGGCCACCGGGTCGAGCGACGCAAACCAATCGGCGTAGGGGCTGCGTCCATCTACAGTTTCATAATAGCGAACGTGGAGCATGGCAGCCAAGTAACACGAGCGTTACCGGTTGGTCAGTGTGCATGGATATCGTCCCTGCCTACACCGTTGGATAGGTTTCGCAACAACTCAACCCATCCTACGCCATCCTCACAGCCCGAACACCCACACCACATTGGCGTTGCCCTGCAGGCGCAGTTCCGGCGTGCGGGCGACCCGGCCGCGGCTGTTGCGCGGCAAGGGCGCGCCGCGGCCGTCGCAGCACAGGCCAGAGGCGATGGCGATATACTGCTTACCGCCCACCGCAAAAGTCATCGGCGCGGCGTTGAAGCCGCTGCCGACATTGATGCGCCAAAGTTCTTCGAACGTGCGGTCGTCATAGGCGAGCACGGTGCCGTCGATCATGGCGGTCACCATGATACCGCCGGCGGTGGTCAGCGCGCCTGCCGGGTTCGGATAGGGCAGCGCGACGCGGCCCTTCACCTCGGCCGAGCCCGGGTCGATGGCGAGCAGGGCACCGCTGACGGGGCCGGCCTCGCCACCGGCGCCGCCGGTGATCCGGCCGATCACATGGGCGCTGGTGTCGGTGGTGATGCGGCTGCAGCCTTCCTGCACCGGCACGTACAGCAGGCCCGTAGCCCGGCTGTAGGACGACGGCCAGAAATTGGTGCCGCCGGCGATGTTGGGGCAGACCCGGCGCGCCACCTTGTCTTCCACCGAATTTGCGGCGGCGGCATAGACCTGCACATCCTTCGTCGGATCGTAGTCGAGCGGCCGGCCGGTCTTTGGATCGATGCCGCGCGTCCAGTTGACCTCCTTCACGGTCTGCACAGCTTTCAGGAACTGCCCGTTGATGCGGTCGAAAGTGTAGGCGAAACCGTTGCGGCCGGGGTGGAACAGCAGCTTGCGGTCCTCGCCGTTGACCTTGGAATCGATGATGATGTGGCTGCCGGTCTCGTCATAGTCGCGGGTGTCGTTGGGCGTGTATTGGTGAAACCATTTGATCTTGCCGGTCGCGGCGTCGAAGGCGAGCGCGCTGTTGGTATAGAGATTGTCGCCCGGCCGGTAGGAGGCGTCAAACCCCGGCACCGGATTGCCCGACCCCCAATAGGTGAGATTGAGGGCGGGATCGTAGGAGCCGGTGCTGTAGAAGGCGCCGCCGCCGGTCTGCCAGGCGTTGTTCCTGTCCTTCCAGGTCTCAGCTCCCGGTTCGCCCGGCGCCGGCACCGAATAGGTCCGCCACCGCACCGCGCCAGTGAGTGGGTCGAGCGCGGCGAGCCAGCTGCGGGTGCCGTGGTCGCCGCCCGACGCCGGCACCAGGATCGATGTCCTTCAGCGCCAGTGGCGCGGCGCTGAGTTCGGTGAGACCTTTCTCCTGGGCATCGAGCAGGTTCTTGTCCCACACGACCCGGCCGGTCTCCTTGTCGGTCGCGATGACGCGGCCGTCATAGCCGGTGACCGAAATTACAAGATTGCCCCACAGCGCGACGCCGCGGTCACGGTCGGGCTTGCCCTGGCCGGGGTCCATCTTCCACAGGATCGGCCCGGCGGTGCCGGAGCGTACGTCGATCTTGGTGACGATCCCGGAGCTGTCGGCCATGTACATGAAGCCGTCCTCGACCAGCGGCGTCGCCTCAAGGCTATCGTCCTTGGAGGTGCCGCCAAGCGCCACAGCGAACAACAGCCGCATGCCCTTGACGTTGGTGCGGTTGATCGTGTCGAGCGGGGAAAACCGCTGCGCGCTGTAGTCGTGATGGTGGGTCAGCCAGTTCTGCGGCTCGGGATTGAGCAGGCGCGCGTAGGTGGTCTCGGCGGCGCGGCTGGGCGCGGCGCACCCGAGCAGAACGACGGCGGCCGTGAGGGCGCGGTGGACGGAATGGCTGTGCTTGCGCAGGATTCGCATGTGGTGTCCTCCCTGTTGCCACCTGGCGCCGACGGGACGAGCGGACGCTCCCGACCTCGCTAAGCCAGTTCCATTTGAGTCTACGCCGGGCCGCATGGGCGGCGTCTGAGGGTCCCGAGCATCACCAATTTCCGCGAAGCGGCTCCCGCTCCCGGTTGCTATGCTTCATACCACATCTGATCGCGGAGATTCAGCCAGCGGTGCGAAACCGGCGATGAAATCGCAGCCGATAGGGCCTCATCGCTTCCATCCGGGCCGCGAACCCTGACGCTCGATGGCGTCGACGATTTCGCGATGGCGGCGCTCCTCGCGCTTCATGTGCACCGCGATAACGGCGTGCAGCGACGGCACCAAAAGCAGCGCGTGGAACACGAACCCGAGCACAAAACACGGGACGACCAGCGCCGCGTTGAATGCCGCCGTCAACGGCTGGCCGTTGAGCAACAGGCCCAGCGGGGGAACGACGACTGCGATAAGATAAATCATGGGTTCCGAGGCTCGGCATCCTTCGTTCCCAATGTATATACTGGCCGCGCCGGCGCAATCCGGTGACGCACCCTCATTCGCCGAGTACCATCATCCATGACCCGCGAGCGCCTCGTCCCGTTGATCGTCGCCGTGGCGCTGTTCATGGAGAACATGGATTCCACGGTCATCGCCACCTCGCTGCCGGCGATCGCGGCCGATATCGGATCGACGCCGCTGGAACTCAAGCTTGCGATCACGTCCTACCTGCTGGCGCTGGCGATCTTCATTCCGGCGAGCGGTTGGATGGCGGACCGCTTCGGCGCCCGCACGGTATTTCGTACCGCCATTGCGGTGTTCATGCTCGGTTCGATCGGCTGCGCGATGTCCGGGGCGCTGTCGCATTTCGTGGTCGCGCGGTTTTTCCAGGGCATGGGCGGCGCCATGATGTCACCAGTCGGGCGGCTGGTGCTGGTACGCACGGTCGGCAAGCGCAATTTGGTTAACGCGATGGCGCTGCTCACCATGCCGGCGCTGATCGGACCGATGATGGGCCCCGCTCTCGGTGGTTTCATCACCACCTACGCGACTTGGCACTGGATCTTTTTTATCAACATTCCGATCGGGATCCTCGGCATCACGCTGGTGACCCTGTTTTTCGAGAATCTGAAGAGTGAAGCCCGCGAGCCGTTCGATCTCATCGGGCTGGTGCTGATCGGCTGCGGGGTCGGCGGACTGGCGTTCGGACTGACGGTGACGGGGATGAACCTGGTGCCGGGCGTGATCGCGGCCGGCCTGGTGGCTGCCGGCGCGCTATCGACCTTCGCCTATGTGATGCACGCGCGCGGCATGGCGGCGCCGGTGATCGACCTCACATTGTTCGGGCTGCCGACCTTCCGGGCCGGCGTGGTCGGCGGGTTCATCTTCCGGATCGGCGCCGGAGCACTACCTTTCATGCTGCCGCTGCTGATGCAGCTGGGCTTCGGGATGACGCCGTTCCAATCCGGCCTCATCACGCTGTCGAGCGCGGTCGGCGCCATGGTGATGAAATCGGCGGTGCCGCGCATCCTGCGCCGGGTCGGGTTCCGCAGCGTGCTGACCTGGAATGCCCTGATCGCCGCCGCAATGCTCGCCGCCTGCGCGATCTTCACCCGCGCGACGCCGGTGCCAATGATGATCGCGATTTTGCTGGCCGGCGGATTTTTCCGCTCGCTGCAATTTACCAGCGTCAACGTCATCGCCTTCGCGGAGGTCGAGCCGCGCCGCATGAGCCGCGCCACTTCGCTGGTGGCGGTGGCGCAGCAGCTCTCGCAATCGGTCGGCGTCGCGGTCGGCGCGCTGGTCCTCGAAACCATGCTGCGGGTCACCGGAAAGTCGATGCTCTCGGCCGCGGATTTCCCGCCGGCGTTCCTGCTGGTGTCGCTGATCTCCGCGAGTTCGATCCTGCTGTTTGCGCGGCTGCCCCCCGACGCCGGCGCGGAAATGGCCCAGCGCAAAGCGAGCGTCGGCGACGACGATGACGCGAACCGGAAGGCGGCGTGAGGGGCCTTGACGGCGGGCAACGCCGCTCGCCTCAATGCCGCCCCCAGCGATGCCCAACCAAACCTAACCCGCCAACCGCTCAATCTCGCCGATGACGGCCTCGCCCATCTCCGCGGTGCCGACCAGCGTCGTCCCCTCGGAGCGGATGTCGTTGGTCCGCAGGCCCTTGGCCAGCGTCGCCGCGATGGCCTGATCGATCAGGTCCGCCTCCTTGGCCATCGCGAACGAATAGCGCAGCGCCATGGCGAAGGACGCCAGCATGGCGATCGGGTTCGCCAGCCCCTTGCCGGCGATATCGGGGGCGGAGCCGTGGACGGGCTCGTACAGCGCCCGGCGTTTCTTGGTTTTGGCGTCCACCTCGCCGAGCGAGGCCGACGGCAGCATGCCGAGCGAACCGGTGAGCATCGCCGCCACATCCGAGAGCACGTCGCCGAACAGATTGTCGGTAACGATCACGTCGAACTGCTTCGGCCAGCGCACCAGCTGCATCGCCCCGGCGTCCGCCAGCTGATGCTCAAGCTGCACGTCGGCGAATTCGCGCGCATGCACCTGGTTGACCACCTCGTGCCACAGCACGCCGGTCTTCATCACGTTGCGCTTTTCCATGGAGGTCAGCTTGTTGCGCCGCCGGCGGGCGAGCTCGAAGCCGACGCGGGCGATGCGCTCGATTTCATAGGTGTCGTACACCTGGGTATCGACGGCGCGTTTTTGCCCGTTGCCCAGGTCCGTAATGGTTTTCGGCTCGCCGAAATACACCCCGCCGGTGAGCTCGCGCACGATCATGATGTCGAGGCCGTCGACCACCTCGCGCTTGAGGCTCGATGATTCGGCGAGCGCCGGATAGCAGATCGCCGGCCGCAGATTGGCGAACAGGCCAAGCTCCTTGCGCAGCCGCAACAACCCGGCTTCCGGCCGCACCTCGAACGGCACGCTGTCCCATTTCGGTCCGCCGACGGCGCCGAAAATCACCGCATCAGCCTGCCGCGCCATCGCCATGGTGGCATCGGTCAGGGCCACCTTCTCGGCATCGTAGGCAGCGCCCCCGACCAAACCCTCCTCAGTTTCGAACGACCCCAGCCTGTGCGCGTTCATCCACGCGATCAGCTTCTTCACCTCGACCATAACCTCCGGCCCGATGCCGTCGCCCGGAAGCAGGAGCAGCTTTTGCGTGGTCATGGCGAAACAGGCCTCGTGGTTTTTCGATTACGGGTGGGGCCGCGGACGGCGCGACTTGCTAGACGGCGCCGGTGGACTTGGCAAGGCGGGACGACCACGCCAAACCACGCCAACGATCATCGTGCGGCCGGCCCAACGGGCCCCTGCCGTCCGGGTCAAGCCGTGGCGGTGCGGCTCGCGTAGGCGTTGCGTCGCCTTCGCTGCCCGGCGATACGCTTGATGGCCCGCCGAAATCCATGGTGGCCGACCGTGAAGTGGCGCAATAGGCACGCAACCAATGTCGGGCGAGTGAAGCGCGCCGACTGCAAGTGGTTCCGCGTAGACTAATTGAATCGAAGACCAAACAGACCACCCGTATCGGTCGCGTCGGTGAGCTTGGTGTCTAGCACGTGGTCCCGTATATCAAAGCCAGGCTTGAAGCCTTCCCTGGGCAGGACGTCGGAGTTCATCGTCACGATGTACTGGAATCCCTCGGATTCGGCGCTCTCGGCCCCGAGCTGAAGCGCCTTGGCGACTTGGCGCTCATCGACGCCATCGAACAGGTGGCTGTCGTGCACCAAGAAACCAGGACCACGGCCCTGCTTTAGGCTGATTTTGGTTAGCATCAAGTCGAAGCAAAATATCTGCATATTGGTGATGCCCTTGCTTCGCTGCCCATCGATATGGACATCGAACTGCGGACCGTTGGCGGTGTCGTTGATAGTGAGGCTGCCCGCCTTCTCGTATAGAGATTCCGACAGCGCCTCGAAGGCGAGGATCGCCTCGCGAAGGATGGCATCGCGCTCGTGGAGATCATCGCGTAGCGCCTTAGTCAGACTGGCGCGCTCAATGTCGAGTTCCGCCTTCGTGCTCTCGATTCGCTCCGCGGTTTCGAGTCGTTGGCGGAGGCCTTCCACCTCGGCTTCGGCCCGGCCGGCTTCTTCACGCAGGCTCGTGTAATGCTCCAGCGCACCGCCCGAGTTTAGCACAGCCATGATCTGGCGGCGACGCCGATCCCGCTCCGTCGTGCGTTGGTCACGTTCAGCGATACGGGCTTCTGCGGACGCGATTTCGGCCTTGAGATGGGCTCGGCGGTTTTCGATGATCGTGCGGTGGAACAGGTCGACTTCATCGAAGCGGCGGCGGATCATGTCGGGCAGGACCACGCCGGCCTCGGCATAGAGTTTAGTGACATCGCCGAGGTCGGGCGCAGCCTCTTCGCTGAGTGAGCCGCAAAGCTGCTGAAGCAGGTCACCGTCGATGACGTTCTCCACGTTGAGCGCGTCGATTTCGCGTGTGATCGCGTTGGCCTCGCGCTCGAGTTCCTTATATTCGGCTACAACTTCGAAGGACGCTAGTTGCTGGCGTAGTCTCAATGCGCGGGCATCGGCGACGGTCAGGCGGGTTCGGAGATCGGCGGCCTTGCCGAAGTAGCGACCGAGATCGCCGCTCTTGGCTGCTTTGCGGAGTTCTTGAGCCACTTTCTCCTGAGCGCGCAACTCCTGGAATTTGCCAGGAATTACCCAGTCGAGGCCGAGCAGGTAGCAAATCGAGACCTGCTGATCCCAAGTTTGCTGAAGCGCTGAATGTTGCATAGGCTGCTGAAAGCCGCCGCTGAGTTGGCGGCGGGCGAAATAGGAGAACAAGGACCGAAAGGAGGGCTGGAAGCGCGCGGCGTCGTCGCCGGGCGAGAGCGCCAGTCCGAACCAAAGTCTGCCCAGATTGGTCTTCCAGTTTTCGTTCGAAATCTTGTACACGCCCGCGTTCGTATCGAATTCGGGCGGGATGGGCCAAGTTTCGACGGGACCATTGATCTGGAGCGAGTTCGGCTTTGCTCCGCTCCGTGCGGCTGAAATCGTCTCCCCGGCCGCATCGACCGTGACGTCGAAGCTCCATTTCGCGAGTTCTTCCGATCGAAAGATGCTCTCCTTGCGCGCATCAGCCCCAAACAGGAAATGCACCAGCTCGACAAAGCTGGTCTTGCCGGCGCCGTTGCGGGATTGGCGATCGTTAGCGCCTTCGCTTTTGTCCGCAAGCAGGATGTTCAGACCGGGTTTAAAGGTCAGAGTCTTGAATGAGGCTAGATCGCTGCCAACCCGGCGAATCATAGCGCGACCTTCCGGACCAAGCCGCGGTCGAAGTCGATCGCGCCGATCGTATAGAGGAAATCGAGCGAAAGAATAAACCATTGATAGTCGATCGGAGCGTTGGGGGCATTCACCGAACGGCGGCCCCGGACCTCGTCCCAGAGCCGCGACATGGTCATCGGCCGCTTTAGGATATCGAGTACTTCGGCGCCGACGCCGATGAGAGCGCGATCGGGACGTACGTGCTTGGTCGGGAGGATCATGACGGATTCCCGGAGGCGGGAGTATCTTCGAAGATGTCGCAGTTATCGAAGAAATAGGCGAGGACGGCGAGCGCTGCACCCTGTCGCTTCGGCTCGCCGTTCATGCCGGCATAGTCTTGAAGGTGCTTGAAGATCGTATCTGCAGGTAGATCGAGGGCCTTCAGCTCGGCGTAACGCGTGCGGAACGCCTCCGCGATGCGCTCACCGAGGTCCGGGCGAGGACCTTTGCGGAAGAAGGTCTCGACTAGATTGGACTTGCGACGGCCGACGCGAAGCAGGACGCCGGAATCCTCCGAGAGGGTGTTCCTTTCCAGCTTCTGCAGTGAGGGCGGGGTTAGCGGCGGATCGGCAATGTTTGGGTCCTGACGTTGCAACGCGTCGATGATCGGTATGAGATCGGTCATCACCAGCCGGTCCACGATGGCGACCGAGGCTGCGTGACCGAACAGCGCCTGCAAGGCGGAGAGTTCGAGCTCCATCGCAAGCTTCAGCAGCTCCGGCTCCGACCACGTCTCGATTGCGAGCGGCGCGTGCTCCCGCCGTAAGCCATCGATATGCTGGACCGCTTTGGGTGGCAGCCCACGCCCGTCATTGTGGACAAAAATCCATGCCGCCATCTCGGAGTTCCAGTGGGCGCGGGCGCCGTGGAAGTCCTTATCTACCTTGGCGATGAGTTCGGGCTCCCTCATCGTGTCCGGGGCGTAACACTGGAACACCGACTTGGTGCTCACACGCCGCCCATCGCATTTCAGATCGCCGTGGGCACCATAAGGTCGCACCTCCTCGAAATCTGCGCCAAAGGCGTACCCGGCCAGCAGGACAAACCAATCTTGGAACGCTTCGCGGCGTTTCGTGTGGAACGCCAAGCGAAAACGGTTGACATAGATGGATCGTTGCAGTTCATCCATGGTGCGCCGACGTCCACTCCGCCGAGGCCTTGAACGCCGATCGCTTGTCAGCGGCGCCGATCGTGCCATCTACCACGAAGCAAGCGAAATCGTAACGCTATCCCGTCAACATCGCCAAAATGCTCTCCAGCGCACCATCGGCGAGCGCGCGGATTTCCTCGCGGGTGCGATCCTGGATTGGATGACGCACGAACACCACAGCGGGATCGTAGCCGAGCGCTATGCTCTGCGACGCCGCCGCGACCCGAAATTCAGTCGTCGCCACGCCAACCGCCACGATGCCAAGCTGTTCGAGACTCGTGATGTCATGCATACAGCACGACGTACACGACCCTCAATCAGCCAGGCCTTCGATGACGAGGTCGCATTCGGACCGGATCTGCTGCTTCAGTGCCATCGGCGCCAGATGGGTGAAGTGCTGCTTGCGATAGCGCTTCACCGTGTGGCCGCGGGCGGTCAGCAATTCATCGAGGCGATCGAGGAATTCGTCGCCGCGCATTTTTGCGATATCGAACAGGGCGATGGTCTTGCCCGCAAGGCTGGGCGGGCGGACCAGACGCGGCCGGATCGCCGCCTCCGTCTCGGCCGTCGGGTCGAGGAGAATGTTGTCGGGCATCGTGGTGCGGTCTCCTTCGTTCGATTTGAAGCCGGTGCGGGGCGCATGATTCGGATTTCGACGCGGGGGCGGGCGGGGGCGAAACTTCTCACTTGGACGGCACCGAGAGCTGCCAGCCACCGAATATGCGATATATCCTCCAACGCAGGATCGCGGACAAGCCGCAAAGCGGGGAACCGGGCGAGCCCGTGGCGGGCACAGCCTCGCTCCCGGTGCCACCGGTGCCAAATGCGTAGCAGGTCGCGGCCGTGCCTCCGATCCGCAACCGCACCATTTTGATTTCATGCGGCGAAAATAATGATGTAGTAGACGCACACACTGCGGCGCCCCAACCAAGTCCGAGCCATGAAGCCACCTCCGTTCAGCTATCACGATCCCAAGACCATCGCCGAGGTCGTCGGGCTGCTGTCGCGACTCGACAATGCCAAACTCTTGGCCGGCGGGCAGTCGCTGATGCCGATGCTCAATTTCCGCTACGTGCAGCCCGACCACATCGTTGACCTCAACCGGGTCGAGGGCCTGTCCTATATCCGCGAGACGCCGGAGGGTATGGAGGTCGGCGCGATGACGCGCCAGCGCGATCTGGAATTCTCCGAACTGGTGGAGCGGCGATTTCCCCTGCTGCATGAGGCGATCCGCCACATCGGCCACCGCCAGACCCGCAATCGCGGCACCATCGGGGGCTCGCTGTGTCATCTCGATCCGTCCGCGGAGCTCGTCTCCTGCGCCATGACGCTCGATGCCACGGTGGTGGTTGCGGGGCCGGCGGGAGAGCGCGAGATTCCGTTCGAAAAGTTTCCGGTCGCCTATCTGACCTCCGCGGTCGAGCCGACCGAGGTGTTGACCGCGATCAAATTTCCGGCGTGGCCGGCGGGACATGGCTATGCGTTCGTGGAGTTCGCCCGGCGCCACGGCGATTTCGCCATCGTATCGGCGGCCGTGCTGCTGGAGGTGGATCGGGTGCGCAAAGTGACGCGGGCCGCGGTGACCTTGGGCGGCATGGGGACGGCGCCGGTGCGGGCGCGCGATCTGGAACAGGCGCTCGTCGGTGCTACCCCCGACGAAAACTTTCTCCGCGAAGCCTGCGAAAGCTGCCGTGCATTCGAAGCGCTCGAGGACGTGCACGCGCCGGCGTGGTACCGGCAGCATCTGGCGACCGTCATGTCGCGGCGGGCACTGGAAAAGGCCTATGCACGGGCTGCCGGCGGGGCGGAGAAGTGAACATGGGTGAGTCCCGCGCCATCGCCGTCACGGTCAACGGCAAGCGTTATGAGGAGGAGGTCGAGGTCCGCGTCACACTGGCGGATTTCATCCGCCATCAGCTCGGCCTGACGGGCACGCATCTCGGCTGCGAGCACGGCGTGTGCGGCGCCTGCACCATCCTGCTGGACGGCCGCTCCGCGCGCTCCTGCCTGATGCTCGCCGTGCAGGCCGACGGCCACGAGATACTGACCGTCGAAGGCATCGCACCAGGCCCCGACGAGTTGCATCCCCTGCAGCAGGCCTTCCACGACAATCATGGCCTGCAATGCGGCTTTTGCACACCCGGCATGCTGACGACGCTGCTAGAATTTTTGCGCGACAATCCGGACCCGACCGAAAGGGAAGTCCGCATCGCCATATCGGGCAATCTGTGCCGCTGTACCGGGTACCAAAACATCGTGATCTCGGCCCTCGATGCCGCCAAGCGCCTGCGGGAGCTTGCCGAGAGCGCGGTGTAGCCGGCCGGAGAATTGCCGACGCAAAAATCGGTGGACACCAATTTGCATCGTTTCAGGCGTCGGGGAATGCGACCGTTCTAAGGCCGGACCAGTGTATCCAAGATTCCAATCATATGCGACTAAAGCCAGGTTCGGCTGATGCCGCCGGCAAGATGTGATGCAGCCCGATCGGCTTTGACCGCCGATACGATCGGTTTGCCGCAATCGATCGTCGGCGGCTGGCCGCGTCAACTTACCTTTCACTGTCGTCCGACTGGCTGACGCTCAAAAAGCAGAGTTCCCGGAACAATCGCACCGCACGTTTCGTTGTTGGCCATCCACCGCGAAGGAGGTCCGACATGTTCCTGCATCGTCCAATTCTGCAAACCGAAGTCAACGTTCAAAATCCCGATCCGGTGTTCGCCGAGAAACTGCTTGAGCAGTTCGGCGGCGCCACCGGCGAGTTGACGGCCGCGCTCACCTACTGGACGCAATCATTCCATATCGAGAATGCTGGCATCCGGGATATGCTTCAGGATATCGCGACGGAGGAATTTACGCACCTGGAAGTCGTGGCGATGTTGATCGAGCAACATACTAAGCGAGCTTCGTCAAACCTGCAGGACAGGGCGTATCGCAGCACGCTTTTTGCCGTGCGCGGGCCGGGACCGCATTTGGTGGATTCCCGGGGAGCGTCTTGGGATGCCCGCTACGTCAACGAAGGGGGCGATGTCGTCCGCGATCTGCGTGCCGATATCGCCGCGGAAGCAGGTGCCTTGGTAACGTATGAGACCCTGATCAAGCTTTCCGACGACGATGGTACCCGTCGCGCCCTGACCTTCCTGGCCACACGAGAGGTCGCCCATACCAAGATGTTCATGGAGGCCCTGCGCTCGCTCAACAAGCTGACGGATCCCTTGTTTGGTGACCTGCAGCCGGATGAAAGCGTCAATGTCTACTTCAACATGTCGTCCGGGGAGGGCGCCGATTTGCGAGGGCCGTGGAACACCGAGCCCGCCTTCCGCTACGTGGCCGATCCCTTGGCACACGAGCAGCAGGAGCACCGCGGACGGCCCGGCAGCAACGAGATGCTGATGGAGACGCGCGGCTCATCTGGTCAACCCAATGGAAGGTAAGTGTCCTCGCGACGAAGCGGAGGCTTTCATGCGGGTTCAATTGATCAGCCGAAGGGCAATCCTGGAATTGGCACTTGCTACCGCCGCCGCACAACCTCCGGAATTCCGGTTGCCGCGTTCGGGGCCGCCACCGGTGGCCCTTCCCCCGAGGCTCTGCCGCCAGCACAAACGGCGGAAAGGCTCCTATGCTGGATCCGCATCGGGAAACAGAAGGGTGCCGACGTGCGAATCGCGGCAGTTTTGCGGAACCAAACCATCGTGGCGCAGGAGCAATACCTGCGCATCGAGGGGCTGCTAGAGGACGGGCCCTCGTCTGCTTGGGGACTGGCCCAGTCCGCGTGTAGACGCGCCCAGGGCTGGGCTGCCGCAATCGCGGCGCAAACTTGGGCAGTTTCTCCCGCCGAATGCCTCGTCGAGAAAGGCCGAATTTTCCATCCGGAAAGCGGGCGCGCCGTCGGCTATGCGGCGTGGGTCGATTTCGGCTAACGGGCGTGATGGGGATGCAGTCGCAGTCCCCTCCATGCGGCCGGTCTGGCGTCGGAACTCCCACAACAACCGACGGCGGGGATTAGGGCATTGCGCGTGCAGACGTAGCGACGGCAAGTACAACCGGACATGAGATGCATTCAGCCGGCCTCGATCACCGGCTGGCTGTCGAATTTTTACCAATGCCGCGATCCGACCCGGCCTGCGAAGAGCCGGCGCAATAGCCGACCGCTTCAGGGTGGAAATCCCACCACACCTGGAAGTTTGGCACGTTCATTGTGCGCACCTCTACGGGCGAATGATGCGCATTCTTCATTCCGCAGATGCGGACTTCACTTTCAGTCTGGTGTAGAATTCCGCCTGATCGACGCCGCCTCAATGCGGCGTCATGCGAGGGAGGCATTCGTGACACGACGCGCGGTTTCAATCCATGCCGCATGGCTTGCCGGTACTATGCTCGGCTGGCCCGCCCTGGCGGCCGACGTAACGCCGGACCGGCTCCTTAATCCCGACCGGGAGCCGCAGAACTGGCTCATGAACCATCGCACCTATGACGGCCAGCGCTTCTCGCCGCTCGCCCGCATCAACCGGGACAACGTCAAGAATCTCAAGCTTGCCTATGCGGTGCCGCTCGGCGGCGGCGCCGGCAACGAATTCACCAATGCCACCCCGCTGGTGGAGGACGGCTTCCTCTACGTCACCGATTCCTGGAACGTGCTCTACAAGATCGACGTGCGTTCGGGCGACGCCGGCCGCATCGTATGGCGCATGGATCCGAAGCAGGATCGCCAGATGCGCTCGCGCGGCGCGGCGCTGTGGGGCAACCTCGTCATCACCGGCGCCGGCGGGTTCGGCAATTCGCCGCGCATCATCGCCACGAACAAGGAAACCGGCACGGTGGTGTGGGAGTCCTCGTTCTCCGACACCCCGAACGTGACCTTTACCGCCGCGCCGCTCGCCATCAAGGACAAGATCATCGTCGGCGCCGCCAATGGCGACCAGGGCGTGCGCGACTGGATCGGCGGCCTTGATGCCGCGACCGGCAAACGCCTGTGGCTAAAATATACCGTGCCGGCGCCTGGCGAACCGGGCAGCGACACCTGGAAGGGCAATACCAATGCCTGGCAGACCGGCGGCGGCGCCGTGTGGGTCACCGGAACCTATGATCCGGCGACCAACCAGACCTATTGGGGCACGGGAAATCCGGTGCCGATGTTCGATCCGTTCTACCGGCCGGGCGACAACCTCTTCACCAACAGCGTGATCGCCTACAATCCGGACAGCGGCAATATGAACTGGTATTTTCAGTTCACACCGGGTGACATGTGGGATTACGACGAGGTCGGCACCCACATCCTGATCGACGGCAACATTTCCGGCCAGCCGCGCAAGCTGATGACGCATTCGGCCCGCAACGGCTTCCTCTATACCATGGAGCGCGCCAATGGCGCGACCGTGATGGCCAAGCCCTATGTGGAGGTCAACTGGACCAAGGGCATCGACCAGAAGACCGGCAAACCGATCGACTACGATCCCGGCAAGGACATTCAGACCTATGCGGGGGTCGGCAATCTGGTGCCGGGACAACCGCTGAAGAAGGTCTGTCCGTCGCAGGCCGGCGGCAACAATTACTGGCCGTCATCATTCAGCCCGCGCACGAAACTGCTCTATATTCCGGCGCTTTCGAACTGCGTCACCGTCACAATCGACCGCGAGAAGCATAACCCGCAGCGCGGCTGGAACGGGGGCCTGAGCCAGACCGAGGACCGCTGGGAGAGCAACCTGACGGCGATCGATCCGCTCACCGGCGAGATCAAGAAGAGCGTGCATCTGCGCTACCCAAATTATTCCGGGACGCTCGCCACCGGCGGCGGCCTCGTCTTCAACGCGCTGCTGGACGGGACGGTGGCGGCCTATGACGACACCACCCTCGACGAACTGTGGAAGCTCAACGTCGGCTCCGGCTTCTCCGCGCCGCCGATGACCTTCGAGGTCAACGGCAAGCAGTATGTCGCTATCGTGTCCGGGCCAAGCCCGCCCGCGCGCTCGCGGCTAGTCAACACGCCGGAGCTGCGCGACCAGCGCAACGCGCTGGTGCTGTGGGTCTTCGGGCTGTGAATAAAGCGTAGCCCAGATTACGGGACCGCCGCTTCGCGATCATCCGGGGCGGCGGTGCCGGTGACACAAGGCCGTCCCGGATGACGTGCGTGCGAGGGTGCTCGCTCCTCCGGGCGTCGGACCTGCGACATGTTATCGGGCGCCGCAGGCCCGGATTTCGCATGGTATCGATCCAAATTCCTGCGCGGAGCGCGCGTTCATGACCACGCAAAGTCTCGACCGCCATGTCGTCGCAACCCCGGGCACGATTGGGGGGAAGGCCCGGATTGCCGGGCGCCGCATCTCGGTCGAGGACATTGCGATTTGGCACGTGAGGTTGGGGAAAACCGTTGAACGAAATTTGCGCGGAATACGACCTGTCCTTGGCCGAGATTCATGCGGCGCTGGCGCACTACTACGACCATCAGGCCGACATCGAGCGGGATATCGCCGAGGGTGATGCGTTCGTGAAGGCGCTGCGCGACAGCACCCCATCCAAACTCGCCAAACGGCTGGCGGAGCGGAGGGGTGGGTAGCGTTCGCTACTACGTGGACGAGCACGTTGGAACTTCAATTGTGCACGGCCTGCGTCGGCGCGGCTTGACGTGATAACGGTCGCCGAAGCAAGGATGCGTGGCAGGGGTGATGAAGCTCATCTGGCGTTGGCCCTGACGACAGGGCGGGTAATCGTCACCCAGGATCGCGACTTTCTTCGACTCGCCGCGAGCGGCGTACCTCATGCCGGCATCGTCTACACGCCGCAGGGGACCCCGATCGGCACGATCGTGAGCGGGCTTCTGCTGATCCACAGCATGCTCTCGGCCGAGGAGATGGTGGACAGCGTCGCGTACATTTGAAAGCTGCAAGCATCGCGGCCACCGATGTCGGAATTACGCAATCCCCTGTCCCGATCGTTTGCTCCTTGGGCCAAGAACCCTTGCCGGCGGTGTCTTGCGTGCTTTCTCGGTGGCATCAGTTCATGCGGACTTCACGGCGCGGCTGATGTACACTGACACCCGATCGCGGCCGCCTCGACGCGGCGCGCTGATAACAGGGGAGGCACTCGTGACAGGACGCGCGGTTTCAATCCATGCCGCATCGCTTGCCGGCATGCTCGCCGGGACCATGCTCACCGGCACCATGCTCGGCCACCCCGCCCTGGCGGCCGACGTGACGCCGGAACGGCTCCTCAATCCCGAGCCGCAAAACTGGCTGATGAACCACCGCACCTATAACGGCCAGCGGTTCTCGCCGCTCGCCCGCATCAACCGCGATACCGTAAAAAACCTCAAGCTGGCCTATGCGGTCCCGCTCGGCGGCGGCGCCGGCAATGAGTTTTCGGTGGCAACGCCGCTCGCGGAGGATGGCTTCCTCTATGTCACCGATTCCTGGGGCGTGCTCTACAAGATCGACGGCACGGCCGGCGATGTGGGCCGCATCGTGTGGCGCATGGATCCGAAGCAGGACCGGCAGATGCGCTCGCGCGGCGCGGCGCTATGGGGCAATTTTGTCATCACCGGGGCCGGCGGGT
>CAWDKL010000005.1:0-151891 GCA_963802745.1 uncultured Alphaproteobacteria bacterium | reverse complement strand
CAGCCGCAGCCCCTCGCGCTTGATCTTCTCGATCAGTGAGGGATTGCTGAACAACTCAGGCCGTTTCAGTTCGCTTTCCCAAAGCGGCAGGGCTTGAACAAGGATACCGGTTTCCTGCAAGACATCGACCGCAATACCAGCCATGTCGATGACTGCCGCAAACCGGTCGCCGCGCTCGCCTTGCAGGATGACAGCGATGTCGGCGTCACTGTCCGCCCTATGGTCGCCGCGGGCGCGGCTGCCGAATAACAGCCCTGCGATCGCCGGATACTTGCCTTCGAGGCGACGCATGAAGGCGCGCGCCGCATGTTCCGTCACGGTGTCGAGCACCGGTTTGGCCGGCAAGGCAGCCGCCGGTCCGGGCAGCTGAGGATCTGAGTTATTGATGATATTCAACTTCCGTGCGTGCTCCCGTTGGAACAGCCGGCCCCGGATTTCCGGCTTTGCGTCGCCGTTTCGGATACGGCAGCGACCCGCATCGGATTTCGCCTTGCGAAATCCGATGCCTTCCGGCCGCGGTCGCGCCGCCTACCGATCTACCAGCGGCACCTGAATCGTCACCCGATCCTCATTGCCCACCGTGCGGGTGATATGGCCCTTGCCGGTCACGTCCTCGACCAGGTTGATGCTGCCGGGACCGACCTGGATCTTCTTGCCGCCGGCCACTTCCAATTCGCCGTGGCCGCTCAGCGTGATCACATATTGGCGACGCGGAGCGGTATGCCAGTCGGCGACACGTCCGGGCGCCGCGCGCCGCAGCTCGGCGCCGGCATTGGCCATCAGCTTATAGGCGCCGGTTTCGCCGCCCGGCGCGAACTTCGCCTCGATTTCCTCGACATGGCTCAGCCCGTCCGGACCCGTATAGAGCCGGTTGATCATGAGCGGCTTGGACTTTTGCCCCTCTTCGGCGCTCTGCGCCGCCGGCATCAGCGCCGCCAAGCCCAAGAGACCAGTCCCGATAGCCCAAGCGAATTTCGCCGTCATAACAGACCTCCCTTTTGGTTTCGTGCTTTCCCGCCTGGAGACACCAGGCGCGGTACGCCGGATGCACCTTCTCACGCGTTACCTCATCACCTGATAAGTCTATCCGGGATCGGCGGTCAATGTCGTCAGCGGCGGACGGCAAGGCACTGCAATCGGACCGCCGGTCTGCCGCATCGCAACAACCACGATGCCGCACGGTTCATCTGTCTTTGACACAATACCGATCTTCTGTGGCCAAAGCCCAAAAAGGTACACAGAGTGGGCATGCGCCGACGATCCAGGACACTGAACTATCGTTGCAACTATGATAGACAATCAGCTGTTGCGGTCCCGGAACGTGCCGATGCATGCTGAGCCGGCGGGAGCGATGCGCGGCGGATGTTCCGCCATGCATTGCTGAGCTGGTGTCGCTGCCCGTCCCGCTTTCGAGAGGTGTGTTCCGTACATGGGCATTGATCTCAAGGCAGGTCAGCCACTCGACATAGCTTGGCGGGCCGGAATATTGTGCTTCCGTGGCGCATCGCGCCTTGTCCTGGGCCGAATAGCTTGGCCATTCCTTAATAAGCGCCTCGCGCGCGGTTTGCTCCATCGTGAGACAATCGGAAATCGTGGACTCACGGCAGCTTGGCCTGACGTCAAGGTTGGGAACGCCACCGGTTCCCGCTCTGCGTCCGGCAGCTTGGGCAAAATCACAGCCGATGACGCCAGGGAACAACACCGCGGCCAATACCAAAATTGCTGGTCTGCAATTCATGTCCACACTCCGATGCTTCGTTCCGAACACGTCAGACGCAGCGTTCCGCTTTGGCGAGGTTCACGCGTCCGGGGAGTTCTCCGCTTGGCGCGCAAGGATGGACCGACGGCCTAATTTGCACAACGGCAAGATCGCCCCCGCCGCTGTGCGAGGATTTCAGTGGCTTTTTGCAGCGCAACCATTTCGAGCCGCTTGCGATCACCATCGAGCATGGGCGTCTCGCCGGGCGCATGGCCGAGGCTCATAAGGACCCGTTCGACCGCATGCTTGCGGCGCAAGCCCTGATCGAGAACCTATCGATTGTCACCAATGATCCTGCGTTCGTTCGCTTTGGGGTAAAGATGGTGTGGTAATCTGCATTTTGTTTCGATTGTTACCTGTGATCCTTCGTCCCCGAACTCTCACGAGTCGCGGCGGGTCCGCGCCGGTTGACTTTACACCCCGGCGGCCCTAAGTCTGCGCTGCTCTCGACAAGAGCCGTACCTGACCCGCCGCTCGGCCCCGAGGCCTGCGGCCAACGCCCGACAGCGCTATGCGCCCTCGGGCGCTATTGGTGTTTATCGATGTTCGAAGGCCTGTCCGACAAGCTCTCCGGCATTCTCGACCGGCTGACGCGGCGCGGCGCGCTGACGGCCGGCGATGTGGACGCGGCGGCGCGGGAAGTGCGGCGCGCGCTCTTGGAGGCCGACGTCGCCCTTGATGTGGTCAACCAGTTCGTCGACAAGCTGCGCGAGCGCGCGGTCGGCGTCGAGGTGGTGAAGTCGGTCACGCCCGGCCAGATGGTGGTGAAGATCGTTCACGACCAGCTGGTAGAGACGCTTGGCGCGACCGCCGACCCGATTGATCTCAATGCTCCGGCGCCGGTCCCGATCATGATGGTCGGCCTGCAGGGCTCCGGCAAGACCACGACCGCCGCCAAGATCGCCCGGCGCCTCAACGACACCATGCGGCGCAAGATTTTGATGGCGTCGCTCGACATCTATCGCCCGGCCGCCATGGAACAGCTGGCGGTACTGGGCCAGCAGATCGATGTCGCCACCTTGCCCATCGTCGCCGGACAGATGCCGGTGCAGATCGCACGGCGCGCGCTCGAGGCCGGCCGGCTCGGCGGCTACGACGTGGTAATCCTCGACACCGCCGGCCGCACCACGCTCGACGAAGCCATGATGGCGGAGGCCGCGGCCGTGAAGGCTGCCGTCAATCCGCACGAAGTGCTGCTGGTGGCCGACAGCCTGACCGGCCAGGACGCGGTCAATCTCGCCCGCGCGTTCGATCAGCGGGTCGGTCTCACCGGCATCGTGCTGACGCGGGTGGACGGCGACGGCCGCGGCGGCGCCGCACTGTCGATGCGCGCGGTCACCGGCAAGCCGATCAAGCTGATGGGCACCGGGGAAAAGCTCGATGCACTGGAGGATTTTCATCCCTCCCGCATCGCCGACCGCATTCTCGGCATGGGCGATATCGTGTCGCTGGTCGAGAAGGCCGCCGCCACCATCGACGCCGAAAAGGCGATGCGCACCGCCGAGCGGATGCGCAAGGGCGCGTTCGACCTCAACGACCTGCGCGACCAGCTCGAGCAGATGCAGAAGATGGGCGGCATCGGCGGGGTGATGGGCATGCTGCCGGGGATCGCCAAGCTCAAGAGTCAAATCGCCGCGTCAAATCTCGACGAGAAAATCCTCAAGCGCCAGGTCGCCATCATCCAGTCGATGACGCCGCAGGAGCGGCGCCATCCGGACGTCCTCAAGGCGAGCCGCAAGAAGCGCATCGCGGCCGGCTCCGGCACCAAGGTCGAAGAGATCAACAAGCTCATCAAAATGCACCGCGGCATGGCCGACATGATGAAGGCCATGGGGAGCGCCAAGCGCGGTCCGCTGGCCGGCCTCGCCAATGCCTTCGGCATGGGCGGCGGTATGCCGAGCGCGGCCGATATGGCCAAGCTCGCGGAGAATATGCCGGGTGGACTGCCGCCGGGCATGCCGCCCGGTATGCCACCGGGCATGCCGCCGGGAGCGCCGAGCGGTTTGCCGCCCGGAATGCCGGGATTGCCGCCGAATTTCTCCGGCATGCCCGGCGGTCTGCCGGGGCTCGGCAAACCCAGGGGGCCGGGCCTGCCCGGACTCGGCGGGTTTCCGGGGTTCGGCAAAAAGAAATGACGACCGGCGACCCGTGAACAACTGACGCCTGATGAAAAACCAAACCCTGAAATTCCAGCGTGAAAGGTGAATGGAAAGATGTCTCTGAAAATCCGAATGGCGCGCGCCGGCACCAAGAAGCGGCCCGTCTATCATATCGTGGTGGCGGATAGCCGCTATCCGCGCGACGGCCGCTTCATCGAGCGCCTCGGCTATTTCAATCCGCTCATGCCCAAAGATAATGCGGACCGGCTGAAATTCGATATCGAGAAGGCCAAATCCTGGCTCGATAAGGGGGCAACGCCGTCCGATCGCATCCTGCGCTTCCTCGACGCCGCGGGCGTACGCAAGCGCCCTGCGCGCAACAATCCCGAGCGCGCGCTTCCCCGCAAGGAGCGCAAGGCCCTCGCCGAGGCCCGCGCCAAAGCGGCGGCCGCCGCGCCGAAACCCGCCGCCAAGCCGGCCGCAAAGGCCTGAATACGGCTTGGCCCGATCCGCGTCGCCTCCGGAGAAGCACCGCGTCTGCGTCGCCCGGATCGGTGCGGCGCATGGCACCCGCGGCGAGGTGAGGCTGTGGCCGTTCACGGCCGAACCGGAGGCGGTCGCCAACTACGGCCCGCTGGAAACCGCCGACGGGACGGCGTGTTTCGAGATCGAGTCGCTGCGGAGCGCCAAGGATGGCTTCGTTGTCCGCCTCAAGGGCGTGGCGGACCGTTCCACCGCCGAACGGCTGCGCAACATCGAACTCTATGTGCCGCGTTCGCGGCTGCCGGACCCGGAACCGGATGAGTTCTACCATGCCGACCTGATCGACCTCGCTGCGATCGATGCGAACGGCGGCGCCCTCGGCACTGTGGTCGCGGTGCATAATTTCGGCGCCGGCGATATTTTGGAAATCGCGCCGTCCGGCGGCGATACCTTCATGATACCGTTCACCGCCGCCGCGGTGCCGGTGGTTGACATCCCGGCGGGGCGAATCGTCGTTGACATGCCGCCGGACTCCGATGCCGGCAACTCCGCCGCGGCTCCGGCGCAGCCCGGTGGCTTTCCGGGTAGAGAGAAACAAACCGGCCGGTAACGCATGTGGCGCGCGACGGTGCTAACCCTATTTCCGGATATGTTTCCGGGGCCGGTGGGTGCGAGCCTCGCCGGCAAGGCGATGGCCAAGGGCCTATGGTCGCTTAGCCTGGTCGATATTCGCGACTTTGCCATCGACCGCCACCGCAGCGTGGACGACACCCCGGCCGGCGGCGGCCCCGGCATGATCATGAAGCCCGACGTGCTGGCCCGCGCGATCGATGCGGCAGCGTTCGATGACCGCCCGCGTCTGCTGCTGTCCCCCCGCGGCGCGCCGCTCACGCAAGCACGCGTGCGCGAACTGGCCGGAGGGGGCGGGATCGTGGCGATATGCGGCCGCTTCGAGGGCGTGGACGAGCGGGTGATCGCGGGGCGCAACCTCATCGAAACATCGATCGGTGATTATGTGCTCTCGGGCGGCGAACTCGCCGCCATGGTGCTGATCGATGCCTGCGTGCGCCTGCTCCCCGGCGTGATGGGAAAAGCAAGTTCCGCGACAGAGGAAAGCTTTTCGTCCGGCCTGATCGAATATCCGCAGTTCACCCGGCCTGCGGTGTGGGAGGAGCGCGCCATCCCGGACGTGCTGGTCGGCGGCGATCACGCCAAGGTCGATGCCTGGCGGCGCGCCGAGGCGGAGCGGCTGACGCGAGAGCGACGGCCCGATTTATGGGAAAGGTATTTGCAGCGCAGGCAAGGTGCGTGAGCGTCTTGTGCCAAACTTATGTGCATATGCTCAGCGCGATAGTTCGACAGCGGGTTCGCTCGGGAACCGGGAAAGGATGTCGATGACGTCCTGATCGTCCAATTGGCGGAAATCTCGATAATAGAGGCCGATCGCGCCAAAAGTTTCATGGTTCTCAAGGCACACGATCTCGTCGGCTTCGTCCACCAATTCGTTGAGCGTGCTGGTCGGCGCCACCGGAACGGCGAGGACCAACCGCTTCGGGCCGCGCGGCCGCACGGATTGCAATGCAGCGCGGATGGTGGCGCCGGTTGCGATGCCGTCATCGACCATGATGACCACACATCCGGCAACTTTGGCGCGGGCCCGGTTTCCGAGGTATACTTGTCGCCGGCGTTCGATCTCCAGTAACTCGCGGTCGCAGACGGCTGCGAATTCCGCTTCGCTAACTCCGGTCAGGTCGATCACGTCGTCGTTGCGCACCACGTGCGGGTCGGTGCCGTCGACGACCGCGCCCATGGCGAGTTCCGGCTGCGTCGGCACGCCGATTTTTCGAACCAGGATAAGGTCGAGGGGAGCGTCGAGCGCAGCGGCGATTTCGGCGGCGACCGGCACGCCGCCGCGCGGCAGCGCCAAAACCACGACCTTATGCCCTCGGTATTTTTGCAACGCCGCAGCAAGCATGCGGCCTGCCTCTGCCCGGTCCCTGAATGCCATGACGACGCCTCTATTTTATCGATGACGAACCGGCCGGCGAGGCGGGCCGACCGCTTGCCAGATAGCGCTCGAACCATCGCGCCGCATGATCGATGACGGCCTCGATCGCGCCCGGCTCGGGAAACAGATGGGTGGCGCCGGGAACGATTTCGATGGCCTTGTCGCCCTTGAGGCGCGCGAATGCCCGTTCGTTCAGCTCGATGACTCCATAATCGGCCCCACCGACGATCAGCAGCGTCGGCGCGCGCACGCGATCGAGCGCTGCCGCGGCAAGGTCCGGCCGGCCGCCGCGCGACACGATGGCGCCGATACGATCGCCGAGCATGGCCGCCGCCACGATCGCGGCGGCCGCTCCCGTGCTTGCGCCGAACAAACCGAGTGGAAGCGCATGCGCGATCGGCTGGTCGTCCACCCATCGCACCACATCGACGAGGCGCCCAGCAAGCAGCGGAATGTCGAACACGTTGGCGCGATCCGCCTCTTCTTGCATGGTCAAGAGATCGAACAGCAATGTTGCCATTCCGCGGGCGTTCAGCGCATCGGCAACGGCGACATTGCGCGGACTGAGCCGGCTCGACCCGCTTCCGTGCACAAAGACCACGAGGCCCAGCGGCGACTGCGGCACGCATAACGTGCCGGCGAGCCCAAGCGGTGGAATATCGATATCGCGGCTATTCATGCGGCAGCTCGACGATGAGCACCGGGATATGCCGAATCGCCGCCACCATGGCGGGCACGGCAGCGTCGAAGGCGCCGCGCGTCATCACCACCAGGCGCTCGGAGACATGCGCCGAGCGCCGAACAAATTCCCGGATGCATCGGCTAGATGCACGATTTTCGGCTCCAGGCGTTCGACCGCGAGGTCAGCCGCGCTGAGCTCGCCTTGGGCTGACCAATCATGCACCGCATGATCGGAGGCGACCAGTATGAGTTTTTCGCCGACCGCGGCCGCGATGCCGGCCGCGGCACGGATCGCGGGATCACCTGCCGCCGCGGCGACGGCGACGATCGGCCCTACCCGCCGTGCGATGCGGTGCGGAAGCAACAACACGGCGGCCTCCGACTGGAACGCGGCCTCGATCAGCGCCGCGGACTGATGCGTCGCCCGCTCCACGGGGTTGGCGGATTCGGCGACGACCACAATGTCGCCCGCCTCCGAGATCGTGGTGATCATGTGGGAGGGCGAGCCTTCGACCACGCGGAAGCTCGCATCGATCGCCAGATCCCGCACAGCTTTGGCAAACCGGCGTTCCAGGTGCTCGGTCGCGAGCTTCACGTCCCGCCGCAGTTGGTCGGCGTCGAGCGCGCGCCAGCCACCCCCCAGCGTCCGCAATTCGCGCACGAACGGCAGCGCAGCAACACCGATCAGCCCCGGATCTTCGGCGCATAATCCGAGCAGAGGCACATTGAGAATGGCGGCAAGTTCGGCGACCTTCCGCAGCGATTCCGCGTCGGGCGCCTCATGGTGCATTCCCAGGACCATGCGCTTGAATGCCGGTTTGCTCATGGTGTCCGCCCGGATGGCTCGGCCGCGCGGTTCTCCGCGAAGCTGCGGCGGATGCTCGCAAAGTCGCGCAGCCGGTCCTCGACCCTGCGATTGACGCAGCCGGCCGGATAGAGCCCATCGTCGCCGCGCCGCCCGGCCGGCTGCCCGGTCAGCAAGGCGATCCCGTCCTCGATCGTCGCCACCGCATAGACGGCGAACCGCCCGGATGCACAAGCATCCACCACGTCCTTGCGCAGCATCAGGTGTTGGACGTTGGACTGAGGAATAATCACGCCTTGACTGCCGGTGAGTTCGCGCGCGTTGCAAATGTCGAAAAAACCCTCGATCTTTTCGTTGACGCCGCCGATCGCCTGGATGGCGCCATGCTGGTTGACCGAGCCCGTAACGGCAAGGTCCTGGCGCAGCGGCAGCTCGGCCAGCGCAGACAGCAGCGCATAAAGCTCGGCCGAGGATGCGCTGTCGCCCTCGACACCGCCATAGGATTGCTCGAACACCAAGCTCGCAAACAGCGACATCGGCGTGTCGAGGGCATAGCGGCCGGCGAGAAACCCCGACAGGATCAACACGCCCTTGGAATGGATCGGTCCGCCGAGCTCCACTTCGCGCTCGATATCGACCACCTTGCCGCTGCCGGGCCGAACCTGACAGGTAATGCGGGTCGGACGGCCGAATGCAAAGCCCCCCAGCTCGATGACGCTCAATCCATTGATTTGCCCGACATGGGCCCCGGTCGTGTCGATGAGCGCGGTCTTGTCCAGGATAGCCTCCTGGGCGCGATCGCGTAGGCGTCCGGCACGGCGAATCTTCTCCGCGATCGCACGTTCGACGTCGTAGCGCGCGACGGCGCTGCGCTTTGCTTCGCCGGCCCAAAAATCCGCCTCGGTCAGCACGTCCCGCAGCTGCTCGACCACGAGCGTGAGTTTGCCCGCGTGGCCGGCAAGGCGGGCAGCGTGCTCCACCAGGCGTGCAACCGCGTCCCGGTCGAACGGTTTCAAGTTTGCGTCCTTGACGATCGAAGCAAAAAGTCGCGCCAGCGCCGCCTCGGATTCAGGGCTACGGTCGAAGTCGTTCTCGAAATCCGCCAGCACTTTGAAATGCTCGTCCAGTTCCGGGTCGAGGCCGGACAGAAGGAAATACAGCAGCCGATCGCCGAACAGGATGACCTTGAGGTTCAGCGGGATCGGATCCGGCTCGAGCGACACCGTGGTGGCAAAGCCAAGAAACCGGCTGATATCTTCGATCGCGATGGTTCCGCGCCGCAACGCCCGTTTAAGTGCCGTCCAACTGAAAGGTTCCACCAGCAGATTGCGGATATCGATCAGCAGATATCCGCCGTTGGCGCGGTGCATGGCACCGGCCTTGATCAGGCGAAAATTGGTGATAAGTGCCCCATGCAACGCCAAATATTCGACCCGCCCAAGCAAATTGCCCAGCGTCGGGTGGAGTTCCTCGATGATCGGGACCGGGGATTTTCCATCCTCCCGCGTCACCAAAACATTCACCTCGTAGCGATCGAATACGCCACCCGGCAGGAGGTCCGGCGTTTCATCGCCACCATCTTCGCTCTTGGCGATGAAAATTGGAACGTTTTCGACGAGATCGGTTCTGACGGCTTCGAGATGCGCGAGGATGCGCGGAAGATCATTGAATTTCGCCTTGGTCTCGTCGATCAGCTGGTCAACGGCAAACCGCGCGGTCTCGCGGTTGAGCGCCTTGACCTCATCGCGCCGCCGCTTCTCCCATTGCGGAAGCTGATGAACGATATGCTCAAGATCCTTTTCCAGCGTGCCGATCGCCGTCTCGGTGTCGTGCCGCTTGGGCTCGGGCCAGGTGGCAAATTGCTCCGGCGGCACCACCTCGCCGTTGACGGCGGGGGCCAGCGCGAAGCCGAATGGCGTGCGTAGAATGACGATGCCCTTTTCCGCCGCCTTGTCGCGCAGGCCGGAAAAGGCTTCGCCTTGCTGTTTGCGGAAACTCTCGTCGATGGCGCCTCTGCGCCTCTGGTAGTCCTCGCTTTGGAAAACCGCCGGCAGCGCCGTCTTGAGATCCTCGATAAGGCTGCGCATCGCCGCCGCAAAGCTGGGCGCCCGTCCGGCCGGCAGATCGACGGCGGTCGGCTTGGTGCTATCGGTAAAATTATTGACGTACACCCAGTCGGGCGGACTGACGCGATCGTTCGCAGTTTGCCGCAACATGGCCTGAACCGCCTGCGCCATGCGGGCGCCGGGCGGACCGATGACGAAGAGATTGAACCCGGGCTTGTCGATCCGGGTGCCGAGCGTTAGGGCTTCGAGCGCACGCGGCTGTCCCAGCAGACCGGCGATAGGCTGCAGTTCTGCCGTCGTGATGAACGGCAGAGCCGAGAGATCGGCGCTCCGATAGAGGCGCTCCGCCGGCACAACTGTGCCGCCTGCATCATCGCTTCGATCAAGAATGGTCTTCGATGTCATCACCGTAGGCCATGTTTGCCGATCATCTTGACGGTGCTGGCCTGCGGACCCTTCTCGCCCATCTCCTCGGAGAATGTCACGCGCGAGCCGGCCGCAAGGCGCGAAAATCCATCATTGAGCACGCTGTTGCGATGAAAATAGATCTCGCGGCCGTCATCCGTCTGCAGGAAGCCGAACCCGGCTGCGTCGTCGAGCCGCATCACCGTCCCGATCGGTTGTTCGTCATGGGTCTTGACATGTCCCTGCATACGCCGGGCATGGTCCTGAAGGCGCCGGCGTGCGCGCTTGAATGCGTCGTTGATCGCGTAAGCCAAATCGGCGCGGCGATGATCCTGGACGGCCGTGCGCGCGATATCGACCTCGCGGCCCTGCGGCAGCGAGAGACGCACGTGAACTTCGTAAAGGCCGCCGTTGCGATGATGGTTGCTGGGCGCCTTGACGGCGACGCGACACGCCGTGACGCGACCGAACCGTTCCTCCAGCACATCGATATGCTTGAGGATGGATGCGCGGGTCGCCTCATCTGGTTCCATTCCCTCAAAATCGAGATGCAGCGGGGTTTCCATGGTCCTTCTCCGGTCAGCGAAGTCTACGCTTAAGTTGAAAATATACGATCTACCGATCGGAGTTGCCATGACGCCCGTCAACGACACCCGCCAATCCTCAAGGTCCAATCCGCGCTGCCGAGCGATATCGGCGGTCCCCTGGAATCGCGCGTTACGGTGATTGAGCCGGATCCGCGAGGGCGGCTATACGATTACTGCCAGGAACCCTATCCTCGATGAATCGGCAGTGTCACATAGCGCGTCGCGTCGCCGGTTTTCATCCGTACCAGCACGGTGCGCTTGCCGCTCTTCTCCGCGGCCTGGATTGCGGTGCGTAAGTCGCCCGTGGTGGCGACCTTTTTGCCGGCAACCTCAAGGATGATGTCCCCCGGCTTGAAACCATGCTCGGCAGCGGGCCCGTTGGGTTCGAGTTCGGTGACCTCCATGCCGTCGCCGCCCGGCCTTGGCACCACCGAGAGGCCGAACTGCGGTATTTTAGAACCCTTTGGCTCCCGCATCGGTAGGGTCAATGCCGCCTCGCGCTGCTCCGGCAATTCGCCGAGCGTGACCGTGATGATTTTCTCCTGGCCTTGGCGAACTACGGTCAGTTTCACCGCAGTGCCCGGCGGCATCCCACCGATCATCCGGGCGAGCGCTCGGGAATCGGCAAGTGCCTTGCCGTTGACGGCGATGATGACGTCGCCCGCCTCAATACCGGCTTTGATCGCTGGACCATTCGGCTGCGGCTCTGCGACCAATGCTCCGCGTGCCTCCTTGAGGCCGAGGTTTTCCGCGAGGTCCGGCGTGATCTCCTGAATCTGCACGCCGATCCAGCCGCGGGTGACTTTGCCCCTCTCCTTCAACTGATCGATCACCGGCTTCACGATATCCGCCGGCACCGCGAAACCGATGCCGACCGATCCGCCCGACGGCGAAAAGATCGCGGTATTGACCCCGATGACATCGCCTTCGATGTTGAAGCTCGGCCCGCCGGAATTACCCACATTCACCGGAGCATCGATCTGCAGAAAATCGTCATAGGCGCTCGATCCGATGTCGCGCCCCCGCGCCGACACGATGCCGGCCGTCACGGTACCCCCGAGCCCAAACGGATTGCCGACCGCCAGCACCCAATCGCCAACCCGCGGTATGCGCTCGGCGAATTTCACCGTGGGAAAATCGGAACGGCCGTCGACCTTGATCAAAGCCACGTCGGTGCGCCGGTCGGCGCCGACCACCTTGGCCGTGTAGATTTTGCCGGCGTCGGTCTTGACCTCGACCGTGCTGACGCCCTCGACGACATGATTGTTCGTGACCGCATAACCGTCCGCCGTAATGAAGAAGCCGGACCCCTGCCTCATCAGGGTGTTGCGCGGCAACAGCGGCGCGGAATCATCGTCCGGCTGGGCGAAGCGGCGAAAGAAACGCTCCAGCGGCGATTCCTGCGGCGCCACCCCCCTGGCGCCGGTGTCCGCCCCCTCGTTCAGTCTTACACTGACGGAGATCACCGCAGGCTTGATCTTATCGACAATGTCGGCAAAACCGAATTGTGGCTGCAGCGCTTGTGCATAAGCTGCCGGCAGAATATCGACACGTGGAATCATGCCGGAACAGAAGAGAGAAGCGCTTGCGGTAGCCACCGCCAATAGCACAACCCGGCGTCCGCTACGGCCTTTTACTGCCATCCCAATCCTGGTCGGCGGTTGCGTTAAGGGTTTTGACATATCGAAGCTATCCTCCCATTTTCCGGCTTTTTTGAACCGCATTCCGATACGAGAAAACTGGCGCAAAAGAGACGCGACGCCAGCCCGGCAATCGTATCGGACTGGCGGTCATTCGCGGCGTCAAGACGGAGCTCAGCCTTTCTTGATGGCGATCTGTTTCTCTTTCTTCTGCGCTTCCGCGGTTTTCGGCAAGCTTACCGTCAACACACCATTCTTGAACGTCGCCTCGATCTTGTCCTCGTCCACGCCATCCGGCACCGTGAACGACCGCTGGAACGAGCCATAGCGGCGCTCGGAGACATGATAGTCCTTGTTCTTTTCTTCTTTCTCTTCCTTCTTTTCGCCCTTGATGGTCAGGACGCCGTTGGCCAATTTGACCTCGACGTTCTTCTCGTCCATTCCGGGCAACTCGGCGGTGACCTCATAGGCCTTCTCGGTATCCACGACGTCAACCGCCGGGACTTTGCCAAAACCCATCTCGCCGCGCCATGCCGGCGCCACATCGAACAGACTACGTGGCGATGGCAAACGCCATGAGCCCCACGGGAAATCGTCGAAGAGACGATCGATTTCCCGTCGCAAATTCGTAACCGGCCAATTTTCCGTTGCCGCTGCCGGCCTCTTCTCTTCGTCCTTTGCGACAACTTTTCCTGTTTCGGCCATATTGTATCTCCCATTCGGTTGGCTGAATGCAAATCTCAATAACAGCCGATCGGCGCCTCATCATTGATACATATCAATTGCGGCCCTCCTTATAAACGTTTTCCGGGAACCTATATAGATAGAACGAGCAGTGACTGTATGCCGTCAAATAACTGTTACAATGGGACGGTTCGCATTGAGCCAAATCAACGCCGTCCGCTGTCCGACATGAAAAGTTGCGCCAAAGCATGTGCGATATCGCGCGGCAGCACATCTTTTCCAACATGCCGTCGCATAAGGCAACCTAAATGGCACATAAGCAAATCTTGTTTCGCTCCGCGGCACGCGAAAAGATACTGCGGGGTACGACGCAGCTGGCCGATGCCGTACGCGTGACGCTGGGTCCGCGATCGAAATCGGTGCTGATCGAGAAAAAGTGGGGCGCGCCGATCGTCTGCAATGACGGCGTGACCATCGCCAAGGAGTGCGACCTCAAAGACCCGGAGGAGAATCTCGGCGCCCGTATGCTCCGCCAGGCGGCGGAGAAGACCGGCGACATGGTTGGTGACGGAACCAGCACGGCAACGATCCTGGCCCACGCGATATTTGCCGACGGCGTTCGTAATGTGGTCGCCGGCGCCAGCGCCATCGACATCAAGCGGGGTCTCGACCGCGCGGCCAAGCGCGCGATCGACACGCTGCGCCTCTTGTCGCGTCCGGTCAAAACGCGCAAGGAAAAGGCGCAAGTTGCAACGATTTCCGCACACAACGACCCGGCAATCGGCGAACTGGTGGCCGATGCCATGGATAAGGTCGGCGGCGACGGGGTGATCACGGTTGAGGAATCCAAGACCATCGAGACCACGCTCGATGTGGTGGAAGGCATGCAATTCGACCGCGGCTTTCTCTCCCCCTATTTCATGACGAACCCCGATAAAATGGAAGCTGTGATGGAGGATGTGCTGGTTTTGATCTCCGATCGCAAAATCGGCGTCTTGAAGGATCTGCTGCCCCTGCTCGATCAGGTGGTAAAAGCCGGGCGTCCGCTGCTGGTGGTGGCCGAGGATGTCGAGGGTGAGGCGCTCGCCACATTGATCATTAATCATATCCGCGGCGGCCTGAAGAGCTGTGCCGTCAAGGCGCCGGGTTTCGGCGATCGCCGCAAGGCGATGCTCCAGGATATTGCGGTGCTCACCGGTGGACAGGCGGTGTCGGAGGAACTCGGCCTGAAACTTGAAAATGTCGGTCTCGACCAGCTGGGGAGCGCCAAGCGCGTGGTCGTCAACAAGGACAACACGACCATTATCGGCGGGGCCGGCGATCGCAAGCAAATCGAGGGGCGCATCGAACAAATTCGTCGCGAGATCGAAAAGACGACCAGCGATTACGATCGCGAGAAGCTGCAAGAGCGAATGGCGAAGCTGTCGGGCGGGGTCGCGGTGATTCGTGTCGGCGCGCCGGCCGAATCCGAAATGAAGGCGAAGAAGGAGGCACTCGACGACGCCATCAGTTCTACCAAAGCGGCCGTCGCCGAAGGAGTCGTGCCCGGCGGTGGATTGGCGCTGCTGCGCTGCGTAGCCGCGGTGACCGAGGAGGAGACCAAATGCGACGGCGACGAAAAGACCGGCGTTCAGATCCTGAAGAAGGCGCTCGAAGCGCCGACGCGGCAGATCGCGGAAAATTCCGCGGTGGATGGCGGCGTCGTCGTCGCCCGCATGCTCGGCGGCACCGGTAATGAGGGCTTCGATGCCGGACGCAATCGCTACGTTGACCTGATCGAAGCCGGGATCATCGATCCCACCAAAGTTGTCCGCATCGCACTGGAAAACGCGGTGTCGGTCGCCAGCACGCTGTTGCTGACCGAAGCCACGATGACGGAGATTCCGGAAGACCGGAAGGAACGGGCAGCCGAGCCCGAAATGGCGATGTAAAACGGCGGCCGGCGCCGCCGCACCAGGAATACTTGCTTGCCCAGAACGAGAGGCAAAAACTAAAGGCCGAACCCGGGCCTTAGTTCATCTGAGACCATGTTCCGGTCGTATTGAATCAGCGTCTCGGCGTCATGCCCGCGCTTGTCGCGGGCGCCCACGTCTTCCTTGTGGCGGTTCTGGAACGAAGACGTGGATGGCCGGGACTTCGCCCGGCCATGACTCCCAGATGTGCGGACGTGACCGGAATCCGGTCTAGCGGCGCGACGCGGCCGGATCGGGTAACAGACTTTGTCCCGCCATTCGGGATCATCGTGCGATGGTTAGCCGATCATCGACGAATTGAACGCCGGCAACCGACCACGCCGCATCTTCGGCGGCGTCGCGCTCATCCCAGCTGTCAACGTGTCCTTCCATGACGACGGTGTTTCCGTCCGTTACCCGAACGCGAATCCCCTCGGCTTCCACATGGGCATGGCGCGCCAGAGCGCCTTCAATCTTGCGTTTGATGTCGGCCGTAGAAACCGTCGGTTTGAGCGCGATGTTATTAATCACCCCGGTAACACCGGACAGCTTTAGAACGGCTTCTTCGGCGGCTTTGCGCTGATATTGCCAGCTCACCTCACCGGCGAGCGTGACCCAACCTTTTTGCACCGTGACCTTGACGGCGTCGCGGGGGATCATGGCATGCCACCTAAGGATGTCAACGGCACGCTTGGCGATCTCGTCATCCGCGGTTTTCTTATCGCTCGGATAGCGGACCTCGATCTCCTGGGCGATGGCCCGCACCCCCTTCACCCGCTGGACCGCACGTTCGACCGCCTGCTTTTCCGCGTAGCTGGATACATGGCCGCTTAACGTTATGACTCCGTCATCGACCGCCACCCCGATGTGGGCGGCATCGACGCTTGGCTCGAATTCGAGCTCGTCGCGTATGTTTTGCTGCAACTGCTTATCGTCCATGAAAGTTCTCCCTGGATATTTGTCGAACTAGAATAAAGCGCGTATCCGGTTCAACCGCCTTGACCTTCATCAATGCCGCTTTCACGAACGAGGCATCTGTTAGTTGTTTGCTGGCAGCAAGGGAGGCGCGAAGCCATATGGACGTCAACGAAGCGATTTCAGGCCGGCGCTCAGTGCGCGACTACACCGCGCAGCCGATCGACGACACCACAATTCGGCGTCTGATCGCTGCCGCCATGCAGGCGCCGAGTGCGGTAAACCAGCAGCCTTGGACGTTCATCGTGGTGCGCGATCAGGTTTTGCTCGATCGGATTTCCCGCAAGGCCAAGTCCCACATGCTTGCAACCATGCCGGCGGACGCCCATGCGGGGCGATTTCGATCGCTGCTCGACGACCCCGATTTCCACGTCTTCTATCATGCGCCCGCGCTGATCGTGATTGCGGCGGCGTCTGCGGGGCCTTGGATCGTGGAGGATTGCGCTCTGGCTGCCCAGAATCTGATGCTAGCTGCCTATGCGGAGGGGCTGGGTTCGTGCTGGATCGGCTTCGCCCAGAATTTCCTCAATTCGCCCGATGGCAAGACGATCATGGGACTTCCCGCGGAATGCGTGCCGGTGGCGCCGATCATTATCGGTCATCCGAAAGCCGCGACGCCGCCGGTACCGCGCAAGGACGCGGACATTCGTTGGATCGGCTGATGCCTGACCGGGCACAAGACGACCCGCGGAAGCGTGCGGATTCCGGCGGCGCTTTAGAACGTCCGGCGTTTGCGGGCGAGACCGGTCATCCGACGTTTGCGCAATCGCGTCCGCAGCTCCGCGGTATGTCCGTTAAGTTCCAGCGTGAACTTGACGCGAAGGTCGCATTCTTGAGCCAACCCGGGGCCTATCCGGAATATAGCGGCGAGGTAACGTTGCGGGAAACCCATATGTCGTGGGTTTTTCTGACCCAAGACAGGGCGTATAAGCTCAAAAAGCCGGTGCGCTTTCCTTACCTTGATTTTTCCACGTTGGCGCGCCGCGCGGCGGCTTGCCGGGCGGAGATAGCGCTCAACCGGCGGCTCGCACCACAAGTCTATCTTGGCGCCGTTCCATTGACGCTGTCGGCGACAGGGTTGTGCATCGGCGGGTCTGGAGAGACGGTCGATTGGCTCGTGGTGATGCGCCGCCTCGAAGACTTTTCCATGCTCGATCGGACCATTATGGAGCACCGTCTGCGGACTTGGCAGATCGATCGGCTGGTGACTGCTTTGGTGCAGTTCTATCGCCGCGCAGCGCCGGTCAACATTTCGCCGCGGATGCATCTCATCGCCTGGGAACGCAGTTTGCAGGTCAATAAGCGCGTTCTGCTCGATCCACGCCTTCCCATGGCCGCCGGTCTGATCCGCCGCATCGACCGCGCCCAGCGCCGCTTCCTGACGTTGCGCGGATCGCTGTTGGCGAACCGCGTGCGGGCACGGCGCATCGTCGATGGCCATGGCGATCTGCGGCCGGAGCATATTTGTCTCGGCGACCCGCCGTGCATCATCGACTGCCTGGAGTTCAACGCCGCCCTGCGTGCCGCCGACCCGTTCGACGAAATCGCCTTTCTCGATCTCGAGTGCGAGCGGCTCGGCAGCCGGTGGGCGGGGCGCTACATCCGCCGGCGGATTGCGGCGGCTTTGCGTGACGGGCCGGCGGACGCATTGTTTGCATTCTATCGCTGCTACCGCGCCACCTTGCGGGCGCGGCTTGCCATTGCGCATCTGCTCGAACCATCGCCGCGGACGCCGGAAAAATGGCCCGCATTGGCGCGTGTTTATTTGCAGATAGCGCTGGCGGAGGCGATCCGTCTGGAAGGATTTCTCAATATACAAGCAACTCGGCGAGCCCGCGACCGTCATGAAGGCGTGCGATGGCTTCCGCAAACAGCGGCGCGGCCGGCAAAATATCGAGCTTATTCCGGTTGACGTCCGTACCGAGCCGGAATGCCGGCACCGTATCGGTAACCACGATGCGGTCGATCGCCGGATCGGCGAACAGCGCGTCCGAGCCGGCCATGAACAGCCCATGCGTTACCATCGCGATCACGCGCCGCGCACCGTTGCGCCGCGCGGCGCGGGCGGTTCGCAATAACGTATTTCCGGTACTGATCAGATCGTCGATCACGAGCGCGGTGGCACCATCGACATCGCCGACGAAAAGGTCGCCGGAAACGATCCCGGCGCTGCGATGTTTCTCGGCAAATCCGAACCCGACGGCGTGCCCGGTCATGCCTTGCAGCTGCTCCCGGAACAGCTCCGCACGCTTGGCACCCCCGGTGTCGGGTGAGACCACGCATAGTTTCTCGCCCACCAGGCGGCTTGCATAGTCCACAAACAACGGCGTGGTCGTCAGCGCGACCGTGCGACACCGGAAAGCGTTTTCGAAGGCTGCCGGATTGTGCACTTCCAGCGTGATCACGACGTCCGTTCCAACCGCTTCGAACAGGGCCGCAATATAGCGGGTGGTCACCGGGTCGTTCGTCTTGGTGCGACGGTCCTTACGGGCATAGCATAAATACGGGACCACGGCGGTGACGCGGGCGGCGCCAGCGTCCTTGAGCGCACCGATGAAGAACAAGAGCCGGCAGAGCTTGTCGTTGGCGCTTTCGACCGGCCCGCCATGCAGACTTTGCAACACATAGACATCGGTATTCTGTACCGTCGCGAGCGGGCGGATTTTGTGCTCGCCATCCTCGAAGCCGCGCTCCTCGTGGGGCGAAAGCTCTTGGTCCAGCCCTTCCGCAATAGTCTTGCCAAATTCGGCCGTTGCGGCGAGCGCAAACAACCGGATGCGGTCTCCAGGGTTCTCCACATCCCCGCGAGCCGGCCGCATCCACAATGATGGCGCTGACATCAGTGGTGCCTCAAAGGTGCCCGCTCTCGAATTCCGCGATGGAAATCCCGAGCAGCGACAGCGCGTCCTCCAGATAGTCGGATAACAATGGGATCCCGAGCAGATAGGACGCGGTGCGGTTGTTGTGGGCACGCGCCGCCTCGGCCCGCAGGTCGGCCCAATCTTCGACGTCGCCGTCCCCGCGACCGAGCCACGCCAAGGTCACGAGATCGATCTGCTCGTCCTCGTTGAGCCCGCCAATTGCCGCCCGTAATTCCATGATCACGGGATCGTCGCTGTGATCTTCGAGCACGGATAGCATGGCATCGTCGGAGGCGTTTGAAGCGGAATCCGGATCGGTCACGACATCTTTCGCATCGAATTCACGTGCCTTGATGATGATATAGCTGACCTTCTCGGGTGAAATCGCAAGATTAGGCGCCTCGATCGCGTCAGGATCGGACGAAGGCGGTGGCGTCGATTGAGCATTCATGTCCATCTCGCTTTTGCAAGCCGGCGGTCACGACGGCGGATCGGCAGCATTTTGAATTTATAGGGCCGGATTAATTGCTCCACGTTGATGTTGCGCAAATCCGCAGTCTTTACATTCCAATGTCCGGAGTTACAGGCCGTGCTTGGGACGTGTTTGGGGTTGCGGGCGCGCAGATTCGGGACACGGCGGACTGATGATGAAACCTATCTGCACCGGATGTCCCTCACCGGCGATGACCATGGCTCGCGCACCATCAGCGCCAGCGGCGCGTCGCCGCGGCTGCCCGCACGGTCCGTTCGGCGAACGCAAGTGCGGCAGCACGCGGCGGCATGCCGCCGCGCCGCGCATCGTCCAGGATGATCCGGGTATTGGTCCGAATGCGCTCGTCGATATAATCAAATGCCGCCTTCTCGGTTCCGCCCTGATACTCGATTGCGCCGCAAATCACGCCGCCGGCATTGGCGACGAAATCCGGCAGAACCAATACGCCGCGTTCGTGCAAGGCCTGTTCGGCCTCCGGCGTGCACGGGATGTTGGCGCCTTGCGCGACCATTCGGGTTCGCAGGCGCGACACATTGGCGGCGTTGATCACATCGGGCCGCGCCGCCGGGATCCAGATATCGCACGGGATGTCGATAATGGCATCGCCCCGGCAGCTTCTCGCCCGTTGGGTGGTCGTGCAGAGCATGGCCCGCGTCCTTGAGGGCGATCAGGGCCGCGATGTCGAGCCCGGCCGGATCCGCGAGCGTTCCGCCGGTGTCGCTGGCGCCGACCAGAATCGCGCCCTTATCGGCGAGAAACCGCGCCGCGTGCTTGCCGACCGCGCCGAAACCCTGCACCACCACCCGGGCGCCCTTGAGGTCGAGGCCGATGAAGCCGCTCGCCACGTCCACACAGGCCGCAACGCCGAAACCGGTGGCGCCGACCTGATCGAGCGGAATGCCGCCGATGGCGCGCGGCAGGCCGACCGCGCGGCCGGTCTCGTCCTTGACAAAACCCATGCAGAGCTCGTCGGTCCCCATGTCGGGTCCAGGCACATAGTCCTCGATGTCGCGGATCGCGCCGGCGAAGGCGCGGATGAGATTCTCCTTGGCGGCGGCGGCCATGTGCGGATCGGCGAAAATCACCGACTTGCCGCCGCCGTGCGGCAGCCCGGCCGCGGCATTCTTCCAGGTCATGGCGCGGGCAAGGCGGAAACATTCTTCCAGCGACACATCCGGGGCCATCCGCACGCCGCCGATGGCGACGCCGCACGCCGTGTTGTCCACCACCACGATTGCTTTCAAACCGACCGACGGACGATGGATGTGGATGATGCGGGCCGGACCGTAGGCATCGGCAAACCGGAATGCGTCGTCCATGACGGTTCCTCCTTGGATCAATCGGGTTTCTCGAGGTCGGCGATAGCGGCACGCAGGAAGCGCGCGGCATCGCCGCCGGTGACGGCACGGTGATCGAAGGTCAGCGATAACGGCAACATGCGGTGCAGCCCCACGCCGGCGCCGAGGCGCACCGGCCGATCGATGATACGCCCGGCACCCACGATGGCCACCTGCGGCGGCACGATGACGAGGGCCGCATGCTGGCCCGCGATGGTGCCGAAGTTCGACAGGGTGATGGTGGGCTCGCGCAATTCGGCCGGGGCCAGACTGCGCCCGCTCACCCGAACCTTGAAGGCATCGATCTGGCGCCGCCAATCGGCGGGACCGGACCGCGCAACATCGCGCAGCACCGGCACGAAAAGGCCGTCGGGATTGTCGATCGCAAGGCCCACGTCGATCTGCGGATTGCGGCGCAGCGTCAGCGTGGTGAAGCGGAAGCTCGCATTGAGGCGTGGTTCGGCATCGCATCCGGCGATCAGCGCACGAATCAGCCGGACCGTCACATCCGCGGACGACCACGCGTCCACATCCGCTTCGTCATGCAAGGTCGCCGGCACCACTTCGTGGCCGGCGCGGGCCATGTTGAGCGCCATGGCGCGCCGCGCGCCGCGTAGTGCGTCGCCGGGCGCTTCCGCCGTCGCAGCTTCGGCCGGAACGGCGCTCTCGACATCGCGGGTCGTGATGGTGCCGCCCGGTCCGCTTGGCGTGACCGCGGAGAGATCGACGCCAAGCTGCCGCGCCCGTGCCCGCACGGCCGGTGCGGCCTGGACGACCGCGGGCCTTCCCGCCTCGTTCCGCCGCGGCGGCGTGGGCGGCAGAACAGGCGCCGGGGTCGCGAGGCTGCCCACCACCGTGCCGGTGTCGGGATGAACGCCCTCCTCGAATGCAAGCAGGGGCGCCCCGACCTGCACATGCTCGCCGGGCTTGGCGAGGAGCTTCTCGATCCGGCCCGACTGAGGGGATGGAATCTCCACGACCGCCTTCTCGGTCTCAACCGACACCAGCGGCTGGTCGGCGACCACATGGTCGCCCTCCGCCACATGCCACGCCACCAGCTCGGCCTCCTTGAGGCCTTCGCCGAGGTCCGGCAGGCAGAACGGGCTCATATGAATGCCAGGGCGCGGCGCACGGCCGCTACGATGCGTTCCGCATTCGGCATATAAAAGCTCTCCGTACGCAGATAAGGCATGACGGTGTCGTATCCGGCGACCCGTTCGATCGGCGCCAGCAGCGAGGTCAGGCCGCGGCCGGCCACGCGCGCGGCGATTTCGGCGCCGAAACCGGCCGTCAGGGGCGCTTCGTGGACGATCACCAGCCGGCCGGTGCGGCCGACGGAATCCAGGATGGTCGCGGTGTCGAGCGGCTTGAGCGTGGCTACGTCGATCACTTCGGCTTCGACGCCCTCCTGGGCGAGCCTGTCCGCGGCCTCGCCGGCCTCCCGCAGCATCGCGCCCCAGGACACGACGGTCACGTCGCGGCCCGGCCGCACCACGATGCAGCGTTCGAGCGGCAGCTCCATGCCATCATCCGTGACCGTTTCACGGAAAGCGCGATAAAGCCGCGTCGGTTCCAAAAACACCACCGGGTCCGGATCCCGGATGGCCGCGAGCAGCAGCCCGTATGCCCGCTTAGGCGATGCCGGGATCACCACCTTCAGCCCCGGAATGTGCGCGAACATCGCTTCGGGACTTTCCGAGTGGTGCTCGACAGCGCGAATCCCGCCGCCCGCCGGCGCCCGCAGCACCAGCGGACAGGTTAAGCGCCCGCGCGTGCGGGTGCGCAGACGCGCCGCGTGGTTCAAGAGTTGATCAATGCACGTATAGGCAAATCCGGTGAATTGAATTTCCGCAACGGGGCGAAAACCCTGCGCCGCAAGGCCGATCGCCACGCCGGTGATGCCGGCTTCGGCCAGCGGCGTATCGATGACGCGCTTGTCGCCATAGCGTTTGAACAGGCCGTCGGTCGCCCGGAACACGCCGCCATCGACGCCAACGTCCTCGCCGAGCACGATCACGTTCGGGTCGTCCGCCATGGCGCGCCCCAGCGCGAGATTGACGGCCTGGACGAGATTGATCTCGCTCATGGAGCACCTGCGACGCTCTGTGTGGCATCTTCGAGTTGCTCGGCCAGGTCGGCGGGCATTCGCGCATAAGTGTGGTCGAACATCGCGGCGAGGGGCAGCGGGGCGACGGCGGCGAAGGCCGCCGCTGCGTCATCGACTTGCCGCGCGCATTCATGCAGCAGCGCATCTTCCCGGTCCCGCGTCCAGGCGCCGGCGTTGACCAGATAGTTGCGCAGCCGCGCCACCGGCTCTTCGGACCAGTGCCGGCTCACCTGCGCATCGTCGCGATAGCGGCCGGCATCGTCGGCCGTGGTATGGTCGGACAGCCGGTAGGTTACCGCCTCGATCAGCGTCGGGCCGTCGCCCCGGCGCGCCGCGGCGAGCGCCTCCCCGACCGCATGGCGGACCGCGACGACATCATTGCCGTCAACCCGCACGCCCGGCATGCCGCCGAAAGCCGCCTTGTCCGCAAGCGTCGCCACCGCGGTCTGCTTGGCGACGGGAACCGAAATCGCCCAGCCATTATTGTTGATGACGAACACCACCGGGACCTTCCAGAACTCCGGCCATGTTCAGCGCTTCCGCGACATCGCCTTTCGATGTTGCGCCGTCGCCGAACACGCAGACGGCCGCGCGGGTCTCGCCGCGCAACCGAAATGCCAGCGCCACCCCGACCGCGTGGGGAGCCTGCGAACCGACCGTCACGCAGTTGGGAAAATCTTGGCGCGGAACGGCAAAATCATTGCCACGCTCGTCGCCGCCCCAATACAGGAACAACTCCTGAAGGCTCACTCCGCGGACGATCTGGGCGCCATGCTCGCGAAAGCTGGGCAGCAGCACATCGTCCGTTCGCATCGCGCCGGCGAGGCCGACGCCCACGGCTTCCTGGCCCAGCGAGGACGCATAAGTTCCGAGCCGGCCGGTTCGCTGTAAAGCAATCGCCTTGGCGTCGAATGCGCGGGTCAACACCATGTGGCGATAAAGGACGACCAGCGCCGCCGGATCCGCCGCGAAATCAGGAAGCGGTGCGATAGCGGTGCCCGACGGATCGATAAAGCGCTTGGGCTTGCCGGCGGTGCCATCTAAATTCATCGCATGAATTCCTCGCCGTTTGAGTTTGCCCCCTGCGAATACCCCGAAGCCGGTTGGTTTGCGGCACGGAGAATCCGTGACACCGTCACGCGCTGAAACCAGCGAAAGTCAGATAAAGACCCAAGATCAGAGTTATACTCATATAGCCGTAGAAAAGCTCTTCGTAGCGCAAACTGTCGATGAGTTCGATCGCAACCTGAGGCGGCAGGACGAGCAGCCCGGCGCTTCGGATGGTTATAAGCCATCCCACAACGGTGACGACAACGGGCAACACCCCTCCCGACCAGACATTATGACCGATCACCATGGCGAGGCCCGCGGCTAAGCCGAGCAGTTCAACGAAAAAAAGCAGTGGCGGGTTTCTGATGAGCGCATTGACGGTTGCGACGATGCTTTGTTTGCGCGTCATCATCGCCAGTGCCAGGATGGTGCAGTATAGGCCGAGGAGTTTTGCAAGAAAGATCGTAAGCGGCAGCATACGCGCCTCCAGGGTTTAGCTGAGCCGATACTGCCCCTTCTCTGGGCTTCGGGAAGACACAACCTTGTGATATCGATCGCCATCGGTATGAACATCTGCACCGCAGGTAATGCTGGAAGCGTTACCCTTTGGGGTGCGCACGGAACGGACGACGACTGAAATACCGAGAAGATTGCTCCGGAACTCCTGCACCGAAGCTTGCCGCACACAATCGCATCCTCGCAAATCTTGGCCTTGATCTTCGTCAACGAGACCTTGTTTCGATCCGGTCGAAGCACCTCCGGGAGTAACCCTAGGAATTCGGTCATGAAACATATTTTGATGGCGCCAATGCTGGTCATCTCTGCATTGCAACAGGCGACCAGCGGCCCCGCATTGCGGGCTGTCCTTATCGGCTAAGCGTCCTCCACTTGCGCCGCCTGCCGGCCCTCCACCCTGTCCTCCGCGTCCCGCTTCAGCGCGGCGCGGTCGATCTTGTTGGTGGTGGACAGCGGCAGCTTCTCCACGAACCAGACGAAGCGCGGGTGCTGATAGGCCGGCGCGTGGGCCAGTGCGAAGCGCTTGATGGCTTCCGCATCCGGCGCCGCGCCGGGCTTTAAAATGATGAAGGCGACCGGCTTCTGGCCCTTGATGGCATCCTCGATCGGCACCACGCAGGCCTGGGCCACCGCCTCGTGGCGCTCCAGCATGCGCTCGACATCGCCCGGATAGATGTTTTCGCCGCCGGAGACGAACATATCGTCGGTGCGGCCGACGAAATAATGAAAGCCGTCGGCATCGCGGCGGAACACGTCGCCGGTTTTATAAAAGCCGTCGGCCGTGATCGGCGGCGGCAGGTCGGGGCGGTTGTGATAGCCGAGCATTACGGCGGGGCATTTCATCTCCAGCGCGCCGTGGTCGCCCACATGCCCGCTCTCATCCACCAGCCTCAGCGCGACCTTTGGATGCGGATAGCCGACCGACATGGCGGGCTGCGGCAGACCGTGCGGATGTGCCCCGAACACCACCGGGCCGGCCTCGGTGGTGCCGTAGGCGTTGGTCACCTTGGCGGCCGGCAGGGCGCGGTGCAGCGCTTCCATCAAGCTTTGGCTCACCGGCGCCGAGCCCATGCGCACGAACTCCACGCTGGAAAAATCGGTGCGCGCCATCGCCTCGTGCTCGCGCAGCATCATGGCGATCATCGGCGGCACCGCGGTGAGCCAGGTGCAGCGGTGCCGTTCGATCGCCGCGATGTAGTCCGCGGCGACGAATTGCGGCTGCAGCACGATGGTGGCATGCGCCGCGCAGGAAAGCTTCGATAGCGCCAGCGCGTTCATGTGGTAGAGCGGTGCGGCCACCAGAAAGCGGTGGCGCGAGAGGTCCTGGCCATCGAGCCGGGTCTCCACCACCCAGATATGGCTTTGGTGCGAAAGCACGACGCCCTTGGGGACCCCGGTCGAGCCCGAAGTGTAGAGAAACATAGCGGGCTCGTCCGGCCGCGCCGCAACGGCCGCGAACGCGCCGGGATCCAGGAAGCTGTCGAAACCTTCCTGGCTCGCCGGCGCCGAAACAGATGGCCGGCAGATCGGACGGAATTTGCGGGCGCCGCGCCCGGTCGCAAAACACCAGCCGGGCGCCGGCGTCGCGCAAGATGAAATCGATGGTCGCGGCGGGGAACCGATAATTGACCGGCACCGCCACCAAGCCGGCGCGCATGATGCCGTAATAGGCGGCGATGAATTCGGTGCGGTTGGCCGACAGGATGGCGATGCGGTCGCCGCGGGCAAAGCCGCGCGCCGTCAGCGCCCGGGCGACGCCCCGCGCCATGGCGTCGAGTTCCGCATAGGTGAAGCGCCGCTCGGTTTCACCGCCGAGATCGATGATCGCGAGCTTGTCCGGATCGCGGTCGCGGCGAATGAGGTCGCCGAGATTGGTGAAATGGGATGCTGTCGTCGTGGTCAAGAGGGCTGCTCCGGCGCGGGATAAAGCAAACATGTCGGATAGGGTGCGGGCGTCAAGCCATCTGCCGACCCACGCACCCGCCGCGTGCTAGCGGCGCTCGGTGCCCTCGATCGCCCACCCACAGACTTCACCGCGCGAGGCTGAGCAGGCGGTCGATATCGACATGCGCCGCGAGGTGCGCCGCCAGGCGATCGAGCGTGGCTTCAACGAGTGCATCGTGGGAGAGGCGCGACGGACCGGCGCCCCACCGGATCAGCCAGGCGGAACGCTGCCGGTCATCCCCGAACAACCCGTGGACATAGGTGCCGATCACCCGGCCATCGGCCGACATTGCGCCGTCTTGCGATCCATCGGCAAGGCGGGCGAACGGGCGCTCGCAATCGGGGCCGCTTGTGATCCCCATATGCATTTCGTAGCCCGAAAACGGCGCGCCCAGCGCTTCACCGCCGGCCGGGACGAGCCGCTTCGCACCGCTCAACGTGGTTTCGACGTCGAGGAGACCGAGGCCCGCGGCCGATCCCGCAGATCCCTCGATTCCCGCCGGATCCGCGATGACGCGGCCGAGCATCTGGTAGCCGCCGCACAGGCCGATGATGGTGCCGCCGCGACGCCGGTGCGCCAACGAGATCGATGTCGAACCCGGCCTGGCGGAATGCCGCCAGGTCCGCGATCGTGGCCTTCGAGCCGGGGAGGATGACGGCATCGGCATCGCCCGGCAGCGCTGCGCCGGGACGCACCCGGATGAGATCGACCGCCGGTTCGGCTTCCAGCGGATCGAGGTCGTCGAAATTGGCGATGTGGGGCAGGATCGGCACCGCGATCCGGATCCGGCCTTTGGGCTTTGCCGGCATCGCCGCATCAAGCGCGAGCGCGTCTTCGGCCGGCAACAGCCGGGCATCGGGGAAGAACGGGATGAGGCCGAGCGGCTGCCATCCGGTCGCCTGTGCGATCGCGGCCATACCGGGGGCGAACAATTCCGGGATCGCCGCGGAACTTGTTGACCAGAAAGCCGCGCACCAGGGCGGCGTCCTCGGGGGCGATCACCACCTTGGTGCCGACCAGGCTGGCGATGACCCCGCCGCGATCGATATCGCCGATGATCACCACCGGCACATCCGCGGCGCGGGCGAACCCCATATTGGCGATGTCGTTCGCCCGCAGGTTGACCTCCGACGCGCTGCCGGCGCCTTCGACCAGCACGATGTCGGCCTCGTCCTTCAGCCGCGCGAAGCTCTCGAGCACAAACGGCATCAGGGCCGGCTTCATCGCCTGATAGGCAAGCGCCTTGGCGGCGCCGTGGACGCGGCCCTGCACCACGATCTGGGCGCCGGTCTCGCTCTGCGGCTTCAGCAGCACCGGATTCATATGCACGCTCAAGGGTGCGCGCGCGGCGCGCGCCTGCAGCGCCTGGGCGCGGCCGATCTCGCCGCCGTCCACCGTCACCGCGGCGTTGTTCGACATGTTTTGCGGCTTGAACGGCCGCACCTTGAGGCCGCGGTCGGCCAGCGCCCGCGCCAGCCCGGCGACGATCAGCGATTTGCCGACGTCGGACCCGGTGCCCTGGAACATCAGCGCGCGCGCCGCCACGTTTAGAACTCGATACCGGCCTGCGCCTTCACGCCCGCCGCGAAATGGTGCTTGATGAGCGTCATCTCGGTGACGAGATCTGCGGCTGCGATCAGGTCCGGCTTGGCGTTGCGCCCGGTCACGACCACGTGCAGGCCGGGCCGGCGCGCCTGCAGGGCGGCAACGACCGCCGCGAGCTCCAAATAATCGTAGCGCAGCGCGATGTTGAGTTCGTCGAGGATGACCAGGCCGAACGCCGGGTCCGCCATCAGTTCCAACGACTTGGCCCAGGCGCGTTCGGCCGCCGCGACATCGCGCGCGCGGTCCTGGGTCTCCCAGGTAAACCCTTCCCCCATGGTGTGCCACGACACGCGCTCGCCGAACGCCGCCAGTGCGTCGCGCTCGGCGGTATGCCAGGCCCCTTTGATGAATTGCACCACGCCGACCCGGTGGCCGCGTCCGAGCATGCGCAGCGCTAGCCCGAACGCCGCGGTGGATTTGCCCTTGCCGGCCCCGGTGTGGACGATGAGAAGCCCCTTCTCGATCGTCTTTTCCGCCACCTCGGCATCCTGCACGGCCTTGCGCTTCGCCATCTTGGCGCGGTGGCGCTCCGCTTCGGCATCGTCGGCGCTGGTCATGATTGGTCACTGCCCGATCTGTCACTGCCCGGTAGCCGGTCTTCGACCGGCTGATGGGCACGGGACAAGGCCGCGGAGTCAAGTGCTTGATACCCCGGACGACCGCATGGGGGATTTTACGGGCGCAGAATTTGGACCGACGGGAACGGTTGGTTCTGTATGTTGCAGCGATTCAGCGAAGGAGAGGTGCCATGAGACGATAGGCCTGCCGGAGCTTGTCGACAGGACACGGGCGGCCATCGTATGTTCCCTGAGCGGATCGCGGCCAGGAAGGAGCCCTACTACGAAGCATTGGAGCAGGCGGGCAATCGTCTGCGGCCGGACCTCATCGTGAGCGCATTGGAGAAGCTCCTGAACGAGGCTCCGTCATGGCCAGGAATAGTTTGGGAGCATGATCGTATCGCGGATGTCCCTACCGAATGCCAGTCTTGCTAGGCCGGGGATAGCGGTCGCTCTAATGACTTGGTTGCGTAGGAAGAGGCCCCATCGCGTCTTGGGTGCGAGAGCGCCGGCAAAGCGCTCGGCCGCATGTTGTTTTGCCACAATAAAGGACCGCAAGCGTTGCTCATAGCGCGCGAACGCCGACTCATGGGATGCGCCGGCTTTGGACAACTCGCCCGCCATGATATAGGCCGCCGTCATCGCCAGGGCGGCACCCTGTCCGGCCATCAAGGATGGGCAGAACGCCGCGTCGCCGACGAGCGCGACGCGGCCATGCGACCAGCGGTCCATCCTGATCTGGCTCACCCGGTCGAAATAGAGATTTTCGGTCCGATCAAGTTCATCGAGAATTCGCGGACATTCCCACCTGCCATCTCCATACTTGATTTTTAGAATGGCCTTTTGCGCGGCGACATTGGGCGCCGCCTGAACTGGCACTGCCGACGGCGGGTCGATGCCGGAGGTGAAGACAAACAGGAACAGCGTCCGGTCGTCGTGCAAGGCGAAGCGCGCCAGCATCCGCTGCGGCTCGTTGTAGATCACATAAACTTCTTCGTCGCGGGGACGATAACCGTGCACTTCGAAAGCAGCGGCAGTATAGCCCAGCTGTTTTTCGTACTGATTCTGCGCACCGAAAACGAGTCTGCGTACTTGTGAGTGCAGACCATCGGCACCGATCACGAGGTCGAAACGCCGCCTGCCGCTGCGTTTCAAGTGAACCTGTACACAATCCGCGTGCATCTCAAGGTCAACGATCTCCTCCCCGAAAATGACTTCGGTCGCGCCGGGGATGTTCGCGAACAGTAATCGTGCCAGGTCGCTACGCGCGAGCGTCACAAAACGGCCGCCGGTTAATTCGCCTAGCACCGTGGTCCCGAATCCGGCAACGCGCGCACCGTCCTCGCCTACGACCCGCATCTCGCGCATGTGATAGCCAATGCGGTTGATTTCGCCAGCGAGGCCCATGCGTTCGGCAATGTCGTAGCCGAGCCCCCAAAAATCAATGACAAAACCGCCCGCGCGCAATGCTGGGGCATGTTCGACCAGCGTCGGCTCCAGTCCTCCGGCTCGCAGCCAGTAGGCGAGGGTCGGCCCGGCGATCCCCGCACCTGAGATGAGGACGGTCTGGTTTTCCATATGGCAAAGGTAGCGCTCTCACCTCTGGGGGCAAGAGCGAAGGATAGCAAATAATGCCGGCCGCGGGATCGGTCCGATTTGAAGCGCCAGTCCAAGCGAGCCCGGATTTTCCTGGTGCGGTTGGCCGACTCGGCTAACAATAAAGCCCGGGTCGGCGCAGTTCGCCGGCCCGGGCTGCCCGAACGCCCCTTCAAATATGATACGCCTTCAGCGGCGAGAAGCCGTTGAACGCCACCGACGCATACGTGGTCGTATACGCCCCGGTGCCCTCGATCAGCACCTTGTCGCCGATTTCCAAACTCACCGGCAGTTCGTAGGGCGTTTTTTCGTACAGCACGTCCATCGAGTCGCAGGTCGGGCCGGCCAGCACGCAGGGGCCGGCGTCGTCGCCGTCGTGCGGGGTGCGGATCGGATAGCGGATCGACTCGTCCATCGTCTCGGCGAGGCCGCCGAACTTGCCGATGTCGAGATAGACCCAGCGCAGCCGGTCGGCCTCGCTCTTGCGGGACACCAGCACGACCTCGGCCTCGATGATCCCGGCATTGCCCACCATGCCGCGGCCCGGCTCGATGATGGTTTCCGGGATCGCATTGCCGAAATGGCGGCGCAGCGCCATGAAGATCGAGCGGCCATAGGACTCCACGGCCGGCACGTCCTTGAGGTATTTGGTCGGGAAGCCACCGCCGAGATTGACCATGGCGAGCGCAATCCCGCGCTCGGCGCAATCGCGGAAGATCGCGGCGGCCGACTCCAGCGCCTGGTCCCAGGCCTGGGTGCGGCCCTGCTGCGAGCCGACATGGAAGGACACGCCATAGGCCTCGAGGCCGAGCCGGTAGGCATGTTCCAGCACATCGACCGCCATTGCGGGGTCGCAGCCGAATTTTCGCGACAGCGGCCATTCGGCGCCCTCGCAATCGAATAGGAACCGGCAGAACACCCGCGACCCCGGCGCCGCCCGGGCGATCTTCTCGACCTCGGCCTGGCAGTCCACCGCGAACAGCCGCACCCCGAGCGCAAAAGCGCGCGCGATGTCGCGCTCCTTCTTGATGGTGTTGCCATAGGAGATGCGGTCCGGCGTGGCACCGGCGGCCAGCACCATCTCGATTTCCGCGACGGAAGCGGTATCGAAGCAGGAGCCCAGGCCGGCCAAGAGCGTCAGCACCTCGGGCGACGGGTTCGCTTTGACGGCGTAAAACACCCGAGCGTCCGGCAGGGCGGTGGCAAAGCTGTGATAATTTTCCCGCACAACCTCAAGGTCGACGACGAGGCAAGGCCCGTCCTCGTTGCGGCTGCGCAAAAACGTATGGATGCGCTCCGTCATGGCGCTTTCCCCATAGGCCATCGAGCGGTGAAAACCGCTCGCAGATGAGGCAGGACTCCGAACGCCGCACCGACGCGCGATGGGGACGCGCCGACGCGAGGGTTCAGCACCCTGCGATTCTGCCTTGGATTGGACTGGGGGATATCCCCGAATCCGCACGCGCGGCAATGATGAACAAGCCTCTTCGGTAGCCCGCGCCGGTTGGTGGAAAACCGGCAGAGACCAAAAAAGCCCGCTCCGTCGTTGCTTTAAGCCGCGTCCCTCGTGGAGAACGAGGTACGCCGGTTTCGCCTCCGGCTGTCAATCAAGTGTTCGGAGCTCAAACGATCCGATGATCTTACGATCATCGCTATCTCGCTCCGGGCGGCTGTCCGGCCTCTTGTCCGGATGCCCACCGATTGACACACGGCCACAGGCACGTGCGAAATTGGGCAAAATCCACATACGAGATTTGAAGGCGTCGCGCAAGCGCTTTGCGGGGTCTCAAGCGCCGCGGAGGCAATAAAATTCGGCGGCGATGGCATCGCCGCAACAGTATGGTAAATGAAGCGTCAATTCGGCGCGGTGAACGGCTCGATCCGCATGGCATTGCGCACGAACGCGACCATCACGGCGGCGCCCAGAACGAAGAAGGCGATCTGCATGGCGTAGACCCCATAATCGCCGAGCCCGGCCAGATTGGCGAGCGCCCAGCCGCCCGCAAAGGCGGCGCCGAACACTTCGGCGCTGATCAGCACCGCGGCGCTGAGCACGGTGACGACGCTGCGCCAGAGGATCCGGCGGGGTGCTGGCGAGGAGTTGTTCGACATCGGTCCGTCCTGTTTTCGTCCGCAATCGTGACGACATGATCTTTTCGATCAAGCCCTGCCGAGGATCTGCGATCGCGGGTCACGTGTAGGCCAAGCACTGGATAGCCCATGACCACGCCCCAGCCAACCCCCACCCGCAACACCGCGTCCGCCGCGCCGAATACCGGCCCGGATTTCATCCCCGATGCCAATCCGCTGCTGGCGGCCTGGACTACCCCAAACGCGACACCGCCATTCGGGGCGATCCATGACCGAGCATTTCCGGCCGGGCTTCGACCACGCGATGGCGGAGCAGATGGCGGAAATCGATTGCATCGCCGCGAACCCCGAGCCGGAAAACTTCGCCAACACGATTCTGGCGCTGGAGCGCAGCGGTGCGGCGCTCAACCGGGTGTCGTCGGTGTTTCATGCGCTGGCCGGCGCCCATACGGACGACGCCCTGATGGCGATCGAGCGGGAGATGTCGCCGCGGCTTGCCGCCCATCGCAACCGCATTCACCTTAACGCCGCCCTGTTCGCCCGCATCGACGCGCTGTGGAACCGGCGCGATGCGCTCGGTCTCACGCCCGAACAGGCGCGGGTCCTGGAGCGCTATCACGTCACCTTCCGCCGCGCCGGCGCCGGCCTGGCGGAGGACGCCAAGGCGCGGATCGCCGCTATCGGCGAACGGCTGGCCGAGCTCGGCACCGCCTTCAGCCAAAATGTTTTGGCCGATGAGCAGGCCTATGCGCTGGTGCTCGAAAGCGAGGAGGACCTCGCGGGGTTGAGCGAGGGAGCCCGCGCGGCTGCGGCTGCCGCGGCGAGCGGAACGCGGCCTGCCGGGCAAGCATGCGATCACCCTGGCGCGCTCCAGCGTCGAGCCGTTTTTGGCATCCTCGGCACGGCGCGATTTGCGCGAGAAGGCCTATGCGGCCTGGATCGCGCGGGGCCAAGGCGGCGGGGCGACCGACAACACCGCGATCATCGCCGAGACCATCCGGCTGCGCGCCGAACGAGCCAAACTGCTCGGCTATCCGACCTTTGCGCATTACCGCCTCGACGACGCAATGGCGAAGACGCCGGACCATGTGCGGACCTTGCTGGAGCGCGTGTGGCGTCCTGCGCGCGAACGCGCCATGGCCGACCGCGACGCCCTGCAGGCGCTGATCCAGGCCGAGGGGGGTAATTTTGCGCTGGCCGCCTCCGACTGGCGCTATTACGCGGAGAAGCTGCGCAAGGCACGCTGCGACATCGATGCCGCCGAGATCGCCCCCTATCTGGCGCTCGACAACATGATCGCGGCGGCGTTCGATACCGCGCACCGGCTGTTCGGTCTTTCATTTCGTGAGCGCCACGACGTGCCGGTGTGGCACCCGGATGTGCGGGTGTGGGAGGTCATCGGTCCTTCCGGCAATTCCAGGGGCTGTTCTACGGCGACTATTTCGCCCGCGCCTCCAAGCGCAGCGGCGCCTGGATGACGACGCTGCGCACGCAGGACAAGATCACCGCCGGCGGCGCCGATGGCGGTCCGGACGAGGACGTGCGGCCGCTGGTCATCAATGTGATGAACTTTGTCAAGGGCGCGCCCGGCGAGCCGGCGCTTTTGTCGTTCGACGACGCCCGCACGCTGTTCCACGAATTCGGCCACGGCCTGCATGGGTTATTGTCGGACGTGACCTTCCCGATGATTTCCTGCACCCGGGTGGCGACCGATTTCGTCGAACTGCCCTCGCAGCTTTACGAGCACTGGCTGGAGCAGCCCGATGTGCTGCGCCGTTTTGCCCGCCACTATCGGACCGGCGAGCCGATGCCGGAGGACCTGCTGGCCCGCCTGATCGCGGCGCGCAGTTTCAACCAGGGTTTTGCCACCGTGGAATATATCGCCTCGGCGATGGTGGATCTCGCCTTCCACCTCGCGCCCGACCCGGAAAACATCGACCCGGCGAAATTCGAGGCCGATGTTTTGGCGCAAATCGGCATGCCGGCCGAAATCGGCATGCGCCACCGATCGCCGCATTTCCTGCACGTGTTCTCCGGCGGCGGCTATGCGGCCGGCTACTACAGCTATATGTGGTCGGAAGTGCTCGACGCCGACGCCTTCGAGGCATTCCGGGAGGCCGGCGACGTGTTCGACCCCGCCACCGCGGCACGGCTGCGCGACAATATTCTCGCGGCGGGCGGCTCGCGCGATCCGGACGACGCCTACCGGGCCTTCCGGGGCCGGCTGCCGACCCCGGACGCGCTCCTGCGCAAGCGCGGCTTTGCCGAGGCCGCCGCTTGAAGGCCGCGCAGATAGACACCGCCGTGACATTATCCTTGGCAGATGCTCAAAACTGGACCTGGGGCCTGTCGCTGATCTTCCTCACCGTCATGATCCACGCGGTGGGCCTCGTTTTGACGGCCATCGTCGGGTTGCGGGTCAGGTTGTGGCTCCAGCCCCGCAACCTTGGTTTGCGGATTCTGGCTCCGATCGTCGTCGGCTTGATCGGAGGCGTCGGACTGCTCCTTGCCTTGCTGCACGGGCTCGAGGCCGTGATCTGGGCGGCCGCGTACATGTGGGTTGGCGCGCTCAACTCACTCGCAGATGCGATGCTTTATTCCTTCGATTCGATGACGACGCGCGGCGCCTCGGGGCTGACACTGGAACGGCGGTGGCAGATGATGGGCGCGCTTGAGGCGGGAGACGGCATGCTGCTGTTCGGAATCAGCACGGCCTACGTGTTCGCTTTGTTGCAGACGTGGTGGCCGATGCTCAAGACGCATCGTCACTGACGCCAGGGTCTGACGCCAAGGACGGGGCGCCTGGAGAGATACCAAAAGCACCCATTCAGTGCTCAATCCTTCCGTTGCGCGAACTCGCGATGGCTTGAAGCGCGGGGACGAGCATTAAATCAGCACCGCTAACCCGAGATTCCATCTGATCATGCATGACCTTTACACCTCCGGACACCGCCGCGGCGTCGTGGCCGCTCCGCATCGATGCCGCCGCGGAGGCCGGGCGCGCGATTCTTGCCGAGGGGGGCAACGCGATCGAAGCCATGGTGGCGATGGCGGCGGCAATCGCGGCCGTCTATCCGCACATGAACCATATCGGCGGCGATGGTTTTTGGCTCATCCGCGAGCGCAACGGCCGCGTCCGCGCCCTGATGGCGGCCGGCCGCGCCGGCGCCAAGGCCAGCATCGATTTCTATCGCGACCACGGCCACGATGAAATTCCGGGGCGCGGTCCCTTGGCGGCGCTGACGGCGCCGGGGGCGGTGGCAGGGTGGATGCTGGCGCTGGAACTCGCAAAAGCCCTCGGCGGGCGCCTGCCGCTGCGGACCTTGCTGGAAGCCGCGATCCGGCATGCCGGCGACGGCACGGCGGTGACCCGCAGCCAGGCCCGGCTCACCGCCGAAAAACTCGGTGAACTCAAGGACCTGCCGGGTTTCGCCGCCGTGTTCCTGCGCGACGGCAAGCCGCCCGAGGCCGGCGCAGTGTGCCGGCAGCCGGCGCTGGCCGCGACGCTCGATCATCTCGCCCGCGCGGGCCTCACGGATTTCTATCGCGGCGATGTGGGCGCCGAGATCGCGGCCGATCTCGCCCGCATCGGCAGCCCGCTGACCCGCGCCGATCTGGAGCGCACCGCCGCTACGCTGGCGGAACCGCTGAGCCTGACGATCGATGCCGGCACGCTCTACAACGCGCCGCCGCCCACGCAGGGACTGGCATCGCTCATCATTCTCGGACTGTTCGCCCGCCTGCGCGTGACCGAGGCCGAAGGCTTCGACTTCGTCCACGCCCTGGTCGAGGCCACCAAGCGCGCATTCCGGGTGCGCGACCGCGCCGTCACCGACCCGGACCGGTTGCCGGCCCTGCCGGAGCGCTTCCTCGATGCCAAATTCCTCGACGGCGAGGCGGCGCTGATCGACCGCCGCAAGGCGGCCCCATGGCCGCCATCGGGAAGCAAGGGCGATACCGTCTGGATGGGGGCGGCCGACGCCAATGGCCTTGCGGTCTCCTGCATCCAGTCGATCTACTGGGAGTTCGGTTCGGGGTGCGTGCTGCCGGCGACCGGCGTGCTGATGCAGAACCGCGGCGCCAGTTTTTCGCTCGATCGCAAGTCGCTCAACGCCCTGGCGCCGGGCCTAATGCCTTTCCACACCCTCAATCCTGCGCTCGCGGTGCTGCGCGACGGCCGCGTCATCGCCTACGGCACCATGGGGGGCGACGGCCAGCCGCAGACGCAGGCCGCGCTGTTCGCCCGCCACGTGCTCTACCGCCAGCCCCTTGCCGAAGCGCTCGACCGATCGCGCTGGCTGCTCGGCCGCACCTGGGGCTCAAACGTCACCAAGCTGCGCCTGGAGGACGGCTTTCCCGGCAACCTGATCGACCGCCTGCTCTCGGCCGGCCACGACATCGACGTGCTCTCTGAGCGCTACTCCGACCTCATGGGCCACGCGGGCGCCGTGATTCTGCATCCTGACGGCACGCTGGAAGGCGGCCATGACCCGCGCGCCGACGGCGGGGCCGCGGGGGTGTGAGGCGGCCTCGCGACGGGACGCCGTCCGGAGCGCGGGCGTCCCGCCCGCTTCCTCCGCACAAAATGGCGGGCGAGACGCCCGCGCTCCGCCTCCCACCTCACGCGCCAACAAAAAAACTCAGCGCTCCACCTCGGCTTTGATGTTGCCGGCCTTGATGATCGGCCACCATTTCGCGGGGCGGCCACGGGCCAGAAGCCGTCGCGCTGATCGCGCTGCGGGCAATGCTGCAGCACTTTGAATAGCGTTCGGTTTCTCGTCTTGCGATGACCCCTTGACGGCCGTGGCGATGGGTGTTTTCATGCCTATGCGTTTTGAGCGGAACAGCCATGTTGCAGATGTCAGATCGTTCCATGCGCGGTGCCGCCGAAAGCAGCGTACCCAATTCGCCGCTCACTGAAAATGGCGATCCGCTCCGGGTATAGGTACCGCGGATCGCCGGCGGCGCAGTTTCCCACGGTCATAAGCGGACATGGCTGCTATGTATCGAAGAATGATTTGCGCCATTATAGTGGCCGCCGTTGTGGCGCTGCCGATTGGGCAAGCGCGATCGGATGAACCGCAGTTTCCGAACTGGAAAGGCCAGTGGGCGGGCTTTCGCGTGTTGGGTGTTACCATTCCTTTGAATCTAGGATGGGACCCGACTAAAGCCTTCGGCATCGATCAACAGGCTCCATTGACGGACGAATATCAAGCGGTTTTTCGAAAGAGTATCATGGATCAAAGTGCCGGTGGCGTTGGCAACTTCCCGAGCATGTTGTGCTACCCGCAGGGGATGCCAGCTGTGATGATGGCGTACCAGCCGCTCGAATTTGTCGCAACATCGGATGTCACTTACATTTTGATCAACAACATTGATCACACGCGCCGGATTTTTACGGATGGCCGCGGCTGGCCCGACGAGATAGAGCCGACCTTTCTAGGCTACTCGATCGGAAAATGGATTGACGAGGATGGGGATGGCCGCTACGACGTGCTGCAGATCGAGACACGAGGATTTAAAGGACCCAGGGCTTACGAGGCTAGCGGCCTTCCACTGCATCATGACAATCAATCCATCATTCTGGAAAGAATTTATCTGGATGCGGTGGCGAATCCGAACATACTGCATGACGAAGTCACCGTGATTGATCATGCTCTGACTCATCCGTGGACGGTAGACAAAAGATACATACGGAACCAAAACCCGCGTCCGGTTTGGCCCGAATCAATTTGCGGCGAGAACAACGCACATGTACATCTCGATAAAGAGACCTACATGTTGAGCGCTGACGGTCTCTTGATGCCCACCCGAAGGGGACAGAATCCTCCGGATTTAAAGTATTTCCCGCAACGCGCGAAGTGACCTGGAGCCCCCGAGCTGTGTTAGATTGGATTCCGGTCACGTCCGAACACCTGGGAGTCATGGCCGGGCGAAGTCCCGGCCATCCACGCCTTCCTTGCAAAGCCGTCGCAAGCAACACGTGGATGCCCGCGACGAGCGCGGGCATGACGCCGAGAGGGTGAGTTGACCCGATCGAAATCCGGTCTAGACCATCAATTCCATGAAAGTTGTCATAACGGAGGGATTCCTCTTGAATTTCCGGACTCTATATAGGTCGGGTGTGTCCCTTATGGAGCTCTTGGAAGGTCATGGCGGCGTGGCGGCGGGCGATTGAATTGTGGCTTGAGGTTGAGGATAGGTTGCGGTTGGAGGCGATTGCGCAATCGCGAACTGAGCCGGCGGGCCGGGTCGAGCGGGCGCGGATATTGCTGGCCTATCGGGAAGAGTCTTCGTTTTTCGCGGTGGGCCGAGCGCTGCGACTGCATCATCAGACGGTGCAGCGCTGTGTCGAGCGCGCCGTGGCCGAAGGCCCGATGGCGGCGCTGGACGACCGCCCGCGTCCCGGGCGGACACCGACCATTACGCTTGAGGCCAAGGCCTGGCTGGCATCGTTGGCGTGCCGGAAGGCCAAGGAGCTTGGCTATCCCCACGAGCTGTGGACAACGCGGCTTCTGGCGGGTCATGCGCGCGAGCACGGACCGGCGGAGGGCCACGCCTGCTTTGCCAAGCTGGCGCAGGGCACGGTGTGCAAGATCCTCGGCCGGGACGAGGTGAAGCCGCACAAAGTGCGCTACTACGTGGAATGCCGCGACCCCGATTTTGACGCCAAGATGGCCGGCGTGCTGGACGTCTATCGGGAGGTGCAAAGCATCAAGACCGCAGCAGCCGCAGCGAAAAGCGAGCCAAGCGATGCGGTGGCGATCATCTCCTACGACGAGAAACCCGGCATCCCGGCGATCGCAACCACGTCCCCAGACCTGCCCCCCGTACCCCGCGAGCATGCCAGCTTCACGCGCGACTACGAATACAAGCGCCACGGCACCGTCAGCTTGCTGGCCGGCATCGACCTGATCAGCGGAAAGGTCCATGCCCTGGTTAGAAACCGCCATCGCAGCCGCGAATTCATCGAATTCCTCAAGCTTGCCGACGCCGCCTATCCGGCCCACACGGCGATCAAGGTGATCCTCGACAATCATTCCGCGCACACCTCGAAGGAGACCCGAGCCTGGCTCGCCGCTCAGCCCGCGCACCGCTTCCAATTCACCTTCACCCCCAAGCACGGCTCATGGCTCAACCTTGTCGAGGGCTTCTTTTCCAAACTCTCCCGTTCCGTGCTGCGCCACATCCGCGTCGTATCCAAACAGGAACTCAAAGACCGTATCATGCAGGCGATGAATTACTTTAATCGGCAGCCCGTCGTGCACAATTGGTCCTACCTGCTGGAAAACGCAGCCTGATAGGATTCGAACTTTGGAAACGCTGGTCTAGAACGCCATACTCATTCAATGCTGTGATTCCACGATAGTGCGATTCTGAGATGGGTCAGTTTCGACGAGCCGAGTGGAGGAGCGGTGTGTCTGGTGTGCGCCCGATCGCTTCCGAACTTGCGCCTTGCACGCAATAGACAGCCGATATTTGCACATCGGCCGGGACCATAGACGATGTGGTGAAGCCGCCACAGATCTGCGATAGTCTGGCATGGCCACGGTGATCGGGAAGGGGTGCGATCGCCGCGCTGAGACACGGGACTCCTCATGAACACTTTCGCAATCGTCGTATCCGCCGCGCTTCTCGCCTGGCCCGTCGCCGCAACGGCCCAGGTGAAGGTGCTGATGTCCGGCGGCTTCTCCGGTGCCTACGAGCAATTGTTGCCGGAATTCGAGCGGACGAGCAGCATCAAGGTCACGACGGGATCGGGCGCGTCGCAGGGATCGGGGCCGCAGACGATCGGCGCGCAGCTCGCAAGTGGCGTCGCAGCCGACGTGGTGATTCTGTCGCGGGAGGGCCTCGAGGAGCTGATCGCCGCGAAGCGTATCGCGGCGGGCACGGAAGTGGACCTCGCGCGCGTCGGCCTCGGCGTGGCAGTGCGGGCGGGCACGCCGAAACCGGACGTTGGCACCGTCGAGGCGTTCAAGCAGGTCGTGCTGGCGGCGCGGACGGTCTCGGCGAGCAGCACGAGCGGCATCTGGCTGGTGAAGGACCTCTTCCCGCGCCTCGGCATCGCGGGCAAGATTGACATCAAGATAACGCCGCGCGGAGCCGGTGCGGCGGGCATGGTCGCCGACGGTGACGCCGGCATTGCGGTGATGCCGATCAGCGAGATACTGACGGCAAAGGGCGTGGATTACGCGGGAATCCTCGCTCCGGATATCCAGTTCCCCCAGGTGTTCTCTGCCGCCATCGTGGCCGGCTCGGGAGAGATCGACAACGCCAAACGATTGATCGCGTTCTTCGCCTCCCCGCGCGCCGTCGAGGCGATCAAGAAGAGCGGAATGGAGCCAGTGGCGGGCGCGAGATAGGCGAGGTCACGACGCTTAGACCGGTGCCGGCCTCGGTCTCGGCGGCACCTTTCCAAGGTGAGCTTCCTGCCCTGCACCAATTGGCGGTCCCGAACCGCTGCCTTGGGCGAGAGAACGAACCCGCTACCGCGGGAATGCACCGCGCGCGGGGTGTACCTCCCGCCACCACGGCGCCCCCCACCCCCGCGGCGCGACCAAATCCGCATAGCGTGCGGCAATGCCGCGCCGAAACTTCCCGCGGTTTCCTTCCCTGGAGGCTTTCGGACGACGACCCCGGTGGCCCGCTGCAACATCGCATTGGGCCGTCATCCGAAACCCTTCACAGAAACCGACATTGATCGAGATCAATGCGCGCAGCTTGCCCGTGCGCTTTTTAAAAAGCCGGAATTGGAAAACTACCGTCTAAAAATGACGAGGACGAAAAGCACGAAGACTAAGCTCCGGCGGTCACCATAACGATGGTGATCGTGGCGGTCGTCGCTCTCCAACAGGCCGAAGCCTATTGGCGGCGGGTGGAGGCTCGTCACCAATGCTTCGAGCGTCATTTCGACTAGTTTCACTTTTTGCACCTGCCGAAAAACTGCGTGGCGTGTCTTACCAAGGGCCGATGATGCAAACATGACGAACCGGAGCTGGCGGACGTGTTGAAGGGGGTGCTGATATTCGGATTGACGCGCCGTCCCATCATTCTTCTTATGTTGATGCTGTTCATCGGCGGCGGATTGATCGCATTCTTTCGATTGAGCATCGAGGCCTATCCGAATCCAGCGCCGGTGATCCTGGAAATCACCGCTCAGACTCCGGGCCTTTCGGCCGAGGAAATGGAACGTTATTTCACAATTCCGATTGAAGTTGGGTTAGAGGCGACGCCCGGTGTTGAAAACATTCGCTCCACCTCGTTTTACGGACTGTCATTCGTGCGGGTATCCTTCGCATATGGCGTTGATTATTATTTCGCCCTCACGCAAGCGGAGATCAGCCTCCAGCAGAATGTTAGCTTGCCGAATAATGTAATGCCGAAAATCCTCGGCTCGAGCCTCGTCGGCGAGATTTACCGGTATCAGCTGGTCGGCCCGCCGCACTTCGGGTTAAATAATCTGCGCACCATCCAGGACTGGATCCTGCAGCGGCGGCTATTGTCGATTCCGGGCGTGGTCCAGGTCAATACCTGGGGTGGCACCACCAAGGAGTACGAGGTCGAAGTCGATCTGCAGAAGCTCGAAGCCTACAACATCACGCTGCCGCAGATCGTCGCCGCCATCGGCAATGCCAATACGAATGTGGGCGGCCGCACGCTTGAGCTCGGCGAGCAATCGGTTGACATCCGCGGCGTCGGCCTGATCGACAGCGGCGGCACCAGCGATCTCACCCAAGGCTATCGGGTCGATGACATCGAAAGTATTGTTCTTGCACAGCAGAACGGCGTCCCGGTGACCGTTAAGGAGGTGGCGCACGTCTACGTTGGTAATGCACCGCGCCTCGGCAAGGCCGGGCGCGACCATGACGACGACGTGGTGGCGGCGATCGTGGTGATGAACCGCACCCAGCACACCAATGACGTGGCGCCGCGCATCAGGGCGGAAGTCGAAAAGATCAACAGCGACGGAACGCTGCCGCCCGGAGTGAAGGTCGTCCCGTTCTATGATCGGACTTCGCTTATCGCCGTCACCACCGCGACGGTTACGCGCAATCTGGTGCTCGGATTTATCCTGATCGTCATCGTCCAATGGCTGTTCCTGGGGGATCTGCGCGGCGGCCTCATCATCGCCATCAACATTCCTTTCGCGCTGTTCTTCACCTTCATTATCCTGGTGCTGCGCAATGAGGATGCCAACCTACTGTCATTCGGCGCAGTCGATCTCGGCGTCATCGTCGATGCCGCAGTGATCCTGGTCGAGAGCATCTATCGTAACGTTCAGGCAAAGCCGGGCGAGAGGCAACAGGTCCTGCACAGCCTTGCGGAGGGCCGCTGGGGCATCGACCCGACGCGCTCGATGGCGGCACCGCGTCCGCCAGTATGGACGGACCGCATGCGCCTGATCTTGATCAGCGCACTGCAGATCGAAAGGACCGTATTGTTCTCCACCGCCATCATCGTGGCGGCGTTCATTCCGCTCTTCACCATGCAGGGCGTCGAAGGTCAGATTTTCGGCCCGATGGCGAAGACCTACGCGTCTGCGCTGATCGGAGCGTTGATTGCGACTTTCACGGTGACACCCTGTCTGGCCTCCCTGCTGTTGCCCCAGCATATCGCGGAGGTTGAAACCTTCATCGTGCGCGGGCTGCGTTGGGTGTTCAGGCCGGTCGTGAACTGGTCGCTCAGTCACCGCAAGGTCATGGCGACACTGGGCGTGATTGTGCTCGGCCTTGCCGGGGTGTTGGCGTCGCAGCTGGGCAGCGAGTTTCTGCCCGAACTGGAGGAGGGCAATCTGTGGATTCGCGCCACCATGCCGCCGACCATTTCGCTGGAAGCCGGTATGCCGATTGTCAACCGGCTGCGCGAAATCCTGCTGACGCACCCGGAGATCATAACCGTGGTCTCGCAGCACGGCCGTCCGGACAACGGCAGCGATGCGACCGGCTTCTTCAATGCCGAATTCTTCGTGCCGCTCAAACCGGTCGCCGAATGGCCCAAGGGCATGGACAAGGAAAAGCTGATCGACACATTGCAGGCGGAGTTCCGCCGGGAGTTTCTCGGCGTCGGATTCAACTTCTCGCAATACATTCAGGACAATATCGAGGAGGGTCTGTCGGGCGTCCGCGGTGCCAACTCCGCCAAGGTCATCGGTCCGGATTTGGCGCAGCTTGAAGATATCGCCCGCCAGGCGATGCACGAAATGAATGAGGTTAAGGGCATCACGGATCTAGGGATTTTCTGGGTGCTCGGACAACCCAATCTCAACATCAAGGTCGATCGCGCCAAGGCTTCGCGCTACGGGCTCAATGCCGGCGACATCAACACAACCATCCAGGCCGCGCTCGGAGGCGCCACTGCGACTACCCTGTTGGAGGCCGATCGGCAATTCAACGTCGTGGTGCGCGCGGCACCGGAACATCGCAACAGTCTTGATGCGATTCGCAACATCAAGGTCGGCTATCAGACGCCGAATGGCAACGCCTACATTCCGCTCTCCGAGCTTGCCGCCATCACGCTCGATACCGGATCGTCCTACATCTATCACGAGCGCAACCAGCGCTTTGTGCCGATCAAGTTCAGCGTGCGAGGCCGCGACCTCGCGAGCGCTGTCGCCGAGGCGCAGGCACGCATTGCCGAACACATCAAGCTTCCGGTCGGCTATCGCATCGAGTGGGCCGGCGAATTCGAAAGCCTGCAGCTTGCCCAAAGGCGGCTATTGCTGATCGTCCCCACCAGCCTCGTGCTTATTCTGGTGCTGATCTATGGCCTGTTCAATTCGTGGCGCGACAGCTTTCTAGCGCTGTTCGGAATTCCATTCTCGCTTGCTGGGGGTATCATCGCGCTTTACATCGCCGACTTGAACTTCTCCATCTCTGCGGCGATCGGTTTCATTTCGCTGTTCGGAGTGTCGGTGATGAGCGGCATCATGATGCTATCGAGCTACAATGCGATGCCGCCGGGCGGTCTCAACAAGATCGATGCCATGGCCAAGGCCGTGGACCAGCAGATGCGGCCTATCATGATGATGGCGCTGTCGGGGTTCTTCGGCCTGCTTCCGGCCGCGGTCTCGACCGGCATCGGCAGCGAGGTGCAGCGGCCTCTCGCGACGGTGGTGGTTGGCGGCATGCTAATCGGTCGGGTTCTCATGCTGCTGTTCGTGCCTCCCTTACAAACCTTTTTCCTGGATTGGCATGGCCAGCCCGAACCGGTCATACGCGAAGACGAACCGGTCAGGGGCGAGGATGAAGGAGATCTCACGGAGGTTTAATCGTTGTGGGCTCGCACACCCGGCACGCACGATAATGCCAACAAACGACCAATCCGCGGCCTTGCGTCATGGCGGGCATTGCGGTCGGAGGAGCTTGGGGCGGATCCCACAGGAAGTGCGTTCGTCCCGCGTGAAAGCCGCGACCGGTTGGGCGATTTCGGCGACCGCCTGCTCGGGCGATTGCGCGTCGATGACGAGCACGTCTGCGGGGTTAACCACCGCGAACCGCATTTCCGCCGTCGAATCGCCCATCGCAACCGTCGCAATCAGAAGATCGTGGCGAGTTTGCGGCGCCCGGAGCCTCAGCCTGCGTCGTACCGTCCGGCCTGGGTTTTGCCGTAAGGTGTGGCTGGAATGCTACAGCCAAACCGAGCCTTCTATGCTTAGTTGTATTCGCGTCAAGTACCGACGTCACATGGGGGATTGGATATGAAGAAGCTTCTCGTTTCCATCGTTGCGGGTGCGGCCGCCGTCGCCTGCTTGGGACAGGCATATGCCGCCGACTTGGGATACCCGGCATACAAGGCACCGCCGCTGGCGGCTCCGGTACAGAGCTGGACCGGCCTGTACATCGGCGCCAATGGCGGCTGGGGCTGGGCGAACGCCAATGCCACGGTGAGCCCGTTCGGCCCGGATTTGTTGGCGGACTTCTGGCACCCAGACGATCGGCGGCAACAACGCGAATGGTGCGGTGTTCGGCGGCCAGATCGGATATAATTGGCAATTCGCGCCGCTCTGGGTGCTCGGCATCGAGGGCGACGTGGACGGTGGCGGCGCGGGCAGCACGCATAACGTCACGATCGCCAGCGGCCTTATGCCCGGAATTCGGAAACGTCGGTTTGGGGGCCAGCAGCAAGCTCGACTATTCGGCCACGGTGCGTGGCCGCATCGGCTATGTCTGGGGTCCGGGACTGCTATACTTTACCGGCGGTGGCGCTTGGGCCGGGTTCAACCATGACGGCATCATCAGCACCAATACTGCGCCCGGCACTTATGGCCAGTCCGCGGTCGGCAGCTGGTCCGACACCGCTTCCGGGTACGTGCTTGGCGGCGGCTATGAATGGATGATCGCCAATCACTGGATGGCCCGCGCCGAATACCTATACTACGGCTTCGGCAACAATAACAACAGCCGGTCGTTCGCATTCCCCGCCTGCAACAGCGGTGTTGCCTGCGGTGCCAATGTTTCCGTTGGCAACGCCAACATCAGCGTGGCTCGCTTCGGCCTCAGCTACAAGTTCTGACGCGCTCCTCGGGGTGCGTTGATACCGATAATTTCAAGAACGCGGAGGGCCGCCATCAAAGGCGGCCCTCCTATTGTTATGGTCTATGGGGTGGCCTGAACATACGCGATCTCCACCGCACGCGCCGGCTCAACCATTTGATTTGAGTTCGGTAGGGCTTTCGCCGCCTCACTCGCCCGAATCCCCGCCTCCTGGATCAGCTTTGCCCACAGCACCAGTTCGGTCCTGATGGCGGCCGAAAATTCCGCCGGCGAATTGCCCATCGCCGCCACGCCGATGTCGAAGAGCTGGCGGCGCAAATCCTCCTGCGCCAGCACCCGTGCTGGGTGGGGAGTTCCGGCATCGCCGGGAAACGGTCCAGCGACGTGATCGCGAGGCGCGCATCCGGACCTCCCGGATCAGCGGCAGCGGCGGCGCAAAGCTGCCGAATTTCCTGGTCACGCGATTGGCGAGTAAAACCGGGAAAATCCGGGATGCCGCACAGTGGCAAATGATGACCGGGGACTATAGGTTTTGTAATAGAGAAAAGGCTTGTGGCGGAGCGCAAGCGTCTCCGCCGCCGGGTAACCCCCGACCGATCGGACGGGATTGAAAGCAAGAGCGGGCGGGACGTCCGCGCCGGTGCCGAACACACGACCTTCGTCGCTGTTACCGGAGTTTCGGCCGGCAACTGGAGTTGGACACGCCATGATCGCAGAGGATCCTCGCTCGGGTGCTCCAATCGCCCCATTCCGCGCGCCCTATGCGCTGCCGGATGAAGACCTCGCGGCCGCATTTCTCAACGCCGCGCCGCTTTCGGCGGAGGCGGAGGCGCGCGTCGACGCCCGCGCCGGCGCGCTGGTGCTGGCGATCCGGGCGCATGCCGGCGGGGTCGGCGGCGTCGAGGATTTTTTGCGCGAATATTCGCTGTCCACCAAGGAAGGCCTCGCCCTGATGGTGCTGGCCGAAGCGCTGTTGCGGGTGCCGGATGCCGCAACGGCGGATTCGCTGATCGAGGACAAGCTGACGGCGGGAGATTTCGCCGCCCACGAGACGCGCTCCGGCGCACTGCTGGTTTCGGCCTCCGCCTGGGCGCTCGGCATTTCGGCGCGGGTGATCGGCCATCATGAAACGCCGGAAGGCATTTTGCATGAGCTCGCGAGCCGGCTCGGCCGGCCGGCGGTGCGCAGTGCAACCCGCCAGGCGATGCGCCTGCTCGGCTCGCATTTCGTGCTCGGCCAAACCATTGCGGAGGCCCTTTCGCGCGGCGCCGCGCATCCGGAATTTCGCTATTCGTTCGACATGCTGGGCGAAGGCGCGCGCACCCGCCCGGACGCCGAACGCTATTTCGCGGCCTATGCGGACGCCCTGGCGGCGATCGGCAAGGCGGCAGGTGCCGCGGCGCTGCCGCAACGGCCCGGTATTTCGGTGAAACTTTCTGCCCTGCACCCGCGCTATGAGGCGGTCTCGCGCGAGCGGGTCATGGCCGAACTTGTGCCGCGGGTGATCGAACTGGCGCGGTCGGCCAAGACCTACGACCTCAATCTCACGGTCGATGCCGAGGAGGCGGACCGGCTAGAGCTGTCGCTCGACATTTTCCGGCAGGCGCTGGCCGACCCCTCGCTTGCCGGCTGGGACGGGTTCGGATTGGCGGTCCAAGCCTACCAGAAGCGCGCCCCCGCGGTGATCGACTGGGTGGTGGAGGCGGCGCGGGCGACCGGCCGCCGCCTGATGGTGCGGCTGGTGAAGGGCGCCTATTGGGACACCGAGGTCAAGCGCGCCCAGGAGCGCGGCCTTGCCGACTATCCGGTATTCTCCCGCAAGGCGATGACGGACCTCTGCTACCTCACCTGCGCCCGCAAGCTGCTGGCGGCGCGGCCGCAGATCTATCCGCAGATCGCGACCCACAATGCGCTGACGGTGGCGAGCGTCATCGAGGCGGCGGGAGGCGTGGCCGGCTACGAGTTCCAGCGCCTCTACGGCATGGGCGAGACGCTCTACGAGGCATTGCTGCGGGCCGAACCCGGCGCGGCCTGCCGGGTCTACGCCCCGGTCGGCGGGCACCGCGATCTGCTCGCCTATCTGGTGCGACGGCTCCTGGAGAACGGCGCCAATTCTTCTTTCGTCTATGCGGCGGCGGACCCAAAAGTGCCGCTGACCGCGATCCTGGAACGCCCGCAGGCCGCCATCGGCAGCCCCCGCCATGCGCGCCACCGCAAAATTCCCCTGCCGCACGACCTCTATGGACCGGAGCGGATGAATTCGGCCGGCATCGAGTTCGGGCACGCGGAAAGTCTTGCGCGGCTGTGCGCCGAAGTGCGTGCCGGTGTGCCGCACGACGCGCGGGCGATGCCGCTGATCGACGGCATTGCGGTGGCAGGACGCCGGCGCGCGGTGTGCTCCCCCGTCGATGGCGCGACGCTCGGCGAGGTCGGCGAAGGCGACGAGGCCATCGTGGCCGCCGCCGTCGCATCGGCGCAAGCGGGCTTTCCGGCCTGGGACGCGACCCCGGTCGCGGCGCGCGCCGCCGCGCTGGAGCGCGCCGCCGCCCTGATCGAAACAGAGCACGGCCGCCTCATCGCGCTGCTGCAGGCCGAGGGCGGCAAGACGCTCGATGATGCGGTGGCGGAAATCCGCGAAACCGTGGATCTGTGCCGCTATTACGCGGTCGAGGCACGCCATCGCCTGAAGCCTGAGCCGATGCCGGGGCCTACGGGCGAAAGCGACGAACTGCGCTATCGCGGCCGCGGCGTGTTCATCTGCATCAGCCCGTGGAATTTTCCGCTCGCGATCTTTTCCGGCCAGGTGATGGCGGCGCTCGCGGCCGGGAATGCCGTGGTCGCCAAGCCCGCCGAGCAGACCCCGTTGATCGCCGCCGCGGCGGTGGACTTGTTCCACCGTGCCGGCATTCCGCCGACCGCGCTGCATCTGGTCCCGGGCGATGGCACCGTCGGGGCGGCTTTGGTGGCGCATTCCGACGTTGCGGGCGTCGCCTTCACGGGCTCCACCGAGGTCGGCTGGATCATCAACCGGGCGCTCGCCGACAAAAATGCTCCGATCGTGCCGCTGATCGCCGAAACCGGGGGTATCAATGCCATGATCGTGGACGCCACCGCCTTGCCGGAGCAGGTCACGGACGATGTGGTAACGTCCGCTTTCCGTTCCGCCGGGCAACGCTGTTCGGCGCTGCGGCTCTTATGCGTGCAGGACGATGTCGCCGACCGCATCATCGCCATGGTGGCGGGCGCCGCAGCCGAACTCACGGTCGGCGATCCGCGCGATCCGGCAACCCATGTGGGTCCGGTGATCGACGCGGAGGCAAAAGCCGGGCTCGACGCTTACCTCGCCGCGATGGCGGCGCAGGGCCGCGTGGTGTTCCGCCACCCGCTTAGCCCACGCGCTGCCGCCGCAGGGCCACTACGTCGCCCCGGCGATCGTCGCGCTGGAGCGGGCCGCCGATCTGCGCGAGGAAGTGTTCGGCCCCGTACTCCACGTGGTGCGTTATCCGGCCGACGGGTTGGACCGGCTTCTCGATGACATCGCGGCGAGCAGGTACGGCCTCACGCTCGGCATCCAGTCGCGGATCGATGCGACGGTGCGCCACATCACCGGGCGGTTGCCGGCCGGCAATGTCTATGTCAACCGCAACATGATCGGCGCGGTGGTCGGCACCCAGCCGTTCGGCGGCTCCGGGCTGTCGGGCACCGGCCCGAAGGCCGGCGGCCCGAATTACCTGCGCCGGTTCGCCCTGGAGCAGACCGTCAGCATCAACACCGCCGCGGTCGGCGGCAACGCGAGCCTGCTGGCGGAGCAAGGGTGATGGGGCTCGAAGTGCCGATAACTAAACCTCCCCAGACAGCTGCCGGGTCCGGTGCACGCCGCCACAGGCGGCGACGCTGCCAACCCAGTGGGAGGCGAAAACGACAAAATTACGCTTGACCGAGGCGTCATGGTGTTGGATTCTTGCAAAAGTTCAACGCTGCGAACGCCGCATAAGACGAACAAAGGGAGCGATCGTTGTGTCCAGTGACCAAATCTGGTTGCCCGAACAACGCTATCGCGATGCAGCATTCGTGCGTCTTCTAGGCAGCGGAGACGGAGAATTCAGACTAAAGACACCAGAAGACGGCGAAATGAAAGCGATCGTAGACGGTCGCGATTTGGGAAGGGAACTCCCGCCCAATTTCCCTACTCAGGTGTTCCTCAATCGTAGAACGGCGGCAGGCCATTGGATGTGCAGATGGCTCGCGCCGGAACAGAATCCGTGGACGAATGATGCTCTACCGCGCGTAGGCGATACGGTAAAAGGGAGGGTGACGAGGTTCGTCGAGGACTGGCTTGCAAAAGTGGAAATCGAGATCAGCGGTATTCCAATGGAGGCAGACTTAGCCCGGGACCGCCTCCCAGGGAAACCCGGGAGTCGTATTGACCGGATACTGGAAATTGGAGATTCGATCATCGCCTCGGTCGATAGCATCGATCGGGCGCAATTGCGAATTAGCCTTGATGTGGAAGCATGGCAAATCGCCATGCGCGCCGAGACCGCGCGGGAGAGAGGTTCCAACGCGATCAAGATTGAACTACCCAGTGTCGGCTCTTCCTTCAACGCAGGCCCCCAACTACCGCTGAATGGACGGCGCGTACTCGTGGTTGATGACGACCCACGCCTCCTTCGTAACATCGCGCAGTGGCTTGCAGTGTTTGGGGCATCCGTCGGCGAGGCGAGCAACATAACGGCAGTCCGAAACCAACTTATTCGTTTACGCCCATCACACGCTTTACTCGACTATCGGCTTGGAGAGAACGAAAGCTTCGCTCAGATCGCCGATCTGCTTAAGAAAGAGCGTATTGTAGTTGCAGTGTTCACAGGCGCTACCAATTCCGACAAGGCTCGCCAGCAAGCTATGTCCAGAAAATTCGGCCTCATCAGCAAACCGGCAAATCTAGCCGAGATAATATCGTGGTTAGATGATCCAAAAGCATCGCCACCGATCGCAATAAAGGGCAAAGATAACCGACGTTGGACACGGTCATGGTCTGTTGAAGTCCGAACAGAAATGCTGATCGGTGAAGCTGGCCTCCTTCTGGATCAGATGTGCGCACGGCATAATTTGCGCGGTGGGCTATGGATAGTCGAACTGAGCGAAGGTGTATATGAGCTGCGAGCGCGATCCGAGACATTAAAGAACATAGACCTTTCTCACCTATTAACTCGCCTTGGCCAATCGGTGGTGAGGGATACGCTATCTCATGCGCATGAAGGAGACCTTTCAACGCGCCAAGGTCCTCTACCGCTTAACGATCCGCTATTTGTCGTCGCGCAGCGGCTCGATCTAAAGAACCCGCATATTGTAACAGTACCAATCCAAATTCACGGTCTGTCGCCGCGCCTCATTTTGTTTCTCCGCGAGGGCTCGGAGAGCGACGACCGCATTGACCGAATTGAAGCTCGTAGAGGACATTTCGAATTGCTCATCCGCGCCGTGGTTCAAGCCGAGCAGATTGAAGACTCCGAAGCCTTTGCCACCCAAGGGCGGCTTGCGGCGGCAAAGCTCCACGAAGCACGTCATGCCCTTCAGGCATTTGCGGCCCACCTGAAAGTGGCGAGTGATGCCGCGCAGCGCATTGCGGATGGTGCATTATCAAAAGCTATTGCCGCAATGGACTTGGATTTCAATCGTGTCAGTGACGTGATAAAAAGCGGTCTTGAGCAAATTCGCGCCGATCGTCGCGAAATTACGAATGTAGATTTGGTTGTTCGACGTGTGGTCGAAGGGATGGGAGACGTGCTTACTGATTTTCACAACAAAGAATTCGTTACGATAATGTACGAACCAACCGAATCTCGGCTAATCACGTCGATTGCACCGATGGCCCTTGAGCAGGCCCTGGTCAATCTTATTGATAACTCCATTGGATTTCTGCCCGACGAGAAATGGGCACAGATCGTTGTGCGCGCGTGGATTAATCCTGAGGATCGGAGAACCCCAATTTATGTTGACGTTTCCGATAACGGGCCCGGAATGACGGCAAGTCAGCGCCGGCGACTATTCGAACCCCGGGCAACCGCAAAGAAACACCTTGGCACCGGCCTAGGCCTTTACGTGTCCAGAACACTACTGCAGTCAGTTGGCGGCGACCTGGATCTCGTCGAGACCAGGCGTTGGGGAGGGTCGACATTTCGAATCAAGCTACCAGCGGTACTCGCAAACATGGAAGATGCGAAGGGCCGCAACCGATGACAAAGTCGGTTCTCTTTATAGACGACGACCCTGTGGCCTTTGAGCACGTCGCGAAAGAAATCAGCTCAAAACCTGGACTGAGAGCTGCTGTCTTCGACCCTGCCGACCGGAGCAGCAAGCTCGCTCAAGCAATCAATGATGACGCCTGCGTGGCAGTCTTCGTGCATCGAAAAAAAGGAAAGGGTCGAGGTTCTGTTCTTTTCGAATTAGAGGACGCCCTAAACAAGGTGACCCGCGCATCACCAGTTTTGACCTACATTGTCTCCGGGGCAGAGGAATTGACCACGAGCCAAAGAGAGGAAACGCTCAACAAATGGCGCCAATCTATTGGGCATGCGCTCGACGTAAAGGGCCTAATGGAAAAGCCCCTTACGGCCGCTAAAGTCATCGGCCTCTTACCGCCACAATCTGAATCGGCCGCCGAACCGGAAGCACTGGATATTGACCGTCATCTATTGGTGCACCGTGCGGCAACGCCGCGTGAGGAAATCACCACGCTCATGAATGCATTGACCGTTCCAGCACGTATAGTAGACAAAGGGGGAGTGGTGCTCAATTGCAACAGATTTTGGACGTGGGACATGTACCGTCCACAGCCAAAAGACGATGATGACGGTAGAGAGTTTTTAATGCCGATACCGGGCGAAAATAATAAAGAACGCCTGGGCGAGTTTCGATTGGCGCAAACTCGGGATCGTCAGGGGACTCGGTTACAAATCGCGATCAACATCGATCACCGTTTGAGCGGAGGTAAAGAGGTCGTTTTGAATGGTTTGTGGCGGCTCGTTTCGGGAATTGGATTTACGCGAATGCAAGTTTGGCGGCGCTTCCGCGTTCCAGGCTCTGGCGGCTTGTTGAAACGCGTGGGATTGTATTCTTCGAATCAAACCAATGGCAAGTCCGATATATCTTCCGATATATCTGACGAACCAGGGCAGCCGATTAACGGTCCGAATGAAATCAGATTTGCGGAATACGATCTACGAAAGTGGCCACGACGCTTTGTTTTCAATATCCTACCGGCTTCCGCGGCAGATGAATACCTGCAGACAGAATCGTTGTGGGCATCCCTCACTTTGGATTCAAGCAAGGACAAACTTGGTTTGAATTTCCTGTACTATGCATTCAAGACGGCAATGATACATTACGGGCTAGATTGTTAATTACGGTAGATAAAATCGCTAGCAACGGCAGCGCCATTACTCGAGAAGACGTTGAGAAGCGAGCGGTTTCGCTTCGTCTTCATTGCATCAAACTATCCGACATGCTGAACGACGAAATCCGCGCAGCGGTGCAGCGTTCACGGGAAGCTGCGCGGCTCTTTTTTACTGGGCTTCGTCCAGCGGAAGATGGCGGATTTGAGAAAATTCAGCATGAGTTTGCGCAGCACGCCTGCAAAATGGCAGAGGCGGAAGTTGCCGTGCTTGCTTGGAAGCTCCCGGGACAGCAAGACTTGCTCGTGCAAGCAGTTGCAGTCGAACCGGCCGCGTTGCCAGACTTTCAGGAGGTTTATAAACTACAAGGTCGGCCTGTTCGTGCGGATTATTTGCCCGCCATGGCGAAAACTTTTGAGGACCATCAGTCGCATTTTGACGCAGACGGAGATCCAAGCGTTATAGATTCTCGCCGGTACTTTCTTCGTTTTTGCCGGGTCAGTCTTCCGCTCAAAGTGGGAAATAAATTGGTCGGGATTATTGGTTTATGTCATCGCACTCAACGTCATTTCACTTTGCGGCGGATAGAAGCGGTTATGGCGCTTCTTGAGCTTGCGGCGCAATTGATCGACAATGTCGTAGACGCCAAGACTAGGCGCCAGCAATGGGAAACATCGCTGTTTCACGAAGTAAAGACGCAGGCTGGAGCAGCTATTGTTGCCGTGCGGATCGCGAAGAGCGGCGTCCAGTCCGATGACTTAACGCGTGCCGCATGGCCGCTCGAACTAATGATTGATCGAGCGAACGCATATTTTCGTTTAGCTTCCGGCCGAGATTTGTCCGCGTCGGCGGAACTCGATCCGTCACCGGTATTAACAGAGGAGCTCGCTCGAGCTAGCGGGATGCAATCGGTCTACGGAAAGAAGATCACGGAACATCGAAAGCTGCATGCATGGTCCGGCACGGTTCGTGCGGAGAGGGCAGGTTTTGGGTATGTGCTCCGAACTTTATTGGAGAACGCGTTTCATCACGGTGAGGGCGAGGAAATTCAAGTGACGGAAGGCGTGGAGATCTGCGATAGTCAAACATTCTGGACGCTTGAGGTCATCAATGGAGGACAGATGACCGAAATGGAAGACAGGCTGAAGTTTACCCCGTTCGTGCGGCCTCCGCGAAGACGCAGGGACGGCAGCCACGTTGGTTTAGCCGCCGCTCTGGATTGGGCGAGGACCAGCAACGCGGATATTAGTTTGGAAAATCAGGCATGTGGTAATCTGCCGACGGTGGTTGCCAGATTGCGCTGGCCGGCCAAAGCAAGGTGGGGTGTGAGCGGATGTTAACCGAGGAAAGCCGGATGAAAAAGTTACAGGGATTGTCAGTCTTATGGGTGGAAGACAGGCCGGAGGCGTTGGCCGATCAACGAGGTCTTCTTGAGCAGTTCGGCGCTACAGTTCAGATGGCGTTGACGGTAAATGAGGCGTTTGAGTTGATTGATAGGCACCTTCAACCGATTGATCTAGTGATAATCGATAGCATTATGCCCCAACGCGATGAGTTACCTCATGCACTCGTTGTGCTTCGTGAGAAGCATAACGTAAGACCGGATAGCGAGTTGAACGGCCTTATTCTGGCACGGTGGTTGTATGAAAAGGGGAGCCCAGCCTTTTTCGTATTAACCGTGGTTTCAGGAGAGCGGATGGGTATTGATGAGAAACTGTTCTTCGACAAGGTAGATGAACAGTTTTCTGGCGAAGGTTTCCTTGATTTGGTGGGTCGATTTTTGCCTGAAGGGATGCACCAATGATGCGGGGCTATAAAGGTGATGTGTTTAGAGCCGTATGTGTTCTGCTGATGGGCATACCGATTTTTTTAGTTGTTCTTTGTTGGAGTGAGATGCACCGGTTTCAAAAGGTGTTGATCAGAGGATTGATTTTCGGGTTCGCATTGGTAATAACTTCATCTATCCTTGGTTTAGTTCACGACCCGTGGTTGCGTCCGGTAAATTCGCAAATTGCGCCGACAAACGATGCCGCAAACGAGAATGTTGCCGGGGCTGTGCAGGCAAATCTTCAAGTGAGTAAAGGCAATCAAGGCGCCGGAGGCGGCGAAGCTGATAACAACCGAAATCAAAGTAGTAGAAGTTTTTCGCTTGATGTGGTTGTATCATCGCTGCTGTCAGTCGTTGGAGTAATTCTAACGATGATCACAGGCTATGCGATGGCTGCCAGTTGGCGTGCAACCGACGAGGCCCGACGGGCTGCTGACTTGGCCCATGAGGCCATCGCAAGAACCAAAAATGCGGTAGATGCTATAGATTTGGAAGTAAAGCGCCGGATGATGATGTACGAATTCGAGTTAAGGCGGACGGCGGCGTATGTGGAAATGAGTTCCAGAACACAGGACGCGCGCAACGACCGTAAGCGACTTCGCAGGGAATATTACTATCGAGATGAATTTGTCAAGGTTTTTGAGCGTTCGGATTCGGCGCAGATTATTTCGGGCTTACGATCTTTTGTGACGAATCCGCGTATTTATTGTGAACTGGGGCCGGAAGGGGCAATGCTAATAGAATATTTGTTAAGCTCCGTCAATGCATCGGAAGAGGATAGAACTATGCTTCATTTAATACTTTCTAAACAAGGCACGCAAAACCGTGACGGGCGCGCTACCTAGGAAATTGAGTAGACGACTGATCGACAAGAGCGGATTCTCGAGCCTGCGGCAGTTGGGTTGCCCTCCGGCTTGCAGCGGGCTATGTCCTGTGACGCCGTGGCGCGCGGGGGTATCTCGGACGCCGCGCTTTGCTTGGCCGCCGCCTTTTGTGCGGGCTTGACGGCAGGCGCGGCGCCGCCAGTGAATCGTCGGCGCGTGACGTTAAAAATGCGGCATGCAGGACACGATATAAGCGATACCGCGACGAGAACCGTCGCGGGCAGGAACACCGGAGTTGACGCGATGAAGATGACGAAAATCGCGCTGTTGCTGGCGCTGTTGGCGCCTTCGATGACGGGTCAAGCCATGACGGCGGTCGCCGCCGAGGCGGGCAAGGACGTCAAGGGGCTGTATCTGCTGACCGATTATCCGGCGGTGTCGGTGCGGCCCGGCACCACGTTGACAATCTCCTTGCGCCTGCAGAATTATGGCCTTCCGCCGGAGCGCTTCGCGCTGTCGGTGGATGGCGCGCCCGCGGGCTGGACCGCGACGCTGCTCGGCGGCGGCCAGCCGGTGGCCGCCGCCATGCCGGCGACCGACCAGAGCGTCAGCCTGCAGCTGCGCCTCGACGTACCGGCCGACGCGGACCTTTCTACCAAGACCTTGACCGTCAAGGCGGACGGCGAGGGCAACAATCTGACGCTGCCGATCACCGTCAGCCTCGCCAAGGAGCTGCCGGCAAAACTGGCCCTGACGCCGCAGCTGCCCTCGCTGCGCGGCACCCCGAAATCGAGCTTCGACTATACGATCGCCGTCAAGAACGACTCCGGCCGCAATCTCACGGTGAGCCTCGCCGCCAAGGCGCCGCAGAATTTCGAAACCTCGTTCACCGAGGCCTATGGCAGCCAGGAACTGTCGTCGGTGCCGATCGATGCCGGCGCTTCCAAGGACGTGAAGCTCAAGGTACGGCCGCCATCTTCGGTCGATGCCGGCAGTTTCCCGGTCGAGGTCACGGCCAGCGCCGCCGACGCGTCGGCCGAGACGGAGCTGACCCTCGACATCGTCGGCCAGCCGCGGCTCTCGATCGCGGGCGGCGACGGCTTGGTCTCGGCGCGCGCGCAGGCCGGCCAGCCCAGCACCGTGCCGGTGGTGATCTCCAACGACGGCTCCTCCGCGGCCGAGGATGTGGAACTCTCGGGTTCGGGCCCGACGGGCTGGAAAGTCGAGTTCGACAAGAAGACGGTCGATCGCATCGCGCCCGGCCAGACCGCCGAAGTCAACGCCATGATCACGCCGACGGAAAAATCGCTGGCCGGCGACTATATGGCGACGATCCGTGCCGGCACGCGCGGGGAAACCGCCTCGCAGCAGTTCCGCGTCACGGTCACCACTTCCACCACCTGGGGCCTGGTCGGGGCCGGCATCATCGGAGCGGCGCTGCTGATCATGGTGGGCGCGGTTGCAAGGTTCGGACGGCGATGAGCGAGCCCGTCATCACGGCGCGCGGTCTGACCAAGCGCTACGGCGACGCGGTCGTCGTCGATGCCGTCGACTTCGACATTCTGCGCGGCGAAACTTTTGGGCTTTTGGGGCCGAACGGCGCCGGCAAGACCACCACCATCCTGATGATGCTCGGCCTCACCGAAGTGTCGGCCGGCACCGTCACGGTCGCGGGGCACGACCCGGTGCGCGAACCGCTCGCCGTCAAGCGCCGGGTCGGGTATCTGCCCGACGCGGTCGGCTTCTACGACAATATGACGGCCACCGAGAACCTGGCCTATACGGCCAAGCTCATGGGCCTGGGCCGAGACGTGCGCGAGGCGCGCATCGCCGAATCATTGGCGCGGGTGCGCCTCGGCGATGTCGCCCACAAGCGTGTGGCGACATTCTCGCGCGGCATGCGGCAGCGGCTCGGCCTCGCCGAGCTCATTATGAAGCGCGCCGAAATCGCCATCCTGGACGAGCCGACCTCGGGGCTCGACCCGCAATCGACCCATGAATTCCTCACCATGATCGGCGACCTCAAGCGCGAGGGCGTAACCACGCTGATCACCTCGCATCTGCTCGACCAGGTGCAGCAGCTGTGCGACCGGGTGGCGCTGTTCCAGGGCGGGCGTATCCTGATCATGGGAACCGTGCCGGAACTGGCGCGCCAGGTGCTGGGTGCCGGGTTCGTGGTCGATGTGGAGGCTTCCGGCGCTCCGGCCGCGGAACTGGCGGCGCGGCTCGGCGCCATTGCGGGCGTGCAGAGTGTACAGCGGACCGGCGACATCCATTATCGGCTGACCGCCGATCACGATGTGCGCCCCGATGCCGCCCGCGCCGTGGTGGCGGCGAGCGGCGCACTGACCCGGCTCTCCGTGGCGGATCCCAGTCTCGACACGATCTACACCCGCTTCTTCGAACGACAGGCGGAGGTGCGCCATGCAGCGTGAAGGCTCGCCCTGGCAGGGACTCGGCACGGTGGTGCTGAAGGAACTGGCCGACCATCTCGGCTCGGCCCGCATGCGGATGCTGGAATGGCTGATGGTCCTGACGGCGGCGGCGCCGCTCTATATGGCCATCGACCGGCTGCGCGAGACCACGTCGGAAGATCCATTCCTGCTGCTGCGGCTGTTCACCGTCGATCGGCCGCCGCTGCCGTCCTTCGTGGCGATCTTGAGTTTTATGATCCCGCTGGTGGCGATCGGGCTGGGTTTCGACGCCATCAACGGTGAGCACAACCGCCGCACCTTGTCGCGTGTCCTGGCGCAGCCGATCTATCGCGACGCGCTGCTTGCCGGCAAGTTCATCGCCGGGTTGGCGACGCTCGCGATCACTTTGGTGTGCATATGGCTCCTGGTGGTCGGCTTCGGCGTGCTGTTCCTCGGCGTGCCGCCGAGCGGCGAGGAAATCGTCCGCTCGCTGATCTTCCTGGCCATCGCGGTGTTTTATGGCGGGGTCTGGCTTGCGGTGGCGATGCTGTTCTCGGTGCTGTTTCGCTCACCGGCGACCGCGGCGCTGCTGTCGCTCGGCGTCTGGCTGTTCATGAGCCTGCTGTGGCCGATGATCGCCCAGGTGCTGGCGCAGGTGATTTCGCCGCCGGACATCAGGTATCAGATACTCGGTTTGCAGAGCCCGGAGACGGTGCAGTGGCAGGTGGCGCTGTCGCGCTTGTCGCCTAATCAGTTGTTCGGCGAGTTGGTGCTCGCGATCCTGTCGCCGTCAACGCGCTCGCTTGGTCCGATTTTCCTCGACCAGATCCAAGGCGCGGTGATGGGCGCCGCGCTGCCGCTGCGGGAAAGCCTCATGATTGCCTGGCCGCAAGCGGTCGGGCTGATTGCGACGGTGATCCTGCTGTTCGTGGCGACCTATGTGGCGTTCCAGCGCCAGGAGGTGAGGGCGTAGGGTGGGCAAAATCGCCGGTGCCGGATGTATTTTGCACCGGCCGCGCCGGCGATTTTGCCTAGCGGTCAAAGCTTGGCGGTCTCACAGCGTGGGCAAGATCGCCCGCAAGGCCTGCGGCAAGTGCGGCGACTGTGCCGGCGATCTTGCCCACCCTACGTTGTGGCCTTCAACTGGGCGGGATCGGAGTACGTCGATGTCCGACAACGGTTTGGTGACGCGGCACAGCGCGCATGATGTGCCGACGACACTTGCGCGCCTCACGGCGGCGCTCGACGCCAAGGGTGTGACCATCTTTGCCCGCATCGATCACGCGGCGGGGGCGCACAGCGTCGGTCTGACGTTACGACCCACGACCGTGGTAATCTTCGGCAACCCTGCCGCCGGGACGCCGATGATGCAGGCGGCCCAGACCGCCGGCATCGATCTGCCGCTCAAGATGCTGGTTTGGCAGGGCGAGGACGGTATCGCGCGGCTGACCTACAATGACCCCGCCTGGATCGCCCGCCGTCATGGGCTTGGCGCCGAGGTCGCGACGGTTGCGGACGCGCTCGCCAACGCATTGGCAAGCTTCGCGGATACGGCGACGGGCGAGGGCTGATCCGTCTTTGCTGCGATCAATCCGCCGCGGTGCGGCGCGGCAGCGGATAGGCGGCGCTGTCATAGAGGGCGCGGATCTCCAGCTTGCCGAACCGCATTTCGTCGCTCTCCAGATAGGCGCCCAGCAGAGCCGGTTCGGACATGCCCTCGACGGCAAAGCGAACCGCTTCGGCGCCGGTTTCGAAGCGTTTATAGGTCACGCGGCCCCGGCCTTTCTTGCTGCGGCTGGGAAACAACTCGGCAGGCGCCGTGAAATCGAAGCGCGTGAGGTCCTTGCGCGCTTGCTCGCGCATCGGGGTGATCGCTTGAACTTCGTTTGTCATTTCGTCTCCTGACCGAAAACTCTGGTTATGCTAAATTTGCCGACGTCCGCCCTTTCCCGCCGGCGAAGCCGACGATATGCGGCAACGAGGGCCATCCTCCAACCGGTGGCTGATCGACATGTGGCGGATCGACATTTGGATGCCCGGACGTCGTCCCGGCCATCCGCGTGCTTGCATCTGCACGATAAAACGTCACGCCCGCAAGGTGCGGGCATGACGCGTTCTTGATGGTGTAGCTTAGGCGAGTTCGATTGCGCCGACGGCAATCTTGCCGCTGCGCGGATCGCTGCGGGTGTCGAAAGCTACCTTCTGGCCCTCGCGCAGGCCGTTGATGCCCGCACGTTCCAGGGCGGTGGCATGGACGAACACGTCCTTCTCGCCGTTATCCGGCTGGATGAAGCCGAAGCCCTTTTGGTCATTGTAGAACTTAACTGTGCCCGTATGCATGGATTTGTCCTTTTCACTCACGGTGTGCACGTGGAACCATGCCCACGCGTTTTCGTGGACATAGTCCGGGTTAGTCGATCTTGGAGAGAGAGTCTGAAACGTGCACGCCTGCGATGAAGAAGGCGAAGCGGCCCAGTTGTCCGGCCAAATATCGATAGACGCCATATAGGCGTTCGAAGGCGCAATTACAAGGCGCCGGGCGCCTCAAGATTCCCGAACCAGTTACCTGCGACGGTGAGACGCTCCCGGCCCAGCTTCCGGAAACGAAGCAGCGGACGACGGTGAAATCTATCGTGCCCGGCATGCACGCAGGCCGAGTGCCCGCGGAGGCGCCTAAACTCCACCGCTGGCCGCAGCAGAGACAGCCGTTTGCAACTCGCGGTTCAGGTTGCGCATTGACAAACCAGCGGGAATCCTTCCGAATCCGGCGCTCGCCGGAGATCGATCCCCCGGTCGGCAACCCGCTGCTGGAGATGACAAACGATGCGAATGATCAGTTCGCAACATCCTCGGCTATCCGGCGCCCGCGCCCTGATGTTCACCATGCTGGCGCTGCTTGGTTTCGGCGCGCTTTGCCTTAGCGTGAACCGGCCCGCAGCCGGGCAAGTTGCCACCGCTGCCTGTCCCGGCAATGCGGACGCGCTCGCCACCTCCCGGGTCATCGCGGTCAACGCCGCCACGACCCCGCGTGTCGGGCGCAAGCATTTTCCCGCCACGCTGCCGCTGCGCGAGCGGGAGGTCGTGCTCACCTTCGACGACGGCCCGTGGCCAGGTACGACCGCTGCGGTCCTCGACGCGCTCAAGCATGAATGCGTGCGCGCGACGTTCTTCCTGCTCGGACAAAACGCGATGGCGCATCCCGAACCGGCGAGACGTGCGCTGGCGGAGGGACACACCATCGCCCATCATAGTTTCCAGCATCCGCTGCTCGACCACATGAGCGAGGCCGCCGCCACGGCCGAAATCGACCACGGATTCGCCGCGGTCGATGCGGCGCTTTATGGACGCGCCGGCAAACAGCCCCGCACGCCGTTCTTCCGCTTCCCCGGCTTCGCTTCGACGCCGGCCCTTCTGGATCGCCTCAATGGACGGGGGATCGTGGTATTCGGTGCCGATCTATGGGCCAGCGACTGGAACCCGATGACGCCGGATGCCGAGTTGAACCTCGTGCTTGGCCGTCTCGACGCGTCCCGTGGAGGGATCATATTGTTTCACGACACGAAGCGGCAAACCGCCGCTATGCTGCCGGCCTTTTTGCGTTCCCTCAAGGCGCGCGGCTACCGGATCGTCCATGTCGTGGCGTCGGGCAGCCACGGCGAGGAAGCGCCATGAAATCATCACGCTTTTCTTCCACACATTGAACCATGCAACGCGGCGATCGCGTCTAACCTTGAACACAACAGCAACGCCGGAGCTGATTCCGGTCGCATCGAAGCCTGTCTTAGAAATCGTGGCCGGGCTTGTCCCGGCCATCCACGCCTTTATAGCAGCGCTGCTGCAAGCAAGACGTGGGTGCTCGCGACAAGCGTGGGCCTGACGAGGAAGAGAGCGATTCGATCCAATCGACATCCGCTCTAAGAGGGTTGGGGTCCAGGACTGCTAAATCCCTGAGGGAAGTGAGTTCAATGTCCCGTTTTTTGGCTATATGCATGGGCATCTTTGTCGGAGCCGCCGGCGCGCAAGCCGAAGAGTGTCCCGGCAATCCGGACGCGCTGGGTACCAGCCGTACCATCGTGGTCGATCCGACCGAGCACCCGCGGCTGGGCTCGATGCAGTATCGCGACAGCCTGCCGCTGCAGGACCACGAGGTCGTCATCACCTTCGACGACGGTCCGCTGCCGCCTCGCTCGACCAAGGTGCTGGATACGCTCGCCCATGAATGCGTGAAGGTGAACTATTTCCTGGTCGGCAGCATGGCGAAAAACTTTCCGGCGGTGGTGCGGCGCATCCGCGATGAAGGCCATACCATCGGGACGCACAGCAACACGCACCCGCTGACGTTTCACAAGATGTCGGTCGAAAAAGCCGCCCAGGAGATCAACGACGGCATCGCGGCGGTCAAAACGGCGCTAGGCGACGGCACCGGACCGGCGCCGTTCTTCCGCATCCCGGGGCTGCTGCGCGCCGACGGCGTCGAACGTTATCTCGCTTCGCAGCAGATCCAGATATGGAGCGCGGATTTCACGGCCGACGATTGGACCAAGATCAACGCGAACCAAGTCTATCAGCGCGCGCTAAAGCAACTCGAAATCAACCATCGCGGGATATTGTTGTTGCACGATATCCATCCGCGCACCGTCGATGCGCTGCCGAATCTGCTGCAGGAATTGAAGCGCCGCGGCTATCGGGTCGTGCACGTCGTCCCGGCGACCGCCGAACTGCCCAAGACCGAAACCGAACCGAGCCAGTGGCTGCGAAATCCCCACAAGGAACGGCCCCAAGTCGTGGCGACTGACCCAAATGCCGCGACCGACGCGGTCGGCACGCCGCACGACGAGGTTAAACCGCAAGTCGTCCGCAAACTGGCCGCCAGAAAGCCGCCTGCGCCAAAACCGGTCGTGCAGAAACCGGTGTTGCCGAAGCCGAATCCGCTCACAACCACCGCGACCCCGCCGCATTGATCGCGATTTCCTGAGCGGGCTCGCCGGGAAGGAACAAATCCGATTAGCCCTCAAGGGGCTTCGGAAGCGGAGCCGGAAATCCAGGTGCAGTCTATCGGATTGCGTGCTTGGGTTACCGGCAACGCTGTCCTAGACCGGATTCCGGTCACGTCTGAACATCTGGGAGTCATGGCCGGGCGAAGTCCCGGCCATCCACGTCTTTGTTCTGGAACCGCCGCAAGTAAACGTGGATGCCCGCGACAAGCGCGGGCATGACGCCGAGACGCTGATTCAATACGACCGGAACATGGTCTAAATTTCCGACACGGCACTTCCAATCGGGGCTACGGCCGGGGCGTCGCGGCGCCCCGGTGAATTTCCACCGCTCAATCCGCGCCCGTCACGGCGCCTTGCTGCGGTCCACGGCGGCGCCACGCAGATACACGGCGGAAATCTTCCGCGTGTTGGTGATGTCGTCGAGCGGATTGGCATCGAGCACGATGAAGTCGGCGCTCTTGCCGGCTTCCAGCGTTCCGGCGTCCGTCATGCGCAAAAATTCCGCCGCGTTCTTGGTCGAGGCGACGATCACCTGCATCGGTGTCATGCCGGCGGCCACCATGTCGGCCATCTCGACATGCGGCGCCCACGGCGTGTTGCCGTCGGTGCCGAGCACGATCTTTGTGCCGGCGGCGCTGAGCTTGGCGAGGTTGCGGGCCTGGATACCGTATGCCCGCTGTGCGTTCGGCCGGTCGGTGTTGGCGGCCTCGACCTTGGCCATCTCGGCGGCCGGGAGGCTTACCCGCAACCAGGCGACGTCGGTCTTGACACCGCGGTCGGGCAGGTTGGGGTTGACCACGAGGTTCGGGCGCGCCTTGACCAGCGCCATGAATTCGTCGTCGACATCGCGGTCGCGCACGCTGTGAGCGAACGCATCGACCCCGGCGCGCAGCAATCCCTTGGCATCCTCCAGCGTGAAGATGTGGGCGGTGACGCGCAGGCCGGCCTTGTGGGCCTCGTCGATGACGGCGCCGTAGAGCGCCGGCGTCATCTTCGGATATTTGCCGTCGCGGTCGTTGACCCACACCTTGACGATGTCCACCTTCTTGGCGGCGAGGTCCTGCACGGCCTTGCGCGCCTCCGCTTCGGTATTCACCCAGATCGGGCCCATGGTGCGGCCGGGCTCGGGCCGGGTGATCCCGCGATAGGCGGTGAACAGCCGCGCCTGGCCCGGCGCCGGCGGCCGGGCGCGCATCTGCAGTTCGGCGTCGGTTTCGGCGGTGCCCATGCTCTGCGCGGCACTCACCCCATAATAGGCGCGCTGCTTGAGGTCCTTCGTGAGCCCCTCGATGGTCGGGCTGAGATGGGTATGGGTATCGATCAGGTCCGGCATGACGGTCTTGCCGGCAAGGTTGACCCGCGCGGCGCCGGCCGGCACCTGCACACTGGCGGCGGGACCTACCTGGGCGATCTTGGCACCGTCCACCACGATGGTGCCATTGTCGATGGTACGGCCATCGCCGACGATGATCCGGGCGCCTTCGATAGGCCGTGACGCCCTGGGCGCCGGCCGGACCGGCTAACCCGAACCCTGCCACCACGGCCAAAGCCGTCAGCGCGGCAAAAAGCTTTGCTCTCCGCATGCTATCCTCCCTATCGTCCCGGATGAACCAGGACGGCTGCGTGCTGCCTTTGAGCACGGGCGGATTGTATCCATTTTGCGCGCAAAGGCGAGATGACGGAACACACCGCCGCTTGGCGCACCATCGGCCAGGTTCATCGCGCGTTGACCCCCACCCCGGCAGCGGCTACCAAGCCCACCGGCAGGCGAAACCTCATGTCTTACAATACCTTCGGCCATCTGTTCCGGGTCACCACCTTTGGCGAGAGCCACGGCGCCGCGATCGGCTGTGTCGTCAACGGCTGTCCGCCAAGAATCGCTTTGGAAGCGGCGGACATCCAGCATGATCTCGACCGCCGCCGCCCCGGCCAGTCGCGCTTCACCACGCAGCGCCAGGAGCCGGATCAGGCAAAAATCCTCTCCGGCGTGATGACAGATGATGCCACCGGCCGCCAGGTGACCACCGGCACGCCGATCGCGCTGCTGATCGAGAACGTTGACCAGCGCTCCAAGGATTATTCGGCCATCCGCGATCTCTACCGTCCGGGCCACGCGGACTACACCTACGACGCCAAATACGGCTTACGCGACTATCGCGGCGGCGGCCGCTCCTCGGCGCGCGAGACCGCGGCGCGAGTTGCGGCCGGCGCCATCGCCCGCAAGGTGGTGCCCGGAATGACGGTGCGGGCCGCCCTGGTCGCCATGGGGCCGCACCAGATCGATCGGGAGCGGTGGGACTGGGACGAAATCGCCCGCAACCCATTTTTTTGCCCGGATGCGGGACAAGCAAAATTCTTCGAGACTTATCTGGACGGTATCCGCAAAGCCGGCTCCTCCATCGGCGCCGTCATCGAGGTGATCGCGGAAGGTGTGCCGGCCGGCCTCGGCGCGCCGGTCTACGGCAAGCTAGACGGCGATATCGCCGCGGCGCTGATGGGCATCAATGCCGTCAAGGGCGTCGAGATCGGCGACGGATTCGCATCGGCCGCGCTCACCGGCGAGGAGAATGCCGACGAGATGTGCGCCGGCAATGCCGGCCCAAAATTTCTCTCCAACCATGCGGGCGGCATCCTTGGCGGCATCTCGACCGGCCAGCCGATCGTGGCGCGCTTCGCCGTCAAACCCACCTCATCGATCCTCAGCCCCCGCCGCACCGTCGACCGCTATGGCGGCGAAGGCGAGATTTTGACCAAGGGCCGCCACGACCCCTGCGTCGGCATCCGTGCCGTGCCGGTCGGCGAGGCCATGGTGGCGTGCGTGCTCGCCGATCATTATCTGCGGCATCGCGGCCAGGTCGGCGACAGCCCGGCATGGCCGTTCGCGAGGGCGGTGGAATAATCATGCGTTGCAAATATTTCGTGGACCTCATCCTGAGGAGCCGACCGGAGGTCGGCGTCTCGAAGGATGGTAACGAGTCATTGCCGTGTGGCCATCCTTCGAGACGCCCGCTTCGCGGGCTCCTCAGGATGAGGCCGGTGGGCCAAGCACCTATGTCTGGGCGTTCGCCTGAGTTTCCCATGTGCCGCGACGCCACTCTTCACCTCTCTCCGGCGGGCAGAGGTCGGATCGCGCCGTGGCGCGATCCGGGTGAGGGGGAGCCGGCGCACGGTTTCAATATCCCCTCACCCGGAATGGCCGCCGACGCGCCCATTCCGACCTCTCCCTGCCGGGGAGAGGTGCGAGCCCGGAACACATTCGATGACGCGTGAATTGCAGGCACTGGTCGAGGAGGTCGCGGCGGCATTCGCCCGCGGCGAAATCGTGGTCGTGGCCGACGACGACGACCGCGAGAACGAGGGCGACCTGTTCGTTGCGGCGTCCATGTGCACGCCGGAGAAGATGGCCTTCTTCATCCGCCACACCTCCGGCATCGTGTGCGCGCCGCTGTCGGTGGACGAGGCCAAGCGCCTGCACCTCGACCCCATGGTGGCGCACAACGACGCCCCGCTCGGCACCGCGTTCACCGTCACGGTGGATGTGCGCCACGGGCTCACCACCGGCATTTCGGCCGAGGAGCGCACCAATACGGTGCGGGCGCTCGCCAACCCCAACAGCGGTGCCGCCGATTTCGTGCGCCCCGGCCATGTGTTTCCGCTGGTTGCCCGCGAGGGCGGCGTGCTGATGCGCTCCGGCCATACCGAGGCTTGCGTGGATCTGTGCCGGCTTGCCGGCTTAACCCCGGTCGGCGTGCTCTCGGAACTCATGAACGACGACGGCACCGTGATGCGCGGCGCCGAGGTGGCGCGCTTTGCCGAGAAGCACGGCCTCAAGCGCCTCACCATCGCGGACTTGATCGCCTACCGGCAGGTCCGCGAGAAACTGGTGGAGCGGGTCGGCGAGTTTTCGGTCGCGACCGAAATCGGCACGCTCAAGGGCTATGCCTATGTGACGCCGTTCGACAAGGTCCACCACATGGCGCTGGTGCACGGTCGCATCGGCGACGGCCTCGACGTGCCGACAAGACTGCACCGCGCCAATATTTTGCGCGATATTTTTGGCGGCGCCGCCGATGTGCATGGCGCGCTGAAGCGCTTCGCCCGCGACGGCCGCGGCGTCATCGTGATCTTGCGCGACGGCTCGGCCGGTGTGCCGGTTTCCGCCCTGCCGCACGACGGCGAACACGAGTTGGAGGCGGCGCGGCAACGCCAGTGGCGTGAAATCGGCCTCGGCGCCCAGATTTTGAAGGACCTTGGTATTTCTTCGATCCGGCTGCTCACCTCCGCGGAGCACCGCTATGTCGGCCTCGCCGGCTTCGGCATCGAGATCGCCGCAAGCGAGCCGATCGGGTAACGGCGACACGGCACAAGGCCCCCCGTTTTGAGGCGGCCCCGGGGCGGGCCGCTGATTGACGTTTTTAGGTTGACTCATGCGGCCAACCGCTGTATCGGCCGCGCCATGCGTTATGTGTCGACCATGTGTGTACGCCAAACCATGACCCGCTCGGGCGGGCCTGTGGAGGATGTTGCGCGCTGACATGACGTAACTTGCTCTTTGCCAGGCCCCGCCGATCACGGACGGGGCTTTTTTATTGGCCCCTGCTCCGCAGATCCGCGCTTTTCACGGAGGACTTGGGGAATGTCCGATGCCGCGTTTACGATCGATGTCGTCGAACCGTCCGCCGGCGCCTCACCGGGCCGCGCCGGGCTGACGATCCGCGCCCGGGAGCCGAGCGACTGGCAGCAACTGGCGGCCCTGCTCGAACTCCCAGGCGTGCGCTGGGGCACCATGCGGCTGCCGTTCACCAGCAAGGAGTTCTTGGCGTCGCGCCATGGAGACTCCCCGCGAGGGGAACACCGCGATCGTGGCGGAACGCGATGGCCGAATCGTCGGCGTCGCCGGCATCACCCAGCACAAGGGCCGGCGCAGCCATGTGGGCGAAATCTTCCTGTCGGTTCACGATGAATTTGCCGGTCGCGGCATCGGATCAGCGCTGATGGCCGCGCTCGTCGACCTCGCCGACAACTGGCTCAACCTGAAACGGCTCGAATTGACGGTCAATGTCGATAACGCACCGGCGATCCGCCTGTACGGCAAATTCGGCTTCGAGACCGAAGGGACGCGGCGGGCCGATGTCTTCCGCGGCGGCCGTTTCGTCGATTGCCATGCGATGGCGCGGTTGCGCGATGTCGGGGAGCCGCCGCCATGATGACGACGCCGTGGTCACGCCTGCGCGCGCATGTGGCCCGCGCAGGCGTCCCGCGATAGACGCCGGGGGCGCTACCAATACAGCCGCATCGGATTGTCGACCAGCAGCGCCTGCTGCTCGGCCGCGCTCGGCGCGATTTTTGGGATGTAATCCACCAGCACGCCGTCGTCGGGCGCTTCCTTCTTCATGTTGGGATGCGGCCAGTCGGTCCCCCACAGCACCCGGTCGGGGAACAGCTCGACCAGTCTGCGGCCGAACGGCACCACGTCGTCGAACGGCGGACCGATCAGCGTCATGCGCTCCGGGCAGGTCACCTTGCTCCAAATATTTTTGTGTTTTTCCAGCATGCGGATGAAGCGCAGGTTTTCCGGATCGTCGACGCCCTTCTTCACCGTAGGCACGCCCATGTGGTCGACCACCACAGTGGTGGGCAGCGCGGTGAAAAACGCCTCGAAATCCGGCAGGTCCGGCATTTCGAAATACACAACGATATGCCAGCCGAGCGGCGCCACCCGGGCGGCGATCCGCTCCAAGACATCGCGTGGGGTGACATCGACCAGGCGGCGCACGAAATTGAACCGCACGCCGCGCACGCCGGCAGCATCCATGGCCCTGAGTTCGGCGTCGGTCACCTCTTCGCCCACGAAGGCGACGCCCTTGGCGTGGCCCTGCGAGGCTTCGAGCGCGTCCACCATGGCGCGGTTGTCCTTGCTGTGACAGCTGGCCTGCACGATCACATTCTTGTCGAGGCCGAGAAAGTCCCGCAGCGCGAACAGCTTTTCCTTCGGCGCATCGCAGGGGGTGTATTTGCGCTCCGGCGCATAGGGGAATTTGGCCTCCGGCCCGAACACGTGGCAATGCGCGTCCACCGCGCCCGGCGGCGGCTTGAACACGGGCTTTGACGGATTGGGGTGGAACGGAATGTAGCCTGGGCTCATGGCCATGGGGGCGTCTCCTTGGAAGCGCTATTTTCACACTTTCTCCACCGCCAGTGACACGCCCTGCCCGACGCCCACGCACATCGTGGCGAGCGCACGCTTACCGCCGCGCTGCTCCAGCCCATGCACCGCGGTGAGCACGAGGCGCGCACCCGACATGCCGAGCGGATGGCCGAGCGCGATCGCGCCGCCATGGGGGTTCACGTGCTCGGCGTCGTCCGGCAGGCCAAGCTGGCGCAGGCAGGCGAGCGCCTGGGCCGCGAAGGCCTCATTGATCTCGATGAGGTCGAAGTCGCCGATTTTCAGCCCGAGACGGTGCATGAGCTTTTGCGTCGAGGGCACCGGACCGATGCCCATCACCCGCGGCGGCACGCCGGCCGCCGCCATGCCGAGCACGCGCGCCCGCGGCGCGAGGCCGTGCCGCTGCACGGCCTCGCCCGAAGCGAGAATCATAGCGGCGGCGCCGTCATTGACACCGGACGCGTTGCCGGCCGTCACGGTGCCGGGGGTGCGGAAGGCGGGGCGCAGCTTGGCGAGCTGATCGAGGGTGGTTTCGGGACGCGGATGCTCGTCCTTGTCCACCACGATGGGGCCGGCCTTGCCGCCCGGCACTTCCACGGCAACGATTTCGCCGGCGAAAAAACCGTCCGCCATCGCCTTGCCGGCGCGCTGCTGCGAGCGCAGCGCCAGTGCATCCTGATCTGCGCGCGCGACCTGATAATCCGCGGCGACGTTCTCGGCGGTCTCCCCCATGGCGTTGACGCCATATTGCGCCTTCATCAGCGGATTGACGAAGCGCCACCCGATGGTGGTGTCGTACATCTCGGCGCTGCGCGAAAATGCCTCCGCGGCCTTGCCCATGACCAGCGGCGCCCGCGTCATCGACTCGACCCCGCCCGCAATGGCGAAATCGATCTCGCCGCAGCCGATCGCGCGGGCCGCCTCGCCGACCGCGTTGAGGCCGGACGCGCACAGCCTGTTGACGGTGATGCCCGGCACGCTATCGGGAAGACCGGCAAGCAGGAGCGCCATGCGGGCGACATTGCGATTGTCCTCGCCGGCCTGGTTGGCGCAGCCGTAGAACACATCGTCCAGCGCCGCCCAGTCGGCCTTGGGATTGCGCGCAATCAGCGCCCGGATCGGCACCGCCGCCAGATCGTCGGCCCGCACTTTGGCGAGTGCGCCGCCATAGCGCCCGATCGGCGTTCGCACCGCGTCGCAGATGAAGACCTCGCGCATGGGACGTGCTCCAAAATTTGCTCCGCGTCGCGGGGGGGCCGCAACGGGGGCGCCTCGGCGGCGCGTTGCTACCACGAGCCGGGAGCGCGTTTCGAGGAGGAAATTACGGCGCGCCATTTGGATGCGCGTGGACGAGCAGCCGACGGCTTGGTGGGGAGAGCTAACCCGTCATGGTGACGACGGTTACCCCGGCGGCTTTACTGGCCCGTATCAGGTCATCATCAAGGGTCGCGAGCGGAAGACGGCGCCGTAGCGCCAATTCGAGGTACGCCGCGTCATAGGAGGTCAAGCGGTAGGCGAGAGCTACACAGTGCACGTCGGGGAAGATGCGCGCCGTGCTCTCCTGGTCGGTCACAAGGTTGAGGAATTGCAGTTCTTCGATAAATTCGTCGGCCTTCTGTGCGGCAAGTGTTCCACGGTTCTGCGCACGAGCAAGCACAGCACTTGCTTCGTAGAGCCACATGACCGGCACCACGGCTTCGTCGCCGGCTTCTAGCCTTTGAAGAATGGCTTCGGCATAAGGATTGGCTGTTTCTTGTTCGAAACACCATCGCATGGCGACGGAATTATCGAGAACGAAGGTCATGCTCGGCCGTAGTTGATGAGGTCTTTGATGGTCTCACCTTCGGGCAGAAAATTGCCTTTACGCAGTTCCCGGATGCGGGCGGCAGCCTGTGCCGGGGTATGCTTTGGCTTCGGCGCTTGGCGAAGCTGTTGGGCTTGGCGCTCTTCCCACAACGCGACGGCTTCCTGGACGATGTCATCCGCGCTACGCCCGGCGCTGGCGGCAAGCGCGGCGAGATGAGCTTCCTGGTCGGGTGGGAGGCGAATTTCCATAAATTCAATATAGCATCAGCGTCCCGAGAGGTCAATGATTTCAGAGCGGTAGTAGCAGGATCGGTTCGCGGCGGCGGGTATGGGTTTTGGAGCTGTCTGGGGCCGAAAAGGCCCCCCGCAGTTCCAGTGCCGCGCTTTTGCCCCGGAAAACCCAACAAAGGCGCCGCAGGTGTCGAGCGTTTCTGCTGTCCGACAAGTCCGGGTTATCGTAGATCGGGGGTAGCAAACCTTATCGCGGCATATTATGCCGCGCGCCGGGCCTTCGCGGACGAGAAATTTGCCCGGGTTGGCCAGCGGGCGCGGTTGGAGTGGCAGCGCGCAAAGGCTTATCTGGCGGCCGAAGGACGCAGTGTCTCCGACCGCAACAATATCATGGAAGCCCACGAAGAACTCGGCCGCAGGGGTCAGGAGCTGCGCGAGATGACCCGCGATCTCGACCAGCTCAAGGCCGACGTCGATAGCGTGGCGATGGTGATTTGCTTTCTCAGCGGAATCGCGGCGAGCGGACAGCGACCGGTGTCCGCGGCCGGTGACGACGACGGGGGCGGTGGCGCGGCCTGATGCCCGCCCCCGGAAACAGGCCCGCTATCCATCAGGGAGCGAAGAGCTTTATAATTTCCGCAGCGCCACTTCCTGAATCTTGTGGGTATCGCGCTTGGTGAGGATGAGATCGGCGCGCTGCCGTGTCGGCAGGATATTGTCGTGCAAATTGACGAGATTGATCCGCGTCCAGATACTGGCCGCGGTGGCTACGGCTTCGGCGTCGCTCAATTGCGAATAGCGGTGGAAAAATGATTTCGGATCCTGGAACGCAGTTTCCCGCAGCGCCAGGAAGCGCTGCACGTACCAGCGCTTGAGGACATCCTCGTCGGCGTCGATGTAGACGGAAAAGTCGAAGAAATCCGATACGAACGGAATTGCCGTGCCGTCCTTCGGCAGCCGGCCGGTCTGCAGCACGTTCAACCCTTCCACGATCAAAATATCCGGCCGGTCGATTTCGACCCACTGATTGGGCACCACGTCGTAAACCAGATGGGAGTATACGGGTGCGCGCACCGGATGGCGTCCGGCCTTGATGTCGGACAGGAACCGCAGCAGCGCCGGCAGATCGTAGCTTTCCGGAAAGCCCTTGCGTTCCATCAGCCGCTCGCGATCCAGCACCGCGTTGGGAAACAGAAACCCATCGGTGGTGATGAGGTTGACCTTCGGCACGTTCGGCCACCGCGCCAGCAAAGCCTGCAGCACGCGCGCCGTGGTGGACTTGCCGACCGCCACCGATCCGGCGACGCCGATCACGTAGGGCATCTTGGCGTCTTCGGTGGATAAAAACCGCTGCTGCGCCCGGAACAGGCGTTGCGTCGCCGCCACATAGAGCGAAAGCAAGCGCGACAGCGGCAGGTAGATGTGCTCGATCTCCTCCATGTTGACGCGATCGTTGAGCGAGCGCAGTCGCGTCACCTCATCGCGGGTGAGCGTCATCGGGGTGTCGTCCCGCAACGCCGCCCACTGGGCGCGCGAAAATACATGATAGGGCGAGAGCCCGTCTTCGGTACGCTGATCCATTGCGAGGATTTCCGTGTGTCCAGCACGAAGCCGCAAAATCCGGGCCGGTTCAGGCGCCTTTGCGGGATGCCTTTTCGCTGAGGCCGGATTGGTTGGAACGCGCGCCAAGCACGCGTTCCACGTCCGCAAGCCGAACGTCACGCGCCTTCAGCACGACCAAAAGGTGGTAAAGCAAGTCCGCCGCCTCTTCGGTCAGCCGCTCGCGGCTCTCGGCCACCGACGCGAGCGCCAGTTCCACGGCTTCCTCGCCCAGCTTTTTGGCGCACTGCGCCACGCCGCGGTCGAGCAGCTTGCGGGTATAGGAAACATCGGCGCTCTCGCTGGAACGCTCGTCGATGCGCCGTTCGAGGTCGTACACGGAGAATTTTTGCATGACGCCCCTTATCACCTCCGCCCACATGCGCCTAGTGCTTCGTGGCATTGAATCCGGCAGAGATCTGCAACCTCTGCGGGGGTACGGGAGCGCGGCGGTGGCATTCGACGCCTAAGCACGGCAGCGGACGCGGTACCGAAGGGGCGGCTTGCATGCCGGTCGGACGAATCGGGGCAAGCTGAGCGCCCCGCGCTGCCCCGTGGCGGCTGTATCGATCACCCGATCTCGAGCAGCAGCTTCTGCAAAATGGCCTGCTTGAAATTGTCGAAGCCGACCGACTCGATGGTGACATGGCCGGCGCCGCCGACGACGTGATTGCGATAGTAGACATCGAGACCTTCGGGCGGTTGTGGCGGGAAAATATATTCGGGCGGCTTCACGATGATCGGCAGGCCGTTGATCACCACGCCTTTCTCCACCAACGCATCGCGCACTTCATGAAGGCCGTAAATGCCAAGATTGTCGTCACCGTCCCCGGACACGTCGATGACCTTTCGACCCCCGGTAAACGCCTGGTCGAACTGCCGGTCGCAGAAGGCGAGCGCCCTGCTGATAAACGTATTGATCCCGACCCGCGAGCGCTGAGTGTCTTTCAATCGATTGCGAAACACGTCCATCGATTGGGCGTCATCGACGCGCGTCCACGGTACCATGATTTCCTGTCCGCGCGCCCAGGCGATGAACGTGATGGCAAGAACCGGCGGGTCGAGTTCACGGATGACCTGCAATACGCGGGGATCTCCGAGCGCTTCAAGGTAGCCGTCCTGCTGGGTCCGGTACCGCCCTGGACTGACGCTTCCCGACACATCGGCCGCGAGGATGAGCTGCATCCCCACGGCCTCCTGCGCACCGGCGGCGCCGGCCAACGGAGCGAGCGCGAGCGCGGACGTCGCCGCCAAAGCCTGGCGCCGGGTCACCAGAGTTTTCATCGTACCCTCCTTCGTGCCACCCTGCCTTCGTGGTTACGGCCCCTCGGTCGCGGATTTGGCCACCTCGGGACCCATTCGCCGCAGAATACGCAAATCTATACCAGGAGTGCCCGCCAGGCCATGGCTTCGCCGACGCTTGTCGTCAGCACACGCGTTGTCCGGTTCGTTGCCTGATCACTGCCGCCCCGACGGCTCCAAGCGTGACGCCGTGCTCGCCGCCGTCAAGGCGCGGCCTGGCAACGGCTGAGATCGCCTAACCCGCAGAGCGACGGCCATCCTTGACCGCGGCTGCGCGCGGCGTCACTTCGGATGGGCAGGTCGGGACGAAGAAACGGTGCTGCGGTCGAACAAAGAAACTGACCAGCGCAGAAAGCAGACAACGCGCGTGCGACAAAAACCGGACAACTTGAAAAGCTACTGACATGGCTTCACCGACGCCCAGACTCGGCCGGATTCCGCTGGGCCACAATGTGCTACACTTGTTACGCCCTGCGAGCGTAAGGCGAGCGTAGCGTAGCGCAATGCGCTACGCTCATTTGCGCCCTACGAGCGCCGGCATCCGAAAGCCTTCCCACATGTCCGACCCAATCGCCCTCGCCCAAGAACTCCTGCGCTGCCCGTCGGTGACGCCCGCCGAGGGCGGGGCGCTGGCGTTGATCGAACGCACGCTCGCCGGCGCCGGCTTTGCGGTGCACCGCGTCACCTTCACGGAACCCGGCGCCGACGATGTCGAGAACCTCTATGCCCGCATCGGCACGGCATCGCCCAACCTGGTGCTGGCCGGGCATACCGACGTGGTGCCGCCGGGCGATGCGGCGCACTGGCGCCACGCCCCGTTCGCCGGGGAGATCCAGGATGGCGTGCTGTTCGGCCGCGGCGCCGTCGACATGAAGGGCGCGATTGCCTGCCAGATCGCCGCCGTGCTCGATCATCTGGCCGCAAATGGCGGCAAACCGAAGGGCTCGATATCGTTTCTGATCACCGGGGACGAGGAGAGCATCGCGGTCAACGGCACCGTCAAGCTGCTCAAATGGTGTGGCGGCGCGCGGCGAAAAGTTCGATCACTGCGTGCTCGGCGAGCCGACCAATCCGGCGCAGCTCGGCGACATGATCAAGATCGGCCGCCGCGGCTCGCTCAACGGCACCTTGGTGGTCTGCGGGACGCAGGGCCACGTCGCCTATCCGGCGCTCGCCGACAATCCGGTGCGCCGGATCGTCGCCATCATGAGCGCCGTGATGGGGCAGCCGCTGGACGCCGGCAGCGGGCATTTCGACCCTTCCAATCTGGAATTCACCTCGGTCGATGTCGGCAACAAGACCGTGAACGTCATTCCGGCGGAGGCGCGGGCGCGCTTCAACATCCGCTTCAACGATTGCCACACCCAAGGCTCGCTTAAAGCGCTGGTCGAGTCGCGCGCGGCCGCGGCCGCGGACGGCGGCCGGTTCCGCATCGATTGGGAACCGTCGAACGCCGATGTGTTCCTCACCGCCCCCGGTCCCTTCACGGACCTGGTGAGCGATGCCATTGCCGAGGTGACGGGGCGCACGCCCGTGCTCTCGACCACAGGCGGCACGTCGGATGCCCGGTTCATCAAGGACTATTGCCCGGTGGTGGAATTCGGCCTGGTCAACGCCACCATGCACAAGATCGACGAATGCGTGGCGACCGCCGACCTGGCCGCGCTCACGGCCATCTACCGAAAAGTGCTGGAGCGCTATTTCGCGTAGAATGGAAGTGCAACGCACGCTGGCAGCCTCAGAGGAGGAAAACCAGCGTCGCGCAGCCGGTGCCCCTCAAGAACCGCCAAATACCCGCACCGCAAGGCAACGGGATTGACAGTGCTGATCGGAGACACGATGGTTGTACAATGAGCCGGTCGATCATCATAAAGGCGCGTTGGGATAGCGAAGCTGGCGTCTGGATCGCCACCAGCCGCGACGTTCACGGCCTGGTCGTGGAAGCCGAAACGTGGCCGGCGATGATCCGGGAAACGAGGCTGATATTGCCGGATCTTTTGGAACTGCTCGGATTTCCCGCGGAACCGCTTTCTCTCACCTTTATCGCGGAGGAGCATCTGGATCTCGCGCTCGCCTGATGGCCGATTTCTACCGAGAACTTGTGAAGATTTTGCGAGAACATGGCTGCCGGTTCGTTCGAGCCGGCAAAGGCAGCCACGAAATCTGGTAGAGCCCGGTCAATCACAAGCCGGTCGCCGTACCGCGGTCGACCAAATCTCGGCATACAGCCAATGAAGTCCTCGATCAGGCCGGCATCCCAAAGGCTTTCTGACATGCCCGCCGACCCCACGCTTCTCGCCCGCGATCCGCTGCGCCGCCCGTCTGTGTTCGACCCGGCAGCGGCCACCCCCGAAAATATCCTCGCGCGCATCGAGCGGCTGCCGCTGTCGGCGTGGCAAATCCGCACCCGCATCATCGTCGGCACCGCCACCTTCTTCGACGCCTTCGATGCGCTGTCGATCGCCTATGTGCTGCCCGCCATCGTGCCGCTATGGAAGCTCGGCTTTGCCGATGTGAGTTTTTTGATCTCGTCGGGCTATTTGGGCCAGCTGATCGGGGCGCTGATCGGCGGGGCGCTGGCGGAGCGGTTCGGGCGGCGGCCGGTGGTGGTGACCGCGGTGTTTTGGTTCGGCGTGTTCAGCATCGCGTGCGGATTCGCCTGGAGCTACCCCTCGCTCGTGGTGCTGCGGCTGCTCCAGGGGCTCGGCCTCGGCGCCGAGGTGCCGGTGGCCGCCACCTATATCAGCGAGCTTGCCAGGGCGCATGGGCGCGGCCGCTTCGTGCTGCTGTTCGAACTGGTGTTTCCGGTCGGCCTGCTGGCCGCGGCCATTCTCGGGCGATGGATCGTCCCCAATCTCGGCTGGCAATATCTGTTTTTTGTCGGCGGCATCCCGGCCTTGCTGGCGCTGGTGATGATGCGCAACCTGCCGGAGTCGCCGCGCTGGCTGGCGGCCCGCGGCCGCGCCGGGGAAGCAGAACACGCCATGGCGTTCATCGAAGCGCGGGTGAGCGCCGCAACCGGTGCCCCGCTGCCGCTCCCGCGGCCGGTGCTGAAGACGCTCGCCGTGCGGCGGCCGTCCTGGGGCGATCTGTTCGGCGCAAAATATCTGAGCCGCACGCTGGTGATCTGGACCTGCTGGTTCGCGGTCTATTTCGCCAATTATGGCCTCACCACCTGGCTGCCCACCGTCTACCAGACCATGTTCAAGCTGCCGCTCGACCGGGCGCTGACCTATGGCCTGGTGGCGCCGGCGGCGGGGCTCACGTCGAGCCTGGCCTGTGCGCTGCTCATCGACCGGGTCGGCCGGCGCATCTGGTTCGCCTGCGCGCTCGGGCTCGGCTCGGTCGGTTTTCTGCTGCTGTGGTGGATCGGCCCGGCGACGCCGGAGCGGGTGCTGCTGCTCTCGACCATGAGCTACATGTGCATGTCGACCCTGTCGCTTGCGCTCTATCTCTACACGGCCGAACTCTACCCGACCCGGGTGCGGGCGCTGGCGACCGGCGCCGGCACGGCGTGGCTGCGGCTCGCCTCGATCATCGGCCCGTGGGTGGTCGGCACCACGCTCGCCAAGGGCGGGCTCGGCGACGTGTTCTTCGTGTTCGGCGCCGTGGCGCTGGCGGCAAGCCTCGTGGTGGCGGTGTTTGCGACCGAAACCAAGGGGCGGGTGCTGGAGGAAATTTCGCCGTGAAGCGGACGGGGAAGCGAGGGCTCGCACGGCGGACGGGGCCCGCAAGCGCGGACGCCGCGGCGCCCGGAGCGGCGGATGATGCCGGCTCCGCCGCCGATTCCGGCGCGGATGCGGCCGGCGCGGAGGCCGCGGCGATCAGCTACAGCGACCTGTCGCTGCACGACCTGTTCGAGCAACAGGCCCGCGCCACGCTCGACCGCGCCGACATGGACGAAGAGCAGCGGCAGGGTCTCCTGGTTGCCATGGCGTGCCCGTGTTGCGGCGGTGGCGCGATGTCGTATAGCGTGAAGCTGCTCTCGAAACCGTAGCCGGGGGCACCGTTAACAGTGATAAATCAGCGTTGGCTAGCAGATTCAGGCGGGCCAGGGCGCAGCATTCGCTTGGGCCGCTGTTGCGTAGCGGACCGGTGCGCACCGGTGAAATCGCGCCGGTCGTTAGGTAAGGGCTCTAGGTAACTTAAGCGTGGCTCTCAGGCCGCCCTTGACTGCGTTCTCCAAGAGGATCTCGCCGCCATAAAGTTGCGCAAGGTCGCGAACAATGGGCAGCCCCAAACCGGACCCCGAGACTTGCTCATCCAGGCGCTGGCCGATCCGGAATACCAATTCCATTGCATCTGCGGGCAGTCCGGGGCCATCATCTTCGATCGCGATGACAACTTGCTTCTTGGTGTCATCGATGGAGGCGCGGATGACAATTGTCTGCGTCGTCCATTTGCATGCGTTGTCGATAATGTTGGCAAGCATTTCATTGAGATCCATGGGGTCGCATAGCACCACGCAATACGGATCGATATCGGCGCTTATGAGCAGCTTCTTCGCGCCGTACAAGCGTTTCATCGCGGCGATAATATTGCTTACGGCCGGCCCTACCGGCGCCACAATGCCGGGAACCGAACGCGACGCTGCAGCGCGCGCACGCGCGATCTGATAATCGATTTGACGCTGCATGCGCTGACATTGCGTTAAAATAACCGCCGCCGTTTCGATCTGGCCGCGATTCGACATGCGATCGGCTTCATCGGTCAGAATGGCGAGCGGCGTCTTCAAGGCATGGGCGAGATTTCCGGCTTGTGTCCGCGCCCGCAACACCATGTGGGCATTGATCTCAATCAGGTTGTTGAGATCGCCCACAAGCGGTTCAACTTCGGACGGAAAGTCACCAAGTAGCTTCGCGGCTTTGCCTGATTTGATCGCGCCCAACGCGTCTCTCAGGCGCGCCATCGGTTGCAAGCCGAACAACACCTGCAGTCCCGCCGCCGTAATGAGCGCAAGCGCCAGCAAAGCCAGCGAAATGGTCAAAGGTATATCGAATGTCGGCAACATGCGGTCAACGACTGCAGCGTCAGCCCCGATCTGAATACGAAACGGCGGCGGCTCGCCGTCATCCGGAAGAAACATGCGCTCGAAAACGATCATCTCGCCCCGCGGCCCCATGATCGTGGCCTTCCGAATCTCGTCCGCACGCAACCCATCATTTGGTACCGGCAATTCCTCGGTGCTGGCGGAAAGGGATTTGATCAAACTCGTGCCCGACCGGCTCACTTGCCACGTAAACCCAGAATCGAGTTCGCTGAAACGTGGGTCGCTCAGCGGACGATACAAATGCGGAAAGCCCCTGGCGTCGATGTCAATATGCATCGTCAGCTCTTCGAGATGGTTGCGCAGCTCCGCATCCATCAGGTTCGTCGCGTAGTGACGGAACAAACCGGCGATAAAAACCCCGGCGGCCGACACGCCAATCGCAATCCAGATGGCTGCCCCAATGATCAGTCGAGCCCTGAGGCTGCGGAGAAACAACCTGCTCATCCAAACCGGTATCCAAGACCGCGCAGCGTCTTGATCGTTTCGCGGCCCAATTTTCGCCGCAGGCGGGCTATATATACCTCTACGGTATTTGGATCGCGCTCCGTTTCGAGCGAATACAGGTGGTCAAGCAATTGGGATTGCGAAATAACGTGACCCCGGCGATGCATGAAGTAATTCAGGATGCGAAATTCCTGCGCCGTCAATTCGACCACCTTTCCTGCCACCGTTACCGTTCCGGTGGCGGGCGAAAGCTCTATGTCATTGTGCACCAGGGTCGCGGCCGGCTTCCCGACCGAACGCCGGATGAGCGCGCGAAGCCGCGCGGCAATCTCCTGGATGTGGGTCGGTTTGGTGATGTAGTCATCGGCCCCCGCATTGAGCCCCTCGACCTTTTCGGTCCAGCTCGCGCGCGCGGTCAAAATCAGCACCGGCATGTCCCGTCCAGCGTGTCGCCAGGACCGGAGCAACTCGAGCCCCTGCATGTCCGGCAGGCCAAGATCCAGAATGGCAGCGTCGAATGTTTCGGACCGCCCGAGCCCGTAAGCCGTTTCGCCGTCGGCAGCTTGATCCACGACAAAGCCCACGACGCGCAACCCTTCGGTCAAGCGGCGGGAGAGGTCCGGATTGTCCTCAACCAGTAGGATGCGGATGGCGGCGTCCTCCATGGACTCCCAATAGGGTGGCTCAACTGGCTGAATGCTAGCTGAATTATCGTCCCCGGAAGTGACCTCGAGATTCGATTCCGGCCTGTGTGCATGGATGCCATGCCGATGCCGCTTTACCCGGGTGGCGCGATGACGACACGCACATCGGCAGCGGCCGTTGTGCGCCGGCGCCCCGGCATGAATCTGCACGGTTTGTCCGCGTTCAGAAGTCGTAGCCGAGACGAAACTTCATCTGCTGGCGATCGAAATTCACCAGGTCGAGCGCGCCGGGAACTCCAACAGCGCCACCCCAGACCTGGACATTCCATGCAGCCGATAACCAGATTTTCTCGCCGATCCGGGCATAGAGTGTCGGTCCGACATAGAGCCCCTGCCCGGAAAACACGTTAAACGCAGCGCCCTCATAACCACGCAGATAGCGGGCCTCGGCTCCCACCCAAATGCCGGGCATCGCTTTTACCGCGAGGGCTGTTCCGGCGCCGAGCGTGGGTTCCTGCTCCACCCCGCCGGTTGGCAGCAGGCGTGTCCGATCGGTGTCGAACAAGAGGTTGAGGGCGCCAAAAAGCCGGTTGGGCACGATCTCGCGGTCGGCCAATAAGTGGGTCTCTACGCCGAAGTGATGGATCGGCACACCACTCGTTTCATCTGCGAAGCCCAAATGCGGTTCAATGCTAAGCGTAAGGCCGAAGGGGTCATGCTCGCGATCGAACAGCCGGAAGCGCGCATCGAATGATACCGATTGTGCCGCCGCCTGCCGACAATTCTCCAGACCGGCTGCTCCGGCAATGTCGTAATAGGCAAGTGTTGCAGCCGTGGAAATGCGGAAGTTTTGAAACGCCGTGTATTTGAATTCGAGTTCGGATGATGCGTTGGCGAACAAGCCGGTCTGCTTGCCGTAACGAAAGGTCGAATCGGACTCGACTTCCTTTTCACCAGCGGCGCCGATGTCGGCTCCTTCTGTGAAGCCGAACAAGTGTTCGGTATCGACACCGCCAAAATCTGGAGCATCTTTGCTCCCGCCGGCGTGCGAGATCGCAACGCTGCTCATTATCAGCATTGCACCCCCGATTGCCATAACGATCGTTGCAGCGACGGCAGGGCCTGAAACCCTTTTGCGGCGCCCAGCGGAGGCTCCCCGACAGTACTGTGAAAACATGAAAGCTCCGCGTCTGCGGCCGGGTGCCGACGAAGTCAACAAACGCACAACCGTTCGATCAGGCGTCGGCAGCGGTTGGATCGTCTTCCACTCATAGGATCCGGAGGACGACCTCCTCTGTGCCTCAGCTACCTGCATGCCGGCTGAATAGCCCCACGGTAATTGGCCGCAAGATTCACTGCTGATTCAGCTTGGATTCAGCCTGCTGTCAGCTAGCCATGCCAAGCTCTGCAATGAGCGGACCCCTTGGTAACGAGGCCAGTCCGACTGCCGACGGAGATGTCCGTGAAGCTCAAGTCTTTCTGTCTCGGGGGCCTGGTTGCTGCGATGCTGGCGATCCCAGCGCACGCCCATCATGCCTTTGCGCGGTTCGATGCGGAGCGGCAGATCACTTTGCAGGGTACCGTGCAAGCGTTCCAATGGACCAATCCTCACGCTTGGGTGCTGTTGATGGTCGATGAGCGCGGCCGGGCCGAGCAATGGGCGATCGAGATGGCCGGTTTCAACGGCTTGGTACGTCAGGGTTGGCAGCCAAGGACGATCCGGGAGGGCATGCGCGTTAGCGTGACCATCCATCCGCTTCGCGACGGCACCAGTGGAGGTCAGTTCGTAGAGATGATGCTCCCCGATGGAACCGTCATAGGGCGAGATGCCGCCGGTGCACCATAGCTTTGGCCGGCATCGTAAATTTATCCTGGTCTTAGCAATGAAGTCGCCTGCCCACGCTGACCATCCCTGCCCTAGCGTCCGGCGCGATTGAGCCCGGACGAAAAGAGATCCGAGAGCCCTTCACCATGATGGCGTCCGAGTTTTGTAAGTTTGGTCCGAGACGTTCGATGTCGCACGTCATGCGCGGCGCTATCATCTGCCTTGCGGTGCTGTTCAGCGCGCCGCTGGTTGTCGGCCAGCCGGCGCCGCTGCGGCTGCCCGGCGCCCGCCCGGCGGCCGTCCCGGCCGCACCGCCGGCTGCCGTGCCCGCGGCGCAGGCACCTGCAGCGCCTGTGGTGGCTCCGGCGACGCCGCAACCCGCTGCGGCCGTGCCGGCGGCACCGTCCTGTCCCGTACCGGCACCTGTTGCGGTACCGCCGAACGCCGCCGCACCCGCGGCGCAGCAAGCGGCGTCCCCGACACCGGAACCCGCGGCCGTCCCGGCTGCAGCCGCCGAGCCTGCGCCTGCGGCCGCCGCACCGGCGGCGCCGGTCCCTCCGCCGACCGATCTCACGCCGGCGGAACTGCCGCGCGACCTGACGCCGTATGGCATGTTCATGTCGGCGGACATCGTCGTGAAAGGCGTGATGCTCGGCTTGGTGTTTGCCTCGATCCTAACCTGGACGATCTGGCTCTATAAGACACTGGAACTGTTCGGCGTCCGCCGCAGCCTCGCGCGCGCCCAACAGGTGCTGGCGGGGGCGCGGTCGCTCGCGGAGGCCGCCGCGCCGGCGATTGCCGCAAGCCCGCATGTCGCCCGCTTGATCGAGGCCGTGCAGAGCGAGTTGCGCCGCTCGGCCGACCTTCACGATGTCAACGGCATCAAGGAACGCATCACGGCGCGCTTCGAACGGATCGAGGCCGGTGTCGGCCGGCAGATGATGCGGGCGACCGGTATTCTCGCCACCATCGGTGCCATCGCGCCGTTCGTCGGCCTGTTCGGTACCGTCTGGGGCATCATGAACAGCTTCATCGGCATTTCGAAGCTGCACACCACCAATCTTGGCGGTGGTGGCGCCTGGTATCGCGGAAGCTCTGCTGGCCACCGCGTTCGGTCTTGCCGCGGCCATTCCGGCGGTGGTGATCTACAACATGTTCGCGCGTTCGATCGCCAATTATCGCGCGCTCTATGCGGATGCCAGTGTCGAAATCCTGACCTTGGTCAGCCGCGACCTGAGCCACCCGCCGCAGCTCGCCCACGGTCTTGCTCCTCAGGGCCTTGGCACCCACGGTCTTGAAGACAAGCGCGTGCTGGCGCCCTGCCCGGGGGCGCCCGATGAGCATCAGGCTCGATCACGGCGAGGATTCCCTCGGCGTCATCCACGATATCAACGTCACGCCGTTCATCGACGTGATCCTGGTGCTGCTGATCATCTTCATGATCGCCGCACCGCTTGCCACCGTCGATGTCGCGGTGGACCTGCCGACCTCCAACGTGGCGCGGCAGCCCCGTCCGGAAGAGCCGATCTTCCTCACCGTCAAATCCGACCTGACGCTGGCGCTTGGCGACACCCCGGTGTCCCGCGCCGGGTTGCAGTCGGCACTCGATGCCCGCTCGAAAGGCGACCGCACCCAGCGCGTGTTCCTGCGTGCCGACAAGACGGTTCCTTATGGCAACCTGATGGACACGATGAACGCGATGCGCACCGCCGGCTATCTCAAGGTCGCCCTGGTCGGGCTGGAGTCGGATTCGCGATGACAACGCTTGCGCTACCCTTCGGCATCCCGCGCCGCGACGAGGCGCGCTGGGGTATTTGCTTCGCGGTCGTGCTGCTGGCCCATGCCTCCATGACGCTGGCGTTTCTGAACCGATCCGAGGAGGACGATCTCGGCATCGACGTGCCGGTCGTGAGCATCGAGCTTCCGGAATCCTTCGTCGTCGCCACCACGCCACCCACCGAATTGGCGCCGGGACCAAAGGAGGAGGAGAGCGAGGCGACGCCGCCTCCTAAGGAAGAGACCAAGCCGCCCGAATCGGAAGCCGAGGTGGCGCTGCCGGAGCCACCCAAGCCAGAGCCACCACAGGAGCAGAAGCTGGCCACGGCACCGCCGGCTGCCGCGGCGCCCGTCGCCGTGGTCCGCCGCTGGGAGAGCGCACTGGTTGCCCACATCGAGCGCTTCAAGCGCTATCCCGCCGACGCGCGCGCCCGCGGCGACCAGGGCATGGTGCGGGTCGCGTTCACGATCGACCGCGAGGGGTGGGTGCGGGGAAGCCGCATCGTGCAAAGTTCCGGCTCACCGGAACTCGATCAGGAGGTGCTGGGCATGCTCACCCGCGCCCAGCCGGTGCCGCGTCCGCCGGAGCGCGTTCCCGCCAACGAATTGTCCTTTAACGTACCCATCCGTTTCAGCATTCGGTAATTAAATGCGGCAGTGTTACGGAGGAAGAGGGAGATGATCGACAGCGGAATGCGCGGACTCGCAGGCATGACGCCGGAAAGGATACTGCCCCGATGAAATCCGGACTAACGCTTGCCGCGACCCCGGTGAGCTTTTTCGTGTTCACCGGCATGCTCGTGGTCGTGCGCACCGGCGCCGCCGTCCGCCGGCATGTAGACGATGTGGCCGTGGCGCACGCCGCGCTCCGCGATCACATGGTCGGCGAAGGCCTTGACCTGGCTGCTGTTGCCCTTGAGCACCGTCACTTCGAGACAGCTGTCGTGATCCAGATGAACGTGGAGCGTCGCCTGCGCGATGCCGTGATGCGCGTGGAAGTCCTGGGTCAGGCGCTTCGGCAAGTCGCGCGCCGCGTGGTCGTACACATAGCTCAGGGCCGCGACGCAAAAGCGGTCGTGAGCGACTTCGAGGCTCGATTGCGACAGGCCCGAACGGGCGAGGTCGCGGATCGCTTCGGAGCGGTTGGCATAGCCGCGCCGGGTCATGAAGGCATCGATCTCGGCCACCAGGTCGTCGTCGATCGTAATGGTCACGCGTTGCATCTTTGTCACCATGGTGGGTCAGGCGGATTTGGTATGACGAGTTTTGATTGACGTCATATCGAGCCGGTACCAATATCGCCGCCAACGACAGAAGCATGGCTGGCGCGGCACCAATACCGGAAAATTAGGCCTGCCGCTTGGATGTTTCGGCGCCGGGTTTGGGGACATTCGCCGCGGATGGGGATCCGTGGTGATGGGTGGGGTGGGGCGGCCGCGTCAGCGGTCCGCTCCGACATTGGGGGAGTGTCATGGGGGTGCGTAAGGGGAGGCTGCTGTGCGGTTCCGCGCTGGCGGCGATTTCGATCAATTTTGTCGGTAACTTCGTGCTAGCGCAGGAGCCCGGCGTGGTCCCGCCGGCAGCTCCGAGCCAGGCTGCTCCGCCGACCCCTCCCCCGGCGGAGCAGCCGCCGCCCGGCGGTCCGCCGGTGTCGCCACCAGCCGGATCACCATCGGAGACACCGCCGACCGCGGAGGCGCCGGCAAACCCAGAGGAGGGCAAGGCGCTCCCCACCATTCAGATTCAGGCAAAGCGCGCGCAGCCCAAGCCCGCGACAGGACGGCCTGGCGCGGCCGCGACGGGCACGGCCGCCCCGGCGCGGGCCGCCGGACCGCCGGCTCAGGGGCCGGCCACGCCGGCCGCTCCCGCCACGCCGCCCTCGACCTACCAGACCGGCGCGCCCAACACGGGCGGCGGCACGGCGGCGCCGCCGCAGCTCGCGAGCCAGATGACGGTGTCCGGCGCCGATCTCAACGCGCGTCCAGTGACCTACCCGGCCGCCGTCCTCGAAGCGGCGCCCGGTCTCGCCGTGGTGGCCCATGCCGACGCCGGCAAGGCCAACCAGTATTACCTGCGCGGCTGGAATCTCGACCATGGCACCGACCTCGCCATCTTCGTGGACGACATCCCGATCAATTTGCCGACGAATGCGCACGGGCAGGGCTATGCCGACCTCAACTTCCTTATTCCGGAGACCGTCAACGGCCTCGATCTGCGCAAAGGCCCGTATTTCGCCGACGTGGGCGACTTCTCGAATGCCGGCACGCTGAAGATCGGGCTTCGGGACAGCGTCGACAAGAACATCGAATTCATCTCCGTCGGCAGCTTCGGCTATTTGCGCGCGCTCGCGCTCGGTTCCGCCAAGGTCGGCGAGGGCTCGCTGCTCTATGCCGGCGAGTTCAACACCTATGACGGTCCGTGGACCTATCCCGGATCAGGTGCGCAAGTTCTCGGGCCTGTTGCGCTACAGCCAGGGCACCGCGACGGATGGATTTTCCGTCACCGGCCAAGCTTTTACCAATGTCTGGAACACCGCCGACCAAATCCCGCTGCGGGCGGTCACCACCGGGCAAATTCCGTCTGTACGGCCAGCTCAATCCCTACCGACGGCGGCGACACCGACCGCTTCTCGCTATCCGGCCGAATGTCCCAAACCGTCGATCTCGGATCCTGGAAAGCCAATGCGTATGTGGTCAAATACGACCTAAACCTGTGGAACGATTTTACCTGGAATACGGTCGATCCGATCAACGGCGATCAGTTCCATCAGAGCGACAACCGTTTCTACACCGGTTTCGGCCTGTCACGGACCTTCAATGGGACGTTCTACGGCCTGCCGGCCGAGACGACGTTCGGCATCCAGGGCCGATATGACGATATCAAAATGCAAAACAACCAGTCGATCGATCGCCTATTTTTTTACAACAACCTCGATTACCATGTGCGCGAGGGCAATACCGGCATTTATGCCGAGCAAACGGTGCACTGGTATGACTGGCTGCGCACCACCGCGGGCTGGCGCGGCGACGTGTTCGGGGCCGACGTCAATTCGATCCTGCAACCGGTCAACTCCGGGCAACCCTATATGGCCATCGGCAGCCCGAAATTCACCGCCACGTTCGGACCGTTCGAGAAGACCGAGATCTTCACCGGCCTCGGCATGGGCTACCACAGCAACGACGCCCGCGCCACCGTGCTGACCGAAACGCCCGGCACGCCGGGGTCCCCTGAACTGCCGTCGCCGTTCCTGGTCCGCTCCCGCGGCGGGGAGGTCGGGATACGGACCAAAGCCATCCCGGATCTCAACAGCTCCGTCAGTGTCTTCTACCTGCATCAGGACTCGGAACTGTTTTTCAACGGCGATGACGGTACTACTGTGCCTGGCTTGCCGAGCCAGCGTACCGGCATTGAATTCACCAATGATTACCGCCCGTTCACCTGGATGCATATCGATGCCAATCTGGCGCTGTCGCGCGCCCGCTTCCTGGGCTACGACGCCAACCAGGAGGAGACCTACCTTTCCTTGACCGGCTGTGCGCCGGCGCAGCAGTACGCCTGCGCGCAGTCGCAAATCGGCAATTCGGCCGGTACCTTTGTTTTCAATGCGCCCTGGATGGTAGCCTCCGGCGGCATCACGCTTGGAGAGGACACCGGCTGGTTCAGCGCGCTACGCTTTCGTTATATCAGTTCGCGGCCGCTGACCGAGGATGGGACCTTCGTGGCCCCGCCGTCGAATATCATCAACGCCAATGTCGGCTACCGGTTCGCGAACGGGTGGCGCATCGGGCTCGACGCGCTCAACCTCCTCAATTCGCGGACCGACCTGGCCACTTACGCCTACGGCGCCCTCATCAAGAGCGATGCGATGTACGCCGCATGCAATGCGCCGAATTCCAAAATACCGGCGGCGGTCTGTGCAAACGGCGTCATGGATTATGTTTTCCACCCCAACAACCCGCTGGCCTTCCGGCTTTCGTTGGCCGGGCCGATCGAATCCATCAACATGCCGGCGATGGCCGATGAACTGTGGCACGCGATTCCGGCCTACGAGCCGCCGCCCGCCGATTACAATTGGACCGGCTTCTATGTCGGCGCCCATGGCGGCGAAAGCCGGTCCAAGAACACCGGCAGCAGCATCAATACGATCACCGGTGCGGCGTCCGCGACCACGTTCTCGGCTACCGCCTCGGACGGGTTTGGCGGCCTGCAGATGGGCTACAATTACATGACGCCCTCCCGCGTGGTGATCGGCTTCGAGACCGACATAACGTCCGGCGGCGTGAAAGCGGTCACGACCACCGACGCCTCCGGCACCAGCGCGGCCCAGACCACGGTGTTCGACAGCGAAACCGCGCGCTTTCGGCTCGGCTACGCGCTGGGCGACCTGTTGCCCTACGCCACCGTCGGCTGGGCCTGGTCGAGCAATCAATACGTCCGCACCCAGCTGGACAACACGGTCAACTATGCGACGGCCGGCATGGACGAGGCCGTCAATAAATACCTGTTCGGTTGGACCGCAGGTGCCGGCCTCGCCTATGCGTTTTCGCCGCAATGGAGCGCGTTCGCGGAATATCGCCACACGACCTACGACGCGGCCCACCTTTCGTTGCCGCTTTCGCAGATTTCCACGACGACACACCTCGAGCGTGGACGCTATCAACTTCGGGGTGAACTACAAATTCGATTGGCGCGCTGGTCCCGCCAGGCATCCGGCTCCGTATGGTGGCTGTTCGACGCCCCGCATGGCGGCGTCCTGTCGGCATTCTACAAAGCTCCCACCGGGTTCTCGACGCGTATAATTGGACCGGCATCTACTTGGGCGCCGAGGGCGGCTACGGTTTGGCGTCGTCGCACGGGACCTTGACGACCGCGGAAGGTGATGCGCTGCAACCCTATAAATACAACGCGCGCGGGGTGTTCGCGGGTGCTTTCCTCGGCGCGAACTATCAGTTCGGCCGTTACATCGTCGGCGCCGAAGCAGATTGGCAAGGCGAAAACCTACATGCGGATAACCAATACTACGAGCCCATCCAGGCCGCCACCAACTATCCGCAGAATCCTTCAGTGTTACCACGACCATGAAGGACTATCGCTCGGTCCGCGGCCGGCTGGGCTATGCGTGGGACCGTTTCCTGCTGTTCGGCACCGCCGGCTGGGCCTGGGGCAATCTTCGACCGCCTATGGTCGGCGTCGCCGTCGATGCCCCGTTGTTCATCAACGGCGGCAAACATTCGCCCAGCGGCTGGACGGCGGGCGGGGGCTCGAATATGCGTTTACGGACCATGTGCTTGGGCGGCTTGAATACCGTTACACAGACTTGCGGACATCCGGCTTCGTCAACACCGCAACCGACACCGCCGATGCTGGGGGCCACCTCCCGATCAACGATTTCCGCGCCGGCATCGCCTATAAGTTCGACGGCGATCTCATCTTTGCCAGAATGCTGGGAGATGCCGGGAAATAGGCGCAACACGGTTCGCTCAGAACCAATACCGTTCACTTGACCCGGAGTTGTGCACGTCCCCTCTCCCCGCGGCGTTCTTCACGCCGTGGGGAGAGGGTTAGGGTTAGGGTAGGGGCACGTGAGGGCCTTCGGAGGTGTATTCGTTGCATCTGCGAGAGACGATCGGCCGCGCCGTCTGTGCTGGCACCCGCCCCTCGCCTCGGCGTCGGCGAGGCGGGTGTTAGTTAGACCGCATTTCGATCAGGTCGAATCACACTCTCGGCGTCATGCCCGCGCTTGTCGGGGGCATCCACGTCTTGCTTGCGACGGCCTTGCAAGGACGACGTAGCCGGGACAAGCCCGGCCATGACTCCAGGTGTTCCGATCCGACCGGAATCCGGTCTAAAATCTGTCCATCAATTGATCTTGCTCAATGCCGGATCGGCGATGTTCCCGTTTTTGGTGAATTAACTTAAACCAACGGGAGGCTACGCCCTATGACTCAAAAACTCATCGCCTTGGCCGGAATGTCACTTCTCGCCGGCTCGGTGTTCGACCAGCGCATTCGCTGCTTATATCAGTCAGCGGACGAACGCGGCGGCTGAATCCGATACACGGCAGTTGATGCGGATGATGGACAGGGACCAGAACGGTGCCGTCTCGAAGGGGGAGTTCCTGGCATACATGTCGGGGATCTACGATCACCTCGACGTTAACGGTAATCGGAGGCTGGAGCAAAGCGAGGTGCGCCATTTTCAGCGGGCCTTGAAGGGTTCGCGTCACACCCATGGGTCCTAGACCCAATTCCGGTCATATCCGAACACTCCGAGTCATGGCCGGGCTTGTCCCGGCCATCCACGTCTTCCTTGCAGAGCCGCCGCAAGCAAAACGTGGATGCCCGCGACAAGCGCGGGCATAACGCCGAGAGGGTGATTCGACCCGATCGAAATCCGGTCTAGGTACAGGTTGTGCCATCAGCCCGGACCACCTAAGCAGGGGGCCGCCGGTATTTGGTGACTCCGCGACAGGGTTGATCGCGGTCGCCTTGCCGACTCTTTCTTCCCTTCCCTCCATTCCTTCGGTGCATCCGAAGGGAGCGAAACTCCGTCACCGCGCGGCTTCGCGCGCGCGGGAGCGGCGGGCTCCACGCAATGACTTGCGCCGCCGCTTGGCGGGGCCGGCGGCGTTTGCCGCCGGCCCCGTGAGGGATGGAAACCAGAAGGGCGGACACCCACCGCCTACGCGATGTGCCATTCTCCGGAACTTCGCATGGTTTGGTGACGGCGCTGCTCGTTCCGGCTTGCCCCCAAAACTTCCATCAGGTATCCCACCAAAATCGGACCTCGGACCGCGGGGCAGGCATGATGACGAATCAAGTGCCGCGCAAGGCATTCGACGTAACGGCGCTGTTCGCCCCCGCTCGGCTCGAAAACTTTTTCCGCGAGTATTGGGAGCGCAAGCCGCTGCACCTGTCCCGCCGGGATGCTCACTATTATGATTCCATTCTCACCAATGGCGATTTGGACCGCATCATATCCTCCGCCGATTTGCGCTATCCGGCGATCCAGCTTGCCCGCAACGGCTGCTATCTTGCCCCGGAAGCCTATACGAAAAACATCAAGCACGGCAGCGAGTTTTTCAACGGCGTGCCGGACCTCGCGCAAATTCAATCCGAATATAATTCCGGATCGACCGTGGTACTGCCGGCGCTGCAGCGAACCTGGGCGCCTTTGGGCGATCTCTGCGCGGCCCTGGAGGGACAATTCAGCCACGCCGTGCATGCCAATGCGTATCTGACGCCGGGCGATTCGCCAGGCTTTACGCCGCATTATGACGCGCATGACGTGTTCGTCCTGCAGATTGCCGGAGCCAAGCGGTGGCGCCTGTTTCCGCCGCCGCTGCCGCTGCCGCATCGCACCCAGCCGTTCACGCCCGTGGGCTACGCCTTGCCGGCACCGATCGCCGAGCTTGAACTGAAGGCGGGCGACCTGTTGTACCTGCCCCGCGGCTACGTGCATGCCGCGCACACGTCCCACGGTCACTCCGCGCATGTCACCATCGGGATGACGGTCTACACCTGGATCGAATTGCTTTCCGAGTTGGTCGCCTCGGCCAAGGATATACCTGACTTTCGCGCCGCCCTGCCCCCCGGCTTCGCGGCGCGCGAGGACCTGAAGGCAATCCTCAAGCAGGGCCTGGTCCAATGCCTGGAACACTTGGCCGACCATGGCGACGCCGACCACGTGATCGATACCTTCGTGCAGAAGCTGCGGTCCGGGCGCGTCCGCCCGGCCGCCGCCTTCCAGTCGGACGTGACGGTGATCGGTCTGCAGACCCCCCTGGAGGCACCGGACGCGAGCCGCTATCGCATTGCGACGGATGACAAAAATACCTTTTTGGAGTTCGAGGGTAGAAAATTCGCCCTGCCGGATAAAATCCGGGCGACGATCGACGACATGTGCAAGCGCAAATCGTTCCGCACCGAAGAGCTTTCCGGTCCGCTCGATAATGACGGCAAGCTGCGCCTGGCCCGGTATCTCCACGGCGAGCGATTCCTTACGCTGGTCGATTGAGCCGGGCGCGGCGACAAAGATGTGCGGCGCCAAGATGTCCTGATGCCAATCATGAGCTTTCGACGAGCCGGGACGCGCCGACGATGATTAGGCCCCAGCGCATGGGCCGTTTTCTTCCGGTGGATGAATCCGGTCATGTCCAACCGGATGTCGCCGGCGATCGCATAAACGGCCGATGGAAACCGCTCGTCGATTTTGTGAGCCGCGCTTTGATCGATCGGCACGGCGTCCGCTCGGTCTATATTCGCGGCTCGATCCCGCGCGGGCTGGCTATCGAAAATGTTTCCGATGCGGATTTTATCTATTGTGCGGATGTCGATTTCGCCGCGGCCGATGCCGACCTGGAGGCGGCCGCCATGACGAAATTTCCCTTCGTTCGCGGGCTTAAGTGTTTTCGCCTTGGTCAAGCCGAATTAAACAGGATTCATCCTCCGCAGCGGCGTCCATACTTTCACATGCTTCTGAAAACGCAAAGTCTATTCTTGACCGGAGACGACGTGGTCAAGAATATCGAACCGTTCAAGATCGGGCCGGACATGGTCAGCCATGTGTTTTCCCTTGCGAATGAATTCGCGAAAGCGACGCGCTGGTTGGCAAATGCTTCGATCTCGCCGGAGGGGGCCAAGAATGACGATCTTCTCCGACCCGCCCGTCAATGGATTTCAAAAAGAATCGTGCGATCCGGTCTTGAGGTGACAATGGACCGATGCGATCATTTTACCCGCGATCTTTATCTGTGTTACGAGCAATTTTCAAAGTTCTATCCGCAATGGTCCTGGCAAATGTATCAAATTTTGGTAAATTGCTTGAATGGGGCAGATGATCCGGCTCGTTATGCGGGTCTTATAAAACTTCTGGTCGATGAAAGCGCCCGCCTGCAGCCACGCTAGCAGGAAATCTTCCCAACACGCCGCTATGCTTGCTACGCGTTGATGTTTTCGCCTGACGCTACGTAAGATGGGCAAAAGCAGCGGCGTTTAGTCCCCGTCACGGCCGTCATAGCCGGACTTGTCGCGGCCGGCGCGAAAATCGGCGATCGTGCCCTCCTGAGCGTCATGGCCGGGACAAGCCCGGCGATGACGAATGGGCCGCCACGACTTTTGCCCCTGTTAGTTGGACGCTACGGCTTGATCGAGTGAATATGCTCATCGCTTTGGAATACCATACCGGATATGCCTATATCCGCTGTTTTCTCGATCCGCCGGCGCGCGGATCCCGCACCGGGTCGAGCCCGCGCCATGAGGGCGCATGGGCAAGCGGCGCGGATGATGTTTTAACGATTCCAGGCTTGCGCCACTTCCCGTCGCATAAGTAGTGTGCCAGATGCGGTGATCGGCGGAAACGCGCAGATGATAGGCGTCCGCCTTGTTGGGCGATCGAGGTTCGCATGTTTGGTTGGAGAGGTGGAATATCATACGCGATCCGCGGCGGGGCGGTGTGCCTCGCGATCGTGTGCGTGGCTGCGACGGTAGCCGCGCAACCTACGCCGCGCTCGCGAGCGTCGGCGCCCGCCGGTCGGGCTCCGACGGCGCCAAGTGCCGCTCCTGCCGTACCTCCCGCCGCTCCGGCGGCGGTGCCGAGCAGTGCGCCGGCTGCCACGCCGGCAGTGCCTGTGCCAGCCCCGGCGCCCGCGGCAACATTACCCGTCGCACCACCCATCACCGAGTCACCATCCGCGCCATCTGCCGCGCCCGCGGCGACGCCGCCTGCTGGACCGCCTGCCGCCCAAGCACCATCCGTGCCAATTCCGGAGCCGGCGGCGACACCAGCCTCCGCGCCCGTGGGTGCGTCCCCCACCAACCCGCCTGGTCCGGAAGAAGCGGCACCTGCAGCAGCTCCGCCCGCCGGGGCGGCGGCTCCGCCACCCGCCGATGTGACACCCGCGGAACTGCCGCGCGACCTGACGCCGTACGGCATGTTCATGTCCGCCGACATCGTGGTGAAGGGGGTGATGCTCGGCCTGGTGTTTGCGTCGGTGCTGACCTGGACGATCTGGCTTTACAAGACGCTGGAGCTTTTCGGCGTGCGGCGGCGCCTCGCCCGCGCCCAGCGATTGCTGAACGGGGCACGCTCGCTGGGCGACATCGCCGGGCCGGCGAGCGCGGCCAGTCCGCAAGTGGCCCGGTTGATCGAGGCCGCGCAGAGCGAGTTGCGGCGGTCGCCGGATCAGCGCGATGTGGACGGCATCAAGGAACGCATCACGGCCCGGTTCGAGCGGATCGAGGCCGCTGTCGGCCGGCAGATGATGCGGGCGACCGGGATTCTCGCAACCATCGGCGCCATCGCGCCGTTCGTCGGCTTGTTCGGTACCGTCTGGGGCATCATGAACAGCTTCATCGGCATTTCCAAGCTGCACACCACCAATCTGGCGGTGGTCGCGCCGGGCATCGCCGAAGCGCTGCTGGCCACCGCCTTCGGTTTGGCGGCCGCCATTCCGGCCGTGGTGATCTACAATATGTTCGCGCGTTCCATCGCGAATTATCGCGCGCTCTATGCGGATGCGAGCGTCGAGATCCTCACCCTGGTGAGCCGCGATCTCGGGCAGCCGCCGCTGGGCATTCAAGGTCTCGGAACCCAAAATCTTGGGACCCAGGTTTTTGAAGACAAGCGCATCCTTTCCGCCCGGCCGGGAGGGGTCCGGTGAGCATCCGCCTCGATCACGGTGAGGACGCGCTCGGCGTCATCCACGACATCAACGTCACGCCGTTCATCGACGTGATTCTGGTGCTGCTGATCATTTTCATGATTGCGGCGCCGCTCGCGACCGTCGATGTGGCGGTGGACCTTCCGACCTCCAATGTGGCGCGGCAGCCGCGGCCCGAAGAGCCGATCTTCCTCACCATCAAATCCGACCTGACGCTGGCGCTCGGCGATGCCGCGGTGTCTCGTTCCGGGCTGCAGGCAGCGCTCGATGCCCGCTCGAAAGGCGATCGTACCCAACGGGTATTTTTGCGCGCCGATAAGTCCGTCGCGTATGGCAACCTGATGGAGACCATGAACGCATTGCGTTCGGCCGGTTATCTCAAGGTCGCGCTTGTCGGGCTTGAATCGGACACGCGATGAATACGCTCGCCGTCGATACGCCACCGTCCTGGTCTGCTCCATTCGGTGTGGTGCGCCGCGACGAGGCGCGGTGGGGCGTTTGCTTTGGGCTCGTGCTGCTCGCTCATGCGGCGGTAGCGCTAGCCTTCCTGACCAAATCCGAGCCGCCGGATTTCGGCATCGACGCGCCGGTGGTGACGCTCGAACTGCCGGAATCCTTCATCACGGCGGCAACGCCCCCGACGGATTTGGCGCCCGGGCCAAAGGAAGACGAGAGCGAGGCAACGCCGACCCCGAAGGAAGAGCCCCAGCCGCCCGAACCGGAGGCGGAGATCGCCATTCCGAAGCCGCCAAAGCCGGAGCCGCCGCAGGAACAGAAGGTCGCGACGGCGCCGCCGGCCGCGGCCCCCGTGCCGGCGGCTGTAGTGCACCGCTGGGAAACCCAGCTGGTCTCCCATATCGAGCGCTTCAAGCGCTATCCGGCCGCGGCCCGCGCCCATGGCGAGCAGGGAATGGTCCAGGTTGCCTTTTCGATCGACCGCGACGGCTGGGTCCGGCAGAGCCGCCTCGTCAAAAGCTCCGGTTCGCCGGAACTCGATCAGGAAGCGCTCGCCATGCTGATGCGCTCCCAGCCGGTCCCCCGGCCGCCTGAGCGGGTTCCCGCCAGCGAATTGTCGTTTACGATACCGGTCCAATTCCAAATCCGGTGATCAGCCGTAACAGAGGAGGCAAAGATGATCGACAGCGGGCCGACCGGGCAAAAGGTGGAAAGCGCTACAATCTCATCGCGGTCCTTGGGACGAATGAGCCGTCTCGCGCCGCTCGCCATCATCGCCGCCTGGGCCATTGCCGGCACGGTCAACACCGCCGCGCCGCAGACGCGCCCGGCTCCACAGCCGGCCGCCGAGCCCGAGGAAGAATATGGCGAGTTCCTCGCCCGGCCGCATGAACTGGCGCCGGTCGCGGTCAACGACATCGCCAAGTCTATCCGCATGAGCGCAACCGCCATGGCGCTGGGCAAGACCGTCTACGACAAGACCTGCGCCGGCTGCCACGGCGCCGATCTCAAGGGCTTGGCGGATAAGCACACGCCCGATCTCACCGATGCCGAGTGGCGGTTCTCCGGCGATGATCTGCCGTCGGGCGGTGCGATCAAATATCCCTCCGACGTGGAATGGACGGTGCTCTATGGCGTTCGCTCCGGCCACCCGAATGCGCGCGGCGAAGAAGCCGACATGCTGGCCTATAATCCCAAATATCGCACCGCGGACGACACCAAGGAATTCGGCCCGAGTGAATTTCTCAATGCCGCGGAAATCGCCGATGTCGCCGAATATGTGCTGCAGATCAGCGGCCAGCCGCACGATGCCGCCAAGGCGGCGCGCGGCGACGTGCTGTTCCACGACGGCTCCAAGGGCAACTGCACCGACTGTCATGCGGAAGATGCAACCGGCAATGACGCGCTCGGATCGACCAACCTGACCCGCAAGGACCTTTATCTCTGGGGTGCCGATCGCGCATCGATCACCGAATTGATCACCCGCGGCCGCCGCGGCATGATGCCGGCGTTCGAGGGCGTCCTCAAGCCGGAGGAACTCAAGGCGGTGTCGATCTACGTGCTCAATAGTGCGCGAAAATAGGCGGGTTACCGTAGGATAGGTAGGCACGCTCTTCGCGCGCCTACCGACATTCGCGCAAGGTCTCCCTACTCCACCTGCGCGCCGGAGGCCTTCACCACCGCCGCCCACTTCGGCACCTCGCTCTTGATGTAGGCGGCGAACTGCTCCGGCGTGCTGGAGCCGACCTCCACCCCGAGGTCGTGGAGCGCGCGCAGCGTGTCGGGGTCGGCAAGCGCCTGCACGGTGGCACGGTTGAGCGTGGCGATGATGTCGCGCGGGGTGGCGGCCGGGGCGACCAGGCCGTGCCAGGTGGTGGCGTCGAAGCCCGGCAGGCCGAGTTCCGCGACCGTCGGCAGGTCCGGCATCAGCGAGAAACGCTTGAGCGTCGTCACCGCGAGCGGCCGCAGCGTGCCGGACTTGAGGAACGCCGCGACCGAGGCCGAGGTTGCGAACATCACCTGCGTATGCCCGGCGATGAGGTCCTGCAGCGCGGGCGCCGCACCCTTGTAGGAGACCGACACGATATCGACCCCGGCCTGCGCCTTGAACAGTTCGGCGGAGAGATGCGCGGCGGTGCCGAAGCCGGAACTGGCGTAGTTGAGCTTGCCGGGATTGGCCTTGGCATAGGCGATCAGCTGCGCCATCGAGGTGGCGGGGAATTTCGGGTTGACCACCAGAATGTTGGGCTGCGACCCGATCAGGCTGATCGGGGCGAAGTCGCGCTCGCCGTCGAAATTGAGCTTCTTGAACAGGCTCTGATTGGTGGCGAGCAGGCCGTTATTGCCCATCAGCAGCGTGTAGCCGTCGGGTGCCGCATGCGCCACCGTCTCGGCCGCGATATTGCCGGCGCCACCGGGGCGGTTGTCGATCACAAAAGTCTGGCCGAGAATTTTTTCCAGCTGCCGGCCGATGATGCGGGCGAGCACGTCACTCGGGCCGCCGGGCGTGAAGGCGACGATCAAGTTGACCGGGCGGGTGGGATAATCGGCCGCGATGGCATAGGGCGCACCGCTGGCGACCAACGCGACGAGGGCGAAAAACGTGGCGAGAATTCGGGCCATGCGGACATCTCCTGCGCGACGGACGATCAATTGTAGGATGGGTTGAGCGCCAGCGAAACCATCATCCGACCTCGGCGGTGGGTTTCGCTGGCGCTCAACCCACTCTACCACGACCTCACCGCCCCGCAGCGTAGCCCTGCATGCCGCGCGGATTGGCGGCGGCCTTGCGGCGGCGGCCGTCGCGCGAAGCCGCGGTCAGGCGGCCTTCCGACCAGGCCGGGCCAACCTCGACCACATGGCCGCGGCTCTCCAGCTCCTGGCGGCTCTCGGCCGGCACCCGGCTTTCCACCACCAGCACGCCGGGCCGTGCGGTGCGCGGCCAAAACGAAATCGGGAAATGTTCCGAATGCCAGGCCGGCGCGTCGATCGCCTCCTGGAGATTGAACCCGGCATGGACGTGCCGCAGGAAGAACTGGGTGGTCCACTGGTCCTGCTGGTCGCCGCCGGGCGAGCCCCAGGCGAGGTAGGGTTCGCCGTCGCGCAGCGCCAGCGTCGGCGACAACGTGGTGCGCGGGCGCTTGCCGGGTTTCAGCGAGGCCGGGTGATTCTCCTCCAGCCAGAACATCTGGCCGCGGGTGCCCAGCCCAAAGCCGAGCTCCGGGATCACCGGCGAAGATTGCAGCCAGCCGCCGGACGGCGTGGCCGAAATCATGTTGCCGGCGCGGTCCACGATGTCGAAATGCACGGTATCGCCGCGCACTTCGCCGAACCGGCCGACGGTCGGCTCGCCGGCGCCCATGGCACCGACCGCGTCGCGCGCACCGTCGGCGCGCTTGAGCGCGATCACCGCGCCGAAGCCCTCGACCGAGCCGGGCCGCAAGTCGAGCGAGGCCAAATAGTGGATAAGCTTGCGCCGTTCCGCATTGTACGCGTCCGAGAGCAGGGTCGCGATCGGCACCTCCTCGAACTCCGGATCGCCGTAAAACTTTTCCCGATCCGCGAAGGCGAGTTTCGACGCTTCCACCACCAGATGGATGAATTCCGCGCCGGTGACGTCGAGGCCGTCGAGGCCAAAACCCTTGAGCAGCGCCAGCTGCTGCAGCATCACCGGTCCCTGCGCCCAGACGCCCGGCTTGCAGACCGTAAATCGGCCATAATCGTAGGTCAGCGGCGGCTCGATCGTGGCCTGCCAGCGCGCCATGTCCTCGCCGGTGAGCACCCCGCGGTGGCGCTCCCCGCTGGTGTCCATGATGTCCTGGGTGCGGCAGAAGCGGTCGATCGCTGCGGCCACGAAGCCTTGCGACCATACCTTGCGGGCGCGCTCGATTTCTTGCTCCCTGCCGCCGGCGCCCGCCGATTCGCGCAGCACGCGCTCGTAGGTATCGGCCAGCGCCGGATTGGTGAACAGCGTGCCGGTGGCCGGTACCCTGCCGCCGCGCAGATAGACGGCCGCCGAGGTCGGCCAGTAGTCGCGAAACAGCTGCTCGACCGTCGCAATTGTGGCGTTGGCGCGCTCCACCAGCGGATGCCCCTCGCGAGCATAGAAGATCGCCGGCGCCAGCACGTCGGCAAGCCGCATGGTGCCGTAGTCGCGCAGCAGCGTCATCCAGGTGTCGAACATGCCGGGGACGCAGGCCGCCAGCAGGCCGGTGCCGGGCATCATGTCGAGACCGAGACTCCGGTAATGCGCAATCGTGGCGCCGGCCGGCGCCGGTCCCTGCCCGCAAATCACCTCCGGACGGCCCTTGCGGACATCGTACAGAATCACCGGCACGTCGCCGCCCGGCCCGTTCAGATGCGGCTCGACCACCTGCAGGGTGAACGCCGTGGCGCATGCCGAATTGAAGGCATTGCCGCCCCGTTCGAGAATCGCCATCCCGACCGCTGTCGCGATCCAGTGAGTCGAGGTGACGACCCCGAACGTGCCCTCGATCTCGGGCCGGGTGGTGAAGGGATTGGGATTGATATTGCTCATGAATCCGGTGTCTCGCGCCACTTTCCGATTGCGTACGTATAGCACGGTATTGCGCTTTGCAGGCCCCGATGAGGTGCGCCCGAAATGCGGTCGGGCGCACCTGCCCAACTCTGAGTCCGCCCCGCCCGTTCGCCGCCGGCAAAGTGGCGAACGGAGCATGGGGGTATTTTCGTCCGCACGTTGCCACCCGTACGGCTTCGCGTACTGCGTCAAGCGGGCTCTGTGGCCCGACCGACAACCGCTGAAATCTCATTGATTTTTCAAGCAAATTCTTTCGCAACCCGAAGTCCGCCGAAGACCGCGAACCACTGAAAAAGGCGCAATGTGGCTTTTATGCACTAGTTTTTGTGGCCGCAGATGGCTTTGATAGGCGGCGTCTAAGGGGCGTAACTAAACGACGTTACGCATTAGGATGGGTAAACAAAGGGGCACGTCATGAAAAACGTCTTGCTTGTTCTGGCTTCAACTCTCGCCTTCGTGAGCGCTTCGGTTGCGGCCGACCTTCCGGTTCGTCAGCCGCCGCCGCCGCAGCCCGTGGTCGGCAAGGCCCCGATCGGTAAGGCTCCGATCGGTAAGGCTCCGATCGGCAAAGGCCCGGTCGTCGCGCGGGGTTGAACCCTCTAACGCGATCAAAGAGTTGGCTTCGGGCGACTTTTTTTGCGCAGCTTCGTGATCGGTTCCGGCATGGAACTCCGTCGCACGCGTTGCAATTGAGTTTCTGCCGGCCGATCATGAACTGGCCGAGGGAGGTTTCGATGAACTTCAAAAACGTGAGCATCCGTCACTTGTCGGTTGTCTGTAAACTGGTTGCTCGCGGACTCGCCGTTACCCTGGGTGTGATGATATCCCTGGCCGGCATTCAAATGCAAACTGCGGCCGCGCGGGTGTCGCACACGGCCCCAGCGGAAGCTTCGGACCCCGGGCCGGTCGTCTCCCAGAAAGGCGCATCGCCGAGAATGGCGGGACGCTATTTCGTCGATTTCCGGTCCAGGACCGCGGCCACCTATGGGCATGCGTTCCTGTGGTATGGCCGTCTCAATGACCAAGGTAAGGTCGGGAAGATCGAGGTCGCGGGTTTACACCCCGCAACCGACAGCCCGATTCCCTATGTTCTTGGCCATATCATCCCGGTTCCGGCCGAAACCGGCAAGAGCTACGGAGATCTCGACGAGCAATATCTGACGGCGAGCTATCGCGTGTATCTCAATGAGGCCGACGCTAGAAGGGTGTTTGCCTACATTCAGCACAAACAGGCCACGTCGAAGCTGTGGCATGCCGGTATCGTCAACTGTACCGGATTTATCGCCGATATTGCCGCCTATATGGGTCTGCGCACTCCGCCCACCGCGACCTGGATGTATCCGGACGTGATGGTGAATGCGCTGAAGGCCGCCAACAACGGCCGCCAAGAGATCGTTCTCGCTGGCGGCCGCTAAGCAAAGCGTGGTGGCCAATCGGCCCAGTCAGCCGACGGCCGCCCCCCGCAATCGCCCGCCTTGTGCGGGCGATTGTTTGTGTACCGAGCATGATCGGTAGCTTGGAGGTGCAAGTCCTCCATCCAGCCTGATTGATGGTGGCGGAGGGTTAGCGAAGCGCAAGGGCGGCGTCGCCAGGCGGGGTTTGAAGGAGGCGTGGAGAAAGTCCGCGGCCCGATGGATAAAAATCGGATAATGAGGCCTACCCGGCCGGACGAGCAAATGATCGCGAAGTCCGCAATTATCAAAAGCCGGGGTGGCAAAGCCCGAGCGGCGGAAGTGATTATTAGAGCGGCAATCTCGCGCGCTGGCCGCGATCGAAGCAGGCGCACAGAAGCCGCACCTGGCTGCCAAAATCCAGTTCGTGATTCGATTTCAACGCGAGCGCGGCAGGATTTTGCTGGATCTCGAAGCACCGGCCCACCCATCGCGGTCGGCACCTCACTGCGGCAAGCGTCGGCGTCGCTCAGCCGGTTGAGCCTGCACGCGCATAGCGGAAAGCATAAATGCTGCTGCGCCGATGGAAAGTGATTTGCTCCGGTAGAGCACGATCTGTTCCGGTGATTGGACTTCGTCAACTGCACCATCACGGATAGCGAGTGACCCGCAGGGAACACGCGCCGCCGCCGCGCTCTCCGGCTTCCAGCATCGGCGTAAGGCTATACCAAATTCCGGTCGCATCGAATCACAGGGTCGTAGGGTGTGCAAAATCGCCCGGGCACGGCGGAGCAACCGGCACGGCTTCGCCGGCGATTTTGCGCACGCGGTCGGCCCTCGCATGATTATTATCGCGCGGTGTCGTGATCGCGGCGCTGAGTAAAGGCCTGCCGCGTGCGCAAAATCGCCATTTGACGCCGTGCGGGCTGCCTCCGTCTCGCAGGGCGATTTTGCACACCCTACGTGTTCGGACCTCACCGGAATCCGTCTAGAAATTGCTCCCTTGGGGGACCCTGCGCCCGCGAATGCACCGCACCCCGCCGATGCATTCCGGCTCGGTTACAGCCAAGGTGGTGTCGCACTACGCGCCACAAAATTCTCCCCGGTGTGAACTTGATCACAGCGATTTGATACTAATGAGTGGAGAGTGATCGATCGCCTATCAAGGCATCACTTGGCACGAGGATATACAGAGTGACCATACGCAAGTTTCGACGTAGCGCCGGCGTGGCCTTTCCTTTGGCAATGCTCGGCTCCACCTTTTCGATGGCCGCCAAGGCCGCCGACACGGTGGTGGTGCAGTGGACCGACGTGATGCTGCAAATTATCCGCGACACACGCCCAACCCCGCCCGAGGCGGCGCGATTTTTGGCGATCCTCGATACCTGCATGTATGATGCTTGGAGCGCCTACGACGGACGAGCCCTGCCGAGCCGCCCCAACGGGATCCCGCGCCAAGCAAACCAGCTTCCGCCCGCCGTGCAGAAGGCCGTAAGTTACGCCGCGTATCGCGCCGTTCTCGATCTCGCTCCGACCGATACGGCGGCGGCCACCCAATTGATGACGACCCTGGGCTATGATCCAAATGACGTGTCTAGCAATATCACGACCCCGTCGGGGGTCGGGAATGTCGCCTGCCAAGCCGTACTCACCTATCGTCACCATGATGGATCAAACCAGCTTGGCGATGAGCCCGGCGGCATGCCCGGCGTTGCATACAGCGATTACACCGGCTATGCGCCGGTTAACACACCGGACCTGATCAACAACCCAAACAGGTGGCAACCCTTGCGGGTCCCGAACGGCCAAGGAGGGTTCGTTATCCAGAAATACGCGAATCCGTATTGGGGCAACGTATACAAGTTTAATGCGAAGCTTCCGGATTTTCGGACCGAAGGGCCTGATTTATATCCGTCGAACGATTATACTCAAGGTGTGGATCGCATCCTCGAATACAGCGCCTACCTGACCGATGAACAGAAGGTCATCGCCGAATATTGGGCGAATGGACCGAAGTCGGAGTTGCCGCCCGGTCATTGGGCGTTGTTCGGCGAGTATGTTTCGCGGCGCGATAACCATAGTATCGGAGATGACGCGAAGATGTTCTTCGCACTTGGAAATGCGATTCTTGACGCGAGCATCGAGTCATGGGGCACCAAGACGATCTTCAACTCCGTGAGGCCGATCACTGCGGTGCATTTTCTCAAAAATAACCAAAAGGTATTGGCCTGGGGCGGCCCTTACCAAGGAGCCCAGTTGATCAATGGCCAGGACTGGCAGCCTTATCAGGCCGCAACGATCGTCACACCGCCGTTTCCTGAATATTATTCAGGCCATAGTGTTTTTAGTGCCGCCGGCGCTGAGGTCCTGAAGCGGTTTACCGGGTCACCCCTTTTTGGGGATTGCTTTACCCAGGCCGCCGGGACGTCGGCGGTTGAGCCGGGATTAACGCCTCGTACCAACGTGACATTGTGCTGGAACACGTTCAAAGATGCGGCCAACCAGGCCGGTATTTCGCGTCGGTATGGCGGGATTCACTTCATTCCCGGTGACCTGACGGGCCGCAAGATCGGCGAAGAAATTGGCGGGCTCGACTTCGAATACGCCAAGACTTTGTTCGATGGGAACTGAATCGCTGTGATCCGATGAAGGGTCGCGAGGCATCGGGGGACGTTCGACGCCCCCGATGCCTGCGATCACCGTCGCGGTTGCGGGCGATCCCGACGAGGCTGACGATTTATCGTCCAGTCGTAGTCCATGAATGCGACGGTGTAGCCGGCAGGTATTTGCTCAGATCGATAGTGATTCACGTAGGTCATGAGGCTGGATGACTGAGCGAGAAAATCCTTTGTGTAGAACTTGAAGATTGCCGACAGTATGACCTCTCGCCTTTCACGGTCGATGCTTACGTTGCGCGTGGCTTCGACGAATTCGCGCGCCGCCGCATCGAGTTCGCCGTCAAGCCGCTCTCCGGTGAATGCTGTCTGCGGCAGTCGCGGGCAACCGACCGACATGCAATTGAGCGCGAAATGCACGCGGGGATCCCCCAGCGGCCGGATGATGCTGTTCTCCAACGCGTACAGTGAAATTCTGCGGCCTCCCATCCGGAAGCTCCGAAAATAGAAGAACAGCAGCCGATCGAGCCAACCGAACCGCTTCGGCACACCGGCCGCCAACACGCCGTGCATGGCCAGCGCATTGTAGGCGTTTAGGTAATAGGCGAGGCGGGCGTTTGGTGTCGAAAACCGCCCCGGTGAGGCGACCGGATCGATCGCCGCGATGAACTTCACCACGCCGTCAAGGCCCGCACGGTCTTCCGCAAGGCCGGTAAAATCAACCCGGCCGATTGCGTCAACGTGACGCTCCAGCACCCCGCTCCAGGCTTTCTCCCAAGCCTCGATGCTGACATCGTCCGTCAGAGCTGAATGCGGCACCGGCAGAACCTCGCTGAAGAAGCCCGTGGTCATGGCTGAAGCGAATGCGATCGGGCCTGCCTTCAAACGGCGGTCCGCCGACGACTGCGCGCCTTGGCCGACACGGCGTCGGTCAGCCTCACGTTCACGACACCCGATCGCGCGACCGGCTGTGCCTTGCGCGGCGCCATGCGATCGGGGTCGGGTGGCTTTGGCGCGGTCTTCGATAGCTGGCCGGATAATGGATCCCAAAACCATTTGCCGTCGGCCCTATGCAGTTCGACAGGGCGGAGAATCGACACATCCCGCCGCGCATTGTGAAGACACATGGACACGGGACCGTCCGGCGTTGCGGCCATGAAGACGCAAGCCTTGATGCGCTCCGGATCCAGATTGCACGCATCCATGAAATTGTGAATGAAGAAGGACAGCTTGGTTACACGCCCGCGCGATGCGATCAGATCTCTGCGCATCTGCCAAACCCTTCTGACAAACCAGCCCGCGCCGCTGATGGCGATATCCGGATTCGCCGCCAGGGAGCGGATGAATTTCGCAACGACACGCCGCGGGCTGCGCCGGTCGAAATGCGTGCGCGCCGTGCGGGCGATCAAAGCGTTGTAGAGGCGGTGGTTATCGAGCATGTCGTAGACACGGCCATTCGCCACGAATGTCATCGCGTAGCGGTTGCAACGCAGGTGGCCGACGTGGGCGGTATCGAATGAAATCGCTGTTCCGGCTCCGGCCTCGATCTGCTTGACCACGGCGGCCGTCGTGATTTTTGGCGAACGCGGGTCCAACACCCCGCGGCCGGTCTCTGCGTATGGCTGAAAAGACGCCAGACGCACGACATCGCTGTGTTGCACAAAGAAGGCGACCACGTCGGGTATCTGGTCGAAATTACCGTCGAACACCGTGGTGTTGAAATAAACCGCGAGCGGCAGCCCGCGGGCGCGTTCGATATAGCTGCGGCGAAGCGCGTTGAGGTCGCGCTCGGTGCGATAACCGCGCCGCTTCTGGGTCATGTTGACATGGAACGCGACATCGACCAGGCCGGCTTCGGCCAGGCGTGCCAGCAGCGCCCGCGTCGCCTTGATGCCGTTGGTGAACAGGGCCGGGCGCATGCCCATCTGACTGAGGCGCTGCACGATGGCGATCAACTCGCTGGGGTTCCGCAGCGTCGGGTCTCCGCCGGTCACCTGAACGTTGACATCGGATCCGTAGACGCTATAAATCATGTCGATGCGGCGAAAGATTTCCTGCAGCGGCAGATCCTTTACCGCTTCCGAATGTTCGGACAGGTAGCATGCGGTGCAATCGAGATTGCAGCGCTGCGTGATTTCGAGCGCCACACAGCCGACGGCCCGACGCCTGCCGATGTATTGCGCTTGATCCCATTGTCCCGTTTCCATCATGGCCGTTCTCGCGCGGTGCAGCGGCGTCTCCGCCGGCCCCGCGGCATTGGCCGCGTCGTGGCGCATGGTGTCCCCTACGTCGTTCGATCCGGCAGGATTTGGTGGTTCGCTGCGATGGCCCGATGGGCAACCGCGGCGATCATGGCTGGGCAGGCGGTCTCGGTAAAGGGACGAGGCAGAATCCTTGCGCCGGCACGTCGAGCGCGGCATTGAATTTCGCCGAAAGATTTTGGAACGCAATCAGTGCGGTGAGTTCGACGATCGTATCATCGTTCCAGCGCTCTTTCAGCCGCCGGCGCAGGTCGTCGTCCACGCGATTGAGCGTCGTGGCTTCGGCATATGCGAGGGCGAGGCGCTCGTCCGGCGCGAAGCGGTCGCTTTGGCGCCATTCCGCGAGGCTTAAAATTGTGGCTTCGGATACCCCGCGCTTCGCCAGCGTGGCGGAATTGATATCGATACAAAAGGCGCAATCGTTGAGCTGGGAAACCCGCACCATCACCAGCGACCGCAGCGCCGCCGGCAATGGCGAGGAGCGTCGTTCGAGCGCGCCGTAAAGCAGCGCAAACGCCGAAAAAACCCACGGCGAGCGCGCCCACAAAAGGCTCGGATCGAGCAGCCGCCCGAATATCCGCCGCTGCTTCCAAAACAGCAGCCGGACGAACCAGGGATAATCATTTGGCGGCTTGGCGGCGACCGAGGTCATGGATGAATTTCCCTGTGAATAAATCGACGGCGCTTCTACAGCAGATCCGACACGCAACCGCTGCTGTCGCTATTGAGCGGATTTCGTCGTGTTCGAGCCGCTCTGTTCGCCGTCACGGGCCCCGCTTGTCGCGGCATCCAGGTCCTTCCGGCGGCGGCTCGCGGGCCGTCCGAAACCGCGGCAATCAAGGCGGGAATGGCCGCGCCCGGCCGTCACGACCAAATGATTCAAAATGACCGGACACTTCACGATACCGCCCACTCCCATGCGTAAAAATTCCAACAAGAATTTTCCCTGTCAGGAGCGTGAAATATAATATCTGAGCAAAGCAAGCCCGTCCGGAGACGTCCAGTCGGCCGCGCCGGTGATGTATCCGGCGATGCGACTTTGACGATCGATAACATATGAAATCGGCATCCCGTAGAGTGTGAAGGGCGCCGAAACGTCCTGTCCTGCCGGACTCGCCAATTGACCCTTTGGGTCCAGGTAGGGTCGCAGGCGTTCCAGTCGCAAGCGTTTCATAAACCCGGTGATAACCGCCCGGCCCGACTGGTCGATCGATACCGCGACGACCTCCAACTGCTGTGGACCGACGATTTGCTGAAGTTGATCGAGCAGGGGCAGTTCCTTTAGACACGGCGGACACCACGTAGCCCAGAAGTTCAGTAGAACAACTTTTCCGCGAAAGGAATTCAAGCCGACCATCTTTCCGTCGAGCCGCTCGATCTGCATGAGCGGCGCTGTCTTGCCCGGGTACAACTCGACGAATTGAGCGCCATTCGTCCGCAAAAGCGGCGGTGCGGCGCCTTGCGCGAAGGCCGCAGAGGTCGCGGTTGCGCCGGTGAGCGCGGATAGTAAGTCGCGCCGCGAGAAGAGGGCAAAATGCGAGGTCATAGCCTGTCCGAGTGATGGTAATTTCCGCCCTGCTGGCAAGCATGGAACCACGGCACGCCCAGCCTGGCTTGGGCCACATGGAAAGGGACCGCCAAGCGGCGGTCCCTAAGTCGGGCCACCCTCCCTATTGCGTCACCGCCTTCACCCAGCGCCGCACATTCATCTTCCCCGTCCAGCCGCCATAAATGGTCCCCGAGGCGTCGGCCGCGATGCCTTCCGGCATGTTGGCGCCGGGGGCGATTTCCGGGATGAAGGCCACCACCTTGCCGTCCTTGGCGCTGCCGATGCGGATGCCCTTCTTAAAGCCGGGGTTGACCTTGCCGCCGTCGTCGCCGGACTGGTGGTCGGCCGAATAGACGACGTCGTTCTTGTCGATGTAGAGGCCGCTCGGGCGGCCGAACTGCTTCCACTCGGCGAGGAAATTGCCGTCCTGATCGAAAATCTGGATGCGGTTGTTGACGCGGTCGGCGACGAACAGGCGGCCTTGAGAATCCATCTGGAGTTGGTGCGGGGTGTTGAACTCGCCGGGGCCGGAGCCGCGCTTGCCCCAGGATTTGATGTAGGTTCCGTCCTTGGAGAACTTGAAGACGCGGTCGGTCGGGCGGGCACCGTGGCCCTGCGAGACGAAGATATCGCCGTTCGGCGCGACGTAAATGTCGGTCGGCTGGTCGAAGGCGTCGGTGGAGGTGGCGTCGCCGGTGACGCCGGGCTTGCCGAGCGTCATCAACAGCTTGCCGTCCGGGCTGAACTTCATGACGGTCTGGCCCTTGCCGCCCTCAGCCACCGTGTCGGACACCCAGACATTGCCGTCGCGGTCCACATGGAAGCCGTGCGGGTCGTTGATCATGCCGGAGCCGAATTTTTTCACAAGATTGCCGGCGGCATCGAACTTCATGATCGGATCAAGCGTGGAGCCGCGGCAGTTCTGCGCGGCGCAGCGGTCGAACGTCCAAAGGCTCTTGCCGTCGGTGTCGATCTCAATGCCGATGGTCGAGCCCCAAGTGCGCCCCGGCGGCAGTTTCGCAAAATTCTCCTGCAACTGATACGGGTTCGGATAGGCGTTGGGATCGGTGATCTGGGCTGATGCGGGTGCTCCCGACAGCGCCGTGAGCGCGAACATCCCGGCGCCCAGCAGCAGCGCGGCGCGGCTTGCGGTCTTCATGCGATTCCTCCCTTGGGGGTCGTTTATTGAAACAGATTAACCGGCATGCCCACCGGCGGCAGCACTGCTACCCTATGCGATCGTGGGAATTCCGGCCGCTCGCAGTTCCGGCACCAAAGCTACATCAGTTGAGCGGTTCGGCGAAGGGGTACGCCGATTTTCTCGCCGTATTTTTCCAGCCGCCGGGATCAGACCCTGAGCAATTTTAATCAGGCTGCGCGGGGCGAAATCTCCTGTTCCATGCGCCGGCGGACGTACGGTCGGCGACATCCGGATTGTAGCGCGTCTGCAGATCGATCCGGAATTCCGGCGATGCAACAAAATACCTTCCGAGCCGAAGCGCGGTATCGATCGTGACCGCCCGACGGCCGATCACGATATCATTGGCGCGTGTGCCGGGCACCTTGATTGCCTTGGCGCGTTCGTAAACGCTGATGCGCAACGGCGTCGGGAATTCCTCGCCAAGAATTTTGCCGCGGTGGACCGGCGGCAGCCGACGTCCGGATGCCACATCGGTGAAATCCACTTTTTGCGTATCGATATCATCACGTTTGATGCTCATGGCCTCACTCCTCGATGATAGTCCACGATCTCGACGTCAGATTTCGCCATCGCGCCAAGCAAAACAGATCCGCCGCTTCATTAAGAGTGGGCCGGCCAAATCCGCCAGGACCGCGCCGTCCCGGTTGGATCGTCAGCGCCGGCTTCGCGCCGCCTCCCTGGCCCTGCGGATCGCCTGGTTCAACTCGCCGCCATAAACGAAAATTCCGGCGCTCCAATAGAGAAATACCAGCGCCACCATGGCCGAGGCCAAGCCCGCATAGGTCCGCACATAGGCGCCGGAAAATTCCGATAAATAACGCCCGAAGGCGTAGCCGGACACCAGCCATAATACCAGCGTCACCACGATGCCCGGCGCGATCTCCGAAAGCCGCCGGTGCCCGGACGGCAGCCATTTGTGCACGACGAACAGGGATAGCACCAGGACCGCGGTCGCAAATCCGAACCGAATGACCGTGACCTTGCGCTCGATGCCGGCCAGGTCCGGCACATAAACGACCACCGCGCGGAAGATCAGCGGCGCCAGCACGATCACGAAGGCCAGCGTGCTCAGCGCCACCCCGCCGACCAGCACATAGCCGATGGATTCCAGGCGCAACACCCACCACGGCCGGATTTCGGTCTCGTCGTAGGCGCGGTTGAGCCCGATGCGCAAGCTCTCGATCCCGCTCGCGGAGAAATAGAGGGCGAGGATGGCCCCGAACGTCACCACGCCGCCGTGGGCGCCGGTCAGGACGTTCACGACCTCTTGGGAAATCGGCCCGGCGACCTCATGGGGCCAAGCCTCCAGCAACAGGTCCGCCACCTGTTCGGCAAGTTCTTCCGAACCGTACGAGGAATCCCGCAAGCGCGGTGACGAAGATCAGAAACGGGAACAGCGACATCAGGATGGAGAGCGCGATATGGCTCGCGATCGCCCAGCCGTCGTCCTCCAGGAACGCCTGGAATGCATCGTAGGTGATGCGGAATGTAAGCAAAAGCAGCCGCAATGCGTCCTCCATGCGGAGAATCAGGCATCCGCACCCTATTCGATGCACGTTGCCGGAATATGTTGGCGTCATCGTGGGTGGGGACTGGCGCGATGGCGCGAAATCGTATTATTGTGCATCGCAGCACGGGCGAGCCGGACGTCCGTTCGCAACACTTTTGGGAGAGGTCGATGTCCCTTGCCGCGTCGCGCATGGATTCCGGAACCGATTTGACGAGTTTGATGGAAGCGGCGCGTGGCGCCGCCGACGCGCTGCTCAACGACGCCACCGTCAAGGTCCGGGAGCGGGTTTGCGTCAACGGCCGCCCCGATGCCGGCACCGTGGACCGCGAGCAACGCGCCACCCACGGGCTCGCCTGGTTCGCCACTTACGTGGAAGCGATCCGCCAGCTCGCAAGCTACACCGATCGCATGAGCCGGGACGGCCGACTGGGGGAGATCGAAGAGCTGCTGGTGCGCATCGGAGCGGGCGAGTTTTTAGCCCAAATGGCCGGCGGCATCTTGATGAGTCAAGGCGAACTGGTACGGCCCGCCGACCTCGGACTTTCCGCCCGCGCGGTGGCGGCGCGGTTCACGGCACCGGTCGAGGAACTGATCGAAACCGGCAACACCACGGAAAATCGCGCCCGGCTGATCGCATTGATGAGCGGCCATGCCGGCGCCACGGTCGGGGATTGCGGGCTGGACGACATCCTCGATTCGATGCGCGAGGAAATGCGCAAATTCGCCGACAGCGAAGTGGTCCCGCACGCCCAAGGCTGGCACCGCACCAACAGCTACATCCCGCTCGAAGTGATCGGCAAAATGGCCGAGCTCGGCGTGTTCGGCCTCACGATTCCCGAAACTTACGGCGGCCTGGGCCTCGGCAAGGAATCCATGTGCGTGGTCTCCGAGGAGCTCTCGCGCGGCTATATCGGAGTGGGCTCGATCGGCACCCGCTCGGAAATCGCGGCGGAATTGATTCTCGGCAGCGGCACCGAGGCACAGAAGGCGCAATGGCTGCCGAAGCTCGCCTCCGGCGAGGTGCTGCCGACCGCGGTGTTCACCGAGCCCAACACCGGCTCGGACCTCGCCTCCTTGCGCACCCGCGCGGTGCGCGACGGCGACGTGTACAAAGTCTTCGGCAACAAGACCTGGATCACCCATCCGGTTCGTGCCGACCTGATGACGCTGCTGGTGCGCACCGACCCGAACCAGCCCGGCTACCGCGGCCTCTCCATGCTGCTTGCCGAAAAGCCGCGCGGCAGCGACGCCGATCCGTTTCCGGCACCCGGCATGTCCGGCACCGAAATCGAAGTGCTCGGCTATCGTGGCATGAAGGAATACGAAATCGCCTTCGACGGGTTTGCCGTGAAGGCCGACAGCCTGCTCGGCGGCGTCGAAGGCCAGGGCTTCAAGCAGCTGATGCAGACCTTCGAGTCGGCCCGCATCCAGACCGCGGCGCGCGCCGTCGGCGTCGCCCAGGCCGCCATGGAGCAGGCGATCGCCTACGCCCACGACCGCGTGCAGTTCGGCCAGAAGCTGATCGCCTTCCCCCGCGTCGCCGACAAGATCGCCATGATGGCCGCGGAAATCATGATTGCCCGCCAGATCACCTATTACGCCGCGCGGGAAAAGGACAAGGGCCGCCGCTGCGACCTCGAAGCCGGCATGGCCAAGCTGCTCGCCGCCCGCGTCGCTTGGGCCGCCGCCGACAATGCGGTGCAGATCCACGGCGGCAACGGTTTTGCGCTGGAATACAAGATTTCGCGGATATTATGCGACGCGCGCATCCTGTCGATCTTCGAGGGCGCCGCCGAGATTCAGGCCCAAGTCATCGCCCGGCGGCTGCTGGATGGGGGGAATTGAGACCGGGGTGCCGCTGTGGTCGAATGTAATCAATAGCTGCTAAACACCGCGGCCCCGCCAGACCATTCGTCCTCATATTGAAGCTGCGAAGGCGGAACGTCCGCCGACTGGAAGCCCGCCCCCGCAACGGCGCAACTTGCGCCCGATCCCGTGCCAGCTCTCAAAGACCGCACCAAGACGGCACCGCAGGAAGTCGAGAGGATGCACGATGCCGCAATAAAAGCTCTGAGAGATCACGGCGCGAAGGGCGGTTAAAAAGCCCTCAGCGATCGACCCTCAATTCACCTGAGCTTCGCCGAGATAGATATCACCCGATACGGTTCGGCCGAAGATGGTGGCGTTCGTCAGTTGGACGTGCACGGCGGCGACGTGAATGCCCCCCACAAGGACCGGGCAACCTCCCGTAACAGTGCAAAAAAGAGGTGTCGCGAGTCTCCCGTGTTCGTTCAACGTAATCGTGACTTCCGCATTCTGAAACAGAACATAGTCGGCGGGAGGTGTGCCGCTGTAACTCAGCGTTTGGTTGCCAACCAGCGATCCGGTTATTTTCAATTCCCCGAGACTCGCGGTCCCGGTTATAGTCGCCAGGGCGCCGTCAAAACTAACGCTCCCCTGCACCGCCTGCAGAGCGCGCGGCCCGCTGCTTGCGGTGATCTGCAGCGGCAAGGTGGTCGGCGCGGGTGGCGGTGGGTTGAGGTTTAATGACAGGGTAACATCGCCGATTGCCGTGTCGGCTTCCGCGATGGAGGTTGCGCCTTGGAGGCCGCCGACAGCGGAGGCATGGTCAAAGATCGCCGTGAGCTGGGAATAGAGAGCAATCGGCGGACTCGACGTGCCGGCTATGTTCAGGGTGTTTGTGTAGCCCGGTAAAGCATTCTCAACGTTATAGGCCGGCGGCGCAAAGCCACCTGCGGGCGCGACGGCGGGCGTAAACGTCGTCGTCCCGCTGGCGACGAAGGACGCCGATAAGACGTCGGCCGAGCTGGTTTCCCACGCAGTGGCGGAGCCTGCCGCAAGCATCGTGAATGCGCCGGTCATCGTTATGGCCAAGGGTTTCAATGACATCATGATTTGGTTCCACTCCTCAAACGGTTTTTGCAGACGGCCGCAACCGAGGTGGCGACCGGTCAGTTTCGCGCGGTGATTTCCGCTGTGGACGTTCACTGCGCTGACGAGGATGGTACCGTTCGAATGTGTCAAAAAATCAGCTTTGAATTGGTGAACACGGAACCGATGATCGTGTTCGCCCTAGCTTGCCAGCTAAAAATCCATTTGTGCGGATTCCGACGAAAGCGGACAGTAGTTCCGATTGATTGCAGACAGCGTTCCGGCGAGGGTTCACGCGGTGTCAAGCTTATGGCATTTGGCCGTTTTTTTCGGTGACTTGCGCAGGGTGTCGCCGTGGAGGGCGAGGCGCGGACCGACCGACGTGTCGTTGCGCCGCGGTAAGAGCAGCCATTTGCGACGCATTGCTGATCAACCGTTCACGCCCACGTCGCACCGAGCGATGCCCGCGGCCCGGTGTTACGCACGACCCCGAAACGCGCTACCGTGCCGCCCAACCAAAATCGCATGAGGAGGACACGCCATGACCAACGACAAGCACATCACCCGGCGCGGCGCTTTGCAGACCGGCGTCGCGATGGCGGCGGGTGCGGCGGCCGGCGGCGTGCTGGCGGATTCGGCCACCGCACAAAACGCGGCGCGGTTCGCCGCGCAGCCGGCGCTCGATGCGCGCAACCGCATTCTCATCAAGGGTGCCACCATCATCAGCATGGACCCGCGGGTCGGCGACCTGGCGAAAGGCGATCTGCTGATCGAAGGCAAGAAGATCGCCGCCGTCGCACCGGATATCGCCGCCGCCGATGCCCAGGTGATCGATGGGCGCGACACCATTTTGGTGCCCGGCTTTGTGGATTGTCACCGCCATTCCTGGGAAGCGCCGCTGCGCTTCATCAACCCGAACTCGCCGACGCTTGCCGACTATTCCAATGCGACGCACCTCTCCTTCGCCAAGGCCTACCGGCCGCAGGATCACTACGCCGGCAATTACCTGACCGCGATCGGCTGCATCGAAGCCGGCATCACCTGCGTGATCGACAATTCGCACAATTCCCGCAGCGCCGCCCATTCGGACGCCGCCGTCGAGGCGCTGATCGACAGCGGCATGCGCGCTGTCCATGCCTCCGGCCCGCCCACCGCCGGCGAATGGGACCGCCAATGGCCGGCCGATCTGGAGCGGCTGCAGAAGAAGTATTTTTCATCCACCGACCAACTGGTGACGCTGCGCATGTTCTCCGGCCCGGTCCGCGAGAATTGGGCGATCGCGCGCCGGCTCGGGCTGCGCATCACCACCGAGTTCCAGGGCCTGGCAGCGGCGGCGGCCCTTGATGCGCTCGCCGCCGACAAGCTGGTCGGTCCCGACAACACTTTCAATCATTGCGGCGCGCTGCCCGAACGGACCTGGAAGATTTTCGTCGATACCGGCGCCACCATCAATGTTTGCCCGCGTTCGGATGCCGCAATATGCGCTCGGCGAAGGCGTCTGTGCGCTGCAGCACGCCTGGGATCACGGCATCAAGCCGGGCTTTTCGATCGACAACGAAACCTCCTACGGCTCCGACATGTTCACCGAGATGCGGGTGGCGATGTTCCTCCAGCGCGCGATGGCGCAAAATCGCCGGTTCATGGGCGATGCCAACCCGCCCAAGCCGCTGATGGTGCGCGACATGCTCTATTGCGCCACCATGGGCGGCGCGCGCTGCGCCGGCCTCGACGACAAGATCGGCTCGCTCACGCCCGGCAAGGAGGCCGACCTGCTGATGATCCGGGCGGGCGACGTGAACCTCTATCCGGCCAACAATGCGGTCGGCGTGGTGGTGCAGGCGGCCGACCGCGGCAATATCGACACCGTCATCATCGGCGGCCGCGTGCGCAAGTCGCAGGGCAAGGTGGTGGGGCTCGACATGGCGCGCCTCAAGGCGATGGTGGATGAGTCGCGCGGCCACTTGTTCACCGCGATCGGCTACCGGCCGGACATGTTCGCGGAGCTGCTGCCGACGCTGTCGTAGCGGATCTGGCATAGGACGGGTGTAGGGCGGGTTCGCTTTAACCCGCCATAACCCCGGCGTGCCGTATCCACGCGGGTATACTCGCCGCCGCCGAATGGCGGGTTCGAGCGAACCCGCCCTATATCCGCCGCCGCTCTTCCACGCCTCCCATGTCATGCAAAGACGTGACGGGGGCTGGAAGCAACGATTGGTAACGTGGAGGAAAACATGGCGCTGCGTTCGCTCACCTTGGTGCTTCTGGCCCTCGCCGTCCCGCAGATCGCGGCGGCGCAGGCAAATCGTCCCGCGACCGCCACCCCCTACTATCCCGGAGCCGTGTGGCAGCACAAAACCCCGACGGAATCCGGGCTCGACGCGGGGCGGCTCAAGGAGGCGACGGATTTCGCCATTGCGAACGAATCGCACAATCCGCGCGATCTCGTGCTCAACCACTACCAAACCTTCGGCCGCGAGCCGTTCGGCTACGCGATCGGCCCGATCAAGGACCGCGGCGATCCGACCGGGATCATCATCCATCACGGCTATATCGTCGCCGAATGGGGCGAGCCGGGCCGCGTCAACATGGCCCACAGCATCACCAAGAGCATGCTCTCGAGCGTTGTCGGGGTCGCCTACGACCGCGGTCTGATCCGCAGCATCAATGACAAGGTGGGCGATTACGTACCCCCGGTCCAAATCTACAATCCGCAGCCCTCGCCCAACAAATCCGACCGGCTCGGCGCGCCGGACTTGCTCACCCTGTTCGACACGCCGCACAACCGCACCATCACCTGGAACCACATGCTGCGCCAGACCAGCGACTGGGAAGGCACGCTGTGGGGCAAGCCCGATTGGGCCGACCGGCCGGAGCCGAATGCGGCCGCGTGGGGCACCCGGCCGCGCCACATCCCCGGAACGGTGTATAAATACAACGACACAAGGGTGAACGCGATGGCGCTCGCGGCGCTCAATGTGTGGCGCCGCCCGCTGCCGCAGGTGCTGAAAGAGACCATCATGGATCCGATCGGCGCCTCCAACACCTGGCGCTGGTACGGCTACGAGAATTCCTGGATCGTGCTCGACGGCGCCATCGTGCAATCGGTCCCCGGCGGCGGCCATTGGGGCGGCGGGATGTTCATCAATGCCTACGACATGGGGCGGTTCGGCTATCTCACCTTGCGCCACGGCAAATGGGGCGATCGCCAGCTGATCTCCGACCAATGGGTCGATTGGGCGCTGACCCCGACGCCGGCGCAGCCCAACTACGGCTTCATGAACTGGTACCTCAACACGAACCGGCAGCTGATGCCGAGCGCCCCGGCAACCGCCTTCGTGCATATCGGCAACGGCACCAACATGATTTTCGTGGACCCGGAGCACGACCTGGTCGCGGTCGCGCGCTGGATCGAGGGCGGCGCCATCGACGGCTTCGTCAAGCGGCTGCTGGCGTCGGCCAATACGATGTGAGGGGGCAGATGCGCGGCGTCTCGCACGGCCACACGGTGAGCGTGCCGTCGATGACATGGTTAACCTGCGGTCGATGGTGAGGCGCATCCCTCCGCCGCGACGATCGTATCGGTCTTGCGGATGCCCGAAACGAAGCCGGTGACCGATCCGATCCCGTCCGTCGCTTACGTTACCGGAACGGATCGTCTTCGAGCACAAAACCCTGCCTTCAGATTGTCCCGTGTCGCCGGATCGGGACCGCGTCCCTCGGCAAAGGCGATTTCTTCGGCGCGCCGACCGTGCAGCAAGCCGGGCAGGCCAAAGTTTCCCTCGATGCAGCGCGGCTCGGTGTAGAATTTGTTTTGCTGGTCGCTCTGCAGCGAATATTCCTGCTTGACGGTCCAGGGCGCCGTCCACACCGTCGGATCCTCGACGGTCACGACATAATCAAGTGTCTTCGGTCCGGTCCGCGTCCAGCGCTCGACCAGATGCAGGTTTTCGCGCGAACCCTGATAATCGGTTTTGGCGCTGAAGTTGGTCACGTCGATCACCAGGGTATTGCCCTCCCAGTGGCCGCGCGAGTCGCCGTACCACTGGCGGATCGCGGCCGGCAGATGCGGACTGCCGTCCATCACGATGTTGCGCTGCCAGCCCTGGCCCTGGCCCACGTCATAGAACATGGTGATGCCGCCGGGGGTCTGCACGATGCGCCGGAAGCTGCTGGTCGAGCCGCCGAATTCCGGCAACCCGAGGGTCAGGCAGCGCTCCGCGAGAGAGGCGTCTTCCGGACCGTCGTGGCGATTCATGCGTATCGTGTTGTAGCGCGGCGGACGCTCGGCGCGGCGCGGCGAGGGCTTTGGATCATAGGTGCCGCCGGCGCAGCCGCCCGACTTCTCCCGGCACGTCTCGGTTGCCTGCAGCAGCGCCAGCCGAAACGCCCGATCGGCTGCCGCATTCCGCTGCGCCTCTGCGGTCAACGCCGGCAGGCGGCCGTTGGGCGGATCGACGATCAGCGACGTGCGCGCCCCGATATGCTTCATGGTCACGAACGCCGAGTTGTAGGCGCCGGCCACGTCGGCTTCGGTGCCGCGCTGCCCGCGCCGTTCGCGGCTGAGAATATCCGCGCGGAGGTTATCCAGCTCGGCGCGCTGCTCCGGGGTAAAAAATTCCTGGTCGGCATAACGGGCGGGGCGCTGCAGCGATGTCTGCGTTTCGTCGGTCCAGATGCCCTGCAGATCGGGTTCGCCCCAGGGTGTCTTTAGCGCCGGCGCCGGTGTCGTGACGGAGCCCGCCGCGGCCTGCGCCGACGCGCGATCGATCGATACCGCAATGACGGCGCCGGCGGCAGTCGCCGTCATGGCAGTTGTGATGAAAAAGCCCAAAAACCTCCCGCGCATGATGGTCTCCTTTTGCCGGTGAATTTTCCACCTTCAAACCTGGAAGCAGTCCGACGGTAGCGGTTTTGGCATCCGCCGCAACCCGCGACGCGAGACCGGCTCGCCGGAAATAGTCATCTGGACCAGCAGGCGTGTAGCGTGTAGACGGGGTAACGGGCCAAGGGCCATGCCCGGCGGAGCCTACCCCCGCGCCGACGCGCTCACCCCCGGCAGCTTGTGCACCAGATTGCGGAACGCGGTGCCGCGGTCCTCGAAGCTGGCGAACTGGTCGAACGAGGCGCAGGCCGGCGACAGCAGCACAACCGGGTGGTCGATGCCCGACGCCGCCGCATCCTGCGCGGCCAGCGCCACGGCGCGGTCGAGCGTGCCGGCAATGACGTGGTTGACCTTGCCGTCGAGCGTGGCGGCGAAATCCTCCGCCGATGCCCCGATCAGATAGGCCTTGCGGATGCGCGGGAAGAAACCCGACAGCGAGCCGATGCCGCCGGTCTTGGCCTTGCCGCCGAGAATCCAAAAAATATCGCCGAAACAGGCGAGCGCCTGGGCCGCGGAATCCGCATTGGTGGCCTTGGAGTCGTTGACGAAGGCCACGCGCTCCAGGCGGCCGACCTCCTCCATGCGGTGGGCAAGCCCCGGAAACGAACGCAGCCCGGCCTGGATGGCGGGAAGGTCGAGGCCCAAGGCCAGGGCCGCCGCGGTCGCGCAGGCGGCATTCTGGGCATTGTGCCGGCCCCGCAACGAGCCGATCCCGCCGATGTGGGCGATCTCGTGGGCGGTGCCGCCGGTGGCCTCGAAAATGCGTTCCGCCTCCACATAGATGCCGTAGGCGAGCGGCTGGCGCACCGATATGCGCACCACCCGCTGGCCGGCCTGCTCGGCCCGGTCGGCAATGGCCTGGCACCAATTGTCGTCCACGCCGACCACGGCGGTGCCGCCGGCCGGGACGCCCGCAATCAGCCGCTCCTTCACGGCGGCGTAGCGCTCCATGGTGCCGTGGCGATCGATGTGATCCTCCGAGAGATTGATCAGGATGCCGATCGACGGATCGACGGTTGGAGCCAAATCGATCTGGAACGAGGAGACTTCGATCACGTGGATGCGCCCGGCCTGGGGCGGCGCCAGCTGCAGGATCGGGGTGCCGATATTGCCGCCGAGCTGGGTATCGTATCCGGCCTGCGCGCATAAATGCGCGATCAGTGCCGTGGTGGTCGATTTGCCGTTGGTGCCGGTGATCATTACCAAGCGGAGCGTCGGGCGCATGGGCGCGCCGCTCGCGGCAGAACAGCTCGATGTCGCCGATCACCTCGACCGCATGGGCGTGGGCGAGCCCGACCGACCAGTGCGGCGCCGGATGGGTGAGCGGCACGCCGGGCGCAAGCACCAGCGCCGCGATCCGGCTCCAGTCGAGATCGTGCAGGTCGGCGATCGGAATGCCGGCGCGGGCCGCATACTCGATACGATCGGCGCTGTCGTCCCAGCCGACGACGTCGGCGCCGCCGGCAAACAGCGCGCTGGCGGCGATCAACCCGGAACTGCCGAGGCCGAAGACCGCGACCTTGCGGCCCGCGAATGTGGTGGCAGGGATCATGTTTGCAACTCGGCCTTACGGAGGACGATGATTAAACCGATCGCGGCTGCGCTATCCCTCCCCATCTTCGGGGAGGGTGCCGCGCGCTTGCGCGCCGGGTGGGGCGAACCTCGCAATGCCGTGCCGGGAAAGGACCCCACCCTACCCTCCATCCGAAATCGGACGAGGCCGATTTCGGCACCAAACATGTCGAATTCGGCAACAGCCGAATTCGATTGGACGGGGAGGGAAAAGCGAGCCGCTCCACTACGCCTCATCGCGTCCTCATCGCAGCTTCAGTGTGGACAGGCCCGCCAGCGCCAAGATGACGGCGATAATCCAGAACCGGATCACGATCTGCGGCTCGGTCCAGCCGAGCTGCTCGAAATGGTGATGGATCGGCGCCATCCGGAATACGCGCTTGCCGGTCAGTTTGAATGAAGCCACCTGGACGATCACCGATACCGCCTCCAGCACGAACAGCCCGCCGATGATACCGAGCACGATCTCATGCTTGGTAACGACCGCGATGGTGCCGAGCAAGCCGCCGAGCGCCAGCGAGCCGGTGTCGCCCATGAAAATGGAGGCCGGCGGCGCGTTGTACCACAGGAAGCCCAGGCCGGCGCCCAGGATGGCGCCGCACAGCACCGCCAATTCGGCGGCGCCGAGCACGAAATTCACCTGCAGATAATCCGCGAATACCGCATTGCCGATCACGTAGGAAATCGCCCCGAACGAAGCCGACGCGATCATCACCGGCACGATGGCGAGCCCATCCAAGCCGTCCGTCAAGTTCACCGCATTGCCGGCGCCGACCACGATGACGGCGCCGAACGCGACGAAGAACCAGCCGAGATCGAACAGCATGTCCTTGAAGAACGGAAACGCCAGCGATGTCGACAGCGGCATGCGGCCGAGCAGCGCGATGGCGAGGCACGCCGCCCCCGCGATGGCGAATTCGAGCACGAGACGGGTGCGTCCCGAAAAGCCCGCATGGGTCTGCTTGGTGACTTTCAGATAATCGTCGTAGAAACCGATGAGGCCGTAGGCGAGCGTTACGCCGAGCACCACCCAGACGTAAGGGTTCGCCGGGTTGGCCCACATCACCGTCGATAAGATGAGGCTGGAGAGGATCATCAGCCCGCCCATGGTGGGCGTGCCCTTCTTGGTGACGAGGTGCGATTGCGGGCCGTCCGGGCGGATCGGCTGGCCCTTGCCCTGCCGCATCCGCAGTTTCATGATGAAAGTCGGACCGAGCAGGAACACGAACACGAATCCGGTCAGCATCGCGCCGCCGGTGCGGAACGTGGTGTAGCGAAACAGATTGAAGCCCTGGAACACGTCGGAGAGATCCGCCAGCCAATACAACATGCAGTCAGCCCTCGGCTCGCGCCCGCTCTGGGGCCGGAATCGTGGAATGGTGGCGCTGGAGCGCCTTGACGATCGGTCCCATGCGGGAGCCGGCCGATGCCTTGACCATGATGGCGTCGCCGGCCCGCACGGCCGCCACCACGTTCGGTTCGAGGGCCGCCGCGGTGGCCTCATAGCCGCCGCGGTGCGCGGCCGGCAGCGCCTGCCACAGCGCCGCCATCAGGGGGCCGGCGCAATAGACCAGATCGATCCCGTTCTGACGGATGGCATCGGCGAGATCGCGGTGCAGGTCGGCGCCGGTGGGCCCAAGTTCCAGCATGTCGCCGAGCACCGCGATGCGGCGGCCGCCGGGGCCGACCGGTGCCTGGCCGAGCAGCGCCAGCGCCGCGCGCATCGAGGTCGGATTGGCGTTGTAGCTTTCGTCGATGAGCAGGGCCGCTCCGCCGGGCAGTTCGAGCGTCGTGCGGGTGCCGCGGCCGGCGGCCGGCGCCTGCTGCGCGAGCGCCAGCGCCGCGCGGGCCAGATCCGCGTCCACCAGGCTAGCCGCCGCCAGCACGGCGAGCGAATTCATCACCAAATGCTTGCCCGGCGCACCGATCTTGTAGGTGATCGCCGTGCCGAGGATGTCGGCCTCGACGGTCGAGCAGTCCGGACGCAGCGCACAGGCGAGAAGGCGCGCATCGGCTTGCGGATGTTCTCCGAATCCAACGATCCGGGTGATGCCGGCTTGTTCCGCCCGTTGGCGCAACTGCCCGAAATAGGCGTTGTCGCGATTGAGGACCGCGGCGCCGCCCGGTTCCACGCCAAGAAAAATCTCCGCCTTGGCGTCGGCGATCCCGGCGACGGAATCGAAAAACTCCAGATGCACCGCTTCCACCGTGGTGATGATCGCCACGTGCGGGCGGACCAGGCGCACCAGCGGCGTGATCTCGCCGGCATGGTTCATGCCGATCTCGAACACCCCATAGCGTGCCGATTGCGGCAGGCGGGCGAGCGACAGCGGCACGCCCCAGTGATTGTTGAACGAGGCCGCCGAGGCATGGACCTCGCCGGCGGATGCGAGCGCAAGCGCGAGCGCTTCCTTGGTCGAGGTCTTGCCGACCGATCCGGTCACCGCCACGATCTTCGCATCCGAGCGAAGGCGTGCCGCGCGGGCGAGGTCGCGCAGGGCGTCCAAAACGTCGTCGACGATCAGCAACGGCGCTTCGACATATTCGCTCTGCCGATGCCGCCCCACCACCGCGAGCGCCGCGCCGCGCTGCAGGGCCGCGGCGATGAAATCATGGCCGTCATGATTATCGCCCGCGATGGCGAAGAACGCCTCGCCCGGCTTGATGGTGCGGCTGTCGATGGAAATGCCGGTTACGGCGGCGGGCAGCGGCCCGGCGCGACCGGCCCGCATCGCATCGGCCATGGCGTCGGCGGTCCACAACGCCGTCACGCGCGCCCTCCGTCCATCGGCTCTCCGGCCGTGAGCGCCTTGGCGACCGCCTCGTGATCGCTGAACGGCAGGATTTTGCCACCGATGATCTGGCCGGTCTCATGTCCTTTGCCGGCGATCAGCAGCACGTCACCTTCCCGAAGCTCCGCCACGGCGCGTCGGATCGCTTCCGCGCGATCGCCGATCTCCTCGGCGCCCGGCGCACCGGACAGAATTGCACCACGAATGGTCGCGGGGTTCTCGCTGCGGGGATTGTCGTCGGTGACAATGACGCGGTCCGCCATCTCTGCCGCGATCGCCCCCATTAGCGTCCGCTTGCCGGCGTCGCGGTCGCCGCCGGCACCAAACACCACGATAAGCTTGCCGCGCGCGTAGGGGCGCAGCGCCTCAAGGGCTTTGGCCAGCGCATCCGGCTTGTGGGCATAATCGACAAAGATCGGGGCGCCGGACTTGTGGCCGACGAGCTCGAGCCGGCCCTTGGCGCCGCGCAGCACTTCGAGCGCGCCGAACACGGCCGCCGGGTCGTCACCGCCCGCGATCGCCTGGCCCGCCGCCACCAACGCATTCTCCACCTGAAACGCGCCCGCCAGCGGTAACCGGACCCGATGGGTCCTGCCGCCATGCTCGATCGTCAACACCTGCGAGAACCCCTCGGTCGCGCAATCGACGAGGCGGATTCCCCGCGCCGACCGCCCCACATCAATGACGCGCAAGGAGCGCGCCTTCGCTGCATTCACCACCTCTGTGGCGAACTCGTGGTCAGCTTCGATCACCGCGGTACCGTCGGCCGCGACCAAGCGCTTGAACAGGATGAGCTTGGCCTGGAGATAGGCTTCGAGCGTTCCGTGATAGTCGAGATGGTCGCGGCTGAGATTGGTAAAGCCGGCAACGCCGATCCGCAGCCCGTCCAGCCGGTGCTGGTCGAGGCCGTGGGACGACGCTTCGATGGCGAGATGGGTGACGCCGTCGCGCGCGAGCCGGTCGAGCGTGCGGTGCAGTTCCACCGGGTCCGGCGTGGTCAGCGAACCGTAGGTATCGCCGGCCGGCGACACCACCCCGATGGTACCGATGCTCGCGGCCTGGTGTCCGAGCGCCGCCCAAATCTGGCGCGTGAAGGCCGCGACCGACGTCTTGCCGCTGGTCCCGGTGACGGCCGCGATGACGGCGGGCTGGGAGGAGAAGAACTTCGCCGCCGCCAGCGCCAGCGCGCGGCGCACATTGGGGACGACGATGAGCGCGACACCCTCCGGCAGCGGTACGTCCGGCGCACGTTCCGCCATCACGGCGGCGGCGCCCGCGGCGAGCGCCTGGGGCACAAAGGCGAGGCCGTCCGCCTTGGTACCCGGCACCGCCGCGAACAGGAAGCCCGGCCTGATGGCGCGGCTATCGGCCGCGATGCCGGCCACGTCGCTGGAGCCGAAACGGGACTCGAACCGGGAGGCCGGGCCGGTATCCGCAAGGTCCAGACCGGCCAAAAGATCGCGCAGCAGCATCGGCGTCACGCACCTCCGAATCGGGTGGAGGTCCACCCGTCGGGCCGGTTTATACGAATACGGCATCGCCGCAACTCAGCCCGCAAACCGCATCTGCGGCCGCCGAGACGCCGCCCCGTAGAATGGGCCGTAGGATGGGTTGAGCGCAGCGAAACCCATCGGCGGCGGTGCAGCCGGCGCGGCCGATGGCTGCGAGCGCGTCCGCCGTCACGCGCGCCGAGTCCCTGGGTCCTATGGGTGATCGGCTCCGAGCTACTGACATGGCGGGCAAAATCGCGGGCGGCCTCGTCGGGGCGGCCGAGGGCTGCGAGCGCGTCCGCCGTTGCCCGCGCGGAGTCCTTGGGTCCTGTGGGTGATCGGCTCCGAGCGTTGTTTCGTGCGCGGCGAGAGCGGCTGTGCTTAATGACAATGCCTCGGCGGCGTTGCCAACGGCCATGAGCAGCCGACCGAGCGCCCCCTCTCCCCATCGTTCTTCACGATGGGGAGAGGGTCGGGGTGAGGGGCGGGTGCGAGCACCGGCGGTTTGGGCCGATCATCGCGGCGTGAACGCAACGTCCTCGCGTGCCCCTGCCCCTCACCCCAACCCTCTCCCCACGGCGTGAAGAACGCCGCGGGGAGAGGGGGCGCGCACAGCCCGCGGATCGGTTGCGGCGGATGGCGCCGGTGCGGCAGCGACGCCGGTGCGTCAGGTCTGCGGTTGGCCGGGCGGGGCGAGGGCGTAGCGGGCGTGCAGGGCGGCGGCCTCGTCGGGGCGGCCAAGGGCTGCGAGCGCGTCCGCCGTCACCCGCGCGGAGTCCTTGGGTCCTATGGGTGGTTGGCTCCGAGCGCGGTTTAGTGCGCGGCGAGAGCGGCTGCGCTTAATTAAGGACAACGCCTCGGCGGCATTGCCGCCGGCCATGAGCAGCCGACCGAGCGGCGCCCCCTCTCCCCATCGAGAGGGTCGGGGTGAGGGGCGGGTGCGAGCACCGGCGGTTTGGGCCGATCTTCGCGTCGCTGCCGCGTGAACGCGACGCCCTCGCGTGCCCCTGCCCCTCACCCCAACCCTCTCCCCTCGGCGTGAAGAACGCCGCGGGGAGAGGGGGCGCGCACAGCCCGCGGGTCGGTTGCGGCGGACGGAGCGGAAGCGATGCCGGGGCGTCAGGGTTGGGGTTGGGCGGGTGGGTCGAGGGCGTGGCGGGTGCGCAGGGCGGCGGCCTCGTCGGGGCGGCCAAGGGCTGCGAGCGCGTCCGCCGTCACCCGCGCGGAGTTCCTCCGGCCCTGTGGGTGATCGGCTCCGAGCGCTGTTTCCTGCGCCGCGAGAGCGGCTGCGCCTACTGACAAAGCCTCGGCGGAATTGCCGCCGGCCATGAGCAGGCGCACGAGATTACGGCCGCGCCGACGCCGCTTTCGTAACGGCGGCGATTTAATCCGGACTTCGGTTCGTCGCGAAGCAACCTCTCATGCGCCGGACCCGCAGTCGTCGGGGATCAGCGGTATCAAAGCCGCGATCAGAGGATCGAGACGCTCGGCCGCGACGCGCCAAACCAGATCGAGCCGTACCTCGCCATAGCCGTGGATGAGCCGGTGACGCATGCCGGTGATCTCGCGCCACGGAATGCCGGCCTGCGCCGCCCGGAATGCCGGGGAAACCTTGCCGGCCGCCTCGCCGATCACTTCGAGCGACCGGATCACCGCATTCTGGTGCAGCCGGCTGGCCAGGAACGCCGCCTCGTCCATCCCCGCCACAAACGCACGAGCATCCTGCGCGGCAAGCAGCATGTCGAGCAGCAAGGCGGCATCCCGCCCGCTCGCCTTATCCACGGATCATCCATCAGATCCTTTCCGCTTCCGCCAGAATGCGGCGGCGGCGAATGAAATTGCGGCTCGCTTCGACGGCTTCGCGCTCGATCAGGTCCGCGGGACGACCGAGCAGCGCCTCCATCGCGTCCTTAAGATCGACCAAAGCGGCGAGATCGTCGCGACGGTCCGGCAGAAACGTCACCAGGAAATCGATGTCGCTTCGGGCTGGGTCGAACCGGGTATCGTCTCCCGCCGCCGACCCGAACAGTTCCAGCCGTTGCACGCCGAATCGTCGGCACAGGCTGGCAAGTGCCGGAAGCTTATCGGCAATGTCCGGATGCATGGTGGTCATTGTTGGTGCCTCTGCGCTCCGCGGCGCCGATTAGACACATTTTCCACCAAGGCGCCAGCCGGGAGGTCCGACCGCGACCCGATCGGCCGAACCGCTTGGGCAAAATCGCGGCAAGCGGCCGTGCCAAACGGTCGCGCGGCGCTGCGCGATTTTGCCCACCCTACGGAGGCACGGGCGACGCCGGGGCATCAGGGTTGGGGTTGGGCAGGCGGGTCGAGGGCGTAGCGGGTGCGCAGGGCGGCGGCCTCGCCGGGGCGGCCAAGGGCTGCGAGCATGTCCGCCGTCGCCCGTGCGGAGTCCTTGGTCCAGGGGTGATTGGCTCCGAGCGCGGTTTCGTGCGCGGCGAGAGCGGCTGCGCTTAATGACAATGCCTCGGCGGCATTGCCGCCGGCCATGAGCAGCCGCGCAAGATTGCAACGCCAACGGTTCGTCCTGGGGTGATCGGGTCCGAGGCTCTTTTCCCCGATTGCAACCGCGCGCTTTGAAAGTGGTAGCGCTTCCGCAACGTCGCCCTGATCCCGAAGCAGGGTGGCGAGATTGTTGAGGCTCAGGCCCGTATCGGGATGCTCGGCTCCCAGCGCCTTCTCGCGAATCGTCAACGCCCGCCCGTAAAGTGGTTTCGCTTCCCCATAGTCGCCCTGAGCCTGAAGCAGTGAGGCAAGGCTATCGAGGCTATGGGCAGTATCTGGATGCTCATGTCCCAGCCCCTTCTCGCGGATCGCGAGCGCGCGCTCCAAAAGCGGCTTCGCTCCCGCATAGTCGCCCTGATCCCGAAGGAGGTTCGAGAGGTTGGTGAGGCTCTGGCCCGTATCGCGATGCTCGGCTCCCAGCGCCTTCTCGCGGATCGCCAGCGCCCGCTCCAAAAGCGGCTTCGCTCCCGCATTATCGCCCTGAGCGCGAAGCAGGGACGCGAGGTTGTTGAGGCTCCTGCCCGTATCGGGATGCTCGGCTCCCAGCGCCTTCTCGCGGATCGCCAGCGCCCGCTCGAAAAGCGGCTGCGCACCGGCATAATTGCCTTGAGAGTAAAGCAGGATCGCGAGGTTGCCGAGGACTCACGACCGTATCAGGATGGTCGGGTTCCAAGACCTTCTCTTGGATCGCCAGCGCTCGCTCGAAAAGCGGCTTCGCTCCAGTATAGTTGCCCTGATCCCCAAGCAGGGACGCGAGGCGGTTGAGGCTCACGGCCGTATCGGGATGCTCGGCTCCCAGCGCCTTCTCGTGGATCGCCAACGCACGCTCATAAAGCGGCTTTGCTTCCGCATAGTCGCCTTGAGCCTGAAGCAGAACCGCGAGATTGTTGAGGCTCTTGGCCGTATCGGGATGCTCGGCTCCCAGCGCCGTCTCGCGGATCGCCAGCACCCGCTTGAAAAGCGGCTTCGCTTCCAAATCGGCGGCGCGGCCATGAAAATAGCTGCCTGCACGCTGCAGAAGCTCGGCGCACTGCGCGGTGGCATCAACCATTTCAGCTCCGCAGATCGCCACGACATGCGGCGCCAGCGTCGCACAACGCGGCCATAAGCCTGGATTTCTCCAGCCGCCGCCGGGATAGATCTCTACCATTGCCGCAACGAGCGCACCCCGCACCTGCTCCCGCGCCTCCCCCTCCCGCCGCGCCGCCGCGACCTCCCGCACCAGCCGGTGCAGGCGGATCGCGTCCGTCGTGATCGCCGCATCGCGCTCATCCGCGATCGTCTCGCGCTCGACCAGCGCGAAGGCGCGCAGGGCCGCCACGGACTCCTCAAGGCCGTCGCCGGCGAGCGCCGACGCCAGCGGCTCGGAAAACTTTTCGCGCGCCTCGGCGAACAGGAACAGCGGGATCGGGTCCGGCGCCAGCAGGGCGGTGTGGACCAGCAGCGGCTCGGCCGCGGGGTGGAGCTTGGAGGCTTCCGCAATGGCGAGCGTGAAGGTGCCGGCGACCGTCAGGCGATCCTTGTGTTCGACCGCATAGTCGGGATGATAGTCGACCGGCGCGGATTTTTTGTCGCCGAGCAGTTTTAGCGCCGCGGCGGAGAAGCGTTTTTGATATTCGGCGCAAGAGATTTCGAGCCGCTCGCAATAGGCCGCGGCCTGCTCGTGCGCCAAGGGCAGGCCGCCGAGCGCCTCCGACAGCGCCTCGGCGGCGGCGCGCTCGGTGGTGCGGCCGGTGCGCGCGATGAGGTAATCCGCGCCGGTCTCCTTGTGCCAGACGCGGATTTCGACCGGCACGGCGACGCCGCGCCAGGCATGGGCGTTGGAGGTGACCAGCACGCGCGCTGCGCCGCCGCGCGGCAGATGAGGTTTCAGGGCATCGGCATCGACGGCGTTGTCGTAGATGAGCAAAATCCCCTCGCCCTCGTGGCGCAGCCGCTCCATCACGGCGGCGAGCGCCGGCTCCTCCTTGTCGTCGGGACGCACCCAGCCGAGCCGGATGCCGAGGCCGACCAGATCGGCGCGCATGGAAGTTTCCGACTGCGCCCTGATCCACCAGGTCGCCCGGTAATCGCCGCGCCGGCGATCGGCGTAAGCCGCGGCCAGCGTGGTCTTGCCGACGCCGCGCAAGCCATGCAGCGCCGTGATGGCCACCCGGCCCTCATGTTGCGCGAGCGCGGTGGCGATTTGCGCCAGCGCATCGTCGCGGCCCATGAAGTGAGTGGGGACGCGGATGGGGATGTTGGAGGCGGGGACGGGCGGGGTGGTGGCGATTTCGGGTGGCGAAGCGGCCGGGGCGGTGCCGTCCCGCGTGTGCTTGAGCGCGTCGCGCAGTTGCATCCGCCAGGTCATGCGGTGGGCCTGATCGCGCCCGATCAGCACCCGTTCGATGGTGATGGTATCGTTCGGCAGGCTTTTGTTGGCGATCCAGTTGCGGACCTGCTTGTCGCTGAGCCCGACGTTGCCGGCGAAAGCCATGATTTTCCACGGCATTCCTTGATTTGGAGTGCCAGGCGGCCGGGTGCCGCGCCGCAAGTGCCAATCGAGCAATGCGCCGAAGCTCAGGCCGGCGGGAGGTTCGATCGCTTCGGGCAATGACATGAGCAACGCGTCCATTTCCGAACATTTCAAACGAGCGGAAGACCGTTTCCGGGAATTTGCTGTCTTTGAGCGGCCGGCACAACCGCAAACGCGAGGACCGGCCATGTTCAACCAACTCTACCACGACCCGCCCGTCGTTTTGTACCTTTTGCAGGCCTGCACCTATGGGGCGGCGGCATTTTTGTCGCAGCGGCCGGATCATCGCCCGCTGACGCTCTGTTACCTCACCAGCGCGCTGCTGCACGGTTTGCTCGGCGCCTGCCATTTGATGCATCTCGGATGAGGCCGGCTCGTCCCGGCCATCACCGCCGCAACGGCCAGATCGCGGCAAGAAAGGGGACGCACGGGCGTTGGGTATGCGCGCCCCCTCTCCCCGCGGCGTCCTTCACGCCGCGGGGAGAGGGCTGGGGTGAGGGGCAGGGGCGCGTGACGGCTTGGCATCGCTGCGTTACCGCCGCGACGGCAAAGGCCGCCCGCCAGCGCTTGCACCTGCCCTCGGCTCCGGCCCTCTCCCGCCGGCCGGTGCTCGCCCCTGCCCCTCACCCCAGCCCTCTCCCCATCGCGAAGGACGATGGGGAGAGGGGGCGAGAGGGGACGCAATCGATGCTGCAGCGGCTGTCACAAATGCTCTATAAGACCCGAGCCGCTGCCCAAGCGGCGTTCACCCCCAGGGAGGTTCTCTCATGTCCATGAATTCTTATCGCGTTGCCGGCGTGTCGCTGGCCGCCGTGCTTGTCGGCCTTGCCACTTCGGCCAGCGCCCAGCTGTTGACCCACAAGGATTCTGTCGCTCGCCATGGCGACCCAGATCGCGCAGACCACGATCGCCACCTGCAAGGCGCAGGGCTATAACGTGTCGGTGCATGTGCTCGGCCGCGAGGGCCAGGTGATCCTCGCCGTCCGCAACCCGGAAGCCGGCTTCATCACCTTCGAAAATTCGATGAAGAAGGCCTATACGGCGCGCACCTTCGCCCGCTCGTCCGGTGAATTCGCCAAGGGCGTGCAGGGCAACCCGAATGCCGGCGCGCTGTTCCTCACCAACATCACCCCGGCGCAGGGCGCGCTGCCGATCAAGATCGGCAACGAGACCATCGGCGCGGTCGGCGTGTCCGGTGCCCCGGGCGGCGACAAGGACGAAGCTTGCGCCAAGGCCGGCATCGACAAGGTCGCGGCCGACCTGAAGTGAGCTGAAATCAACCGCAAACGCAACCCACCGCACATGATGTCCTGCACCGGCGCCCTCAAGGCACCGCCGGCATCAGGGAGAATACGCATGTCCAAGATCGCATTGAATGCCATCGCGCTCGCTGCCGTCGTCGGCTTTGCCGGTTCGGCGAATGCGCAAGTCATCGCCCACAAGGATATTTCGGCCGCGAGTGGCGCTGACGATGGCGGAAACCGCCGTCGCCACCTGCAAGACCAACGGCTACAACGTGTCCGCCAATGTGCTCGGCCGCAACGGCGAGATCATCGTCGCCATGCGCGGCGACAACACCGGCCCGCACACGCTCGAAAACTCCATGAAAAAGGCCTATACGGCCCGCGCCCAGCGCCGCTCCTCCGGCGATTTCGGCGATTCCATCAAGGACAACTTCACCGCCGGCGCGCTGCACCTCACCAACATCGTGACCGCGCGCGGCGCCCTGCCGATCAAGATCGGCGAAGACACCGTGGGCGCGATCGGGGTGTCGGGCGCGCCGGGCGGCGACAAGGACGAGGCTTGCGCCAAGGCCGGCATCGACAAGGTCGCCGACCAGCTGAAGTAATCGCGCGCGTTAGGCTGAATGACGGCGCAGCTCTCGGGCTGCGCCGTTTCGATTCGCGGGCGAGAGGCGCGATGCTGCGAATCCTCCGACCGATACACCGTGGCTCGCTACCGCCGCAGTTGGAACGCGCACAGCGCAACGATCATGATCGCCCCGCCGAAAATTTGGAACGGCGTCAGCCGGTCGCCGAGCACGATGGCGCCGAGCACCGCGGTCATGAAGGGTTCGAGGTTCATACAGAGCGCGGTGCGGAACGGACCGATCCGCTGGGTCGAGACGTAGATCGTGAGAATGGCCGCCGTGGTGGTGAAGCCGATGCTGAGGAACGCCGCCCAGCTGGGCGCCGTATGCGGCCAATGCCAGTCATGCGCAGCCAGCGACAGCGCCGCGAAGATCAGCATCGAGGACCACAGCGTGTACCAGGTGACCAGCCGGGAATCCGTGTTCTTGAGGCTTGCCCGGCTGATCAGCAGGATCGCGGTGCGGCACACGGCACCGCCGAATGCCGCAAGGGGCCCCAGCCAGGAGAGGTCCGTCGGATGCGCCCCGATGATCAAGGCAAGGCCGAAAAACGCCGCCAGTGCTGTCGCGGCCCCTTGTCCGGTCAGCCGGTCGATTCCCGTGATGGCGCCGGCGATGCCGGTGACCAGCGGATAGACGAAATAGGTCAGGATCGCGATCGATACCGGAACCAGCGCGATCGCCGTGTAGACGCCGATGAGGTTGCCGACGGTCAGAAGTCCGAGCGCGAGCGAAATCCAAGTCGCGCGCGGCGTCAGCGCCACCGCGGGCTTGCCCATCCGCAGCCAAAGGAACATGAGACCAAGTCCCAACACGCTGCGGAACGTCAACAGGCTCAGCACATCGGCGCCGCCTTCCAGCGCCACCTTGCCGGACACGTCCGAGATGGTGAACATGGTGGCGGCGGTGAGGACCGGGCCGAGTTGGTGGATAACGCCGCGCAAGCCCGCCGGCGGTTCATCGGTCACATCGCCTCGCTGATGCCTATTGCGCCCGAACGGCGGGCACATAACGAAAGGGCGGGCTGCATAACACGGCCGCGGCCGGCACGGCAGCGGGCCCGCGCGACGATCGGCGTGATCGCCGAGGGGGATACGCAGCGTGGACAAGAAGCGTGGTTACGAGGCGTGGACACGAGGCGTGGACTTGGCGGCGGACGAATGATGGACGGCTGGAGCATGGACAACAAAGCATGAACGACGTTTCGGTGCCGACTTCGACGCTTGCCGGTCTGACCACCGATGGCGTCACCGCGCGCCGCCTCGCCGATGCCGTCATGGAAGTCTATGATGCCGGCGATGCGGCGGTCGCGGCCTTCGAGGGCAAGGACGGGCTGTGGTCGGTCGAAATTTATTTCGAGCGCGCGCCGGACCAGCAGACCGTCGGCGATCTGGTGGCGGCCTGCGCCGGCGAAGCGGCGCGCGCACGCCTTACCTTCTCGACGGTTGCGGCCCGTGACTGGGTGGCGCGGAGTCTCGAAGGGCTGGCGCCGGTGGCGGCCGGGCGTTTCCTGGTCCATGGCGGTCATGACCGCGCGCGCGTGCCCGTCAATCGTATCGGTATCGAGATCGAAGCCGCGCTGGCCTTCGGAACCGGGCACCACGGGACCACCAGGGGCTGCCTGCTGGCGCTCGACCGCCTGCTCAAATCATCGCGGCCGCGCCGGATCCTCGACGTCGGCACCGGGACCGGCGTGCTGGCGATCGCGGCGGCACGGGCGCTGCACTATCCCGTGCTGGCGGTTAACATCGATCCCGTGAGCGTTCGGGTGGCGCGCGACAATGTACGGCTCAACCGCGCCGGGGCACGCGTTGCGGTCATGCGGGCGAACGGCGTCGCCGGGCGCCGTGTCCGCGAGCGCGCCCCGTTCGATCTCGTGTTCGCGAATATTCTGCTGGGTCCGCTGCGGCTGCTCGCCAGACCGATTCGCCGGCTGGCGGCGCCCGGGGCACGCGCGGTGGTGTCGGGCCTGCTGCCGGGCCAGGCCAATGCCGCGCTCGCGGCCTACCGGGCCGCTGGATTTGTGCTGGAACGTCGCCTGCCGCTCGAGGGTTGGGTTACGCTGGTTCTGATGCGCCGCGTGAACGGGACGACCGTTCGTCCGGAGGCAGCCGGGTTCCGGCGACGCCGCTAGCGTGACGGCGCGAAAAGTTGCAAGGTTTCCCGTCGCCATGACGCGCGATAATCAAAACGATTGCAGCGCTGTCCTATGCTCACCAACCCGATCGCGCTCCGGATTATGATGATGAATGAAACCGCGAAGAAATCTCTCCACGCTCGATTCCAGAGCTTCGACGATCCTCCGGAAGCGGCGGAATCCGATGCGCGGGTCTCGGCGCTACGCGCCGAATTGGCACGGCGCGGGCTCGATGGCTTCGTGGTACCACATGCCGACCGCCACCAGAACGAATATCTGCCGCCGAGCGAAGAGCGCCTCGCCTGGCTGACCGGCTTCACCGGATCGGCCGGTGCCGCCATCGTGATGGCCGACCGGGCCGTCCTGTTCGTCGAACGGCCGTTACACCCTGCAGGCCAGAGAACAGACCGACCCCAAGCTGTTTACCATCGAGCATCTGGTTGAAAAACCACCCGCCGCCTGGATCGAGGCCAACATCGCGACCGGCCAGAAACTCGGCTTCGATCCATGGCTGCATACGGCGGAAGGCGCGGAACGTCTCGTCAAGGCCTGCGCAACGGTCGGCGCCATCCTGGTGGCGACGGAACCCAATCCGATCGACACCATCAACCGCGATCGTCCACCGCCGCCGCGCGGCGCGGTGGTACCGCACGATGTCAAATTTGCCGGCGAGCCGGCCACCCAAAAGCTTGATCGCATTCGCGCCGAGATGACCAAGCTTAAGGTGGACGCACTCATCGTGTCCGATCCGCATGCCGTCGCCTGGGCCTTCAACATCCGCGGTGCCGATGTCCAGCACACACCGCTGCCGATTGCCTTCGCGATCATTCAGCCCGACGTTGCGCGCCTCTATATCGACGCGCGCAAGCTCACCGATGCGGCACGGGAAGCGCTTGCGGGTCTGGTGGAGATCCGCGACGAGGGGAACTTTGCGCAGGACATTGCGGCGCTGGGTGCGGCGCACCGAACCGTGCGGCTCGACCAGGCGACCGCCGCGCACGCCATCGGACAGGCCATCACGGCGAACGGCGGCAAGGTATCGCGTGGGCCCGATCCGATCGCGCTGATGAAGGCGGTGAAGAATCCTGTCGAGATCGCCGGCAGCCGCGAGGCCCATCGGCGCGACGGCGCCGCGGTGGCGAATTTTCTGGCGTGGTTCGATCGCACGGCGCCGGCCGGCCAATTGACCGAGATCGACGCGGTCGAAGCCCTGGAGAGCTTTCGCCGCGACACCGGGCTGTTACGCGACGTGTCGTTTCCGACCATTTCGGGCGCGGGTCCGAACGGCGCCATCGTGCATTATCGCGTCACGGCCAAGACTAACCGCGGCATCGTGCCGGGCGACCTGTTCCTGATCGACTCCGGCGCCCAATATCTCGACGGCACCACCGATATCACCCGCACGGTCATTGTCGGTGAGCCCACGCCGGAGATCCGCGACCGGTTCACCCGCGTGCTCAAGGGGCACATCGCGATCGCCCGCGCGGTGTTCCCCGAAGGGACGTCAGGGGCGCAACTCGACAGCTTCGCCCGCGCGTCGCTGTGGGCGGCCGGGCTCGATTTCGACCATGGAACCGGCCACGGCGTCGGCAGCTATCTCTCGGTCCATGAAGGGCCGGCGCGCATTTCCAAGCTCGGCACCACCGCGCTACAGCGCGGCATGATCCTCTCCAACGAGCCGGGCTACTACAAGGCCGGCCATTACGGCATCCGCATCGAGAACCTCGTGCTGGTGAGCGCGGCGCCGGAGGTCGAGGGCGGCGAAAAGCCGCTCAACGGCTTCGAGACCCTCACGCTTGCCCCGATCGACCGCCGCCTGATCGCACGGGATATGCTGACGGCCGAGGAGATCGACTGGCTCGATCATTATCACGCCAAAGTGCGCGAGACGCTGTCGCCGCTGGTGGCCGCGGAAACGCAGCGTTGGCTTGCCGCCGCGACCGCGCCGCTGCGCTGATATTATTCGCCGGCGCCGGGCAGCACGACGGTAGGCGTAGGGTGCAGTAAGCGAAGCGCACTGCACCGCTTTCCGCTGTGCGGGGGGCCTACCTGCGGCGCGGCGGCGCAATGCGCTTCGCTTATTGCGCCGCACCCCTGCAACAACAGGGCTTCCACCTTGCCACAATCGGTCCCCTGAGATCGACGGCTGGATGCCCTCAGCGAACGTCGTCCTTTTGCGGAGGGGCGCTTATTATTCGCCGGCACCGGGCGTGAACGTCCTCCGCTCCCGGGCGTAGCGGGCGAGCGCCAGGAAGCGGTGGATGCCGTGCACGAACTTGCCGTACGGCAGAGTGACGAACAGTCCCAACACCGCGCCGAGATGCACCGCGAGCAGTATCCCCATGGCGGCGGTGTAGCGCAGGTCGAGCAGCGCGAGGCCGGTGACGCTGGTCAATGCCAGCATGGCGATAAAGGCGACTTCCATGCCGTAGGGCGCCGTGTCCGCGGTCACCGGATCGCGGTGGAATTTGGCGGCCAGCAGCCCGGCCGGACCGATCACCAGGCCGATGCCGCCGATGGTACCCAGCACGACGGGGAGGTCGTACCACGGGTAGGGCGCCTCACGCCCCAGATAGTGGTAGACCGTCGCCACGCAGGTTGCCGCGAAGCACAGCATGAAGCCGTAAAAGGTCATGTGGTGATAGAGCTTGCGGTCGTCGGCGCCGCGCTCGATCCCGTTGAGGCAGCCGTCGCCGCCGCCGCCGAGATAGCGCAGGCTGGCGGCGTCCGCGGCGGCCTGCCCGAGCGATTGACGGTCCGCCATGGTGCCCGGCTTTTCGCCGCTATCGCGCCAGAAATTGCGCCCCGCCATGGCGAGCGCAACGATCGCATAGATGAATGCCGCGCCGAACAGCCAGGCCATCGCGGCGTGCGGCATCAGCGTGTAGAATGCCCCCGGTCCCTCATGCACGCCGAACAGCACGGCGCGGTCGTTAAAGGCCGCGAAGCCAAGCACGAACGCCGCCATGCTGACCGCCGTAATGGCCGCAACGGCACGGCTGTTGTGCGCGAACAGCGGCGCCAAGGCCTGTGGCCACGCGTAGGCCGCATAGGATTGCGCCCGCACCTGCGCCAGCACTTTTGGTACATTGACGTTGAACGGATGCGGCGGCGAGAACTGGCAGTCGTCGTAGCAGGCGCCACAGTTGTGGCACAGGTTCGCCAGGTAGTTCAGGTCGCCGTCCGGGAACGCGCGGCGCATCTCCATGGCGGGAAACACCGCGCAGATGCCCTCGCAATAGCGGCAGGAATTGCACACCGTCATGAGGCGGTCGGCCTCGGCAAGCGCCTCAGTTGCGTGCATTGGCGGCGGCCTCCCAGCCCGCGATGCGTCGGAATGCGCGGCCGTTCGTTATGCCGATGCCCGCCGCCTGGCCGCGGCCGAGCCCGCTGCCGGACTCGTTTTCGCCGGAGGCGAACGTAGGGGCCGAGGATTTGCCGTCCTTCATCAGCATAAAGGCGTCCTTGTTCACACGGGGTCCGAGATAGGCGAAGCTAATGAGCGCCTGTAGCCAGGATCGAACGTACGCCCTACCTTGCGTGCAATCCGGGGTCAATCGCGCCGGGCGGTAGCAATTTGACAATTTTGCACAAGTTTTGTAGACAGTTAGCCTTATAAACAGCCGGGATGTCATCGCGGCCTTGGCGGCGGATGGGTGGTTCGAGGTTGCCCGGAATGGAAGCCACGCCCAGTTCAAACATCCGACCAAACCGGGTCGGGTGACGGTGCCCACCCCAAGCGGGATATTCCGCTCGGCGACTTACGAAATATTGAGAAGCAATCCGATCTCAAACTGAGGCAAGGCCATGCGTAACTATATCGGCCTGCTCCGCCAGGAAGCGGACAGCGACTATGGTGTCTCGTTTCCGGACTTTCCCGGAATCGCAACGGCCGGCACCAACCTCGATGACGCACGCGCCATGGCGGAGGAGGCCCTGGCCCTGCACATCGAAGGAATGATGGAGGATGATGAAGCGATCCCCGGACCTTCGGACCTCGACGCCATCATACGTGACCCGGACAACAAGGATGGGTTTGCCATTCTGGTTGCCGTTAAAACCGCGGCGCCTAAATCGGTCCGTCGAACGCAATAAGCGGCGTAGCCGGAGCCCGAATTGCGGTCGCGCAAGCGGCGCGCACTCCACTCAGGCTGCCCTTTCTACAAAAACCCTGCATTCAAAGCGACACGGCCGTATACTTGATTGGCAAGCGTGTTACTTGGAGCGTTATGCGCACGGAGCCGACACCGCCGGAAGACCTCGCAAGCCTCTATCGTCGCGCCTTCGCTGAGTATGGCGTGCGCGCGCTATGGAACATGCGCCCGGTCGAAGACCCTAGCCCGGCGGACGCGTTGGCGATCACCAAAGCGCTGCGCACGCATGGCCGCATGGAGGGACGGCGGCTCGCCGAGCGGATCGAGGCGCTTTGCCGTGCCGATCGGTAAGTTTCAGTCCGAGGTATTGCGCGCGCTCGCGGCGCAGCGCAGCCCCGACAGCTATATTGCCGGGGGTGTCGCCATCAACCGCGAAGGCCCGCGCTTCTCCGGCGACATCGATATTTTCCACGATTCCGAAGCCCGGCTCGAGAGTGCCGCCAAGGCCGACGCGGCGGCACTGACGGCAGCTGGATACGGCGTCACGTGGGGGCGGGTGCGGGAGGGCAAGCGCGAAGCCGCGGTTACGCGCGGGAGCGAAGCCATGCAACTCGAATGGGCGACGGATGCCGCGTTCCGGTTTTTTCCGACGCAGCCGGATGACCTGTTCGGCTACGTCCTGCATCCCGTCGATCTTGCAACCAACAAGGCGGCAGCGGCGGCGGATCGCCGCGTGCCGCGCGATATTGTCGATCTGGTCACCATTCATGAAAACATTCTGCCCCTCGGAGCGGTCGTGTGCGCGGCGGTCGGCAAGTTTCCCGGTGTCACGCCCGAGGAGATGCTTGCCGAAATCACCCGGCACAGCCGCTTCACGGCGGAGGAATTTCACGGCCTGGCGACCGAGCATCCTGTTGACGTGCCCGGCCTGCACCGCCGTATCCGCGGCATGATCGAGGATGCCGAGACCTTTATCGCCAAGCTGCCGAGCGATGCCGTGGGCGTCATCTTCATGGATGGTGAAAAGCCGGTGCAGCCGGACGTGACCGCGCTTGATAAGTATCAGCGGAACCCAGGTGCGCCGCGTGGCTTTTGGCCGTCTTCGCCCGAAATCGCAGAGGCAATGCTCGAACGCTACGGCAAGCCAAAGCCGTAAACCACGCTGGCGTTATTTTTGATCCGCTTCAAGGAGGCGTGACGATGGGAGGCAATCCGCGAAACTACCCCGACGTGATGCCGAGCGCGGAGTTTGGCCGTCCCATGACGCGCGGGGAAAAACTACTCTCGCTGCAGGTCGAAGGCAAGACCTTCCGCTATTTGCAGCCGGGCTGGTGGTAGTCTTTATCCGACCCCGACGACATGGAAGGTCAGCTGGTCGATGCGGACAACCAGGTCGCCGCTGGTGCACGGCGAAAGCCTTGGCGCGGGGCGAAACCGCGTTCGTACCCGTGGTGATCCGCGCGATCCCGCAACGCTGCGGCCTAACGCAACGCGAAGCCGGGGTCCTGTTCGGCACCGGGGAAAAATCGTTTGAAAAATTCGAGAGCGGCGAGATCGTTCCGTCGGGTCCGACCCAACGGTTGCTGCGGCGTGCGGTGGAACCGCCGGAATTGTTCGGCGTGCCGGCCGATCGGCAACCCGCCGCGCCATCCGCGCAGGATGCCAAGCTGGTTCACGAAGCACTCAGCGCCATCCAGTTTGATCGGATCTACGAACCGCGATTTGCCGCGGTGTGATGAGTGCCGTAATCCGGGACGGCGGTGCCGGTGACCAAAGGCCGCCCCCGAATTGCGGTCGCGCAAGCGGCGCGCCCTGCATCCGAGCTACGCTTACTCTGCGAGCGCCTCAATTGCGTGCATTGGCGGCGGCCTCCCGGCCCGCGATGCGTCCGAATACGCTGCCGATGGTCATGCCGATGCCCGCCGCATAGCCGCGGCCGAGGACGTTGCCGGCCATGATCTCGCCGGCCGCGAACATATTGGCCGAGGGCTTGCCGTCCTTCATCAGCATGCGGGCTTCCTTGTTCACGCGGGTTCCGAGATAGGTGAAGGTGATGCCGGGGCGCACCGGATAGCCGTAGAACGGCGGCGTCTCGATGCGCCGCGCCCAATGGGATTTCGGCGGGGTCAAGCCCTCGGTGCGGCAATCGTCCAGCACGGTGTGATCGAAATTGCCGGGCCGCACCGCGGCGTTGAAGCCGTTGACCGTGGCCTCGAACGCATCCGGGTCGAGCTCGAATTTGCCCGCCAGTTCCCGCAGCGTCGGCGCCTCGATCGCCGGAAACAGCGACGGCATGAACATCGTTCGTGAGGAGGCATCGAAGATGATGTAGGCGATCTGCTCGGGCTGGCCGGCAACGAGCCTGCCCCAAATTGCATAGCGCTTCGGCCACACATCCTCGCCTTCATCGTAGAAGCGCTGCGCGTTGCGGTTCACCACGATGCCGAACACCACGCAATCGAGCCGGGTGATGATGCCGCCGTCATATTTCGGCGCGCGGGCGTCGATCGCGACCGCATGGCACTGGGTCGGGTCGCCGATCTCCTCGACGCCCTTGTCGAGCAGGAGTTTTAATACGGTGCCGCGGTTGTTGGGGGTGCCGCGGATGAGAAAATTCTGCGCCGGCGGCCCCCAATACTGCTCTAACCATTCGATATTGGATTCGAAACCGCCACAGGCCGCAACCAGCGCCGCCGCCCGCACGGTGACGGGCTGTCCGCCAACCACCGCGGTCGCCGATAAGAACATGCCGTCCTGGATGTCGAGGTCCACCACCTCGGCCTCGTAGGCGATCTCTACCCCGATCAACTCCGCGGTGCGGTAGAGCGCATTGAGCATGGCGCGCCCGCCGCCGAGAAAGAACGAATTGGTGCGGCCGAGGCTGAGCGTGCCGCCGAGCGAGGGCTGGAAGCGCACGCCCTGGGCCGCCACCCATTCCAGCACCTCCTTGGATTCGTGGATCATGTGGCGCGCCAGCGGCTCGTCGGTATTGCCGCCGGTGACGCGGATCAGGTCGTCGAAGAATTCTTCTTCCGAGTACGGCCCGGTTAGTTCCTTGGTGGCGGCGTCATGGGCGCAGCGCATGTTGCGGGTGTGACGCGTATTGCCGCCGCGGTAGAATTTCGACGCCGCCTCCAGCACCAGCACCGACGCCCCGGCGCGCCGCGCCGCGATCGCCGCGCACAGCGCCGCATTGCCGCCGCCCACGACCAGGACGTCGAATTTTTCAGTCAGATCCGCCATGCTCAAGTCTTGCCCCATGCCCAGCTTACGCTTCTGCCGAATTTTTTGGGTAGTGTCACCAGTCCAGCCCGCCTTGAGTCATGTCCGCTCATAAACCGTCACCCCGTCGCGCAAGATCACGTGGGCGAACGACCCGACGGCGCGTGCCCGCGAGGCCAAGACGCCGGCCCGGCACGGTATGATGTTCAACGGGTCCCGCAAAACCTTTGCGGGCGGCGTAAACGGAGGTGGCGGAGAGCAGTTCGGCCGGCGCGTCGTCATCCAGTTCGACGAGAAGATCGACGTCACTGTCGGGTCCGGCGTCGCGGCGGGCCTGCGAGCCGAACAAAATAACCCGACGGGGGTGGAAAAACCCCACCACCGAGTTAAGGAGTTGAGCCGGAATCAAACCAGGAGAGATAAGTTCGCTCATCACCCATCACATAGGTCCGCACACCGCCGCCTCACGCCATCGCTGGGGCCAGCGTTGCCCGCGCGTCGGGGCGATAAAACGCCGCCGTCGCCATCAAGCTGCAATAGGCGGCGAACATCAGCCAATAGCCGGGCGAGGCATTGTCGTTGCTCGCCTTGATCAGGAAGGTCGAGGCGAGCGGCGTGAAGGTGCCGAACAGCGCCGCCGCAAGCGCGAAGGCGAGCGAGAAGCCGGAGGCACGCACATGCGCCGGCACGATCTCCGACAGAGCCGCCACCATGGCGCCGTTGTAGACGCCGAAATAGAACGAGAACAGCAGCTCCACCATCAGCATCTTGGCAAAGCTCGGGTCGTGCACGAGCCAGGACAGCGCCGGATAGGCGGTGATGAGTGCGGTCGTGGCGATAGCGGTCAGCACCGGCTTGCGCCCGACGCGATCCGAGATCGCGCCGCCGACCGGCAGCCACATGAAGTTGGTCACGGCTACCAGCAAGGTGACAATCAGGGCGTCGGTCGCCGTCAGCTTGAGCACGTTGCGGCCGAAGGTCGGCGTATAGACGGTGATGAAATAAAACATCACGGTGGTCAGCGCGACCAGGTTCATGCCGAGGAACATGGTCTGCCAGTGCGACGCCATGGTGGCGAAGATTTCCCGCGTGGAGGGATGCTTCTTCTGCGCCAAAAATTCCGGGGTTTCCTCAAGCGACCGGCGGATCACGAAAATGAACGGCACGATCAGGCAGCCGATGAAAAACGGGATGCGCCAGCCCCAATCGCCGATCTGCTGGCCGGTGAGGGACAGGTTGAGCACATAGCCGATGATCGCCGCCGCAAAGATCGCCACCTGCTGGCTCGCGGACTGGAACGACGTGTAAAAGCCCTTGTTGCCGGGCGTTGCGATCTCGAACAGGTAGATCGACACGCCGCCGAGTTCGACGCCGGCCGAGAAGCCTTGGAGCAGGCGGCCGATCAGCACGATGATGGGCGCCGCCATCCCGATGGTGGCATAGGCCGGTGCGAACGCGATCGTCATGGTGCCGAGCGCCATGATCGACAGCGTCAGGATCAAGCCCTTGCGGCGGCCGATCCGATCCAGATAGGCGCCGAGCACGATCGCGCCGACCGGCCGCATCAGCGCGCCGAGCCAGAACGTCGTGAAGGTGAGCATCAGCTCGGTGTATTCGTTGCCGGTCGGGAAAAACGCCTTTGAAATCGGCCCCGCATAGAAACCGAACAGGAAGAAGTCGAACTGTTCCAAAAAGTTGCCGCTGGTGGCGCGCAGAATGGCGCCGAGCCGCGATTGAACCTGCGGGGGGTGCGACATGAAAAGACTCCTTGCGGCGCGATTGCGTCGTCATGATACATGTCGCGCGCCCGCTCGTACACCATGAGCATACGATCGTGCTCCGTTGCACGCGCTTGCGTTGGCGACATCCGCGCCGGACGTGCTATCCGGCTGGAGCGGCGGCATCAATCGCTGGGAGGCGATCGTGGTCAGTTTGATCGTGCGGGGGCTTCTCGTCATCTCGGGTTCGATCACCGGCTGGTTCGTGTCGAAGGATGCACCGAACTTCACCTTCGTCCAGGGCATTCTAACGCTGGTGGTGATCGCGCTGGTGGTTGCCGCCATCGCGTTCTGGCCGGCCGCGTGGAGCCGCTGGCTGGATCGCAAAAAGCAGCCCGACTGAACGGGCAATCTTACGCCCGTCGAGCCCGTTCGAACCCGAGCCCGCTCGTGCAAAAGCCCTTGCGCGAACTTCCGTTGCGTAGTCTCAATTCCGTCGCGGGCCGGGGCTTCGCAGCCTCCGCTTCACCGTGGGAGTGCCGGATGCAAAAGCCTGTCTCGTTTATACTGTCTGCCGCCTTGTCCTGTTTCGCAATAGCCGCGTTCGCCGAAGCTTCCGCACAAACTGGCGGAGCGGCGACGCCGAAGAGCGGCAGCCGTCTCATCACCCTCGGCACCCGCAGCGGCCCGGCGCCGACAGTCGGGCGGGCACAATCGTCCAACGCCCTGATCGTCAATGGCACGCTCTACATGATCGATGCCGGCGATGGCGTGACCCGTCGGCTCACCCGTGCGGGCATTTCGGTGCGCGATATCGACACCATCTTCATTACCCATCCGCACAGCGACCATACCGGCGGTCTCGGTGGCCTGATGTCCGCCGAATATGATTTCAACCGCACCAAGCCGGTCAATATCTACGGACCGCCCGGAACCGACGCCAGCGTCAAGCCGCTGGTACAATTCGTCACCGTGAGCGCGGAGATCCGGATGAGCGACGGAACCCGGTCCGTTCCGCCGGCGAAAATCTTCTTCGGCCACGATACCGGCACCGGTACGATCTTTCAGGATGCCAATATCAAGGTCACGGCGGTGGAAAACACGCATTTCCATTTTCCCCCCGGGAGCCCCGGCTACGGCAAGTATAAATCCTATTCCTACCGGTTCGAGGCGCCCGACCGCACCATCGTGTTTTCCGGCGATACCGGGCCCAGCGATGCGCTCACCGCGCTTGCCAAGGGGGCCGATCTGCTGGTCACCGAAGTGACCTCGGTGAACGAATGGAAGGCGCAGCAGATCAAAATCGGCCGTTGGCAGGCGCTGACGCCGGAACAGCAAGTCCAGTCCCTGCGCCACATGGTGGAGGAGCACATCACCCCCGAAGAGATCGGCAAAATGGCGACCCGCGCCGGCGTCAAAGCGGTCGTACTCACGCATCTGCCGGCCACGGCCGACCCGAACGATGATTACAAGCGCTTGGGCGAGCAGGTCGGCGTGCATTTCTCCGGCAAGGTCATGGTCGCCCGGGACCTGATGGAGTTTTGACCCACGATCGCACTACGGAACGGCAACACGCCGGCCGAGAAGGTTTCGTCGGCCGCCACGTCTTCGATTGACGTTTCCCGCGTCCTTCAGCCCGATGCCAGCGCCTTATGGGCGCCGTTGCATAGCGGCTGGGTTGCGGTCTGCTTGCAGGTGCAGAACCAAACTTGACGGCTCTCGGTCGCCTGCCATTGCAGCGGGGAAAATGCCGACCCTTTGTGGGAGCCGTCGCAGAACGGCTGCTTCTTCGACAGGCCGCAAGCGCACCACCAGTAATCCTTGCCGGCCTCCACCGCGACGCCGATCGGCTCCTTGCCGGCGATTGCGCCCTTCTCCGCCATCGTCATCGTCTCCTTGAAACTTGAAACGCCTATTCAGCACAAGCCCACGGTTATGCCGCAGCCCGGCGGTGAATTAGACCGGATTCCGATTAGATCGAACACCTGAAGTCATGGCCCAGCTTGTCCCGGCCATCCACATCTTCCTTGCAAAACCATCAGGAAGCAAGACATGGATGCCGGACAAGCCGGGCATGACGCCGGAGGGTGCTCGCCGCCAAATCTCTAGACGCCGCCGCCTGCCGTCTTCAGCCAAGCCTCGCCGCAGGATTTGGCCAGCTCGCGCACCCGCAGAATATAGCTCTGCCTTTCGGTCACCGATATGACGCCGCGGGCATCGAGCAGATTGAAGACGTGACTGGCCTTGATGCACTGGTCATAAGCCGGCAAAACCATCAGATGGCGGGTATGTTCGCCGTCCTGCCAGCCGGCGTCGAGATATTTGCGGCAGGCGGTTTGCGCCATCTCGAACTGGCGGAACAGCATCTCGGTATCGGAAAACTCGAAATTATGCCGCGAATATTCCTGTTCGGCTTGCAGAAACACGTCGCGATACATGACTTTGCGGTGGTCGGTGCGGCCGTTGAAATTGAGCTCCATGATGCTGTCAACACCCTGCAGATAGCAGGCAAGCCGCTCCAGCCCATACGTCAACTCGCCCGCGACGGGCGCACATTCGAAGCCCGCGACCTGTTGAAAGTAGGTGAACTGCGACACTTCCATGCCGTCGCACCAGCACTCCCAGCCAAGCCCCCAAGCGCCGAGCGTCGGGCTTTCCCAATCGTCTTCCACGAAACGGATATCGTGCATCGATTTGTCGATGCCGATGGCCTGGAGCAAGTCGAGATAAAGTTCCTGAAGGTCGGGCGGCGACGGCTTGAGAATGGCCTGAAACTGGTAATAATGCTGCAACCGGTTGGGATTCTCGCCGTAGCGGCCGTCCTTGGGACGCCGCGAGGGTTGCACATAGGCTGCATTCCACGGCTTGGGACCGAGCGCGCGCAGCGTCGTCGCGGGATGGAACGTTCCGGCACCGACTTCCATGTCGTAAGGCTGCAGGATCACGCAGCCGTAGTCGGCCCAATAGCGCTGCAACGCCAGGATCAGCCCCTGAAAGGAGCGTTCCGGACGCATGTGGGGCGGCAGTTCTGCCATGTTGACGTACGGGCTCGGCGGGGTTGCGGGGCAAAACCTATAGGTGCCGCCGGCGCCGGTGGTCAAGGAGCGTGGGCGCGATTTGTGCCACGGCAAAGCAGTGGCGCCGCGTGAAGGCTCCCCGGCAGCCTAATCCGGCCGATAGACCCCGGTATTTGGATCTCGGCGCAGTGTCCGTACGTGGTCTGGCTTCGCCGTGCGGGAAGCGCCCTCGCGCGCATCAAGTTCGGCGCTGATGCGGTGCCACTCCTTGACAAGCACTTTCGACAGCGCCGCGGCGCCGATGGCGGCCAGCGTCCAGCCGATCACAGGAGGGAGAGGCAGCATTGCATTTATCCGCGGTGGCGTTTGCCGTTTGGCGCGCGGCATGACCTATAGCCCAAAACGCGCCCAGATGGCGCGCGTTTCGATCGCCGCTATGGCGTCCTCGATCAGCCCGGATCGATCCGTGAGATGATCGAACAACCGCCCCGCAGCCGCGCCGGTCACACCTTGGGCCCGCCGCCCGAACCACGAGCGTTCCGCCGTAATCAGCGGCATGACGACGTCGTTGCCGAAGCGCTCGCGCAGGAACGAGCGCACGTCACCCAGATGGTCCACGAGGCCGAACGCCTTGGCGGTCTGGCCGACCCAATATTCGCCCGAGAACAAATCCGGCTCGGGACCGGTAAGGCGTCCACCGCGGCTGCCGCGGACCAGTGTGATGAACATGGCATGGATTTCCCGCTGGATCGCCTTGAGCCGATCCACATCCGCCGCGTCTTCGGGCAGGAAAGGGTCGAGCATCGATTTGTTCTCGCCGGCCGTGTAGACGCGCCGCTCGATGCCGAGCTTCTTGATGGCCTCCGGGAACCCGAATGTCGCACCGATGACGCCGATCGAACCGACGATGGAAGCCGGGTCGCAGACGATTTCATCGGCGGCGCACGCGATCATATATCCGCCGGACGCGGCCACGTCCTCCACGAAGGCGATAACGGGAACTTTCTTCTCCTCGGCGAGCGCCCGTATGCGCCGATAAATCAGATGCGACTGCGCCGCGGAACCGCCGGGCGAATTGATCACCAGCGCCACCGCGCGGGCGTTACGATAACCGAAGGCACGGTCCAGCGTTTTGGCGATACCGGCGATCGAAAGCCCCGGCCGCAATGGCGTCGATCCTCCGATGACGCCGACGAGCCGCACGACCGGTACGACCGGCAGATCGCGGCGCCAGCGTTTGGGTACCCAGGCGCAAACCGCGCCGAGGTACTTGGTGGATGCGCTACGGGTGTTCAAAGTCTTGACGGGTTCGACCATCGGTCCTTGATAGGGGCTCCCGAAAAAGTCCACAAGACCGGCGTATCGTCTGCGCATCGCTATGCGCATTGCCTTGTGTAGCTTGACAACCGGTTTCGCCCAATCGTACGGTACACTTCTAAGCAAAATAAACTATGGGAGGTTCGACCATGAACAGGGCCTCGTTTTATGCGGTTGCGGCGGCATGCGTGCTCGCGGCGGCCGGCTCCGCGCGGCAGGCGGAGAGCCAGCCTGCTTCCCCCGCCGCGGCGCCACCGACTCTAGACTATGGGTTCTTCAAGGCCAAGGTGGAGCCGATCTTCCTCAACAAGCGTCCCGGCCATACGCGGTGCGTCGTCTGCCACACCATCAACAACGCGCCGCTGCATCTTGTGCCCCTGACGCCGGGAAGCGCCAACTGGAACGAAGAACAGTCGCGTCAGAACTTCCAGCTGGTACAGAAGGTGGTTGTGCCGGGCTATGAGGACAGCCAGTTGCTCCGCCACCCGCTCGCCGAGAGCGCCGGAGGCGATCCCTCGCACGGCGGCGGCAAGCACTTCGCCTCGAAGAACGATCCCGAGTGGCTGACGCTGAAGGCTTGGGTATTCGGCGCCAAGAATTAGCGGCGAACCTGTCTCCTGATGAACGGACGTGCCTCCCGATGCTCGGTTTTGCGGAGGCTAACCTGTCGAAAAATAGGATGACGAAGATGACGAACCAACATCTGTTTCGGGGCGGCATCGCGGGTTTGGCGGCAATCGCACTCTGCGCGATGTCGGTGTCCCTCGCGAGCGCGCAGCAAGCCAAGAGGCTGCGGATTATCCAGACCAATTCCGCCGGCGATAATATCCATATCATCGATCCCGCCACCAATAAGGTGGTCGGCGAGATCAAGGGGATCGAGGCGCCGCACGGTATCGCGGTGTCTCCCGATGGGTCCCGCATTTATGTCAGCGAAGAGGCGGATAAGACGCTGCTCGTGATCGACGGCAAAACGCTTGCGGTGACCAAGCGCATTCCGTTGAGCGGCAATCCCAACCTGATCGATATTACGCCGGACGGGAAGACCATTTACGTGGCCATCGCCCAGACGTGGGACGATTTGTCGGCTTTCCCGCAAATCAAGGCTCGCGCCAGCGGCGGCGTCAACGTGATCGACACCGTGTCGCTGCAGAACGTCAAGACGATCGCCATCAAGGGCGGCGTCCACGACCTGAACGTCACGCCGGACGGCAAATTCCTGATTGCCGGGGCGAGCCGTGGCGCCAAGCCGCCGGCGAACCTGATGGCGGTGATCGACACCAAGACCAACGACATCGCCTGGACGCTGCCGATGAGCCCGTCGCCCTCGCCGATGGCGATATCGACCAACCCCGACGGCTCCACCAAATGGATCTTTGCGCAGCTCGGCGGATTCAACGGCTTTGCGGTGATCGACTTCAACACCCGCGTGCGCACCAACCAGATCAAGCTGCCCGACGTTCCGCCGGAGAAACAAGTTCCGACCGGACCGCCCGCCGCCTCGCACGGCATCGCCGTCACGGCGGACCAAAAGACGCTGCTGGTCAACAGCCGCCTCAACAGCACGCTCTATGCCTACTCGATCCCGGATCTGAAGCTGCTGGGCGGCGTCGCACTCGGCGGCAAGGGTGCCGGCTGGCTGACGATCACGCCCGACGACAAATATGCCTATGTGGCCAACGAACATACCAACGATGTGTCGGTGGTGGACATCAAGGCGCTGAAGGAGATCGCGCTGATCCCGGTCGGGTACAACCCGGCGCGGAATACGAACTGGATGCTCCCGTAAGGTAGCCGCAACGCGGGGGACCGCAGTTGGCGGTCCCCCGCCAGATGGTCAGCACTTCTTTATAGTCAGCACTGGGGGCAGTGTAGCAGCAGCCACATCGCGCTCCACCAGCCCGGTTCGATGGGCCCGCTCTCTATCGCGCCGTGCTCGATGTTTAGAAACTCATTTGGCTTCCACCAATTCCTCAAATGGACAAATCCGGCGGAAGCATCAGGGGCGGCTTCAACAATCCATCGCGCGCTCCACCAACCCGGTTCGATCGGACCGCTCTCGATCTTGCCATGTTCTATATTTAGGTATTCCGCGGGTTTCCATCGGTTCCGAAATCGAATGGTTCCAGCAGGCTCGCCGGGAACGCTTTCAGTTACCCACATTGCGCTCCACCAACCTGGCAAAATAGGACCGCTCTCGATCCTGCCGTGTTCCACGTTCAAATACTCACTGGGCTTCCAACAATTCTCGATCTGAACGTAACCGGCATTTTGCGCAAAGCTGGCCGCAGGCAAAGCAAACGCCCCCGACAACGCGATAAGTCCTGATAACAACCACTTATGCATATTCGCCTCCTTCGTTCATTTGGGCGCGATCCCGAAGGATGGGGCGGCGCCTTGACAGTCCGGAGTATACTGGCGTGAACGTGTGGCCTGTGTGAAGGACCTCACACTCGGGATTGTTTTTAGACGGGAGGCGATGTTCCCCAATTAAGTCGTGCTGGTAGGGGCCCAAAATCACCAACTTCCGGCTGCATCGAGCCGCACTCCAACCGGCGGGCAAGCATCGGCATCGCGGCCGCCTCGGTCAAAGATTGTGAATGTGCTTCGGCCCCGGCAGGTGTTCGACCCTCGCCGGCGGCGAGGGAACACCGCCGGGCTTCGAAGGCGGCTCCCGCCTACGTCGTGAAGAATTTCACGAAATGATCGTAGACGCCGTCCGGTGCTTGCTCCATCAGGTAATGCCCGGTCGGCAGCGGCTGGGCATCGACGAGGTTGCTGGCGTATTTGCGCCAGACGGTCGGAAACTCGTCGGTCGGGGGCGCGCCGCGGGTTCCCCACAGGATCAACAGAGGCATTCCGATCCGGCGATCCTTGTCGGCCAATCCATTTCGAAATCGATTCCGGCGCCGGCCCGATAGTCGCGGCAGGAGCCGTAGATCGTCTTCTTGGTGAAGCAGCGGATATATTCGTCATACACCACTTTCGGCGGGTTCCGGGCGCCGGCGCGGATTTTTAGAAACCACTCGGCCGGAACCGCGCTCATCATGGTTTCCGGAAACGGTTCCGGTTGCGCCATGAACAGCCAGTGATAGGTGTTGAGGCCCCACTTCATGTTGGCGTTGGACCACACGTAATAGTTCGGCAGCATGTCGAGGAGGCAGAGCTTCATCACCCGATCGGGGTGATCGAGGCAGAGGCGGTGGCTTAAGCGCGCACCGCGGTCATGGCCGGCGAGGAAGAACCGCTGGTGGCCGAGATTTTCCATGACCTCGATCATGTCCTCCGCCATCACCCGAAAACTGTAATTGATGAGTTTTGGGCCGGGATCCGGCAGCGAGCTGTCGCCGTAGCCGCGCAGATCGGGGAGCACCACGTGATAGTGTTGCGCCAGCCGTGCCGCAACCGCGTACCATAGCACGTGGTTGTTCGGATTGCCGTGCAGCATCAGCAGCGGCGGGCCGGAGCCGCCATGGCGTAGGCGGATGATGGCGCCCTTGGTGCGCATGTCGATATGCTTGAAGCCCGGAAACAGTGCGGCGACTTCCGGACTGCCCCAGCGCGCCGGATCGCGGACGTAATCGCCGGCCGTAGCTTCGGCCACGACGGCGGTCTGCTGCTGGGCGGACGCCGGCGTGATAACGGTCGCAGCCGCGGCGCCCGCGGCCAGCGCCTGCACCAAGCCGCGTCGGCTCAGGCCTTCTTCGCTATGTTCGGATTCACCGTGCGTGGTCATGTCAGCCTCCCTGTTTACGTTTTGGCGAACGATCGCGAGACGTGCAGAGTATCGGAATTCTTGCCGGTCTGCTTGCGACGCAGCGTACGAACGTAGCACGTTCCCGGCACGCCGGCAGCAGGCCCCATGGCCCGGCGGGCATTGCCGCCGACGGACAGGAAGCGCGATCGCAATCGCTTAGACCAGCTTAATCCCAATACCGTTCACTTAGACCGGATTCCGGTGAGGTCCTAACACGTAAGGTGTGCAAAATCGCCTTGCGAAACGGAGGCGGCCGGCACGGCATCAAATGGCGATTTTGCGCACGAGGCGGGCTTTTGGTTAGCGCCGCGATCGCGACACCACGCGATAATGACGTGAGCAGCCGACCGCGCGCAAAATCGCCGGCGAAGCCGTGCCGGCTGCCTCCGCCAGCCCGGGTGATTTTGCACACCCCACGATCCTGCGATTCGATGCGACCGGAATTTGGTATAACTTTAGGATGCGCCCGCCCCCTCTCCCCATCGTTCTTCACGATGGGGAGAGGGTTGGGGTGACCCTAACCCTCTCCCCACGGCGTGAAGGACGTCGCGGGGAGAGGGGACGCGCGCGTCCCCGGGCTACGTGAACAGTCCCTCTCATCGCACCGTCTTCTCGATCCGCCGGTCGGGCACCAACCAGATGGCCGCGACCAGCACATAGGCCGCGATCGAAATGTACGGGTTGATGAAGGCGAGCGGGATCGCGGCCGCATAGAGTGCGAGCGACAGCTTGCCCTTGAGGTCGCTGCCGAGTGCGAGCGCCAGCGCAGAGCCGCGCCCGTTGCGCGCGACGATTGCAGCTTGCAGCAGGGTGTAGCCGATCGCCGCCATGGCCAGCACGACGCCGTAAGCCGCGACCGGCAGCGCCACGACACCCGCCTCGTCGATCCAGCGGATCACGAACGGCACCAGCGACAGCCAGAACAGCAGGAACAAATTGGCCCACAGCACCCGGCCGTCGATGTGCGCGGTCGCGTGCAGCATGTGGTGATGGTTGACCCAAAAGATGCCGACGTTCACGTAAGACAGCACATAGGCCAGGAAAACCGGCAAGCCTTCCAGGAATGCCGCCGTATCGGCGCCGTGCGGCACCTTTATCTCCAGCACCATGATGGTAATGATGATGGCAATGACGCCGTCCGTGAAGGCTTCCAGCCGTCCCTTGCTCATGATGCCGTTCAACTCCGTTGAATCCATGAAGGCCAGCGGCCGTCCCGGATGCCAACCCGGCGATCGATCGCAATTACGGGCAGACATGAGCGGGCCATCTGCGCCCGAGGTCGCGCACCCATTACGTGAGAGACGGACCCAATGACCCTCCTTCGCTTCGCGACAATACCGATGGCCGGCGCCCATCGAGGGCGTCGGCTCATATAACTCGCTCGGTGCTTCGGTGGAATTTGCCGGCATGGAACGGCGCGGAACGTGGCCCCGTCAGTTTTTCGTTTCGCTCAAACGGTTGAGCCGCTTTTGCACATCGTCGAGTTGGCGCTTCAGGCTGTCGATCTCGCCTGCCGGATCCGCCGGTTTCTCGGCGTCCGTGCCCTGGGCGTCGCGCGGCGTGAATGGCAGCGGAAACATCGCAAAGGCGCGTTGAAACAGTTCCATGTTCCGGCGCACCTGTTCTTCCAGGGGAGCGAACGGACCGGCTCCGAATGTTTGCGCCATGTGTTCGCGAAATTTCTCCTGCTCGCGGGTGAGCGACGCGATCGAGGCTTCAAGGAATTTCGGAACCACCATCTGCATATTGTCGCCATAGAAACGGATCAGCTGGCGCATGAACGCGATGGGCAGGAGG
>CAWDKL010000004.1:0-61920 GCA_963802745.1 uncultured Alphaproteobacteria bacterium | reverse complement strand
ATCAGCGGGTCCAAGGTTCGAATCCTTGTGCGCCCACCAAGGTTTTCAAGGACTTAGCCACCAACCGCCCGGAACAGCATAAGCCAGTTCGGCGTTAGTCGGGGGTTTTTGTTCCCTTTTCGAGCTTTGCAATCGCGCTTGCGGCCGGCGCCGGATCGCTGCCCAGGAAGTGGGTATCGAGCACTGCACGAAACCGACGAGCGGCACCTTCAGCGGCGCTCCGACCGGGATGGTGATGCGTCGGCGGTGTCATGACGAGATCGAGGACGATCAGGGATAGCGGCGATTGAGATCGTCAAGCCATCGGCCCATCTGCTTCAGGCTGGTGTGCACCAATCCCTTCGGCTTGCGGCCGGCCCACCGGGACAAAAGTCGCGGTCCGCCCGGGGTCAGCACGGCAGCCCCGGCGAGCAGGAACGGGGCGCCCGGGAGGCCGGGGAGGATCACCCCGAGAACGCCGACCGAGACCATCATCCACCCGACGTCGCGCGGCAGATTCGCAATGCGCAGAATGGCCTGATCGTCTATTTGCACTTGATCCGACGCCGCCTCGGCCGGGCTCGCCTCAACGCGAAGCGCGGGAGGCCCAGGCATTCCCTCAGAGGTCGCGGCGGCGTCATCGGCCGGATCGGTCGCGGTCATGTCGACGCCTTCACTGACCCGGCCTCGCGTTCCGGCGTGCGCGGCATCGCCCCAACGGCGCTCCCGCTGTGTCATCCGACCGCCGGCCCCTGATAGGGGCGGATCACGCCGCGCCGCGCTAATTCTTCGAGGTGCTCAGCCATGACGGCGGAATCCGGACCGAGCACAAAAAACAGGTCCCGCAGCTTCTTTTGCCGCCGGTTGATCTCGTAGCCCAAATAGAAGATTGCCGCCGCCGCCGCCGCGGCCGCGACGACTTCCGTGACAGTTCCAAACCACCGCTCAAACATGGGTGCTCTCCTTAGATTTTGCGCGCCGGCCACGCCGACCGCATTATTCGATCAATTTCTGGTGCTCGTGGCCACCGATGATCTGGATGGCGCCGGCGAGACCCTGGCGGTGCAGATCCTGGCGCACCAAACTATCGATGTCCGCCGCATTGCGGTGCGTGACCATGAAACGCGCGAACATCTTCAAGGCGCCCAGCACCTGCTCCTCGCTGTCCAGGATGCCAAGATGCATCCGGAAGCCATGGGTATGCTTGATCCGGTGGCGGTGCCGCGGGCGCAGGTCGTGCACGGCGATGATCGGATCACGGCCGACCTGCAACGGGTAATACCGCAACAGGGCGATAGAGGTCGCGCGATCGAGGACATACACTTCCTCGTCGATGTTGAGATCGCGGATCATGTCGAGGTGCTGCTTCACGACCTTGCTTGCAGCCGAATTCCAGCCGGTATCGATAACAAAAATATGAAACCGCGCGCCAGGCGCCGCCTTGACCGGGTCGCCGGCGTTGCTGCTCGTCGGGTCACTGTTCGCCTGGTCACCACTTGTATTTAAGGGCGTCATGCTCGCCGACTGCGGCGACGTGGCCGTTTCGAAAGTCTCCACCATCCACATCCCCTATTCCGGCAGCCATAACAGCGACATTGCGCGGTAACGTCGATCCTAAACCGGATTTCGATCAGGTCGATTCATACTCTGGGAGCCATGCCCACGCTTGTCGCGGGCATCCACGCTTTCCTTGTGAGCGCTTTGCAAGGAAGACGTGGGTGTCCGGGACAAGCCCGGCCATGACTTCATGTGTTCCGATTCTCATCGAAATCTGGTCTAAAACATCGCAGGCTGTACCCGGCGTTCGCTCGCGCGGTAACCGGTTCGCCGCCGGTCGCCGCCTCTGCCACGACCGCCTTGGTCGGGTCTTGCGTCATCCGTGACGATCGACTGATCGAGATCGACCGGGCCGTCCCGTTCGATCAAGTCCTGCGCCGCGTCGAGAAAGCCGCTCTCGCGCAGCTGCAATTCCAGCAGATGTCGCCGCTCGGCTTCAAGCGCGGCGACCTTTCGCATCGGCCGCACGCCGTTGGCGAGCGCGCCCAGTGCCGCCACATTATTGGTCAGCACGGAGGCGGCAATCCCGAACCCCAGCGTGAACACGCCGACGATGCAGAGAATGTTAGGTGCCAGGATCAATCCCCAGCTGATGCGCACGTTGCGCTGCAAATCGCCGGCGATATCGCGCAATTCGCAGAGCTTGCCGAGCCCGGGCTCCATGAATACCACATGAGCCGTGTCGGTCGCAATCGATGTGGCGCCACGCAAGGAAATCGACACGTTGGCTTTCTTCAGTGCGATCGCGTCGTTGATGCCGTCGCCGACGAAGCAAACCTTGCGGCCTTCCTTCTGCAGTTTCTCGACGTAATCGGCCTTATCCGTCGGCAACACTTGCGCAAAATAACGGTCGATGCCGAGTTCCGCGGCAAGCTTTCGCGTCGGCGCCTCGTGGTCGCCGGAGATGATCGCGATGTGCTTGATGCCGCGGGCGCGCAGGCCCTTGATGATCGCGGGCACCTCCGGGCGGACCGACGCGCGCAATTCCAGCGCGCCGCCGAGGGCGTCGTTGACCGCCACCATGACCATGGTGTGGCCTGCGCGATGGGCCTCGTCGAGCGCCGACGCGACCTCCGGCGTCAGCGCCACGCCTTCCAGTTCCAGGAAGCGCCGGCTGCCCACGCGAATGCGGCGGCCCTCGACGCCGACGGTGATGCCGTAGCCCACCTTGTATTGCGTCGCGTCGGTGGGCGGCAGCGCGAGCCCTTCCTCTTCGGCCTTCTGCAGGATCGCCAGCGCGATCGGGTGATGGAACCGATGCTCGGCGGCCGCCGCGTAGCGCAAGATGTCGGCCCGTGCGTGGCCGTTGGCGGCAATGATCCGCCCGACCTCCGGGCGTTCGCGCGTCAGCGTACCGGTCTTGTCGAACAGGATGGTGTCGATGTCGCAGAGCAGATCCAGTGCCCGGCCATCTTTTACCAGCACGCCGCGCTGGGCGCACAGCGCCAGCGTGGACAGCATCGCCAGCGGGGCTGCCATCCGGATGCCCGTGCCCATATCGCTGTTAAGCACGGCGGCGGCGCCCTGCGGGCCCATGGTGCCGAGCGCCAGCGCGCCGACCGCAAGCGTCGGGACGACCGCTTTGTCGGCCAATCGTTCGCCTATTTGCTGCGAGGCGAGTGTATAGCCCGCGGTGTCGTTGAGGATCTGGGCGATTTTTGCGGTCGCGGTTTGCTCGCCCGACCTCTCCACGCAGACATGCATCTTGCCGGCCACCATGACGGTGGAGGCGAACACCTGATCGCCGACTCCCTTCTCGGCGGGGGTCGATTCGCCGGTCAGGGCGTGCTGGTCGATCATCGCCAGTCCCTCGACGATGATGCCGTCCACCGGCACCACTTCGCCGGTGTGCACGACCACGATGTCGCCTTTGTGCAGCCTGTCGGTCGAAATCTGGATTTCCTGGCCGTCCAGCAGCAGCCAGACGAAACGGGGCTGCTTGCCGAACGCGCCGAGCAGCATCTTCTTTGATCTGTCCTCGGTGCGGCGCACCAGAAAGCGCCCGAAAGCGAGGCACCAGCACAGGATCGCGCCGGCCAAGACCTGACCGGTGCCAAGGCATGCGAGGACAACGATCGCATCGAGCACGTTAACGCCGAGCCGCCGCTCTTTCGTCACCACCCTCCAGGCGCCTTTGAAACTGGGCAGCGCGGTGTAGGCGAACAGCGTCGCGGATACCGGCAGCAGCGCTGGGACCCCAAATTGTGCCATCGCGGCGAGCGGCAGCGAGGCCGTGCAGATCGTCAGCTCGCGGTTGATTTTGTCGAGCTGCGCCGGATGCTCCGCTGCCGCCAGGGCCGTGTCGAGGATCTCGACCAGTTGCGCCACGTTGATTTGGCGCGGATCGTATTCGATGTTGACGCGGCACGTGACCGCGTCGGTGTCATAGCGGTTAACGCCGAGCGCGCTCATCAACGCGCGTTCGATCGCGTCACACAGCGCACGTTTGCGATACAGAAACGGGTTGTTCAGCCGAATCGCACCCAACCGCTCGCGCTCCGCGCGCCACCCCGTAATGCGACCGGCATAACGCCGGTACCGGACCACGCCGTGGCGGTCACGCGCCGTGGCGGCGGCGGCGAACGGCAGTGGTTCGCCCGCGTCCGCCGCACCGCCGCTGAGCAGCAAGGCGAGCTGATCCAATACCTGCTTCAAGCGGTATTTAACTGCATCGTAGCGCAGGTTGACGGCGGGCGTCCGGGTCGGCACAAACGTCGCGTCCTCAATCGCAGGCAGCCGGAGCGCGACTTGCAGAAAGCGCCGGCACAAAGCACCGTCCAGCGCCGAATATGAAAACATTCTCGCGCTTTCGACCCGGATGACGCCAGCCTCCGGAAACACGACCTTGATCCCGGATTCGGCCTTCACGCCGGGCCCGATCGCCCTCGGACCTTTATGCATCACGGTCTCACTTGGCAGCGCTCTCCCGATAGCGAGGCAACAATACTGTTGCTACCTTTGCTCACAGGCTGCGCATCGTGGCGGATCAGTGGGCCTTTAAGGAATCCCTTGCCGCGCGCGCGCCGTCGCTGAACCCATCCATCACGGGATTCTCCTGCGGCAGCCACTGGGTTACGAACACCGCAGTAAAGACAATTCCGAACGAAATCGCATAAGCGCCGGTGTAGGTGATGCGCGAAACTGTTCGCATCAGGTCTCTCCCAACGATCGCATCCTTGACGGCGGTCGCGTGTGCGGTCGCGCTTTTCGACGCATCCCGGACCGCGTCGGCGACCGAACGCATCGCTTGATCGTCTGCAGTGCCGCTGTTGACATTGGTCTCGATCACACTCATGTTAACCCCTCAAGTTACTGGTGAAAAGCTAGAACTCGATTGTGAATGTATCATGTCTTCGCGCTTTGGCACGGTTTTCGTGGCGGAATGCGGCGAATGTGCGCGATGAGATCGGCCCCATGATATCGCGGGTCGCTGTTCGCCTTTGGGTCCTTGGACTGACGGTGAGCCCAAGGGCGCAACGCGTCTACCTGCACCGGCGGGGCAGGCTGTTTGGTGTCTGCAGGCTTGGATGTGCCGCTCGCGGCGCCGGCCCGGCGTATCCACGCAGGCGCTTAAACGCCTCTTTGCTCCACTGTAGCAATGCCGCGCAGCAGCCGGCCCAGCAGGTCGGAACCCGTTATGATCCGCCGTTGCGAACCCCAGACGAGGATCATATCGTTGTCGATTACGTCGTCGCCTGGCCGTTCCGGAGCTACCTTCAGGCGCCCGAGAACCTCGCCGAGCCGCGTCTGCATGTCCCGGACGACAATCGGCCGGTGCCAATACGCGGCAGGATCGCTTTCGAGCCTATTGAACAGCGCATCACGCAGAAAATGATCGGAATCCAAAACGAAAACCGGCTCCCCGCCGAGGTCGGTAACTATAACCCACTTCTTGCCCGAGGCGCCGACTTGCCGGATAAATGGATCCGTGGAGGAGATTTCGAATTTTGGCAGCACGCATCTGCTATTCACCAGCGGCAGGCTGATAATACTTTGGGCATGGACGGGCTCGCCCTCGTCGGCAACAGCCACATCGTCGAGATCAAGAAAATTCTGCGCCCCGGTCGCTTCCAATACCCCGATGTCGCCTCCGCTGGCGGCGCTGCGCGCAATCAACGAGCGAATGTCGTGCTCCTGAAGTGATGCAATGCCTTCCGAGCCGAGCCACCAATCCAGCAGGATCGCGGTCGGTTTGGCCACGGGAAACAAGGCAATGCGGTAGAACTTTAAAAAAGGAAGAAATCGGGCCGTCATCCGCAAAGCATTCCGTGAAAAATAAGCTTGCGGAATGATCTCGCAGACCATCGTGATTACCACCGCTGAGAACAGGAACGCCGCAGCTCCGTACAGAACCGAATCGGAAAGCAGCGTAATCAGGACATTCGTGCTGACATTGCCCCAGATCACGGTAGCCAGCACCTGATTGGAATTTCTGCGAAGTTCGAGGACACGCGCCGCATCGGCATTCCCGCCATCGACCTCGATTTGAAGGCGCAAGAGGCTGAGGCTGAACACTGCCAGATTGAGCCCCGAAAACAGCGCGGACTGGATTACGCAGGCCGCAATGCCAAGCCAAATCCAGACACTTGAAAGAAAATGCATAGACCCTCGCTTGTTTGCCGTCCCGCCGCAACCGAGAACATTTCAATCACACGACATCGTAATACGCGGTGTCACCGCCTCGCGGCTGGCGTCTGAGCCGAAGCGGAATTGAAAAACCATAGCGAACGTTATAAAGGAACGGGCAGGCTCGGCATTAAGCCGGCACCGCGACGATGGCTTTTGGCGCGGAATCCGGCGTGATGGTTCTGGGGGAGCCATAATAATCCCACGCCATCTCGTGTCCGAGATAAACGAACGGACCGATCACGAAGCCGAAGGCCGACAGCATCGCCGCCGTGGCGAGGTCGCCCACCACGACATAGGTCGTGGTGAAGTCCATCGTCGTGGCGATGGTCCGAAACGTGATCGTCTTGGCCAGCGCCCGATTGATCGTAAATCCTCCCCCACCCACCAACGGCGTGTTTTTGTTCGGCCCGTGCGCCACGGGTAGCGGAACCGCAACGGCGGGACCCCACCGGCCGGCCTTACGCTCGACGGGGGTGCTAAAATAATTCCAGGCCGTCTCGTGTGCGAGATAAAACAGGGGGCCGACCACCAGGGCGAAGGTTGATAGGCCCGCGGCCGTGCCGAGTTCACCGATTACCAGGTAGTTCGTCGTGAAATCCAGGGTCGTAACGATGACCCGAAACGTGATCGTCTTGGCCACCGCCTGCTTTATCGCGAACCGCTTTGCGATGGCCTGCGCCGGCTTGATGTCCTGCCGGACCGGCAAAGGAGGCGTGGGCTCGACCCGCCGGCGAGAATCCGGGTTGGACATGGGCTTGAGACGCGGGCGCAGCTTAGGCAAATACCTTGGTGCCAGCACCGCGGCTCCCCCGATAATCATGCCTGGGATCAGGGCCACCTCGAGCAAGGCAACCCCCGCCGCAATGACTCCGACCGTCGCCGCGGCGGTCACAAAATCCCGCGGCGGCTTTGGCCGCTCGCCCGCGGGGGCCGAAACTGGTTCGGACGCTCGGTTGGCACCGACGTTGAAGTTTGGCACGGCAACATCCCTTTTCTGTTGGCTCAGCGCTGTGTACACCTATCACTTATAACACCTTGAGCGCGGACTGATGAACAGCACATGACGCCGGATTTACTCGGCGCGACGGTATTCGATGGTGGAGCCGTCCGTGCCCCTGGTGCGCAGGGCGGTCCACATGCGTTCGCCATCGTACCAATTGTCCAGGACGGGCTTGATCAACAGCGAATAGCGGGTCGCTTGCACTTTGCCGCCATCCGCCAACGCCACTATCTCGTCGCCGCGCGCCTCCACCCGCGCCGGCATGGAGGCGCCGTCTTGGGGGTTGAAGAGCGGCCGCTCCATGCAGAGCATGTTCCAGTGGGTCAAAGGGATGGTTTGCGCCGTGAAAACCTTGCGGCCCGTCGTTGAGGACTCCACAATGACATTCTCCGCGGTTCGGGCCGCGCTGACCCGATGGCGCTTACCGTTTTCGTCGGTCTCGCTTTCGAAAGTCAGAAAGCCACCGTCCCGCCACGTCTCCCTCACCTTATGACTATATCGAAATAACGGTATTGGCCCGAGACGGACCACGATTTCGAGCGAGATATTGGCAGTCAGCACGCCGCCCTCGTGGCGAAAACCAATGCTGTGCTGGCCGATGCGGCCGCCGTTGCGCATCACGTTGAAACACAAATTCTTGGTTTGCATCATGGTATAGCCAAGCTCTGTTGAAAACGGCGGAGCCGATACGGGCCTATTCCGGCAGCAACCATTTCGACATGGTATAGATGATCACGCCGACAAGGCCGCCCACCAGTGTGCCGTTGATGCGGATGTATTGCAAATCCTTGCCGACCTGGAGTTCCATCCGGTTGACCAGCGTCGTGGCATCCCAGTCTTCGACCACATGGGTCACGAAGGCGCCGATTTCGGCGCGGCGGGGCGAGATGGCGCGCTTGATCAGATAGCGCATCCAGCGGTTGATCCGATCGCGAAGCGCCTCATCGCCGCGCAGCCAGTCTCCGGAACCCGCGAGCACCTGCTCGACGGCGGCCTCGATCCGTCCCGAATAGGCGGAAAGATCGGAGGGCAGCCGATTTTCGATTTCGATCCATAAGGCTTGAATTTGGTGGCGAAACAACGGATCGCGGATCAATTCGGCCTTGGCGGCCTCGACGCTGGCGCGCAACTCGGGGTCCGAACTCAGCCGCCCGATCAAGCTTTCGATCGCTGTCTTTAGCTCGATCCGCCACGGATGCGCGGGATCGCGCATCTCGGCAAGCGTGATCGTGATCGCCGCGATGGCCTTGTCGGCGACGATGCCGTCCACCCAGCGCGGAATCCAGCGCGATGAGCGTGCCTCGACCTTGCGCCGAATGATCTCCTTGTTTTGATTGAGCGATATCTCCAGGAGTTCGAAGCTGCGTTCGATCAGCTTCTGGGTTTGGCCCTGGGCCCACACGATGGCCAACAGGTTTGCCGCGACCGGCGCGGCCGGCATAGCCTCGAGCCCGCGCAGCAGCGATTGCCCCAAAACGTCTGTGATCCGCTCCCGCGGCAGCGTGCGCACAAGTTCCGGGATCGCCAAGGCGACATTACGGGCGATCCGCCTGCCATTGTCCGGATTCGCCAGCCAGTCGGCAATCCAATGGGCGGCGTCAACCTCCGCCAGCCGCTCCGACAGAACCTTGGGGGTGAGGAAATTATTGGTGATGAACCGGCCCATTGCACCGGCGATGCGTTCCTTGTTGCGCGGAACGATTGCGGTATGCGGAATCGGAATTCCCAGCGGATGGCGGAACAGCGCCACCACGGCAAACCAATCCGCGCAGGCGCCCACCATACCGGCCTCGGCGAAAGCCCGCACATAACCGAGCCAAGGCCAGTTGAACGCAGCAAACGAGGCGGCAATGAAAATCGCCGTCATGGCGACCAGCAACAGCGTCGCGATGATCCGCATCCGCCGCAGATCGGTCACGCGGTGATCCTCGGCGGGCTCGCCGACGGCGCTGCGCCAGGCCATCGCGCGTCAGCTCGTCTCGAACATTCACGAATGTCCCGTCAGCGGACGCGATGCGATCCGCGCATAATGATGTCTCACCGCATCCTGCCCATATCGCCGTTCGAGCCGGCGCACCGTAAAATGTCCTTTGGCGATCTGCTGAAAGTGATTCATGAAAATGACGTTGACGGTGGCACCGCCGATGGCGCCGACCACCGGCATCGCGCTTGCGGCGACCCGGTCCGACACCACGATACTGAAGCGCGAAACCACTTCGGAAATAAAGCCGTTCATCATCGGACCTGACAACTCAGCCGCACTGCGCTCCGCCAGATAGGTAGCGGCATTGCCGGTGATCCGCGTCAGCAGGGCGCGGGCGGCGAAATAGCCGACATCCGTCCGTATCCCGGCCGGCCGCGAGCCGAGTGCAAACACCTGCAGGCAAGCTAGCCGTGCTTCGAGCTGCGAGAGGTCTTCGCCATTGTGGCGGGCGATATCCGCGATGGCGCGCAGCATGATGGTCGTGGTCAGCGGCAGTTCGACCGGCAACGCCGCGACGCCGACGAAACCGCTCAGGCCGCCGGTGAAGCCGGCCGCCATCGATGACAGCAATGTCGCCGGACGGCGCGGCCTGGTGTTGCGGCGCCCAGCGTCGTCGAGCGATTTGATCGCGGTCTTGAGGCATTGCAACATGGCGGCCTCGACCGCCTTGTTCAGGCCGGTGCTGGCGGAGCGTGGCAGCATACCGAGCACCCGATTGACCGGGGTTCCGGCATAATCGGCGATGCGCGCCGCGAAGTTCGGATTTTCAAGCGCCGCCATCGCGTGAACCAGGGCGCGATGGTGAGCGCCGGAAAGCGTGACCGCGGCGGTCTCCTGAGGTGTCATGTCCCGCGCAACGCTCTCCCGCGCCGGGCTTTTCTGCAGCAGGTTTGCTTGCGCCGTCATCATTGATACCGCAGGACCGGTCGCATTCCGTTAAGGGTCGCGATGATGGCCGAGCCGTTGCTGAGCAAAGCCGTGACCGTCGGGCTGATCAAGCCTCCCGGCAGAGCGAGTGCGAGCGCAAGCGTATTCATACCGATCACGACGGCATAGTTTTGCTTGATGAGGCCAATGGCGTCGCGGGAAATGTCGATGGCCTTTACGAGTTTCCACAGCGAATCCTCCATCAGCACGACGTCGGCGGATTCGTGTGTGACCTCGGCACCGTACTTCATCGCGATGCCGATGTCAGCAAAGCTGAGCGCCGGGGAATCGTTGATGCCGTCGCCCACCATGGCGACCACGTTGCCGCGCCGCTGCAGATCCTGGATCACGCTCGCCTTGTCGGCCGGCATCATGTCGGCGAACTCCCCAGTAAGACCGAGGCGGCCGCTTACCGCTTTGGCGACCACGGCATTGTCACCGGTCAGCATAATGGTGTTGCGGATGCCCATGGCGTGCAGGCGCGAGATCACAAGCCGGCTCTCCGGCCTGATCTTATCCGCGTAGGCGACGATTCCGCCGAGCTTGCCATCGACCGCGATATACAGGCACGAATGCCCGTTATGATCGAGCGCGCTGCGCGCGGCGGCCACGTCCGCAAGACGGATATCATTCTGCCGCATGAAGCGTTCGCTGCCGACATGAAGATAGTAGCCGTTGACCTGTCCCTCAACCCCAAGACCCACGCGGTACTCGGTCTCGTCGCAGGGCGGGACGTCGATGGCCAGTTCGCGCGCGCGGGTGCGCAGGGCCTCGGCGACCGGGTGGTGCAGTCGCGTCTCGGCGGCTGCCGCAAGACCGAGCAGATGGCCGGGCGTCAGGCGATCCGTGAAGGCGATCACATCGACCACCGCCGGTACGCCGTGGGTGAGCGTGCCGGTCTTGTCGAACACGATGGTATCTACATGCGAGAGGCGCTCCATATGGCCGCCGCTCTTGATCACGATGCCGGCGCGCGCCGCGTGGGTCATGGAAGAAAGCACGGAGGTCGGTGCCGCCACCCGAATGCCGGTGCCGTAGTCGACGATCACCAACGACAAAAACCGGCTGAAATCCGCCGTCAACGCGGCCGTACCGGTCGCGAGCGCAAGCGTCGGCACCACCAGACGGTCGGCCAGGAGTTCGGCATGGTTCTGCATCCGGGTGTCGCCGATCGGCGCCGATTCCACCAGGTGGGCGATCTGGCCCGCGGTGGTGTCGGTCCCGACCCGGATCGCCCGCACCGTCAACTGGCCCTCGCGAATGACGGTCGCCGCGAAGGCCGCTTCGCCCTTGCCGCGGTTGACCGGCAGGCCCTCCCCGGTAATGGTCTTCTGGTCGATGGTCGCCACCCCTTCGAGGATTTCGCCGTCGACCGGAATCATTTCTCCCGGATAGATCACCACGAGATCACCGACAGCCAGCTCCGCCGCCGGTATCGAAATGATCTGACCGTCACGCTTCACCCATGCGATCTTGGACCGGAACTCCAGGAGTTCCCCGATGGCGCGCCGCGAGCCGGCGGCCGTGAGGTCGCGGATCCAGTCGCCGAGCTTGATCAGCCACGTCACGATGGAGCCGGCGAGCGGATTGCCCTGGGCAATGGATGCCGTAATTGCGAGCGTATCGAGAAAATCGACATTCAGCCGCTTTTCCCGGCTCCACACGCGCCAAGCCCGCCGCGCGATGGGCACGCCATTCCAGAGCATCAACGGCATGTTGAGCGCCATCACGAACGGATTCGCGGAGAACGCTAAACCGAGCGACAACGTCGGCAACGCAAGCGGCGATTGGGCAGACCACAGTCCTGGAACCTCGGACTTGGTCGGCGCCACGTTGGAGTTCTTGATATCCGATTGCGTCGCCGGCGTTTGCAGTGCGCTCGCAGGCGATCGGGGAGGCTCGTTAGCGGCGCCGTTCGAGGCGTGGACGAGCGCAGCCACATCCTTCAGGCTTGCGCCTCTCAACTGCGCGAGGATGAACTGCAGGAACGCCTCGCGCGAGGATTCATATTCGACCACGAGGCTCGCGCATTCCAGGTTGAGCCGAGCGGCTTTGATCCCCGGTTGACCGCGCAGCCAGCCCGCCGCAGCTTCGGCGACCGACGGCTTGCGGCACAGCTCCGGCATATGAAGCCGTATCCGCCCAGGCAAATAGTGACGTATGGCAAAGTCCATCCGGGCGCCTTTATGTATCGCGCGGCCGCCGCTTCGTCAGGCTGCGCCTTCATTTCGCAAAGCACGCGAAGGCGCCGGCGCGACGGGAGCGGGTTGAATTTTTGCGGCATCGTGCCGCGTCGAATCCTTGATGGCCTGCATTTCGATGAAATGGTTCAGTCCGAACAGCGAGATCGTCACCCACACCGGCGTAGCAGCGGTCGCGCCCACCTCAAAGACCGTGAGGCCCACCACCCCGACCGCCAGGATCATTTTCAGATCGAGCACGTTGTCGGTGGCGATCTTGATCTCGCGGTCCGCACTTTTGCAAAATTGCACGACCGCGCGCGCGGAGTCGGAATGCTGTGCTAAAAATTCGGCTTCCTGCTGAATTTTGTTCGCCAACGCGTCGATTTCATTGGTGGGTGGTCGCAGCAGTGCGGCATCACTCGCATGATACTGGTTGCAATAATGGCAAAACCGGGCGTGAAACTCATCGTACTGATGGGCGTCGTATCTAAGCACCACACTGCCACTATCGGGGTGCACGGAGACCTCTTCTACGCCCGGAATCAGGCCGAAGGCTTGCTTGATTTGCTCCAACTGCTCCGGATTACCCTTCGCTCCGCGGATTTTCATCCGGATTCGCCCGGGCACCTGATGGGCGATCTTTAGTTTAACTTTCATGAATCAGCAGACCGCCAAATGGTTGTACCGACATCACGCGCGCGGGAAATCGGCCGGCGCTTTCTCGGCCGGCTTCGCCGTTTCGCTTTCCGCATGCACTTCGGCGACGATGTCCTGCACCTGCTCTTTGGCTTCCGCTACCATTTCGCGAGTCTTCTGGCCAAGCTTATAAGCTCCGCGCACCGAGGAGCGGAACATCGGCGTCAAGGCCGCACCCATTCTCGGCACGTATTTCGGCGCCAGCATGGCGGCGACGCCGAGCGCAATGCCCGGCAGCAGCGCAACCTCGAACAATGCCGCCCCAATCGCGACGACCCCCACCGTGGCGGCCACTGTCACCGCCTCGTTGGTACTATCATGACTTTCGGCAGCGTCATGAATGTCGTTCGAGAATTCGGTCTCTGTGGTACCGGAATGGCCGTGAGCGGGGTGTCCATTGTGCTCCGCAACTTGCATTTGGTACCTCACATCGGCCGCTTTACAGAGGCAGGTCAATTCCAAAAACTTTCGGTCGAGTAAGAACTTCGAACGAAAGCAGGAACGTCTGTATCAATGCGGGTAGCAGCCGCAGATGACAGACTTGCGACAACTCCAAGACGGGCGCGCATCGACCCTGAGGCTCTGGCGAGAATTCGCTGGACATGCGCCGTTTTCTTTCGTAAGATATGTCGTACGATATAGCTAGCGCATCACCAACACGACTGAGGACACACCCCAATGCATCATCACTTCCGCGGTATCATTCGCAATTTTGGCGACCGCGTTCCCGGCAGCCTGCATGGCATGGGCAAGCATCGCCGCGGTCGCGGCTTCGCACACTTCATCGGCGCTATCATGGGAGAAGGTGGATTCGACAGCGCCGGATTTCGGGCCGGACGCAAGCTCGCTTCCGACGATCTTCAACTGCTTCTCCTGGCGTTGATCGCCGAAAAGCCGAACCACGGTTACGACCTGATCCGGGTGCTGGAGGAACGGTCGGGTGGCTACTATGTGCCAAGCCCCGGCATGGTCTATCCGGCCTTAACCTATCTGGAGGAGGCCGGTTACGCTTCCGTTCTGCCTGAAGGCACGAAGAAACTATACCAGATTACGGAGCAGGGACGCGACTACCTAAATCAGAACCGCGCCGCCGTCGAGGCGTTGCTCTCCCAGCTTGAGCGTATAAGCCACCGCATGGGCGATGTCCGCCGGGCTTTTGTGGACCGAGACGCCGGGGACGATGGTGACGATCGCGACAGCAAGGAACTGCGCCAGGCGCGCCGGGACTTGCGGCGTGCGTTGCACGAGCGCAAGCATGTCTCAACCGAGGAAAGTCGGCGCATCGCCGAAATCCTCCGCCGCGCCACGACCGATATCACCGGCCGACAGTAATCGTTCCGCGCAGCGCACTGCCGTGAGCGGTGGTCACATCCGCGACGCCACATCCGGGGGCTCCGCGGTTATCTCCACATAGACGGCGCCTGCACGCACGAATACCTGGCCGGTTTCCACGTCGAAATAGGCGCCATGCAGCGCCAGAGCGCCGCGCCTGACGGCTTCAGCCACATAGGAAAAAGTCATCAGGTTTTCGAGGCTTTTGGCGATCGAGGCTTGCTCCAAGCGGGTGAGGTAATCCGCATCGCTCGAGCGAGGTCCGGCAAGCTCGGCGGCGGGAGCGATCATCGACATCCATTTGTGAATCGAGTCTCCCGGCGCCAGCGGCGGCCCGTGCTCCGCATAGGCCCGAATGCCGCCGCAGCGCGCATGGCCGAGCACAATGATGTGCTCGACCTTGAGCACTTGCACCGCGAACTCGAGCGCCGCGAACACGCCGTGGCAGGTGCCGTCCGACGTGTAGGCGGGAACTAGGTTGGCGATGTTACGCACCACGAACAGCTCACCCGGATGGCTGTCGAAGATGACTTCCGGCGAGACGCGCGAATCGCAGCAGCCGATGATCATCGTGGCGGGTGATTGCCCGCGCTTGGCAAGATCACGATAGCGCTCGCGTTCGGTCGGCATGCGGCCGACGCGAAAATCGCGATACCCATCGATGAGCCAACTCGGAAAAGCGTGCAGCGCTGGCATCAGACCATCCCAACGGGAGCGAACAACGCCCCGCAATGAAAACACGCGAATTCCGAACGCTCATCGAAGCCGATCATGCGTCTGCTTATGTTTGCCGCCCAAACCTTGACGGTGGAATGACGAGCGGTTTGCGGCATTGCGTTAGTTCGCAATCGCCGCTCAAGGTCATCCGCTTGGCAGCCGACCATGACAAGGCCAAGACCGGCGGGGATGCGCGTGTGGGAAATGCCGCCCCAGACGAGTTCCCGACGGAGCTCTGATGCCAGACTTCACCCGGAGGGCCGACCGGCGCGTGCCGGGGTATGCGGCAGGCGATCGCGATGACATGAAATGTTCATCGCACAGCGTCATTGCGTGATCCGCCCTTTGTGTTGCCAGGACATGTTTCCGGTCGGTCATGAACAATCGCCGTTTCCATCCAACAATCGGTATTGTAACCCCTTCGGTCGGATCGCGATTCCGATTTGTGCTGACCAGCGTCGGCGTTGGCGCTTGCCTGGCGGCCGCCATCGTTTGTTCCTTTGCTGCTGAGCAACGCGGGACGGAATCACTGCGGATCGCCGTCTATGACGTCCCTCCTTACGGTTACGTCGACACCGATGGTTCGATTTCCGGCGTCAGCGTTGACCTGTGGCGCAGGGTTGCGGAACATATGGAATGGACATTCAAGCTGTTCCCGGTTGCCGATATGGAAACGATTCTCAGCGGGCTTGAGCAAGGTCGTTTCGATGCGGCGATCGGCGCGATCACGATTACGCCGGAACGGGATGCGCGTATCGATTTTTCGTATCCCACCCATCGATCGGGCGTAGCCGTCGCGGTACGAAAGGAAACCGGGCCGTTTTTTGCGCTCAAGTCCTATGCGGCGGCGGCGGCCGAGCTCAGTGCTTTGATTCTTGCGACTCTGGCAATGCTTATTCTGATTGGAGTCGCCATGTGGTTTATCGAACGACCGGTACGTTCCAAACTGCCGGGGTCAGAATCCTCGGTCGTGACGTTGCGCGACGGCCTCTATTGGGCCGCCGTGACGATGACAACCGTGGGCTATGGCGACAAGACACCGAAAACCAATATGGGCCGCGTCGTCGCCATCCTCTGGATGATGGGCAGCGTGGTTCTGATTTCACTGCTATCGACCAATCTGGTCTCTCGATTGACTGCGGAGCGCGTTGGAACGGGCGACGCAGTCGCAGCGATCGATCTAAGAGCGAGAAAGCTTGCAGCGGTGGCTCAGTCCTCGGGCGCGGAGTATCTCGATGAACTGCATCTTCAATACGTAAAATATAAAGACCTGCCGACCGCGCTCGACGCGCTGGCCAACGGACAATCCGGGGCGGTCGTCAATAGCGTGGGCGCGTTGCAGTATTTCGTTTCCAGGCGCTACGCGAAAGTCCTCGAGATTCCGCAGGGCTTGCTTGCCCCCGCCTATATGGCGGTTGCGCTGCCCGTAAATAGTCCGCTCAAAAGATCAATTGACCGGTCCCTGATCAAAATTACAACCGGTCCCGAATGGAGAATGCTCGAAGAACGCTTTTTTATGCGCTAAGCATTCGGGTTTTGCACGTTTGAGACTTTCAGGATCAGGTCGATCTTGAAGTGCCCCCCCGGGTTGGCATCGCGGGGCTAGTCTGGCGGGAGGCCTGCCGTTCGGTCATGGGCGCTGGGTCACCTATCATCTTCGCGATGGACGTCGTGAACCACGATGCCGGCGCCGTGGGGCGGCATGGCGAGCCAGTCGGTGCGGCGCAGCGTTCGCTTGGTGTCTTCGTAGCCGCTTTGCCAATGCTCGCGCATCGAGGTGCCGGAAAATTCGTGGTCCTTGGCGTGCCCCTCATAGGCCTTCTGCTGGTAGATCATCTGCAGGATGGTGATCTCCGGCAGGTCGGCGAGTTCGGCCTTGAGCTTGGCCTCTTCCGGCGATAGCCGGTCGGCCGGGACCTTTTCCAGTGCGTGATAGAGCCGCCGCTTCCAGGTATGGAGTTTGCGGTAGACATCGGTATTATTGCGGGTGCGCGAGGAATACATGATGTCCTTGTGCCGGGCCATCACATCGTGGATGTCACGCGGCAGCACGCCGCGGGCGCTGAACAGGTCGATCTGGAAGATCAAGGTGTTGATGCGGTCGTCTTCGTCGAGCAGGTGCTGCAGCGGCGTGTTGGACACGATACCGCCGTCCCAAAAATGATCGGTGCCGATCTTGACCATCGGCAACGCCGGCGGCAGCGCGCCGCTTGCCATCACATGCTCGGGCCGGATGATTTCGCGGGCATTGTCGAAATAGATGAAGTTGCCGCTGAGCACGTTGACGGCGCCGACCGAGAATTGCACGATCCGCTCGTTGATCATGGAAAAATCGACCAGCTCCTCAAGGGTTTCGCGCAGCGGAGAGGTTTCGTAATAGCTCGTCGCGGTTTGCGCGCCGGGGAAGCTGAGCCAGGGATTGGGATTGCGCGGCACGAAGAACCCGGGCTGCCCCTGCACCATGGTCATCCACGCGCTCACGGCATTGCGCGCCTGGCGGAACACGTCGCCATCCGGCGTGAAGCTCCAGATCCGGCGCTCGGTGATGCGCTCCCAGAACGTGCGCAGCCGGTCCAATCGGCGCTTGCGGGAATTGCCGGCGATGATCGCCGAATTGATGGCGCCGATCGACACGCCCGACACCCAATCCGGTTCGATGTCGGCTTCATGGAGCGCCTGATAGACGCCCGCCTGATAAGCACCGAGCGCGCCGCCGCCTTGCAGCACCAGTGCGATCCGTTCGCATCCGGGCGGTCGCCATGTCCGGGCCGAATCTTGGGGCTGGTAATCCCGCGGATCGTTGGTGCTGGCGTCCATCGTGATGTTGCTCCTCGTGTCGCTATCAGCATGTCCGGGCATGCGTGACCGTGTCATGACATGCCGTTTTGACCGACGGAATTGTAGCGAACGGTCATGTCGCAAATGCGAAGGAATTTGTTCATGGACCTGTCAGCTTGCCACTCTAGGCGTGGGCAATCGGATCGGGAGCGGCCGCGTGTGCGGGCGGGTTCCCAATCCACACTCATCCCGCGCGCGGCCGACCGGCGGGCTCGTCCGCTTGCGAACGGGCGATGGCGGACCACCGGGACTTGGATACCCCGGCCTGCGAGAAACCGGGCCGCTCACTGACGGAAAGCGATCATGCGCCAGGAAGATGTTCTCAAGCTCCCGTCGATGCCCGCGGCCGGGCCAAGCTATCCGGCCGGCCCGTACCGGTTCATCGACCGCGAGTTTCTCGTCATCACCTACGAAACCGACGCGGACCTCATCCGGGCGCAATTGCCGGAGCCGCTGGAGCCGATCGATCGGCCGCTCGTGTATTATGAATGGATCAAGATGCCCGACAGTTCCGGATTTGGCAGCTACACCGAGTCCGGGATGGTCATTCCGGCGCGGCTGCGCGGCGAAGAGGTCAATTTCGTCATGCAGATGTATCTCGACGATGACCCGCCAATCGCTGCCGGCCGCGAGATTCGGGGTTTCCCCAAGAAATACGCCCATCCCAAGCTGGAGATCGTCAAGGACACGCTGACCGGAACGCTTGAATATGCTGGCCAGCTCGTCGCCATGGGGACGATGGGCTACAAGCACGAAGCGATGGCGGGCAATGGCGAGCGTACCACCGCCACATTGTCCAAGACCCAGATCAACCTGAAGCTGATCCCGGGCGTTGACGGCCGCCCGGAAATCTGCCAGCTGGTCGCGATCAACCTCACCAACATCGTCGTCAAGGGATCATGGATCGGGCCCGGCCGCCTGCACTTGGTGCCGCATGTCAATGCACCCGTGGCCGACCTGCCGGTGCGGCATGTCGTCGGCGCGCACCATTTCCTGGCGGATCTCACCCTGCCCTATGGGCGGGTGGTGTATGACTACAATCGCCAGGCCTTTATGCCGTAAATCCCCACCAAGGTGCCCCATCTTCACCGCCAATGCCGGGCACCGCCCGGCGTTGAATTTGTACGATGTTGAACGCGAATGCCGGCAAGAGGCGCCGGCTCGACGAGCCACCAATGGTACAGGTTGGTATCACCCACATCGTGCACGCGCAGGCACATGCGGGCGAACGCGTGTGTGTCGCATAGCTGTCACACGCGACCCGCACGATCACAGCGACAGCACGCTTTCTGGCCCGCCCGATCGGCAATGCCGCGTCTGGTCTGGATGCGGACCCCACAGGAGCATTTGCAAATGAGCGCCGAAAACGAAAACGCCAGCCTTCAGGATCGGCTCCATGACGAGATCGTGGACAGCGTCGATGAAGAACTGGAAATGGAGATCGACGACGAGCGGTTGGCGCGGCTCCTCGACAACGTCATCGACCACCCATTGCAGGAAACCATCGACCGCAGTTTTTACTTTAAGGAACTGTTGCGGCTGCAACGGGAACTGGTGAAGCTGCAGGACTGGGTGGTGCACCAGAAGCTGAAAGTCGTGGTGCTGTTCGAAGGCCGCGACGCGGCCGGCAAGGGCGGTATCATCAAGCGCATCAACCAGCGGCTCAACCCGCGCATCTGCCGGACCGTGGCGCTGCCCGCGCCGACCGCGCGGGAGCGCACTCAGTGGTATTTCCAGCGCTATGCGGAGCACTTGCCGGGGGCCGGCGAGATCGTGCTGTTCGACCGCAGTTGGTACAACCGCGCCGGCGTGGAGCGCGTCATGGGCTTCTGCAGCGCGGAGGAGATCGAGGAATTCTTCCGCTCGGTGCCGGAGTTCGAGCGGATGCTGGTGCGCTCCGGCATCATCTTGATCAAATACTGGTTCTCGATCACCGACGACGAGCAGAACCTGCGCTTTCTGATGCGCATTCACGATCCGCTCAAGCAGTGGAAGCTGAGCCCCATGGACCTGGAGTTGCGGCGCCGCTGGGAGGAATACACCAAGGCCAAGGAGGAGATGCTGGCGCGCACGCATATTCCGGAGGCGCGCTGGTGGATCGTCGAGGGCATCAACAAGAAGAAGGCCCGCCTCAACTGCATACACCACCTGCTGCAGCAAATCCCCTACGGGGACGTCGAGCACGAGCCGATCGTACTGCCCGAGCGCGAGCACAAGCCGGACTACGTACGCTCGCCGATCCTGCCCGAACTCTATGTGCCGTCCATCTATTAGATGGCCTTACGTAAATCGGTTTGGTTGCGAATTGCACGCAGCCAAATATTTGGTTCAACGAGATCCCCAGTACCAGCACGGCCAGTTGTGGACCATTCCGGGATTTTCACAAATGTGCTGACAAAAAAATGCGCTTCAAACTGCAAGGTGCGACTGGCTCTTTGTTTGTTGACAACAGTTAGGCTATGTCCCGGTCGTGTCGAATTATCGTCTCGGCGTGATGTCCATGTTTGTCGCAAGCATCCACGTCTTGCTTGCGGCGGTTTCGAGATAAACGCGTGGATGGCCGGGACCTCGCCCGGACATAACTCTCAGATGTTCCAACGTGACCGGAATCCGGTCTCATGAGGTGTAAAGATGAACGATGACACTGCGGAACTCGATCAGATGCGGAGTGAATATAAAACAGCGGTCGAGGAATGGATAGATGCGATCAAGCAGGAAGAGGCGCTGGCGTCGGTCGATCACTCGATAGCCGAGGTTGATCGATGGGAGCAGGCACACTTTAGGGAAGAGGACATTCGTAACAAAGTGAAAGCTGCGAAGAAGCGGTATGAAGATGCATTACGTCAAAAATTTTATGCGTTCTGAATTCTGAACCAACAATCCGGGGCGCGCACTCTTGCGCGGGCCCCGGGAGTCAGGACTAATAACCCCCGCTCGGTCCGGCTACTTCCCACTCTGCTTGAAGTACCGCAGATCCGGCGGTGGCTGATCCTTCTTGGCTGGCATCAGCATGCCATCGCCACTGAGAAAATAGTTCTCCGACCCGATGACGACCTGATTGTTGCCTTCGGTGCAGGAGGTCAGCGTCCAGTTCGGGCGCGCCTTGGGATCACGCCGAAACGTTTTGTTGACGCTCCATGGCCGCGTCAGGGCGTGGTCGATGACGGTAATCTCGTCGTGCAGCAGGTTCGGATCGTTCTTGTCGAGGTGGAACCGCTCCTTGAAGATCGATTCGTTGTCGAAATGCAGCGGCAGGCCGGTCGCATCATAGGCGCGGGGGCCCTTGAAGGGGCCGCGCGTTTCGACCTCCAGTACGTCGTAACGGCCGTCGCCGTCCTCGTCGATCCAGCGGCCCAGCGAATAGCCGGAGTAGTTCGGCTCGGCGTCTGCCGGGGGGAAGTCGCGGCCGTCGGTGAAGATGCGGCGGATGTCGGTGCCGACCAGAATATAGGTGGTCTCCGGCGTAATGACGTATTCCTGCGCGCCCACCGACATGATGCGCGGCATGCCGCTCGGCAGGCAGCGCGCGGTCGGGTAATTGCCGAGCCCGCCCTTGGCCTGGTCGGCCATGCTCGCCTCGTGAATCTTCTGGTACTCCGGCGTCAGTGGCGCCTGCTGCGCCGGCCCGAACGCCTTAGTCGGGTCGAACTTGACCGCCTGGCCGCCGTAACGCGGATTGATCACGATCCACTGGCCTTTCCAGTTCGGGTATTTGGCGTCCTCGGCCGCCTGCGCGGCGCCTGCGGTCAAAAACAGCGCGGCGGCAAGCAGCAGCGCCCCGGTCGAGCTTCGATACATCATCATCCTCCCTTGCATGATCAGAGCGCCTGCCGGATCGCGTTTGGTCGCGCCATTGGCACAGCAGGCGGACAGGATACACAAGCGGTGGCGCTCATGGAACGGCAATGCCGGCACGCCGGCGGTGGCGAAAGGCCTTACGATAGCGAGACTTTCGCCGACAGTTCCGCTCATCATCGGCTGCTGCGCATCGGCCAAATCAACCAGCCGCAACGGCATGGGCCTCCGGCCATCAACGAGCGCGAGCTCACAGTGCGGCGCGTTGAACCTTGGTCCAGTTCGCAATCGCCGCGGCCAGCGATTTGTATCCCTGCTGTTCCAATTGCTGCTGGGCAAGGTCGATGGCCTTGAGGGCGGTGAGCTTCTGGGCCGCCGTCGCTTCCTTGCCGGATTCGAACACGATGCGAAAGTTTTCCTGAGCTTCGACCAGATTCGGCGGATCCGTCGGTGCCGGCGCTCCCGGCCAGCGCGACACCCTGCCGCTGCGAAACCGGCAGAAAAGCCCGTAAGCCCGCCTGCAGCAGCAACCCCGTCATGAAAACCGTGTCGCGGGCTGGTTCCGGAACCGAGACATCGCGAGGGCTATTTGCTATTTCGCGCGCAATTTCACCGGCCCGCAATTTGGCGAAAGCCACCGGATCGAAACCGACCGGTTGCTGAGCGATTGCCGGATCGAATACCGTAACGCCGGCAGCCGCCAGCGTCAACAAACATGCATCGCGTCTGTCCAGGTCCATGGCATGGTCCCTTCGAAAGCTCGCAATCGAGCGGCTGATATGATCACCAAGGTTTTGTGCGATGATGAACAGTGCCACAAAAGGCCTCTGCCAAGTTAGCTGTGGGCAGTCACTCTTTTGATCCTGACCCGATGCGGAAACCGCGCTTCCGGCTCTCTCAAGAGATGTTCAAGCGCCTTGATGAAGTTGTTGATTTCCCGCTCTTCCATGCGCAACCGCTCGTCCGCGGCCTCGCCGACGGCGCCGGGCCGGAGAACGAGACCAATAGCGTCGTGCGAAGCGCGAAGCGTGGTCGGGTAGTCCGCCAGTTGAACCCGCCCATTCTCCGGTTTCGGATCAACGTAGAAGTCGTAAACTCTTGGCGGTTTCCCGACGGCCACCGAATCCAATCCCGTCGTTCGAACGTAATTGTTTCTCCCGGCCACGCCGGCGTCCGCCAGAGCGATCGGCACCAGAATCGTGAAATCAAAATTGTTGCGGCGGATATCGAATGTCTGGTCGCCGGCCTTGAGCTCCGGCAGATCAGCAAGGTGGTCACGCACCGGAATGAGGAAATTTTTGACATAGCCAAAGGCAAGCGCGGTGGAGGGCAGCAGCGACAATGGCGATTCTTTCGACCGCTTCTCGATGAGATCACGAAGTTTGGCGATCTCCCCGGTCAAATAGTTTGGGTCAGCCTTTCGCTTGGCGTAATCGAGACGTAACGCCAAATGACCTTCCAGATCGCTCGGCAATTTCAGATCGCCGGATTGGCTGAACGCCACGACTGGAAACGTCCGCCGGCGGCCGAGCACGCCCATGAACAATCCGAGCTCAAAAATGACGTTGTCACGCGGCGCATCGCTCACCTGATCCTTGCTCAACGTCACGTCGTCGGCATTAAGAACCAGAACCGCGAAATCGAATAGGCTCATGAGCCGCAGCAGGCGATCGAGCAGGTTTTCCCCAGGCTCGAAGATACCTTGGTTCCAAACCTGCACCTCGATGTCATCGTTCTGTCTCAGCGCACTGCCGATGTCGTGCGCGAGCGGCAGTGCTGCCGACGAACTCCCGATGAAGACACGCGGAAGCGGTCCCGATTGCTCAACCTGCAGCGAATTAGAAGCCATGTGCGACCGTCCAACGTCAGGGCGCTCGGCGCGCAAATCGTGACACGGAGCACCGGTCGCCGTGTGACGAGCGCATTGCATCAACCGCCACCAAACTACAAGTTCTGCGGCTATGGTCAACATTGCATCTGGCAAATGGCGGTCATGCCTCCAGGGCCGCTCTCGCCATCGCGGCAAGTCCGGCCAAGGTGTCCGCATCTGGATGCCATCCCGATGCGATGAGCTTGCGCGGGTTTGCCACCAGCGCGTCGCCGATCTGCGCGAAGTCGCGGCCGCGGCCGCCCATCGCCAGGCCAAGCCGTATCACCCCCGGCGGAACCGCAACCAGCCACGGCCTCCGGCCCATGCCGGCGCGCAGCGCCGCCACGATCTCGGCGACCGATACCGGCTGGGGATCGGCCACCACATAGGTCTCCCCGCGGCTGACGGCGTGGCCGAGGACGTGAATAATCGCGCCTACGAGGTTATCGATGCCCACCAGCGAGCGGCGGTTGGTTAAAGCGCCGAACGGCAACGGGACCGGCAGCGCCGCGAGTTGCATCAGCGTGCGCAAATTGCCCTTCACGCCGGGGCCGTAGACCAGCACGGGGCGCAGCACCGTGAAGGGGACGCCCGATTTGGCCACCGCGGTTTCGGCCGCCAGTTTGGAGCGCCCGTATGGGTCGGTCGGCCGCGGCACATCGGCCTCGGTCAATATTCCCGCCGCCGCAGGTCCGCTCTGCGCCCGGATGCTGGACATCAACACCAGATGCTTGATCCCGGCGGCGGCACTCGCGGCTGCCAGGTCGGCGGTGGCGCGGTGATTGACGCGGTCGTACTGCGCTTGCGCGGTGCCGGGGCCGGTATGCGCGATGCCGGCCAGGTGGACCACGGCGTCGATGCCGGCGAGCAAGGGGCGCCAGTCCACGGCATCATCAAGGTCGCCATGCGCGGCGGCCTCGACCGCGGGATCGAACCTTGCCGGCGGACGGCGGACGGCGGCGCGCACCACATATCCGGCCGCCGCCAAGGCCGGGACGAGGGCCTGGCCGACGAAGCCGGACGCACCGGTGACGAGCACGCGGGTCATGGTTTGGTTCGTCCCGGGCCACGCGCCATCACGTGAAGCAGCGCCGCCACCAAAGCCGCGCCGCAGATCAGCAGAGCAATATCGACCTGCACAGATGACGCCCAAATCGACAGAGCGGCGAGCGCGGTGAGCGCCACGTTGGTGGCGAACACCATCCGCACGACCGCCGGCACCGAAAAGCCCCGAGCCGTCGCGCGCTGGTAGAAATGGCTGCGGTGGGCCTGCGTGATGCGTTCGCCCCGCGCGCAGCGCAGCAGCAGCGTGATAGTGGCGTCTGCCAAGTAGTAGAGCGGCAGCAACAGCGCCGCCGCCAAATGGCCGCGGCCGGCCAGCATCAAGAGCAGCCAGAACAGGATCAGCCCGATGGGCAGGCTGCCGACATCGCCAAGAAAGAGTTTTGCCACCGGCCGGTTGAACGGTGCAAACCCCAGCATGGCGCCGCACAGGGCAAGTGCCACCAGTCCGGCGGACGATGCCCCGGCCCCGAACAGCCCGAACAAAAACACCGCGGCGGTGACCGGAACCGTTTCCGCCACCGTCATCCAATCGATGCCGTCCATGAAATTGGTCAGATTGACGAACCAAAGGCCGGCAATGATTTCGAGTCCAGCGCTCGGCGGTGATGGGCACGGCCGGAAGCACGCGCATTTGGGCGGGGAGAAGCATTACCACCGCGCCCACCGCCACCGCCTGCGCGGCAAGCCGCGGCAGCACCGGGAGATTGAGAATGTCATCGGCGGCGCCGATGGCCGCCAAGAGCAGGATCGCGGCGGCGAGCGGCCGCAGATCAATCTGCGCCGCTGCCGAATGGCTCGGACATGCCAGCCACGCCCCCCAGCACGAGCAGCACGGCGAGAACGACCGCGATACCGCCGCCCTGCGGCGTCGGAACGGCATGCGAGGACCGGGCGTTCGGCCGCGCCAGGGCGTAGCGCCGCAACAGCGGCCGCAGCGACATGATCAAGGCGGCGCTGATGAGCGCGGAGGAGACGATGATCGCCAATTTTAGTCCCATCGGCAGCGCTTCCAGAATATTACCCATTGCCGATGCCGATTGGTGACCATCCTTCGCGACGCGGTGCTGCGCACGGTGCTTGGGATGCGGCCGGAGCTTGTGTCACAGTCCCGGTCCTACTGTTTCAAGAGCCGCCGATACAGCGCGACCGTCGCCTCACCGATGAGACCGGCGGCGAAGCGTTCGTCCACCAGCCGCCGCGCCGCGCCGCCCAGGCGAAGCCGCAGCGGTGATGAATCTGCGAGCTGCAGCATCGCGGCGGCCAGGGCTTGCGGATCATCGGCCGGCACCAGCAGGCCGGTCTCGCCGTGGATGGCGATTTCGCGACATCCCGGCACGTCGGTCGCGATCAGCGGCCGGCCGCAGGCCGCCGCTTCCAGCAAGGTCTTGGGCAGGCCCTCGCGGCGAGACGGCAGCACCGCGATATGGGCACGCGCCCACACGGTGGCGATGTCGGTAACGTGACCCAGCCAGGTGATGCCGTCCTCGCGGCCCCATGCAGCCACTTCGCTTTCCGCAATACTGGCCGGGTTGGCCGGATCGGGCGTGCCGGCAAGCAGCAGACGGCATGAAGGATTTTTCGCTCGAACGATCCGATAGGCATCGATCAGCGTGCGCACGCCCTTGTCCTCGAGCATGCGCCCCACATAGGCAAACGTCACCGGACCGTCCGGCTCCGGCATCGGGCGCAGCCTATCGGCATCGACCCCGGAGCCTGGAATCAGCACCAGATGATCGGCCTTGACGCCGAACGCCGTGAGCGCCTCGCGGTCGTCGGGATTTTGCACGATGCCGACGGCGCAGCGCCGGTTCAAGCCGAGGCGCAGCAGCGTCCGGAAGGCGCGCCGCAGCAGGTTGGCGCGATCGGGTTCCCCGATGAACACATAGCCAAGGCCGGTGATGCCGTAGACGCTCGCGAATCGGCATCCGACCGCGGCGATGATGCCGAGCAAAGTCGGCTGCAGCGCCACATGGTGAACGATGGCCGGATCGACGGCGCGATAGCATCGTCTGAGCGCAATAATGGTCGCCAATGAGCGGGCCGGCGACAGGCGGCCGCGGGCAAAGCTCACCGGGTGAAGCACGAATCCCTCGCGCCGGATGCCGTCGGCGTCCTTGCCGACCGTGGTGGCGACATGCACCGCGAAACCGGCGGCGCGGGCGGCGCGCGCCATCGGGAGACGATGCGAGAGGAAATACCAGTCCTCGCTGACCACAAAAAGGAGGCGCGGCGCCGGCTGCGCGCGGCTCTGCGATATCGCCCGGTCGTCGATCTCTGGCATGTGGTGTCTGGATTGCCCCGGTGCGAACACGTCGCGGCTTGGTCGCCAGAGCGATAGCATCGCACACCGGCCGGCAACAGACTTGACGTACCGGGCGCCGGCCGCCTAGCCGTGATGCGGGCGGAGCTTCGCTGCAACTTCGGGCTCCCGCGAAACGCAAGGGGGCCACATGGCGGATCCGCCGATTCTGGTGACGGGTGCGGCCGGGTTCATCGGGTTCCATGTCTCGCGGCATCTGCTGGCGGCGGGCCGTTCGGTGGTCGGGATCGACAACCTCAACGCCTATTACGACCCCAGCCTCAAGGAGGCACGCGTCGCCGAGTTGACCCGCAACGCTGCGTTCCGGCTCCAAAAACTCGATCTCAACGACCGCGGCGGGATGGCGGCGCTGTTCGAGCAGCACCGCTTCGCCAATGTGGTGCATCTCGCCGCCCAGGCGGGCGTGCGCCACTCGCTGACCGCCCCGCACGACTACATCGATTCCAATATTTCGGGGTTCTTGAACGTGCTGGAGGGCTGCCGGCACACCGGAACCCGTCATCTGCTCTATGCGTCATCCTCGTCCGTCTACGGCGCCAATACCAAGATGCCGTTCACCGTGACGCAAAATGTTGACCATCCGCTTAGCCTCTATGGCGCCACCAAGAAGGCCAACGAGTTGATGGCCCATGCCTATGCGCACCTGTTCGGACTGCCGGTCACCGGTTTGCGGTTTTTCACCGTCTACGGTCCCTGGGGGCGCCCCGACATGGCGATGTGGCTGTTCGCCGCGGCTATTCTGGAAGGCCGTCCGATTAAGCTATTCAACCGCGGCGACATGCGGCGCGATTTCACCTATGTGGACGATGTCGCCACCGCGGTGGTCAAACTGATCGATCATGTGCCGCAGGGCAATGCCGCATGGTCGGGCGACGATCCGGATCCGGCGAGCAGCCGCGCGCCCTGGCGCGTCTATAATATCGGCAACCACAGCCCGGTCGAACTCATGGAGGTGGTGCGGCTGCTCGAAGCCGCGCTCGGCAGGCAGGCGGTCCCGGAACTGCTGCCGATGCAGCCGGGCGACGTGCAGGAGACCTGCGCCGACGTTGAAGCCTTGCGGCAAGCCGTCGGCTTTGCTCCCGACACGCCGATCGCAGTCGGCATCAAGGCGTTCGTTGACTGGTATCGCGCCTTCCACGGCGTGTGATCCGAAACGTCTTTGAGGCGCCGGTTCAGCGCACGGCGGCTTGCACGGAGGCGGCGGTCTGGCCGAACAGGATGGCACGCTCTTCCGCGCTGCGGATGCCCCCCTGACTGGGGTTGACCGCCTTGACCAGCGCATAGGCGCGCACCACCGCGGGCCGCGCCGCGATGGCATCGAGCCAGCGTTTCACATGCGGGAAATCTGCGATGTTCTGGCCCTGCCGCTCGTGCGGCACCACCCACGGATAGCTCGCCATGTCGGCGATCGAATACTCGCCGGCAAGATAGGGCCGCTCCGCCAGGCGGCGGTCGAGCACGCCGTAGAGCCGGTTCACCTCGTTGCGATAGCGGTCGATCGCATAGGGAAGCTTGTCGACCGCGTAGTGGGCGAAATGATTGTTCTGCCCCGACATCGGGCCGAGATTGCCCATCTGCCAGAACAGCCATTCGAGCGTCTGCACCCGGATGCGCATGTCCTGCGAGATGAATTGGCCGGTCTTGTTCGCGAGATAGAACAGGATCGCGCCGGATTCGAACACCGATATCGGCGCCCCGCCGTCCGGCGGATCGTGATCCACGATGGCGGGAATCCGGTTATTGGGCGAAATCGTCAAAAACTTGCGCTCGAACTGTTCGCCCTTGCCGATGTTCACGGGAAAAATCTTGTACGGCAACCCGGTCTCTTCGAGAAAGATCGTGACTTTGTGGCCGTTGGGCGTCGTCCAATAATGCACGTCGATCATGTCGCAAGGTCCTCCGATGGGCGCGCTCGCCGCTCGGGGGAGCGCGTGCGCATGATGGCGGGAGTCATATCGTGTGTTTCGCGTCATGGGCAACATGAGGATCGGCGGCGGCATCGGCGCGAAGGGCTCACTCCCCAGGAGCACGAGTTGGCCGGCACCGTGGCTCCCGTGACCTATGGCGAGTGATGTCGGCGACCCTTCCGCGTTGAGGTCAAGCCTTGACTTCTCACGTTTCATCGAGTAGGCGTGCCACCAGATCGTCGATGCGCGGCGAGATGCCGGCCTCGGTCAGCGCATCGCGCACCCACTTTCTGGCTTGCTGAAACTTTATGCCTTCCGGCAACACGACGGATGCGGCAAGGCGTTCGGCGTCGCGGCAAAATGCTTTCGCCCAGCAGAACCCTATGAAGAAACTGCGCTTCGACGCTATGCTCAACTCCAGCAAATCTTCCACGCTGTTCTCCTGACCACTACGCGACTGCAACGAATGGAGCGTGATTGCCACCGAGCCTTCCATGCTTTGCGCTCAACAAACAGAGCATACGAGAACAAGCGTCGCGCCCTGCCGAACGCACTGCGTACCGAACCGCCGGAATCCCCCGGTTTCGGTTTTCGATCACCTTCAGCCGTTTGTCGCGATTTCTTCATGTGCGTCCCGAAAAGTAGAATCCAGAGTACGCTCGCACAACATTCGGAAGTGGCTTCGCGGTGGCCCGCCCCCGAACACCACGCAGGACGCACCGAAACAGCGGTTGCACGCTGTCGTCCATCGTCCACACTTCGTCCCAGCAATACGCGCACTGGAGAACGAACCGGCCCGCAGCTTTTCAACTGCCACGCGTGAGCGCCGCCAGTGCAGCACGAAGCAATCCGCCGCCGAGCGCAGATGAGCGACACCGCGCGCACGGTAAACAGCGCGCACAAATCGCTTTGCGTGCGAATTTTGCACCGACATAAACCGTTCGCCCTTGGACATGTCGCGAAACCGCTTTTGCAGCTCCGGCTCATATGGCGAAACGAAACCACGGCGGATTGCCCACCACCACATTGGCCCAGCCGTTGCAAATGAGAGCCACAGCGGGCGTGACAGGTGTTGTGTTTTATTGGATTGCTTCCGAGCGGAGGCAGGCTTCGACGCTGTCGCCGGGCTCCGCGCTGCGGGGCAACAAGAGGATCGGCGATCCGATACGGCGCGGAAGGCCTCCAGCTTGGGCAATCGGACGATTTGCGCATCTGGGCTTACGTCACCAGAACATCAGCCCAAGAAACGCAGGCCCCGACGTTTCGCGGGCAGACGACGGCCCACGCCGCGCTCAGCGGTCCAACAGCGCGATCAGGCTCGACGTGTCCCAGCGCTTGCCGCCCATCTTCTGCACTTCCGAGTAAAACTGGTCGATCAGCGCCGTCGTCGGCAAGTGGGCCCCGTTGCGGCGCGCCTCGTTGAGGCAGATGCCAAGATCCTTGCGCATCCAATCGACCGCAAATCCGAAATCGAATTTGCCGGCCGCCATGGTCTTGTAGCGGTTCTCCATCTGCCAGCTTTGCGCCGCGCCCTTGGAGATGGTGGCAATCAGCTTCTCGATATCGAGGTCGGCGCGCTTGGCGAAATGCAGCGCCTCGGCAAGGCCTTGCACCAGGCCGGCGATGCAAATCTGGTTGCACATCTTGGCGAGTTGGCCGGAGCCTGCCGCACCCAGCAGATTGCAGGCGCGCGCATAAGCGGCGATGATCTTTTCGGCGCGGCCGAACGGCGCCTCGTCGCCGCCGCACATCACGGTCAGCACGCCGTTTTCGGCGCCGGCCTGGCCGCCCGACACCGGGGCGTCGATGGCGTCGAAGCCGCCGGCCTTGGCGGCGGCATAAAGCTCACGGGCGATTTCCGCCGAAGCCGTGGTGTGGTCCATGAACACCGCGCCCTTGGCCAAACCGTGAAAGGCGCCGTCGGCGCCGAGCGTCACCTCGCGCAAATCATGGTCGTTGCCGACGCAGGCCATGACGAAATCCTGGCCCTCGGCCGCGGCCCGCGGTGTCGGCGTCGCGCGCCCGCCGAACTGCGCCACCCATTTCTCGGCCTTGGCGGCGGTGCGGTTATAGACCGTCACGTCGTGGCCGCCCTTGGTCTTGAGATGCCCGGCCATCGGATAGCCCATCACGCCGAGCCCGAGAAACGCAACCTTTGCCATCAAATTCCTCCCTGTGCCCCCGCGGGCGCGATGTGCCGGCCGCCAAGCCCGGTTGCAACAAGCTTGGCTGCAAAACAAGTTTAGTGGCGATCGATAGGTCAAATGCGCCGCCGCCTGGGCCGGCGTCAACCGGGAGCGGACGCCGCTGTTACCGTCACGCGTGCACGATCCCGCAGAAGCGCGCGAGATCGCAGGCGAGATCGAGCAAAACCTCATCGCCGCCGGCCCAGCCGATGAAAGAGAGCCCGGCCGGGCAGCCGGCGACGGTGCCGGCCGGGATGACGACCTGCGGCAAACCCGCAAGGCCTGCGGTGCAGGTGAGCCGCATCACCCGCACGCGGAACGATTCCAGCGCATCCGGTGGGGTGTCGAGGCGCGGCGCGATGCAGGGCGCGGCCGGCAGCGCCACCACGGTCCCGGGTGGCACCAGCGCGCGGATATGCGCACGGGCTTCCGCCACGATCGCGCGCGCTGCCGCGGCGGCTTGCTCCGGCACGGTCGCCGCATAGGCGATGCGTTCCTTGATGCCGGGGCCGAGATTGGGCTTGGCGGCGGTCACGAAGGCCCCGTAGCTCTGCCAGACCTCATAGCCCTGGACGACTCGGAAGGCTTCGCGCCAGGGATCGAAACCGCCGGGTGCGATCCGTGCTTCCCGTGCCCGCGGCAGGACGGCAGCGGCGCGGGCGAGCAGGTCGAGGCCAAGCGCCGCGACGTCGTCGTCGGCCTGCGCGAAGGCATCGGTCGCGATCATGAGATCGTCGATCTTGGCGTCAACCCGCGTGCCGCCAAGCAAGACGCCGCCGACGCGGCGGAATACCCCGGGTGTCGCCGCCAACCACCCGGCGGTGTCGAAACTCGGCGCCATCGCAACGACGCCGGTGAGATCGACCCGCCCATGGGTCGGCCGGATGCCGTAGAGCCCGCAGAACGAGGCCGGCACCCGCACCGAGCCGCCGGTGTCGCTGCCGAGAGCAAAATCGCACGCGCCCGCCGCAGCAGCGGCGGCTGAACCGCTCGACGATCCGCCCGGCATGCGCCCAGGCGCCCGGACATTCGCCGGAGCGCCGTAATGCGCATTGATGCCGGTTACGCTGAAGAACAGTTCTTCGCAGATCGCCTTGCCCACGATTGTAGCGCCCGCCGCGAGGATCGTTTCGATCGCCGGCGCGTGGCGCGGCGCGGGCTCATGGGTTGCGCGCCATTCCGGGCTGCCGGCGCCGGTACGGGTGCCGGCGATGTCGTACATATCCTTCACCGCGGCGGTGAGCCCGGCGAGCGGACCGCTGCCGCTGCCCCGGATCGGGTGATCGAGGTCGTGCGGAACGAAAAAGCCACCGTATCCGGCGCTGCGCTGCTGCATGGCTGCGTTCACTTCCTTGACGACAGCGCGGACCGCGCCCGGCTCAGGTGGCCTTCGAACCGAACGGCGGATTCATCCGCACGATGGTGAAATTGAGATAGGCCGCAAACGCGACCCAGAGGAGGTACGGCAGCAGCAGCCACACCGCCAGTGTCGAGTAGGGCGCGATGCCGACCATCAGCGCCGCGATGGACAGCCAGAGGAACGGGACCTCGATCAGGGCCCAATCCGGCCGGCGCAGATTGAAGAACAGCGGGCTCCACAGCAGATGCAAGATAATATTGATCCCGAACAGGACGGCAACCTTCAGTTGCGCGGCGAAATCGGGCGCCCTGGTCCAGGCCAGCACGCCCGCCCATGCCGCCAGTGCCAAAATAAGGGTCCAGGCCGGTCCGAATATCCACTCGGGCGGCGTCCATGACGGCTTCGGCAGATTCCGATACCAAGGTCCCACGGTGGTCATGGCGCCGCCGACGCCAAGGACCAGTATCGTAATGACGGCGGCCACGATGATCGGAATGGTCATCTCTTGATTCCAACGTTTCAAGCAGCCGCGGCACGGACGGCGGCGGCTGCCAGCTTGCCGCACCTGCTCGTTTGCCGCAATGCGGCATCGCGCGCCGCTTGACGCCGGCGCGTGGTCACGCGATTTCGGCCAGCCGTGGATGCGGCGTCAGCACGAGGCTGAAATAGGTCTCCATGTCGGCGCCAAGGGGAAAGATGAACCGTTCGAATGAATCGCGCAGGTCCTGCTCGTAAAGTGCAACCGCCGCCTGGCGGCAGAGCAGGAATTTGGGCGCCGCGACAATATCCTCACGGTTGACGATGCAAAGCAGGCGCAGGTCAGGGTGGCGGGCCAAATGGTCGAATATCGCCGCCGCCAGCATCGGGTAGCCCGGATGCAGCATGTCGTCCAGGCAAATGATTCCGTCTGGATGCAGCACCGGCCCGACGAGGTCCAGATCGTTGATCAGGCACTCGCCGGAATGGTGGCTGTCGATGTGAGCGAATCGCACCGGTCTGCCGCCGAGCCGGTCGCGCAGGGCGCCGCTGGAAATTTCCCGGCTGTCCGCCTTCCACGCCAAATAGCGGCCGGGTGCGATACCGTGGGCGGCGCAGTTGGCGAGAAAGCGGCCTTCGATGCCGGCATCGGGCCAATCGAAGCGGTCGATGCCGAGCGCCGTTTCCTCCGGCGCGAGCCCGAGCGCCATCGCGATGAAGAAGCGTCCCGCGAAGGTGCCGATTTCCACAAGATCACCCCTGATGCCCAATTCCGTCTGCCGGCGGATCAGGTGTCCGCAGATCGCCGCGGCGAATTGGGACGACATGCCCAGCACCCGCTCGTAATTTTGCGCGAGATAGTGGTCGATGGCCGGATGTCCGCTGGCGATGTCGATCATGGAGAGCTGCTCTCGTGCGTCTCTTGGTGCAACAACCGAGACCGGATTCCGGTCGCGTCGGAACACTTGGGAGTCATGGCCGGGCCAAGTCCCCGCATCCACGTCTTTATCATAGAACCGCCGCAAGGAAGGGGTGGATCCCCGCGGCATGCGCGGGCATGCCGCCGAGACGATGATTCGACACGGCCGTTACATGGACTACGTTTGCTGTCCTTAGGGTGTTTCTCCCCCTCCGACGCAAGTGCCGCGGGGGGGGGCGCTTGGAGATACCACCAACGGGATGCCGGCGGCCGTGCGGTTGGTCTTTAGCGCCATGCTATGACCACTGTCATTTGCTCGCAATACGACTCCCGTAACGGCTTGTCCGATTTGCAAATCGAACGAGGCACTCATGGCGATGGACGACGGCGTGCGGCATTTTCGTGCCCTCTTCATTTCCGACGTCCATCTCGGAACGCGCGGATGCAAAGCGGACTTGCTGCTCGATTTCCTCCGCTACCATGATGCCGATACGATTTATCTGGTCGGCGATATCGTCGACGGCTGGCGGCTGCGGGCGACGTGGTACTGGCCGCAGGCCCATAACGACGTGGTGCAGAAGCTGCTGCGCAAGGCCCGCAAGGGATCGCGTATGATTTACGTGCCAGGCAATCACGACGAGTTTCTGCGCCAATATTACGGCACCCATTTCGGCGGGATCGAGGTGGCCGAACAGCACATTCACGAGGCTGCCGACGGTCGCCGGTATCTGGTGATCCACGGCGATCATTTCGACCTCGTGGTGACACAGGCCCGCTGGCTCGCCTATCTGGGCGACCATGCCTACACGGTCGCCCTGGTGATCAACAGCGTCTTCAACAATGTTCGCCGGCGCCTAGGCTTCGGCTACTGGTCGTTGTCGCAATGGGCCAAGCAGAAGGTCAAGAACGCTGTCAATTACATCGGCGAGTTCGAGAAGACGCTGGTGCTGGAGGCGAAGCGGAGCACCACCGATGGTGTCATCTGCGGCCATATCCACCACGCCGCCATCCACAACGATTTCGGCGTCACCTACATCAATTGCGGCGATTGGGTCGAGAGTTGTACCGCCGTTGCGGAAAACCTGGACGGCCAGTTCGAAATTATTACCTGGACGCAGGTGTCAGCGGCCGACGCCGTCGAGGCGGAGCTCGAGGACGACCTTGAGGAGCAACGCGACATCGCGGCGATCGTTTCGGCATAAGCTTTCGGCTTGGGATTGACGTGGCTTGGGATTGACGTGATGGGCGCTTGAACAGTGCCCGCGATTTCCGTCGCCCAAGTGTTGAGTGCAGGCCATCCGGCGCGGTTCCACGCACCCCGCATCTTCCCTGCCACCCCGGCTATGGACAGCCCTTCCGCACCATGCGGTTTGTGGTGTAGCTTTAAGCGTGGCATCTTTCGGCGCTACCCTCCGCGAGGGCGAAGGTGTGCGGCCCGCTGAGACGGTGCCCGCGCCAGGGCTGCGGCGCCGACGACGGGGAGATTTCCATGCATCACCGTATCGCGATTCCCACCGTAATTCTCATGACGGCGCTGTGTGCAAGCACCCTGACGGTGCAGGCGTTCGACGATGCGCAATATCCGGACCTGCGGGGCCAGTGGACTCGTTCCCCGGTTCCGGGCGGGGCAGGCCAGCCGTCATTCGACCCCAGCAAGCCGGCAGGGCGGGGGCAGCAGGCACCCCTGACGCCGGAGTATCAGGCCATTTTCGAGGCCAATCTCGCCGATCAGGCCGCCGGCGGATTCGGCACCACGTCCGGCTGGCAATGCCGGGCCTGGGGCCTCCCCGCCATGATGAACGTGTATCAGCCGATGGAAATCGTCGTCCTGCCGGACGTGACCTATATCCTGACCAGCGATACCCATTTGTCGCAGCGGCGTATCTTTACGGACGGGCGCGACTGGCCGGAGACCATCGAACCCGCCTATCAGGGCGGCTATTCGATCGGCAAATGGTTGGACGAGGACGGCGACGGCCGTTTCGATACACTGGAGGTCGAGACCCGTGGGTTCAAGGGGCCGCGCGTATTCGGCTCGGACGGCATTCCGCTGCACGCCGACAACCAGACCATCGTCAAGGAACGGTTTTATCTCGACAAGGATAACCCCAAAATCCTGCATAACCAGATCACCGTCATCGACCATGCGCTGACGCGCCCGTGGACGGCGGACAAACAATACCGCACCACCCCGAGCAAGCAGGCCCGCTGGACGGAATATGTCTGTGCGGCGAGCCAAGGGCATGTGCATATCGGCGATGAAAACTATTTTCTGAGCGGCGAAGGCATGTTGATGCCGGCCAAGAAAGATCAGCCGCCGCCGGATCTGCGCTATTTTAAACGGTCGCAAAACTAGTCTAGGTTGTGACGCTCCAAATCGCGAAACCGTAGGGTGGGCAAAGGCGCCACGCACGGCCGAGAGCGGAGTTACTTCCCTCACGCGCGCCGTGCCCACCGGTGGCGCTGAAGGTGGGCAAAAGTCGTGGCTTTGGCACCGGAGCGCGGTCTCGACCGTGCTCCCGTCAATCACATCCGATCCGTGAAGCAAATCCGAACGGTTGGTGTTACCCGGCGGGCGAGACGCCCGCGCTCCCGCCCGCAAACTTTTGCCCCCTGTCACGCGGCAGCCGCAAAACCCGAGGAAAGCCAAACATGACGGCCGGCGATATTCTGCGTAACAACGTCAAGGACAAGCTCGCGCGTGACGAGGTGGTGGCATCGATGACGGTGCGACTGGTGCGCCAGCCCGAAATCGCCCAGGTCGCCAAGACCGCCGGCTTCGACACGATCTACGTCGATATGGAGCATTGCGCAGCCTCGATCGAAACCACCAGCCACATCTGCCTCGCGGCGCTCGCGATCGGCATCGCACCCTTCGTGCGCGTGCCCGCCAACACGCCGGAATACATCACCCGGGTGCTGGAAGGCGGCGCGCTCGGCGTCATCGCACCGCATATCGGTACGGCCGCGGAAGCCCGCGCGGTGGTGCAGGCGGCGAAATTTCCCCCCTTCGGCACCCGATCGAACGCGGGCGGGCTGCCGCACCTCCACTATCGCAGCTTCCCGGCCGCAGAGGCTTTTGCCGCACTCAACGATGCGACCACCGTGATGGTGCAGTTCGAGAATGCCGAAGCTCTCGCCAATGCCGAGGACATCGCCGCCGTTCCGGGCGTCAACATGGTGATGATCGGCACCAATGATCTTTTGTGCGACTGGGGCATTCCGGAGCAATACGAGCATCCCAAGGTGCGCGAAGCCTACGCGGCGACGATCGCGGCCTGCCGCCGGCACGGCAAGCATGTCGGCGTCGGCGGCCTCGCCACCAAGCCGAAGCTGGTCGAGGAGTTCGTGCATATGGGCGCGCGTTATGTCTCGACCGGCACCGATCTTGGGTTTTTGCTGGGGGCATGCGTGCAACGGGCAAAGCAGGTGAGGGATATCGTCGTGTGATGTGTGGGGTCCAGCCTTTTGGGGTAAGCGAGGCGGCTCGCGATCCGGTTCGGTCGCATTACGGTGAAACCCGGATCAACGCCTTCGGTTTGGTTGCAGGGCGGCTGTTCGCCTGCACCTATACGATGCGCGAGGGCAGCTACCGGATCATTTCGGTCCGCAAGGCCAGCCGTCAGGAGCAACGCACATGGCTGTCGTGAAAGTTACCCCCGGCATGCTTGCCAAGACGATCGATGCAACCGACTGGCGAGCGATCGACGCCCAGACCGATGCGGATGTCGCTCGTAATGTGGCCGAAGACCCGGATGCGGCGCCGATCCTGACCGCCGGCGAGACCGCCGCGGCGATCACCCGAACGGTGCGGGCGCGCCTAAGGCTCTCGCAGGCCGAATTCGCGGCACGGTTTCATTTGCCCGTCGGGACGCTACGCGACTGGGAGCAAAATCGCCGGCAACCGGACGCCCCGGCGCTCGCCTATCTCCGCGTCATCGCCCGCGAACCCGCCATGGTAGCCAAGGCGCTGGAGCCACTGGAGGAGCCGATTGCCATCGGTGCTGGGCGGTGAGGGATTGACGATCCGGCCAGCGCAACCTGGGATGCGGTGAGCAACCGGGGCCATGGGCGACATGTCGCACAACCGTCATCGGTCGCGCATTGAGGCAGACGTGATCGAGGCCGTGCCGCAGTTGGGACGCAAGCTGATCAACAAGGCCATCGATGACCGCCGGATCGGGAAGGCGCTTTATGGCATTGCCATTGCCGACATGACTGCTTCCAAGGTGGACTACGAGGAAGTGTCCCTCGAAGTCCGCCAGGACTTCGGTCACGACGCAATCCTCATTTCTGCCCCGCATTGAAATAGCGCAGGTCCGGCGGCGGCTGATCCTTGCGGGTCGGCATCAGCAGGCCCTCCGCGCTGAGGAAATAATTGTCCTTGCCGAGGGCGATCTGGGCGTTGTTCTCGCCGCAATAATATTCCGGCCAGTCCGGATGCGGATCGGGGTTGCGCACATAGCGTTTGTCCACCGTCCAGGGCCGCGTCAGCGCATGGTCGATCACGGTGATTTCGTCGTGAAAGATATTGCGATCGGTTTTGTCGATGCGCAGCCGTTCCTTGAAAATCGATTCATTGTCGAAATGCAGCGGCAGGCCGCTGGCATCGTATGCGCGCGGTCCCTTGAAAGGGCCGCGGGTCTCGACTTCCAGCACATCGTAGCGGCCGTCGCCGTCCTCGTCGATCCACTTGCCGATCGAGTAGCCCGCGAAGGTCGGCTCGGGATCCTTGGGCCAGTCGCGGCCGTCGGTGAAGATGCGCCGGTGATGATCGTCGCTGCCGATCAGGATGTAGGTGGTGTTCGGCGTGACGACGAATTCCAGCGGCCGGAACGCGATCATCATCAGCGGCATGCCGGCCGCAAGACACCGGGGCGTTTGGTAATTGCCGAGGCCGCCCTGGGCCTGATCCGCGATGCTGTCCTCCAGCACCTTGCGGTATTCGGGCGTCAGCGGCGCCTCCTGCCCGAAGCCCCAGGGTTTGGTCTGGTCGAAGGAGGGCTGGCCCGGAAGGCCGCGGACGACGAACCGTTCCCACTGGCCGCTCCAGTCGGGGTATTTCGTATAGTCCAGGGCTTGCGCGACGCCGTTCGGCAGCGTCAACACTGCAAGCAGGGTTGCACCGATCAGACTGCGATGAAGCATCACGACACCCTCCCATTGCCGGCACGGCCGGCGTCGATGTGATCGCCGGTCGCGTGGCATTACATCCGATGTCGGATATATGCAGCACGAAACGTGCCAAGGGTCGGGTGGTTTGAGGTTGGGCCGCCGCCCCGCAATTTCTGCTAGTAGTTAAGCCTCGAACTTACGGAGAATGGTTCATGAAAAAGCATCTGGCGATCGCCGCGGCGCTTATCCTATCGCTTGTCTTCTTGGCGACCGCGCCGGTCATGGCGCAGGGCATCCCGCAGGGTGCGCGGGTCGGCGCCAGCAAAGGTGTGCGAACCGGCAATCGTGTGCTCGGACCGGTCGGTGGTGCCGTGGGCGGTGTCGTCGGCGGAGTCACGGGCGGCGTGATTGGCGGTGTCGGTGGTGCGCTCGGGATCCATCCTCGGCACCACCGCCACTATCATTACCACTGGTATAGATGATCGCCCGTCGCCTCTATGGGGCGGCCCGGCTTGCGCCTGCGACATGGTGTATCCGCGGCGGTCGGTGGTCTGCTCATCATCGGCCTGGCGGCCGCCGGGACGGCTCGCGATTTAAGGTTGGTCATCCTGGAGACTACGCTACTCTCAATTCCAACTATGCGAGCGACGGCACGAGCCTTTGCAGGTAATATACTATGATAGTGCTTTCGGAGGTTCGGACATGAGAAGTGCTCAACGAACCGTGTTCGTTACGTTCGTCTTGTTGATTACCGTGTTCGGATCATCGCTCGCATCCGGCCAATCGACCGCGAGAGGGCGTCAAAGTGCGGGGACGGCAACCGTCGCCCTGGCGGTTGATCTGCGCGAATTAACCCCATTGCGCGACGCCCCTCACGTTGGCGATGTGTTTTTTCGCAAGATTGAGCGGTACCGTGACCGCGCCAACGATGACTATGACCTTGCCATCCGTGGCTCGGTGACGGCCGATTGGAAAAGCGTGTTCGGCAACCCCGATGATAATCGTATGCCGCACATCTTCGCTGTGGAACCTGGGACCTACATTATCGAGAAGATCAACATCGGCAGCGGCCCAACGACCATCGGTTGGGAATTGATGCAGGAAGCCAGACCCCGCGCTTTGGCAGCTTCACGGTGCATGCAGGCGAGGTTTTGAATCTCGGTCGGCTCGTGGTGCACATGCATTGGCACCAAGGATATTTCGATGCGAAGGTCGAGGACAACACCGCCGAGGCGCGGCGCGCTGTTGCCGAGAGTAATCAGGCGGCGCTTGCATCGAGGCTGCAAACGCGACTGCTTTCAGTGGTTTCGAAGTTCCCCTTCCAAGCGCGCGGAGGTCGGCTATAACGAACTCATTCCGCCGCCTGGTGGAGTAGCACGGGTCTAAACCGGTGACCGAGACCGCGCATCCAGCGCAACCATGCTTATACTTCACAATCGCCTATCCACGGAGCTGCCAGCAACCGACCGGCTCGGGTTGCGGCGGTTTGACGGCGGGTCCTTGCGGCGCGCCGGAAAAGTCGTCCGCCAATTTTAGTTCCTTACGATCTGAAAAAACGAACAGTTTTTAAGCATGATTGGTCGGCGCTCAAGGCGATTGACCGGCGCGCTTATCCTCACGCCGCCACCTTCACATATTCGAAATCGCCCGGCTTGTTGTCGATGCCGACCTTGGGCGGGGCGATCCAGCCGGCGAACCGGCCCGGCGCGCTCACCGGCGCCATCAGCGCGGCGATGAAATCGCCGTCGGCGGCGGACGGCAGCCATTGGTCCTGCATCCTCGCCCAGGCAGCAGCGTCGATCAACGCACCGTCGGGTGTCGCATGGACATCGCGAAATTCGCCGATCTGGCGGTGGAACGCCACATGCGGCAGCCGCAGCCGGAAGGCGAGGCCTGCGCGCGCGATAATCTTGTTCCAGCGCTCGACGCTTTTGGCGCAATCGGCTGCGTAATCATCGCGCAACCGCATGTTGAGCGCGGTAAGTGCCGGCTCCTCGACGCGCGCAATCGCACCGTCCACCAGCTTGAGCACCGGATAAGTGGCGTGCTCGAGCCGGTGATCGTCCGCGATCCGGTTCTCGTGGAAGCGCCCCTTGAGGCTCGCATTGAAGGTGTTCGCCGCATTGGTCGAGACTTCCGAGCCGAACAGGTCGAGCGAGAGCGTGTAGTGCAGGTTGAGCTTCTTCTGCAGGGTCGGCAGGTCGATGACACCGAGCGCGCGCACCTGTTCGATCTGGCCGGCATCATGGATGCCGGCCACAATCATCGCCTCGCAGGTGCGTTGGATGATGCGGCCGATGCCGGTTTCGCCCACGAACATGTGGTGGGCCTCCTCGGTCAGCATGAAGCGACAGGTGCGCGACAGCGGATCGAAATCCCGATTGTGCAAGGCTTTCGAGTTGCATTTTGCCGTCGCGGTCAGTGAAGGTGGTGAACATGAAGAACGACAACCAGTCCGGCGTCGCTTCGTTGAAGGCGCCGAGCATGCGCGGCGCATCCTGGCTGCCGGAGCGGCGGCGCAAAAGTTCCTCCGCCTCGTCGCGGCCATCGCGGCCGAAATATTTGTGCAGCAGGTAGACCATCGCCCACAGATGGCGGCCTTCCTCGACATTGACCTGGAACAGGTTGCGCAGGTCGTAGAGCGAAGGCGCAGTCTTGCCGAGGTGGCGCTGCTGCTCGACGGAAGCCGGCTCGGTATCGCCCTGGATGACGATGAGCCGGCGCAGCATCGCGCGGTATTCACCCGGCACGTCCTGCCAGACCGGTTCGCCGAAATGGCCGCCGAATGGGATGGTGCGGTTTTCCTCGGCGGGTGCCAGCAGAATGCCCCAGCGGTAGTCCGGCATCCGCACGTAATCGAATTTGGCCCAGCCCTTGGGATCGACCGATACGGCGGTGCGCAGATAGACCAGCGCCTCCTGGAATCCCTCCGGCCCCATATCGCGCCACCAGTCGAGATAGCCCGGGTGCCAGCCTTGGAGCGCTCGTAGGATACGGCGGTCCGAGGCTAAGCCGACATTGTTGGGGATCGTGCTGGAATAATCGACATTGACGAGGTCCATGGGAGGCTCCTGTCGTCATTCTAGCCCCAATACCGTTCCCTTGGCGCGCGCCCCCGCGTTAAGTGAACTGCGTTGAGTCTAGACCCAATTTCGGTCACGTCGAAGCATCCTGGCGGTCAGCGCCGGGCTTGTCCTCGACAGGCGCGGACAGCGAAGGCTGTTCCGGCAGTGCGCCGTGCCACCTATATGGTGATCAGCCCTGCAGCAGCGCCAGCGTCGCCGCATGGAGGCGGCGGTCGCCGGACGCCACGATGCGGCCGCCGGTCTCGGGAGCGGTACCTTCCCACGTGGTCATGGTGCCGCCGGCGCCGGCGATGATGGGGATGAGCGCCGCCACATCGTGGGGCTTCAGTTCGGTCTCGATGATGAGGTCCACATGGCCGGCGGCCAGCATGCAGTAGGCGTAGCAATCGCCCCCGTAGCGCGACAGACGGACGGTCTCCTCGACCTTGGAAAAGGTAGCGCGATCGGCGGCGTTCATCAGGCGCGGGCTGGTGGTGTAGAGAACGGCGTCGGCGAGCGTGGCGCATTCCCGCGTCATCAAGGGGCGATCGCCCGCCGGTCCGCGATAATGCGCCGCACGGCCGTCGCCGGTAAATCGTTCGCCGATGAACGGTTGATTTACCATGCCGAACACCGGCCGCCCCAGGTGCGTGAGCGCGATCAAGGTCCCCCAGGCAGGCATTCCGGAAATGAATGATTTGGTGCCGTCGATCGGATCGAGCACCCAGACCCATTCGGCTTCGGCGTGTTCCGCCGCGAATTCCTCGCCCATGATCCCGTGGGCGGGGAATTTTTGCCGGATCAAGGTGCGCATCGCGAGCTCCGCGGCACGATCCGCGGCCGTTACCGGATCGAAGGCGCCGCCGCGGCTCTTGTCCTCCACGCACAACGCGGTGCGAAAGAATGGCTTGATGGCGTCGCCCGACACGGTGGCGAGTTCATCGATGAATGCCCCGAAGTCCACCGCCGTCATGTCCGCCCCCGCCAATCGATTATCCTGACGCCGGGAGCACCCCAACGGCCGCACGCGTCGCCCGGATGGAGGGTGCGCGGTGCGCCTAAAATCCGAGACGCCCTTGGTCACCGCACCGCCGCCCCCCATTTCGAGACCGCGAAGCGGCGATCCCTTCATCAGGGCTATGGCCTCCTAACGCGGTTATGCGATGCGAGCAATCGGTTGCTTCGCCGCGGCCGATGCTGTCAACAACCTGCGATGCCGTGGTCCGCACTTTTTAACGTATCCGGGGAGGGGATTAGGTAATAATAAACCATGTCGGAATTTCTTGAAAAAAACTCTTGCGTTTTGTGCAGTGCACTGACATATTAGTGCTGTGCGGTGGCGCTGAGGCGTTACCGCCGCCCTCCTTGGGCGTTTCCTCCCTAGACTTGGGCCGCTGGCAGTGCTAGCGGCCCTTTTTCTTGGGCGGATGCGGCGCCGCCGGAGGGCAAAAGGCACAAGAATTCCGTGACACCTCTTTCGCCCGTGCTTGCCGCATTTTGCGATTTGCGACGCGACGGTAACTTAGTCTGACCACCTCCGGCCGGCCGTCGTAGGGCGGGTTCTCTCTAACGCGCCATTTTCTTGCACCAACGGCGGATTACGCTGCGCTAACGTCCTACGGACCGGTTCGTCGGGCGGGGGCGCCTTAACGACGAAAGCCGCAACCGCGCATCCTACTCGGCGGCGGACCGGTAGGGGCGCAGTTCCTGCCAGGTGACTTCGTTGAGACGATCGGCGATCGCCTCCAGGTCCTGCGCGACCGCGGCGAACCCCTGGGCGCGCTCGAAGCGGCGCTCGTCCATGTAAAGGCCACGGTTGATTTCGAGCTGGACCGCATGCAATCCGGCGGCCGGATTGCCGTAGTGCTCCGTGATGAAGCCACCCGCATAGGGTTTGTTGCGGCTGACCGTATAGCCGCGCTCGCGGAGCGTCACGTCGATGGCGTCGGCGATGGCATTGTGGCAGCTGGTGCCATAGCGGTCGCCGATGACGATGTCGGCGCGGGGCCGGTCGTCCCGGAGGCCGGTGTTGGACGGCATGGAATGGCAATCGACCAACACGGCCGTCCCAAAGTCGCGGTGCACCCGGATCATCAGCTTGCGCAGCACCCGATGGTATGGCTTGTACAGTCCCTCGATGCGCTGCAGGGCATCATCGACCGGAATGCGCTGATCGTAAATTTCCTGGGCGTCCCCGACCACGCGGGCGACGGTTCCAAGACCGCCCGCGACCCGCATGGAACGGGTATTCGCGAATGACGGCAACCGGCCGTCGAACATGCGCGGGTCGAGTTCATAGGGTTCGCGGTTCACGTTGACAAAGCAGCGCGGAAAGTGGGCCCGCATCAGGGGATGGCCGCGGTGCACGACACCGGCCAGCAATTCGTCGAACGAAACAATCCTCCGACCGCCGCAGCACCGCGAGTTCGAGCCGCACCGCCGCCAAAAAAGCGCGAGGATAAACGTGGCCGCTGTGGGGCGAATTGAATACGACGGGCCCGCGCAGCTCGCCCGGCTCGAGAATCTCAAAGGGCGGATCGAGCTCGTCGGAATACACGTTCGTGGACGCATCGGGGGTCATCTCGACGTTCCTACGCGCCATGCCGCCCAAATGAAAGCCGGAAGTTTGAAATCCGGAAGTTTCCGCAACCTCGTTACGGACGCTCAGGGGTTCATGCGATGTTTACCGGCGCATGCACTTATGGAATCAGTGGGGGCGGGGGATGACGGCTTCGATCAGCCGTTCACCTCCCATAGCGGGGACCGGACAGTGACGATAAAAATTCTGCTGGCGGAAGATGACACGGATATGCGGCGCTTTCTTGTCAAGGCGCTGCAAACGGCGGGATACGACGTCATTTCGTATGACAACGGCTTGGCGGCCTATCAGCGCTTGCGCGAAGAGCCGTTCGAGCTGTTGCTCACGGACATCGTGATGCCGGAAATGGACGGGATCGAGCTGGCGCGGCGGGCGACCGAACTCGATCCCGACATCAAGATCATGTTCATCACCGGGTTCGCCGCGGTGGCGCTCAACGGGGACTCCTCGACGCCAAGGCAAGCTAAAGTGCTGTCGAAACCGTTCCATTTGCGCGAACTCGTCAACGAAGTCGGCAAGATGCTGGCTGCCTGAGCGTCGCCGGACACCGGTGCGGGCTCAGCGGGCTCTCAACCGCTTGCCGCGGCCGGCGCAAGCGGTTATAGGGTCGCGGTCAGCCAATCGGGCGCGTAGCTCAGCGGTAGAGCACTACCTTGACATGGTAGGGGTCACAGGTTCGATCCCTGTCGCGCCCACCACTGCGGCTTCGCCGCATTCGCCGCCTTGGAATTTGGGATCGTGCAAGCCTCTCGTCGCGCCGTCGTGGCGCCGGATCCGGACCGGCCAGGGCGGGTTCGCGGATGACCCGGATCGTTATCGAAGAGGACCACTTTCTCAAGATCGTCCCGGTGGTGCTCGACCCTGCAGCATCCGAACCGCAGCGGCATGCGGTGGCGGAATTTTTTGCCCACGACGAGCCGGATTTTTTTGGCTGGTGCGACCGGTTGCGGGCGCGGTTACCGGGGCTTTATCCGGCACAGGTGGTGTTTGCCGCCGACCCGGCTGATCTCGCGGCAAAGATCGCCGACGCCGACGGCGCCGTGGTGGAGAGCTTGTCGATCGACGACAAGGTTCTGAGCCTCGCCCGCCGTCTCGCCGTCGTGCACAAATTCGGCACGCTCACGGCGAACATCGATCTGGCTGCCTGCGCGGCGCGCGGCGTTGCGGTGACGACACAGCGCCGCATCGTCAATGTGGCGGTGGCGGAGCAGGCTTGCGCGCTCATGCTCGCGCTCGCCAAGCGCATCGGCGAATTCAACGGCGTGGTCGAAGAAGCCGCGTTGCGGGATAAGGGTTTTTCGGTGCGGCCGCGGCGGCCCGGCTATATCGGCTATTCGAATTTCGCCGGCGTTACCGGGCTCAAGACGCTGCTGGGCGCGACGCTTGGGATCATCGGCTTGGGGGAAGTTGGCCGCGACGTGGCGCGGCGCGCCCGCGCCTTCGAGATGGACGTGGCGTATTTTCAGCGCACCCGCCTCGACGCCGCCACCGAGCAGGAATTTGGCGCCCGCTACCTGCCGCTGCACGACCTGCTGGCTCAGTCCGATTACGTGGTGGTGCAGCTGCCGTCGAACCGATTCGACCCGCGGCATCATCGGGCGCGACGCCTTCGCCCGCCTCAAGCCCGGCGCGGTGCTCATCGACGTGGCCCGCCCGGAATTGATCGACCGCACCGCGCTGATCGAGGCGCTCGACGCCGGCCGTCTCGGCGGCCTCGGCCTCGACGTGCTCTACACCGAGCCGTGCGACCCCGCCGAGCCGCTGCTGCGCTACCGCGACCGCAACGTGATTTTATTGCCGCACACCGCCGTCGGGGCGCGCGCCAATGCGCTGGCCGATATCGAATCGCTGTGCGTGAATTTGTGGGGTGCGATCGTCGGTGGCAAAGAGGGGCCGCCTGGGCGCTAACCAACGATTCGACAAGCGCCCCGTGATATGGCATTTTGTAAGCGATGCTGGGCAATTGGCACTATGGATCGATGGGCATGTCCGGTCACAGGCCAACAGCGATTCAATCGAAAAAACCGCCGTCAACACGGAAACGGGCTGGCGCGACACGCAAGGCGCCAGTGAAACCCGTTGGCGTTTCGCCTCCGGTAAATAAGCCGGCGACGGCACTGCCGCGAGGCGATATCTTCGAAGCGCCGTTCGCCCGGGTCGATACCGCGTGGATCAAGAAGGAACTGACCGCGTTTACCGAGGACGAAATCCATCACCTGGTAGCGCCGAAGCGCACGTTTGCGCGGCGGCAGGCAAACCGGCAACCATTGACCGTCGAAGAGACCGACAAGGCGCTGCGCCTTGCGCGCATCGCCAAGCTGGCGCAATCGGTGTTCGGCGATGCTGAGAAAGCCGGCCGGTGGATGCGCAAGCCCAAACAATCGCTCGCAGGAGCGGCGCCGCTCGCCTATCTGGCCAGCGAAAACGGCGCGCGGCTGGTCGAGGACATGCTGTATCGGATCGACGCCGGTTTTGCGTTTTGATGCGCCCGCATGCGGCTGTGGCGCATTTCCAACCATGCCGACCTCTCGGGCGAAGGCGGCCGGCGCGTGGGGGGCCGATGGCACGAGCGGGGGCGTCCGGTGGTCTACCTGTCGGAGCATCCGGCGCTGGCGCTCCTGGAAAATCTGGTCCACCTGGAGATCGACCCCGAGGACCTGCCGTCGGGTTATCAACTCCTCACCGTCGATGTGCCGGACGGGCGCATCGAAAGCTTCGGACGAGTCCGAACTCGATCGCACGGCGCCCGGCTGGCGGGTCGATCAGGCGATCACCCGCGGTCTTACGGCAAGCTGGTTCGACGCGCGGCGATCGCTGCTGTTGCGCGTGCCGTCCGTGCTCGCTCCGCACAGCGTGAACTACCTGTTCAATCCGCTGCACCCCGCCGCGTCGAAGGCTAAGATCGTCGATGTCGCAACAGCCGCCTACGATGGGCGTCTGTTTGGCAATCCAAAATCGCGCTGACCATGGAGAGTCCGTGCGCGCGACGCCGCCTCGATCCCGAGGCGCACATCACCTCATGCGATTCCGTCTCGTCCTCGACGAGCCGGACGCCAGCCATCACCACGCGCGACATTGACATCCCCGCATCACCCCGCCAAGGAAGGCCATCAGCCTCCGCCCTTCAGCCACACGGGGAATCACGCCATGGATCTCGGCATCGCGGGCCGCAAGGCCATCGTCTGCGCGTCCAGCAAGGGGCTTGGCCGCGCTTGCGCCATGAGTCTCGCCGAAGCCGGGTGCGAGGTGGTCGTCAACGGCCGCAACCGGGAGGCCGTCGAAGCGACGGCGGCCGAGATCGCTAAGGCGACCGGCGCCAAGGTGACGGCAGTCGCGGCCGATGTGGCGACGCCGGACGGCCAAAAGGCGCTGTTTGCCGCCTGTCCGGAGCCGGATATTCTGGTCAACAACAATGCCGGCCCGCCGTTCCGGGATTTCCGCGAGTTGACGCGCCAACAAATCATCGACGGCGTCATCGCCAACATGGTGGTGGCGATCGAGCTGACCCAGAAGGCGGTCAACCCGATGATCGCGCGGAAATTCGGGCGCATCGTGAACATCACCTCCGGTACCGTGAAGGCGCCGCTGTTCGGGCTCGACCTGTCGTCGGGGGCACGCGCGGGCCTCACCGCATTCATGGCCGGCGTCGCGCGCTCGGTCGCGGGCGCCAACGTCACCATCAATTTCATGCAGCCCGGCGCCTTCGCCACCGACCGCCTGCGCTCGAACATGGAAATGACGGCGGCCAAGCGCGGCATCACGCTCGATCAGGCCAACCGGGAGCGCATCGCCACCATTCCGGCAAAACGCTTCGGCACCGCGGAGGAGTTCGGCGCGACCTGCGCCTTCCTGTGCTCGACCCACGCCGGCTACATAACCGGGCAGAACCTCTTGATCGACGGCGGTACCTTCCCGGGCGCGTTCTGAGCGGGCGCCGCGACGCACATCCTGCGTCGGTCTGCAATCCCAATACCGTTCACTTAACCTCGGGATGCGCGCGTCCCTCTCCCCGCGGCGTTCTTCACGCCGCGGGGAGAGGGTTAGGGTGAGGGGCAGGGGCGCGTGAGGGCCTTCACGGGGCATTCGTTGCCGCTGCCAGAGGCGATCGGCCACGCCGTCCGGTCAGTGCTGGCACCTGCCCCTCACCCCTACCCTCTCCCCATCGTGAAGAACGATGGGGAGAGGGGGGGCGCATCATAGGGTGGTGAACGGTATTGCCCCTGACCCCGAGGGCGAGCGGCGCATCGCCCTTTCTGCGTCGTCCAGCCACCGCCGATTTGTCGCGCAAAATGGTGACGGCGGTGCGGCCGGAGGTCACGACCGTGGTGGTGGTCGCATTGCCCGATGGCGCGTGACTTACTGTCCAACCCGATATGTCATCAGCCATGTTGCGGCCTCCTCGCGCAAAAAGCGAGCCAAAAATAAAAAATATAGTCATCGATGACGAAAACCTCACCAGACGGTATCGGTGTCGTGAAAGTATTATCAATAGACGACTGCGTAATAAACCAATAGCCAAAGAAAGCCTCAAATTATTGTAGAGACCAACGGGCGTGTTCGCCATCTCGATGAGCGCGTCTAAGCTGGTGCTATATATCGCTTTGTGGCACTGTCTTCCCCACTCTATTGCTGGAGCGCGTTGCCACCGTTCCGGCAAAGCGCTTCGGTACCGCGCAGGAGATTGCGCTTTCCTGTGCTCGACCCGGCTTTTGCTGCGTGGCGAACGGGAATTGGGTGGGCAAAATCACCCAGCCTCGGCCTGGCGGATGTATCCGAACCTGCAGCGATTTTGCCCACGCGGACAGATCGTAGCGACTCGGGCGTCCAAACGCCGAAGTTGACGCTTTCATCAGCCCAAATAAGACCAAGCGTGCTTGCATTGTCACCGCCGGTAGCATAATCGTCCGACCGTGCGCCAGGAGTGTTGCGATGAATTCAATTAACGACCCCCAACGGCCATCCAATCTACATCGTTGTGGCTCAACTCGCCGCGATTAGATACACAGCAGGGGACGCTGCGCCCGGTGCGAATGCTTGGGTCGATCTTGCGAACGGGAGATCGCTAGCGACACGAGAGACCCCCGCTGAAATTTTGACAAAGCTTCCAGTTGAACTTTCTGCGCTTTCCGGCAACAAACCGACGAGCTAAAGCAAGGCTGAATAATAGGACGTGGCCGGTATTATCGCGCGCTTGAGACGTTGCCGGATTGGGGTCGCTTTTGAACCGGCGAATGCCGTGCCGCGACCGGTGAGAGAACTGTGCCGAAAACCGGCCTTGTTTCCGCGGCGGTATTGGCGCATGATGATGTTTCCCACCCCCTAGCCGTTGCACCGAGCCGTGCCGATGGCCAACCCCTCGGAAAGGACCCGTGATGAAGCTCGTCCGCTACGGCGCGGCCGGCCGTGAAAAGCCCGGCATCATCGACGAAGAGGGCGGCATCCGGGACCTGTCGGGTCTCGTTCCCGATATCGCGGGGGAGACGCTGTCGCCGAGTGGGCTCGCCAAGATCGCCAAGGCGAAATTGAACAAGCTGCCGGCCGTGCCGGGCAAACCGCGAATTGGTCCGTGCGTCGGCCGGGTCGGCAATTTCATCGCCATCGGCCTGAACTATGCGGATCATGCCGCCGAGGCCGGCCTGCCGGTGCCGAAGGAGCCAATCATTTTCAACAAGGCGCCGAGTTGCATCTGCGGACCCAACGACGACACCATGATGCCGAAGGGATCGAGCAAACTCGACTATGAAGTAGAGCTTGGCGTCGTCATCGGCAGCCGCGCCCGCTACCTGATGAAGAGCAAGGCGATGGACGCGGTCGCAGGCTATTGCCTGGCCAATGACGTTTCCGAGCGGGAATTCCAGATCGAGCGGTCCGGCCAATGGACCAAAGGCAAGAGCGGCGAAACCTTCGGACCGCTCGGGCCCTGGCTCGTCACCAAGGACGAGATCCCAAAGCCGCAAAGGCTCGATATGTGGCTCACGGTCAACGGCGAGACCCGCCAGCAGGGCTCGACCAAGACCATGATCTTCAGTGTCGCGCACCTCGTCTGGTACTGCTCGCAATTCATGGTGCTGGAGCCGGGCGACGTGATCATCACCGGCACCCCGCCGGGCGTCGCTCTCGGCATGAAACCCGAGCCGAAATTCCTCAAGGCGCGCGACGTGGTCAAGCTCGGCATCGCAGGGCTCGGCGAGCAGACTCAGACGGTGGTGCGGTTCAAGGCGTAGACCTGCGCACGGCAAAGCCTGCCCATGAAGCGATGAAGCGATCGCGCCGCCGCCGGGTGGCGGGAGGGATCTCTCGCGTTCGGCCGCACAGGCTTTCCCCCTATTCCAACAGCAATACCACGCCGTTCGACGTGCGGATCGACGGCAATGGTGACGGCTGGGTGAGCGACACCGGCACATCGCAGGTGTCCAAATTCAAGCTGACGAAGAACCGATTGGTTTGGCAGTTCTCGCGGCCGATCGGCGCCAATATCAGACCGAAGGGCATGGCGATCGACACCCGGAATAACATCTGGGTGACGGCGGGCGCGGCCGATGCCGTCTACGCGTTCGATCAAAACGGAAATCCGTTCGGCCCCTTCAGCGGCGGCGCATTATGTGCAAACTCTTGATTCTGTCGGCACCGCGCTGGCAAGACGGCCGCAAGGGGAGCCCGCCATGACGAGACCATGATGCAAAATCCACCGGCGCCGCGACACCCGGCCGGCCGGTCGAACCGTCGCGCCCGTCCGGAACGGCGCCATCCGATCTGCGTCCCGACATCGCCTACACGGATCTGCGCGAGTGGATCGACGAGGCGCGCAAGCTCGGCGAAGTGCGCGAAGCCTCCGGGCTCACCTGGCAGGACGATATCGGCGCAGCATCGGAGGTGATCCTGCACGACGAGAACGCACCCTGCGTCATTTTCGACAATATTCCCGGCACCATTGCGGGCAGCAAGGTTTTGGTCAATTTCTTCGGCGGCAAGCGCCAGCGCATGACGCTCGGGTTTCCGCTGCATTTCTCAAAGCTCGAATTGAGCGAGGCATTCCGCGCCCACTACATGGCGGATCTGAAACGCATCGAACCGCGCTACGTCAATGACGGCCCGGTGTTCGAGAATGTCATCACCGGCGACGCGATCGATATCACAAAGTTCCCGGCGCCGAAATGGCACCCCGAGGACGGCGGGCGCTATATCGGCACGGGGAGCTTCAACGTGACCCGCGACCCCGACGACGGCTGGATCAATTGCGGCACCTACCGGGTGATGATCCACGACGAAAAAACCGTCGGCTTCTACATCTCGCCCGGCAAGCATGGCCGCATCATGCGCGACAAATATTTGGCGCGCGGCGAGCCGATGCCGGTCGCGATCGTGGTCGGCTGCGACCCGATGTCGTTCCTGATGGCGTCGAGCGAAGTGCCCTACGGGGTGTGCGAATATGACGTGATCGGCGGCATCCGCGGCGCCCCGGTCGATGTCGTCAAGGCGCCGATCACCGGCCTGCCGGTGCCGGCCAATGCGGAGATCGTCATCGAGGGGTTCGTTCAGCCCGGCAACGTCCAGCCGGAGGGACCGTTCGGCGAGTGGATGGGCTACTACGGCAGCGACGTCCGCAACGAGCCGGTGATGGATATCGTCGCGATCTATCACCGCAACGAGCCGATCCTGCTCGGCTGCGCGCCGCAGCGCCCTCCCGACGAGATCGCCCGCTACCGGGCGCTGACCCGCTCGGCGATCGTGCGCGAGAATATCGTCAAGGCCGGGGTGCCGGATGTAACGGCCGCCTGGGCGCACGAGATCGGCACCGCGCGGCTGTTGCTCGGCGTTGCGATAAAACAGCGCTATCCGGGCCACGCCATGCAGGCCGGCCATGTCGCCGCCATGTGCCACGCCGGCGCCTATGCGGGGCGCTATGTCATCGTCACGGACGACGACATCGACGTGTCCAACCTCGAGGAGCTGATCTGGGCGATGCTGACGCGTTCCGACCCCGCCACCTCGATCGACATCATCCACAATGCCTGGAGCACCCCGCTCGACCCGCGCATCGAGCCGGAGCGCAAGGCCAAGGGCGATTTCACCAACAGCCGCGCGATTATCGATGCCTGCCGGCCATGGCACTGGAGGGACAAGTTCCCCAAGGTGAATGCGCCGTCGCCGGAGGCCGCGCGGCGGGCACGGGAGCGGTTCGGGTATCTAACGCTACGGAGTCAAAGCGCCACGGAGTAGTGACATAGCGCCCGCGTCCCCTCTCCCCCGTAGCGCCGCCTGCGCTACCGTGAGAGGGATAGGGTGAGGGGCAGGAGCTTGCGCAAACCTGCCCGGAGGCGGAGCCGGCTCGCTTGTCGTGCCCACTCGGGAGTTGTGCAAGCTGCTGCCCCTCACCCCGACCCTCCCCATCGAAGCGCGATGGGGAGAGGAAGGGGGAGAGGGAGCGCGCGCCCATCGCGGCCTTGATGTCCGGCTCCCTCCCTGCGTAGCGTCCGCGTCCCCCTCTCCCCGTAGCGCCGCTTGCGCTACGGGGAGAGGGTTAGGGTGAGGGGCAGGAGCTTACGCAAACCTGCCCGGAAGCCGAGCCGGCTCGCTTGTCGTGCCCCCTCGGGAGTTGTGCAAGCCGCTGCCCCTCACCCCGACCCTCTCCCCATCGCCAGAGCGATGGGGAGAGGGAGCGCCCGCCCGTCGCGGCGTCGATACCCGGCCCCTCCCTGCGTAGCGTCCGCGTCCCCCTCTCCCCGTAGCGCCGCTTTCGCCACGGGGAGAGGGTTAGGGTGAGGGGCAGGAGCTTGCGCAAACCTGCCCGGAGGCGGACCCGGCTCGCTTGTCGTGTCTCCCTCGGGAGTTGTGCAAGCGGCTGCCCCTCACCCCGCCCCTCTCCTGAAACGAACGTCGCGCTATGACTCCTGAACTCGGAGGTCTTCTGATACAGGGCGTCATGCGGCTTGTTTGATTTCGACTTGGTAGCCAAGTGCACGGATGCGGTTGGCGAGGGTTGCGGCGGCGCGTGCTGGATTGTGGGGGCGACGGTAGGCCTCGCCGAGGTCTTGGTAGAAGGTGCCGTCCTTGAGCATGTGATAGATGACGCGCAACAGGTTGGCGGCGACGGCAATCGCAGCCTTCTTGGGTCCGACGCGGCTCTTGAGGGCGTGGTAGCGGGTTCTGAAGCTGGAATGCTTGGTGCGGGCCGCCGCTAAGGCCGATTGAACGAGAACCGGTTTAAGCCAGGGCGCGCCCTTACGCACGCGCCTCGATCGGCGCTTGCCGGCGCTCTCGTCAAGCCTCGGACACAGCCCGGCCCAGGAGACCAGATGGTCGGCGGTTGGGAACGCGCCCATATCGGCGCCGATCTCGGCGAGCACGATCTGCGCCGCGGTCGTGCTGAGGCCCGGGATGTCGATCAAGCGCTTGACGGCGTCGCGAAACGGGGCCAGCGCCGCCTCGATGCGGGCGTCGAAATCCGCAATGGCGGTCTCGATCCGCTCGATCATCTGCAAATGCTGGTCGATCAGGAAACGGTGGTGATCGCGGATGCAACCGGTCAGCGCCGCAACCAGTTCGTCGCGCGACGCTTTGAGGCGCAAACTGCCCAGCTTGGCCAGCGTTCTGGCGTCGGTTTCGCCGGCCACGATGGCTTTGAGGATGCGTCGCCCGGAACCGCCCATGATGTCGCTGATCACCGATGCCAGCTTGATGTTGGCCTCCTCCAGCACCGCCTGAATGCGCTGCGTGTGACGCACCACTTCGCGCGTCAACTCGGTGCGCGTGCGCGTCAGATCGCGCAATTCCTGGATCGGCTGCGGCGGCACGAAACTCGCCCGGATCAGGCCGTGAGCCAAAAGATCGGCGATCCAGGTGGCGTCGTTCACGTCGCTCTTGCGGCCCGGCACATTGCGAATATGCGCCGCATTGGCCAGGATCACCGTGAACCGGCCTTCAAGAATGTGCCATACCGGCTTCCAGTACACACCCGTCGCCTCCATGGCCACGTGCGTAACCTTGCCCTCCTCCAGCCAATCCGCCAACGCGATCAAGCCCGGCGTCGTCGTCGCAAAACGGCGAACCTCAGCCTCAACCTTGCGTCCGACGACACGCCGCCGACAGACCACGATCTCCTTCTGGTGCACGTCCAACCCCGCACACCGTCGATGCATCACCTTCATCACGCTACCCTCTACAAGATGACCGCCGGCGTGATGCCCTTGCGAAACCGTACTCTCTCCTTCGTGCTCCCGGTCGCCATCACCCTTGCGGATGATGACGCCATGGCAACAATCCAAAGTACGCCAAAGGGCCTCGGGTCAAACTCTCCCTCGAATTCGTAATATCAAGGTAGCAACGACCTCCCTGCCGGTCACAGTGATATATGGTTTCATCGATCAAGGTGCGCAAAGCGGATGGGAACTCTCCCCACGGCGTGAAAAACGCCGCGGGGAGAGGGGACGCGCAACTCCGGGTTAGGTGAACGGTATTGTCCCCTAAACGGTATCGCCTGGACAAGCCCGGCGATGACGGGCGCGGTGGTCTACAGCAGCGCTGCGATCTCGCCCGAAAGACTTTCCGGCTTGGTCATCGGACCATACCTGGCGCGGACCGCGCCCGTCCGATCCAGCAGGAACTTCGTAAAATTCCATTTTATGCCGCTTCCGAAGAGCCCGCCTTTCTGGCGCTTGAGCCAGGTGAACAGCGGGTGGGCATTCTTTCCGTTCACCTCGATCTTGGCGAAGAGAGGAAAAGTGACGCCATAGTTGAGTTGGCAAAATTGCGCGATTTCGGCGTCGGAACCCGGCTCCTGGTGGCCGAACTGGTCGCACGGAAAGGCCAGAACTTCGAACCCGCGCGGATGAAACCGGTCGCGTAGATCCTGCAGACCCTTGTATTGCGGCGTGAATCCGCATTTGGAAGCGACATTGACCACCAGCAGGGCCTGGCCGCGATAATCCCCAAGGTTTTGCGTTTGGCCGGTCCCAAGCGTTGCATTGAAGTCGTAGAACGACATCGAAGGTCTCCAGGCTCGCCCCGGCTTGCGGGTGGATGCGAGAACAGCATCGGATGGCCGTCAATGCTATCGGCGTGGGGCGCGCCGCCCGGCAGCAAACGCTTGGCCCGCCGCCGTCCCCACGCCGTCGCGGCTGCCAGCGCGCTGCTTGGCACGTGGATGTGCCGCACGCTCGGGCGCCATCGCGACGATGCCGCCGCGAAACAGCTCGCAGCGCCCTCTGTCCTGGGATTCCGCTTGTCCTCGATTCCGCCAGGCCAGGAACTCCGGCACGGGCCGTCGTTTAAAGCCAGGCGCATTCATAGCGCACGCATAGCGCAAGGCGCGGCAAGATCGCCCCTCACGCCTCCTTCGCCATCTCGCGCAGCCTGAATTTCTGGATCTTCCCCGTCGACGTCTTCGGCAGTTCGGTGAACACCACGTGGCGCGGGCATTTGTAGGCCGCGAGATGCTCGCGGCACCAGGCGACCAGGTCCTCGCGGGTTGCCGTGAGGCCGGGCTTCAATTCCACGAAAGCGCAGGGCGTTTCGCCCCATTTGTCGTCGGGCTTGGCGACCACGGCCGCCGCCTGCACGGCCGGGTGCTTGTAAAGCGCGTCCTCGACCTCAATGGAGGAAATATTCTCGCCGCCGGAGATGATGATGTCCTTGGAGCGGTCCTTGAGCTGGATATAGCCGTCCGGGTGCATGACGCCGAGATCGCCGGAATGGAACCAGCCGCCGGCGAACGCCTTGTCGGTCGCGGGTTTGTTCTTGAGATAGCCCGCGCATCACCACATTGCCGCGGAACATCACCTCGCCGAGCGTCTCGCCGTCGCGGGCCACCGGCTGCATGGTGTCGGGATCGAGGACGTCGAGCCCCTCCAGGACGGGATAGCGCACGCCCTGGCGCGCCTTCTTGGCGGCCTGCTCCTCCGGCGGCAGCGCGTCCCAATTCGTGTGCCATTCATTGACGGTCGCCGGACCGTAGACCTCGGTCAGCCCATAGACATGGGTCACGTTGAATCCCGCGGCCCGCATGGCGGCGAGCACGGCTTCCGGCGGCGGCGCCGCGGCGGTGACGAACTCCACTGTGTGCGGCAGCGGCTTCTTCTCGGACTCCGGCGCATTGAGCAGCGTTGACATCACGATCGGCGCACCGCACAGATGCGTCACCTTGTGGCCCGCGATCGCGTCGTACATCGCGGCGGCCCGGACCTGGCGCAGACAGACATTGACGCCGGCAACGATCGGCACGGTCCACGGGAAACACCAGCCGTTGCAATGGAACATCGGCAGCGTCCAAAGATAGACCGGATGCCGCCCCATGGCGCAGGTGAGCACATTCGCCATGGCGAGCAGATACGCACCGCGGTGGTGATAGACGACGCCCTTGGGATCGCCGGTGGTGCCGGATGTGTAGTTGAGGGCGATGGCGTCCCATTCGTCGTCCGGCATGCGCCAGGCAAAATCCGGATCGCCGTCCGCAAGAAAGTCCTCGTATTCCAGGGTGCCGAGCCGCTCGCCTGCGCCGCCATATTCCGGATCGTCGTAATCGATGACCAGCGGCTTCACCTTGGCGAGTGCGAGCGCCGCCTTGATCACGGGCGAAAATTCCCGGTCGGTGATGAGCACCTTGGCCTCGGCATGATCGAGCGTGAAGGCGATGACGGCGGCATCGAGCCTTGTATTGAGCGCATTGAGGACAGCGCCCGTCATGGGAATTCCGTAATGGGCTTCGAGCATTGCCGGGGTATTCGCGAGCATCACCGCCACGGTGTCGCCGCGGCCGATGCCGCGGCCCGCGAGCGCCGAGGCCAAGCGCCGGCTCCGGGCGTAAAATTGCGCATAGGTCCAGGAGCGCGCGCCATGCACGATGGCGGTGCGGTCCGGATGCACGGCGGCCGCCCGCTCCAGGAACGACAGCGGCGTCAGCGGCTGGAAATTCGCCGGGTTACGATCGAGATCGAGGTCGTAGAGGGTGCTGGGCATGGGCCGTGGGGTCCTTGCAGAAAACGATGGCGACCGGTGAAGCGCAATGTCGTAACCACATTATCACCGGATCGTCGATCTCCGCCACGCCAGCAGCGCGGCCGACAGCGCTATTGCGGCCAGTATCCAGGCCGCGATCACCATGACGGCGCCCACCCGGCTCACCGGACGCGCAATGATCGCCGCCGCGGCGGCGCGGTGTTCGTCCAGGATGCCCTGCGGGATAAGGCGCACGACCAGCAAGAGGCCGAGCGGCAGCAGCACCAGCTCATCCAAATAGCCGAGAACCGGGATGAAATCCGGGATCAGATCGATGGGCGAGAGCGCATAGGCGACGATGCCGGCGCCCAGCACCTTCACATACCAGGGCACGCGCGGATCGCGCAGCGCCAGTGCGAGCGCCACCGCGTCCCGCTTGAGGCTGCGTGCCCGTTCGCTCCAGGTCGGCATGGTCTACTCACCTGTTTCACTTATGCTCGCGCGAGGCCTCGGAACTCGCCGCTTATGGATTCGGCATGGCGTTTGGGCTCAGTCGGCGGCCAGCGTCGCGATCCAGGACAGATTCGTGCAGGATGTTGGGCAGAAGCACGCAATGGAATCGCTCCGGGCGCGACTTCCCGTGGGACGATCAAGGCAATTCCGCCTGAATGGAGCGCACACGGATTCCCGGCGCCCGGTGGATCGGCTTGCCGAGTTTTTCGGTTGTGATCAATTCCTCTGCGCCGGTCTCCAAGGCCGCCGCAACGTGCAATGCATCGAGCGCCGCGAGGCCAAATCTGAGCCCCAAGTCGTAGGCCCGCTTGACGATTGTTTCGGCTGCAGCCGGCCAATGAGTGACCGCCTGAAAGTAGCAGTCGTAAAATTCTGCTTCATTGCGCCTGCCGTTGAACACAGCCTTCGGCAGCACCTCGAGCCGAACGAATTCGCTGGACGCGAACGTGCGCTCCGGATCGTCCAAAATAGCGATGGCTTGCGCCGACATCTCCATGGTTCCGCGCGCTCCCGCGATAAGAACACCGGCGTTGACAAACGTTATTGTCATCTGCCGCGCTGGTCGTATTCGCCCCGGCGTTCGGCAATCTCGCGCGCGAGGTCTTCCCAGGACAACAGCGGCTCGCCCGACGCGACGATTTTTCGTCGGATATTCAAGAGTTGCTCTCCCAGAAAAGTGCGCGCTCTTTCCTGCGCTCCCGGTCCGGTTTCGTTGCGTGACGTGATGTTTAGCTGTTCACCCATGAATCCCTCTCTCTTGTCACCTTCCAGGCCCGTTTCGCGGAGTCATCACAAAATCAGGCGACCGCACGTCGCGCCGCAATTCCCCGCGCGACGATCTCTTCCACAATCATCCCACCACGTCTCGCAACTTGGCAAATCGGCATCCGCAAAGCGTAGCCCGGATGGGCGATCCGCCTGGCCGCGACATCCGGGACGGTCCTGATCCCAGGCGGAACCTCAGTGCAACGACTTGGGATCACCCCTTTGTCGCCGTCAATACCACCGCCGGGTAGATGAACCTGGTTTCGCCGGGCGCCGTGCCCACGTCCATCGCATCGGTTGCGATCAGGCCGTCGATCATGCGGCCAAGCGTGTCCCGGTCATCGTTCACCGGAAAGGACTTCGCAACCAGTTGATCGCGTTCGTAGGTTACCAGGAAACGCCGGATGCTTGGAGGCGGGAATCCAGCGGCGGCAAACAACCCGTGCAGTTGCGCAAAGTGCGAAACTCCACTGTTAACGGGTCGCGGTGGCGTTCCATCGCATTGAAAGCCTGCGCCTTGCCGGCATTGGGCGAGGCTACCGCATCGCACAGCACAACCCGCCCACCGGGGCGGCAAACGCGCGCCATTTCTGCGAAAGCCTTCGATGGGTTTTGGAAATGATGGAATGCGAAGCGACAGGTCACGATGTCGAATGCACTGCCGGCAAACGGCAGTCGGTACACATCTCCCAACTGCCATTCGACATTGGCGAGCTTGCGCTAGCCGTCAGCGTACGCGCCTGATCCAGCATTTCCGGGGTCGAATTCGAGCCCGACGGCGCGGCGCACGTGGCGCGCGAACGCCGCCACGACGGTTCCCGGACCGCAAGCGACATCGAGCGATTTGTCAGTCGGTTTCGGCGCGGCCGCCTCCACCAGCACATCGAGCTGGGCATCGCTATGGAGCTCAGGCGACCGGGCGAATCGTTCGGCCTGCAGACCGAACTGCTGGCCAATCAACGCATCATGCGGCGGAACTGGAGAATCGGCGGGTGTACCGCCAAACCGATGGGTGCTCATTACAAAAAACTCCGAGAGACGGATCGCGTACAGGGCCAACCGGCTCTCGCGAGAGCCGGTCAGCGAAGTCGCCTGTTCGGAAGCATGCGCACCATAGAACATACCTCGCCCGGTCGCCCTGCGGCCGTGGCAGACAGCTATTTTTCCATACGATATTCGATATCGGACTGCGCCTCATTGAAGCCAGTTTTAGGATCGAAGGTCGCAACCTGTCGAAAAATACCTCGAATACCGGAAAATTTTCCCGTGCCCCCGGTGATCGGGCCGACCGTTGTTGCGGTGGATTTGCCGGATGACCCGGCATTCTGGGCGACGATGGTAATTCGGCTGAAAAATTTGTCGCCGTTTTCCATCTCAAACGCAATGTAGCCCGTGCCGGCCCCGTTGCCCGTCGTGTAGTCCGTTGTTGCCCGGGCCGTGAATCCCGTAAGCTTTACGCCATTTATCACCGGCGAGTTGCTTGGAATGCTCCAACGAAGCTCAAAAACCCGAACTTGGTGCCCCGGCACGTCGCCGACGTCAATGAAGAGTTGCTGGATGTATTTGGCGTTTTCGGCTGGCACCTTAAAGGAAACCGTGTGTGTTTCCTGCGCCGCGGCGACACCGGTCGCGCAGAGGCCAATCAAGCCGGAGGCGGTGAGGCTAAGCATGCTGCGTCGATTCATGTGTCACTCTCCCAGGTGCCCAAAATGTTTCGCGGCAACAGTGCCCTCTAATCCAGCGCCCTCTGATTTCAAGCCCACCAAGGGGGTAAGCGGCCTGCATGTTTACTTCGGAGACCCGGCATGTCCCGCTGGCAGCTTTATCCGCTGCCCAGCAAAAGTGCCATGACATTTATGGCGTTGGCAAGAGCTCCAACCAACTGTCCGTCAATCCGCCGGAACCGACCTTGAGGCTCACCCTAGACCAGCGTTTCCAAAGTTCGAATCCTATCAGGCTGCGTTTTCCAGCAGGTAGGACCAAGTGTGCACGACGGGCTGCCGATTAAAGTAATTCATCGCCTGCATGATACGGTCTTTGAGTTCCTGTTTGGATACGACGCGGATGTGGCGCAGCACGGAACGGGAGAGTTTGGAAAAGAAGCCCTCGACAAGGTTGAGCCATGAGCCGTGCTTGGGGGTGAAGGTGAATTGGAAGCGGTGCGCGGGCTGAGCGGCGAGCCAGGCTCGGGTCTCCTTCGAGGTGTGCGCGGAATGATTATCGAGGATCACCTTGATCGCCGTGTGGGCCGGATAGGCGGCGTCGGCAAGCTTGAGGAATTCGATGAATTCGCGGCTGCGATGGCGGTTTCTAACCAGGGCATGGACCTTTCCGCTGATCAGGTCGATGCCGGCCAGCAAGCTGACGGTACCGTGGCGCTTGTATTCGTAGTCGCGCGTGAAGCTGGCATGCTCGCGGGGTACGGGGGGCAGGTCTGGGGACGTGGTTGCGATCGCCTGGATGCCGGGTTTCTCGTCGTAGGAGATGATCGCCACCGCATCGCTTGGCTCGTTTTTCGCTGCGGCTGCTGCGGTCTTGATGCTTTGCACCTCCCGATAGACGTCCAGCACGCCGGCCATCTTGGCGTCAAAATCGGGGTCGCGGCATTCCACGTAGTAGCGCACTTTGTGCGGCTTCACCTCGTCCCGGCCGAGGATCTTGCACACCGTGCCCTGCGCCAGCTTGGCAAAGCAGGCGTGGCCCTCCGCCGGTCCGTGCTCGCGCGCATGACCCGCCAGAAGCCGCGTTGTCCACAGCTCGTGGGGATAGCCAAGCTCCTTGGCCTTCCGGCACGCCAACGATGCCAGCCAGGCCTTGGCCTCAAGCGTAATGGTCGGTGTCCGCCCGGGACGCGGGCGGTCGTCCAGCGCCGCCATCGGGCCTTCGGCCACGGCGCGCTCGACACAGCGCTGCACCGTCTGATGATGCAGTCGCAGCGCTCGGGCCACCGCGAAAAACGAAGACTCTTCCCGATAGGCCAGCAATATCCGCGCCCGCTCGACCCGGCCCGCCGGCTCAGTTCGCGATTGCGCAATCGCCTCCAACCGCAACCTATCCTCAACCTCAAGCCACAATTCAATTGCCCGCCGCCACGCCGCCATGACCTTCCAAGAGCTCCATAAGGGACACACCCGACCTATATAGAGTCGGAAACTTAAGAGGAATCCCTCCGTTATGACAACTTTCATG
>CAWDKL010000003.1:0-17427 GCA_963802745.1 uncultured Alphaproteobacteria bacterium | reverse complement strand
TCCGGAGTGGCATTTACGACCGCCTCGGCAGCGATGTTGGTCCCTGCGCCCGTTCGGTTCTCAACAAGGAATTGCTGGCCGTCGGTCTGTAAAGACGTCGACCGATCAGACGGGCGACGATGTCACCGGTACCGCCGGCGCCAAAACCGATGACAATGCGGACCGGCCGAGCCGGTAGCTGACCGTCGATGCCCGACGGGAGACAAAAGGCCCACCGGCGGTATCCGCCTGCCCGATCAGGAGATCGACGGCGGGCAATGTTCTTTGCATTCAACCTGACCCGACGGTCAGGATGCAGCTTCGCTGCGACGAGCGGGGGACGACTGTGCTGGCGGATTTTCGATGCTATCGGCGCCGTCCCCGTTGTGCACTTACGATTTTTGCTAATGTCCACGGGTCCCTCCGTCGTGTCACTGGCAGGATACACAAAAGATTGCACTGTTTTACGGGGCACGCGAAAGAGGCGCTAGGGGGGCAGGTTGTGTCTCTTCGATCCGTCGTGCAGCGCACAAATTTCTGAAGCGATTGGAGGAACACCGGACACGGTGCCGACCGCCTCATTCCGTCGCAACTGACCCGACCCCGCCGCCGACTATGCAAATGGAGTCACTCCGCCTTGATCCCGAACTCCTTGATGATGGGCCACCATTTGGCCACACTGGCCTTTTGCAGCGCGCCGAGCGCCTCCTGTGTTTGTCGCTCCGGCGGAAAAATGTCCATTCCGAGATCGGCGAGCCGTGAGCGCACCGTGGGGTCGGCCAATGCCTCAACGGCTGCCGCATTGAGCTTGCCGATAATGTCTTGTGGCGTGCCCCTGGGCACGAAAAGCCCGAACCAATCTGAGTAGGAAAGCGTCGGCAGTCCCATTTCGGCAAAGGTCGGGATGCAGGGTGCGCCTACCCAGCGTGTGTCGCTTGTTAGAGCGTAGGCTTTAATGCTCCCCGGCCCGCATCAGCGGCAGCTGATCCGGTGTACCCAATAAAAGGTGGATCTTGACCGGCAGCCAAGTCCTGCACCGCAGCGGGCAAGCTACCATAGGGCACGACAGTAAATTGCGTCGCGGTTTCCTTCTGAAAAAACGCGGCAAGGAGGCGGACACTGGTATTTGTGACTGCAACCGAAGCCTTGTGGGGATTGGCCTTGAGCCAAGCGATCAACTCGTTCAGGTTCTTTGGCGGCATCGCTTTTCTTGCAAAGAGGAGAAACGGAAACGTGACCAGCGGGGTGACACTCGCGAAATCATTCAACACGTCGTATTGAAGCGAATAAAAAGCGCCGTTCAGCGCATGCGTATTCGAGGCACCAAGGTCAAGGGTGTAGCCATCGGGCTGCGCGCGAGCAGCGCGGCCAGTCCCAATGCTTCCCTCTGCTCCACCGACGTTTTCAATGATGATGGGCTGTCCAAGAGACGCTCTCATCCGCTCCGCCAGCCCTCGCCCCGACCCAATGAAGGGGACCGCCCGCGGGAAAAGGAACAATCGTTGTGATGGGTCGTATTGGATAAGCTTGCGCCCTTGCGACGCATGAAAAGGCGGGCGCAGCAACAGCGGCTCCGGTGAATTGCAGAAACGCTCGGCGCGGAAGTATCATAGCCCCTCCCTCCTAAAATGCTCATCGCATTGATGGCGCAGACAAATCCATCGGCAATCTGCGCCAGCGGTCTCCAAATGTCGTGAAGCGCTTCATAAAAAGTTCTAAAGAATTTCTGAATTGGGGTCTAATCGGTCGATGGCAGCGTCCTACAAGTTCGGCCCATTTCGTCTCGACGCAGAAGGTGAGGTCCTTTTGAATGGAACCGAACCTGTTGCTCTCGGTCGGCGTGCCGTTGCCCTGCTGCGTATATTGGTCGAGCGGCCGGGTGCGCTCATTTCGAAGGCGGCCCTGATCGAGGCGGCCTGGTCAGGCCTCTCGGTCGAGGAAAGCAACCTCCCCGTTCAGGTCGCCGCACTGCGCCGCGTACTGGAAGAGGTGCCCGGCGGCGAGCATCGGATTGATACACTGCCGCGCCGAGGCTATCAATTCTTAGGGACTGTCGCGAAGGAGACGCATGGCGGCGGCGCCGTGGCCCCGATGGATGCAGCGCCCGAGTTGGTCCTCCCGGACAAACCATCGATCGCCGTTCTGCCATTCACAAATATGAGTGACGATTCGACACGAGACTATTTCGCGGATGGGATGACGGAAGACATCATCACGGAATTGTCGCGCTTCCGCTGGCTGTTTGTGATCGCGCGCAATTCGACCTTCACCTACAAAAGCCGGGCCGTGGATGTGAAGCGGATCGGCCGCGATCTGGGGGTACGCCATGTGCTGGAAGGCAGCGTGCGCCAATCAGGAAACCGTATGCGCATCACGGCGCAGCTTATCGATACCACCACCGGTGCGCATCTCTGGGCCGATCGGTTCGATGGTCGGATTGAAGACATTTTCGATCTGCAGGACCGTGTGACGACGAGCGTGGTGGGTGCCATCGCCCCGAAGCTGGAGCAGGCCGAAACCGAGCATGCCAAGCGCAAGCCGACCGAGAACCTCAACGCCTACGACTATTTTCTACGCGGGATGGCGAGCTTCTATCGATATACCAACGAGGCCACCAGCGAAGCTTTGTACCTTTTCCAAAAGGCTATCGACCTCGATTCCGAATTTGCTGCGGCCTATGGCATGGCGGCGATGTGCTACACCCAGCGCGACGGGAATGGCTGGATGATCGACCCGTCACGAGAAATCGCCGAAGCCGCCCGGCTGGCTCGCCAAGCCATCGAATTGGGACGGGATGATGCAACTGCGCTCTCCAACGGAGGGAACGTACTTGATTTTGTCGTCCGTGACTTTCACGCTGGCGCCCACTTCATCGACCGGGCGCGCATGCTCAATCCGAATCTGGCCTCAGCGTGGTGGGCGAGTGGCTGGGTGAGGGTCCATCTCGGCGATCCAGAAACGGCAATCGGGCACTTTGCACAGGCCATGCGCCTTAGTCCGCTCGATCCAATGATGTTCCTGATGCAGACCGGAACAGCATTCGCACATTACTTTGCAGGCAGCAGCGACGAAGCGGCCTTATGGGCGGAACGCGCGTGGTGCGAAAAGCCAAATTGGCTCTGGACATTACGCATTGCCGCGGCGAGCAACGCGCTCGCCTGTCATCTGGACCGCACCCAGAAGGCAGTCGCTCGTTTGCGTGAGCTTGACCCGGACTTTCGTGTCTCCAGTGTTAAGAGCTTGGCGCGGCTTTCCCGACCGGAGGACTTTGCCAGGTTCGAAGACGGCCTGCGCAAGGCAGGGCTTCCGGAGTGACGAGATGCCCGGATGGCACAAAAGGTTGCCGGGCTTTAGAACGGATCGATGTCCAGAATTGTGTAGGTTTTCGGATGCCGGCCGTGATATGATTATCTCCTCGCTCTGGCCGCCGGCGTCCGAAAACCTGCACAAAAGCAGCCGTGGCCCTGGTAGCGGTCGGTGCGAAGGTCAGGGTCCGTGACAGGTAAAGTTAGTCGGGTCAGTCGCATCGCCGCTCCCCTTGTAGCGCGCAATCTTCGGGTAGGCGCAGACCGGACGCCGCCACAAGGTCTCGCCCGTCGGCGCGGTCTTAGTGGCGATCAGCTCGGCCGGGACCTCGCCCTTTTCGACCCAGCGTTCAAGCGCGCTCAGCGGATCGATCCCGGTGTCAGCAATGCCGGGCCCGCCGGTCTGGATGCCGCAGTGGTCCATGCCCGGAACCATGAACAGGCGGGCAAAACTCTGGGTAGCCGCGATGCCGCCGGATTTCTTGGTGAGCTGCTCGTAGAAATCAACCGTGAGTTGCGGGGTGACGAGCAAATCCGCCCAGCCGTGATACATGATGAGCTTGCCGCCAGCATCCCGGAACGCGCTCAAATCGCCCGCCTCCGTCGTGCCGGTGGCGGGATCGAAGGTTGCCACGTTATACATCGCCGCCATCGTGGCCAAGCGCGGCGGGTCGCGGTCGAAATCGAAATCCGTCGCTCGGAATGACGGCCCCGCTGCCGGCTGGAACGCCATGTAGCGAAGGAAATCCTGGGCGAACAGCGGCAGCGCCGGCGTGCCGGGGGCTGACGTGCCGGTGAGCCAGCGCGGCCAGTGCGGCTCCGAGCCAAACGGGATGCCGCCGGGGTAGAGTTGCCGTCCCTTGGCATCGACGGGGCCGCGGTACCATTTTTGGACCACATCCACCTCGGCTGCTGTCAGGCAATCGGCCGCGTCGCCGGCGCGGCATTGCAGCGCCGCCGGCTTGAAATAACAGGCGCGCGGATCAGCCACGATGCCGTCCTTCACGGCGCCTTTTTCGCCGCACGCCGCATAAACCGCATCGCCCAGCAGCTTAACCTTGGAGACCGGGAATATCGGCTTGCCGTCAGGGCCGGTGTTGGCCTTGGTGACCCAGGCAAAGAAAGTCGCCACCAGCCCCGTCTCGTCGAGCGCCGGCGCGCCTGAGATGATGCCGTCGAAATCCTTGGGATTGCGCAGCGCTTCCATCGCTGCCATGCGGCCGCCCGTCGAACAGCCCGCAAAGTAGGCTTTGGTTTGCTCTGTACCGTAATGGGCCTTGGCGATGGCCTTCGTGACCCGCGCGGTCTCAGCCACGGCGCGTTGTGCCCAGTCCATCAGGGCCACCGGATTGTTCATGGCCCAACGCGCATCGACGGCACCCGTCCCCCAATGGCCGGAATCCGAAGTGGCAACCGCGTAGTTGCGACGGAGGCCGAAGTTCATGGCATTGGTGAAACCGGGAGCGTCGGCATTCAAGGTGCCGCAAAAGCCGCCACATCCGGCCATGTAAAGCTTGCCGTTCCAGTTCTGCAGTGGCAGCCGAACTTCTAAATTGATTGCAGGTCGAACGTACCCAAGGACGCGACAATAAGCTGGCAGGTCTCCACTCGCCGCCACCTGTGTGGCCGAAAGTAAGTTGGCGTTCTCAATTTTAAGATCGGCGAGTCCCGCGCAATCTTCAGCTGCAAGTGAAGTCGTAGATAGAGCGAAGACGAGCGCACCGAGAAGCGACGTTTGCAAGTACCGGTTTTGCTTCATCATACTGTCCCCCACGAAGTTCGCTGCCTGCGGGCGCGCCGAATGAACGATACAGCACGAACCGGCCGCGGTGAAGGGTATCCGGCGCGAAGAACCATGACCGGTTTTGGCCCGTTGATCCGTTACGCGGCACACAAATTTCTGAAGCGATCGGAACGACAGCGGACGCGGCGCCGACCGCCTCATTCCGTCGCAACGACGCACTCCTGTCATCGGCGGTACATCGCGGTATGAAACGTAATGGAATATCCCCTGGTATTGATGGGATCACTCTAGCTTGATGTTCGCTGCCCGGATCACCGTCCCAAACTTCTCAGTTGTGTCCGCGATGAGCTTCTGCAAGTCGTCCGGTGAACCCGCAAGCACCTCGTAGCCCATTTCAGTAATCCGCGCCTTGATCTTGGCGTCGGCGAGGCCTGCATTGATCACACTGTTGAGCTTACCGATAATCTGTGGGGGCGTATCCTTTGGCGCCCCGACGCCATTCCAATTTTTGAATTCATAGCCAGGCACGAAATCGCTTAACGTCGGGATGTCGGGCAACGCTTCAGCGCGGCTTGCGGTGGACACCGCAAGGGCGCGCAGCCGACCGGACCTGACGTGCTCAATCGATGTGGACAGGCTGTCGAACATGACCTGTAGCCGTCCACTGAGCAGGTCGGTGATTGCGGGCGCCGCACCGCGATATGGCACATGGACCATATTGACGCCAGCCATTGCCTTAAATAACTCCCCAGAGACATGGCCCGGGCTTCCGACGCCTGCAGATCCGAAATTGACTGGATGGGCTTTTGCATAGGCAATAAATTCGGGAACAGTTTTAGCTGGAACCATCGGATTCACTTCCATCACGCCCGGCCCACGATTGATGCTTGCGACAGGTGCGATGTCGCGGATGAAGTTGAAACTAAGATGATCGTAAAGTGTTGCATTGATTGAGCTCCAGGTTCCGCACATGAGGAGCGTATAGCCGTCTGCGGCGGAACGCACCACCGCCTCCGTGCCGAGATTGCCAGCGGCACCCGCACGATTCTCGATGATGAGTGGCTGGCCGAGATGTTCAGATAACCACTGCCCGATCAGGCGCGCGAACAGATCGACCGGGCCTCCCGGTGCAAACGGCACGATCAAATGCACTGGCCGTGTCGGATAACTCTGTGCATTTGCTATTCGCGGCATGACCGGAACCGCGGCAGCGCCTGCTGCAAGATGCAACAATTCGCGGCGTGAAAGTTTCATGGCGCACCTCTCTTACGACAAAGCAACATCTCCTGCGCCATCCCGCGGAAGGGGCGGCGATGTCGGGTTATGGCCCTTTGATCCTTTGTGCGACGCGCAAATTCCTGAAGCGATCGGGGTACACTGGACACGACGCCTGCGTCGTCGATCCGGCGCTTCTGACCCGAAGCTGCCTCGGACGCTAGGTCGCCGTGCCAATCTTCAAAAATCCGGCTTATCCGCAGTCGGGACCGGTGTGTCCGTTGGCGCATAATATACGTGCCGGTTTTCCGCGCAGACCATATCCGGCCACTCGCCCAGTCCGCGCAGATACGTGATGGTCGCCGACCATGGCGTCGTGAAGACTCCTTCATCCTCGACGAAGAATTCGAGTTGCAGCCCCTTGCCCCGGTAGTCGGGGTCGACGGCAATCCCGTCGCCAATGGCCCGGTCGGAGGCGAGGCGTAAATTCTCCTTTTCGCCGCGCTCCTGGGCTGCCTTCGCGGCTTCGTAATCTAGCAGACGGTAACGTTCGACTACATGCAGAGCGTCGGTGTATGGCGTCCCAAACATGTCGGCCATGGCAAATGGACCGACCTTGATACCCACGGTATCGATCACCTGCGTGTCGCCTTCGTAATGGCCAACGGAATCCCCATACCAGGATGGCGTTACGGGTGAGCGATGCGGCTGGTTCATGCGCACGTGGCGGACTTGGTGATCGAACCAGTAGAGGATGGTGACCTTGTCTGGCTGCTGGAGCAGCTCGATTTCGAAATTCCAAAAAATGTAGGGCAGCGGTTCTGGCCGGCACTGGTTTTTCGGGTCCGGAAAGGTCACCCCGGCCAACGAAAGCTCGCCCTGCTTCTTCACGACCTCAGCCGCATTGGGCTTCAAGATCGGATTGCTGTAATCACCCACCAATTGTGCAAGATTGGCCTGCCCGGAGCGGATGCGCGACTTGTTCAATACCGGACCGGGACCCGATAGCGGCGGCTCGAAGCCGATCGATTGGCGGCCCCATTTGCCGGAGAAATCCGGGACGGACGCGGCGCTTTGCTTGTCACTACTGACTGGTCCAATCGCGGGCGCCACCGTTTGTGCCAAGCCAGGCGTTACCGCCGCTGCCGTCAATGTCCCCAATAGAAGGAAATGCAACCGCTGCATATTCATGCCTGCCTCCCACTTCAGGTGCGCCGTCCAGCCGCGTCACCGTTGGTATCGTCGGAAAAATTATACCGATTTTTGGCGTTTCAAAAAGAGGCTGACGGCAGCTTATGACCCATTGCGGTCCCCGAGGCAGCAGGAAGGGGATTATGACACCCGACCTGCGGCAGGATCGGTCCTACTCCACCTTGATCCCTGCGATTTTGACTATCTTGGCCCACTTTTCGGTTTCCGCGGCAATGAGCTTGCCGAAGTCCGCCGGCGAACCCACCAGAGCGGTTGCACCCAAGTCGGCCAATTGTGCCTTCATCTTGGGTTCTGCGAGGGCGGCATTGATCTCCTTGTTGAGTTTGTTGACGATTTCGGGGGGAGTGTTTTTGGGCGCGCCAATGCCATTCCATGTGTTCGCTTCGTACCCAGGCACGAATTCAGCAACCGTGGGAACGTCCGGCAGCACGTCAAGGCGCGTCGATGTCGTAACCGCCAACGCACGGAGCTTGCCGGTCCTGATGTACTCGATCGACGACGGTATCACGCTGAACATCACCTGCACCTGTCCGCCGAGCAGGTCCGCCAATGCCGGGGCACCGCCGCGATATGGCACATGAAGCATGTTTACGCCGCTTATGGCCTTGAACAATTCACCAGACATATGGTTCGGGGTGCCAGGGCCGGCCGACGCCATATTGATCTTGCCGGGATTGGCTTTGGCATAGGCGATAAAATCTCCAAGTGTCCTGGCCTGAACCGATAGAGCAACCACCATGACATTTGGTAGGCTGGCGATGCTGGCGACCGGTGTAATGTCGTGCATGAAATTGAAATTGAGCCTCTCGTACAAGGTTGCGTTTATGGCGTCATTTGAACCGGACAGGAGCAGCGTATAGCCATCAGGTGGCGCATGAACCACCGTCTCCGCCCCGACGTTGCCGCTGCCGCCGGTCCGATTTTCGATGAGGAATTGTTGGCCCAGCCGCTCCGATAGCGCTTGTCCGATCAGTCGCGCCATGATGTCATATGCGCCGCCAGCGGCAAAGCCGACGATGATGCGGACTGGACGCGCCGGATAGGTTTGTGCCCTCGCGATCCGCGACGCGGCTGGCAGAGCGGCTACACCCACTGCCAGATGCAGAAATTGGCGACGCCGAAGTTTCATAGTGCGCACCTCAATCAGTAGATTGTGTCTCCCGCGACGAGGCATTCGTCAACGCATCTTCCACCTTGGCGTCGAGCCGACTGTGGGCAGCTTTCATCAATTTGCCGAGGTAGTGCTCCGCAGCGGTAATGGGTGGGTATTTTGCTGCTTCGCCCTCCCGTACGCAACTCTCGAAGCAGCGAATACTCGTATCGGAATTTGGGTTTTGAAAGAAGACGAGTGAAATGCGATCCATGGGCGCGGCGTCCGGCGGCGGCACCGCGACCCGATGCAAAGTCGATACCCATCGGTCGTTCGACCAACGCATCATCAGATCGCCGATGTTGCAAACAAACGCGTTGTGTGGAGTATTTACATCGATCCATCCACCCTGACGATGCTTACCTGCAGGCCACCAGGTGTGTCGTCGCCGCGCACAAACGTCATGATTTCGTAGTCCGTGTGGAGGCCCGACCGGAGTTGTCCCGGCAACGGCGGCTGCGTTAACGCCGGATATCGGATCATCCGCGCCACGCTCGCTTGGCGATCGAACTTGTCGGCGAAATAGGTCTCGTCCGCACCGAGCGCCATCGCCATGGCACGCAGCACGTGGGACGCCAACACGGACATGGCATCATAATACGCAAGCATCACTTTCTTGAAATCGTGCGGACGCTCGGGCCAGACGTTCGGAGCGTACATTAGGGCGCTTGCCCCGTAGACCCGAGATGTCAAATTCGGGACGGTGTCCGGGCCAAATGCAAAAGCCTCTTGAATGTCGGGAGGTGCAGCCTGGTCAAGCGAATACGAAAGCGAGCGATCGCCAACCCAATTGTAGCCGCGGCTGATCTTTGCAGGAGGCCGCTGAACCTTCATCTTCTCTTCTTCGGGCAAAGCGAAAAATTCGATAGCTCGGTGACGCGTTGTGTTGATCAAGTTTTCGGAAATGCCATGCCCGACAACCATGAAGAAACCGATGTCCGTGCAGGCAGCATCGATTTGGCGCGCCACTTCACGTTTCTCGGTATCACTACCGTGTCGCAGTGGGGAAAGATCGACTGTGGGGATCTCACTTTCCGACATGGATCACCTCGCTGTCCCGTCGCGTGGGGCTGGCTACACCAAAGCTATTACAATTCCCATGTTTTCGGATAGGGGCCGCGATGGCGGCTCGTGGCCCATCGCTTCACTTGCCGCAAGACAGCAACATACCTGCTGGTGGGGCAATAGCCGACACGTCGGGGCCATGGGCGAACTGAATTCCCAGCCGCAAAGGCGGGAAGCCGCCGCAGCGGTCCCCGCCTGTGCAAGTGGCCGCGATGCCGGGGCTTACCGGTTTGCGAGTTCGATCAGCACCTCAGCATGACACCGGTTTGGAGCGCACCAGCATACCAAGTCTTTATTGCGCAGTTCCGGCAGTGCCACCATGAGCGCCGGCTGCTGCACGATCCATGCGCGGTACTTGGCGATGACCTCGTCGCGCGTGCCGTCGCGGCCGAGGACGAAAGGATTACCCCAGCGACTCGGCCGGCCGACATAGACGCGATCCGCAGCCGGCTTGGTGCCGGCCCGCCTGGCGTTGAGAACCTTGGGCATGTGATCACCTCCCTGCGTTCTGGTCATGCGCCGCGGCGGCGCGCTCGATCTCCGCCTGGGCCGCGATGGCCTCGGCGAGCTCCGCCCGCACGGCGTTGCGCTCGCGGCGCGTCAAAGCACCCCGTACCTCTTGCCGCAGCTCGGCGACGTGTTGAATGTGTTCCGCAAGCGTCATGGTACCCTCCTGTTGTCTGACGACGGGAGGGCGGCACCGATGCCGGTCGGGATGGGTCAATGACGCCGAAGGCGCCGCGCAGCGGGGCGCGGGGGAACCGATTTTGTCGAGCGCCCTTCGTATAACTTGCGCGCGCTTGCGCGCTCCTTACGCTCGGCAAAATTGGCGGAGACCGCGTCTCATTGAGCCGTCCCGACCGGCACGGTACGATGGGACGACCGAAGAGACAGTTTCATCCGCACCGGCTTGCGGCGCGGTTACGCGCCGCTGCTGGCGAAGGTCTAGACCGGAATGCCGAGCTTTTTCGCCTTGTCGGCGAGGTTGGCGGAGATGCCGGAGCCGGGGAAGGCGATAACGCCGATCGGCAGGACTTCGATCATGCGGTCGTTGCGCCGGAACGAGGCGGGACTGCAGACCCGGCCGGACACGATCCGGTCAGACCGGTGCCGGCGATGTTCCCGGCCTGCTATCGAGAATCTGTTTCGGCGTTGCGGCAAACCACAGTTCGCGTACTTTCCGTCCGTTCGTGAGTTTGGCGGCGGAATGGAAATATTGCACCGGAGCCTCCGGATCACCTTTGAACACCCGCAGCGAGGAGATTGCGTCGTGCCTGATGGCCTCGTCGGTATTTTTTATATAGCCGAGCTGGACACCGGCATCGCGAAAGACTTTGACGAGTTCGGAGACCGGGCGGGTATCGAGACCACCTTCGCTGCCGATGGCGACAACTTGCGCTGTGAATCGACTATCCCACCCTTGCGAAGCGCGCTTATCCTCGCTGATGGGAAGAACGGCGATGACATTGGCAGCATCGATCCACAGGCGTTCATTGTCCAGAGCAAACGGTTTTTTCATGGAAAACTCCAAAAGAAAGGGTTACGGTAAAGCAATTAAGTAATGTGATCCATTATCTGCATTCCGGTCAAGAACAAATCGCTGCATTTACTTATATTTACTTTTCACAAAATTATGTAAAGCAGAGGGGTAACATGTCAGGCGGGTCGCCGCGCCGGAACGGGGCGGCCTTGGCGTGATGGTTCCAGTCGGGCTTGAGGGCAATCTGCGGCACCTTGTGTTGCGGCGCGATCACGCGCCGCCGCTGCCAAAGCTCCAGACCGGTATGCCGAGCTTTTTCGCCTTGTCGGCGAGGTTGGCGGAGATGCCGGAGCCCGGGAAGGCGATGACGCCGATCGGCAGGACTTCGAGCATGCGGTCGTTGCGCCGGAACGGGGCGGCCTTGGCGTGGCGGGTCCAGTCGGGCTTGAAGGCGATTTGCGGCACCTTGCGGTTATCGGCCCAGCAGGCGGCGATGCGCTCGGCGCCCTTGGGGCTGCCGCCATGCAGCAGCACCATGTCGGGATGCTTTGCGAACACCTTGTCGAGCCGGTCCCAGATGGCGCGATGGTCGTTGAAGTCGAGCCCGCCGGTGAAGGCCACCTTGGGGCCGGGCGGCAGCAGCGGCTGGGTCTCGGCGCGGCGCTTGGCGGCGAGGAAGTCGCGGCTGTCGATCATGGCGGCGGTGAGGGTGCGATGGCTGACCAGCGAGCCGGCGCGCGGACGCCAGGCCGAGCCGGTGTGGCGCTCGAAGCCGTCGGCGGCGTGGTCGCGGAAGCGCTCGAAACTGTCGCGGCGTTCGATCAGGCGTCTGGCCCTGGGCGAGGAGGCGCTCCAGTTCGACCGAGCGGATTTCCGAGCCGTCCTGTTCGGCCTGGCTGCGCTTCTGGGCGTCCTCGTTGCGGTCGAGTTCGCGCTGGAGGCGGTCGGCGGCGCGATGGAACAGGTTGACGGTCGACCACAGCAGGTCTTCGAGGTCGGGTTCGAGGCGGGTGTCGCCGAGGGTGGCGACCAGGGCGTCAAAAATGTCGGCGACGGCGCCGCCGATGGCGTCGGGTTCGGGCAGCGGCCGCAGGTCGGGCTCGTCGCCGGACGGACGATAGCCGTAGAGTTTTAGTTCGGTGAGGACGCGGTCGGTCGGGGATGAGGCGTGCGGCGGTTCGAAGTCGGATGTGTGGATCGTCATGTGAGGCTCCCTGTGATGGTGGCCGCGCCCATCGCGGCCTTCCTGGGCGATCCTCTTGACGGCGGGCGGGCCGCCTCCGCACCCTCTTGGGCCGAAGCGTAAGCGGAGGACGGCGGGCGGCGGCTATTTTGCTTCGCGATGCAAAGGCGCCCACCCGGGGTCCCCATCGCGCTTGCGCGATGGGGTGGGTTGCGCCGGCGGAAAATAGTCGCCGAACGCCGTTGCGGAGGCGGACCGTTTGCCGTCCGATCGCCCCTTGAAGGCCGGGGCGCGGCTCTCCGTCCGGGGAGCCTCATCCGATCCACGACGGCAGTTGAACCGCTGCCCCCATCCCGGCCTCGCCTCACCCGCTCATGAAGCGGGCTACGTCGTCCGGGGCGAGCTGCGAGAGCAGGGCTGCCCGCAGGCGATCGCTGCCGAGGCGCCGGAGGTCGTCATTGAAGTCGCCATGCGTCGGCGATAGGGCGAACGGCTCGATCCCGGCCTCCCGCGCGCGTGCGGGCCAGCCTGGCCAGCGCGATGTCGCCGGCGGCATCGCGGTCGCGCGCGACGTAGAGGCGCCGCAGCGTCGCCGGAAACAGGATGGCGGCAAGATGATTGGCGGACAGCGCCGCCACCATGGGCAGGGCCGGGAGGATGGTCCGCAGCGACAGCATGGTTTCGATGCCTTCGCCGGCCGCCATGACGGCCACATCGGCGGCCACACCGAAGCGGACCGCGTTGCCGAGCAGATGGCCCATCGCCCGCCGCGGCGTGGCGATAGGGGCTTTGCCGTTGCCGGCGGGGTCGAGCCAGGTGCGGTGCGCGCCGGTCATGGTGCCGGCGAGATCGGTGACGGCGGCAATCAGCGCCGGCCAGGTCTCGACAGGTGCGTCGTCATGCGGACGGTAGTAGCAGCCGGGGTGGAAGCGCAGGGCGCCGGTGCCGTGCAACGCCGTGATGCCGCGCCCGCGCAGATAGGCCTCGGCCAGCGTGCCACTGAGCGGCCGCGCCATGGCGAACAGCCGGCGGGCCGCTTCCGGCGATCCGCAGGGAACCGGCGGGCGAGGGGAAGACACCGGCTCCGGCCGTGGCAGGCTGAGGAAGCCCCGCGCCTCGGCGAGCACGTCGCGGAACCGGTCGAGCCGGCGGTTCAAGGCGATGAGGTCGAGCAGATCGCCATATTCGCCCGATGCGGCATCCTGCCACCGGCCGGCTGCGCCCTTGCCGTGGTCCGGCCCGTGCAGCCGCACGAACAGGCTGCGGCCGGGGGTGTCGTCGACATCGCCGACCAGCCAGTAGCGGCCTTCGCGGCGGCCGTGGGGCAGATAATAGCGGCACACCGCCTCGGCATCGCGCGCGAGCCGGTGCGCCAGGTCAGCAGCGGGAGACATCGGCTCACGCCGCGGCCCGGTCGGCCACCCGCACCAGCGGGTAGCGTTCCATCACGGTGCCGAGGATCGCCGGCCCCGAACTGCCCGTGGGCACGAACAGCCGCAGCTTCCAGGCGATGATTTCCGACATCAGGCCCATCGCCTTGAGCCGCTCCACCATCCCCTCGGTGAAGCCGGACAGCTCGATCCGCACCTCGCCCATCACCCGCACGCGGCGAAGCTCCAGCCCATCCTCCAGCTGCACCAGCGTCCTGCCCTCCAGCACGGCCGCGAAAGCGTCGGCCGGGCTGAGGGTGGGAACCTCGTTCTCGGATGCCTGCGCCACCCAGGCTGGCGACACCAGCCGGCCGATGATGCGCTCGCCCGCATCGGTCTGCAGCCGGTAGACCCGCATCGAGTCGTGCGGCAGCCGCTTCCAGATCGGCAACAGCAGGCCGGTGACGATGTGCAGCGTGCTGTCGGTGAATTCCGGCAGCGCCGCGAGCTCCGCCTCCCAGGCGTGGATAAACTCCGCCCGCTCGGCTTCGCGCCATTGGGTATTGCGCCAGGTCCGCGACGGAAATCGCCGGGCGCTCCATCGGGCGCATCAGGCGGACGCGGCGCTCGACCGCGCCGTCGTCCAGCATCAGGCCCGTCGTCGGCACCTGCACGGCGGCCCGCCCGGACTGGCGGTTCACCAGCAGCCGCGAACGGGACTCGCTATCCGCCAAGTCCAGCGCCTTGGCCAGCGTGAGTGGCTTGTTGCGCTCGCGCCGCAGGATGGTGAACACCTGCGTCTCGGCGCCGCCCTGCGGATGCGTGTAGATCGTTTTGCGGCCGGTGACGGTCAGGCTTTCGGCCGTCACGGTCTCGACGCCATGATCGTAGTTGCCGGACGCGATCGCGCCCTCGATGCGGGTGCGCAAAAGGTCCTCGAACACCTCGAACAAGGTGTTTTGCAGCGCGATGGTCAGCGCCAGCAGCCGGTTGAGGAAGGTCGTGATCGCCGGCAAGTCCTCGCGCAGACTGCCGTCCTGGTCGGTCAGCCGCAGCCCGGTCGCATCCTCGAACGTTTTGAGCGGGCAGCCTTCGACCTTTCCGCTGTAGATCAGCACATAGAGCTGGCGAAGGGCAGCGCAGCCATGGACGGATTCCAGATTGTCGTCGGCGCGGAACAACCCCTGACCGCCGGTCTGGCGCTGCCCCTTGGTGATCGCCCCAAGGGTGTCGAGCCGGCGCGCGATCGTGGACAGGAACCGCTTCTCGGCCTTGACGTCGGTCGCGATCGGCCGGAACAGCGGCGGCTGCGCCTGATTGGTGCGGTTGGAGCGGCCAAGACCCTGGATGGCGGTATCGGCCTTCCAGCCCGCCTCCAGAGATAGTGCACCCGCAGCCGCTGGTTCTTCGCCGCAAGGTCCGCATGGTAGCTGCGCCCGGTGCCGCCGGCGTCCGAGAACACCAGAATGCGCTTCAAGTCGTCCATGAAAGCCTGCGCCTCGGCCAGGTTGGCCGATCCGGCGCGGGCTTCGACCGCAAGGCGGTCAATCACCGTCGGTGCCGCGCTTGCGCACGATGCGGCGCGACCGGCCGGTGACCTCCGCCACCATGTCGGTGCCGAATCTTTGCACGATCTGGTCGAGCGCGCCCTGCACGGGGGCGAGCGAAGCCAGATGCTCGATCATGCGGTCGCGGCGTTCCACCGCCTCGCGGCACTGCACCGGCTGGCCGTCGCAAAGAACCGGCCGCGACGACAGGTTGCCGTCCTCGTCGGTGAACGGCTCGAACAGCTGGGTCGGGAAGCCGGTAGCTCAAGTAGTGAAGTACATACTCCCGCGGAGTAATATCAACCTGAACGTCGCCCCACTCCTCGGCGGGGATCTCCGACAGGCGGCGTTCCATCAGCGCCTCGCCGGTGGAGACGATCTGGATCACGGCGGCATGGCCGGCTTCAAGATCGCGCTCGACCGCGGCGATCAGCGCCGGGGTCTTCATCGCGGTGATCAGGTGGCTGAAGAAGCGCTGCTTGGCGCTCTCGAACGCCGAGCGCGCCGCCGCCTTGGCCTGGCCGTTGAGCGTGCGGGTCTCGCCGGTGACATTGGCCGCTTTCAGGGCGGCATCGAGATTGTTGTGGATGACCTGGAAGGCGCCCGCATAGGCGTCGTAGATGCGCACCTGCTCGGGGGTGAGCTTTTGCTCGACCAGCTCGTAGGCGATGCCCTCGTAGGACAGCGAGCGGGCCGCATAGAGGCCGAGCGCCTTGAGGTCGCGGGCCAGCACCTCCATGGCGGCAACGCCGCCGGCCTCGATCGCCTCGACGAATTCGGCGCGGGTGGCGAACGGAAAGTCCGCCCCGCCCCACAGGCCGAGCCGCTGCGCATAGGCGAGATTGTGCACCGTGGTGGCGCCGGTCGCCGACACGTACAGCACGCGGGCATCGGGCAGGGCATGCTGCAGGCGCAGGCCGGCGCGGCCTTGCTGGGACGGCGCCTGGTCGCCGCGCTCGCTCTTGCCGCCGCCGGCGTTCTGCAGGGCGTGGCTCTCGTCGAACACGATGACGCCGTCGAAGTCGGTGCCCAGCCAATCGACGATCTGCTGCACGCGCGAGGCTTTGGTCTCGCGGCCTTCGGAGCGCAGCGTGGCGTAGGTGGTGAACAGGATGCCGTGGTCGAGCCGGATCGCCGACCCTTGCGGGAACCGCGCCAGCGGGGTGATCAGCAGCCGTTCCTGCCCGAGCGCCGACCAGTCGCGCTGGGCGTCCTCGATCAGCTTGTCGGATTTCGACACCCACACCGCCTTGCGGCGGCCTTTGAGCCAATTGTCGAGCAGGACGCCGGCGACCTGGCGGCCCTTGCCGGCCCCGGTGCCGTCGCCAAGAAACCAGCCGCGGCGGAACCGCACCGCATTCTCCGCGCCATCGGCCGCGGCGGCGACGGCATCGAAGGTCTCGTCCACGGTCCATGAACCGGCCAGATAGCCGCCATGGGCTTCGCCGGCCTGGATGACGCTTTCGAGCTGGGCGTCGGACAACAGGCCCTTGGCGATCACCTCGGCCGGCAAATGCGGCCGGTAGCTCGGCTTGGGCGGCGCGACCGAGGCCATGGCGGCCGACTGCACCAGCCGGGTCGGATGCGGCACCGCGCCGGGAATGCGGATCGATTGCAGCGCATAGCCCTCATACAGCGCCTCGGTGATGCGGCCGGCCTCCGCGGGAGCCCAGTCGATCGTCTCGTAGGCGAGTTCGACGCCAGCGGACGGAACGGGCGCGGCGGCCGGGAGGGGAGCAGCCCGGACGAGACTGGAACGCGCCGGGGACGCAGGCCGCGTCGCGTTCGGGGTTTTGACTACGGCCCCCGCGGACGGCGCCGCAACGGCGGGCCGTGGCGGAACCAGCCGGGTCACCCAGTCCAGCAGCGTGGCCGCATCCGTCGCCATGCCGATGGAAGCCGGAAACAGCTTTGGATCATCGGCCGGCACGCGGTCGATGACGGTCAGGCGGGTGTCCGTGGTGGTGCCGTGGCGGGCATAGACCCGCCCGTCAACGCCGGCGGTGAACACCACGCGGCCGCGCTCCTGCAGCCGGACAAAACCATCCCGCCAGGCCGGATTGTGGGGGGACAGAGTTTCGCCCGTGATGGCGACCAGGCGGCCGCCCTCGGCGAGCCGCGCCAGCGCCGAGCCGACATGGCGCAGCGCCGCGTCCGCCACCCGGCCTTCCACATGG
>CAWDKL010000002.1:0-111163 GCA_963802745.1 uncultured Alphaproteobacteria bacterium | reverse complement strand
ACGATCAGGGAGTTGCTGAACGAATGGACTGGCCCTGTCGTTAGATATGCAATGTTGCAAACCCATTATCGCCAACCGATCAACTGGACGAACGCCCGTTTGGTTCAAGCGCGCCAAGAAATTAGCGATTGGGCTTAGAGTATTTTATGAGTTTCCGAGGTCAAGTCGTGATTACCAGTCCCGTGTATTATCGAAAGTATCTGCAGAGCCTACTCAAGGGCTTGTCAACGCTCTGTCAGATGACCTCAATACTCCCAATGCTATCGCCTATTTACGACAGAAATTCTCCGAAAAAAACACGGGTGGGGCTTGAGTAGAAGGAATTTTTTCAAAATTGTGAATTTCTTGGAGAATCCTAAGCGGACAGAACATAGCACTCCTAGAAGGCGAACATGTTTCCGGCTCTAAAGAATTAGGGCCGAAACTTCTTTTCGAAGCAATTCCCTATGTTATGAGCTTGAGAGTTGGTATCGCAAATAATCTTCCGCACATACGTGAGCGCGCGGAACAAGATTTAGCCGCAATCGGAATCAAAGCTAACGTCGGAGTTGATGGCTTCGTTGAAATCACTCCTTTGAACGCATCAAGTGTCCGAATTCTGCTGCGATTGATTATTTTTTGATCGCACAACGTTCGGACGCGCGGCGTCGCAAGGACTGGAAGGAATCCGACCGCATCCGCGACGAACTCCTCGCCATGGGCGTCGTGCTCAAGGACTCCAAGGACGGCACCACCTGGGAGATCGCGCGTTGAGAGGCTTGGCCGAAATCCGGGATTTCGGGTTACCCGGAATAGGAGCGAGTGAAGCACCGCAGCCTCATCCTGAGGAGCGCGCTCTTGCGCGCGTCTCGAAGGATGGATGCACGGCACGGACAAGCTGCCATCCTTCGAGACGCGGCCTGCGGCCGCTCCTCAGGATGAGGCCGGAGGTGGCCGTCGTCCGAAATGCCACCCGCAAAGCCACGGCGCGCAACGCCACGTCCAGTTCGTCGCGGCCGCGGTCGTTCCTGGCTCTAAAATGTACCTCGCGGCACAGTTAGCGCCTCGACGGTCTCATCCGGCACCGGCGCGCGCCGCTTGTCGCCCGCGCAATACGTTCCCCGTCGAAATCTTCCGTCATGGCGCCATCATGCCACGCCCGCGCCCGGCGGTAAAAGCGCCGAGCGAGCGCCGCGCTCCTCCCTCTCCCCATCGTTCTTCACGATGGGGAGAGGGGTGGGGTGAGGGGCAGGCGCCCGCACCGACGGTTCGGGCAAACTTCTTCTCTGGGGCGGCGAGTGCGATGCTGCAAGGCCCTCACGCACCCCTGCCCCTCACCCTACCCTCTCCCCACGGCGTGAAGAACGCCGCGGGGAGAGGGAACGCGCGCACCCTCAGGGGCCGTGCAGAGAGGCGCCGTAGGGTGGGCAAAATCGCCGTCGGCCCGGACACTCTGAACCGCCGTGCCAGACGATTTTGCCCACCCTATGGGGCACTCGACCGCACAAGCGTGAGCGCAAACAGCCCCACCGGCAGTTCTGTCAGGCCGAGCCGGCTGAGATCGAGAAAGCCGGTCCGGCGCTCCGCCTCTTCGGCGATGCGCTCGTAGGCAATGCGTTCCCCGTCGAATCCCGCGGTGTCGTGCGGGCCGCCTCATCGCGCTGTTGCCTTCCCGACAAGTGTCGCAAGCTTGCCGTCGGCGGCCTTCGGCGCCGGCGCCGGCAGAGCGGCCGCCCGGATCCGCCAAGCCTTTGCATTGACGTGGGTATTTCGCCCGGATCGCGCCTGGCACGGCCCTTGCTGATGTCTCCACGGACACGCCGAGACATACACGCTTCAATTGGGTGTCATCGGCCGCGAGAGCGGGCGATCCCGTAACCCCCGGACTGCGATTGGGTCACAGCCCATGACGCGGGCGTTACCGGATGCCGCTTTTCACGGGGCATGACAGCGTTTGCAGCCCTTAATTCTCAGGCGCCCTCAGTAGCCGCGAGGCTGGCTCGGAGCAACCGCATGCACATCGTCGTATGCATCAAGCAAGTTCCGGATTCGGCGCAGATCCGCGTCCACCCGGTGACGAACACGATCATGCGTCAAGGGGTGCCGACCATCATCAATCCCTACGACCTGTTCGCGATCGAGGAGGCACTCCGCCTGCGCGAGACGGTCGGCGGCGAGGTCACGGTTCTCACCATGGGGCCGCCCTCCGCCGAGGACAGCTTACGCAAGGCGCTGACCTTCGGGATCGATCGCGCCGTCCTGCTCACCGACCGTTTCTTCGCCGGCGCCGACACGCTGGCGACGACCTACGCACTCGCCGCTGCGATCCGCAAGATCGGCGCAACTTTTGGAGCACCGGATTCTGGTGTTCACCGGCAAGCAGACGATCGACGGCGATACCGCGCAGGTCGGCCCCGGGGTCGCCAAGCGCCTCGGTCTGCTGCAGCTCACCTATGTGGCGCGGATCGCGGCGCTCGACCCGCAGGCGCGCAGCATCGAGGTGGAGCGGCGCGCGGAAGGCGGCATGCAGGTGCTGCGCAGCCGGCTGCCGTGTCTCATCACCATGCTCGAAGCCACCAACGACATTCGCCGCGGTTCGCTGGCCGACGCATTGCGCGCCGCGCGTGCCACGGTGGTGAAATGGAGTGCGCAGGACGCCGACGTCGAGGACATCGCGAAGTGCGGCTTGCGCGGCTCGCCGACCATCGTCAAGCGCGTCTTCGCCCCAAGCCCGCGCGCCGAGAAGGCGACCTTGATCGAGGTCGGCCGCGGGCCGCCGGCGGAGGCGCTGATCGATGAGATTTTCAAACGGCAGCCGAAGCTCGAATCCGAGCTCGTGGCGCTGGCGAACGGATTTTAGCACGGCGAGCCGAGGAGCCATCCGATGAGCGAACCAACCAAAGCTCCCGCCGTGCGGACCGCAGGACGTGGCGCCGCCAAGAAGGAGCTGCCCGAGCATTTTAAGGCCTACAAGCACGTCTTCGTGTTCATCGAGCAGGAGCGCGGCCAGGTTCACCCGGTCTCCTGGGAGCTGATGGGGGCCGGCCGCAAGCTTGCCGACAAGCTCGGAGTCGATGTGGCGGCGGTCGTGCTTGGGCCGGCGGGCGAGGCGACGCACCGCATCGCGGCGGACGCTTTCCGCTACGGCGCCGATCTCGCCTATCTGGTGGCCGATGATGTTCTGACCGACTACCGCAACGAGTCCTACACCAAGGCGCTGACCGACCTCGTCAACACCTACAAGCCGGAAATCCTGCTGCTGGGCGCGACGACGCTGGGGCGCGACCTTGCCGGCGCCGTGGCGACGACGCTGCTCACCGGCCTCACCGCCGACTGCACCGACCTCGATGTCGATGCCGACGGCTCGCTGGCGGCGACGCGCCCGACCTTCGGGGGCTCGCTCTTGTGCACCATCTACACGCTCAATTACCGGCCCCAGATGGCAACCGTGCGCCCCCGCGTCATGCCGATGCGCGAGCCGGTAGAGCGAGCGCCTGGGCGCATCATCGAACATCCGCTCGGCCTCGTCGAAGCCGATATCGTGACCAAGGTTCTTTCCTACCTTCCGGATCGCGAATCCGCGAAGTCCAACCTCGCTTATGCGGACGTCGTCGTCGCGGGCGGGCTCGGACTTGGGTCACCGGAAAATTTCCAGTTGGTGCGCCGGCTCGCCGGCGTCCTCGGCGCCGAATATGGCTGCTCGCGGCCGCTGGTGCAGAAAGGCTGGGTCACGTCCGACCGCCAGATCGGCCAGACCGGAAAGACGATCAGGCCGAAGCTTTACATTGCCGCCGGCATTTCGGGTGCGATCCAGCACCGGGTCGGGGTCGAGGGCGCCGATCTGATCGTCGCCATCAACACCGACAAGAACGCGCCGATCTTCGAGTTTGCCCATCTGGGCATCGTCGCCGATGCGACAAGACTGTTGCCGGCGCTGACCGAAGCTTTCCGCATGCGCCTGTCGGTGCAGCCAAGCGATCGGCTGGCAAGCTAGAGGGATGAACGATGATCGAGGAGAGATTCGACGCTATCGTCATCGGAGCCGGCATGGCCGGCAATGCCGCCGCCCTCACGATGGCCCAGCGCGGCCTCAAGGTGCTGCAGCTCGAGCGCGGCGAATATGCCGGATCCAAAAACGTGCAGGGTGCGATCCTGTATGCCGACATGCTGGAAAAGCTCGTCCCTAATTTCCGCGAAGACGCTCCCCTGGAGCGTCACCTGGTCGAGCAGCGGTTCTGGATGATGGACGATCGCTCGCATGTCGGGTTGCACTATCGCTCCGACGACTTCAACGAGGAACGGCCGAATCGCTATACCATTATCCGCGCGCAATTCGACAAATGGTTTTCCGAAAAGGTGCGCGAGGCGGGCGCGCTGGTGATCTGCGAAACCACCGTGACGGAACTGGTGCAAGATGCGCGCGGCAAGGTGATCGGCGTGTGCACCGACCGGCCCGACGGCGAGGTGCATGCCGACGTCGTCGTGCTCGCCGAGGGGGCCAGCGGCCTCATCGGCACTCGTGCCCACCTGCGCGAAATCCCCAAGCCGGAAAACGTCGCGCTCGCCGTCAAGGAGATGCATTTCCTGCCGCGGGAGACGATCGAGGCGCGCTTCAATCTCAAGGGCGACGAGGGAACCGTGATCGAGGCGGCCGGAACGATCACCCAGGGCATGACCGGCATGGGCTTCATCTATGCCAACAAGGAATGCATCTCGCTCGGCATCGGCTGCCTCGTCTCCGATTTCCAGAAGAGCGGCGAGAGCCCCTACCAGCTGATCGAGCGATTCAAGCGGCATCCATCGGTCGCTTCGCTCATCGAGGGATCCGAAGTGAAGGAATACTCCGCGCATCTGATCCCGGAGGGCGGCTACAAGGCGATCCCGCAGCTCTACGGCGATGGCTGGGTCGTGGTCGGCGACGCCGCACAGCTCAACAACGCGATCCACCGGGAAGGCTCGAACCTCGCGATGACGTCGGGCCGGCTCGCAGCCGAGGCGATTTTCCAGGTCAAGTCGCGGCGCGACCCGATGACGGCCGAGAACCTGTCGCTCTACAAGAAAATGATCGACGCGTCCTTTGTCATGAAGGATCTCAAGAAATACAAAGATATGCCGTCGCTCCTGCATACGCAGTCGCAAAATTTCTTCCTGACCTATCCGCAACTCGTATCCAAGGCGATGCAAAATTTCGTGCGCGTCAACGGTACGCCGAAAGCCGACAAGGAAAAACTCACGCTCAAATCCTTTGTCTCCGCGCGCACCTGGATCGGCCTGCTGGGGGATGCCTTCCGGTTCGCGCGGGCGTGGCGCTGAGCAGCACCCTGCGACGATAAAATCTGCAAGCCAGCAAATAGGAGATCGACATGACAGCCACCGCATTTTCCGTCCGCGTCGAGGACAAGCTTTATCAGAACCGGTATCGCGTCGATGCCGGCAGAGCGCATATCAAGGTACGGCCGCACACCGTGCCGTCGCCGGCCATGCTCGCCTTGCTGACGGCCTGTCCGGCCCGCTGCTACGAACTGAGCGACAAAGGCCAGGTCGAGATTACCGTGGACGGCTGCGTCGAATGCGGCACCTGCCGGATTATCGGCGAACCCACCGGCGATATCGAGTGGACCTATCCGCGCGGCGGTTACGGCGTTCAGTTCAAATTCGGCTGACCGCGTGCCTGCGCGGTTGCCGCCTGATTGAAGCCGCCGGGATTTGCAAAGGGTTTAGGGCCGCGGCAAGTACCGTTACGACAACGGGTTTGTGCCCCGAGACGATCGTTTCCTTAAACCGATCATAGTCTCTGACTTGCCGACAAACCGATCGAAGCGTCATTCCTGGGCGCCATTGCGTATCTGCTGTTGTCGATGTGCGCATCTCATCCGCCAATCTCGGGTAAACCCGAGATTGGCGTGGCGAGCCCGGAATCCATGCACACAGACCGTGGTTATGGATTCCGGGGCTCGGCCTTCAGCCAAGCCCCGGAATGACACCGCATCGGATTGGAGTTTCGGAAACGCGGCTAGTTTGACATGACGATCCCGCGCACGGTTGCCGCGGACGGACCGCCTAGGTTGAGTTCCTCCTCGATCCACCGCTTGATCCAGGCCACATGCTCGGCTTCCTCGGCCACAAATTCCGCCGCAAGCGTTCGGATCTCCGGATCGTCCGTGCTGTCGCGCACGGATTTGTAAAATTCGTAGCCTGCAGTCTCGCTTGCAAGCGCGATTTCAAGCGCTTCGTCCTTGGCAAGGAACGGATCGGCCGCCCAGATCGCCGCCGTTTCCGGGCTTTCGAGGTCCGGCCATTTGTAAGCGTCCGGCAACATCACGGGGATGTCGCGAAATCCCGCGCGTGCGCGGGCGTCCGCGAGATGATACCGTGAGTAGTCGGCCAAGCGCCGGAACAGCGAGCCGACTTCCTTATTGCCATAGCCCTGCATGGCGTCGGCAAGCTGGCCGAAGCGCAGCATCGCCTCTTCCTCGAGCTTGATGGCGTAGGCGAGAAATTCCTCGACAGAATCCATAAAACCGCCTCCCTCTGCGCGGTGGTGCTCGCATGCTATGCGGTTGACGCCTCAGCGACCGGGAGCGGATTCTTCTGCAACCATTCCTCTCGCGTGATCCAGGCCTCAAGCACTTGCACGTGCTCAGCCTCTTCCAGGTAAAACTCTTTTGCCGCCGCGCGAATCTCGGGATCCTTGGTGGTCCCGGAGACCGTATAATAGAATTCATAGCCTCGCCGTTCCCCCACGAGGGCCGCCCGCAGCGCATCGAGCCGGGAGAGTGACGGATCGCCTGCCCACAGAGCGGTGCGCTCGGGCGTCTCATGGTCGGGCCACGCATAGTCGGGCGGGATGTGTTTCGACACGTCCAAAGCCGCGGCCCGCTTTTGCGCCTCTGCAAGATGAAGACGTGAAAACCCGGCAAGTTGGGCAAACAAGGTTGCCACCTCGTGGTTGCCGCACCCCTTCATCGCCGCTGACAGCTTGTCGAAGTGGATCGCGGCATCCTCTTCGACCTTGACGGCAAAACCATGAAACTCCTCGAGCGAAGCGATTTGCACGCCGCCCTTGTAGATCTTGGCGGCCGGCGTCAGATAGGGATGCTGAGCCGGCAGCGTCTCATCACCATCGAATTCCACGAGAATGTCCTCGTTTCGCACGAAGCACTGGCACGCCAATCGGTAGCGCGGCGGCATATCGTTGACTTCGGCATCGTAAATTTCGTCCTTGGTGATTTTGCCGAGCTGGCGAAGGAGCTCCTTCTCTTTTTCCGTGAGGGCGATTCCATGTTTGCGATTGCCCGGGGTGAGATGCTTGACCTCCACCAGGCACGACCCGCATTCACCGTCCTGACAATCGAACGGAATTGGAATCTTGTGGGCCTTGGCGACGGCGAGGATGGTCCCGCGGTCGCCGGCGATCGCATAGACGGTTACGTCCCGGGCCATCAGCGGGGAGGAAAATGTAACATTACTCATTGCCGCACTCCTGTGACGACGATCGCTCTCCGACGGCAATTAAGCAAACGGCGCGCCAACTCAAATTCATTCGCTTGTTGAAAGAGTTAGGCAGGGCGACCGGTGCATTCGTCGGTTTCGCGACAAGAATGTCGGCAGACCACATCGTCACGGATGGCGTAGCCACGACGTGTGAGCCGCACGTCCGGTATGTCAAGTGTCTCTAGCCGGACGATGCTCAACTCACCGCCCATTTCGATGGGTATCTATTACCTAAGGCTTCGGCGGCCTACGCGGCGACGATCCGTCAGAGCCAAGCCTCCAAATACCGTTTCCGAGAAGGTGCGGGAGGCGCGCGCTGGTCATTTGCGAGACCACCGTGATGGAACTGGTGCAAGGTGCGCGCGGCAGGTGATCGGCGTGTGTGCCATGATGGCCGAAAAACCTATCACTTTACAAGAAAATGATCGACGTCTCATTTGGGATGAAGGATCTCAAGAAATACAAAGATATGCCGTCGCTCCTGCATACGCAGTCGCAAAATTTCTTCCTGACCTATCCGCAACTCGTATCCAAGGCGATGCAAAATTTCGTGCGCGTTGACGGTACGCCGAAAGCCGACAAGGAGAAACTTACGCTCAAATCCTTTGTCTCGGCGCGCTCCTGGATCGGCCTGTTGGGGGATGCCTTCCGGTTCGCGCGGGCGTGGCGTTGAGCGGCGCCATGCGACGATGAAATCTGCAAGCCAGCAAATAGGAGATCGACATGACAGCCACCGCATTTTCCGTCCGCGTCGAGGACAAGCTTTATCAGAACCGGTATCGCGTCGATGCCGGCAGAGCGCATATCAAGGTACGGCCGCACACCGTGCCGTCGGCGGCCATGCTCGCCTTGCTGACGGCCTGTCCGGCGCGCTGTTACGAACTGAGCGACAAAGGCCAGGTGGAGATTACCGTGGACGGCTGCGTCGAATGCGGCACCTGCCGGATTATCGGCGAGCCGACCGGCGATATCGAGTGGACCTATCCGCGCGGCGGTTACGGCGTTCAGTTCAAGTTCGGCTGATCACACAGGGTTGGCGGCTTCGGACGGAATTGGTTTAAGCTCCCGGCATGCTCCTGGAGGCCGTATCCGTCCTTGCGCGAAGATATGCGGCGCCGCATCGACGCCAGCCGCCGCGACCGGCCCGGTGTGCACGCTCATGATCTCCCCTCTCACGTGTGCGAGCATTTGGCGACTATGTGAGATGGCTATTCGCGTTGTGTCGGTCCACCCCAGTGCAGGAGCGCCGGTGGGCGCTGGGGCAGGACCGGTTGCTGGCGCTCCGCGCGGTCGGGTCAGCTTCAGGTATGCGGCCGCAAATGATTTATTCGTTCGCATATTTTTTGTGCATCGGAACGGCGGCTCGGTGTTCCGTTTCGTGCTCGGCGGTGCTTGGCACGCTGTTTGCTGAACGCGACCCCAGCGGTCCCCGTCTCGCGAAGCATTCACCTTAGGCCAGTCCGACATCCGCAAAGAGGCAAGCCATGGAACCTGTACACTTCCTGTCACGTCGACGCCTCCTGCAAGGCACCGCCACTGCGACATTCTCCGGACTGCTGCCGCGGCACGCGCTCGCGAAGACCACCACCGTCGGCTTCATCTACGTCGGCTCGCGCGATGACTACGGTTACAACCAGGCGCATGCCCAGGGTGCTGCGGCGCTGAAGAAGATGCGAGACATCCAGGTCGTCGAAGAGGAAAAGGTGCCGGAGACCGACGCGGTCGAAAAGACCATGGAATCGATGATCAACCTGGACGGCGCATCACTTTTGTTCCCGACCTCCTTTGGGTACTACAGCCCGCATGTCCTGAAAATGGCGGCCAAATATCCGAAGGTCCGGTTCGAACATTGCGGCGGGCTGTGGACCGACAAGGACCGGAAAAACGCCGCGAGCTACTTTGGCTATATCGACGAAGCTCAGCATGTCAGCGGCATCGTCGCCGGCCACATGAGCAAGTCCGGCAAACTCGGCTTCGTCGCCGCTAAGCCCATTCCCCAGGTGCTGCGCAACATCAATGCGTTCGCGCTCGGCGCTCGGCTCGCCAACCCGAAGGCGACCCTACAGGTCATCTTCACCGGCGACTGGTCGATGCCGGTCAAGGAGGCCGAGGCCACCAACAGCCTCATCGATCAGGGAATCGACGTGATCACCTGCCATGTCGATGGCCCCAAGACCGTGGTGGAAAATACCGCCCGCCGCGGCGCCATGGTCTGCGGCTATCATGTCAACCAGGCGAAGCTCGCTCCCGCCGCCTACCTCACCGGTGCGGAATGGAACTGGGAGGCGCTCTATCCCCGCTTCGTGAAAATGTTCATCGCGGGCGAGACCATTCCCAATTTCTACCGCGGCGGCCTGAAGGAGCAGCTCGTCAAGGTCTCGCCCTACGGTTCCATGGTCAACGCGGCCGCGCGCAAGCAAGCCGATGATGTCAAGGCAAAGCTTGCGGCCGGGCGCTACGTCATCTTCAAAGGTCCGATCGTCAACAACAAGGGCAAGACCGTGATCGCTGCCGGGGTCGAGCGCGGCCAGACCGATCCGGAACTCGAAAAGATGGATTATCTGGTCGAAGGTGTGAACGGCGCGACGTCGTGAGGGTACCAGATTCGGCCGGTCCGCCCGCAGGCAAGTCGGTTGTTGCCGCCGCGCCCGTTCTCGATCGGCTGGGTGGCGCCGCCCAATACCTCGTTATTCCAACGCTGTCGCTCGCTGCATCGCTCCTGGCGTTCGGGGCATTCGTCGCGGCGTTCGGCAACGATCCGCTGGACCTGTATTTCTATCTCTATCAGGGCGCGTTCGGGACCTGGTTTTCCTGGCAGAACACCCTCACTCGGGCCGCCCCGCTGATCTTGACCGCGCTTTGTACCGCTCTGCCGGCCCACCTCGGCATGGTGATCATCGGCGGCGAAGGCGCGCTGCTGATCGGCGCGCTCTCCGCCACGGCCGCGGCGCTCGCGCTCCCTGCCGCGCCGCCGCTGGCCGTGCAGGTTGCGATGGCGATCGCCGGCATGGTGGGCGGTGGGTTGTGGATCGCCCTCGCCGGGGCGCTGCGCCAGTATCGCGGCGTCAACGAGACGATATCGAGTTTGCTGCTGGTCTACATCGCGCTGGCGATTCTCAACCAGCTGGTCGAGGGGCCGATGCGCGATCCGACCAGCCTCAACAAACCCTCGACCCAGGAGATCCGTGCCGACATCATGATCGGATCGATCCCCGGCACCGATATTCATTGGGGCTTCGCGTTCGGGTTGGTCGCGGCGGTCCTTGCCTATGTCCTCATCTACCGTACCGTCTTCGGCTTCGCGGCCCGGATCGCGGGCGGCAATGTCCGCGCCGCCAAGCTGATCGGGCTTCCCGTAGGCCAACTCGTTGTTATCGTCTGCTTCCTGGCGGGTGCTTGCGCCGGCCTCGCCGGCATGGTGGAAGTCGCGGCCGTGCAGGGACGCGCCAATGCTAATCTGGCCGCCGGCTACGGATTTACCGGAATCCTGGTGTCATTCCTGGCGCGGCACAACCCGCTCGCCATCGTTCCGGTCGCCATTCTGCTCGGCGGCATCGGGGCGAGCGGCGGGCTCCTGCAGCGCCGGCTCGGGCTGCCCGACGCCTCGGTTCTGCTGCTGCAGGGGATGATCTTTATCGCGGTGCTGGCGAGCGAATCGCTTTACGGCCGCGGCCCCTTCGCCCGCAAGACCTGAGGTGAGACAGTGGCTGATTCGGCCATCGGCCTGTGGGGCATCCCCCTCGCGGTTCTCGGCGGCGCCGTGCGCGTCAGCACGCCGTTCCTGTTCGTGAGCCTCGGCGAATGTATCACCGAGCGCAGCGGGCGCATCAATCTCGGCCTGGAAGGCACGCTGGTGATGGGCGCGATGGGCGCCTACGGTGTCTCCTATCTCACGGGGTCGCCATGGCTCGGCGTGCTGGCCGCGGGTGTGCTCGGCGCCTTGCTCGGCGCCTTGCATGCCGCGATCTGCGGACTGCCGCGCGTCAACGACATCGCCGTCGGCATCGCGCTGATGCTGTTCGGCACCGGGCTTGCCTTCTATCTTGGCAAGCCGCTGATCGAGCCGAGCGCCGCGATGCTGCCCTCGATCAATCTCGGCTGGTGGAGCGATGCACCGCCGGTGCGCGCTGCGCTGCAGGTCAACGTGCTGTTCCTGATCGGCGCCGTGCTCGCCCCTGTGTTGGTGTGGGCGCTCAATTCCACCCGCTGGGGGCTCGATTCTGCGCACCGTCGGGGAAAGCGCCGATGCCGCCAGGGCGATGGGCTATTCGGTCAACGCCGTGCGCCTGCGTGCCACCATGGCGGGCGGCTTCCTCGCCGGGATCGGCGGATCTTTCTTGTCCCTGGTCTATCCGGGAAGCTGGAACGAAGGCCTGTCGAGCGGCCAGGGCATCACCGCGGTGGCCCTCGTAATCTTCGCGCGTTGGAACCCCATGCTGTGCTTCTGGGCGTCGCTGCTGTTCGGTGCCGCCGCAGCACTCGGGCCGGCGCTGCAATCGGTCGGCATCAGCCAGGGCTACTACCTCTTCAACGCGGCGCCCTACATCCTGACCCTGCTGATCATGATCGTCACCTCCTCGCCGAAGCGCACGCTTATCGGCGCGCCGGCCGAGTTGAGCGTCATCAAGTAGCAGTACCGGCGAGCACGTGGAAGGAGGCGGCATTGGGCGAAATTTACATGCAGGCGGACCCGTATCCGTGGCCCTATGACGGCGATGCGCGACCGCAAAACACCGCGCTGATCATCGTTGCCATGCAGACCGATTTCTGCGGCATCGGCGGCCATGTCGACCGCACGGGCTACGACCTGTCGCTGACGCGCGCGCCGATCGAACCGATCCGGAGCGTGCTCGCCGCCGTGCGGGAGCGCGGCTTTCACGTGTTTCACACCCGCGAAGGCGAGCGCCCCGACCTCGCCGACCTGCCCGAGAACAAACGCTGGCGCTCGCGCCGCATCGGCGCCGGCATCGGCGATCCGGGTCGCGAGGCCAACGACCGCGGCTTCGAGTGCCTGCTCTTGGAGGATTGCTGCGGCGCCACCGACCGTGGCAACCATGAGCACGCTGTCAAGATGATCAAGATGCAGGGCGGCGTGTTCGGCGCGGTGTCCGCGGCGGCCACCTTCACCGGAACGATCGCATGACGGCGTCCCCGGAGCGCGCGCCGCACGGGATGGGCATCGAGGCGGTAGCGATCACAAAACGCTTCGGCGAGTTCATCGCGCTCGACGCCGTGTCACTGAAGATCGCAGCCGGCACCTTCCACGCACTCCTGGGGGAAAACGGCGCCGGCAAGAGCACACTGGTCAAATGCATCATGGGCTACTACCGGCCCGATCACGGCGAGGTCGTGGTCGACAACCGCGAGCGCTCAATCGACAATCCGCGCGCCGCACATGCGCTCGGACTTCGGCATGGTCTACCAGCACTTCACCCTGGTACCGGCCATGACGGTCATGGAAAATCTGGTGCTGGCGCGCGACGCGTTGCCGGCCGTGATTAATTGGCGCAAGGAACGCAAGGAGCTGGAGGCGTTCCTCGCCGGCATGCCGTTCGGCGTGCCGCTGCACGCCAAGGTATCGGCGATCTCGGCCGGCGAACGGCAAAAATGCGAGATCCTCAAGCAGCTTTATCTGCGGCGCCGCTTCCTTATTCTCGACGAGCCGACCTCGGTGCTCACGCCCGATGAGGCCGACGAAGTGCTCGGCATGCTGCGCGGCATGGTTAAACGCGGCGACCTGACCATCCTGCTCATCACCCACAAGTTCCGCGAGGTGATGGCCTATGCGGACGAAGTCACCATCCTGCGGCGCGGCAAGCTGGCCGGAACCGGCCACGTCAAAGACCTGACCCCCGACACCATGGCGCGCACCATGATCGGCGCGGAGGAACTCACCGTCCAGCCCGCGCGGGCCGGGGAACCGGGCGAGGCGCGCCTCACGATCGCCCACCTCGATGCCCTCGACGATGCCGGTCAGCCTGCGGTGCGCGACCTGTCGCTCGCACTGCGCGCCGGCGAGATCGTCGGAATCGCGGGCGTCTCCGGCAACGGCCAGCGCCAGCTCGTCGAGGTCTTGGCCGGCCAGCGCGACGCCGCGGGCGGCGACATCCGCATTCACGGCGAACCCTACACCGCGACCCGGCAGGAAATGCGCCGGCACAAGCTTTCCTGCCTTCCCGAGGAGCCCTTGAAGAACGCCTGCGTCGCCCGCATGAGCGTCGCCGACAATTTGAGTTTCCGCGACTTCGATCTGGCACCGTTCGCGCGCGGCGGCTGGTGGCGCGACCAGGGCAGCGTGCGCCGCCAAGCGGCGCGGGAGATCGCGGCCTATCGCATCAAGACCCGCACCCCCGATACGCCGATCGGCGAACTCTCCGGCGGCAATGTCCAGCGCACCGTGCTGGCGCGCGAACTCGGGGGCGCGGTCGACGTGATGATCGCCGCCAACCCATGCTTCGGCCTCGATTTCGCGGCCGTGTCTCAGATCCACGCCGAAATCATGGAGGTCCGCAACCGCGGCGCTGCAGTGCTCCTGGTTAGCGAAGACCTTGACGAATTGCTGGAACTCGCCGACCGGATTGTTGTGATGTTTGGCGGGCGGATCGTATACGAAGTTCGTGCGAGCGAAGCGATACCAACTGTGATCGGGAGCTACATGGCCGGGCAGGGAAACGAAGTTTGCGTTCGGCCGTGACGCGTCCTTGTCGTTGCGACGCAGCGTCGCCAGACGCCCGACCGCCCGTAGGGATTGCGCTCAAAGGTGTTGACGGGCGCATGGCCGCTCTGTCGTGGCAAAGGCCGCTTCGTGTCCGAGGTAAAATGAGCCGCAGAATTACACGATGGCTTCAGCGTCATAATCTGGCACATTCTATTTCCGGATCAACGCTACCGATCGGCTGCCGGGAAATCCGCGATTACTGAGGTTTGCCTCCGGAGGCCGCGAGCACTTTCAGACGGACTGCCTGTGCGCACTCGTCTTCAATCTTGAAATATCGCGCCACTGCGTTCGTCCCCACGTCCAAGGGGTGCGCCTCGCCAGGATGGCGATCTTTTAGCATCCTGAGCTTCGTCGCTGCCCCATTGAACTGGGATTGATTGTTCAAAACGATTGTGGCGTTGGCACCGGCCGCCAGGGAGGCAAGCCTACGTTCAGATGCGATGTATTGATCAAAATGCGGCACATCATTGGGGAAATTGAACTCGGTTCCGCCGGAATAAACAACGGTCAGCGGCTTGCCATGGTCATGCACCTGAAAAATGCTAGAGACCGTTCCGGGAGTGTGACCAGGCGTCAGATAAAGCGTGACGCTTCTGTTGCCCACCGTGATTTCCATCCCGTCCGTGGGGACGATATCGCGCTTTGGCTTGCCGGTGGGATACCCATTTACTGATTCTTCGACCATGTCCCAATCGTTCATCACAATACGCGAACCATAGCGCGATTGGAACAGAAAGGCGCCGCCAACCTCGCCGGCATGGCCGTGGGAAACGATGACGTACTTAACCTTTGCAGGATCAAATCCGAGCTTTTTGATCCCGGCGACCAGCACATCTTCGGCGTCATAGACACGCTGGGTGTCGTAGAGGATGTAGCCGTCGTCGGAGGTCAGAAGCCAGCTCGACGTGCTCGGCGTTCCCATCCAGTAGAGATCATCAAAGGCCTGTACCGGCTCCATATAGGTTTCTTTGCGCTTAGGGTTTTCCCTTGGCGCCGGCGCATCGGGCCGCGCCGCCCCGTTCAGCGGAGCGACGCAGATCGCAGTGACCAAGCCATAGAAATCCGGAGTATCGTCGCGGCCCCCGGCGGCGTTCTTGCCGGCCGCAATGTGAGCCTCGATCGTATCGGCTGGAGGCCGCGCGGTCTGCGTCCATGCCGGATACGCGCCAACCGCCGCCGCAATGACCGCGGAAGATGCAGAGCCTATCAACGCGCCGCCAAATCGTTTCATTCGCATCCTCTCCCGGGCACTGGCGACCATAGTTTGAATTGAACCTTTCAGCACTGTCAAGCGTTGCCGCCCATCATTAATCCGTCGCGAGTTTCGTGCGAGGTGCCGATTTTGTCGAGCGTCCTTCGCATCACTTGCACGCGCTTGCGCGCTCCTTACGCTCGCAAAATTGGAGGCGCCGCGCTCCTTGAGCCGTCCCGACCGGCACGGTAGGATGGGGCGACCGAAGAGACAGCTCATCCGTGTAGGCTTGCGGCGCGGATACGCCCCGCCCCCGCCTTCCGAAGGGTGCAGACGGGAATGCCGAGCTTTTTCGCCTTGTCGGCGAGGTTGGCGCAGATGCCGGAGCCCGGGAAGGCGATCACGCCGAGCGGCAGGACTTCAAGCATGCGGCCGTTGCGCCGGAACGGGACCGCCTTGGCGTGGCGGGTCCAATCGGGCTTGAAGGCGATCTGCGGGCACGTCTTAATCCTGAGACCTCATATCGATTGTCTCATTACTCCGTGGGCCGCTTGACGGCCGAAAGGACGAATATGGTCTGGGCGCGCTATCACAAGACCCAAATCGGCAACCATGCGCTGAACCCCGAGACGCTGATGCTGGGCTACGGCTACGACCCGTCCCTCTCGGAGGGTTCGGTCAAGCCGCCGGTATTCCTGACCTCGACCTTTGTCTTCCGCACCGCCGAGGAGGGGCGTGATTTCTTCGACATGACGGCGGGACGACGGGAACCACGGGCGGAAGAACAGACCGGCCTTGTCTATTCGCGCTTCAATCACCCCAACCTTGAAATCGTCGAGGACCGGCTTGCGGTCTACGAAAAGGCCGAGCAGGGGCTCGTGTTCGCGTCCGGCATGGCGGCAATTGCGACCGCAATTCTCGCCTATGCGAGGCCCGGCGACACGATCCTGCACAGCCGGCCGCTCTATGGCGGCACCGAAGTGCTGATCAATTCTCAACTCGCACCGTTCGGTATTCGGGCGGCAGCGTTCAAAGATGGCCTCAGCGAAAGCGACATGCGGGCCGCGGCCTCCCGCGCCGGCGCCGGCCGCGTCGCGATGATCTTCATCGAAACGCCGTCGAACCCGATGAACAGCCTGGTCGATATCGCTGCGGTCGGCCGCATTGCCGCGGAGATCGGAGGCAAGCAAGGCACGCGCCCGATCATTGCCTGCGACAATACCATGCTGGGCCCGGTGTTCCAGTCACCGCTCGCGCATGGCGCCGATCTGTCGATCTATTCGCTGACCAAATATGTGGGCGGCCACAGCGATCTCATCGGCGGCGCGGTGCTGGGTTCGCGCGCCAGCCTTAAGCCGATCCGGGCCTTGCGCAGTGCCATCGGCACCCAGCTCGATCCGCATTCCTGTTGGATGCTGGGCCGGTCGCTCGAGACCGTCTCGCTGCGCATGGAACGCGCCGCCAGCAACGCCGCCAAGGTGGCGCAGTTTCTTAGCGAACATCCAAGCGTCGCCCATGTCCACTATCCGCCGCTGCTCCCGCAAGGCGATCCCACCCGGGCATTGATGGAACGGCAATCCCGCTCGGCCGGATCGACCTTCTCGTTTGACGTCGTCGGCGGGCAGGCCCGTGCTTTCGCGTTCCTCAACCGGCTGCAGGTGTTCAAGCTTGCCGTTAGCCTCGGCGGAACCGAATCGCTGATCTGCCACCCGTGGACGACGGTGCATTCCGGACTTACCGAGGATGCGCGCCGCGACATCGGAATCACGCCGGCATTGATCCGGGCGTCGATCGGCATCGAACACCCCGACGATCTTATAGCCGACATCGCCCAGGCGTTCGCCGGCGCTGACGGCTGAGATGAAGGATCGGACGGCCGCTTGGTGTGAGCGGCCGGTGACCTTCACATGCGTTCGGAAACGGCGCGGCAGCAGCAGCCATTATGTAGCCTAGCTGCATACCGGAGCCGCGGAAGCTTTTACGCGTTCGGAGACCGGACGCGTATCAAGCCCACCTTCGCTGCCGACGGCGACAACTTGCGCTGTGAATCGGCTATCCGACCCTTGCGGAGCGCGCTTGTCCTCGCCGACGGGAAGAACGGCGACGACATTGGCAGCATCGATCCACAGGCGTTCACTGTCCAGGGCAAACGGTGTTTTTCATGGAAAACTCCAAAAGACCGGGTTACGGAATGTGATATATTATTTGCATTTCGGTCAAGAGTAAATCGATGTGCTTAACTATATTTACGGCACCACGGTTCGGTGCCATGTCTCGAAGGCGCATAGGCCGGACGCGGGAACAACTGATCGCGATAGACCGGGTTGTTGAGCGCCATCGGCTTCTTGCGCAGCGCGTGGATCACGTGCCGATAATCGATGACGTGGCCGCCGCCCTGGTACCCGACACCTCCACGCCGCAGTGTCAGCATCAGGGGTGCGCCGAGGAAGCACGCGAGCCGGTCATCGTAGAAGTGCACGCGCAGACGATGGCCGATGAGCCGCGATGACGCCGCGATGACGCCGCGAAGCCATGGCGAGTGCGGTCTTGGACAACAAAAACTGCCTAACCCTTGGGGGCAGGGTAGATAGTCGGCCAGAAACAGCCGCGGTCTCAATAACTTCGATCTTCATTGGTGAGCCCGCTGGGACTCGAACCCAGGACCACTTGATTAAAAGTTATGAAATCCGGAAACAAGCCGAAATTTCCGGAAGCTGGCGGCAACCGGTAAGCAGCCAATGCACTGAAAAAACGCGCATTTCTCTTTCGCCTTGTTTCGTCTAGTCGGATGGTGTATCCAAGTACACTGCTTACCCGATGCTGACCGGAACCAAATCCGATGCGGATCAAGATCACTGCCGATTTCGTCAAGGACGCCAAGGCCGTCGAAGGGAAGGATCGTACCGTCTATTGGGACGAGTCGTTGCCCGGCTTCGGCCTCATGGTGACGGCGACCGGGCACAAATCGTTCGTGTGCCAGTACCGGCACAAGCAGCAAAGCCGTCGCATGCATTTCAAGCGCGGATTGAGCCTCGACGAAGCCCGCAAAGAGGCGCGAGGGGTGATTGGAGCAGTCGCCAAGGACCGCGATCCGCTCAAAGAGAGGCGCGCGGAAAAAGCGGAAGCGACCAACACGCTGAAATCGATCGCAGAGGAATATCTGACAAGAGAAGCCGGCCGGCTGCGCAGCATCGATCAGCGCCGCGCCTGTCTTGAACGCTTGATCTACCCAAAATTCGGTTCACGCCAAATTGATACCATTCGCCGGTCCGAAATCGTGCGCCTCTTAGACAAGATCGAGGACGAAAACGGCCCGGTCATGGCCGATCACACGTTGGCCGTCCTGCGGCGATTGTTTTCGTGGCATGCCGGCCGGTCGGACGATTTCCGCAGTCCGATCGTGCGTGGCATGGCCCGCACCAGCCCCAAGGCACGCGCGCGGCAAAGGGTGCTGGCCGATGACGAACTGCGGGCAGTCTGGACGACTGCCGAGGCCTCAACGAGCCCATTCGGCTTCATGGTGCGGTTCATTTTGCTGACCGCTACGCGTCGCAATGAGGCAGCCCAGATGCGGCGTGAAGAGCTGTCCGGCGCCGAATGTTTGATCCCTGGTTCGCGCCACAAGAGCAAGAAGGATTTCCTCCTACCGCTGTCATCGCCAGCTTTGGCGATCTTGGCCGCCGTGCCCGTGGTCGGCCTACACAAGAAGAAGGGCTACATTTTTACGACGGACGGCGTGCGGCCGATCGGCGGCTTCTCAAAATTCAAACGCGAATTCGACGAAGCCGTACTTGCCGCCCGACGCGAACATGATGCCAGCGCCAAGCCGATGCCGCGGTGGACCCTACATGACCTCCGGCGCACGGCACGTTCGTTGATGTCGCGGGCCGGTGTTGCCCCGGATCATGCCGAACGCGTCCTTGGCCATGTCATCGCGGGCATTCGCGGCACCTACGACTTGCACGAATTCCGCGACGAAAAGCGGCGCGCCCTTGATGCCCTTGCCGTCCAGGTCGAGCGGATCATTGATCCACAAAGCAACGTGATCGCTTTGCGCGCGTAATGCACCCCAAACGTCGCTAGGGCGATCCCTGAAAGCCATCATGCGGAGTTGTGCCATGAAACGTCCCTATGTTGTCGAAGACGGGCCTCCGGGCCGTCCAAAAACCACAATTAATACAATGCCGCCACAAGGCTTCTCACTTCACATAAAGTTAATGGAAGGACTGGACGCGCGCGGCTGGTATATTCAACTTGCGGAACGCCGACAATATGAAAAGATGGGCGGTGATCCGCGCGACGACTACTTTCAACTTCGGCAAGTTACCGACCCGGAGGAATTAGATCGGGTAATGTGCCGAACCGACGTGGTGGCGGAGTGCAAAACGCCATTTGACCTGGAGGTCGCACAGTTTAATGGTCGTGTCATAGTCGAAATTGATACCGATTGTCCCAATACAATTGTATTTGCTAAGATCGCAGCATTGCTTAAGCATGTTAGAAAACAAGAACCTCGTCTTATCAATACGAAGGCCTGGCAGGATCACCGGATACTTTCACTCTATGATCTCAAAGCTATGTGGCTATGATTTGTCGTCGGAGTGGAAGCAGTTCGCGTTGTGGTTATTCCGAGAAATTAAAGACGAAAAGATACGCGGCGACAAATTTGATCGTGCCAGAGAGTACTTGGAGACGGCGTTGAGTACACTTCTCCACTCTCCGGGCGGTATTCGAGTTCCTGATTTCGCCGGCAAGATTTTGGATCGAAATGTGCCGACAAAACTTTTAGCGGTTAAATCCAGTTCGGGGCATCTTTCCGGCTCGTAGTATCGCACGGAAAGAGTTCTCAATGCAGAACGAACGCATGCGCAAATCACGCGATAGAAAGTTCCTCCAGACAACAACCCACAACCCTGCTCCAGCCGGACCGGCTTCCGTTACCACTATTCCGCCGGCTGATATGATTCCCGCCCGACCTCAGCCCAGTGGAATTTGGTGGAATATCGGCCGCAATCGATCCCCTATTGAGCGATTTCGATCTTGAACGGCGGACCGGCTGTAAGCGCTCGACGTGGCAGAAAAAGCGTCTGCTCGGTGGAAATGAAACACCGCCGTTCATTCGCATTGGCCGCTTGGTACGTTACCGGCAAAGCGAATTCGAAGCTTGGCTCGCCGCCATCCGAAGCTGATAATTGACATCTGGAGGCGGCATGATGACGGGCGATAAAATTCCGCCCCGGCCGCCCCCTGGCAGGGGAGCGACCGGGCGGCGGTTTCGAAGGCTGGGGATCGCGCTTCAACAGGATCATGCCGAAATGCACGGTCACGACTGCCGACGGGCAACTGAGCGCATCGCGGCGCCACCATTGCCCGCCGGTGGCCACGATATCCCCGCCGCGTTCACGATCGCCACCCGGCGGCACGGACGCGCGGTAGCGTGGGTGCCGCGCTGCCCGTGCTGCGGAGGCCAGAGTACTCACACCTTAGGGTTGCCAGACACCCGCGAAGCGCATTGCTGCAGCGGTTCATACCGGCTCGATTTCGAGCCACGGGTACATACCCATCCTAGCGCGCTGCCCCACGTCGAAAACGGGTATTGGCCTCCCATCAAGAAATGCGGCGCGCGATGAGCGCGTCCGCCAAATGTGGCACACGCACGCCGGATGACGCTGCGCAGCGGGCGCAAGACGCCACCGGTCTTGAAGCCGCCATGGCTTCGGACCGTCAGTATTTTGCAGCCCGCCCAACGGCGACGCAGAGACGGCGACCGTTCGTGCCCCGGTGAAGCACCACTGGATGATATCCGCGAGGGCACCACGTAGTCGTGATAGTGGACCAGCTAGGCACCGGACTGCGAACGCGCCAGTTTGTTTTCGTGGAAAACCCCCGCTAAGGCGGGAATAATCGAGGAGAAAAAGTAATGACACTCGATCACCGGGGTTTCATTGCCAGGTTAAAGGGTGAAGCTTACATCCCGCCTGCGGAACCGCCCCCGCCCGTATTGGAAAAGACCGGATTGGCGTCGAAGCTGGAAATCGCGTCCGAAAAGTCGCTCAACAAGATAATAGAAATACTCGACGTGCCACTAGACCAAGCCGAGGAGCAATTCGGCAGCATCCTCCGAGCGCAGAGTGCAGCGGCGAACACGGCGCTCACCACGCAGGTACGTGTAGACGAAACCGCCTTGCGCCGGCGCCAGCTAGATCGTTTGCCGATGATCATAGCCGAGTGTAACCGGATCGCGGCGGGATTACCACCGAAGCCGGGTAGCGTAATCGAGGGCGAGGTCGAAGCCCAAGAGCCATAAAAACGCCGCCGCCAGGGGGGACCGGGCGGCGGCGCTAAGCAACAGGTCTGGGGAACAACACGACAGCCCAGATTTAGACGATCAAGCGGGTCACGTCAATCCCTTGAAGGGGGTTGCGGGCGCACTCGCATCGAAAAAATTTGGGAAATTAAGATGAAAAACGCGATAGTATCTTGTGCGCCCGCCCCCGAAGATGCCGCTATCCGGTTTCTTCGACTGATCCTCCCTGAAAAAGGTCATTATATTGTTGCTACCAAAAAGGTTAAAGGTGGTTTTAAGCCTAGCATCTTCGCGTCCACAATCGAAGAGCTTGCAACGATAATCGAAAATCAAGATCGTGACGGGCTCGAAGTGTACCACGCCTGTGCGAGTTTTAGGGAAAACACAAACGATCCACCGGGGACGCCGGAGGCGAAAAAGAGATATGGCCGAACAGGGCACAACGCTTTGGGCGCAAAGGCCTTTTGGCTGGACCTCGACGTAGGCCAGGATAAACCCTATAAGAGCCAAAATGAGGCGATGGACGCGCTGGCAACCTTCTGCCAAACACTGAAACTGCCACCGCCTATTATAGTGTCGAGCGGATGGGGGTTACATGTGTACTGGCCCCTCCGCGAAATGCTCGATCCGACAACATGGAAGCAGTATGCGGGGAGGCTTAAGAGGCTTTGCGAAATGCATGGGCTGCACGCCGATCCCCCGCGGACCGCCGATATTGCCAGCGTCCTGCGAACGCCAGGTACTCACAATAGAAAAGGCGGGAAGAATATACCGGTCGAGTGTGATCCGGTGTATCTGGGGATTGTGCCCTACGACATTGCGCAGTTTGGGGTCTTCCTCGAAGCCGCACCGCGCGGCCCCTGAGGGACCTGAGCCTTCGTCGAAGGGCTCGAAGGGCAGCGCGACGATACACCACCTGCCCCCGCGAAGGGGCGTGGGGCTGTCGAGCCGACCTAGAAGGCCCCGCCCCGACCTCATGGAGAAGTTGAAGGGGCTCGACGAGTACCCGCCCGCGTACGCCGCGGAGATAGTCGGGAAATGTGGGCAGCTTCAAGAGCTAAGGGATAAAAAAGGTAATATCCCCAACGGACCTTGGTACAACTGCTTGGGCGTTATGGCGCATTGCGAAGACGGCTATACGCTCGCGCATGAGTGGTCCAGTGGGTATGCTAACGAGCAATTCAGTTACTCGTTTGATGAGACGCAGAGAAATCTCGATAGGCAGCGGGGGTTTGGCCCCACCACCTGCGAGAAATTCCACGGAGATAACCCTGGCCCGTGTGTGGCGTGCCCCCTGCGAGGAACAATTAAGTCACCGATCAAGTTAGGGGAGGCGGTCCAGCTTATTCCCAAGCAGGATGAGCCGGTAGCGGCTGGCGCCATGCTGGTAGAAGCACCAACGGAATGGAAAAAGACGGAAAAAGGATATTTATTACCAAATAACCTCCACAATACCCTTGTCGCTTTGGGCCGTATTGGTCTAACGTTTCGGCATGACGTATTCCATGATCGGCTTGTAATTGAAGGCGATACATCGGGGCAAATGACGCCCGAACTATCCGATGCTTGCGTACATATGCTATGGCTATTAGTCAATAATAAGGTACGGTATGACACCACACTAGCACACGTGCGAGACGCTGCGGAGATGTTGTGTCATATCACGAAATTCGATCCGATCAGAGACTATCTTGACGGACTCCAATGGGACGGGCGAGCGCGTCTTGACCGGTGGCTTATAACGCACCTTGGCGCCGACGATACACCCCTCAATCGGAGCATCGGTCGCAAGGTCCTGATTGCAGCGGTGCGCCGGGTCCGCCAGCCGGGATGCAAGTTCGATTTCGTTGTGGTTCTGGAAGGCAAGCAGGGCACCGGCAAGTCCACTACGCTGCGCATCCTGGCAGGGCCGGACAATTTTTCCGATCAGCCGCTGTTGCATCTCGACACGCGAGCCCAACAGGAAGCTCTTGAAGGCATATGGATTTACGAGATTAGCGAACTGGCCGGGCTTAGGCGGACCGAGACAGAGACCGTGAAGGGGTTTCTCAGCAAGACGACGGATGACGCGCGGCCGGCCTACGGCCGATTTCGAATCGATCAGCCGCGACGGTGCATTTTCATCGGCACCACAAACGATAGCGAATACCTGCGGGACGCCACCGGGAACCGGCGGTTCTGGCCGATCAAGACGGGCAAGATTGATCTTGTCGCTGTACAGCGCGATCGAGACCAGCTGTGGGCCGAAGCCGCAGCCGTCGAAGCGCAAGGCGAGGATTTGGTCATCACGGCCGACCTGTACGAGGCCGCTGCGGACCAGCAAGAACGGCGGCTGATGAAAGACGGGTGGGAGGACCTGCTTGCGGGGGTGCCCGGAAAATCCGTCAATGTGGATGGGACCAAAGTTGAAGAGCGGATTTCATCGTACGAGTTGCTGACGATGCACCTACGGTTGCCAGCGGATAAAATTACCGACGTTGCCACAAAGCGGCTCGCGACCGTAATGAGTCGGCTGGGATGGCAAGGGCCAAAGAAGATCAAATTTGAGGTAGAGGGGGGCATCCAAGCAGCCGGTAAGCAAATAAAACGGACCGTGGCCTTGCAGGGGTATTGGCGCCCGGTACCACCGGCCTAAGCCGGTTCCATCGTCCAGTCCAGGCGGTGCCATATGGTAGCAGGAAGCTGGGAGGTGGAACCGGAAAGTTGGGGAGGCGGAACCAGGCAGCCGGTAAAACGGTAACCGCGCCTTCGCGCCGTTAGCAGGTATGGCAACGTTCTATAAAAAACCTGCGGACCGGTTCCATCGTCCGGCCGCGCGGTTCCGCCAGCCCGGAACCGGGTAAACCATTGAAATTGCGGGATTGTTCCACTGGTTCCACCGGTTCTGTCTTCTCTCTCTTGGAGAGCTATAGATAGCGGAATAGGGGGGTGGGCGATGGATGGAATAGCGTATTGCAACAATTCATAGGGCCTATGTGGCCAGTACCCGGAACCTGGAACCCGCCGGAACCGTCCCTTGGCGCGTCCCGGCCCGCCCGCTCGGCATCGGATAGGCACAGCCCCGCGCGGGCTAGGTGAGGCGTGGCCACCGTGAAGGCCGGCGGTCTAGGCCTGACCGTCCTTATCGCCCTCGATTGGCGGCTTGAATTGTTCAAGTGGCCCGCCGGGGCCATAGTGTGCATCCCATAAAAGCATCTGGATACGCACGTTGCGCTTGGACTCCTGCCGTGCCGTCGCATTCGGATCATCCGCCGGTAAGTCGGGGAGATCGAGAATTTCCTGAGCCTTCTTGAGCGCGAGCCGAACGAGCTCCGGCAAGCGCTCTTCTATTACGGTTAGCTCGGCCTGCGCGTCGGCTTTCCCCCTCCGCTGATTGGCAGCGTCGGGGTGCTCAGGTGCCAAATCCGGCTCGTCAAAAATCTTCAGGACTTCGTCAATTCTGGCCGCCCACGCTTCTATCTCTCTAACTTGATCGTCGAGGGTCTTTGCCATGCTTCTCCCTTTCGTGACTGCGAACTCAGCACCGCACGAACTCCCTACAATGATCCCGCGTTCACGCGCTTTTTGATTGTGAGCGCGAGTGCCAGCACGCCCGACAGCTTGCCGTTGTGGTGTCCCGTTGCACGGGGGCTAACGGTGCCGATTGACAATTTTGAGGCGACCGCTTTTTAGTCATAATTGTCGGGCGTGTGGGCATCATGTCCGGGGATAGCGGCCGTGAAGAGAATTGCGTCAGGAACCTTTGGTTTTGTTCCGCCTTCCTCTTGGCGGTGGGCTGCACTGGCGCGCAGATGGAAAGCAGTCGCATGCAGAAAGTGGCGGCTGAGACCCGCGCGACAGGTCGTGACTGTTCCCAGAAGATCATTGAAAATCCTGAATATCAAAATATCAAAACGAAAAATATATCTTGGACCCGACGATCAGTTTCCGCTTCAAATGTTGACTGATACGTCACGTCCGACCAAAGAGGATATTAAGGTACTGTATAAGATTTATGGTGACACCCAAGATTGTCGAAAGATCATTCTGGATGGGGCTGCGAAAACTCATCCCCTTGTTCTGCTAACGCTTATTGGTTCGTATGCTAAGTCCGATAAATTGTGGGCTGAAGCCACGAGCGGAAAGCTTTCATGGGGTGCTTTTAACCAGCGACGAAAAAGAGATATTAACTCAGTTACAAACGAATATGGTCCAAGCAGAAGTGCAGATCGCATCGCAGCTCCAAAACCAACACCAGTTTGAGGATCAGAACAGCGGCAGCGAGCCGCTGCGGCAATGCAAGCTTATTACGAGCGCCAGAGAACACAAACACAAACGTGCTCATACACGGGTTTAAACCAGGCCGGAATTGTGAGTGGGACGATGAATTGCCAATGAGCGAAATGCAAAACGAGCATGCACTATCGAATCCGTGCGCACCTGTTGCTGATGTGTATCAAAGTGACATAAAGAAAGTCGGCTCTGCGGGCGTGCTCAAAAAATCAGCGTCGTCTATTGGCGCAACCGGTAAGCAGACGACTCACTTTAGTGCTCCCGAACAAGTCGAAGCCGAAGGAACCATACAACGGCAACGTATACGCTTTGAAATTTTTCGACGTGGAACGGTGGAATAAGCCCTAGTGTACTTACTGTGCTGACCGTGCGGAAGTTGGAATAACGAAGTGATCCGCGTTTCCTTTGGACTAAGCGTCCGGTCAATGGATCACCCATTTAGGGTTGAACGTTCTACCCCGAAACAGTGGCGGCGCAGGTGACGTTCAATGTTGCCAATGGAGGAGACACATGCAGAGCAACGTACGAGCCTGGGTCCGATTTTGAGCGTCGGCTAGAGGAGTTCGGAACCAAGGTCACGGCAGTCTTTCAGGCTATCGTCGCGGTAGCGTTTTTTGCGGCCCTGCTTTGGGTTTTCTGGGCCTTTTTTTTGTGCCAGCCGCTATTGACTCTGTGTGGTATGCTTTAATCTGGGGAGTTGAGGGATCAACAACGTTACTGTGAATGTAAGCCACCGACTGTGACTGGGGGCGGGCGCCTCTCGGATATAAAGGATGTCGATGATAAGGCGGCTGTAAGCGTGATAACGCAATGGGAGAACTTGTGGGGAGACGATGCGCCCAAATATAGTCGTGAAGCCGGCACGGAAAAACGATCTTCTCCTACGACGACGGAAAGACTTGCGTATTTAACTTCCACTAATGTTGATATAAGGATTAAAACCCTTGAAGTCCGTTGGGGACAAAGTAAATAGGACCCTTGAAGTCCGTTGCGACAAAGTAGAGGATCGAGCACCGCGGCTTCTTTCGGCAGTGGCGCTTTTGCGGATCGTCGGTTGCTTGATGGGGCGGTGCATACTAGTTCGAATTGCCACGAAAACGGATATTGGCCCCTGTGGCATTATATACGGGGCTAGCGGCAATTCAAATTTTTAAAGGTGCAACAGTTTTGGAAGGCCTGGAGTGCAAATATTATGAACTCCGTCGCCCCTTGCGTTATCCCGAGTTCGCTTTGGGGCGGCTTGATGTTTAAGGCGCGACAGGTCTGCGAAGCGGCCCGCACCGGTGCCGAACGCTTACCCCGTGCTTACCCGTGCCAACTTTCCGCCCGCATTTGCCGGTCTAAAAACGTCGATTTCCCCTGCAAAATCAACCTGGTGAGCCCGCTGGGACTCGAACCCAGGACCACTTGATTAAAAGTCAAGTGCTCTACCATCTGAGCTACGGGCTCACTGGCGCGTGTGTAGAGGCGCACCCGATGCGGGTCAATAGCGCCAGTGGATGGAAGCGAGGGCAAGAGCGGAGACCACGTCGGGTGTTTCTTCCTACCGTTGTGGCGGGCATCGACGTGGCCACATCTGAGCCACATCGTGACGGCCTGGTTTCGGCTGCTGTACCGCTGGCTCATCGCGATGAAGGCCCCTGCCTGTCGCCAAGGTAGCCTGGACCGGCCCTCCTCCGGTTCGGCTGGGCAGGGGCCTCAGGGATTCGGCCTTGCGTTGCTCGATCATCCACGACGGTTTGATCAGCCGGGAAGCCGCCGCAATATCTCCCGCACATCCTGGGCTACCGACCCGACAGCCGTTTCGACATTGGCCATTCGGGTATCAAGGCCACCGATCTGAACTTCAAGCCCGTCCATCCGCGTTTCGAGCCCAACGATCCGGGCTTCGAGCCCGGCTATTCGGGTTTCAAGCGCTATCAGCCGCCTTCCGAAACGCTGTTCGAAGGAGGCAATGTGCGCCGCAAGCTGCGCGATGTCCGCTTTGATTTCAGCGTTGTCTTGCTGACGCACGTTCTCCGCCGCTGCGAACCGCTGTTCCAGCAGCGCAACCCGGCGCTCAAGATCAAGGATATCCGTCATTCCAAACCCTCCTCGTGATCAGCACCTCTCCGCCGGGGCAACCTAGGTGACGTAGGCCTATCGGTTACATAGGAAATCATCCTATAGGATCACGCCTATCATCGCAAGCGTGGTGATCGCGACGTCGGGAAAAGCCTGGCCATGATCCGGCAGCAATGGGGTCGCCAAGCGTGCATTGACACGCCGCGGCACTGGCCTAGGCTCCCCGCGCGGGAAGCGGCTGAGACGACCGCATCCGTCCCGCGATCGGAGGCTTACCATGTTTGGCGAACTCGCAACGAAATTGACCGCACTTTCCGCCGTGGCGATCGTCGGCATGCTTTTCGCCGGTGGCGGTGCGTTGATGACCGGCACCGCGCTGGCTCAGCAGGGCGGTCCCAAGCAGGAAGCGGCGAGCCGGATCGAGAGCCTCAAAGTCGGCCGCCGTCGGCGGCGTGGAGGCGCGGCGCAAGCTCGCCCAGGTCATCAACGACACTGTGTTCAGCTTCGGCGAACTGGCCTATCAGGAATTCGAGACCTCGAAATATCTCACCGGCCTGTTGGAAAAGAACGGCTTTACCGTCGAGCGCGGCGTCGCCGGCCTGCCGACCGCCTGGGTGGCGCGCTGGGGCTCGGGCGCGCCGGTCATCGCGCTCGGCAGCGATATCGACTGCCTGCCGAAAGCGTCGCAGAAACCGGGGGTTGCCTACCGCGAGCCGCTGGTGGAAGGCGCGCCCGGCCATGGCGAGGGCCACAATTCCGGTCAGGCCGTCAACATCGTGGCGGCGCTTGCCGTCAAGGAGCTGATGGAACGCGAGAAACTGCCGGGCACGCTGGTGCTGTGGCCCGGCGTCGCCGAGGAGCTTCTCGGCGGCAAGGCCTTCATGGTGCGCGCCGGCATCTTCAAGGGCGTCGATACGGTGCTGTTCACCCATGTGGGCGACAATCTCGCGACCTCGTGGGGGCAGCCGCGCGGCACCGGGATGGTGTCGGTGGAATACACCTTCGAGGGCGACTCCGCCCATGCGGCGGCGGCGCCGTGGCGCGGACGCAATGCGTTGCGCGCCGTTGAACTGATGAACATCGGCTGGGATTTCCGCCGCGAACAGCTGCGCCCCGACCAGCGCTCCCACTACGTCATCACCAATGGCGGCGATCAGCCCAATGTCATCCCCCCTTTGGCATCCGTGTGGTACTTCTTCCGCGAACTCGATTTCGAAAACATCAAGCGGAATTACGAGATCGGCAACAAAATCGCCGAGGCCGCCGCGATGATGACCGACACCAAGGTGACGCGAAAGCTGATCGGCGCGGCCGCCCCGCGCCATTTCAACAAGCCGATGGCGGAGGCCGTGCAGGCCAATATCGACAAGGTCGGCCTGCCGCAATGGACGCCCGACGAGCAGATTTTTGCCAAGGCGGTGCAGCGGCTGGTGGAGGGCAAGGAGAGCGGGCTTGCCACCGCCCCCCGCCCGCTGGAGACGCCGCAGGCGCGGCCGGAAAGCGGCGGCTCCGACGATATCGGCGACGTATCCTGGGTGGCGCCGACCATCACGTTCAACTATCCGGCCAATATCCCCAATCTGCCCGGCCACAACTGGTCGAACGCCATCGCGATGGCAACGCCGATCGCCCATAAGGGCGTGATTGCCGGATCGAAGGTCATAGCGCTGAGTCTCATCGATCTGCTGACCCGCCCGGAGCTCGTCAAGGAGGCCAAGACCTATTTCACCGAGGTCCAGCTGAAGAACAATAAGGTGCTGCCGCTGTTGGCCGATACCGATATGCCGCAGGTCCAGATCAACCACGATACCATGGAGCGGTTCCGGCCGCAGATGCGGAACTATTATTATGATGCGGCGAAATACGATACCTATCTGGACCAGCTCGGTGTAAAATTTCCGACGCTCGCCAAGGCGCAGTAGCAAAAGCGCGTAGCCCGGATTGCCGGCGCGCGGTGATGAGGCCCGTGCCGGCCGCACCATGCGCCGGCAATCCGGGTGCGGCGATCCAGTCCGGTGTTCCAACCCCGCGTCATCACGCGTCAGCTCCCGGGCTACGGCGCCGTGACTACCGGCACCGCATCCGTGCCGCACCGCGGCGTTGACACCCGCCGCCATCGGCCTACATTGAGGGTGTTCCGAGGGGAGCTCCGCGAGGGAGCTGAGAGACCGCCATGCCGTTGCCCGAGCGGGCAAGGTGCCGCGGAGACCCTTCGAACCTGATCCGGGTCATGCCGGCGAAGGGACGGACCGACCTCCCTCCACGCGCACGCCCGAAGTTTACGTGCAAGCCTTGAGGGATACCACCATGAACGTCCACGATCGCGACATCGCCGCCCCACAGGTCACCACCGGTCCGATCGCCGGCTCCCGCAAGATCTATGCGGTGCCGGACACGGCGGCGGATTTGCGGGTCCCGGTGCGCGAGATCGTGCTGACCGAAGCCTCCGGCGAGCCGCCGGTTCCGGTCTACGACACCTCGGGGCCGTACACGGACAACAACGTCGCGATCGACGTGGAAGCCGGCCTCAAGCGCGCCCGCACTGCGTGGGTGCGCGAGCGCGGCGGCGTCGAGGAATATGACGGCCGCCCGATCCGGCCGGTGGACAACGGCAATGTCACCGGCAAGCACCTCGCGCGGGCATTTCCGACCGTCCACCGGCCGCTACGCGCAGTGCCGGGGAAGCCCGTCACCCAATACGAATGGGCGCGCGCGGGCATCATCACCAAGGAAATGATCTACGTCGCCGAGCGCGAAAATCTCGGCCGCAAGCGCATGCTCGATCGCGCCGAGGCGGCGCTCGCCGACGGCGAAAGCTTCGGCGCCGCGGTGCCGGCGTTCGTCACGCCTGAATTCGTGCGCAGCGAAGTCGCGCGCGGGCGCGCCATCATCCCGTCGAACATCAACCATGCCGAACTGGAGCCGATGATCATCGGCCGCAATTTCCTCACCAAGATCAACGCCAATATCGGCAATTCGGCCGTCACCTCCTCGGTCGAGGAGGAGGTGGACAAGATGGTGTGGGCGATCCGCTGGGGCGCCGATACCGTGATGGACCTCTCCACGGGCCGCAACATCCACAACACGCGCGAATGGATCATCCGCAACGCGCCGGTGCCGATCGGCACGGTGCCGATCTATCAGGCGCTGGAGAAGGTCGACGGCGACCCGGTCAAGCTCGACTGGGAATGCTACAAGGACACGCTGATCGAGCAGTGCGAGCAGGGCGTCGATTATTTCACCATCCATGCCGGCGTGCGGCTCGCCTATGTGCCGCTGACCGCCAACCGCGTGACCGGCATCGTGTCGCGCGGCGGCTCCATCATGGCCAAGTGGTGCCTCGCCCACCACAAGGAGAGCTTCCTCTACGAGCGCTTCGACGAGATTTGCGACCTGATGCGCAAATACGACGTTTCCTTTTCCCTCGGCGACGGTTTGCGGCCGGGCTCGATTGCGGACGCCAACGACCGCGCGCAATTTGCCGAGCTCGAGACGCTCGGAGAATTGACAAAAATCGCCTGGGCCAAGGGCTGCCAGGTCATGATCGAAGGCCCCGGCCATGTGCCGATGCACAAGATCAAGATCAACATGGACAAGCAGTTGAAGGAATGCGGCGAGGCGCCGTTCTATACGCTCGGGCCGCTGACGACCGACATCGCGCCGGGCTACGACCACATCACCTCGGGCATCGGTGCCGCCATGATCGGCTGGTTCGGCTGCGCCATGCTGTGCTACGTGACCCCGAAGGAGCATCTCGGCCTGCCCGACCGCGACGACGTCAAGGAAGGCGTCATCACCTATAAGATCGCGGCCCACGCCGCCGACCTCGCCAAGGGCCACCCGGCCGCGCAGCTGCGCGACGACGCGCTCTCCCGCGCGCGGTTCGATTTCCGCTGGGTCGATCAGTTCAATTTGTCCTTGGACCCCGATACGGCGCGCGACTATCACGACGAAACGCTGCCGAAGGACGCCCACAAGGTCGCGCATTTCTGCTCCATGTGCGGGCCGAAATTCTGCTCGATGAAGATTACGCAGGATGTGCGGGACTATGCGGCGACGCTGAATGATCCGGCCCACCAGGGATTGAGTGCTGAAGGCACTCAACTCCCGTCTTTGACCGACAATCTGGGGGCTTTGACAGCCGAGCAGGGCATGGAGGCAATGTCGAAGAAGTTCCGCGATATGGGTTCTGAAGTTTACGTGGAGGCGGAGGCCCTGAAGGCGAGCAATCGGGTGTTTTAGTCTCGCTCGCCGCATGCCGTGTAGGTACCCCGGTGATCCGCTATGACGAACATGCGGAGTTTCAGATCGAACGCCGTGGTACCTCCAAGTCTTGGGTCGAAGACATTATCCGTAACCCCGATCTCACTGAGAAAAAGGGTACCCGGCATTCGTTTTTTAAATGTTTGCCGGGCCGGCATGTGATGTTGCATGTCGTGACGGCCGCGCATGACCCAGGTTATGTCATCACGGCCTATTTCGATAGGACAAAACCATGCGCGTGAGAGTGGACCGTGGGGCGGATGCGATCTATCTCGATCTGACCGATCGTCCGATCAAGGACAGCGCGGAAGTCGCCGAAGGCATCATCGTGGACTACGACGCCGAGGGGCGCATCGTCGGCGTTGAAATCCTCGATGCTTCGAAACGAACCGACGACCCTGACGTGCTGAAGCAATTCAGCTTGGAATTGCCGACGGTTACCTGAAAATCAATTCTATATAAGCTGTCAAAGAAATGGTAGACAACTATTCGAGCGTTCGAGAGCGTCTGCATCGCAAGTCGCATGAATATTTCGTGTACGCCCATGGTCGATGGGATCGCACAAAACAAAATATGTTCTATCTATGGAGCGCACCGATCATCCGATATTTGTAGCTGCCGGGCCGTGAAGTCTTTGGTCGATGCCAATTTGGCCCCGGCATTGGCGCAGTGGCCGAGGTCCGAGGGTCACGAAGCTTACCATTTCAACGAATTGGGCATGGCAGCAATCCCGGGTCGCGCGATTTGGCAGCGCGCCCCGCGAAATGGATGCATGTATCGCCACCGAGGATGAGGATTTCATCCCGCTGCACGCGCTGGACCGCGCCGGACCTGCCATTGTCTGGGTTCGGACGGGCAATGCGGTCCGGCGCGTTCTCCTGCAGCGCCTGCCCGCATTTCTCCCGCATCGCGGTCCGCTGCGCCGCGTGGAATCGCGGCCTCGTCCACCTCGTCGACGAGCGGGCCGGCCACGTGCCGGCCCCGCGCTCGCCTATTTGCGCGAGCACGTTTGCCTTTTCGCAATCGTTAAACCACGGCGCCGGGCACTTTTAGGCAAAAAAGTACCGCTCCCTCGAAGCTGTGCGCTTGCTGCGAAAGTCTTGATTCTTGCTTGCGCCGACTTTTGTAGAGGTTCCCATTGGCCCTGTGCGATCTGAACCCATCCGGCCGATCAAGTCGCCACAATTGACCTTCATCGGTTCGCATCGCGTGTCGAGCGGCTGCGGAGCGTTTGGAGGAGTGTGGTGATCATCGGTCGTGGCGCGGCTGCCTGGGCATTGCTGGCATTGATGGTTCTAACCGGCTGCGGCGGCAGGCGCGACGGGCTTTTGGTTCCGCTTGGCGACATCCAATCGCCGGGTCGCCGTATCGATGTTCTGGTTGCCACCACCCGCAGCAGCGTCGGCGCCAGTGCGGGGCAGATGTTCACGGGCGAACGCAGCGAAGACCTCGCCTTCGCGGATATATCCGTATCGGTGCCGCCCGACGCGGCACGCCAAATCGGCGAGGTCCAATGGCCCGAGCAAGCTCCGGGCGATCCGGCAAAGGATTTCGTGACTCTGCGGGCCGACCGCATCGATCTGAAGGAGGCGCTGCAGCGTTTCCATGTCCGCATCGCGGCGACACCCAAGCGGCGCGCCCTGGTGTTCGTTCACGGCTACAACACCCGCTTTGCGGAAGCGGTCTACCGTCTCGCCCAGATCGTGAACGATTCCCAAGCCCCGGTCACGCCGGTCCTGTTTACCTGGCCGTCGCGCGGCAAGCTGCTCGCCTATGCGTATGACCGCGAGAGCGCCAATTACTCGCGCGATGCGCTCGAAAACGTTCTGCAGGCCTTGGCCGCCGATCCCGCCGTCGACGAAATCGCCGTGCTCGCCCATTCGATGGGAAACTGGACCACGCTCGAGGCGCTTCGCCAGATGGCGATCCGCAACAAGACCCTGCCGAAGAAAATAGGCAACGTGATGCTGGCCGCTCCCGACGTGGATGTCGACGCCTTCCGTCGGCAGATCGCCACGATCGACGCATCCGGCTATCATCCGCCATTCACGCTGTTCGTGGCGCAAGATGACGACGCGCTGGCCGTTTCGAGCCGAATCTGGGGCGGCACGACCCGCCTCGGCGCGATCGATCCGGATCAGGAGCCCTACCGGACGCTGCTGGCGTCGGCGCACCTCACGGTCATCGATCTCACCAAGATTCGGGACGGCGATCGTCTCGGCCACGGCAGGTTCGCCCAGAGCCCGGAAATCGTCCAAATGATCGGCCGCCGGTTGGCTGCCGGCCAGCCGCTCAGCGACGGCGCGTCGGGGGTCGGCGATCGCATCAACGGGATCGCGATAGGTGCAACGGGTATCGTCGGTTCGGCGGCAAGCTTGGCGATATCCGCTCCGATTGCCATCGTGGATCATCGGACCCGCAATTCTCTCGGCGACCGCATCGAGGAATTGCGGGCGCATACCAATGCCCTGATCAAGCTTCCTGCAACTCCCGAGCCGGCGCAGAAATAGCGGTCCCCGTCAGCGGAACGCATCGCGGCCCGGTCGTTCGGGTTTCTTGTTTCGCGATTGAATCATCGGACACGGGTCGGGGTGCGCGGCCACCCCGCCCGTCGGGTCGATCAAAAATTGAGAATGACCTAAGTCGGCACCGATGCGCCGTAGCCGCATTGTGGCGTCGCTGTGCTGCCGACCCAATTGGTGAAGGACCACGCCGGATTGGCGATCTGCTGCATGCTGTCGTTGTAGAGCCCTATCGCATTGAAAGAGATTGTGTGAGTTCCACCGGAGAAGCCGTTGGGGTTGTTGGGGTAATCGGAGCACTGCTTGATGCCATAGACCTCCACGACGCCGCCGAAGGCCCAATTGAAGGTCTGCTTTTGACTTGAGGTATTTAACAGCTCGGATATCTTGCCGCTTTGTAAATCCCAGGCAACGACGTCCCACGAGCTACATGACACTGTTCCCGCGCTGCAGGTGTCGAACATATAGCCAAGAATGGTATCTCCGGGACTGACGGGCTGCGGCGTGGCTTCGTAGGTCGTGCCGCTATAGCAGCAATTCCAGCTGGCGATGCCCCAAGCATTTTGGTAATCCGAATTCCACCCCAAGGCGGGCTGAATAATGGTCACCACATCGTTCGCGTCCTCCAGGCCAGGGAAAAAGAAAAGGGTCTGGCCGTCGAGCGAGGTTGGCGCCGGGGGGACGGTCCATTGGGCAGACAAGAAGCCATAGGAGCTTTGCAGACTACCCGTGGTGACGCTCTCAGATACAATCCAGGACTTGCTGATGTTGGGTTGCTTAACGTTCCGCTCATCCCCGTACACCGGTTGTCCGTCGGCCCGGTAATGGGGATAGGCGCACGTAGACATCTGGCCTGTGCTGCCATTTTGGTGCCGGATGATCTTTTGATCCGGCCGCAACTCATCCCCCTCACCCAGGCGCACGACGCAGCTTGAATGAAAGTGGCCGAATGGCGTGACGATATAACCTGGCGGAATCACCGCCGGAGGGGTTGGCCCAGAGAGGGTTTGAGCTTGGGCTGCGGCGATGCCCGCAACGTGCATGGCAGCGATGGCGATGCACTTCAGAAGAGCGTTTTTCATAAGACTACCATTCTGAGGATTAAGGGTGACCCCGAAAGGGGCCGGTGAAAGTCCCAGGGTCCCACGTTCATAGCCTCCTGGGATAAAGAAACGATAGCACCCCAGACCATCGGCTCCAAGGAGTTGATCGTTTGTCAGCTCCGTTTTCAGGGTCCTCAGCAGAATCGGTGGGTGAGTTTGGGCCTTGGGAGCTGGCCGAGGGGCGTGGTAAAGTGAGATTTCGCCAACGCGGAAAGTGCGATAGCCGCCGCTCCAATTCCCGGTCCGGTTCGTCGAGGACCCTATTGGACAGCAATGGCGACAGCGGGCCTCCTTGTGGTGTTCCCTCCGACGGCGATCTTCGTTCCGTCCGGCATCACCACTCCCGCTCGGAGCATATGGCGCACAAGGGCCAGCACCCGCCCTACGGACACCCGTTGGGCGATCCGGTCGAGCAGCCGTTGATGATGGACCGGTCGAAGAACTTCGACAAATCGATGTCCACCACCGTTTGGTATCCGGCCTCAAGATGCTCCTTGACCTGAGCGATGTTCGCCGGCGACGCAAAGCTTTCGAGGACAGCGCGGAATATGTTGGCGAGCGTAGACGCCATCGTTCTTGTCAGCGCGGCATCGGCCTGGGAAGTTCGTGCAAACGTGCGAATTGGCAAGCCATCGACTGCGCAGAACCTCGCCCAAGCGAGACATCGACCTCGCCAGGGCTCGGCTAAAACAGATCAGGTGACGACAAGGGCAAAGTCCGTATTTCACGACCTGTTCCCGGCGGAAGCAGCGGCCGAGCTTAAAATGCGCGCCAAGCTGCTCTCCAGGATCAGTACGTGGCCGAACAAGTCCGCTCCGACACAAATCGAGGCGGCAAAGCGCCTTGGGATCACGCAGGCTCGGGTGTCCGAGATCAAGAACGGAAAGATCAACCTTTTTAGCCTGAGCATGCCGGTTCGGCTCGCGGAACGCGCTGGCCTGCGCCCCGGCATCAAGTTCGAGAAGGCAGCGTGAGGCCGCTACCATCCTTGCTGCCCGGACGGTGCAAGCCGCGCGCCGTGTCGCCCGGATGGAGGGCCGGCCTTCCGGCCCGCAATCCCGGATCGGCTGTGCCCATGACGACGGCTGCCCCGGATGACGCCGAGTTTACCACCGGGCCGGCCGAAGGCCGGACCCGGTGGCTCCACGCGGGGTACGCTTGCTGCAAAAAAGGACTACATACGGTTCCAAGGTAACGCCTCGATCAGCGGCGTTGCGGTAGAATTCACGATGGATCATCGGGAGCTACACATGGCAGAGCGCAAACCATCGATCAGCCGCGCGCCTGCGCGGCCGGAGCTTGATCACCTTCTGCAACAGAGCAAGCAGAGGGGCGTGACCGAGGCCGAACTTGAAGAGCAGCGGGTGAGCTTTGCCTATGGCAACGCTCCGAAAGGATCGCGCATCACGAAAGCGTCGGTCAGACGTGCAACAAAGACGCTGCGCATGTACGCACCCTAGGCGGGAGGAGAAGCCCAGACAGCTGGGCTTCTTGGTTTTCAAATGATTGTCTTGGAACATGAGGATCCGGATCTATACGACATGGTTCAGGAAAGGAACCTCATCAGGCAGTATGATTTAATGATGAACTATATCGAGATTGGCCTCAAGCAAGACCATACGACGTTCGACAAATATATGCTCTGGGCTTTGAACCACGCCGCCGTGGCGGGTCTATCGCAATTTGGAGGCCGATTTAGAGAGGAACCTATTTATGTGGGCGATCATATTCCGCCGCACTTCGAAAAAGTTCCCGACCTGATGGATCGTTTTATATCGTTTGTTCATGAAAATTGGTATATTTACACGCCGACCGAGTTGGCCGCCTATGCGCTTTGGCGGCTGAATTGGATCCATCCGTTTATTGAAGGAAACGGGAGAACCGCAAGAGCGGCTTCATACTATCTCCTGTGTGTGCGTCATGGCGCTGTCCTCGGCGTACGTAAAATTGTCCCGAGCGCATTAAGGATGATCGTGGCGGATATGAGGACGCTTTGACCGCGGCTGATCGCGCATGGGATCGGGGAGAACTGGACTTCCACGAGATGGAAGACTATTTAGCCGCGCTCTTGCAAGCTCAACTGACCGATGACGGTATTCCAACCCCTGGACCGGTGGAGGCACAGCGGTGAGACGGTGAATTGGAATGACCGAGCCGTGAAAGGGGGCAATAAAGTGATTGCGTCCTACACTTGCTGGTCAACCGCTCGGACGGTGGCAGCGCCGCGCCGCGTAGCCTGGATGGAGGGCCGGCCTTCCGGCCCGCAATCCGGGATCGGCCGTGCCCATGACGACGGCCGTCCTGGATTACGCTGCGCTTCATTCAGGCTACGCTTGCTTACTCGCCCTGACCGCCATCCCGGCGTGCGAGCAAGATAATCGGAACGCCAGGTGGTGGCTTTTCGTTCTCGAACATACGCCACTCAGTAGCGCTTGACGAGAGCCACGTCTTCGGCTGCCGGCGTTCGAGAGCCACCCATTCCGGCCGATGATAAAGGCGAAGCACTATTGCAACGGCTGCGTTTGTAAATCGAAACCGGGGATCGTTGATCGGATAACCTCCGCCTTCGGGCAAATTTGATTTCAGACTCGAACACAGACCCTGCACACGGGGCGTCTGAAATGACAGTCCGTGTTTCGCATGCGCAAATTCATTCCTCACTTTTCGAATGAGTGCGATCTCGCTGTATTCTTTGTCATCAATCAGCCCGAGAGCGAAACAAGCTTCGCATCGTGATGAGAACGTACTCAGAGCAGCATTGCTATCATCGAGCAGTTTGGCGGCAGAAGAACCTTCGCAGAAGAACGATCGTAGTGTCTCCCCCAGTTTGTCATCGATCAAAGCCGAAGCGACAAGCGCAAGACCGCGATCGGATTCGCGCCTCAGCTCCTCTACGAATTTGGCTAAGTCTTCGGCTGTTGAGAGCAACATATAATTAGCTGTAGCAGATTCGTTGCCGGGCATCCATCAATGTGTGTGCCGACGCCCTAAGACTTGAGCGCCCAGCTTGCGCAGTTCCTCGTCAAGCGCGCGCTTGCAGGGAGAACATCGTCATTACGACGGATGACGGGCCGGTGCAGCTTGTTCCGGCGCCGTCCGGGCTCGACGCCGGTCACCGGCGAGGCTTGCATGAACCGGGCTATTCCACCAGTATGACGCTATCGACCGCGCATTTCGCTGCGGCGGCGCGACCGGGTAATCGCGATGCAGGCAAGTTGGCTTCACGTATCGGATTTTCATTTCCGCGGCGGCGACCCTTATGATCGCGACGTGGTGCTGCGGGCGCTGGTGCAGTCGGTCCGGAGATTCCGGGAGCGCGGGCGTAAGGTTGACCTCGTGTTCGCGACCGGCGATGTGGCGCATGCCGGACAGGAGAAAGAGTATGCTGCCGCGACCACCTTTTTCGATGCGCTGATCGCAGCGGCCGGCATCGACAAGCGGCATCTGTTCGTCATTCCCGGCAATCACGATGTGGATCGCGACCGCGCCGACGGCCTTGCTCGCACGCTGACCTCGCGCGAGGAATCCGACCGCTATTTCCGGCCCGGCGTGGCGAAGCTGCACCTCACCCACAAGCTTGCGGCCTTTGCGGACTGGCACGATCGCTATTTCGCCGGCATCCGTTCGCTGCCGCGCGCTTCGACCTGCGGACCGGTCGAAGCGGTGGAGATCGCGGGGCACAAGCTCGGCGTGCTGCCCATCAACAGCGCCCTGTTCTGCCTGGACGACGCGGATTACGGCAAGCTGTGGGTCGGACGGCGCTGCCTCGACGCCGCGATCGAAGCGCTCGCCGCGCTCGGCGCCGACATCACCGTGGCGCTCATCCACCATCCGCTCGATTGGCTCGCCGACAGCGAAGCCGCCAACATCAAGGCGGCGCTCGCTTCCCATGTGGACGTCATACTGCGCGGCCATCTGCACAAGAACGATGTGGAAAGCGTCGCCGGCATCGCGGGCGAAAGCCTCTACCTTGCGGCCGGCGCGGCCTATCAAAAACGCGGCTGGCCGAACCGGGCGCTCTATGCATCAATCGATACTGCCCGCATCTGCATTTCCCCGATCCGCTACGAGGATGATCCGCAAGAGGTCTGGACGATCGATCCCAGCCTGTTTCCGCACGATCCGCAATATGAGCGTGGGTTCGAGCTTCCGCGCCGACGACGCGTACTCGCCGCACGGTCTGCGCCCGTGCAACGACTTGGAACTGATCAGTCCGGCGCTGGCCGCGATCAGGACGTTCCGGCCGCCGTAACGGCGCGCCGGCCCCCATCGGCTGCTGCCGATGTACCAATGACCAGACGACAATCGATCGCGGATGACGTTTCATTATCAGATGCCGACTCCACTGTTGCAAAGTCACCCGGTGTTTTCAAGGCCGCGCCGGATAATCCCTTCCCAAAAATGTGTTTTGTTAATTTGGAGGTGCCGAGACAAGTCAGCTCACGGGATGATTTCCAAGTCACTGGCGAGGTGCGCTTTGGGCGTGCACCCGATGTGGTGGACGGTAATCGGGTCACCGTCGGCGTCCGGCGCACAGTGCTACTACCCGTTCCGAAGAATTGCAACATCGTGCCGACATCTATTTACCGTCCGCCGCGCGCCGGTATAGATACTTCGGGTGGTAACGAGGGTGCCGCACAGGTGGTTTTTTGGCTGACGAAGACGCCGTGTTGGAAGGCGATCAGCTGAACGGCCAATCGCTTGGCCGATACGTAACCACGGGTGAATCCGATGACCCTCCGGAGGTTGCGGTGATTCTACAACTGGAATATGCGGACGACCTATCCGTAAAACTAGCTCGCGAGGGCTGTTCGACCGCTCAAATAAAACTGGCGGAGAAATGGATTGCTGACTGCCTTGCACGCACGGTGGAGGAGCCGGATGGTAGCATACGAATTGGCTATTGCCTCTTGCGTTGGAATCGCGAACCATGAGGTTAACGCCGCGGCAACTCCGGGTCCTTCGGACGATACTTGCACTTGAAAACAAGGCATTGGACGTGGTATCGCTGGCGCGACTTGCCGGCCTTGAGCCGCGCAGTTGTTTTGCTGGTGGAGATTGGCGCGGTGTTGATTTTGGTGCAAATGATCTGAGCGGTTTCGACTTCCGCCGCGCTGACTTGTGCGGGGCCGAGCTTTCGCGTGCGACTGGGCTTGAGAGAATTATTACGGATGCTGCGACGCGCGGAGTCAGGTATAATGCGGGCGCAGTTGAACATTCTGAGCTTCATAACATTATTATGGATGCCGCGATGCCCCCACCTGAAAAACACGGAAACGGGCCCGCCGATCGGAAGCTCGCTGGTCTCGCAACCTTCTTGAATTGGCCCTCTAATGCAGAAACGCTGATATCCGCCGCCAGCTCGATCGAATTTTTCGAAATGCTGCGCCGCGCCAGGGGTGTCAAGGAAAAACTCTCCTCATGATGTCCATCGGACGAATTTAATTGCGGCGGGAGGTCCTCTTCCGTCGCCAAGCCGGACTGGATGCCACAATTAACTAAGATGAGCAGCGCGGCGAACAAGCTTTACTACCGCACGGGTACCTCTTATAGTTTGGCAATGGCCTCGCGCATCTGGCGCATGCATTGACCGAAAACATCCTCCATAATCCCCGTAGATACGACCAATATGGTGCCGAGCTGAGTAGGGCGTCGAACCAGGAATCCTGCGGCTTCCGCTGCGACGACGAGCTTGCGCGTGGTATTGGCCGCCATCAGCGGCAGAAGAAAGCGAGCGAGGTTCGACTGGTCGAGCGCACCGGGTGTCTCGCGCCAGAAGTGCTCGAGCCGCGGGCGCGTATCGCTGGTGAAGATGGCGTCGAGCAATCGGTCAGTGCGGAGCTTGCGCTGCCGCATCGCATCTGGGTTGCGCAACAAGCCATCGACGCGCTGGTTGTGCATGTCGGCGAGCAGCGCGATGTCGTCAACACCGTATAGGTCCATGGCCTTAAGAGCGAAATAAAATTCGGCCAAGTCAAACATGGAACCTAGCCGCAGGATCTCGAGCACCTCTTGGTGCTGACTGGCGCTGGCGGTGCAAATGCGGTCGGCGAAATTTGTTCGCGCCCGGCGCACATGCTCCAACGCGGCGAAATCCTTCTCGATGCGGGTGTCATTCATAGCCGGCACAAGCTCACGGGCTTCATCAGTGGGAACAGATTCATCACATATCCAGCTGCCAATGACGCGGGCGCACGCTTGCATCTTTGATGCGATTAGGAAATCCGGGACGGGCCGTTACCTATGGCACCGCCGTTCCCGGATTTGCGGCTTCGCCTCCAATCCGGGCTACGCGCTGAAACGGCGCAATCAACCGATTGCGCCCCTACATCCTCGCCGCTTACTCCTCACCTGCCCCAGCGCCGCCGCCTTCTCCGCCTCCGTGCGCACCCGCACATACCCCGCCTTGAAATAAGGCTGCGCCCCGTACCAAATCCTCCCCTTGGCATCGACCACCATGTCGCGGGTGCCGCGTTCGCCGTAGGGCGAGGGATATTCCGTCACCTTGCCGGTCTTGGGGTCGAGCTTGCCCATCACGTCGGTGTACATGGAGGCGTACCAGACGTTGTCGTCGAGATCGACTTCCATGCCGTAGGGGGTCGGCATCGGGCCGGGGAGTTTAAATACTTTGAACTCGCCGTTTTGCGGGTTGAAGCGGGTCAGGCTGCCGCCGAAATAGTCGCCGATCCAGACCATGCCTTTGGAATCCACCTTCAGGCGACGCGGCGTCACCCCTTCCGGCGGCTTGAATTTCGTGATCTGGTTGGTTTTCACGTTGACCATGCCGATATCCTGGTGGTCGCGCGAATTGAATTGGGCGAACCAGATATTGCCGGCGCGGTCGAACGCGATGCCGTAGGAATCCGGCACCTCGACCGGGTAATAGGTGTATTTGCCGGTGCGCACGTCGAGTTTCTTCAACGGCCGGCCGGAAACCCAGATATTGCCCTCATGGTCGATCGCGGCGGTGTGGCTGCGGGCGCCGCCCGATTGCGTGCCTTCGGGAATCGGCAGGTTCGGGAACGGATCGTTGGGGTCCTTCTGCACCGGCTTGTTGAGCTCGTACTTCTTGTTGGCGTCCTGGTCGATAAACACCTCGAACTTTTCCGTCGCGGTATCGAATCGCGCCAAGCCGCCTTGCGCTTCCAGCGTCAGCCACACCGAACCGTCCGGGGTCGGCAGGATCTCGTGGATGAAATTGCTGGAGAGGTTGGTCAGCCGCCAGGTCTTGATGTCGCCGGTGTCGGGATCGAGCCGCGCCAGGCCGGCGTTCATCTCCAGCCACATCTTGCCGTCCTTGTCGGGCCGCGCCGAGCCGGGACGATCCTTGGGGTCGCCGGTGAGCGGATAATCCACGTAGACGATGTTCAGCGCCTCGTCGGAAAAATAATCGCGGCCCTGCTGCACCGCCTTGTAGCCCGGCAGCGCGGCGGGCGATTCGGGCGTCGCGGACTCGGGCCGAACGCTGCGGCGAGATACTTTGACACCTGCTCGGTCACCGCGGGGCGGATGCGGGCGACGCCGGTGAGCCGCATCACGTCGATCTCGTCCTTCCAGCCGTCCACGTCGTGGCGGCCGACCGCACCGATCTTGCCGAAGGCATGGCAGTTGAAGCACTGCTGGATGAGAATATCCTTGCCGTTGCCGAGCGCCTGCGGAATGAGCGTGCCGGCCTGGTATTTGGTCAGCTGGCTCCACTCGACCGGCGCATCCTTCATGGTGAAGTCGAGGGCAAGGCGGGTGTCGTCGGCAAGCGTGACGTTGCGCCGCCGCACCGGATCGCTCTTGTAGCCGACCCAGCTCGCGGACACGTCATAGGTGCCCGCCGGGAGCTGGTCGGTGAAATAGCGCCCCTTGCTGTCCGAGAGCACCATCATGGTCATCTTGGTCTTGGTGTTTTGCACATGCACGAAGGCGGCCCGGAACGGCGCCCCGTCTGCACCCTTGATGGTGCCGGTGATGGTCGCGGCCAGCGCCGCGTGCCCCGCGGACGCGAGCAATAGCGCCGCGAGTGCGGTGGTGATGGGTTTCCTCATGGTGTTGCGGTTCCTCCATAGATAAAGCCGCCGGCAGCGCAAAAGCGCGCGGCCGGGCCGATGATCTCTCCGGACGCACCATGGCGGGACTCTTGGCGCGTCGCAAGGGCGGACCCCCTCTCCCCATCGTTCTTCACGATGGGGAGAGGGTTGGGGTGAGGGGCAGATGCGGGCGCAGACGACGCGACCGCGTTCATAAACGATGTCCGAAGGCCCTCGCGCGTTCCTGCCCCTCACCCCGACCCTCTCCCCACGGTGTGAAGAACACCGTGGGGAGAGGGGGCGAGCGCATCGTCGGCGCCGCGTGGACGGCAAAGTCTAAAGGGATTCTAAGGACAGATTTGCCCGAGCCGGCCGGAACCGCCGCAATAACTAACGTCTTGCAGCTGAATCCGCAGATTGTCCGGATCGGTGAAATACAGCTCCGGGGTGCCGAGCGGGCTGGTCGGACCGCCGCCATTATTGGCGCGCTGGCGCCACCGCACCCGGCACGTCAAGGGTTTCACCAGCGCCGGAATTCCGGTTTCGATCGGCTCGAAACCGTTATCGACCAGCGTCGCCATCACCCGCTCGGCGTCGAAATTCTCCATGGTGAAGCAGACGTGATTGACGCCGGGCACCGCTTTGGGGTTGTTGACCTTTGGGTTGAATACGATGCCGTCGGTGCCCTCGCCGATCGCCAGCGTCACGCCGTCGCCCTGCATGGCGCGCACCGGAAGGCCGAACACGGTGTCGTAGAACGCCTTCTCGCGCGCGCCGTTGGCGATGGTGAGCGTGACGTGGTTGAGGGTCTTGATCGCGAACACCGGCTTCGTAGCCGCGGCGGACGCCGGCGGGATGACATCGCCCAAGACACCCGTGCCGTAACCGTAGCGGGTGTCCTGCAGCTGAATCTTGATGCCGTCGGCGTCCGGCACGAACAGTTCCGGCGTGTCGCCGCGCCGCGTGATCTGCGCGCCGCTGATGCCGAGATCGGCAAGCGTGCGCAGCACCCGCTCGGCATCGAAATCCACGACCGTCATGCCGTAGGACAGAAAATCCGGTTTGGCGCCGGCCTTCACCGGCGTCAACCCAAAGAAATGCGGACCGTCGCCGACGCGGAACACCACCGTATCGCTCTGCCGCACCGGCGGCCCAAACAGTTTTGCGTAGAACGCAGCCGAGCGCTCCAGATTGGAAACCGACATCATGACATTGTTCAAGCGCCGGGTTCGAATGACCGGCCGCGCCGGCTGCGCCCGCAAAGCCGGAGACACCATGGTGGCGGACAGCGCCAGCAAGGCGCTCCTGCGCGACATCACCCTTGAACCGCCCGCCCTGTCATTCATGGCTCGTTCTTTCGTCTTATCTGCCGGTCACGATCATCATATACCGCGCGGGCGGCATCGTGTCGATACGGTGATGCGGGACGGTGTGATGCGGACCGGCCGGCATCGGCGCGGCCATGGGTCAGGGCCTATGATGACGGTATCGTCGCGCTGCCGCATCGAACGCGGCCAATAATCGTCGCCGATACCTTGGCCCTGATCGCAGTGTGTAGCGCACGCCCGCTGCGAGCGCGGTGGAGCGCACCTGCTCGCCCCTCGGCGGGCGCTGTCCGATCGGGCGACACGATTCAACGGAAGTAGACGGAACCATGAGGCGCAATGGCGGTTAATGGAGCACGCAATATGGGAGAGATCTCGTGTGTACGCAGCAGGTCGGCCGCTATGTGCGTTTTACCTTGCTTTCATTGGCGTTGTGTCCGGGCGCGGTACTCGCCGAAGGGGCCCACAGGGGAACTCCTGAACAGCAACGCGCATGCCGCATCGATGTGTTGCGGCATTGCCGGGGAATTCAGGATGATCTTGCCATTGCGGATTGCCTAAAGGCAAATGTGCGCGAGCTGCATCCCGCATGCCAGCGGGTTATTGAAAGCGCCAAACGCTGAGCACAGGAATGCGATGTCCTATGCATCAATGAGGCGGGATGAACATGCATCGCGCATTCCGCATTATCCCTATCAGCGGCCGGCCGTGGCGTTCAGCGTGTCTGCAGTATCGGCCCGCCATGGTGGATCGACAGTTTAATTGCACGCGCTTCGATTTGTAATCGCGCCTAACCGCACCTTGGTCAACGTCGCATCGGCCGCGTCATGTGCCCGGTCAAAACCGGTTCGATGATCAATGATAAAGTCCTTCATTGTTGACCTGGTCATGTTCTGCAAGCGACGGCCGTGGTCTGTCGTCGCTACGTTCCTTGCTTTGGCGCTGGGGTCGTCGTTCTACGTGGTCCGGCATTTCGCCATCACCACCGATGTCAATGACTTGATTTCGCCGGACCTGCCATGGGCCCAAAGGGGTGCGCGCTATCTCAGGGATTTCCCGCAACGGGGAATAATTGTTGTGGTCGAGGCTCCAACCCCGGAACTAGCCGACCAGGCCGCCGCCCGTCTCGCAGAAGCGTTGCGTCAGCATACCGATCGATTTCGTGCCGTCACCGAGCCCGGAGCCGGCAGTTTCTTTGAGCGAAATGGGTTGTTGTTTCTTCCCAAAGCCGATGTTGCCCGGATCACCTCCGGGTTGAGTAGGGCGGAAGAACTTCTCGGTACGCTTGCGGCCGATCCCAGCTTAAGAGGATCGCTGGATGCGCTGTCGCTGGCTTTGCTCGGGGTCGATCGTGGCGAGATAAAGCTTGGGGACTTGGTACTGCCGATGACCATGGCCAGTGATACGCTTGAGGCGGTACTGGCCGGCCGGCCGGCGAGTTTCTCCTGGCGTAGTTTGGCGGAAGGCCGGCCTCCCACGCCACAGGACCTGCGGCGTTTTATTCAAGTCCAGCCGATACTCGATTTCACGGCGTTGCGGCCCGGTCGTGCCGCAACTGAGGCGATTTCAAACATTGCATCCGGGCTAAAGCTCGACACCCTGTTCCAGGCACGGGTCCGGCAGACTGGACCCATTCCGATGAACGACGACGAGTTCGGCACGATAAAACAGAACATGGGAGTCACCGTCATTTTGTCGCTGGCGATCGTGCTGGCGATCTTATGGCTTGCTCTACGTTCCATCCGAATTGTCCTGGCGGTGGTGGTGACTGTCGCCGCGGGCCTTGCAATGTCGGCGGCGGCGGGTCTGTTTCTGGTCGGCGCCTTCAATTTGATCTCGATTGCCTTTTTTACATTGTTCGTGGGCCTCGGCGTTGACTTCGCAATCCAGTTCAGCGTGCGCTATCGCGCCGAGCGCCATGAGCATCACGACCTTGGTGCGGCTTTGCACAGCGCAGCTACCAAGGCTGGCATTCCACTGGCGCTTGCCACCGTGGCGATCACTGCGGGATTTCATATCGTTTATGCCGACCGCCTATCTGGGTCTTTCCGAGCTCGGCGAAATTGCCGGCATCGGGATGGTGATTGCGTTTTTTGCCAGCATTACGCTCTTGCCCGCCCTATTGACGGTTCTCAACCCAGGAGGCGAACCGAACCCGCTCGGACTTGTGGTGCTCGCGCCGGTGGATCGTTTCATGGAGCGGCATCGTGTGCCGATCGTCGCGATCACGATTTTGGCCGTGACGCTGGCTTCGCCGCTGCTTCTTTACCTGCCATTCGATTTCAATCCGCTGCATCTGCAGAACCCTAAGGTCGAATCGGTGGCAACCTATCTGGAGTTGAGAAACGATCCACAGACGGGCGCAAACGCGATCGAGATCGAAGCGAACGACCTCGCCGGCGCCGACGCCATGGCGCATCGAATCGGGGCGTTGCCCCAGGTTTCTCAGACCATGACGCTCAGCAGCTTGGTTCCCCAAGATCAGGATGAAAAGATTAAGCTTATTCATGCTGCGGCAGCAAAGATCGATGCCTCCTTAAATCCGGAGAAGGTCGAGGAACCGCCGACCGATCAGGATAACATCAGCGACCTCTCCGGTACGTCCGAGAGTTTGTCGAAGAGCGCAGCAAGCGGCGATACGGCCGGTGCGGATGCGGCGCGGCGGCTGGCCGGACTGTTATCGAAGCTTGCCGCAGCAGAGCCGTCGGCGCGAGCGCGGGCACAATCTGCGATTGTCGAACCGCTGAAACAGTCCCTCAACCAATTGCGCCAGGAGCTTCAGCCCCAGCGAGTCAGCATCGGCACGCTTCCGTCGGAAATTGCAAGGGAATGGGTCGCTCCGGATGGTCGCTACCGCATCGAGGTTTTGCCTAAAGGCGATCCTGAGAACACCGATACGCTGCGCAGCTTCGTCACCGCGGTTCTCGGCATCGCGCCGCAGGCCACCGGTCCGGCAGTCTTGCTGTTCGAGTCCGGAAAAACCGTGATCCGCGCCTTCATCATATCCGGCGCCTTCGCCCTCTCGGCGATCACGGTCATTCTGTTCGTCGCACTGCGCCGGGTCGGCGACGTGCTGCTGACGCTGATCCCGTTGCTGGTCGCCGGAATGGTCACTTTGGAACTTTGCGTGGTTTTCCATCTTCCATTGAACTTCGCCAATATTATTGCCTTGCCGTTGCTGCTGGGCGTCGGTGTCGCTTTCAAGATTTACTATATTATGGCGTGGAGGGCAGGGAAAACCGGCCTGCTGCAATCCAGCCTGACCCGCGCGGTGCTGTTTAGCGCCATGACCACCGCGACCGCCTTCGGCAGTCTGTGGTTTTCGAGCAATCCCGGCACCTCCAGTATGGGGGAGTTGATGGCCCTGGCATTGGCCTGCACGATGACCGCCGCGGTATTTTTCCAGCCCCTTCTGATGGGACCGCCCCGGCATGCCGCCGCTGCTGATGAAGCCGCGCGTGGACAATGAAAACGCGCGGCGCATCGGTCGCTGAAGTTGCGGCAGCGGGGAGCCCCTCAAAAACACCTCCCGCACCATTGGTTTCTTCGCCGACCCAATAGCGATGAACCGGACGAACTGCCTGGCGCGAAGCGGGAGCGGTTGTGGGATTGGCTGCGCCGGTTGTTGAAGCGGAGGCTGCGAGGAGGCGGGTTGACCGACCTCAAGCCGCTCCGCCATGGGCGCGCCTTGTGCGGGCGTGCAACTCGCGCAGTACCGCAAGTTCGTCGGCGGATGGGGCGGGGGTGACGGCGGGAGCGCGCGCGTATTTCACCTGCCAGCCGGTGGCGGCATCGATCGCCTCGCGCGTCACGCCTGGATGGATCGACACCACGGTCATTTCCTTACTGTCCGGGTCGGGTTCGAACACGCAAAGATCGGTGATGAGGCGGGTCGGCCCCTTGGTCTTCACGCCCAGGCGGGCGCGGTGATCGCCGCCCTCGCCATGGCCAAGCGAGGTGACGAAATCGAGCTTCTCCACGAAGCTGCGCTTGCCCTGCGTCATGGTGATGAAAATTTCCCCGCACGAGACGGCGATCTCGGGGGCGCCGCCGCCGCCTGGCAGCCGCACCTTCGGGTGGGCATAGGGGCCCACGACCGTGGTGTTGAGGTTGGCGTATTTGTCGATCTGGGCGCCACCCAAAAATCCCACCGTGATGCGGCCACCCTGGAGCCAGTAGCGAAACATTTCCGGCACTGAAACCGTGGTAAGCGCGGTGTCGCACAATTCGCCGTCGCCGATCGACAGCGGCAGGATGGCGGGTTTGGTGGCGATGGTGCCGGATTCGTAGATCAGTGCTATGTCGGGCGCGTGCGTCAGGCGGGCGAGGTTGCAAGCCGCCGACGGCATGCCGATGCCGACGAAACAGACGTCGCTCGACTTCAGCGCGCGCGAGGCCGCAACCGTCATCATCTCTGTCGGGGTGAATTTCTCACTCATGCGGCACCCCTCGTCGCCACGGCGAGCCGATCGCGATGCGCCGCGAACACCGCCGGCCCGGCATCGAGCACATGGGCTTGCATCCAGGCCAAAAAGCTGTCGCGGTCGCGGGAAATCTCGTCCCATTTCTTGTAGGCTGCGTTGTCGCGCGTGTAATAGCCGTGCGCATAGGATGGATGCGCGCCGCCCGGCACCACAGCGATGGCGCTGACGGTCCAGGACGGCAGGATCACCGCATTGGGGCTGCGCATCCCGAAATCCTCGACGATTTCCTCGACCGTGACGATTGAGCGCTTCGCCGCCAGCACGGCCTGCTTCTGCACCCCGACGATGCCCTCGATCAGCACGTTGCCGGCCCGATCGGCGCGCTGCGCATGGATGATCGCCACATCGGGACGGATCGCCGGCACGGTGGCGAGGCTCTCCCCGGTATAGGGGCACACGATGGTGCGGATGTTGGGGTTCACCTTCGGCAGATCGACCCCGATATAGCCGCGGAACACCGCGAACGGCAGGCCGGCGGCGCCGGCCTCGAAGGCATTGGCCATCGCGGCGTGCGAATGCTCCTCATAGGCGAGAGGGTGCGGCCAGCCATTTTCGATGGCGTCGCGCATCCGGTGCAGCGACCCGACACCCGGATTGCCGCACCAGGAGAACACGCACTTGTCGGCACAGTCCATGCCGATCAGCTGGTCGTAGATCAGGTCCGGCGTCATGCGGATGAGGGTCAGATGACGGCGGCGCTGGCGGATCACCTCATGGCCGGCCGCGTGCGGGATGAGATGGGTAAATCCTTCCATCGCCACCGCGTCGCCGTCGCGAACATGCGCCGCCACGGCATCGCTGAGGGACATGAATTGAGACATCGGGTGGGGTTCCGGGCTGCGCTGGTGGCGGGCTATTTAGGCGGCGACCCGGCGCGGGTCAAATCCCGCACAACTCAATGAGCCGCGCTTGCGGGGGACGATCGGTCGCCCGGATCAGCGCGCAAAGCGCCTTTCGATGTACGGAGAACCTCGTTCGCCGAACCATGGGTCTTTGTGTTTGACTGACGAGCGGCTCCGGCAATAGTAATTCTGCCGGGCTCGGCCGACGAACCGCGGGCCGAAGCGCGCCGGATGGCTGCCTCGCGCACCTTCCGTTCCGTCCTGCCCACATCCAGTCCCTCGAGGCTCTCCCCGTGTCCAAGCCGATGGCTGCGAGCCAAAATAAGCCGTTCGACACGATTGCGCTGCTCAAGGATCACCCGATCTTCGGCGAATTCGCCCCGGAGCAGCTCAAACGGCTCGCCTCCTACGCGCGCCGCCGGCAGGCCGCCAACGGTACGGTCATCTTCGAGAAGGGCGATCCCGGTAATGCCCTCTACGCAATACGCTGTGGAACCGTGAAGATCGCGGCGCCGTCGGAGGATGGGCGCGAAACGTCGTTCAATCTCCTCCACCCGGGCGAGGTATTTGGCGAGATTGCACTTCTCGACGGACAGCCGCGCACCGCGGATGCCATAGCGGCAAGCGACTGCGATTTGGTCGCGATCGAGCGCCGTGACTTCGTCGCATTCATGGAGAGCGAACCCAAATTGGCGATGAAGCTCATCGAGCTGCTGTGCGAGCGGTTGCGCTTCGTGAGCACGCGCCTCGAGGAGGTGGTGTTTCTCAACTTGCCGGCGCGGCTTGCCCGACTGCTGCTGCGACTTGCCGCCGAGAGCGCCACCGGCCCAGGGAACAACGAGCTGAGGATTACCCAGAACGAACTCGGCAAGATGCTCGGTACGGCGCGCGAAAGCGTCAACCGCGTGCTCCGGCAATGGGCGAAGCGCGGGTTGATCGCGCCCAAGCGCGGCGGCCTGATCTTGCTCAAGCCGCAAGAGATCGCTGCATTGGTCCGCGGCAAGGGCGACGGCGGCAATTGATCCGTGTAGCAAAACGACCCGGAACCTCCGGGTGATCTACCAGCGACTGCGACGCTCCAACGGTCTTCCGACACAGGCTGGATGATCGAGCCGGCCGACGGTCGCGGCCGGTCGCGGCGGCGGCCGGAGGTGTTTGCATTGGCGCCGCGGTCGGTTACACCTCGCTTCAAGCGAACGACGAACCACGTGACGAACCTGCGGGCTCGGCTGCCCGTCGCAGGCTCGACGCACATTTCGAGGATTTGATGCACCGCTATCGTACCCATAGTTGCGGCGCGCTGCGCGCCGACCACATCGGTTCCACGGTCCGGCTGTCGGGATGGTGCCATCGCATCCGCGACCATGGCGGCGTGCTGTTCATCGATTTGCGCGACCATTACGGGCTCACCCAAGTGGTCGCCGACCCCGAACTCGCCCGCGTTCCGGACCGCCGAAAAGCTGCGGTCCGAATGGGTGGTCCGGATCGACGGCCTGGTGCGGCGTCGCCCCGCCGGCACCGACAACCCGGACCTGCCGACCGGTGACATTGAAGTGTTTGCGCGCGAGATCGAGGTGCTGGGGCCGGCCGCTGAATTGCCCATGCCGGTGTTCGGCGACCAGGAGTATCCGGAAGAGATTCGCCTCAAATACCGCTTTCTCGACCTGCGGCGCGAGCGCCTGCACGCCAACATCATCAAGCGCGGCGCCATCATCGATTCGCTGCGACGGCGCATGAAGGAGCAGGGCTTCTTCGAGTTCCAGACCCCGATCCTGACCGCTTCGAGCCCGGAAGGCGCGCGCGACTTCCTGGTGCCGTCGCGCATTCATCCGGGCAAATTCTATGCGCTGCCGCAAGCGCCGCAGCAATTCAAGCAGTTGATCATGGTGTCGGGCTTCGACCGCTATTTCCAGATCGCGCCGTGCTTTCGCGACGAGGACGCCCGCGCCGACCGCTCGCCCGGCGAGTTCTATCAGCTCGACATCGAGATGAGTTTTGTCACCCAAGATGATGTGTTCGCCGCCGTCGAGCCGGTGCTGCGCGGCGTGTTCGAGGAATTCGGCGAGGATAAGCCGGTGACGCCGAAATTTCCGCTGATCCCTTACGCGGAGGCGCTGCGCGCCTACGGCACCGACAAGCCGGACCTACGCAACCCGATCCGCATGCAGGACGTGACCGCACATTTCCGCGACTCCGGCTTCAAGGTGTTCGCCGGCATGATCGCAGCGGACCCGACCGTCGAGGTGTGGGCAATTCCTGCCGCTAAGGGCGGCAACCGCGCTTTCTGCGACCGGATGAACGACTGGGCCAAGGGTGAGGGCCAGCCAGGGCTCGCCTATATCTTTTGGCGCGAAGGTGAGGAGGGCGGCGCCGGGCCGATCGCGAAGAATATCGGCGTTGCGCGCGCCGAGGCGGTCCGCGCCCAGCTTGGACTCGGTGTCGGCGACGCGGTGTTCTTCGTCGCCGGCCGCCCGAAGGATTTCGTGAAATTTGCCGGGCTCGCCCGCACCAAAGTCGGTACCGATCTCGGCATGATCGACCGCAACCGCTTCGACTTCTGCTGGATCGTGGATTTCCCGATGTATGAATGGAACGAGGAGGAGAAAAAAATCGATTTCTCCCACAATCCGTTCTCGATGCCCAATATGAGTCCGGAAGAATTTTTGGCCCTCGATGCCAACGACCACAATAAAATTCTCGGCCTCAAGGCGATCCAGTACGACATCGTCTGCAACGGCATCGAACTGTCGTCCGGCGCCATCCGCAATCATCGCCCCGATGTGATGAAAAAAGCCTTCGCCATCGCCGGCTATGACGAGAGCGTGCTGGAGCAAAAATTCGGCGGCATGCTGCGCGCCCTCTCGCTCGGCGCCCCGCCGCACGGCGGCATCGCGCCCGGCGTCGACCGCATCGTCATGCTCTTGTGCGGCGAGGAGAATTTGCGCGAGGTCGTGCTGTTCCCGATGAACCAGAAAGCCGAGGATCTGCTCATGGGCGCGCCGTCGGAGGTAACGGCAAAGCAGCTGCGGGAATTGCACATTCGGCTGAATTTGCCGCAGTGATGACGGTGATGTGTAGGGCGGGTTAGCCGAAGACAGAACCCGCCGCAGCGGCGGCCGAAAGCAAGACGGCGGATTACGCTACGCTAATCCGCCCTACGGGCCACGGCTCCGACAAGCCAATCATCCCCACCCCGCCCGGTCACCCCGCCGCCCCATATCCCCCCGGCGTCGGCGTCTCGATGATGATCGCTTCGCCGGGTTCGAGCGCCGTTTGGTCGCACCCCTTCAGCACTTCGATGCATCCGTCCAGCCGGCGAACCATGTTGAGTCCCACCTGCCCCGGCCCGCCGCCATCCAGGCCGAACGGCGGCACGCGGCGATGCCCGGACAGCAGGGCGCAATCCATCCGCGTAAGAAAGCGGATGCAGCGGCGGGTGCCGTCGCCGCCCCGCCAGCGGCCTGCCCCGCCCGAGCCGCGCATGATGCGAAAATCCTCCAGCAGCACGGGAAAACGAAGTTCCAAAACCTCCGGATCGGTGAGGCGCGAATTGGTCATATGCGTGTGGACGGCGGCGGTTCCGTGCCATCCGGGGCCGGCCGGCGAGCCCGAGCAGATCGTCTCATAATATTGATAAGTATCGTTGCCAAACGTGAGATTGTTCATGGTCCCCTGTGCCGCGGCCATCGCACCGAGCGCACCGAACAGGCAGTTGGTCACCGCCTGGGAAACCTCGACATTGCCCGCCACCACGGCCGCCGGATATTTCGGCGAGAGCATCGAGCCGTCGGGCACGATGATGCGGATGGGGCGCAGGCACCCCGCATTCATCGGAATGTGGTCTGCCACCATCACGCGGAAAACGTAAAGCACGGCGGCGCGCGTGACGGGTTCCGGTGCGTTGAAATTGTCGGCACGCTGCGGCGAGGTGCCGGTGAAATCGACCGTCGCCTCCCGGTTTGCCCGGTCAACCCGGATCACCACCTTGATGCGGCAGCCCTGGTCCATTTCGTAATGAAAGCGCGAATTGTGCAGGCGATCGATGACGCGGCGCACGCTCTCGGCGGCGTTGTCCTGGACATGGCCCATATAGGCCAAAACGGCGTCGATACCGTATTGCGCGACCATTTTGGTGAGTTCCGCAACGCCCTTTGCATTCGCGGCGATCTGGGCCTTGAGATCGTTGACATTCTGCACGACGTTGCGCACCGGATATTTGGCACCGGTGAGGAGGGAAATAAGTTCGGCCTCGCGAAAATATCCCTGATCCACCAGCTTGAAATTATCGATATAGACGCCCTCCTGCTCGATCGTGGTCGCCAGCGGCGACATCGAGCCCGGCGCGATGCCGCCGATATCCGCATGATGACCGCGGCTCGCCACCCAGAACAGCAAGGCTTTTGCATCCGCATCGAACACCGGCGTGCACACGGTGATATCCGGCAAATGGGTGCCGCCATTGTAAGGGGCGTTGATGGCATAGACATCGCCTGGCCGGATCACCGGATTGTCGCGGATGATGCTTTCCACCGACCGGTCCATGGAACCCAAATGCACCGGCATGTGCGGGGCATTGGCGACGAGCCGTGCCGCGCCGTCGAACACCGCGCAGGAGAAATCGAGGCGCTCCTTGATGTTCACTGAGTAGGCGGTGTTCTTCAGCGCCACGCCCATCTGCTCGGCGATGGACATGAACAGGTTGTTGAAAATCTCCAGCATGACCGGATCGGCGTCGGTGCCGATCGCCGCGCTGTGCCGCAGCGGCTCGCTGCGCGTGAGCACCACGTGATTCTTCGCCGTGATCCGCGCCTCCCAATCGGGCTCGACGATGATCGTCTGGTTGGGCTCGATCAGCATGGCGGGCCCATAAACATGCTGACCCGGCGCAAGATCCGCGCGCACATAGACCGCGCCATCATGCCAGCCGCCCTGACTGAAAAAACGGGCCGTGCGCGCCGGCTGCGCCGGGGCTCCGGTCAGCGGAAACGACGGTTCCGCAAACCCCGCGCCGCCGCCGATCGCCTCGACGTGGATCGCCTCGACGATGACCGGCTTGCTCACGTCCACGAAGCCGAACAGCGCGCTGTGCGAGGCCTCGAAGCGCGTGCGCAGGATCTGCGGGGTATCGTCCGCGTGCCAGCGGATTTCGATCGGGGTGTCGCTGCCCGCGTAGCGCAGGTGAAGCGCGGTGACGAGGCCGACATCGCCGGCATCGATGCCCTGCGCCGCGACCTCGGCGATTGCCTCACGCCCGATGCCCGCTTCGGTCCGCGCGACCAGGCCGCCAACGGCGCCGTCGAGCGGCTGCTCGATCGCGGCCTGGCGGGTTGCCCGGATCGCCGCCAAGCCCATGCCGTAGGCGGAGAGCAGCCCGGAATAGGGATGGATCAGGATCTCCGTCATGCCGAGCTGATCGGCCACCAGGCAGGCGTGCTGCCCGGCCGCCCCGCCGAAGCAATTGAGCGCATAGCGGGTCACGTTATAGCCGCGCTCGACCGATATTTTCTTGATCGCATTCGCCATATTGGCGACCGCGATGGCGATAAACCCGTCCGCAATCTCCTCCACGCTCTTGCCCGGAATCCGCTTCGCGAGATCGTCGAATTTCGTCCGCACCGCCGCGGCATCGAGCGGCAGGTTACGGTCCGGGCCGAAGATCGCCGGAAACAAGTCCGGCTGCAGTTTGCCGAGCGCAACATTGGCGTCCGTCACCGCCAGCGGTCCGCCGTTGCGGTAGCACGCAGGACCCGGATTGGCGCCCGCGGAGGCCGGGCCGACACGGAACCGAGCGCCGTCATAGGATAGGATCGAGCCGCCGCCGGCGGCGACCGTATGGATCCGCATCATCGGCGCACGCATGCGCACGCCCGCCACTTCGGTCTCGAAGGCGCGCTCGAGCGTGCCGTCATAGTGAGCGACGTCGGTGGACGTGCCGCCCATGTCGAACCCGATGACACGATCGTAACCGGCCGCGCGCCCGGTTTCCGCCAACGCCACCACGCCGCCGGCCGGCCCGGACAGGATCGCGTCCTTGCCCTGGAACAGGTTCGCCGCCGTCAATCCCCCGGACGACATCATGAACATCAGGCGGGCGCCGGAGTGCGCCACATCGAGCTCTGTTGACAGCCGGCGCACATAGCGGTCGAGAATCGGCGACAAATACGCATCCACCACCGTGGTATCGCCGCGCCCGACCAGCTTGATCAGCGGTGAGACTTCGTGGCTGACCGACACTTGCGCGAAAGCGATCGCGCGCGCCATGGCGGCAACCGCGTCCTCGTGCTCGGGATAACGGTAGGCATGCAGGAAGACGATGGCGAGGGCGTTGACGCCATCCTGCTTCAACCGCTCAAGTACGTGGCGAACCTGCCGCGTATCGAGCGGCGTTTCGACAGTGCCGTCCGCACGCACGCGTTCGTCGATTTCGACCACGTCGGAATACAAAAGCTCCGGTTTGACGATCTGCTTGGCAAAGATATCCGGTCGCGCCTGGTAGCCGATCTCAAGCGCATCGCGGAAGCCGCGGGTGGTGATGAGAACCGTCCGCTCACCTTTGCGCTCCAATAGCGCGTTGGTGGCAACCGTCGTGCCCATCCGCACTTCACCGACGATTCCTTTGGGGAACGGCACGCCACCCGGTAGCCCGAGGAGTTCGCGAATGCCCAGCACGGCCGCGTCGCCGCGTGGGTCCTCGGACAGCTTCTTGATCGCGTGGAGCCTGCCGGTCGGATCACGCCCGATCACGTCCGTGAAGGTGCCGCCCCGATCGATCCAGAAATCCCAGGCGTGGCTCATAACCGACCTCCGACCACCATTATGGGCCGTTCCCCCGTCGCGACCAAGAGGTCGCTCATCCGGGCAAACGCATGGTGCGCGGAATCACAGCCGCCACAGCGCAATCCCGGCAGGCCGTTGCCCGCGATCGAGCCGACCCTTGACGTCGAGCACCACGCCAGCGCCGCCTTTCAAAAGCCCCGTCACCAGCGGCCACCCCTCGCGCACGAAGGCGTCGTGCGCGACCGCAAGGATCACCGCATCGGCCGGCCGCAGCGTTTCCCGGCCGACCAAGCCGATTCCGTATTCATCGGCGGCTTCCTCCGCGAGCGCCACCGGATCGTGGACCTGCACCTTGAGGCCGAAAGACAACAGTTCGCCGACGATATCCACGACCTTGGAATTGCGGATATCCGGGACGTCCTCCTTAAAGGCCAGTCCGAGCACCGTCACGGTGGCCTCGGTGGCGCCGGCGCGCAGCAGCAGACGCACGCATTCGCGCGCGATGCGGGCGCCGACGCCGTCATTGATGCGGCGGCCGGCGAGGATGACCTCCGGATGATGGCCGGCGCGCTGGGCGCGGTGGGTTAGGTAATAAGGATCGACGCCGATGCAGTGGCCGCCGACCAGACCCGGTACGAACGGCAAAAAATTCCATTTGGTGCGCGCCGCTGCCAGCACGTCGCCGGTATCGATGCCGAGCGCGTGGCAGATCGCCGACAACTCGTTCATCAGCGCGATGTTGAGGTCGCGCTGGGTGTTTTCGAGCACCTTGGCGGCCTCGGCCACCTTGATCGAGGGCGCCCGGTGCACCCCCGCCGCCACCACGGAGCCGTAAACTCCGGCAACGATATCGAGCGTTTTCTCGTCCTGGCCGGACACGACCTTTCGGATCGTCTCGAACCGGTGCGCCTTATCGCCCGGATTGATGCGCTCCGGCGAATAGCCGACGGAGAAATCCGCGCCGGCCGCAAGCCCGGAAGATCGCTCCAGCATCGGCACGCATTCCTCCTCGACGGCGCCCGGATACACGGTCGATTCGTAAACCACGATGTCGCCGCGCTTGAGCACGGCGCCGACGGTGCGGGAGGCCGCCAGCATCGCGCTCAAATCTGGGCGCAGCGCGTCATCGATCGGCGTCGGCACCGTGACGATGTGGAAATCGGCCGCGCGCAGTGATTCGGCGTCGGTGGTGAAGACGAGCGATTCGTGCCGCAGGTCCTCAGGCTCGACCTCGCGGGTGCGGTCGTGCCCGCGGCGCAATTCCGCCACCCGCTGCCGGTCGATGTCAAAGCCGATCACCTGCGTTCCGGCTCGTGCGAATGCGACCGCGACCGGCAGCCCCACATAGCCGAGCCCGATGACGGATAACGTGCGTTGGTGGCTCACTCTGGTCACGAACCCTTCTGGCGATGGCGATCCGAGATCGGATCGCAGCCTGCATGCGGCATGACACCGCGACAACCTGGCAAGACGTTGCTATACTGTTGCAGAGTTATACTGTTGCGAACTACGGAAGGCTGCCGGGATGGCAATGATGTTGGAAAATGTCTACGAAGCACTCCGCACGGCCAATGTGCCGGAGGACAAGGCCAAAGCCGCGACGGAAGAACTTGCCGGACTCGCGACGGATCTCAGGCGGATCGCCACGAAGGATGACGTCGCTGCCGAGCGGGGCCTCGTCGTTGCGATGAAGACTGACATCGGCGCCGTGAAGGCTGATGTCGCGGCGGTGACGGCGAACGTCGCCGCCGGCAAGAACGACTTGACGACGATAAAGGCCGAGGTTGCGGCAACGAAGACTGACCTCGCGGCCGTAAAGACCGACGTCTCCGCCACCAAGGCTGGCATCGCTGCCGTAAAGGCGGAAGTCGCAGCTGCGAAGGATGACAGCGCGGCCGCAAGGACCGAAGTCGCCGCCGCCAAGACTGAGGTCGCCGCGCTAAAGAGCGAAGTCGCCGCCGCGAAGGATGGCCTCGCGGCCGTAAAGGCCGATGCCGCGGCCGCGAAGGACGATATCGCCGCCGTAAAGGCGGATGCTCTAGCCGCGAAGGATCATGTGACGGCCGCACGGGCTGATGTCGAGGCCACGAAGGATGGCGTGGCATCCGTAAAGTCCGATGTGGCGATCACGAAGGCCGATGTCGCCGCTCTAAAGGCCGGAATCACGCTCACCAAAGATGAAATCGCGACGGCAAAGGCCGAGGTTGCAGCCACGAAGGCTGGCATCGCGGCCGTAAAGTCCGATATCACGACCACGAAGGATTCCATCGCAGCCGTAAAGACCGATATCACGGCCATGAAGGATGAAATCGCGGCCGTGAAGACCGGCATCGCTGCCGTGAAGAGCGAACTCGCGGCGACGAAGACCAGCGTCGCGGCCATAAAGGCCGAAGCCGCGGCGACCCAGGCCGACGTTATTGCGGTCGGGAATGAACTTGCGGCCGTCAAGACAAATATCGTCCAGCTGAAATGGGCAGCGGCAGCGATCGTGGTGCTGACCCTCGCGATCCTCGCCAAGCTGCTGTTTGGCCGTTGACCGAGGAACTTTATCGGTCGGTCGCCGCTCCTATGGGAGTGGCATGTGCCTTCCACGGCCGGCGTCCTCCGATGCGGTTGTGCAGCACGGACGCCAAAGCCGCATTGCCGATCGGCACCTGGCAAACCGCGCTCGCCAGCGCGGCTAGCCCGGCAAACCGGCGGTTCGCGCGCAACAGTGCAGCCGCCCTCTCGACGCTGACCGCCGATGCAAAGCAGCGCCGATCCGCGCGCGCCAGGATGGGCCGATGTCGTGCTTCCAGGCGATCGAGCGCAGCGAGCACGCTGGGTGTCGTATGCGCCTGCGGCGCAACCTCGATGCGGGCCAAGGGCCGCGCCAGAAAGCCAAGCCGGTGGTGTTGCGCATAGCGCAGCAGCCAATCCCAATCTTCCAGGCGGCGCAGTGTCTCGTCGTAGTTTCCAATCTCCGCAAAGGTTTCGCGCCGGCACAGCAGGGTCGAACCGGGACTGACGAAACAGCCCCACACCAGATCGGCAAGACTTAACGTCCCGGTGGCATAGCGCGGGGAAACGAATTCCGTGGCGTTCGGGTGCTTAAGCCAATAGGCCGTGCAGCTTGCCGCGGGTCCGTTGGCCTCCATGAAGGCGAGTTGCGCTGCGAGCTTGCCCGGAAGCCAGGTGTCATCGGAATCCAGGAAGGCGATATATTCCGCCCGGGCTGCGGCCACTCCGGTGTTGCGGGCCGCCGCCGCCCCTCTGTTGCGTTCGTGGCGGACGCATTTAACCGCCGCACCGAAGCCGCGGACGGCCCCAGCAAGATCGTCGTATGAACCATCGTCTACGATGATCAGCTCGATCGCACAGCCTGTGGTTTCCTGCGCCAGAACGCTGGCAATCGCGCGTCCCACGCAATGCGCCCGATTGAAGACCGGGATGATCACCGAGACAGCCGACATATCAGCCATTCGCGTGCGCCAGAAAACTCGCAACGACGCGCCCGGCGGTCGCCCCATCCCACAATGCGGGGCATTTTCCGATGCGCCGCGGCCCGGCCAGAGTCGCCTCCACCGCGGCTTCGAGAGACGCGAGCCTGACGAGCCGGTTGCTCCCCTCGCTCACCGTGATCGGGCGCTCGGTATTGTCCCGCAAGGTCAGGCAGGGAATCCCCAAATAGGTGGTTTCCTCCTGGACGCCGCCGGAGTCGGTGAGCACAAACCGTGCCGCCGCGACCGCCGACATGAATTCCACATAGCCGAGGGGCCGCACCACGTGAACGCCATCGGTCCCTTCCAGCCGATCGAGCAACCGGGTGTCCTCAAGGCGTTTGCGGGTGCGCGGATGCAACGGAAGCACCACCGGCAATCGGCGAGAGATTCGCGAAAGTACCGCAACCAGCGCGTCGAGCCGCTCCGGATCATCCACATTGCTGGGCCGGTGCAACGTCACCACGGCAAATGCCCCCTCGTCCAAACCGTGACGTCGCGGCCATCCCGCCGCGCCGATGCGATCCCGCAGCATCTCGAAAGCGTCGATCATGATATTGCCGACCCGATCGATGCGTTCCGCCGGCACGCCTTCCCGCAGCAGATTGGCGTCACCGTCCGGCGACGGCGTCCATAACAAGTCCGCGAGCGCGTCAGTGACTATCCGGTTGATCTCTTCCGGCATGGTGCGGTCGAAGCTGCGCAGGCCGGCCTCAAGGTGAGCGACCCGCAGCGCCAGTTTCTTGGCGACCAGCGTGACCGCCAGGGTGGAATTCACGTCGCCGACGACGATGACCCAGTCCGGTCGTTGCGAAACGGCGACGCGCTCGTACGCCGTCATCACGGCGGCGGTCTGCTCGGCGTGGGAGCCGCCGCCGGCGCCGAGTGCATGATGCGGCGTCGGCAGTCCGAATTGGCGCAGGAATATCTCGGACATTTCGTCGTCATAATGCTGGCCGGTATGGACCAGTGTGACGTTGAAATGCTCGGGGAGCCGAGCAAGCGCATGCCACAACGGCGCGATCTTCATGAAATTAGGCCGCGCGCCGGCGACGAGATGGACCCGCGCCGGCGCGGCGGCCGGCGGCCGGACGGCGGTCACCGAAGCGCACCCGCCGGCGCAGCGTCGGTAGGAAGCGCTTCCGCGCCAGGTCCGACAGCGGACAGCAGCCGGTCCAGGACCGCGCTCCAATCATGCTGCGCCGCAAAGGCCATGAGCGCGGCGGCCGACGGCGGTTTCGTCACCATGCGATCGATGGCATCGATGAAGCCATCGGAATCTTCCGCCAGTTCGATGGGAGCATCGAGTTTGCGCAGTTCCGGCCACGCCATCGATACGACCGGCAATCCGGCCGCAGCATATTCATAAAGCTTTAGCGGATTGACGCCGCGCACGAGATCGCGATGGTTTCTCACGTCGAACGGAATGAGGCCGACGGCGGCGTGCTGGAGATAACCAGGCAGTTCCGCCCACGGCCGCGCGCCAATGACGTGAAGGTTCGGCAGTTCCGGAAGGCGCCGCCGGGCAAGGTCCGCCGGCCCGATCATGACAAAGGAAATTCTTGGGCGCCGGCGGGCCGCGGAGGCCACCAAGTCGAAATCGAACCATTGCGCCATGGCACCGACATAAACGGCGCGGGGTTCCGGTATCGATCCATATTCGGCCGGTATGGGCCGAAGTTTTAGAAAATGTGCGGCATCCACGCCATTGGCAAGATGCAGCCGCTGCCGGGGCTGCAACTCATCCACATCCACGGAGAGGTCTTTCGCGCTATAGGTCACGAGATCGACGCGGCGCGCGGCGCGTTCCATGGCGCCCAGCATCGCCGGGGTGGTGCTGGCAAAGCCGCGCAGACGATCGAGCAGCCGCAAGACGCTGCGGCGCGGTGACAGCATATCGATCAGCGGTGCACCGATCGGCCCGTCGATCACCATCAGGTCGGGCCGGTCGAAGCCGGCCCGGCGCAGCGCCCGGCCGACAGGCGGGATCGTAAAATCCGGCCAATGATCGAGAACCCAGCGGCTGTGGGCGCCCAATCGTCCGGCGAGCGGCAGCATGGTGACCGGCAGCATTGTGCGCAGCCCGCCCGATTCGATCGCGAAACCGCGGCCGGCCTGATCCAGCCGCAGCCGAACGTCGTGGTCGCGCCACCGCAAAGCATGCAGCGGCGAGACGGGGTTCGACAGGAACAAAACATCCCAGCCGCGCGCCGCCAGGCCACTGGCCAAATGGTGCGCCCCCACCCGGGCGACCGAGCGATAGGCATGCGGCGTGCACCAAACCGCCCTTGGCGCCGCCGTCATGGCGCATGCTCGCCGGCCGGCTCAAGCTGTCCGTAGCCAACCGCCACCCGAAGCTGCGGAGCGATCGGGCGCAGCCGATTGGGCGGATCGACGCCATCCCAAATATCGACGCCATCCTCGGTCAGCACCACCGCGCGCAGCAGCCGGCCGCGGGGCCCTGCAATCTCGCCGGCGACGCCGTTCGGCCGCCACGCGAGGCAGCGCGCCCACGCAGCGTGATCGAGCGCAAATAAATCCGCGCCAGGGGTCGTCACCTCCCACCCTTCCGCACGGACGACATCATGGGCGGCGGCGCTCCGATAGCGATTCCGCAGCGTAACCGAAGGCGTGTAACAATAGCTGCCGGGATCGATGCGGCGCGCGCCGCCGAGCACATATTCAACGCTGAGATTATCGTCGTGGGTATGGCCGAGTGGCGCGCCCGCAGGGGGCGCCGGGGCGCAGCGAAACGCAATGAACGCGCCGCCCGCCGTGAAACCATAGAGCCCGAAATCCGGAAACGCCGAACGCCGCCAGGTTTCGATGCGAATAGGTCCGCCCAAAGAAAGCCGGCAATGCCGGCGAGATTGCGCCGGCAATGCCATCATGGCGGCGACGACCGCGTCGAGGTCACCATGGTCCTCGATATCGAGAATCCTGGGCGGGGGGAAACGATGCTCGCCGGCAAGCCGCGCAACCACGATCGCATCGAGCGATGACGCACCTTGGGCTAGGCCGAAAAGAGATTCGATGCCGGCGGCCGTCGCGCCGTAGTCGCGTGCATCTTCGACAAATTCACGCCCGTCGGCCCCCCCCTCGACGCGCCCCGCCGGCGCGAGCTTGAACAGGCGGCCGGAGTCCGTATCGCCGATTTGCACGGCGCGACCATCCGGCCGGGTCGCGGCACGAATCAACGCCGCCGCCCGGAATAGCTTTTCCCGCAGTGCCGGCGGCACGATGGTGACACCGCCGTCCGCCAGCGCATAATGCTGCAGCGGCCCCGCCGGCCAGGGCGCGCGCACCTTCAAGGCATCGCCGCGCGCGCCGTCCAAGTGCGCAAGGTCCGCCGCCGACAGGCCGTTCAGCAACGCGACGCCGAACAGCAGCAGCTCCGCAGACAGGCGGTGGTAGTTCGTTGACCCTTCATAATTGCCCCCGTCAGCACCAAACTGGTGGTCGCCTTCGTGCAGCAGCTCGGCGGCGGCAAACGCCACCATCGAATCGCTCAACCGATCCGACGGGAGATGGCTGGCGGCCCACAGCAAACCGACAAGATTAGCGAGATAATGGTTGCTGCGCCCACTGTCCGACCATTCCAAATGGCCCGCCACGTGAATTGCATGCTCCCGCACCGATCGCAGCACGATATCGAAAAAGGCTTGATCGAAAACAGCTCCGTCCGCATCGAGTTTTGCCCCAACCACCAAGTCCATGGCCAGCACGATATTGGCGGCGCGAATTCCCACATCCATCGGACACATCCAATTGACGCCGAAGCGGGGAGGATTGAGCGCCAGGAAATCGAGCAGCTGACATCGCAATTCCCGCAAATAAATCGACGGCGATGCAAACTCCGCCGCTTCGGCCTGCGCAAGCACAGCGCACAACGCCAGTTGCGGCAGATGCTGTAACCGGCCGAGTTCCCAAGGGACTTTGATATCGGCGCCGAGATCGACCGGAATCGCCAGCTGCGTGAAATGAACTTGCGAGTTCCAACGATAGCCGGACCTAAAATCAAGCTGCCAATCGATAGGACTATAATCAGGGCGGTCAATGCGGCGCCACAGCCCTCGCGAAACCGCAAGATTGGAGGCATTGACGTGGCCGACAAGCCATGCGCCGTCGCGATCGGCGCTTACGGCGGCCTGTGGTGGAAACGAATGCCCGGCGAAGCCGGGGCACGCCGCACCATAACCAACCTGGACACTGCCTGAACCCAACAGACCGAACTGGTGCCTGCAATAGCCGTCAGCAAGAAGGCGCAGCGGTTCGTGGAGTTCGGAAGGAATTTCGGCCGCCGAAACGGACACACGGCTTTGCCACCGCAAGCCCCGGATTTCTCCGAGGTAGCTCCCGGTACGGAGATCGGCCCATCTTTGCCCTGCCCGAAGCAAGCGCCGTCGTGCGAAACGCGCAGCTTTGACGAGCAGGCGGTCCGGCGGCAGCGACGCGAACTGCCGCAGCAACGGCGTTACGCTTCGCCAATCCACGTACCGTCTCGGCGGTCGGGACGCCTTTTGCGCAATTATCAAGCCTGCCGCTGGCCGATCATCAGGGTCAATGGATGATCCTCGCAATCCTGCCAGACGGGCTGCAACCCCGCGGCCCGAAACCGCACGCGCCCATTGGGCAATTGGAAATCGATTGCGCGACAGCCATTGCAATTCGTAGCTCTCGCGTTTCGGGGTAAACCGGATCAAACTGCGCATCATCGGATTGCTCATCAGTAACCGATGCCAAGATTCGCCGCGGCGAAGCGGATGAAGAATATTCGGCACAGTCGCCAGCAGCCAGCCACCCGGTTTCAACGCGGCGGCTAGCGAACTTAAACTACCCGGAAGGTCTTCGACATATTCTAACACACTCGAGCACACGATAGCGTCAAATATCTCTTCGCCAAGGTTAGCCTCCCCTTGCGCACGGTCAGGATCGATGACGCTAAACTGAGCGCCGGAAGCGCCGTAAATGGCGCGAGCCCTGGCGATCATGCTTGCCGACACGTCGCGTCCCATGACACCATAGCCTTTGGCCGCAAGTGCCGCCGCGATGTCGCCGGTTCCACAACCATAATCAAGAATTTTGGCCGGTGCCGGAACGAAACTTTGCAGCGCGTCGGCAAAGCGTGCAATGCGCGGAACCATACCGCCCTCGGGGCCATAATGGGTCTGCGACCAGTTGCCCGCCAGCCGATCGAAGAATGCATTCCGCGCGGCGGTCTGATCGGAGCCATCCATTCCACCCATCCGAACTAAATCGGCTCCGACCTGTTGCCCGACTGGATCAGTTCTTCTACCTTAAATGCAATCCGCATGGCCTGCACTTGCTGCCACAGCGGAATTGGCCACGGCGTCTCGCCGCGCACCGCACGCGCGAAGGCTGCAAGTTCACCCGCATGGCCCTTGTCGTGCTTGGTCAGCCGTTGGGATTTGCATCCGACGGCCCGGAACTCCTTGAAATCGATGATCTGCAGGACGCGGCCATCGGTGTAAATGTCGAGCAGTTCCTTCGGATGATCGGCACTTCCAAGCGCGGTATACGTTATAGTGCCGACGCTGCCATCTTCGAAAGTCAGCATCACGACGAAGTTCTCATTACGCCCATAATGGGCATTGGCGGGCCGCATCGCGCGCGCCTCTACGGTCGCGACCGGTCTATCGGCAAGATAGCCGATAAGATCGTAAAAATGGCAAGCCTCGCCGATATTGCGTCCACCACCGGCCGCGCCGTGCACCCAGTGATCACGCGGAAGGTAGCCGGCATTGACGCGATAGTTGGCGATAAACGGATTGCTGCGACCGTCAGCAAGCGCCTTGGCGGCGGCAACGTGCGGCGAGAAGCGGCGGTTGAAGCCGGTCATCAGCACCGGGCACTGTTCGCCGAGTTTTTCGACCACGCCCTCAATGTCCGCGAGTTGCGAAAGATTAACGCAAAACGGTTTTTCGACCAAAACGTGCTTGCCATGCCGCAGAGCCCTGATAGCAAGATCGGCGTGGCTGTCGTGACGCGTGGCAATCAACACCGCGTCGATGTCGGCATCATCGAATACGGTATCAGCGTCGGTAGCGCAGATCGCAGCATCATATTGCCGCGCCAAGTTTTCCGATTCGTGGCCGCGCCGACTAACGACCGCCTGCAGGGTAAACTCGCCTTGCATGCGGGCGATCAATGGCAGATGCATTGCCTTGGCAAAATTGCCGGCCCCGATCAGCCCCAGCCGGATTCCGCTCGCAGTTGAGCGGTTGCCGACACATTTCCGGGAAACTCGGCGTTCCACCGGACGCTGGCGAGGCGTATTATAAGACAAGGTAACAAACAGCGGCCTTTGCGCTGGATCCGATAACGCCCGATAGCCTTCATCGGCGCGCTCGATTGGGTACTCCGCCCCAGCCATGCCATCAAGTCGGACCCGCCCGGCTGCGATCTGCCGAAGGTACTCGGCCAAATTGCGATTTTCAGTCCAACGTACATACGCGACTGGGTAATCAAGCCCGGATTCTTCGTAAACCCGATCATATCGGCCCGGACCATACGAAGTGGAAACAAGAAAATCCAATTCCTTCGCATAAATATCGGCACGCTCTATATCAAGCCCGACATCGCCGACGAGCACGACCCGCGCCTTTCGCCGGCACATGCGAAAAGCCGTCGCAATGATCGCGTCCGACGGTGACGCCGCAGTAACGATAACCCCGTCCGCACCATAGCCGTCAGTCAGCCGAACGGCCTGCTCGCTGGGCTCGACATCGTCCGGATGCACGGCAATGTCGAGCCCGACGGAGGCGCATTCAGCCAGCCGCCGCCGGTCGATATCGATGCCGATCACCCGCGCGCCGGCCGATTTCAAGAGTTGAACAGTGAGTTGGCCGACGATCCCAAGGCCGATCACGGCGATGCTCTCGCCCAACGTCGGCTGCAACCGGCGCACTCCTTGCAGCGCAATGGCCCCAATCGTCACGGTCGCGGCATCGCGGTCCGAAACCTCCGGCGGAACATGCACCGCGAGATTGCGCGGGACGCGGATAAATTCGGCGTGATGAGCACACTGTGCGCCGGCACAACCCACGCGATCGCCCACCGCCATGTCCGACACGCCGTGGCCAATCTCAATGATCTCACCGACTGCCGAGTACCCGATCGGCTGCGCATCGGCAAGCTTTGCGCGCACCAGCGCTCGCGCCGCATCAAGTCCCTCGGACGCGACAAGGCCGGCAAGGCGCCGCACTTGGTCCGGGCGCGCCAGAGCGCGCTTCCACAGTGGCAAATTGCTGTCCCGCACGCCAGTCATCTCAGTACCAACCGAGATGCAGGAATGCGAGACCCGCACCAACACGGTTCCCGGCTCGACCTGCGGCGCCGGAACCTCTCGCACCTCGACCCCGGCGCGCGTCAGCAGAACCTGCTTCACTGGCCCGCTCGCGCGGCCGCTTTTAAGGCGTCTTGAAATCTCGCGCGGACGCCTAAGCTGTCGTGATTGGCCGCAGCCAACGCTTGGGCGCGCGTCCGCAAACCCTCACGTAAGCCAACGTCGGACAGCAGCCGGCGAAGCGCGAAATCAAGTTCGGAAGGATCGCGATTGCACACGACATGACCCCAGCTATCCCGGGCGGCATAATCGACCTGTGCGGTCCCGCGCGGGCCATAGACCAGAATTGGCGTTCCGCTCGCCATATAGGCCGGGACTTTCGTCGGCATCGAATAGCGGATGAAAGCGATGGTTTCGGCATCGAAATTAATCGGCAGCACCAACGCATCGGCCGCCGCTAACGTCGCAAAAAACCCGCGGTCATCCCGGGTTGGCTCGGTTAGGCAGATGGCGGGGTGAATCATGAGTAGATCGCGATATCCGGCAAGTTGGGTGAGCGGACTGGCTATTTCGAATTGGATAGGTACGCCGGCGTCATTCAGCCGCGCAACCGAACCGCAAATATCCGCTAGCGACGTGAGTTGCGCATTGCCAAACACCGAGCCGAAATAGAGCACGCGAAGGGGCGCTCCCCCGACCGCACTGCTCGTCCTTACCACCGGTCGCCACCGCTCTACGTCAACGCAATTTTGGAATGGTATGAAGGCTCGCCCGTAACGCTCTGAGAACGCCGCACACATCTCGGTACAGATTCCCATGCATGTCGTCGCCGCCCCGAAGTTTTCCGTCAGCAGCTTCTCCATCCTGTATCGCTCGTATCGCGCGAAAACTCCGCACCGATAATTAACAGCCGGGAAATCATCCATCATATGAATGACCATCGGTAAAGCAAATTTTTGGCGAATAACGGCCGTCAACTCCATGAAGGCATTGCTTCCGAGAATGCTGTAGAGTAGATCGGGTTTGAAGCTTGCGATCCAGCGTTGTAACGCATCGGTCATCCGCACGCGCTGCGGCGCAGAATCTCCCTGAATGCGCGCGATAAAACCCGAACCTCCGGCGGGCGGACTTGCCGTGCCGGCGCGTGCTCCGATCGCCTCGGGCTTTCTCTGCCGGTCCCGGATCGCACGGGCGATGCGTAGCGGAGCGAATAGATCGATCTCGGAACGGCCGAGGACAAAGTAGCGTTCACAGACATCGTCGCTCGTGGGCACGACGTCGTTGTGCACCGTCGCAAGGCAGTCCTTCGGCCAACCGGAGAACAGATTGGAGAAGGTGACGCCGCCCCCGGTCAGATGGTTGAACGCATTCGGCGTGACCAATAAAACGCGCGGATATTCATGCCCCATGGCGCCGGACCATCCCGAGCCGTTGCAGCGTTATTGACGGGGGAGGCTGACACCAGCCCAGCGGCGCTCGCTCAATGACCTGCGGAACCTGCCCCACCCTGTGCGCCGCCACGAGGAGATCGTCGCGCGGGGCGCCGATGCCTTGGCGCATTCGAACATCCAATCGCTTGCACACCAGGCCGGAAGACTGTCGGCGATCCGCGCATTCCACGCGATGAGCGGACCGCGGATCGCCCACTCGATGATGAAACCACAAAATACCGTCCGCGAGCGAAACTGCACCACTTTGAAACCTGCATCGTGCAGCAGTTCCCTTATCGCGGCGAGCGAAAAAAAATTGATGTGCGGACTGATGGCGAGCGTGAGTGCCTCGGTGCTGTCGAAATTCGGTTTGCCGAAGATCGAATGCTTCATTCGCCGCAGTACCGGCAGTACCCCGCTGAGCGTCAAGACATGCTCGACAAGCGACATCGTCTCGAACGGCCCGTACCCATTCGGAACCGTCACAACTAGACGGCCTTCATTCGTGAGACGGCTATGGAAATCACGCAGCAAAAGATCTGGAGCTTCGACGTGCTCGAGAACCTCCGACGCAATGATCACATCGTACGGTTCCACGCCGCCGGCATCTTCTGTTGCATAGACCAGATTCGGCAGTGGCGGCTGCTTGCGCGCCCATTCGATCGTAACCGCATCGGAATCGATGCCGAGAAAGGACACGTGCGGAAACGCCTGCGCCAGCGGCCGGGTAAGCTGCGTTCCGGTACCGCACCCGAAGTCAAGCACCGCGCGGGGATTCACTGCGCGAATGACCGCTTCGACGAACCCCTGCCGTTTGGCGCGGCCGTAGGCATCTTCCGGGAGGAGCATGATCTACAAGCTAACCACAAGGTTGGAGGACCAACGCAAGCGCTTCGCGGCCCTGAAGAGCCCGCGAATTCCTACAAAATCACGATCGATGCCTGCCGATGGTTCATCGAACTCCCGTGCCACCTCGCGAATTTGTAACGCCAACGCCTTGACGTAGGGCGCATAGATCAGTGCCCGCACCGCTTCGGGCAAGCGCCGGCGCGCGCCGTACAAATCGAACGCCCACCCGCGGATGACCTTCAATCCTTGAAAATGATACAGGACAAGCGGCACCCCATCGATGGTAATATTGCCTTTTGACGATTCGACATTCTTTTCGAACACGTTCCACGGCGCACAATTGAGCCCCGGCGACTCGCTGACCGCCACATCTCGAAACATTTTTGGAATCGCATTAAGATATTTTTGATCGGCATATCTGTCGCCGTCCGGCCGTGCCGGGCAGCCTTCCAGACAGCGGTTCATCCACCAATTCAATGCTTCCCTACCATCACGCACGTTGTTAAAGGCAACAAATCCCGCGTTGAAACGTCCCACGCTCGGCTCATAGGCCAAAAACTCCGGTAATGAAAAGCGATGAGGCGTCAGCACAACGCTCGCGCCGGAATGTAGCGCCAACTCGGAGCCGATATCACCGAATGCCAGCATATCGGAATCCAGCCAGATCGCCCAATTCAGGCCTGGAAATGAAGCGAGGGCATGTTGCAGAATGGCCGGCTTGCAGGTCCAGCAATATTCATTGACCGGAAGACGCTGCCGCGCATCACGGAGCGGCTTCGTCTCATAGCTGCATGTCGGCACCACCACGACATTCGGAGAGACATATTTGGCGAGAAGGTCCGCAGCCCCGGCGTCAGCGCAATAGAATCCAAACAATGCGTCGGGGCTTTGTCGGGCAATGGATTGCCATAGAGCCAGGGCACGTGGCACAAAACCAACCGTGACCATTGTACAATATATCGTCTTCAAGATTGCGTACTTCGATGCCAGGTAAGGGCTGAATTCAAGATCGAATTGATATCCGAATGTTGCGGCGACCAATTCAGCAACGTCCGCGCCAAATCCGTTCGCGCAATAAGTACAGGCGGGTCGCCGGGACGACGCGGAAGAAATGTTACGCGCGGCGGCCTCCCAATTAACGAGGCCACCTCATTAACGATCTCCAGAACGCTGATACCGCGACCTGCACCCAAGTTTACCGTCATGCTGTTCTTTCGATCCATGAGATGCGTGACGGCCTGCACGTGAGCCTGCGCCAAATCGGAAACGTGGATGTAATCTCGTACGCACGTCCCATCTGCTGTCGGATAGTCGCTGCCAAACACCGCGACGGACTGCCCCGCTAATGCCCGCTCAATGACGGTAGGGATAAGATGAGGCTCCGGGTCGTGCCGTTCACCGATCTCGCCGTCCAAATCGGCGCCCGCAGCATTAAAGTACCGTAGAATAACATAACCAAGTTGCCTTGTAGACGCGACCTGCAAAATCATATGCTCGGCCGTCAACTTCGTAAACCCATACGGATTAATGGGTCTCGGCTCCGTCGCTTCGCTGATTGGCATTTCGGGTGGCGATCCATATACCGCACAGGTACTGGAAAACACGATACGATCGATCCCGCCGCGAACAAGTGCCTGGATTAACCGCAGACTACCAAATATATTGTTGTCGCAGTACGCGAGTGGATCAGCAACTGATTCAGCAACATAAGCAAGGGCCGCAAGGTGGATCGCGGCAGACGGACGATGCACCGCAATCACTTGATCGAGCCGCGTACCGTCCCGGATATCGCCATACTCGAACGGCCCCCAACGTACGAAATCGCGATGGCCCCGGCAGAGATTGTCGTAGGTCACCGGCAAGTAACCGGCCGAGCTTAGGCCTTTACACACGTGGCTACCGATGTAACCAGCGCCGCCAGTCACCAAAATACTTACCATCGGAAATCTTTCAGATTTCCTGCGAAAGAAGTTCCGGGGATTTCTCGTCGGCCAGCCACTTGATAAGCCGACCCAGGTCGTCGGATTTAAGTAGGTCTCCGTTCACAGGGCGCCTAAGGATCACATCATAGTTCGACGCGGCGCCGCGCTTATTGCCCGCGTGATAATCAAAATCAAAGGAACGCATGGGTACGGGACGCAGACTGAGGGCGCCATAGTAGTGCAGGCGCGCCCGCCGAACCGCCTCGACGCCAAGCGGTGGGACGTCCTGAAGTTTCCCCAACAAGTCGTGGTAGTGCCTGTCGTGTTGCCGGGTCGATCGTGAATCCTCGCCCCGAGTAGCGGCCCGTACCCGCAGTTACGACAGGTATTCCGAAGCAAGGAAGCTCCATGCCGATTGTACCACGGACCGTCAGGCCATAATCCGCAATCTCGAACAGCGAAAACGTATTGATCGGTGTATCGGCGTCCATCAACTTTACGTGAGCAGGTAGTCTTCCAAAGCGCTTGCGCAGCGCTTCAGCCTCCAGCTGAATTGGCTTGACACCATCCATTCGTGAGCGCCAGATATTGACCGGGTGCACTTTGACGATCCAATTCAACGACGGGTTCCTGATCGCCGAACCTACGGTTTCCACAAGCCATTGTTCATAGTCGTCAAAAAGGTTATCGCCATAGAAAAACGTCGCATCATAAAGAATGTGGGCAAACACGACTGCCGTCTTTCGGGCGGTATCCAACCCCAACATCTGGCGGGTTTGGTCTCGCGAATAAACAGTCTTGCCCTCCTGAAGTTGTTGCCGATTGTACCATGCCCCCGAAGCATAATTCTTCGCTATACCGGCAACCACTGCCTCATCCTCGGCCGCGCTTAGTTTCCGATCGCAGAGGCGCCGCCACAAATCACCCGATAGAGCGAGCGGATGTTCACCCCTCGTCTCTACGCTGTACCGCCGATAGATCAGACAGTCCGACTGCGGAGCACCGCACCACTGGATCGTATCAACGCCGTGCAGCACGCAACCATCGAATATCTCCCCGGCTGGTGTGTATCCGCGCTCTACAAACACCGCGAGATCGGGCCGGCACTTTTCCAAGAGCTTGACGATGAAACCCTTCGTGGCAAGCGATCGGGCGAGCATGCTCCGGGTGGCTTCCCGGTGGCGCGGATCGGCATCGTCCAACCGCCCGACCCGGAGCTGGCGTAGCACGATCGACTGCACATTGCGACCAATCCGAAAGCCATCAATCTCGAGCTCAACGACGGACTGCAAGTTCGGACCCTGTGTCATCAGATCGGCGGCATCCCGCTCGGCCTTCGCCATCCCGTTGTTTTCGATCTCGCGGCTCACGTAGACAAACTTTACATTTGGCACGGCCGCCAGGAATATATGCTCGACTGCAACGTCACGGCGATCAAGAAGCACGACGATGTCATAGCCCCGCAAGCGCAGTAATCCGGCGATAAGCGACTCAACTTTTGCGGTCGCAGGCATCGCCATCACATTGCAAAAAAGCGCTACGCGGGTCGCCGCGGGCGCTGGGGCGCGGCGCAACGCCCGCAGTTTCCGTCGCCAAGCCCACAGATCGAGTTCAAGCCACGCACGATCCCGAACACGCCTAACGAAGTCCCCCCGCATCATCAAAGCAATCCGCGCGCTTGCAGCAAACGTTCCGCCAAACGCATATCTTCCACCGTATCAACGTTCAACCGAACTGTCCGCGTCCATCAGATATGCAAGCAGTCGTCCGCCAAATACATATTCCGATATCCGCTCCGTCCGTGTGATATAAATTGCCGCACCGTTGCGCGCGAACACTGGCGGTTTGTCTTGCCGACGCTGCGGCTGCGGCGAGGGCAGAAACGCTTCAAGATAACCCTCGTCATTTAACCGCATGGCCGATAACGGATGAAAAATATGGGGAACCGCCATGCAACTTACCAGACTATCGGCCTTCGCATCCGCGGCAAAAAGCGCCGCGGCTTCATCGATATGACGACCGGTGCGCAATGGGGAGGTTGGTTGCAACGTGAGGACAGCGTCCGGCGCATAGGCTTCCCTCGCAAGCGAGCTTACGACGTGCTCCAGCACGTCGCGCGTCGGCGTATGGTCCTGCGCAAGTACACTCGGACGTATGAGCACCTCCGCTCCCAGGCCCCGGCAGATGTCAGCGATCGCATCGTCATCGGTGGAGACGACGATGCGGTCAACCGCCTCGGCTTGCTGTGCGGCAACAATCGAATAGGCCACCAGTGGCCGCCCGCACAACGGGTAAATGTTCTTACGCGGAATCCCTTTCGATCCGCCCCTTGCTGGAATAACTGCAAGCAGCCGCACGATGTAAGTTCGCCCCAATTATTGCTGATGCCGAAAGCTAAGTCAAAAACCAGTCTAACCTCAGGATGACGTTAATGGCGCTCGCAGTGCTAGCCACCGCTTATAATCACGCACCAATTCCGGCAAATCCGCAAGGAGTTCCCGCGGACGCCACCCGAATTCGTGCCGCACGCGGTCAACGGCGATGACAGGAAACGAAACCTCGGCGCCATCGGCCGCTGCCACAAGATCGCATCCGGTCAACCGTTGCAATTCCCCCGTGATCGCTGCATGCGACGCGTTTGCACCATACGCAATATTATATATATCTCTTTCCCCATCCAACAAAATCCTCGGAATTATAGCAACTACATCGGACAGCGCCACGTAGTCTTTCGCGGACCGGAGGTTCGATTTCAACGAGATTTTTCCGGCAACTGCCATACGTATTATCTCCGATAAGAAAGTTGGCCCCTCCCAATCCGGGCCATAAACATTGGATAGTCTCACTACCCTCGCCCGCGATCTGTGAAAATCGGCACACATTTTCTCCCAAAAGTTTTGTCAAATTATACAACTCATCGCGCTCCGCGCTGTTCACCTCTATACTGGAAGATTCGTCGGTAGATCGATTTCTCAAATACACACGCGTAGACGACAGGTATAATAGTGAATTGTAGTTTGCATATTCAACAACTTCACGAATCCCCGCCACGTGCGCGGTCACCGTATCCCAGGGCCGAGCTAGAAAATCGCTGGTTACGCCTGCACAGTAGACAACGTGGCCTAAATGGTCCTCACCCAACTCCTCTCGACTCACCCTATCCAGCGGCCGACACGCCCAACCCCGCCGTTTAAATTCCATCACCAGATGACGCCCAATGAACCCGTGCGCGCCGATGACAGTGGCCTTCATCGTCGATATCCCGAAATGCGCAGGGGATTTCCGTATGCAATCGCATAGCTCGGCACGCGTCCCCGCACCAAACTTGAAGCGCCGATCACGCATCCACGCTCGATATAGGCGCCATCCAGAAGGACGGTATTCGCCCCGATCCATACGTCATCTTCAAGCACAATCCCACCTCGGGACACAAGAAATCCCTGATCCCGTATCAATAAATCCCGTGCCTTGTAGGCATGGTTTGCGGGAGCAAACGTGCAGTTCGCGGCAATTCGTACGTGGTCACCAATCCGGATTCCGTTGCCCGTGTATAACACGACACCGGAATTAAGAATGGTATCATTGCCGATGATAAGATCACCGACCCCGCCGGCCGGCTTGATCTTGACAAAAGAGTTGATGACGCAATGTTCACCGATCACGATCCTGCTGCCGCGTACGGAGTCCTCGATATCTGCCAACGCCGAAATTCTCGTGGTATCGCCGATGACCCGCAACGCGCCGACACCCTACATTAGGGCTTCTAAACCGGGAAGCGTTCGATCCCGCTCGCTGATAACGGTAACCGGCCGCGGCCAAATAATCCCAAGTTTCGGATCGTTCCACCGAATCCCGGAACTTGATTGCACGTTATATTCCGTTGAAATGCAGTAATGCACCATCGCATCGTCGCTTAACGTTTGAAAGCCGTGGGCGCAGCCTTCCGGCACGTATAGCATATCTCCATTTTGCGCCGACAACGTGAAGCTTAGCCATTTGCCGAAGCTGGGTGATCCGCGCCGCACATCAACCACAACATCAAACACGATCCCGCGGACACATTGTATCAACTTGATCTCAGCATCCGGATGCCGTTGGAAGTGCAGCCCGCGCAAAGTTCCGCTTGTCTCATTATGAGATATTGCATGTTGCCGATACTGCGTATGCAACCCGTGTTCTGCAAACTCCCGCTGGCAGAATACACGGGCAAAGTATCCACGCGAATTTGTTTGGCGATCGGGAATGATATGAAACACCCCTTCCAGACGTGTGGGGGTGAAAATCAATTCAGCGTCCAGTTACAGCTAAGCAATTGCTCGCGGCGATTGACTGTCACTTGGTCCCAATTAGGTCGCGCAAATAGAGACCCTGCCCAAGCAACGAACGTCTGAATATCAGTTACCGACCCTCTGGGGTAGATGAAACTTGTTCCGTAAGCCTTCATCGCGAGCCGGGCAAGCGGATCAGCCAACGTATTTCGACCGGCGGTGACATTGAGCGCTCGGCGTACCAGCGAGGTGGCGGCCGCTGTTAGGAAGTGCTGCGCAGCGGGCCCTGGGACTGATCGGGTCGAGCCCACCTGCAACCGCTCAAGCGCCGATCTCATCTTGGGGTCAAGCCGCGCTACAACCTCTTCGAATTCGGCTTCATCGCGCGTCACGTCGCGGTCCAGCGCCTTCATTTCCATCAAGCCGGCATGATGCCAGTTGAGAAAGGACGGCAAGTTGACCGTGAAACCGTCCAGCTCTTCGGGCAATGTCTCTCGGGCTATCATCAGCGTTTCCGCAATGAGCGGGCGCGAGTGTGCTTTCGATTGGATCGGAATATGCCGGTATTTTGGCCTGCCCGCGCGTTCAAAATTATCGGCATAAAACTCCTTGGCCCCGGCATAGGTCGCCGCCATGGAATCCCTGGTGCTACCCAGGGTAAGCAAGGGAATATCGATCAAAAGCATTTCATCGGCAAGCGGCAGGACATGAGCCGCTGCGGAATAGTCCGGCGTCCACTCTTTGCAAAGCCGCCCTCCCGTTTTTTGTCGAACTTTTTCCACAAGATCATCGCGGTACATCCCCCGCATAATGCTCGGCAGAAGCCGCTTCATCCGGTTTATTTTCCTTGGGTCCATCTCAAACAAAAGATGAAGATAATCCTTGCAATCGGTCACCTCGATGCCTGCCGTATAAGCCGGTACGCTTGCCAGACCCGCCATATTGGGTTCCGGCCACTGCGAGTTGACAAAGCCGCACCAGGGCCAATAGACGATCGGGATGCTGGGAAAACGTTCGGTCACCTCGGCGGCGATCGACAGCAGGGACGGAGCGATGGCATCGTCGTCCCCGACCAGCAGTTGCCATCGGCCGCGCGCATGCGCTAGCGCGAAATCCCAATGGTCGTGCTGCGCCAATAGATCGGGCGGGCGCACATATCGTATCCGCGGATCGGCGGGCAGCCAATCAAGTGAAGCCGCGTTGGATGCCACATTGTGGGAGATGACGACTTCGAAATCCGTGAACGTTTGAGCGAGAGCACTTGCCAACGAGAACTTTAGGCAATGCGGCCGCGTCGTAGGGATAACAATGGAAAAAAAAGGCTTGGAGTTGTTCACTTCCATTTTCCTATACAATCTGGACGCTGGGCACCGGGATGATGAATTTGCCACCGCTTCTCCGATATTCGCTTTCCTGCTGAAGAATCTCGTCTGCCAGATTCCATGCCAAGAGCAGTACCAGATCGGGCCGGCGGTCCATCAGAGCTTCGGTTCGCAGAATTGGCAGATGTGTACCCGGGGTATATAATCCCTGCTTATGCGGGCTCTTGTTGACCACGAAGTCCACCAGGCTGCCATCAATGCCGCAATAATTTAGCAACGTGGTTCCCTTGGCCGACGCCCCATACGCGGCAATAGCCTGTCCGGCTTGCTTTGCTCCGATCAGAGTCTTCCGCAGTTCGATCCTCAATGCCTCGACTTGCTCGGCAAATGTCGCATAGGCCGACCATTCCTGAACGCCCCATCCGGCTTCCTCGGCAAGCAGCGCGGCGACGGCTTCGCTCGCCACCGCCTCTCCGGCTCTGCTCAGGAAAATCCGCAAGCTGCCACCATGGACGGCGAGCCGCTCCACATCCACAATGCAAAGTCCGGAGCGCGCGCATATCCGGCTCACCGAGGTGAACGAGTAATAAAAGATGTGTTCGTGATAAATCGTGTCGAAGGCGACTTGGTCTAACATATCCTTAACGTACGGCACTTCGATAACGGCAATCCCTTGTCCCGCCAACAGCAGCGCAACGCCTCGCAGGAACCCAATTGGGTCTGGGACATGGGCCAAAACGTTGTTGGCATGAATCACCGCGGCCGAGCGTCCCTCGGAGGCAAGCCTTGCGCCCAGCGCTTCGTCGAAGAATGCAACGAGCGTCGGTATCCCGCGCTCCACCTCCGCAACCCTGGCGACGTTCGTGGCCGGTTCGATGCCGAGCACCGGGATATCATGCCCCTTGTAGTGTTGGAGCAGGTAACCATCATTGCTTGCAATTTCGATGACGAGCGATTTTGGTGTCAGATTTCGAGCGCGAACCATTCGGTCCACGATCGCCTTGGCATGAAGGACAGCCCCGGCCGCCACCGAGGTGAAATAAGGATACTCGCGAAACAGGTCTTCCGGCGGCACGCGCTCCACCAGCTGCACCAAAGCCAAGGGTTCGCAAAATGCAAGCGTGAGAGGAAATCGCGGCTCCGGACACGATAGCTTGGCTTCGGCGACCAGGGCGTTCGCTAGGGGAAGCTGCCCAAGCGCGAGGATTGGTATCAAAGCTTGGTCGCAAAGCGGCAGATCAGTACTCATACTGCTTCTCGCTGTGAAAAATACTGCCGGTACCAATTGACTGTTCGGTTCACAGCCTCGTCCATGGGAAACACCGGGCTCCACTTTAGAACGTCGCGCGCCTTCTTCGAGTTAAGATATTGGTGGGGGATTTCACTATGCGCATCGTTCCGGATATAAGGTTTGAGCGGAGACTGCATGACTTTAGAAATAAGGTTTACAATCGCCAACGCGCTGAGTGGCGATTCGGTGGAAAAGTTAAACGCATGGCCTGACAGCTCCGGCCGCTCCGCAAGAGCCTCCGAAAGATCCAGATAGGCTTCGACCGCATCCTCGATATAAATATAATCTCGAATGAAGGTTCCATCCGAACGGATTATTGGCGGTTTACCGCGCAAAATCGATCGAATCGTGCCGGGGAACAAACGATTCCAATTTAGATCGCCGCCGCCAAAAAAGTTACCGCATCGGGTCACGGCGAGGCTCATCCCATAAGTGTTGGCATAGGTTTGGGCGATGATGTCGGCGCAGGACTTGCTCGCGTCGTAGGGGTGACGCCCGTTTAGCGGCATACTTTCATCATATGGAAGATTGTCCTGCTCGCCATAGGCCTTGTCAGACGATGCCAATACTATGTGCTTGACCCCGACCCGCCTGCACGCCTCCAGCAGTCGCCAAGTTCCGCCGACATTGGTCTCGAATGTCGCTGCCGGAGCATGCAGCGCGACACCGACGATGGTCTGCGCGGCAAGGTGTTCGACGGTATCGATCTCATATTCGGACAGTATGCGTTCCAGGGATGCTTGGTCATTCACGTCACCGCGCACGATTTTGACCCGATCGACCGTATCTCCCGACAACAGCAAGCTAGCGGGAACCCAATCGCGGACCAGACATACGACGTCCGCCCCCAGGTTGACGAGCCGCCGCGTCATCCAGCCACCGAGAAGGCCGGTCGCACCGGTTATCAGGACCGGCCGATCACACCAAAATTCATGCTTTGCGACCTCGGTCACGTCCAGCGCTTCCACGGCGCGCTGCCGGAGTTCCACAGCGCATTAAGATGGTTCTTATCGCGGAGCGTATCCATGCACTGCCAGTATCCAGAATGACGGTATGCGCCAAGTTCCCCGGAGCGCGCCAAAGCCTCAAGGCCATCAATTTCAAGAACCGCCGAATCGCCTCTCAACATGCTCAATATTTTCGGTTCACAAACCATAAAGCCACCATTGATCCAACCCTCGCTGGTCTGGGCTTTCTCGGCAAAACTTGTCACGCGGTCCCCGGAAAACCGAACCTCGCCGAACCTCGCCGGCGGATGAACCGCAGTGATGGTGGCCGAGGCGCCGCTGCTGCGGTGGCAAGCAAGCAGGGCACGCAAGTCGATATCGGCGACGCCGTCGCCATAGGTCAGCATGAACGGTTCGGATCCGAGAAGATGCGCGGCCCGTTCAACCCGCCCACCCGTGTTGGTGTCCGCCCCGGTGTTGACGAGGTGAACCCGCCAATCAACCGTTTCAGATGTAAACTGTCGCTCCACCACCCCCGCCTTGAAGTCGATGCTCAAATCACTTGCAATATTCGCGTATTCGGCAAAATAGCGCTTGATAACTTCCCCTTTATAACCCAGCAAGACCACAAATTCATTAAAGCCCTGGGCACCATAGATTTTCATGATGTGCCATAAAATCGGCCGCCCACCGATCTCGACCATGGGCTTCGGCGTCGTGGCGGTATCCTCCGCGAGCCGCGTACCCCGCCCTCCTGCAAGAATGGCAACCTTCATCGTAAGCTGCTTTGCACTTTGCGCCGTTTCATTTCCCAACGTTCCCCGCGAGATTAATATTTGGATTATGCTGGAAGGTTACTGTCTTGCAACAGGGAAGATACCGAGAAGAAACCTTTCCTGTATGGTGTGGAGTCCCAATGTGTAGAAACCCGATTCTCTGAGTCAACAGACGTTACCGCCGAAACAACCGGTAGGAGATATCGTAAAGTCGGGGCACCCACCGGTAAAGGCCCATGTGCCAGACTAGGCGCACAACATCAGGTTGATGCAGTCCAAATTCGACATTGAACGAATGGGCGATACGGCCGCGTTGCTTTGCATCTACGCTCGCTACGCCGAGCGTGGATGGCGTATTGCCCCGAGCTATCAGGCCCGCAGCATGCGCGGTCTCCCGGCGACACAATTCCTGCCACGCAGCGCATCCTGACGCAGGGCAATCCTCGTATCGCCGGCCTCCGAATTGCGTCACCCGCTCCAGTTGATCGCCGATTAAGTTGTGCAACGCAAAGACAGCAACGCCGGGCCGCATAGCGGCCCCGATCATGGACAACGCTGCCCACCCCTTTGGGCCGTCGATAAGCAAGGCAGTCGTTCGATCGTCAAGCAAATCGAGTTGGCGGCCGACCAAATCGTAGGCATCGCCGACCAGCAGCTGGACCGGAAGCCCCTGCAGCCGCTTGCGGCAGCGCTGGGCGCGATCGCGGTCGATCTCCCTGTCGATCGAGTAGATGCTCACATTATATCGCTGCGCAAAGTATCCTAAAACCAGGGTAGAGTACCCATCCTGCCGACCGGATTCGATAATCGCCTCAACATGCCGCATCCGGCACGTAGCCAAGAAGAACGCCAACTCGCAAGGAAATATCGCGCCATCCACCCATTGATCGACCAATTGATGATCGAGAATTAATCCGGCTACTTCATCTAATGGGCCGGCTATTCCCTGGACCCATTCAGTTGAAGATGGTGCGCCGGGGACGTCTGGGGTCAAGGACTTCAAATTACACCCTAATATGTGATTTGCTTCTGGACGTTGACGTGTTCAGTCGCGAGTATTGCGGCAATCCGCTCGCCGGCGTGTCCATCACCGTAGATGGCATCCATCGCATAGCGTCCATGAGCGATCTGACGCGCGAGTCCGTCCTTAATGCTGCCGCGGTCAGAAGCCACGTCCAGCACGTTATGCCCACGTTGCCGACCGCTCTGGCGCGAGCCTACGTTGACGACCGGGGTCCCGATAAACGCCCCTTCCCGGATTCCACTCGACGAATTGCCGACCAGGCACGCGGCGCGTCGCAGCAGCCGCACGTAGGTATCGACCGGCAAATTCTTGAAGAAATGCATATGCCCCGCGCGGCCGTGTTCGCGCCACTTGCGCATGCCGCGGGCAATGTCTTCGGAGCCCGCGTCCGCGTTCGGCCACAATACGATGGCCGGCAAACCGATTTGCTCGGCCGCCTCAAGGGTCGCCGTGATTTGTTCCTCTCCGGTTCCGTATTCCGTCGTAACCGGATGCTGCGAGACGAGCAGAAACGGCCCATCGAGACTGAAGCTGGGTCCAACACCCTCGCGAAAGATATCACCGCCGACCCCGTTGTCCTGCGCAAGGATCTCGGCAACGAGGTCGATGCGCGGACAGCCGACGAGGTGCACGTGTTCCGGACGCTCGCCGAGTTGTATAATCCGCTCTAAAGCATCGCTGCTGGCAGGAAAATGTATGTGGGCGAACTTTGTCACGGCATGACGAATGCTCTCGTCGATCGTCCCGGAAACCTCGCCCTCCCATGGTATGAGCAACCGGAATATTCATGTAGGCGGCTGCCAGCGTCGTCGCCATGGTTTCGAAGCGGTCGCCCACGGTCAGCACGACGTCGGGCTTGATACGATCGAACACGCTCGACAATTCGATCAAGCCGAGTCCCGTCGATTTCGCCATGGTGGCGGGCGTCTCACCTTCGATCAGCATATGAATGCGCGCGACAGGGGAGAACCCGTCGCGTTCGATCAGATCGACAACGCTGCCGTACCGGTCAAGAACCGCCGAGGCGCCGACCACAAGCGCCAATTCGAGGTCCGGGTGTTCAGCGATCGCACGCATCGCCGATTTGATGCTAGAATAATTGGCGCGCGAGCCGACGACGACGCAGATTTTTCTCATTCGGTAAAACTACAATAGATCGTCTTGGCCGAGCTTATGGTCGGCCGGCAGATTGCGGCGAGCTGCGCGACCTAAAACATCGCGCCAATTTGCCGCTGAAATTCCGTCTCCTGGCTTTTTGAAAGCAATATCCTCGCGCTTGATCTGGACGCCCGCGGAAACCGCATGAGCGGTTACGATGCTCTTTTCGAACACCCGTTTCATCTCGCGATAAGGCGACAGATCATCCTTATCGACGGGATTGGCGAGCATCGTGGCGACCGATTTGATGCTTGTGCAGAACAAGCGGAACTCATCGGGCTCGGTCGCATTGGCAGCGTCGGATCCATACATCAACCGCGAAAATGCGAAATGTTTCTCGATCACGGTCGCGCCGAGCGCCACCGCCGCGATCCCTGCCGCGATGCCGCTAGTGTGGTCTGACAGGCCGATCGGGATATTCCACCGTCGCGCCATCGCGCCCAAAACATTGAGACCGACACGCTCGTCCGGGCAGGGATAGGCCGAACTGCATTGCAGCACCGTGACGGGTCCCCCGCCGCGCAACACCGATACAGCAGCGTCAAGTTCCCGCCAGTTGCTCATTCCAGACGACAAATACACCGGCTTGCCCGTCGCCGCGATGCGTTCCAACAACGGCAAATTGGTCACCTCGCCCGATGGAATCTTGTAGGCGACGACGCCAACCGCCTCGAGCAGATCGACCGCCTCGAGCGAAAACGGGGAAGACAGAAACGTAACGTTCTTTCTGCCGCAGTGGGCCGCGAGTTGCTTCCATTGCGCCATCGTAAAGCCGGTACGACGAAAATAGTCGAATCGCGGTTCGGCGTTGAAATACTGCGGGGCCGGTGCATCGCGCAGCGTTTCAGCTTCCGCAATATGCGTTTGAAACTTGACCGCATCCGCCCCGCAGGCGGCCGCTGCCTCGATCAGTTTCATGGCATTGCCAAGAGACCCATCGTGCACGGAACCGATCTCCGCGATGATGGTGACCCCGGATGCCATCACAGCTCCACTTGCACCGTCGCATACCGGCGGAGCGACGTGCGGTGCGAGACGGCGATGATGAGCAGATCCGGAAATGTTGCTCTCAATCCGTCCATGATCTGCTTTTCGGTGGCCTCATCGATGTTGGAAGTCGCCTCGTCGAGGAGGAGAATCTCCGGCCGCCGCAGCAGACACCGCGCCAACGCCAGCCGCTGCTTTTGCCCGGCGGAAATACCGTCGCCCGAATTCGCGCAAATGATGACCGCAGGCCATCTTGCAGATCGAACACGAAGTCTGCTTTGGCAAGGCGCAAAGCGCGTACAATATCCGCATCCGTCACGCTGCCCGGCTCTATGCCAAAGAGCAGGTTCGTTCGAATATCGGAATCGATCAAATAGGGTTCCGGGCCCGCGTAACCGAGCACGCGACGCAGGCGCTTCGCATCGATCCGGTCGATCGGCATGCCTCCCCAGTAAATCGCGCCGCCGATCGGATGAATAAGTCCGATCAGCGTCATCACAAGGGTCGTCTTGCCTCGACCTGACGAACCCGAAATTAAAACCACATCTCCGCCGCAGGCCGACAGGTTCACCGGACAAGTCAGCGCCGCAGTCCTGCCGAACCGCAAACTCTTAACGTCAAGAGGAAGAAATCGCTGAGGCACGTCGGTGCTGGTGATGGGGGGCTCGTTTTCGGGGAAGAGATCGCGCGTATGCGCGAGCAAGTCCTTTAAATACGGCCAGTTCCGCTGCACGCGGCCGACCGCCATCGCGATCTCGGCGACGCCGCTGCCGGTCCGCGACAGCAGATAAACCAGCGGGACAAGTCCTTCTACCGGAAGAAACCCGAAACGGGCATTCAGCCAAAATACTCCGACCACGACAAAAACCGCGGCCGGAGCCGGTATATTGCAGCTGAGACCAAAGAGAAGCGTATAATTTTTGGCAGCGACCAAATTGTTCCGAGACATCTCAATCAGCATCTCGGCTTCTTGCTGGTTGGCACCGTGAACTCGTAGGAAGTGATTGTTTCTCGCCGCTCGGATCATCGCATTATTGAATTTTTGGAAAAACGGATGAATCAAGGCTACATATTTTCCGTACGACTTGCGCAACGTTACCAGCAGTACCGCGAGCGACGCGCCAAAACCAAGTGCGATGATGGCCAGCTGCCAGGACGTTCGAATAAGTCCGATCAGCACCAGCCCGAGCAGGCACACCGCCGCGGCGACCGCGGACATGCCGTTCGCACATTCGCCGCCCCTTGGGACCACGTTAGCCACCAGATGCGACGTCTCCGCCACCGACATGACGGACCGTTCGGTGACGCCGCCCAAGGTGCTTCGCACCAACGCCTCGCGCAGGCGCATGGTGAGCGCGTAATCGCTGAGAGCCGGTAGCGTCTGGCTGGCGTAGCGCAGCAGCGCAGCAAGGATCGTGAAGATGAACAAGGCCGTGACGGGTTCCAACCCGAAGGTGATCGCGGACGAGACCGGCGTCGCGGCAACCAAATGGAATGTGGCCAGCACCGCGTATAAGACGGACGCCGTCACGATCTCGACAATACCAAGCGTGATGCCGACCGGGATCGAGGCGATCATCATTGCGGTGACGTTCGGCCCAAGCAGACGGTAGAGCGATCGCGGCACGGCATATCGGTCACGCTCGGAACCTTGACCGGCAGAACGATTGGACGCCAGGTCCAGGGCGGCGCTGCCCGAGCCAAATAGCCCAAACAGCGACATCATGGCTCACCCCGCAGTGGTTTCAGCAGCCTTACAGCCACGTGCGGCATGTTCAGCCAGGCCGTATGCAGCCGTCGGGTCAACGGAGGCCGGTTTACCAGCGCTTCGATGGCATCGATATCCTGCGGGGAAACGACCCCGGCCTGCCTCAACAAATTGAGGCCGAACGCATTGAAGCCCAGAGCGATACAGGCGAGTCCAAGGCGGTAGCTGGTTTCCTCGTCCAAGGCATTCCGGTCAGGATCCAAAACAAAAATTGCATCACCGGCGTATGTCAACCATCGATCATTTTTTGCCCGGATGGTAGTGCGGCGCCAATTATAGGGGGAATGATCGGCATCCAACGCCACAAGACGGTAGCCAAGATCGTCAAGGAATACTTGCTGATGTCCCAGAGTCATTCTGGGCGCATAATAGGGAACAAAAAGAAATTCCGAAAAGATGAAAAGGATTTTCTTTGCGGTCAGCAGGTCCCTGGCACCCTTTAGCACTTCCAGTTCGCCGCCCTCGACATCGATTTTCAGGATATCGATCGGCTCGGCGCTGTCGCGCCAAATTTCATCGAGCGTCACGCATGGCACTTTGTCGGTCCTGACAATCCGCTGATGGCGTTCAAAATAATCCTGGCCGCGATCGACGTCACGCCACATGCTGCGCGTCATCGCCTCGTCGGCCGGGCCGGTCAACGTCACCGCGCCGGCTCCGGAGGTCAGGTAGATCGTGCGTTCGGCGTTTTCGCTCCACAGGGCGTAGGGATAATATTTGCGTTCCCTGAAGGGGGGCTCCACCAGCCCGGCCACCCGCGCATCGGTTTGCCCGTTGATCAATTTCTCATATTCGACGCGATTGGGCTCGAACCCGGTGATGCGGGTGTGCGCCGCGTAGGTGGACGGCAGCAGGTAACTCCCATTGCGGGCGCCGACATCGACGAAATTCAATGTCTTGCCGGTTCGTTCCAACCTATCGAACATCAGCCCGCCGACGCTTCGGCCATCCGGCAACCGGCGGTCAAACAGCGATTTCACGCGAACACCACGGTTTGGATTGGATGCAAAACCGAAGTCATGGGCTTGTTCATCTGTTCGCCATGAGAAAACCGGAAGCGCGCGCGAGGTTAAGCGCGCCGGGCTACGGATAGGAGTTCCGGTCGCATGTCCTGCGCTCTGTCCGGTGCAACCGAATGCCGTTCCTTGGAACGAAGCGCCGCCCGAATTGCCTCAGTGACCCTGCCGACGGCGTCCTCGGTCAGATCGAAATGCGACGGCAACCACAGCCCGCGACCGGAGATAATTTCGGCGTTTGGGAACGCGTCATCAGCGGTCCGATACGGCGCTTGCCGGTGAAGCGGAAACCAGAACGCCCGCGCCCCAATCCCACGCTCATTGAATGCGCGACGGACATCTTCGCGCCGCTCGATCAGTACGTCGGCCCACTGACGTACCTCTCCCTTCTCCTCCGCTCGACCCGGGAACGTTACGCCCGGCGCACCGTCGAGCGCGTCCTTGTACCATCGATCGCGGCGCTGGGCCTGGGCCAGCCGTGCATCGAGCGCTTCGAGTTGGGCGAGCCCGACGGCCGCTTGCAAATCGGTAAACTTGAAGTTGAACCCCATGACCGGGTGCAGGTCGTCACCGCCGGTACCGCGCTGCCGGCGCCCCTGGTCCTTCAACTCCAGGAGCCGGTGATACACGTCCTCATGCCGGGTGACGACCATGCCGCCCTGGCCGGTGGTTACGGTCTTGTTGGGTGAAAACGAGAAGCAGGCTGCGTCCCCAAATGAACCCAAGGGACGGCCGTCGAACGCCGACCCGAACGCTTCGGCGGCATCGCAGATCAGCGCCAGACCGTGCTGGCGGCAAAACGGCTCCAGCCAGCGATAGTCGGCGCCGCGGCCGTTGACATCGACCGGGACCACCGCGCGGGTCCGCGGCGTGATGCGTTCGGCGACCGATTGCGGCGACAGCGCAAAGCGGTCCAACTCCACGTCCGCGAGGACGACCGTCGCGCCGGCAAGGCGGACCGCATTAGCGGTCGCCACGAAGGTAAGGTCGGGGACGATAACCTCGTCGCCGGGGCCAACGCCCTTGGCCATCAGCGCCAGGGCAATGGCCGCCGTTCCGCTGGTGACCGCGACCGCATAGGGAACTCCGGCACGATTCGCGACCTGCCGCTCGAATTCCCGGGTCAAGGGGCCATCATTGAGAAAATTGCGGTCGAGAACGTCAGCGAGCCGCCCGAGTTCCGCGCCCGTCATCACCGGCGCAAACCAGGGAATATCCGTGTTCGTCATCGGTTTCTCGATCCGGCGGCCCGTGCGACGGCCGGAACACCTTTGGCGACCACCCCATCTGGAATGTCGCGGGTCACCACGGCGCCGGCGCCTACCGTCGCTCCGGCGCCGATGCGCCGGCCGGGAAGTACGGTGGCATTCGCACCGATATACACCCCGTCCCCGGTTTCGACCGAACCCAACAGCCGCGCGCCAGGCGCGATCGTGGAAAAATCGCCGATCCGGCAATCATGGTGGACCGTCGCCCCCATGTTGATCTTGACACCCATGCCCACCGCACAATCGGCTGAAACGACCACGCCGCGCTGCACGATGCTGCCAATCCCGATGCGGGCCGACGGCGAAATCTGCGCGCATCTCGATTTGATCGCCATACAGCGCGCCATCCCATAGAGCACCGCCAACTGCCTCCGGACCGCCGTCACGTTGACAGCCAGGATGACCCCCACATCGGGATGGCGTTGCGACCATTCGGGCCAAGCATTATCAGGGCCGATTACCGGCACCCCTAGTGCCTCCGTCATGCCGCACGGATCGAACAGCCCGACCAGATCGGCCAATCCTTCGTCCCGCACCGTGTCGATCAAATCCTTGTCGATGCTGACCATGATGGCGGGCGTCAATGGACGCGCCCCGTCACCATGTCACGCAAACCGCCCGCGATGCGGCTCGGATGATAGCAATCGACGTAGGTCCTTCGCGCCGCCGCCCCGATGCGCGATCGCAGCTCGGGATCCCCCGCGGCCTGAGCGATCATGTCGGCGATCTGCTGCGGCGTTTCGCCGAGCAGGCAGTTTTCGCCGCTCACGAGTTCCGGCATGGAATCGGCCAGGCGACGGTGGGCGATCAGGCAGGCGCCGGTCGCAAAAGCATAGATCACCCGCGTGTAGCCGCCGGTGTACGGTCCGGCATTGTTGAGAAGCAAGAAAATATGGTTTCCGGCCACTTCGTCGTCGATATCGGGAACGAAGCCCCGCAGGGCGATATGATTGTGCTGCGTCAAGCGCGTCAGTTCCGGCGGCAATTCGAAACGGCCGCAGATATTGACGGTCCATTCCATGCCGGACATGTGGCGATCGAGCAGCGGAAGCACATGATCGGCCAAATAGGTCATGCCGTAGGAATTGCCGGTGGCATTCAGCCCACCGATATTGCCCAAGATATGGACCCCGCATCGGCGACCTTCCGCGGCGGCCCGCACCCCCGCCCAGTCATCGCCGGACGGATCCGGCCACGTGTTGGGCAAGTAGCGGCACGCGACCCCCTCGCGCGAATACCAGGCGGCGTCGAGCGCGCAGATATTCTTGGCGCCGGTCAATTTGCGCAGGCGCGAAAAGTGCCGCCGCGCTTTGGTATTCAGGCGCAACCCTTCCACGTACCGCCGCAAGCCGGCGCGCCGCTGTGGCAGCGTCGCCTGCGCCGACGCAAAGGGCGGCCGCGCCAAATAGCCGAATACGGGCATTCCACGGTCTGTCAACGCCTCGGCCACCTGTTCGTAGGCCGTGTCCCAAAACAGGATCGCCGCATCGGCGCCACTGGAAACCAGCCGCTTCGCTTCGATTTCCGGCGCGGCAAAATAGGGATCATCGCGACCACGCACCGGATCGATCGCTTCGCCGATGAGATTGATGCCGCGCATGACCGGCGAGCCGGGCCGAACGGCAGCCATTTCGGGCGGCGGCCCGGGAAGCACCTTTGCGCCGGCCTGCTCCAGGCGCGCTTGCGAAACCGGATCGGCATGCAATTGCGGTTCGGCAACCGCATAGCGAACATCGAGGCCGCCTTGTGCCAATGCTTCCAGCAGATGGGCCAGGACCGTTTGACCGGCGCGGAAGTGAGCATAGTTCGGCGCAACCGATGACAGAACCAGAATGCGTGCTGCGGTCAAGCGATGACCTTCGGCTCAGGCAATGGAACGATAAACTTGCCCTTAAATCCCTTACGGCGCAGAATGGGCATCAATTCGTCGGCGATATGCCAGGACAGCAGCAGTGCATAATCCGGCGGATCCTCGAACAGTTTCTTCTCGTCGAGCACCGGAATGCGGGTGCCGGGCACATATTTGCCGAGCTTGTGGGATGAGGAAACCTCGAGCACGCAGTCCACGATGCCGTCGTCCAGGCCGACATAGTTGATAAGCGTCGAGGCCCGCGAGGGGGCGCCGATGCCGTAGACGCGTCCGCCGCCGCGCTTGATGCCGTCAAGCAATGTCATCAACGCAAGCTTCGAGGCCACGACGCGCTTGCGAAATGTCGCCAGCGCGGAACCGCTGGTGACGCCGGCGCTGTCCTCGGCGGCGAGTTGCTCCCCGACGCTGCGATCGATCGGCTGCCGGCCTTGGCGCGCGGCAAACACCCGGATCGACCCGCCATGGGTCGGAATGCCTTTGACCCGAAAGATTTCGAGACCGTGGCGGCGCAGCAGATAATCGAGCGCACCGAGATGATAATAGCGCAGGTGCTCGTGGTAAATGGTGTCGTATTGCACGGTTTCGATCAACGGCAGCAGATAATGGGATTCCGATACAAAAATCCCGTCATCGGCCAGCAGGTCCATGATCGCATCGACCACCGCATGCGGTTCGGCAATATGGGCGAAAACATTCGCAGCCGTTATGATGCGCGCTTTTCCGTATTGCGCCAAAATTGAGCCGACGGCGTCCTTGGAAAAATAGGCGGTCAGGGTATCGATGCCCTGGTCCCGCGCCACGACGCCGGCCTGGGACGGTTCCACGCCGAGCACCCGGTGCCCGCCCGCCTTGAAATTCTTCAATAGCGTGCCATCGTTCGAGCCGATATCGACGATGAGGCTCTCGGGGCCAAGTTCGATCGCGGCGGCGCATTCGCGGTAAAGATCCGCAAAATTCTCGCGCAGAATCCGCGTGGTCCCGCTTAGATAAGGGTAACTGAACGGAAACAGGATTTCCGCCGGCACTTCGAGGCCGATCTGGACGTGGCCGCAGCCGGCGCAGCGCAGCATTTCGAGCGGATAGGCGGGTTGCTCGACCGGTACGCTGCCGATCTCCGGCATGGTGTTCACGGGCGGGATATACCCTAAGAACAGCACCGAATTGAGGGCATCGGACCCGCAAATCTGGCAATGCCGGATCGGCGTTGCGTGCAGTCCCGCGGTGCCGGAAGCGATTGGCATTTCGGTCATGCGGCCGGCGCCTGTGCGGCATGCTCGGCATACCACCGCACCACGTCCGGTAGGCCCTTATCAAGGCTGATCCGCGGGGCAAATCCAAGCGCACGCAGGGCGGTGATGTCGGGACAACGCCGGTCGGTTCCGCCCGGCGGCGATGCACCGGTCTGGAGAGTGGCGCTGCATCCAAACAGCCCGACGATGCGGCGCGCCAGATCCCCGATCGCGACCTCCTCGTCATTGCCGATATTGTAAATGGCGAGGTGGCGGCCTTGCCCGATCACCCGCAAGAGGCCATCGGTGAAATCGTCCACATGGACGAAGGCGCGGGTCTGCCGGCCGTCACCCTGGATCGGGAAATCGATGGTCCGGCCGACGGCCGAGCGAGATGCCGCTGCCGCCCGCATGGCGAATTGCGGAATCACGTGTTCCCACCCCATGTCGGCGCCATAAACATTATGGGGCCGGAAGATGACGACCCGGTCAAAGCCGGTTCGGCCATAGTTGACGGCAACCAATTCGCTGATCAATTTGCCGCCGCCATAGGAATAGCGCGGGTTGAACACGTCGGGCACGACCAGCGGCACGGATTCCGGCGTCGGAACCACCGATGGGGTTTGATACACTTCCGAACTCGACGCCACCACCAGGTCGCCGATCCGGTTGACGCGGGCTGCATCGACCACGGCCAAAATACCCCGCACCGCGACATCGAGCACCGCCTCGGGCCTCGCATAAAAAAATTCGGTGCCGTTGATGGCTGCCATGTGAACGATGCAATCGACGCCCTTGGCGGCAGCCGCGACGGTTTCTGGGTTACGAACATCACCGTCGATCAGTTCGACATCGCCGGAGCAGGACGCCAATCGCCGCGGGGCACCGCGGGAATTGTCGTCAAGCACCCGGACCGCATGTCCAGCCGCAATCAGCCGCTTGACCAGCGCGGAGCCCAAAAAACCGGTGCCTCCGGTGACCAGATAGCGCCTCACGTGGGCAAGGCCTCCCGCTCGCGGGCAGTGCGGCCAAGTTCGCCGAGCCCCGTGTAGGTAACCTCGCTCGGCAGTTCCACGCCGGCGGCGCCGAAATTGTTCCAGAAATCGAAGATCACCGCCGGTCGCGCCATGCTATCCGCCAGCGCCGACAGCGGCATGGCCTCGAAGCAGGGATGATTGTTCGCAATGACGACGAGATGCGAGCCCGTAAACGCATCGGCGATCGTCGCCACCGGAGTCAGTCCAAAGGTCTCGTGGATGATGTCTTGCGGCACCACCGCATCGAACCCGCGGAAGCGCGCATCCGGGAAAGCGTCCCGCAACGCGGCGAAAATCGGCTTCGCCATGGTGCCGCGAAGATCGTCGGTCTCCGGGCGCCCCTTGAAGGCGAGCCCCGCCAGCGTGATGACCGGGGCCGAAGGGATTCCTGCAGTTTCGCAGCAGAACCGCCGAAGCCCCGCGATGGTTTCGCCCGGCTGACGCTCGTTGCCGCGGCGCGCCGCCATAATGATTTCCGGCTCGATCGCAAGTGCTTTGAGACCATTAGCCAGAATATAGGAGTCCTTCTCCAGGCACGGACCGCCGACCGGTCCGGGCATCGCCAGCTGTGTGCGCGGATAGCCGAGTTTGCCGGCCCGGATGACCTCGACGGCGGAAACCCCGATAGCGTCGGCAATCCGCGCCACTTCGTTCGACAGACCGAAATGAACATCGCGTTGGGCGTTGTCAACCAGTTTGATCAGTTCCGCTGTTTCCAGGCTGGAAACTTGTACCACAGTGGGTGTCAAAAACTGAAAGACCTGCGCGGCGCGGATGCGCGAGTCGCGATCCTGACCGCCGACGATTTGTGGCAATTCGCGCAATTCCCGCAGCGCCTGACCTTCGAGCGTGCGCTCCGGGCAAAACACGAGATCATAACTGCGGCCGGTGGCATCGAGGATGGGTTTGACAATATTGCGGGTGGTGCCGAGTTCGACGGTCGAGCGCATCATCACCATGTCGCCGTCCTTGAGATGCGCGGCGATCTCCCGGACGACGCTGATAATCATATCGACACGGACCTGGCCGTCGGCACCGAGCGGCGTGCCGACCGTCACCACATACACGCTGGCATCGGGGCCGCCGGAAATATGCCGTGATATCGACAGCCGCCCGGACCGGATCACCCGCGTGAGCCGGCCGGCGAGACCGGGCTCGTGAAAATGCGGCTTCCCCTCCAACAGGTCGCGGACCACATTGTCCCGGATCTCGACGCCGTGGACGCTGAAGCCGACATCCGCCATCACCACCGCGAAGGTGAGGCCGACATAGCCCAATCCCATGACGCAGATGTTGCGGTCGCGCCATGCCGCCGGAAAGCCGTTCACGCGGGTTTCAATAGCATCGACCGCGCCTGATGCCTGGTGGCGGGGGCGTCAGACAACGCCCAAGAATGAACGCTCCACCTTGCAGCCTCATCCTGAGGAGCGCGCCGATAGGCGCGCGTCTCGAAGGATGGCTGCACGGCACGGACTCGCCGCCATCCTTCGAGACGCATCGCTGCGCGATGCTCCTCAGGATGAGGTCGGAGAGACGTTTTGTTCATTTTTGGGCGTCGCCTTGCAGTCGGGCGATGGGGTGCGACTATGGTGGGATGTGCATAAAGCTACCGCACTCCGGGTGACCTGCACCTGGAGTGAAACGCAGAATAATTGAGACGCAGCTTTTTGTTAGGCGCTGCGTCAGGCCGCCGCCACGGCGGCGACCGGAACCTGCATGCGAACCGCGCGGCCAAGCAGGGACACCAGAAGAATGACCCGGTTCTCGTCGCGCATCTCTTCGAACAACCCGCTGAGGTCCGCCATCGGGCCATCGACAAGCCGCAAGACCTGCCCGCGGACAAAAGCAGGCGGGGCAAGCTTAACCACGCCGTCGGCGTCCTCACGAGCCCTGATTTCGTCGATGATTCGGTCCGGAACCGCAAGCGGGAAATCGCCCTGGCTCAGGATTTCGCGCACGCCGATCGTGCCGTTGATGGAGCGCCAGCGACAGTGACCGAGATCGAGGTGCACGAACAGATAACCGGGAAACAGCGGCCGCAGGAGGAGCTCATTGCGTCGCGCATGGCGCACGCGCCGCCGATAGCGCGGCAGGTAGGCATCGAAACCCTGATTGCCCAAATGCCGAAGCGCCTTTTCTTCGGCTCGCACCTGGGTTCGCACCACAAACCAGGAGACATTCATGGCCGCTCTGCCCCGGTCTGGTCGGCTTGCCGCGGCGAAATGCGCAGAAAGGCCGGGGCGAGGAGCCGCTCTCGTCCCACCTGCCCGACCAGCGCTTCGTGCAGTTCCTGCGGCTTGCGTCCGTCCGTAATCACCAGCGCATCATTGGCACCGATTGCGGTCACATCGCGCATCACCGGCGCTCCGGCGAAGCGAACATGCGGCGTTTCATCATCAAGAATCCCGACAATCTCGACGCCGGACCCGTTCGCCGCCAGCATGGCGATTTCCGCGAGTTCGCCGGCACCGCAGAGCACGACGCGACGCTTCCCCGCCGCCACACACCGCGCGAATATCGCGTCATATTCCTGGCGGGCGGTGCGAAAGAAGGTCAGCGAATAATCGAGATACTCTGCCACCAGACGGCTCTTTTCCGCGAACCCCTTCGGCGTGAGATAGTAGGCGTACCGCCGCGCCGGAGCTTCCTTGATCTTGATCAAGCCTTTGCGTGCCGCCCGCTGCACCAATGCGTTCACCAGGCCCACCGAAATGCCGATGTCGCGCGCAAGCGCCCGCTGGTTCGACGCCTGGCGGTCAGCCACGGTGTCGAGCAGCTTCACGGTCTCCACAAGATTGGCATCTCGGGATGTCATTGTGCCTTCACTCGCGGCCGCGATGCGGATGCCGAAGCCGTCTTCGCCATCCGCGCCGCCGCTCCTTGTTCACGACGTGAGCATACACGTTCAGACCGTGAGCAGTCAACAGGCTGCAATAGGCTTTTACGGAATGCCGCATCGCCAGCCGGAAATGCTCCGTCAATCAAGCTTCCGATACATAACCAATGCATCGACAGGGCCCAGCGCCGGATGCCGGAAAGCGTCGGGCAGCCGGCCGACAATGGCAAATCCAAACCGCTGCCACAGCGCAATGGCGCGCGTATTGGTGCCGACGACGAAATTGAACTGCATCGCCCTATAGCCGGCGGCGGCCGCGGTGCGCAGCGCGTGGGCGCACATGGCGCCGGCGACGCCGCGCCCGGTCGCAACCGGATCGGTCATGAAGGCGCAGTTCGCCACATGGTCGCCGCCGCCGCGCTGATTGGGCCGCATGTAATAGGTGCCGAGCACTGTGTCGCCGTGGGCGGTATCGTGCCCGGCGGCAGCGTCTTCGGCGACGAACACCGTGTGGCCAGGTGTGTGCCAGTAGGCGAGCGCCTGCGCCTCGGTCCAGTCGCGTGGCAGCGCATAGGTCTCACCGGCCCGGATCGTGGGCAGGATGATCCGTAAGATCGCGTCGTCGTCGCTGGGCTGTGCGGGCCGGATGATCATGCTGACTTTGGATTTTCGAACCGAGTGGTTTTGCGGATCAATCGTTACGCTTTGGACCGAGCCGGCAGCTGCCGGCGGCGCCGGGAGGGCTGCTGGCGTTCACTGCAACTCCAGCGCGACATCGACAATGCCCGGATCTTCGGCGTCCGCGGTCGCATGGAATCCGAGTTCGGCGCACATGGCCAGCATCGTGGTATTGTCGCGCAACACTTGGCCCTTGATGCGGCGGATGCCTTCGGAGCGCGCATAGGCGATGATCGATTGCATGAGCAGCCAGCCGATGCCGCGGCCCTTGAGGTCGGAGCGCACCAGGATAGCGTATTCGGCATTCTCGTAATTGGCGTCGGCGTGCAGGCGCACGCTGCCGAGCATCTCCCCCGCAGGGTCGATGGCGATGAACGCCATGGCGCGCCCATAGTCGAGCTGGGTCAGGCGCGCCATGAAGGTATGTCCGAACTCCTTTACGGGTGCAAAGAAGCGCAGGCGCAGATCGCCGGTGCTGACGTGGCCGAAAAACCGGCGCACCAATTCCTCATCCTCGGGGCGGATCGGGCGCAGCAGCAGCGCGGTTCCGTCCGGCGCGGCGACACGCCGCTCCCATTGTTTCGGATAGGGACGAATGGCGAAACGGGCGTGGGTTCGGCCCGGCTTTGCGACCGCGGCGACCGCTATGCGGGCGTTGACCGCGATCACGCCATCGCGGTCGGCGAGCAGCGGATTGATGTCGAGTTCCGTGAGTTCCTCGATATCGGCGGCAAGCTGCGCGACCTTGACCAGCACCAGCGCGAGCGCCCCGAGGTCCGCGGCCGGGACATCGCGGTAGCCGGCGAGCAATTTGGCGATGCGGGTGCGGCCGATCAGCTCGCGCGCGAGCTTCAGGTCCAGCGGCGGCAGCCCCAACGCCTTATCGTTGATCACCTCGACCGCGGTACCGCCGCAGCCGAATGCCACCACCGGACCGAAGGTCGGATCGTCGGCGATCCCCACGATCAGTTCCTGGGCCTTCGGCCGCACGATCATCGGGTGGATCGTGACGCCGCGCAGCTGCGCAGCGGGGCGAAGTTGCCGCGCCCGCGCCAAAATATCGGTCACCGCCTCCCGCAGCGCGCCCGCATTGGTGAGGTTCAGACGGACGCCGCCGACTTCGGATTTGTGCACGATGTCGGGCGACAGCACCTTGGCGACCACCGCTTCGTTGCGCGCGAAATACGGGGCTGCAAGCGCAACCGCCTCCTCGGCATCGCGGGCCAAGAGCGCCGGCACGATGGGGATGGCATAAGCCGCGAACAATTCCCCGATCTCCAGCGGATCGAGCCAGCTTCGGCCCGCCGCGATGACGCCCGCCACCACCCGCCGCGCGGCGTCCACATCGGGCACGAAATCGGCCGACAGGCTCGGCGGCGTTTCCATCAGCGCATCGATCGCTTCGCGATAGCGCACGAGGTGCATGAAGCCGCGAATGGCGGCGGTCTCGGTGGTGAAATTCGGGATTCCCGCGGCCTCGAACGCGGCGGCGGCCGCCTGGTCCTCGCCGACCCAAACGGTCAGCACGGGCTTCGGCACCGGTTCGCGGGAGCGCGCCGTGGCGAGGGTCGCCACCACGGCGGCGGCCGCTTCGGTTGCGGAAGCAAGCGCGGTCGGCACGTTCATCACCAGCACGGCGTCATTGGTCCGATCGGCGAGCAAAACCTCCAAGGAGGCAGCGTAGCGGGCGGCATCAGCGTCGCCGATGATGTTAACCGGATTCGCCTTCGACCAGGTCGGCGGCAGCACTGCATCGAGTTCGGCGACGGTTTGCCCGGACAATTCCGCAAGCGTGCCGCCGAGATCGGCGAGGCGATCGACCGCGAGCACCCCGATGCCGCCGCCGTTGGTGAGAATAGCCAGCCGCTTGCCCGGAAACGGACGCAGCCGCTCGAGCGTTTCGGCGGCGTCGAACAGTTCATCGAGGTCGAACACCCGTAAGAGCCCGGCCCGGCGAAACGCCGCGTCGTAAACCGCATCCGACCCGGCCAGCGCCCCGGTGTGGGTCGCGGCGGCGCGCGCGCCTTGGGGCTGGCGGCCGGCCTTGATGACGATCACCGGCTTGGTGCGCGACGCCGCGCGGGCCGCCGACATGAATTTGCGGGCATCGTGGATCGATTCGACATACATCAGGATCGCGCGGGTATTGCGATCGATGGCGAAATAATCGAGCAGATCGCCGAAATCGACGTCGATGGCATCCCCGATGGAGGCCATCGCGGCGAAGCCGACGCGGTGATGTGCCGCCCATTCGACCAGTCCGGCCGCGATCGCCCCGGATTGCGAAATCAGCGCGAGGCTGCCGGGAAGCGGCATCCGGCGAGCGAAGCTGGCATTGAGCCGCACGCCCGGCACGATCAGCCCGAGCCCATTCGGCCCAAGGACGCGCAAGCCATGGGCGCGGGCCGCAAGGCGCGTCGCCTCCGCGAGTGATCCCGGGCCATGGCCAAGCCCGGCGCTGATGATGACGGCAGCCTGCGCCCCCTTCGCACCCGCCGCGGCGATGATGCCCGGCACTTCGGCGGCGGGTGCGGTGACCACCAGCATGTCGGGGGGCGTGGCGATCGCATCGAGGCTCGCCACCGCCTTGATGCCATCGATCTCGGCATGGCGCGGATTGACCAGATGGATCGGCCCCGCAAAGCCGGCATCGCGCAGGTTGCGCAGTGCGATGCGCCCGAGCGAGTGCTCGCGCGGGCTGGCGCCGACCACCGCGATCGATTTCGGCGCCATCAGCGCCTCGAGACGATAGGTGCTCATTGGACTATGTTACCCCGCGAATCCGCCGACCCGCTCTGATAGCGCTTGAAGGGTCCGGTGAAAATTACGATAACTCCTGTCGGGCATTTCCCGGACAAGAGGTCCTGGCCATGACGGATGTCGACGCCCGGCTGCAAGCACTTGATCGCGCGCAAGCGCTGGTTCGCGAGCTGGATGGCACGATCACGTACTGGTCCTCCGGCATGGTGCGAATGTATGGGTTTTCGGCCGCCGAGGCGACCCGCCGGTCCGTGCATGAATTGCTGAAAACCGAATTTTCCAGCTCGCTTTCTGAGATCGAGTCCGAGTTCCTAGAACGCGGTGCATGGGCCGGCGAAGTTGTTCAAAGGCATCGAAGTGGCGAGATCGTCATCGCGGCCAGCCAGTGGTCACTATGGCGAACGGTGGACCGCACCGCCGTTACCGAAGTGTACATTGATCTTACCGCGGCAAAACGGGTCGAGCGCGACCTGATCGCCCGCGAAGCGCATCTCAAATCGATCCTGGAGACCGTCCCGGATGCCATGATCGTCATCGACGATTTAGGCATGATACAATTATTCAGCTCGGCGGCAGAGCGCCTGTTTGGCTACCAAGCGCGTGATATCGTGGGCCTGAACGTCAAAACGTTAATGCCATCGCCCTATTGGGAGCATCATGATGGGTATTTGCAGCGCTACGCGCGAACCGGCGAGAAACGCATTATCGGTTCCGGCCGCGTCGTCGTCGGCCGGCGTTGTGACGGGTTGACGTTCCCAATCGAGCTTGCGGTCGGGGAGATGAATTCGGCAGGAAGGCGCTACTATACCGGCTTTATCCGCGATTTGACCGAGCGCCAGGAAGCGCAGGCACGCTTGCAGGAACTTCAGTCCGAGCTTGCACATATTTCGCGTCTGACTGTCATGGGCGGAATGGCATCGGCGCTGGCGCACGAACTGAACCAGCCGCTTTCAGCGTTAACTAATTACCTATCTGGATCGCGGCGCCTCTTGGAGCAAAGAACCGACGAGGACACCATGATCGTTCGCGATGCATTGGAAAGAGCGGCGGCACAATCCATGCGTGCCGGTGAAATCATTCGCCGGCTGCGCGACTTCGTGGGTCACGGCGAGACCGCGAGGCGGGTTGAAAGCATCAAAAAACTGATCGAGGAGGCAAGCGCGTTGGCGCTCGTCGGCGCCAAGGAGAGCGGGATCCGCGTGCACTTCAATTTCGACCCTACGGCCGAGTATGTCTTGGTCAACAAGGTTCAAGTTCAGCAAGTCCTGCTCAATCTCATCCGCAATGCCATGGAAGCCATGGAACATTCAGATCGGCGGGAGATTTTGCTTTCGACCGCACTGGCAACCGATGGTTTTATCGAGGTCAACGTCGCCGACACCGGCCCGGGAATCAGTGAAGAACTTGCCGAGCAGCTGTTCCAACCCTTTATAACGACAAAATCTTGCGGAATGGGTGTGGGTCTATCGATTTCGCGTACCATCATCGAAGCCCACGACGGCCTGATTTGGATGGAGCCCAACCCCGGTGGGGGGGCCATATTTCGCTTCACTTTGCGGCTTGTGCGCGAGGGGGACCTTGCCGATGCCTGATGCCCCCGTCTACGTCATCGATGATGACGATGCTGCGCGGGAATCCCTGGAATTCCTTTTGAGCAGCGCGAATTTCAAGGTGATAACGTTCAATTCTGGAGTGAACTTCCTGCGACATCTACCTCAAAATGCCTGCGGCTGTATCATCACCGATGTCCGCATGCCGGACTTGAGCGGGATCGAACTGCTGCGGCGATTGAAAGATATCAACGCTAAGTTGCCGGTGATCATCATCACAGGTCATGGTGACGTGCCGATTGCCGTCGAGGCCATGAAGATGGGCGCCGCCGATTTTTTCGAAAAGCCGTTCGACGGCGATAAGATGCTGGCGGCGGTGCAGCGCGCTTTCGACGGTTTGCGCCAGGACGCCGATCGCGATGCGCAGCGCCAGGAACTGCAAGATCGGCTTGCCACGCTCAGCTCTCGCGAAACCGATGTGCTCAAGGGCCTGATCGCCGGAAACCCCAACAAGATCATCGCGTACGATCTTGGCATCAGCCCCCGAACCGTCGAGATTTATCGCGCCAAAGTGATGACCAAGATGAAATCCGGAAGCCTGTCCGAACTGGTGCGCATGGCCCTGCTTGCCGGAGTACTTGGCTCCTGACCATCGACCAACGGAACTCCCGCACTCATGGACGGTTGTTTGCGCTGGATCAAAGCGCCGAAGTGGCCGTTGTGACGTTGATTGCGTTCTTCGACCTAATGATTTGGAGGTAGAAGTACGCGACCAATGGAGCACACCAACATCACAGCCCCATCGCCCGGAACGGTGGCGGTCGTCGATAACGACCCGGCGGTGCGCCATTCGCTCAAGTTCTCGCTGGAAATTGAAGGATTCGTGGTGCGCCTCTATGCCGATGGGCGCGCCCTATTGGATGATCCGGAGCTACCCTCTTGCAGGTGCTTGGTCCTTGACCATGTGATGCCCGGCATGTCCGGACTTGAGGTTGTCGCTGTCCTGCGACAGCGTGGCATCGTGAGCCCAGCAATCTTGATAACCCCAAACGCGAGTGGTAAACTTCGCAAACGCGCCGCTACAGCAGGCGTTGTGGTAATCAATAAGCCCTTTTTCGGAAATGAGTTGGTTGAAGCCATTCGCGATTCACTCGCGGATTGCTCATGATCTCTCTTGTGCGCCTTCGTAAGGCTCCACTCCATATTACGGCGTCGGTGGCGGCCGTGCAGAGCGCCGCAGCAGCAACGTCGATGTGATTTGGGTTGCCGGCTTGCCGGCCCCGGCGATCCAACATTTTCCCGTTGCTGAGAATTTTTGCTTTGCAGGTTCTACGTATGGCGCAAATGCGCAATCTTGTGTCCACCAGCACATCGGTGCTGACCTGCGCTGCCTATGCTCCTGAACATCGAAGGCCCCCCTTCGGACTCACAAACAGGAGATGAGCATGACCCCCAAGACCAAATTATCCATCCTCGCACTGGCGGCGGTGACTGTCACCACCACCCTCACGACCGGCGGCAGCGCTTCTGCCAACTTCATGCACCCATTCCCGGGCCATGGCCCCGTCGTGGGCGCGCGGCCGGAGCCCGGAGTCCCACCGAATGGATATCATATACCGACGGGTGTTCTTCGCCCGCTTCCCGAACCCGTCATTCCGGTCGGCCACCCCAACCCCTTCCCGGTTGGCCACGGACCAGTGGTTCCTCCGCAAGGCGCCCCCGGCAACGGCGGTTCGGTGGTGTCTTGTCACCCCAAGACCGGATGCAGCGTAACGCCGGGCAGCGGCGATCGCGACCACGATCCCGGGTACGGTGGCCATCATGGCGGATACGGCGGATACTATCGTGACCGCGGATACTTTTGGGGTTACCGACCCGAGATCGTGGTTGGAGGCGTTCCAAGCCCAGTCGCCGTTCCGGCACCGGCGCAAGCGGGTCCGGTGCAAGCCGTGTCCGGGCAAGCGCCAGCGGCACCGGCCCGCTGGTCGGTGCCGGTCGCGCCAATGGGCGAAGGCAGATGCACGTGCCTCACGAAGCAGAACCTGCCCGACGGCAGCGTGCTGTTTCAGGACACCTGCACGCGGGAAAGTGCGATGGTCGCCCCGCAGGCCGCCGGAACGCCCTGACGCGGGTCCCGGCAACGATCCCGCCAGAATTGAATCGGCGTCCCGCATGGGGCGCCAGCCGCTGCCAAGGCCGCTGGCCCATGGGTATCGGGCGGATGAACCTCCGTGACGGCGGAGGACCACCCGCATCGGTGTTGGCCGGGAGGAAGCGGCTGATCGGGCGCATGGAGCCAACATGCCTTGGTTCGCGGTATCGCCGCCGCCGCTCGCCGCGTCGCCAATCAGGTGATCGATGATATTTGGCCTATCCCACTGGTTCCGAGACATGATCCGGGAGGCGGAGCCCTTCCTGACCGGTTTTTGCAAGGCGGCCCGGTGGCGAAACGCATGCTTGCCCATTGTGACGGTGTTCAGCTTCGCACCATCGGCCGTTGCGCAGACCGGGTCTTTGCCCGCGTTGCAGCGCGTCGATCGCGATCGCCTTTGCGTCACCAACGGCGCGGTGTCGGCGTTGGCGGACGGCCGGCTCGCGATCGAGACCCCCAGTTCGCGGGCGATCGTTCAAGCCGGCACCGGCAATGCTGCGGATCAAATTGCGGAAATTCGTTTCCAATATCTGGGGCCTAGCCGGACCAGCAGGCCGTTGGCGTCGGGTGAATTGCGGCGCCAGATCGGCCTCAAGCTGCAGGCCGAGGACAGCTGCAATGTGATCTATGCGATGTGGCGCATCGAGCCTGACGCAAAGATGGCGATTTCGATCAAGCAAAACTTGGGGCAGCACATGCACAAACAGTGCGGCGCCCAAGGATATATCAATTTCAAATCCCAAGACGGCAACGCCCTGCCGCCGATCCGCCCGTGGGAGATCCACACGCTACGGGCCGAGCTTCGCGGCCGGACCTTGACGGTGACCGCCGATGGCCAGATCGCGTGGCAAGGGTCGCTTGCGAGCCAATGGGCACTGCCGATCGGGCCACCGGGATTTCGCACCGATAACGCGCGCTTTGCGCTGCAGTATTTCGCCGCTGTCCCGCCCCGGTCCCGGACACCGGCGCAACAAGCGGTGGCTGGGCAGGGCGACTGCAGGATTTCCGAAGGCGACTGATCCGGGCCGGGGAATGTCTGCTGTTCGGTATGCGACGCAGCCGCGTTAGCGTTTCTCGATCCGGAAATTTCCGATCGCACGCAGTTCACACGCCATCTCGGCATGGCGGCAATCCTGCATGACGCGTGCGGCCGCGTCCATTTCGGACTCCGCCGCATTGACCGCATACCAGCGCCCTGATCCTCCCTTCGCCAGCGCTCGCCAATCCCGGCCGCCATAAATCTTGCCGATGCGCTCCTTGTCAGCGTCGTTCATCTCGGTTTCGCCGGCCAATGTGTAGGGCCGGACGATGCCATGGGACCGGGGGATTGCGACGGTCAGAAAACCGTTGAACGGATACCAGCAAGCAAGGCGATTTGGCGAAATCGGAACAGCGCTCGGCGGCGAGCCGGATCGCCTCCGCCTGGTCGGCGCGATCCATCATGGAGGAAAAGCCGGCGGCGCTCACCGCCAGCGCCTTATGGTTGTTTCCCTTGAGGAAGGCGTCGATGCCGGCTGCGGTCGGCATGCCCCTGACGGTGTCATGATCGGTTGGCTGCAAGGGAATATCCAACGGCGCGGGATGAAAATCGCCAGGCAGTAAGGCCGGCAATCGCGGCCAAACCACGTTGTCGCCCATCGCGTAGATCCGGCAGTCGCCGTTGGGATCCCGCCGCCTGCAGCGATCGAGGGCATCGCGCTCGGCGCTGACCGCATCGGGAAGGCCGCTCGATACGCCCCAGCCGATGCGGGAGATCGCAATGGCCTTGAAATCCGGCTGCCGGGGATAATCGACCAGGATGCCACGAACCCGGTCGGTCACCAGCGGGATGATGGCGGGATCGAACCGGCGGTCCGCGCCGGCCATGGCGAGCGGGGAGACGGCGGTGGGTGGAGACGTCGCGGCAGGCGCGGAGACTAGGGCGGGCTGCGCAACCGGCCAATATCGGGCGACGACAACCGCGCCGGCGACGATCACAATTGCGGCCGCAGCCATCGCGCCGCCGACCCGCATGAGGTCGGCAAATCTTCGCTTCGATGTGTTGACCGGGAGAGGAATAGTCTTGGCGGTAGCGCCGAGCCGATACACGCGGATTCCCCGCGGAATGTTTTTCAGCATCTGTTCCCCGAGGTCCAGGAAGCCGACGCTGATCTTGTTCAGCACATGGTTTCTGACATCCTCGGAAATGCAAATGCCGCCGGGCTCGGCGATGCCTTCGAGCCGCGCCGCGATATTCACGGCGTCGCCCAGGAGATCGCCATTGTCGCAGACCACGACGTCCCCGAGCGCGATTCCGATCCGGAACAACAGCCTTCTCGACGGGTCGATCGCGACATTCTGCGCATTGTTGGCATCCTGAATGTCGGCGGCGCAGCGGGTCGCATCGACCGCGCTTTCGAACGCGACCAGAATCGCGTCCCCGGCGGTGTTGAAAACCCTGCCGTGGTACCGGTGTGCGCGCTCGCAGAAAGCGGCGGCCGCCTGCCGAAACCGGCGGACCGTGCCTTCCTCATCCGCGGCCACCAGCCGGCTGTAGCCCGCCACGTCCGCTGCCAGGATGACGGCAAGCTTGCGCCGCATATCCGGCTGGCCGGCCAAATCCAATTCGCCTGATTCCAAGGCTCACCTCGGGCCGTTATCTTCGGGTTCGCGCATCCGTGCCAATCGGCATCTTACGCCAGAAAGCGGATGTGAATCGACGCCGGAGTATACTGGCGCAAACGTGGCCCGCGCTTCCGCCCGGAGGGCTTGCATGGCTGTCCCGCCGCCTGTTGCCGATCATGTGCTGTCGGGCTTGCCGACGAAGCTGTTCGCGGACCTTTTCGCGAGCGGGCGCCCGGTCTCGCTCAAGCCAGATCAGTCCCTGTTCCTCGCCGGCGATGCTTCGGACGGATGCTACCGGCTGGATGAGGGCCTGCTCAAGGTCGGCATCGTGACGGCCTCCGGGAGCGAGCGCATTCTCGCCATTCTCGGGCCCGGCGCCATCGTCGGCGAACTGTCGATGCTCGACGGTGCGCCGCGATCCGCCTCGGTCGAGGCGTTGCGGGAATCGAAGCTGCGCTTCATCAGCAGCGCCGTCTTCCAGGCCTTCGCCGAAGCCCATCCGGAGCTTTACCGCCACGGCATGATGCTGCTGGCGCGGCGTCTGCGCGCCACCAATGAGGCGCTGGTGGCGGCCACCTTCGTGTCCCTGAAAGGGCGCGTCGCGCGCGTGCTTTTGAGCCTGGCCGAAGCCTTCGGGCAGGATGTCGGCAATGGGCGCCTCCTGATCCGGCAGAAAATCACGCAAAGCGATTTGGCCGCCATGGCGGGAATCTCCCGCGAAAACGTGAGCCGCATTCTGTCGCACTGGATGCGCGATAAGGCGGTGAGCCGCCTTGCCGGATATTACTGCCTGGAGAACCGGGATGCGATCGCGCGCGAACGCGACGTTTGACCGGGGGAAATGCGCAGATGTGTGCCCGCCGGCACATCGGTCCCGGCCACGATCGCTATGTTTGTGAACGGATGATGCAGAGCACATCCGGAAACACAGGAGAAATGATCATGGTACGGAAACTGACCTTCGCGCTCATCGCCACGACCGCACTTGGCACCGCGGCGCTCGCTCCCACGTCGGCCTCGGCTTGGCACGGCGGCTTTGGTGGATGGCATGGCGGATTTCACGGCTGGGGGTACGGGGGCTATGGTTACAGGGGTTACGGCGGCGGCTACGGTTACGATTGGTGCTCTTACCGCCCCTATCGATGCGGACGGTAAAATTCTCCCGGCCCAATAGCGGGGTTCGCGAATGAGGCCGCTCGCGGCGCCGACGAAAAACTTCTTCGTCGGTGCTCCGGGCTTGCGCCGCCGCAACGACACCGGTGCCGCCACCCGGGCCGCCGGCTATAACGAACGCTCGCCGCACCTTGGTCGGCGGCAGGTGCGCCTCGCCGGGTCTTTATCGGCGGCTGTCTGGAGCCTGATTGCCACGCATGAGGCTCCTGACGCTTCGCCGGCGGCTTTGGTTACAGGAGTGACGGCGGGGGCTGCGGGTTCCGATTGGTGCTTCTACGGCCCCTATCGATGCGGCCGGTGAGGCTCAGGCGGCGCAATAACACGCGCGTCGCGCGCGAACGCGAACTTGACGGCCATGGCGGTGATCACTATAGGAACGCGTTCATTCGAGCCAACGTCTCGGCGCTCCACCCGAACCGGTGCGGCGTCCGCGTGCGCCGTTGCAAGAGAAGTGCGCAATTCAGAGGTATACCATGTCGCGGCGATGCGAACTGACTGGTAAATCCGCCCAGATCGGTCACAAGGTCAGCCACTCCAACATCAAGACCAAGCGGCGGTTCCTGCCGAACCTGGTGAACGTCACCTTACAGTCGGATTCGCTCGGCCAGTCGGTGCGGCTTCGGATATCGGCGAATGCGTTGCGCAGCGTCGATCATCGTGGCGGCCTTGACGGCTTCCTGACCAAGGCCCGCGACGGCGAGTTGTCGCCGCGCGCCCTCGAACTCAAGCGCAAGGTTGCCAAGAAACTGGCAACGCAGGCTCCCACCCCGGCGGTCAACGCGTGATCGGTCGCACCTGCGCGGGGATTCACACGCGCGGGTCGGCCTAGGGCGGATGCACGCCTGAATACGTCGCGGGCCACGCGGCCTTCGTGCTGCCCTGTCATAGTATTGAAGCCGATTGACTTTCTCCGTTGGGACCATCATTTCCGAACCGGCTACCCATAAACATAGAAGCGCCGGCTTGGGGGTCGAAGGCCGCGTTTGCCCTGATCGTCATCCTCTACAGACTGAAGGCCGCCTCGACCCGAATGGCCGAGAGAGAGCCACTTGGCGCCCAGTCTGAACAAGGGCGCCCTTGCGAGCGCCGCCCCGCACGCCGGTCGTTTTTATCCTGATACTGAAATGCCACCGAGAGCGAATTTTGGACCGGTGGAGCGTTGGCGCCATTGGGCAATGCACCATCTGTTCTTTCGCAGCATCCCAACCGGCTGCGCAAAAATTGCCGTGATGTATCTCGGTCACGTCGGTGATCAACAGCGCCATGTCGATGATCCGATCAACTCGACAGGGCTCGCGCCTCATGATTGCGCCGATTATCCATTCCGGGACAAACGTCAACTCACGGACTCAGAATGAACATCGAACACATCGCCGTTATCGCCGACCTCAACGCGCGCTATGCCGACACGATCGACTCCGACCGGTTGGAGGCATGGCCGGCCTTCTTCCGTGACGACGGCTGCTACCGTATCACCACTGCGGAGAACATCGCCCAGGGCCTGCCGCTCAGCCTGATCTACGCCACGTCAAGCGCCATGCTGCGCGATCGCGTCAGTGCCCTGCGCGAGGCCAATGTGTATGAGGGGCAGCACTATCGCCACGTCTTGGGCACGCCGCTGATCATCGGCGCTGATGCAAGCGGCATCCGGGCGCGCACCAGCTTCATGGTGGCGCGGGTGATGCGCACCGGCGAGACGATGCTGTTCGCCACCGGCTGCTATGAAGACCGCGTCCTCCACGAGGACCCCGGCGAGACAAGATTTGCGGAAAAAACCGTCATCCTGGACAGCCGCCAGATCGACACGTTGCTGGCCATTCCGCTGTGACCGCGGCACGATCCTGGACCGCGCCGCTTGTAATGGACCGCGGCGCCGCCGGGATATTTTCGCTCCCGTCCGGCGCTGCTGGCAGGTATTGGGTCTCAAGAGGCCGCGCTTCGGCTGAAATTCCGTTTCAGCCTTTTTGCGCCGACCAGTGGCCCGAACAAATGCCTTTCGTGCCCGTACCGTGCCAACTGCCGCCGCCGGAAGCGGCCGACAATCTGCCCGTCCCGGACCCGTTTTGGCCGTCGGTAGCGACCCGCACTTGGACCTGACCAGAGTTGCTGACACGACCTCTGACGTCAACCGCACCGCCGCCGGTGTAGATTAGGTTGCCATTCCGGATATCGACGCGCACGGTGCCGCTGCGGTCGCAGGCGCCTCGCTCTGTCAAAATCGTCACCGTCCAGCTGCCGTCGAAATTAGCTGCGGCCGCGCGCTCGATGCTCCCGGGTCCGGCACCCGCCGCGATGGCTATACCCAACAACGGCACCATGATCGCAGGCATTATGCGTCCAGGCATTGTGCTTGATCGTGTCATGCTTGATCGTATCTTGGGATTCATGACCAGCTTCATGTTCAAACGGCTCCTCTCTCAGACGTCAGGCTTACAGTACCAATTGCGGCACGATAGGTTCAACGGCATCCGCTCTTGGGACGGATATCACTGCGGCGGCCGTACCACCAGGACCGAGCATTTCGCGTAGCGCACCACGTGCCCGGCGTTGGAGCCGAGGAAATAGGTGCGCATGGCAGGACGGTGCGAACTCATGACGATCAGATCGGCTTGCATCGCTTTCGCTTCCTCGAGCACCTCGTGGTAGACGCCGCCCTGGCGCACCTGCGTGCTGATCCGGGCCGCATCGAGCCCGCTTTCCTTGGCCACGATGGCGAGCGCCTCGTCGGCGGTCTGGCGCTGCTGGGCATCGAAATCCGCAGGCACATATTCGGCGAGCATCGTCGGCGTGACGGGTAAAACATTCAGCAGCCGGACCGTCCCGCCGGACGCCTTGGCGAGCGACACTGCGGTTTCGATGGCCGCTGCTGCAAGCTCGGTGTCGGCAAGATCGACCGGTACCAGAATTTTTCTGAACATCGTGCCTCCACGGCCATTACTTGGTCTGCGCCGCCACTTGGCGCGGGGTGACGAACCGCTCCAGCCGGCCGGAACCGGCATGGACGCGGCGCCAATCATCGGCCGCGAAATCGATCACCGCCAGCGCCGCCGTCGGGAATTTCTCGTGCAGCCGCTCTCGCACCGCAACGTCCCCCGACGCGACCAGAAGCTCCGCCACTTGTTGCAGGCCGGGGTTGTGTCCGAGCACCAGCAATGTGCGTGCAGCGTCATCCTGGTCCTGGATCACCGACAGGATGGCGTCCGGAGAGGCTGCATAGAGGCGTTCATCGAACCGAGCCTCGACCGGGAGTGCCCATTCGTCCGCGACCAAACCCCAAGTGTCGCGGGTTCGTTGCGCCGGTGAGCACACAGCGCGTGCGGGGATCAGGGCATGGTGGGCCATGTAGGCACCCATCAGGCGCGCCGCGGCCTCGCCACGCCCGTTGAGCAGGCGCGCAACATCCGCCAATCCGGGCTGCGACCAATCCGATTTGGCGTGACGGAGCAGCATCAGGCGGAGCATAGGGGTAGCTTCGCGTCAACGAGGGATGGGGCTACCTCACTTTAATGTATTTGCGCAAAATGCGCGGACGGGGTTCGCCGGCAAAGATGTTGCCGAACTTATCGACGGTGCCGAATTCCGGCCCGCTGCCGGTTGTGGTGTTCGGGTTGCCGCCTTGATCGAGAATGAAATATCGCACCCAGCCCAGCCGCGCGTCGCCGATGCGGATGCCCTGCTCGAAGCCCGGATTGTCAACATTGTCCGATTCGGAATCGAACACGTAGATCATGTCCTCGTCATTGATGGAAAACGCAATCCCGCTCGGCATTCCGAACTGATGCCAGGTGGCGAGGTACTTCCCATCCTGGTCGAAAATCTGGATACGGGTATTGGCCCGATCGCAGACGAACAGGCGGCCGCGCTTGTCCATATTGATGCAATGGGCGGTGCGGAATTCGCCCGGCGCATATCCGGTCTTGCCCCACGCCTTGATGAACTTGCCGTCGGCGGAATATTTGACGATGCGATTGTTGGACCCGTGGCCGTCGGCGACGAAGATATCCCCGTTGGGCGCCGTTACCACGCCGGCCGGGGAGCGGAAATGATAATCGTCGCCGCCGGCTACGCCCGGTTCGCCGAGCGTCATCAGCACCTGCCCGTCCGGACTGAATTTGCGCACGATGTGCCCGGCCTTGACCCCGGCGCGGGCCGCGATCGCGACGGCATCATCGGCGGCGGCGTCCGTCACCCACACATTGCCTTGGCGGTCTACGTGCATGCCGTGCGGCCAGATGAACATTCCGGCGCCAAAGCTCTTCACCACATTACCGTTTCGATCGAACTTGTAGATGGTGTCGTGCGGTTTGAGCCGGCCGTCCGGATACATACAATCGACGCCGAAGCGGCCACCGCGGGCGGCCGGCAGCGGACTGGTCTCGTCGCAGCGGATGAAGGCCCAGATGCTCTCGCCGTCGGCATCGACATGCACCGAAGCCGGCGGCCCCATCTCGCGCCCGCCCGGCAGCCGCGCCCACTCGCCGCCCGGAACCGCCGGGCCGCCGGCTTCCGCCAGTCCCTTCACGGGGCGGTAGGGATTGTCGGTGGGGCCCTGGGCGAAGCAGGCGCCCGCGGTGAGCAACGCAATGCCGCAGGCTGCTATCCATCCAAGTGACTTCCAGATCGCACGCCTCATTTGCACACCTCATTGTGGGGCCACAACCGGGAGCGGCCCCCGGCCCGGGGTCGCCAGCAGGACCATGCCGCCGTACCCGGCAACGTCAAGGCGCCAACCTTCGCCGAATTCAGGCACGCCGGCATGACATATCGCCTCGCATGGGTTTGCACCATAGCGGCTACGCAGCGCAAATTTCCAACGGACCTTGCGTTGCCGCAGCGTAACCGCATGGCGGTCAGCGCGGCGTCACGCTTAGGCGCAATACCGTTCACTTAACCTGGGGATGTGCGCGTCCCCTCTCCCCGCGGCGTTCCTTACGCCGTGGGGAGAGGGTTAGGGTGAGGGGCAGGAGCACGTGAGGGCCTTCGGAGGGGCATTCGTTGCAGCTACGAGAGACGATCGGCCGCGCCGTCTGTGCTCGCACCTGCCCCTCACCCCAACCCTCTCCCCATCGTGAAGAACGATGGGGAGAGGGGGCGGGCGTATCC
>CAWDKL010000001.1:0-127803 GCA_963802745.1 uncultured Alphaproteobacteria bacterium | reverse complement strand
AAATGGAAAATACCTGCAGCCCGCCGTGAGCCCAAGGTGTGCGCGCCCTATGGCACGCGCGTATGGCAAGAGAACGTCGCCCACGCAGCGTAAACGTCTGGTTTACGATGGCATCGCGACGACAACATATATGGTGCACCGGTCGCCGCTGCGCCATGGCGAGGGCTTGGACGGACGGCGCTCACTCCAGCAGTGTCATGACCTTTGCAATCACGTCGTCGATGATATGCTCCGGCACGCGCTCAATGAATTTCGCCCTGCGGGCCGCGAGGTCGAGCACGCGAATCTGGTTGCACAGCACGACGCCGCCGGTTTTGGTTCCAGCCCCCGTTAACGCCGCCGCAAAGCCGGCATGACGTGCGAAATTCCCGCCTTGCGTAATGGCGGCACAAAGCGGGGTGCCGAAGTGGATGTTAAATTCCCGCGGCGAGACAATGAGGACAAATCGCGCGCCCTGCTGTTCATGTCCTTGGGCCGGGTTGAGATCGACATGCCAGATGTCGCCGCGGTCCATCACAGCACTTCGCGGCCAACCGGCGCGGCGGCGGCCCACTCCCTGTCCTCTTCACTGGGCGGCGCTGCCGGATCGCATCCGGCCAGCAATTCGGCAAGCGCATAACGCGGCTTGGGCCGTGGTTCGACCACCAGCCTGCCGCGGTCGATGCGCAAGCCCACCTTGGCGTTGGCGGCAAGCTCGAGGCCTTCGAGGATCGCTTTCGGAATTGCCACCATGGTGGACCCGCCGACGGTCCGCAGCGTCACGATATGCATTTTGGAGCTCCGACGCCCGATCGAAAGTTATATGGCAATATAACTTCGCCGACCCAGATCGTCAATCGGCACATCGCTCCCCGTCTCGGATGGCGGTGTGCCTGAGAACGGCTTCTCGGAGCGCGGGCGTCCCGCCCGCAATTCACTGGCGGTCCAAGGAGCGGGCGGGACGCCCGCGCTCCCATCCGCGCTACGGCTGCCAGGCGGCGGCCTCAAGCGGCACCTCCGCCACCGCAGCCGCATCCGCATCGATGATCCGGCGCAGCGCCCGCAGCGTCTCCGTCACCCCTTCCCCAGTCGCGGCCGAGATCACCAGCGGCTTGGCCTTCGCGGCGCGCTTGAGCCGGGCGGTTTGCTCCTTGAGCTGTTCGGGCGTCAGCGCGTCGGCCTTGTTGAGTGCGACGATCTCGCGCTTGTCGGGGAGGCCGTGGCCGTAGGCGATCAACTCGTTTCGCACGGTCTTGTAGGCCTTGCCGGCATGCTGGCAGGTGCCGTTGACCAGATGCAGGAGCACCCGGCAGCGCTCCACATGGCCGAGGAAGCGGTCGCCGAGACCGAGGCCCTCGTGGGCGCCTTCGATCAGGCCCGGGAATGTCCGCCAGCACGAATTCGCGGCCGTTGACCGCGACGACGCCGAGCTGCGGATGCAGGGTGGTGAAGGGATAATCGGCGATTTTCGGCTTGGCGGCGCTGACGGAGGCGAGGAACGTCAACTTGCCGGCGTTCGGCAGGCCGACCAAGCCCGGCATCGGCGATGAGTTTTAGCCGCAGCCAGATGGTCCGCTCTTCGCCCGGAATGCCCGGATTGGCGCGGCGCGGGGCCTGGTTGACGGAGGATTTGAAATGCGCGTTGCCGAACCCGCCATTGCCACCCTTCGCCAGCACGGCACGATCGCCGAGAGCGGTAAGATCGGCCAGCAGGGTTTCGTTGTCCTCATCGAAAATCTGCGTGCCCTTGGGGACCCTCAGCACCATGTCGGCGCCGCCCGCGCCGGAGCGGTTCTTGCCCATGCCATGGCCGCCGGTCCGGGCCTTGAAATGCTGCTGATAGCGATAATCGATCAGCGTGTTGAGCCCGTCCACGCATTCCGCCACCACGTCGCCGCCGCGACCGCCATTGCCGCCGTCCGGCCCGCCGAACTCGATGAATTTCTCGCGCCGGAACGAGACGCAGCCGGCCCCGCCGTCGCCGGAGCGGATGTAGATTTTGGCTTGATCGAGGAATTTCATGAGACTGCACGGACTGCACTGTGATGGCCGCCAACGACGGCGGCGGCCAATGCCACAAGATCGTGGCGCGGATGGATTTCGACAAGCCCCGCGGGCGGCGTTAGACGCCTGACCCGCGTTTCACCGCACCCCAGTTCCGCAGCGATGCCCAGATCGCCCGCTCCAGCCGGAACCGGTCGAACGGCGCGGACGACCGGATGGCGCGGATCCGCCACAGCTCCGTGGCGGTCCATTGGAACCCGCATTTTTGCAGCACGCGGCGCGAGGCAAGATTGCTGACGCGGGCGCCGGCGGTGAGCATCGCATAGCCGAGGTCGCCAAAGGCGTGATCGATGAGGGCATGGGCGGCTTCGGTTGCATAGCCGCGGCCCCAGAACGGCACGCCGAGCCAGTAGCCGATCTCCGGCGCATCGCCGCGCATTTGGATGCCGCAAGCGCCGATAACCTCGCCCTCGTGCACGATCACATAATTGCGGTCCGAACCGCAGCGGGCGTTGATCCATTCCGTGGCGTCGTCGAGCACATACGGATGCGGAATGCGCGCCGTGTTCTCGGCAATGCGGCGGTCGTTGACCAGCATCGCGATCGGTTTTGCATCCTCAAGACGCGGCGCGCGCAATACCAGCCGCGCCGTCTCGAGGGTGGCAATGCGGGTCTGCGGAAACGTTTCGTCCGTGGTTCGGTCCAGCAACGACATGGTCGGGTTCCTCGGTTTGCGAAAACCAAGAGGGGGAGCCGGCTCGCCGTCTCCCCCCTCTTCGGAACCCATCGGATCCACCGGGGCGACTGACGCGCCGGCGGACCAAAAATGATCCACCGTCTATTCGGCCGCGGCCTGGTTCGGTACTACCGAAACATAGGTACGGCCGTTGGCTTTGGCGCGATACGCGACGCGGCCATCGATCAGCGCAAAAATCGTGTAGTCGCGGCCGAGGCCGACGTTCTCGCCCGGATGCCACTTGGTGCCGTGCTGGCGCACGATGATATTGCCGGCCCGGCAGTGCTCGCCGCCGAACATCTTTACGCCAAGCCGCTGGCCGGGAAAGTCGCGGCCGTTGCGGGAGGAGCCGCCTGCTTTCTTGTGAGCCATGGTGAAGTTCCTTCGGGTTCGTTCTTAACGCGATATGCGATAGCCTGCCGGGTCCGCCGTTCGCACGGGGACTCGGCGGCCGCGCGCTGCCTCAGGCTGCGGCACCTTCCGGCGCCGGCTCCGCGGTGGCGCAGGCGCTGCCGCATGAGCGGCTTCGCCTTCAGCGTGCACCGGCTTCTGCCGTGCTGGCCGCGGCGGCGGGGTCGGCGACGGCTTGCGGCCCTCGGTCAGAATCTCGGTGATGCGCACCAGCGAATATTCCTGCCGGTGCCCGCGCTTGCGGCGGGAATTCTTGCGCCTGCGCTTCTTGAAGGCGATGACCTTCGCGCCGCGCACATGGTCGAGCACCTCGGCGCCGACCGTCGCACCCGCGACCGTCGGGGTGCCGAGCAGCGGCGGTTCGCCGCCCACGACCAAAACTTCGCCAAATTCCACCACCGTGCCGGGTGCGGCCTCGAGCCGCTCCACCCGGAGCACGTCTTCGGCGACGACGCGATACTGCTTGCCGCCCGTTTTAATGACCGCGAACATCTTTTGTCCTTCGTGTTCGTAACGCGATGCTCGGGACCCGAAGGGCCCCGGATCGGCTTCTTTCGATCGTGAATTTAGTGCCGAGCGGCTTCGCGGTGAGCGAGGCCGCATCGCGGCACGACAACGCGCGCGAGCCCCTTGAGCCCGCGCGCGAGGGCCATGCTTATGGCGGCTCGGCGGTTTGCTGTCAATAAGGCCCTTGATCGCCGACGGCGACCGCGATGCGAAGAGATGCGCCGGCAGCCGCGGGTCCATTTCCGCACTCACCAACGAGCCACATCGGCGCCTGTTTGAGACGCCGGCTTAACGCCCCCGCGTTGCCGCAGCGCCGACGATAAGGATCCGCGCTAAGGAATGCTGCTTGTCACGGAGATGATAATCAAACCCGGCTTTCGAACATAAATCGGCGCCCCGGAATGCGTATTGACTCGGAATGCCTGCAGCATAGCATGCGAAAATTCATTGTCCGGAGGAAGTGCCATGCATCCGAAAAGCCTTCGCGCGAAAATGGTCATGCTCGGCATCGGTTCGGCGGTGCTGTACGCAACGCCCCTCGCGCTGATGGCGAAAGCCGCCGCTGCACCGCGATTCCACCTCGAGGAAGCGACGATCGCCGACGTGCAGCGGGCGATCCGCGCCAAGGAAATCACCGCGGAGCAACTCGTCCAGCTCTATTTCAAGCGCATCGAGGCCTATAACGGCACCTGCGTCAAAGGCGACATCGATCCCTCAACCGGCCTGATGTTCGGCGACATCACGCCGATCGAGAACGCCGGGCAGGTCAACGCCTACATGACGCTCAATATCCGCGCCAAGCGCTCGAAGACCGACCCCGTCGACAGCGATCCGAACATGCCCGATGCGCTGGAAACCGCGCGGGCGCAGGACGCGTATTTTGCCCGCACCGGAAATTTTGTCGGGCCGCTGCATGGCATCCCCGTCGCCATCAAGGACAACTACGACACCTTCGATATCCGCACGACGGCGGGTGCCCTCGCGGATTATGCCAACGACAGGCCGCCGCGGGATGCCACCATGGTGGCCAAGCTGCGCGCGGCGGGCGCGATCATTCTCGGCAAGACCAATCTCGACGAATACGCACCCGCCGGCATCGGCCGCAGCACGCTCGGCGGCCAGACCTGCAACCCCTATGACACCAAGCGCATCACCGGCGGTTCCAGCGCCGGTTCCGCGGCGGCGGTCGCCGCAAACCTCGCGATCTGCGGGCTCGGCACCGATACGTCCGGGTCGGTGCGCTATCCGTCCTCGCTCAACGCGCTGGTCGGCATGGTGGCGACGCAGGGGCTCACAAGCCGCGCCGGCATCGTGCCGCTGACGTTCTCGCGCGACCGCGGCGGCCCGATGTGCCGCACCGTCGAGGACACCGCCGCCCTGCTCGACGTGCTCACCGGCGCCGATCCGCGCGACGCCATCACGGCGGTTGCGCACGGCAGACCGCCGGTCGTCTATGCGAATTACGTGAACCGCCGGTCGCTCGCCGGCAAGCGGCTCGGCGTCGTGCGCGACTTTATGGTCGAGGCGACGATTGCGGACCGCGACAATATCCGCATCGGCAACGAAGCGCTCGCCGACATGAAAAGCCTCGGCGCCACGCTGGTCGATCCGGTCGATTTCTCGCCCGCCATTGCGCAGATCATGACCGCCTATGAGCCGAGTTTTTTCACCCAAAACTTTCCGGGTGCGTTCCCGGCCGGGGTGAAACCGATCGACCGGCTTGCCGCCATGGCGGCGGATCCGAAGCTGCTGCCGGGCGGTGCGCGCGGCGTCAATTTGCGCATGCTGGCGGCCCAGAACCCGCGTATCGAAGCCAGATATGCGCTCGACATTTACCTCAAGGAGCGGGGGGACAAGAAGTTTCGCAGCGTCGAGGATATTTATAACACAAAATCGTTTGCCGGCGAGAACGACTGGTTGCGGTTTGCACTCGGTGCCGCGGCGGATACGCTCGCCACGCCGGACGCGATGAATCACACGCTGCGCATTACCAACCTGCAGCGCATCATTTACAAGGTCATGGCGGACAACAATCTCGATGCGCTGGTTTATGTTTACACCACGATTCCGGCGCCGCTCGTCTATCCGAGCCGGGTTGCCGCCGCCTACAATCCCCGCGTCGAGCCGCGCGTGCTGAAGGCGGGAACCAAACCGTCCAATCCCAATCTGGTGCCGGGCGAGGAAAGCCTCAAAACCGATCTCGACACCTGGCGCAGTGCCGGCGGCAGCTTTGCGGTCAACTTGAGCCCGGTGAGCGGCCTGCCGGCGATCGTGGTGCCGGCCGGCTTCACCCGCGTGGTCTATGACCGCGTGCCCGATGCCAACGATCCGAACGGCAGCCGCCTGGACGGGCCGAAAGCCGACCAAATTCCGGTCGCCATGGAGTTCCTCGGCCGGCCGTTCGACGAGGCGCTGCTGTTCGAAATCGCCTCGGCCTATGAGGCAGGCACCAAGCACCGCCGGCCGCCGCGGGGGTTCGGGCCGGTGGCGGGGGAGCCGTAGGAGATAGGGATGGGTTGAGCTCTTGGCGAAGCCATCCCTGGGGACAGGGCCGGATCGGAAGGCCGCTTGCTGGAGTGGAGTGTGTGATGACAGTCGAGGACATAGAAAGCGCTATCGCCCGGCTTGCCCCCGAGGACCTTGATCAATTCCGCGCATGGTTTGCATCGTTCGATGCCAAACGTTTCGATGACCGCATCGAAGCGGACATGCGCTCCGGAAAGCTGGACAGCATGGCCGACGAGGCACTTGCCGAGCACCGTGCGGGTCACACCCGGGCATTATGAACCACTTTGCGGCGCGAAGATTTTGGGAGGCCTACGATCGGTTGCCCGAGAAGGCGCGGCTTCTCGCCGACAAGAATTATGCGTTGATGCAGGAAAATCCTCGGCACCCGTCGCTGCAGCTAAAAAAGGTCGGCCGGCTGTGGTCTGTCCGTGTGGGTTTGGATTATCGGGCTTTGGCGGTCGAAGCGCCCGATGGGCTCGTTTGGTTCTGGATCGGATCGCACGCCGAGTATATCGAGAGAATAAAACTGGACGGCTAGGATCGCATGGCCCCCGCCGAGCACCTCGACATAATCCGCGAAGCCGCGCTCGCGCAGTTCGCGCCAGCTGATCGCGCCCTCGCGTATCGCGGCAGGCACTCCCGCCGGGCTTCGTCGTCCTCGTCGATCGGCGCAACGCCATATTCGTCGTCGTTTCGCCGCAATATCAGCTCGTAGGCCGCCGGGGCGCACGGCGCGCCAAGTCGGGGCGCACGCCCAAAAGCCATAACGGCCGCCTTTGCGCACCCTACGACGCCCCGACCTGACCGGAATCCGGTTTAGAAATCCGGCTTGTTCGCACGCGGCGCCGCGGCTTCCGTTGCGGTGATATAAAATCCGACGATATTTTCGGCGCAGGCATTCTCCTCCCAACCGAGCGCCGGACGTGTATACGTGATCGTCCCCGACCAGGGCCTCGTGAAAGTGCCTTCGTCCTCGATGGTGAACGCAAGTTGCAGATGCTTGCCCCGGTATGTCGGATCGAAGTCGACTTCCGGAATTTTGACATTCTCCCGGCCGATCCGCGCGATGGCAGCTTTGGCCTCGTCATCGTCGATGAGCCGATAGCGCTCGACAACGTGTAAGGCGGGGCTGTACGGCGTGCCGAACATGTCGACCATGGCAAATGGCCGGTCGGTCCTGACCGCCACGGTGTCGATGACCAGCGTATCGCCATCGTAATGACCGACCGAATCCCCGTACCATGACGGCTTCGGATGCGCCGGGTGCGGCTGATTGAGGCGCACGTGGCGCACTTCATGATCCCGCAGATAGAGGATCGTGACCTTGTCGGGCTGTTGCAGCAGCTGCAACCCGACCTGGAAGAATATGTAGGGCACGCCCGACGGCCAGCATTGCGTGCTGGGGGTCGGATTGGCCCCGCCGCTCAACTCGGTCTCGCCGCGCCGCTTGACGACCTCCGCCGCCTGAGCGTTCAGGATCGGATTGGTATAATCGCCGACGAGCCGCCTGGGGTTGCTTCCCCCGTCCGGGCGGCGGGTTTTGTTGAGCACCGGCCCCGGCCCTGACAGCGGCGGCTCGAGACCCGGAAAGTACGGGTGCACCCAAACCCCGGAAAAATCCGGGATGACCACAGCGCTTTGCCTACTGCCATCTGCCGGCCCAGCGGTCGGCACGGCCGTTTGCCCCGAGACAGGTGTCGCTGCCGCGACCGCCAGTGTCAGCAATAGTAGGAAATCCCGCCGCGGCGCATTCATGCTCCCCTCCATCCACAACCGAGCGGTCGATCATCCACCGGCAACCGCGCCCGTGATGCCAAGTTCGACGCGGACTTTGCGCCGGGTGCGCATTCCCGGATGTCCAGACCACGCCGCTCATCCGGTCTATGTTTGCACCGCTGACGCCAATTCCCTCCCGCGCTTGCGGGGGAGGGAATAATGCGATCAGAAATCGGGCTTGTCCGCGACCGGGATATGATAGTCCACCAAGTGCTGGTTATTCTCGGCGCAGGCTTCCTCGTGCATGGGCATCTGCACGCGCCGCAGCTTGCCGATCGCCGTCCACGGCTGATTGAACGTATCCGGGTCGTCCACCCGGAACGTGACCTCAAGAAGTCTTGCCGTCGTCGATCATCTTGAAGCGCTCGACGACGTGCAGCTTTTCGCTATGCGGCGTGCGGAAATTGTCGAGATAGGTCTTGTCGTTCATGCCGATGGTGTCCACCACCAGCGTATCGCCCTCGTAATGGCCCACCGATTCGCCGAACCACGACGGCTTCGGGTTCGCCGAATGGGGCACGTCGAGATAGATGCGGCGCACCTGGGCGTCGCCCGAGAAGATCATGATCACCTCCTTGGGCGTCTGCACGATATGGATCGGCTCGACCGCCGCCATCATGAAGGCGGGCACGCCCGCCGGCAGGCAGCTCGATCGCCACGTGAACGCGACCCCGCCCGCCAGCACCTTTTCGTTCTCGCGCTTCATGATCTCCTTCGCCCACGGCTTGATGTTGGGATTGCGGAGATCGGCGATGCGAAAGGTCGGCTGGCGGCCGCTGGCGCGAAAGTCGTTGTTGGAGACATACGGGTGGGCCGGATCGTTTTGGGTCGGGCTGGGCTCGCCGGGGACCGCGATGTAGTCGCCGAGGCCGAACACCCATGCGGCTCCGTTGGCGGAAAAATCCGGCGTAGCCGCGCTCGGCTCTGCCGCGAGGCCGGATTGGGCCGCGGCCCAGATCAGCGCGGCCGAGGCCGCGACGGCGAATAGCTGCGTATGTGGATCGCGATCGGACATGGTCGTCCTCCCCTGTGCGGCCTGCTGCCACGCGTTCCCGCAGCGGACCTGTGGCCAGATGATGGGAGAGGCTACCTTATCTTCGCGGCGATGCGAAAGGGGTCTGCCCGCGGCCGCCAAGCGCCGCGCGATGAAACAAAAATCCCCGGCTGCCGTGCAGTCCCGCAGGGTTGCCTTGCCTTTGCGGTGTACGGCCGCTGCCCGGATGGCTTTGGGCGAGTTGCAGGTGGGTGGGGCCGCTTGACCCCAACCGGCGGTGCGATCACGGCGCCGCCAACACCTCGCGGCAAGCGGGTGGTAGGGCAGCCATGGTGATTCCCGGCTTCGGTTTCTCCGGCTTCTCGGGCGGAGGCGAGGGCTTCGGGTGGAGCACCGCATCGGTGAACCACCAGTTCAGCTCCTTGCCGCAGCCGTCGCCGGGCGGCGGCGGCGCTTGCGGCTTGCAGGACGCGCTGTCCGGCGGGCAATATAGGCGGACGTGAAAATGATAGTCATGCCCCCAATAGGGGCGCACTTTGCTCATCCAAGCACGGTCCGGGCTGGAGTTGCGGCAGAGCGCTTTCTTGATCGCCGCATTGACGAAAATGCGTTCAACCCGCGGATCAAGGGCCGCCGTCTTGATGACCGCCAGCTGACCGGGCGTCCACACCGACGGATCGACATCGCGGCGGTCGGCCGCCACCATGTTGACGGCCGACATTTCCTCGCGCTCGACCCGATTGAGTTCGCGGTTCGGCATCGGCGTCAGCCAAATATCGGCATCGAGGCCGACTTGATGGCTGGCGTGACCGGTGATCATCGGGCCGCCGCGCGGCTGCGACATGTCACCGACCAATAGGCCGTTCCAGGTGCCGGCCTGATGCACCTTGGTGCCCAAATCCTCAAGGAAGCGCACCAGGGCGGGATGCCCCCAGTTGCGGTTGCGCGACAGCCGCATCACCTGCCAGGCGGGGCCATTGATCGGCAGTGCCGTACCGCCGGCAAGACACCCGCTGGCGTAGAAGCCCACGACACGGGATTCGCCCTGCGTCGGCGCCGATTTGCGGCCGAACAGCTGCTTGGCGGGCGTCTTGGGATCGTCCGGGTGGGCAAGCGGCGGCAAGGTGTGTGGTTCGAGCGTTCCCTTGTCCTGTGCGGACGCGCTGAAGGCCGTTGCCGCCAGTATGAGGCACGCAAGCAAGTCTCTAACATTGTCATGCATCGCGGCGGTCCTGCTCCGATTTACAGGAACATCTTGCCGCACGGCCACATGAGCCGCGCCAGCATTCCGCTCAGCCTACCGATCCAATTGGGCAACTTGGAGGCTAGCCAATCGCGACCGGGCGCAATAAAGTCCGCGCGCCTAGACCCAACTCCGGTCATATCGAAACGCTTTCAGTCATGGCCGGGCTTGTTCCCGGCCATCCACGGCTTGCTTGCAGAGCCATCGCGAGCCGGACGTAGAGGCCCGCGACAAGTGCGGGCACGACCCCGACGGGGTGGTTCGACCGAGCGGAATCCGGTCTAAGGTTGCCGAGGCATGAAGGGTGATCGCCCTTCGGTGCGGATATCGATCGTTCGAATGACCACGGTCGCAAAGCTTGAACGGCTTTCGCTGAGCGACCGGCAATCAATGATCCGGGAGGGAAGGTTGATGACGTTGAAATGGATGATGATCGCGGGCTTCACGGCCGCGCTTGCAACAGCGAGCCAGGCCCAGACCAACCGCCTGGCCGCGGCAGCGGATGCGATGGGTGCCGCGAACCTCAATTCGCTGCAGTTTACCGGCAGCGGAAACGTGTTCAGCTTCGGCCAGGCCTTTGAACCGGGCCAGCGCTGGCCGCTCTTCATCCAACGCGTCTATGACGCATCGATCAATTATCAGGCCCCGGCAATGCGGGTTGTTCAGGTCCGCTCTCAGGGCGAGCACCCGCCGCGCGGTGGCGGGGCCCAGGCGGTCGCGGCCGACCAGCGTACCGTTCAGGTGGTAAGCGGCAAGTTTGCCTGGCAAGAGGCCGGCAATCAGGCCGTTCCCAATTCCGGCGCGGCCCAAGACCGCTTGCGCCAGCTGTGGGCAACCCCTCACGGAATCATCAAAGCCGCCCTGGCCAACGCCGGCAAGGTCGATGGCAACACCATCACGGTGAGCGTGGATGGGCGTGACCTCAAGGCAACCCTCGGCGCCGACAATCTGGTCGAAAAGGTGAGCTATCTGTTGACCAATGAAGTGGTCGGCGACTATCCGGTCGAGATCACCTATTCGGACTACGCGACATTCGGCGGCATCAAGTTCCCACGCCATATCGTGCAAAACGAAGATGGGTTCCCGACCCTCGACATTACCGTCAGCCAGGTAAGGCCGAACGCCGCCGTGGCGATCGACGTCCCTGCCAATGTCCAGCAAGCCGTACCGGCACCGCTGCGGGTCACAGTGGACAAGCTCGCCGACGGCGTGTGGTACTTCGGCACACCCAACGCCCGCAACTGGGCGGTCGAGTTCAAGGATTATATCGTGGTGGTCGAAGGCATCGGCAGCGAGGCCCGCTCGCTCGCCGTCATGGACGAAATCGCCAAGGTCATTCCCAACAAGCCGATCCGCTACGTCATCAATACGCATGCCCATTATGACCATGCGGGCGGCCTGCGCACCTATCCGGCCAAGGGCGCGACCGTCGTCACCCACGAAATGAACAAGCCGTTCTATGAGCGGGTATGGGCGCGGCCGCGCACCATCGCGCCCGATCTGCTGTCGAAATCGCCGCAGCCGCTCAAATTCGAAACTGTTGGCGAAAAGAAGGTGATGACCGACGGGACCAAGACGATCGAAATCTACCACATGGTGGGAAGCACCCACAACGTGGCCAACCTGATCGTATACATGCCCAACGAGAAGCTGATCTTCTGGGGCGACGGCTACAACCCTCCCGCGGGGAACGATCCGCGCGATTTCGTCCGCACGCCGGAGCAGATGATCGACCTCTACCGCACCATCACGACGCTCAACCTCGACGTCAAGACGATCGCGCCGGCGCATGGCGCCGGAGCGCGGCCATACGACAATCTGCGAAAAGCGATCGGGCTCATTCCGCTGTGACCAAGCCCCACTGTCGAGGCCCATCGGCTCCGGCGTCATTTGCTGACGCCGGAGGGCGGGATTCAGTAACTACCAGCGTTGCCGAAGACAAGACGAGAAGCTATCGTCGCTCCATTGTGCGATCTTGCCCTCGACCACCAGGGATTGACCGTACAGCGACCTCCAATTCGCCGATCTTGGGGCCTAAGATCCTGCAGGAGTTCAACTGAAAGATAGTCAGGCTCGGAGACACAGCGGGCATTGCGCGCTTGGGATTCTTCCTTTAAAGTTGTATTATTGTTGGTACGGTTGGCTTCGATTTTCGCATGCACGAAGCCCATCAAGAAGCGAATCGGACGATGCCATTGCTGCTTGAGCCATGCCGCCTCCAGACGCCGTCAATGTTGCGATGAGAACCAACTTAGAAACGCCTAAAAGCTACCAAGCCGTCATGGTGTCAAGCACGTTCACCGACCTCAAGGATCACCGACAACAACTGATTAAAGCCATCGAGGCGGTGGGCTACAGAGCGAACGTCATGGAGCATGACAGTGCGCGCGCCGACGTCGATGTTATCGACTCATCCTCTGAATATGGTGCGTGATTCGGTTGCCTATATCGGCGTGATCAGCCAAAAATACGGGCAGACGCCTTCTTGCCCGAATCGAAACCGGGATCGGCTGTCGCTAACCGAGCTTGAGTTCAATGAAGCGATCCGGCTTCGCCGGCCGGTACTTCTGTTTATTATGGGTGAGAACCACCCAGGGAAGAAGTCCGACTTCGAAAGTAGCGCAGGTAAGCAAAAAAAACTTGAAGCCTTTCGTGAACGCGCCAAGTACATGCGCGAAGGCACCGAGGTTGAACGGATTTACCAGTTATTCCAAAGCCTGGAGGAGTTCACCACTGCCGCCCCTATCGCGGTCGGTCGTCTCGCCAATTATCTCAATTCAAAAAGCTACAGCGCGCTGGCGCACCTGATCGCTGCGGTCAGCGAGGCGATAACGGCGTTTACCGACAAGGTTGAACTCATCGCTGATTGCAAGACCATTCACGACCACTTGCACGAACTGCTTCAGAACGTCGTGCGGCCGCTGCACGACTTAGTGTTACCGCAGTGGAAGCAAGAAGGGCACATGAAGCCCGGGACGAATAAATTGTTTTTGAATAAGTTGTCACGGCTCTCTCGTGAGGAAGGAGCGTTAGAGCTCCTGGAAGGGCGGACCACCAGATTCAAGGAAGACAAGAGCGACCTCGGGCAGAACGTTAAGATCGTTCTCGGAAACGCCCACAGGTTGCACCCGGACCACGAGCCGCTATTAGTCAGAGAACAATTTGAGGAAGCCCTGGACCGATTCGCATTAGCGGTAAACCGTGCATTCAGCGAGGCCGATAAACGTATGGGATACGAGGCGATGCGGTTACACTACCTCCATAGCGAACTTAATGAGAAAGTGCGCGATGCGCGTCCGCAGCAGCCACTCAGCCAGCTCGAAGATGATCAACTGGACTCTTGGTTAACAGCTGTCGAACACCAAGTTGAAGGAACTAGATACCGCCCTCGAAACGCACCACGGGTGGCAAGAGATCTACGCAGAAATGGAAAGGGTGGAGGCGTTCCGAGATCAATCGAAATTTCATACTCGCCTAGCCAGTTTCTGCGACCTTAACATCAATAAGCTAGATCAATTGGTGGAAAAAGAGCTCGAGGTTATTGGTGGCGTTCCGAGGTATGCTGACTCGGCCAGTGCGGGCGACGGAACACGAAGCATTGATCCAAGGCCCAATTTGCTGGCCCTTCGCAAAGCCCTTCAGCGTCTCCGTGAGACAGGAACTCGTGGACGATTTCGATGCGATTCGCAAGGTTTTCGACGACTCGTTTTACTGCGTCAACAAGCGGACCCTTGCGGAAGTCAATGATGCCCGCAACCGCGTCCGAAAGTTCAAGGAATTGCGGGACCAACTGCTTCAAGCCCACCCGATGACATCGCGGGTCGCAACGGCTCCAGGGAGGACTGAATGACTCCAAGTGGACGCCAGAACCTCGATCAGCTGATCGACCAATCTGAACAGTTTGAGACTCGATGGGAAGAACGTCAATCGGGCGGAGAACCGCAGCGCGATAAGTTGCTCGGCGACCTTACCGAATTTGTGCGGGTTTGCGCTACGCATGGTGTTTTTATCCCACTCGGTTCCCCAGATCGGCGCGCATTGCGTTCCATACTCGACCGATGGAACAGCCGGCTCAGAGAAGCGGGCGTCCAGGCAGGGGAAGAACTAGCTGAATACGACCCAAAAGCAGGCGTGGCGCTGGAGGGCCCCTGCCCGTATCCCGGACTCAACGCTTATACCGCCAAGCAACGGGGTACCTTCTTCGGGCGCGAGGAGGAGATCAACAGGGCGGCGAAGCACTTCGAAACGGCAGGCAACCGCATCTGGCTGATCTACGGGTCATCGGGTTCCGGCAAGTCTTCGCTCGCGCTCGCCGGCATACTGCCCCGCCTCCAGGACAGTCACAAAGGCTCATGGCTGTTTGCCCCGCCGTTCACCCCTGGAGCGCAGCCTAACCTGGCGTTGGCTAAGGCTGTTGCTCGCGCCATCAGGCAGCCGAAGCGAGCGCCGGAGATCGAGCGCGGGCTCGCCGACGCGCCGGATGACGCCCTCGCCTTTCTGGCGACGGTCTGCAAGGGCCGGCCGCTCACGCTGCTGGTGGACCAGTTCGAGGAGTTGCTGACCCTGTGCAGGGATACCAATGAACAGGGCCGGTTCGCGAGAATTATATGCGCGCTTTCCGACCCGGAGACTTCAGTTGAAGGGTTTACGGCCCACGTCTTGCTTACTTTACGCACCGATCACCTGGGCCGCTTCGAGCACGCCGATGCGTTAGCCCCTCTCCACCGTCGGCTGATCGGCGAACACAACTACGACCAACTCTCGACGATCCGCTTTGCGGACATCCGCCGCGCCATCAAGGAGCCCGCAGACCAACTGGGCCTGCGTTTCGTGCCGCCTGACCTGATCGACCGCCTCGCCAATCAAGCCGCCGGTTTGGCAAACGGGTTGCCCTTGCTGCAATTCGCATTGCAGCGGCTGTGGGATACCCGGCCGGTAAATTCAGACGGCAAGCCGCTGGACCTGATCACCCAAGAGATGGTTCGACAGCTTGCCGGATGTGCAAGGGGCACTGGGGAAAGTTGCCGCACACTGTTTCGAGGCCTTCTCAGAACCCCAACGACGGGCCTGCGAGCGGCTGCTCCAGGAACTCGTGGTGCTTGACGAGAATTTCGAAGAGCCGCTGCGCCGACGCCGCGGCGAGCGCGAGCTCATTGAAGAACTGCAGGCCAAGGCTCGGCATAGGACCGAAGACATCAAAAGGGTGATCAATGACTTTGTGGACGAGCGTCTGCTGCGCCGGTTTGGCGTTGGGCGGACCAGCCAATTGGAGATCGCCCACGAGGCGCTTTTGCGCCACTGGCCGCACCTCCGCGAGCTTCTAACCGGCGCTGATGCCAAGGATCGGTTGCACCTGGTCAAGCAGATCGGGCGCGAATCAGCCGAATGGGCCGACAGAGGCTGCCACGACGACGAACTTCGCCTGCACGGAGGCCGGCTCCAACGCGCTGTCGAATATGCTGAGGACGGGTGGTTCGCCGATAAGAACGCGAGGGCCTATATCGAGGCCTGCCAGCGCCGCGAAGAGGAAAACCTGCGGCGCGATCAGGAGGTGCTTGAGCAGCGCGAACGTGCGGACGCCGCTGAAAGGGCTCAGCAGGAGGCTTTGGCCAAAGCCGCGCAGGAACGCGAGAGGTCAGCACGGGCCGCCGCAGACAAACGTGCGGCCGAGGAAACCGCCAAGGCCGAGAGAGCTTTGGCTGAAGCGGCGTTAGAGCGCGAAAGGGCGGCACGGGCCACTGCTGACAAGGCAGAAGCTTTGGCCGAGGTCGCGCAACAGCGCGCAAGGGCAGCGCACGCCGATGCCGATGCCGCGGCAGCTCGCGAACAGGCCGCCCTGGCTGCCGCCGCTATGGCCGACCTCAGATTAGCCCAAGCGGCCGCGGACGCCTCGGAAACACAAAGGCGTGCGGCTGAGGCCGCCGCTCGGACGGCGAAACGCATTGCGCGCCTCACTACGCTCGGCTTAGCCGCAGCATCGATGCTCGCGTTGCTAGCAGGAGGAGCAGGACTTTATGCCACTTTAGCCCGCCAGGACGCTGATGCGCAGCGCCATCGCGCAGAGCAGCGATTGAAGCTTGCCACGGACTCGGCTGAAAGCTTGGTATCATTCGTTGCGAAGGATTTGAGCCGGGTTCAAGGCATCCAGACTACGACGGTTCGTCGCATCCTCGATGTGGCACAAAATTCCTTCGAACGGCTTTCATCAGACGACAGGGATGATTTCGACATTCGATGCGAGCCGCGCTGCTATGATGAGCGAATTCGGGCAGACCTATCTGAAGATCGGCGATCTTGAACAGGCGAGCAACGATTACTCGCAATCCCTCCGAATCTTACCGAAGGCTCGCCGGCAAGGAAGCAAACACCATCTTGTGGCAGCGCGGCATCGCCGACCAAATTGACAATATTGGAGTCGTACTTCAGCAGCAAGGTAAGTATAATGAGGCTCGGGCCAACTTCAACCAGGCTCTCGAAATTCGGCTCAATATCGCGAGTCGTGAGCCGGACAATCCGATCTCCTATCGTGACATCGCCTCGTCCTACTACAATCTCGGGGAGCTGGATTGATCCAAGGTGCGCCACAGCAAGCACTGGACAACCAGATGGATGCACTTACCACCATCAATCGCGCCTTGTCGCTTGATAAAGGTAATAAAGACCTTGAGTTGAAGCTGTCACTTGTCTATGTCAGTCTTGGAACTGTTTATGAAACTCTGGGCCGAAATGATGATCGGCTTAAGAGCAATTTGGAAGCGCTCGGCATCCGGCAGACGCTTGTCAAGACCGATCCCGATAACGCTGAATGGCAGCGGCTTCTCGCTTGGGCTTACCAATTTGTCGGCGGCAGCTACGAGGACGAGGAGCACTGGCAGGAGGCGTTTGAAAGCTATTCGGCAGCTCTCCGATTGCGACAGAAGCTGGTCACCGATGATCCTGGTAATATGCGTGCCAAATATGACCTCGCCTGGGGCTACGACCTTACAGCCGGTGCAGTAAAAGAACTTGGTAAGAGCAGCTTAGCGGCGGATTATTTCAACGAAGCATTCAAGATACGTAAAGAACTTACGAGTATAGACGAGGGCAACAAGAGGTGGCGCAAGGACTTGGCTATTTCCTATACCAATTTGGGTAACCTCGCGAAGGATCAGGGAAATGTAGCGGACGCGCTAAGCGAGTACGAGAACGCCCGCGCTATATATGTCAAATTGACGACAGAATCGCCAACTGATGTATCTTGGCGTGAGCAACTGTCAAATGTCGTCAACAAGATTGCAAAACTTCTTAAGGACAGCGGTGATCTAGCAGGTGCACTGTCCCGTTACGAGGATGCGTTGACGATTCGTAACAAACTGCTCAGTGAGAAGCCGGAAGACATCTCCCGGATGGTACGCGCGGCGACCTCAGAATTCCTGGTCGGTGAAGTCATGCAGCTTCGTGGCGAAGCGGCCCAGGCCCGCTCGCATTATGAGAAGAGCCGCGATCTGCGCAAAGCCATTCTCGATCGCGAGCCGGGCAACACAGGCATCAGCGCACAACTCGACACTTTGGAAAAGGCGATTGCTTCACTTGCCGCCCAGTAGAAGAGTGCTCCACCTTGAGTCTAAAAGGCTATCGTGCTATTTCGATCAAAGCCTTTTGCCGTGGGAGTCGTCGATGCGCTTGCGGCACCCTGCGGAGGTAATCAACATGTTCCATTGGTTCGTACGGCGTGAAATCTTCGTGGCCGCCGTCACTCTTGGTCTTGCCACGCCCGGCCACGCCGTCGAACTCGATCCAAAAGCGGTTGCCGTCGTCACGCCCGACCAATTCATCTGGCGGGACCCGACCGACCGGACCGCGACCAACCAAACCATTTTACACGGCGATCCCACCAAGCCCGGGTTGTATATCTACATCAACAAATTCAAGCCCAACCGCTTCGGCAATCCGCATTATCACCCGAATGATCGATTCATTGTCGTCACCGAAGGGGCCGGATGGAGGGGCACAGGCCCGGTGGTCGATCCTGCCCATGCGATGCGGTTGCCGAAGGGGTCGTTCATGATCGATCACGCCCTGAAGGTGCATTGGGACGGAACCAAGGATGAGACGGGTGCGTATCTCATTACTGGCTACGGACCTGCGACCAACATCGAAGTTCCCAAAACCTCAGGCTCGTTCACCGGCATCGACCCGGACGCCGTCACGATCAGGACACCGGACCAGATCGAATGGAAGGACAACGGCGGTAACCGCACCGCCAATCTGGTGGGTGATCCCAGCAAGCCGGGTCTTTACGTGCAGCTGCTGACGTGGCCGAAAGGCAATCATTTCAGCCGGCCACACTCTCATTCGCATGACCGGTTCATCACCGTGCTTTCGGGCACCTGGTGGGTCGGCACCGGAAACACCTTCGACCCCGCCAATCTCAGCGTTGCGATGAAGCCCGGCACGTTCGTGACCCACTTTGCGCAGGAAACGCATTGGGACGGCGCTAAGGATGAGGACACCACGCTGCTGATCATCGGCGAGACGCCCGCCGCCAATCCGCCCGTGCAACAGCCAAAATAGCGTTGTCTGGCCTACCGCCGCCCTGGTTTTCGCAGTCGCACATAGAGCGCACCGTCTCCTCCGTGGCCCAGATGGGCCACGTCGAACCCAAGAACCAAAGCGCGAAACTCGGGTAGTGCCAGCCAAAGCGGTACCTGTTGGCGAAGCACGCCGCGGCTGCGCGCAAGGTCAGGTGCGCCCTTGCCGGTGATGACCAGCACGAATCGTGCGCCCCTGCTCTGCGAACGATAGAGGAATTGCAACAAGTCGCCGTGCGCTTGTGCTTGCGTCATGCCGTGCAGATCGATGCGCGCGTCGATACGCAGACGCCCGCGCGCGAGTTGTTGCTTTTCACGTCGCGCGATTGCAACCGGCGGCGATGCCGGCGCCGGTTGTGGCATCCTTGCTCGCGGAACATGATCCGCGATGGGCTTTGTGGCCGGTGGTTGAATGATATTGTTGCCCGTCGGTTTGTGCCGGGCGAGCGGGCTTTTACGGCTGGGCCGCAACGGCTTCACGGTGCGCGATACAAGGCTCCAAATTTCCTCCTCATCCGCACTCAATAGCCGGCGGAGCCTGGAACGCCGGTTAGGCGCAGGCGCCAATTCGTCATCTTTCATCGGTACGACCTGCGCGAACCGCGATGCGATTCGATTTGGACCGACGTCTTCTGCATCGCGGTCTTTGCCGGCTTCGGCGCAATCTCGGTCTTCGATGTAACCCTGTTCGGAATGAGGGGCCTTACCGGCGGCATCGGAACGTGAATTCCCGTAGCGCTCGGGTCGAGTTCCCGCGGGATCAGCATGGAGAACCGCCCCGACTGGCGAATGCGCCCGGCAAGTCGTCCCGCTTCGTCGCCGGCCCCGAAATAGAGGTCGGCGCGAGCCGGACCCACGATGGCGGACCCGGTGTCTTGCGCTATCATGGTGCGGCGGAATCGGGAGAGCGCGGGGGCGCCGTCGAGCGGCAGATCCGCTTCAATGAAAAACGGCGTGCCCAGCACATGGACCGAATTGTCCACCGCAATCGAACGACCGGCCGATAGCGGAATACCCTGCGCTCCCAGGGCCTCGTCATGGTCGGTCAATCCGACGACACGAAAGAACACCACGGAGCGATTCTGGCGACGAACGTCTTTGGCCGCATCCGGATTGGCCTGCATCCAATCCCTTATCCGCTGCATCGACATTTCTTCAGGTGGAATGATCTTCCGATCGATGAGAACGCGTCCAACCGGAACATACGGATAGCCGTTATGGGCATCGTAGTTGAGGCGCAACATCGCACCGTCTTCGAGGCGTATGCGAGCGGACCCTTCAATCTGGACAAAGAGAGCTTCGGTAGCGCTGCGGAGCCAACAAATTTCTAATTGCTGACCGTCGAGTGCGCCGTCCTCAATCTCCCCGCGATCGTAATATGGCACCAATTCCCCGGTTGGCGTTCGGCGGAACGCGCGACCGTGATTGGGAAACGGGCCGCCCGGCTGCGATGCGCCCGCCGCTAGCAGGTCGGGTGGCCGCCGGTAGATCGGAACGGTAAATTCCGGCGTAGGAACGCGCGAGCCATCGACGATTGGTTCGTAATACGCGGTCAGAAAGCCCGCAGCATCGCCAAGCTTGCGAATACGAATCGGAACGAAGTTGGTTTCGAAGAAACGTCGCGCCAATTCTTGATCGAACCGGTCTACCTTCAACGCTCGTGCACAGACTATACGCAAGGCATCCCGAATCGGCCGCGCATCGTTGCCGGACGCACTGTGAACCATCGACCGGCAACTTGCCCGAAAGGTCGCGAAAGCGCTGGCGTGATCGTCGTCTTGCCAGCCCGCGAGCGCCGACCAGGTTACCGGTTCGAGCGCCGCATTGGGAAATCGCAGGGGCTGCGCTGGATTTGAGTTGGCCCCTCCTTCGAGGGCGGGATTGGGCGGGAGCAGCCGGTTCGGGCGCGTTAGCGGACGACCGCTATCAAAATCGGTGCGCCTTGCCGTCGATTTTGCCGCCGGCTCCGACAATTTCGGCGGCGGCATTGGGTGCCATCGCGCTTGTGCCCCCACGCCGATGACGGTGTCGATCAACAGCGCTGCAATGAGACATGCCAGATTTAGCGGCACCCATCGCAGGTTACCCGACCCCGCTTCACCCGCCCGATTCGGTGGCCACCAGCTTCCAGTTGGGGTCGCGTGATGTGGTATCGCGCGCAAAGGTCCACACATCGGTAACGCTCGTGACTTTGTCCGCACTGCCTTCGGTAACATTGCCCTCGCGATCACGGATCGCCGACACCAGCTGAGAAACGAAACGCATCGTGATCTGTGCTATTTTGCCGCGCAATTCGGCGGCCGTTATATCGGCGGCATCGATCGAAACAAAACGGGTCTCCACGGTTTGTCCGCGCGATTCACGATCGCGAATGACCGCATCGAACCCCTCAAATACCTCTCGGGCCAGCAAATTCTTCAGTTCCCGGCGGTCACCCTCCGCATAGGCGGTCACGATCATCTCGTAAGCCGACTTTGCACCGGCTACGAAATGCTTCGGATCGAAATTCTTGTCCGCTTCCATGATGGCCTCAAGCACCTTGGCCACCGGCGATCCTGGCACCGCAATTCCTGACAGGCGCTCGACCGGTTTGCTGCCCTCGATCGGTTTGTTGGGCTCGACCTGGCGTTGCGGCAACGGAATGACTTTGTCGGGGGACGCATTGCGCAATGAATCGGCAGCGGAATAATCATAAGGCGGACGCTCGCGACCCGTCTTTTGTCCGAGCACACTGCGCAGCCGGAGAAAGATGAACACCGCGAGCGCCAGAAAGATGATGGTGGTGATGTCAAACACGTCGTGCATGCTTTCACAGCTGGCTGTAGCGTCCAGTCCTGCGCCTGTCAACTTGCGTCCCTGGCGCCGACCCTTTCCAAACGGCTAAGGAGCCTTATGTAAGGAACGAACGAATTGGTTCCAAGACCGCGTGGCCGAGCCAAGCTCTGGAGTGCAGCTTAGACTATCAAGACGAACCACGGCAACATAATGTCTTCGCATTTGCGCAATGATGATGCGAGAGTGGAGATGACGGCAGGTCCCACACAAATTTTGGTCGAGGTATCGCCTCTTATGCACGCTCTCAGGATCATTGCGATTGCGATTCTGGTCATGCCCATCGCCGAGCTGGTCGCATTCATGCTGGTTGCGGAAGTGGTGGGTTTCGTCAAGGCGTTGGCACTGCTGATCGCCGTCTCGCTCACGGGACTTGTGCTGCTCAGCCGTATGGCCCGCACAACCGCGACGCGTTCATATGGAAGAGCAGAAGACCTTCAAATCACCGCAACATCCTTCGCGAGCACTGGAGCAACGGCAGGGATCGCGGGAATTCTCCTGATTATTCCGGGGTTTATTACCGGCCTGCTCGGCGCTTCCGCGATGGTCCCGGCATTTCGGCGCTGGATGCTGGCAGGCTTGCGGCGCGGACTTGCCGCCAAGGCGCGGGACAATGCAAGTGATGTCGTGGACCTCGCGCCCACGGAGTGGCGCACGCTTCCCACCCGACAGCTGCCACGGCGAAAGCGCCGAACCGATGGGTGACTATCGCGGCTTTACGCGATCCTGACGCCGCCGGCGCGTCGGCCTGGTCAAAAGATGCACGCCCGGCTCCCACCCATCCTTGTCCCGACCAATAGCCTGTGTTAGCCACGCCACCGAACCTTCAACGGGCGTCGCTCGGCGGGCGGAGACAACGATGACGACAACAAATGGCGATGGTGCGACCCCGGGGGCAGCGCCCAACCTCACTGTGATTACACAATACACCAAGGATTTCTCGTTCGAGAACCCCAACGCACCAAACTCATTGCTCCAGCAGCAGCAACAACCTCAGATCGGCATTCAGATCAACGTCAACCCGCGGCAGATTGCCGCTACCGACTTCGAGGTCGAGCTGAAGCTCGAGGGTAAGGCCGAGCTCAACGGCAACGTCCTGTTTGCTTTCGACCTTAATTATGCGGGCGTCTTTCGGCTCACCAACATTCCGCAAGAGAATGTAGGGCCGCTCCTCATGATCGAGTGTCCTCGGCTGTTATTTCCTTTTGCCCGGGAGATCATATCCACGGCCATTTCGAACGGCGGATTTCCACCCCTCATGTTGCACCCCATTGATTTCGTTGGATTATATCAGCGCCGCCTGGCGGAAATGCAGCCTGAGGCACCTACCCAAGTTTGATGATTGGGTAGTAAGTCGCCGATCAAGGCGTTCGTTTTACCGCAACTTCACCACAGACCCATCTTCAGGGAGGATCATCCAATGCAGTATTCAATGTCCAATGCTTCGATTCCGGTTTTTCAAATCGGCCTCGAAGCGCTATCCGCTATTCTCGACAAGGCATCCGCGTACGCAGCGGCAAAAAAGATCGAGCCGTCGGTATTGCTGCAATCGCGTTTATCTCCCGACATGTTTCCCCTGGTCCGCCAGGTGCAGATTGCCACGGACCTCGCAAAAAACGGGTCGGCGCGCTTGGCCGGCGTCGAGGCGCCTCGTTTCGAGGACAATGAAACGACGGTTGACGAGCTTAAGGAGCGAATCGCCAAGACCCTGGCATTTATCAAGACCCTCGATACCAAGCAGATCGATGCTTCCGGTGATCGCGAGATAACGTTCCCGCTGGGCCCGACCAATAAGGGTCACATGAAAGGGGCCGATTATCTCAATCACTTCTTGCTGTCGAACTTCTATTTTCATACCACGGCGGCCTACGCGATTCTCCGGCATTGCGGAGTTGATATCGGTAAGCGCGACTTTTTGGGCGCTATACCCATGCGCATGAGCTAGACCGGATTTCGATCGGGTCGAATCACCCTCGGCGTCATGCCCGCGCTTGTCGCGGGCATCCACGTTTTGCTTGCGACGGCTGTGCAAGGAAGACGTGAATTCTAGACGGGATTCCGGTGAGGTCCGAACACGTAGGGTGTGCAAAATCGCCCTGCGAGACGGAGGCAGCGCGCACGGCGTCAAATGGCGATTTTGCGCACGCGCAGGCCTTTACTCAGCGCCGCGATCGCGACACCGCGTGATAATAATCATGTGAGGGCCGACCGCGTGCGCAAAATCGCCGGCGAAGCCGTGCCGGTTGCTCCGCCGTGCCCGGGCGATTTTGCACACCCTACGATCCTGTGCAAGGAAGACGTGAATTCTATAGCCGCGGCGGAGGTTGCTTACCTGTCGGCCGCTAAATAGTCATTCCAGATTGCCTTTGGGCCAAGCTCGGCGATGAACGCTTGGTGTGCGGCGAGATCGGCCTCGGTTAGCCGATTTGGCAGTGGAGCAGGCCGGATTTTGGCGATATGGCTGTAACCTCTCCCAACATCCGATGCGTCGCTTGCCACCACCAATGCCAATTGCGCCTGTCGCGCCCCGATTAATTCGAGATAGATTTCGGCCAGCAACTCGGCATCGAGCAGGGCGCCGTGTTTGGTACGATGGCTGTTATCGATTCCGAAATCGGCCGCAGAGATCATCCAGGCGATTCGAACCGCCAGGGTATTTCCGGCGCGCCAGGAGCAACGTATCGATCAGCTGATCGCGGGGGATCGCGGGATATTCGGCGCGTTCAAGCTCGGCATTGAGAAAGCCGAGGTCGAATCCCGCATTATGCGCGACCAACCGTGATCCGTCGATGAAAGCGAGAAGATCGTCCGCAACGTCGGAAAATATGGGTTTGTCCTTGAGAAAGTCGGAAGACAGACCGTGGACCGCAAAAGCTTCACCCGGAATGTCCCTTTCCGGGTTGATATAGCAGTGGAAGGTCCGTCCGGTCGGAAACCGATTGACCAATTCGACGCAACCGATTTCGACCAGCCGATGCCCCTGGAAAGGGTCTAAGCCTGTCGTTTCGGTATCGAAGACGATCTCCCGCATGAGGATTTCGACGGCCTTTCGCGAATCGGCAACTTGCTCACTTTAGACAAAATATCCAGGACTTGGCTACGCGCACATTCGATTCCATGAGACGTATCCACTATGAAGTCCGCCCGGCGCCGCTTGTCGGCATCCGGCACCTGCTTCGCCAGCAGCGTTTGGAACTTCTGCTCGGTCATGCCGGCACGTTCGAACACTCTGGCGCGCTGCAACTCGGGCGTCGTCGTGACGACCACGAGCACGTCAACCCGTCGATCCCCACCTGTCTCCAATAGCAGCGGAATATCGAGCACCGCGACGGCAGCACCTGCGTGTCTCGCCTCGCTCAAGAAATTTTGCTCCTCCCGGCGCACCAGCGGATGCACAATGTCTTCCAATCGTTTCAGCATCTTGGAATTGTCGACGAGCTGTGCGGCAAGCTTTTGCCGATCGACTCCGGCAACAGTCGTCACACCCGGAAAGGCCGCTTCGATCAGCGGGACGGCTTCACCCGTATAGAGACGATGCACCACCGCGTCCGCATCATAGACGGGAACACCGGCCTCGGAGAACAGCCGTGCCGTGGTGGATTTGCCCATGCCCATGGAGCCTGTGAGACCGATCACCAACATGTCGATATCGCGCCAATCTCTCCGCGCCGTTAAGTCAGAAGGCTACCTTCGCGTCGCAGAAGTTCCAATAGGCGGAGCAGCGGAAGGCCGAGTATGGTAAAGTGGTCACCATCAATCCGCTCGAACAGCTGAATTCCGAGCTTCTCAAGCTGATAGCCCCCGACGCTATTTAGGACACTGTCACCGGCGACCTGCAAATAGCGATCGAGACAAGCCTCCGATACGTCTCGCATCGTCAATTTGGCGCTGTCTTGTTCCTCCAGCAGAAGGTCGCCGTCGCGGACCAAAGCAACCGCAGAGTATAGATGATGGGTTCGCCCGATGAGTGCGCTCAGTTGCGAGCGAGCAGCGGCACGGTCATTGGGCTTGTCGAAGCGTTGGATGCCAAGCGCAAGTGTTTGGTCGCTGCCGACAACCAAACGCCCGGGCATTTTCCGTGCGACATTCCATGCCTTTTCTCGCGCCAGTAAAGCGGCGACATCCTGCGGGCTTTGCGGTTGCGCCGCAGATTCGACCGCGCGTTCATCGACATCCGGCACCGAGACTTCGACCGGGATGCCGGCAGCTTGCAATATCGTCAGTCGGGTTGCGCTGCGCGAGGCCAATACGAGTGGTTGGGGCGAACACCACATCGATATCATGTCGCTAACCCTAAGCGCCGCCGCTCGACCAGCATGGCCATGATAAGGGCCGCCGTCTCCTCGATCGAACGGCGGCTCACATCGATCAGCGGCCAATTGTTCCTGGCACAGAATTGTCGGGAAAACGCCACCTCTTCCGAGACGGATTTTCTATCGATGTACTGGTCGTCTTCACGATGCGCATTGAGCCCGAGCATCCGGTTTTCGCGGATCTGAACGATGCGTTCGGGACTGGCAAATAGCCCAACGACCAGTGGATTTCGTATCTTTTCGAGCTGTATCGGGGCCGGAATGCCCGGTACCAGCGGAATATTGGCCGTCTTCACACCGCGGTTTGCGAGATAGATCGACGTGGGCGTCTTTGATGTCCGCGACACGCCGAGTAGCACCACATCGGCGCTATCGAGATCGTCGGGAAGCTGACCATCATCGTGCATCATGGTATAATTTAGCGCATCGATGCGCTTGAAATAGTCGGCATTGAGAATGTGCTGAGCCCCCACCTTATGCGTGGATTCGGCACCCAGATAGGCCCGAAACAGCTGAAGCACGGGACCCAGGATGGATAAACACGGAAGGCCGTTGTCGCTACATTTCTTCTCCAACCGTTCGATCAAGGCAGGATCAAGCAAGGTGTAAAGAACAATTCCCGGGGATTGATCTATCTCAGCTAATACGCGTTCTAGTTGCTTATCGGTACGAACTGCCGGATAGACATGCTCGACCGGAGACGCATTGACGTATTGCGCAGAGGCCGCGCGAGCAACCGTGATGAGCGTCTCGCCGGTGGAGTCCGACACGAGGTGGAGATGAAAGAAGCTTGCATTGCGATGCGGCATCAACAGGTCATTGGATATCTGTGGACAGGGTGGGACAAAGCCATGCTACGAGGGGGAGAGCAAGCGAGTTGCATGGATCGCGGGAAAATCTGTCCACAATGAGATCGTGCGCGCGACGATCATCCACAGATCCTTCACGCTGCTCCTTGAACGGACACGGAGGAATGGTAAACCAGCATGACCACGTCAAGCCATTCCAGGAAAAGGAGAATTTCGAGCGGCGTCAGTTCAAATCGAGGCGGGTCGTGCCTCGTACGCTGTGGACAGCGAAGAGCGATCTTGTGAACAACGATTCATGAGTCTCTTCGACCGGCAATCTTCTTAAAAAAACCGAATCCTAGATCTCTCTGTTAGAATTAGTCTTGAACGTGGTGACGCATGGATAACGCGGCTACAGATCGTAGTATCTTGAAAGTCCTGGAGGGCAGGGACACAAAAATACCCGTATGGATGATGCGGCAAGCCGGACGATATCTGCCCGAATATCGGGAGTTGCGTTTGCGTGCCGGGTCTTTTCTCGATCTGTGTTTTACACCCGCAATGGCAGCTGAAGTGACCGTGCAACCGGTCCGGAGATTTGGATTCGATGCTGCAATCTTGTTTTCCGATATCCTCGTGGTGCCGCACGCTCTCGGGCAGACGGTAACATTTTCGGCCGGGGAAGGTCCGCTGCTGGCTCCGCCGATCGAGATGGAGGACGGGGTTGGTCGAATTTCGGAGAAGATTGATTTGCGTGTGCTGGCGCCCGTGTTCGAGACGATCGAACGGGTGCGGGCTGAATTACCGACGGAAGTTACACTGATTGGGTTCTGCGGCGCTCCGTGGACGGTAGCTACGTACATGGTTGCCGGGCATGGGACGCCCGATCAGGCACCGGCAAGATTGTTCGCCTACAGGTATCCGGAGGCGTTCGGGAAGCTGATCGAAATTTTGGTACGGGCTTCGATCGACTATCTGGCGCAGCAATTTATGGCGGGCGTCGATGTCGTTCAGCTATTTGATACGTGGGCCGGAGTACTCGGGCCGGATGAGTTCGATAAGTGGTGTATCAGGCCTGCGGCCGCGATCGTGAACGGACTGCGGCAGAAAATTCCAGGGGCGAAAGTCATCGGCTTTCCGAGAGGCGCAGGTACGTCCTTAGTGCCATATCTGGAGAATGTCGCGGTCGATGCGGTCGGCCTCGATTGGGCTATCGATCGGAATTTTGTTCGCGCAGAGGTTCAAAGCCGGCGAATTGTCCAGGGGAATTTGGATCCGCTGGCGTTGTTGGCCGGTGGCGATGCGTTGGATCGCGAGGTCGATGCCATTCTGAGCGCTTTTTCCGACAAGCCCTTTATCTTCAATCTTGGCCACGGAATTCTGCCGGAGACTCCGATAGCGCATGTAGAACAGATGCTGGCGCGCGTCAGGCGCTACGGTGTCTAGCTGAGGGTTCGGTGGGGGCGATGATGGCACGAGCGTTGCTCAGCGTAGCAATCGTGGTGGCGTTGAGCTTCGGGCTTATCGGCCTGTTGGGTGGGGCAGGGCTGGATGCGTCGGCGGGATCCCAAATCTACCAGTGGATGAAGGCTTTTCATGTCATTGCGGTCATTGCCTGGATGGCGGGCATGCTGTACCTCCCCAGATTGTTCGTTTATCATTGCGATGCGGAGGTCGGGTCGCGGCAGTCCGAGACTTTTAAGGTCATGGAACGGAGATTGTTGAGGGGTATCATAAATCCATCTATGGTTGTGACCTGGACGTTGGGGATCACGCTGGCGTATGAAGGCCAGTGGACGTCGTCGCCTTGGTTCTTGGCAAAGCTACTTTTGGTTGTTGTAATGTCTGGAATTCACGGGGTGCTGGTACGATGGACCGCCGATTTTGCGGCGGACCGAAATCGGCACTCACCGGTTTTTTTCCGGATCATCAACGAGGTACCGGCTGTGCTGATGGTCGGGATTGTGTTGTTGGTCGTGATCAAGCCATTTTGATAGGTGGATTCATCGGATAGGCGATGTCAGCTCTTGTGTTGGGACAGGAGGTGACGTATGTTCATGCTACCTCACCTTATGCAGGCTGGTAACTGCCGCGTAGGCCCGACAACGGTCCTGGCATCTTAAAGCTGGCGGGCGTTTAGCCTCAGCAAGGCCCTGCTCCTCCTTCCGTCATCAGTACGATCGGCGTTCAGGTCGATCACTATAGGAATACCCGCATGCGGGAAATGAAGCTCCAAGATCTTAAATCGAAGTCTCCAGTCGAATTGCTCGGCTTTGCGGAGGAACATAGCGTCGAGAATGCGTTGAACGATGCGCAAGCAAGAGTTGATGTTTGCCATCCTGAAGCAGCTCGCCAGCAAGGAAGTCGATATCATCGGCGAAGGTGTGGTCGAAGTCCTTCAAGATGGCTTCGGCTTCTTACGCGCGCCCGAGGCGAACTATCTGCCGGGGCCGGATGACATTTATGTCTCGCCTTCGCAAATTCGCCGCTTCGGTCTGCGCACCGGAGACACTGTCGAGGGCGAAATTCGAAGCCCGAAAGAGGGTGAACGGTACTTTGCTCTGTTGAAAGTGAATACCATCAATTTTGAAGAGCCGGAGAAGGCTCGCCATAAGATCAATTTCGATAATTTGACCCCGCTGTATCCGGACGAACGGCTCCGTATGGAGCATGATGATGCAACGAAAAAGGATTTGTCGGCGCGGGTCATCGACATCGTAGCGCCGATCGGCAAAGGCCAGCGGGCGTTGATCGTATCGCCTCCGCGCACCGGAAAGACAGTCCTGCTGCAAAACATCGCCCACGCGATCACCGCAAATCATCCGGAGTGCTATCTCATTGTTCTATTGATCGATGAGCGGCCGGAGGAAGTGACCGACATGCAGCGCTCGGTCAAGGGCGAGGTGATTTCATCGACGTTCGACGAGCCGGCCCAGCGGCACGTTCAAGTCGCCGAAATGGTTATCGAAAAAGCCAAACGACTGGTCGAGCACGGGCGCGACGTGGTGATCTTGCTCGATTCGATTACCCGGCTTGGCCGCGCGTATAATACCGTGGTGCCGTCGTCCGGAAAGGTCTTGACCGGTGGTGTCGATGCGAACGCGCTGCAGCGGCCGAAGCGATTTTTCGGCGCCGCGCGTAATATCGAAGAAGGAGGGTCGCTGACCATCATCGCCACGGCTTTGATCGATACCGGCAGCCGAATGGATGAAGTGATCTTCGAAGAATTTAAGGGGACCGGTAATTCCGAGTTGATCCTCGATCGGAAGGTCGCGGACAAGCGGACCTTCCCGGCCATCGACATTACACGTTCCGGCACGCGGAAGGAGGAGTTGCTTACGCCGCCGGATGTACTGAAAAAGATGTACGTGCTGCGGCGTATCTTGAATCCGATGGGCACCATGGATGCGATCGATTTTCTGCTGGATAAATTGAGAAACACCAAGCGAAACTCCGAGTTTTTCAATTCGATGAACACGTGAGCGGCTGAAGCCGCCACGAGCAACTAGCCAAAAAAGGGGAGGAAGCGCGATGAGGTACCCGATCAAAACGATTGTGACGGGCCTGGTAATGGCCCTTTCCGCTGGGGTTGCCGGCGCACAGCAGAATCCATTTCCGCTGGCGGCGCCCGCCGGCGTTGACAGCAAGGCGCGCCAAACGGCGCTGCCCGGAGCCGTCAATCAGGGTCCGTTCGATGCGACAACCTGGAAATATGGGAGTGCGTTTACGCCTCCACCGGGTACGAAAGTCTGGAATCCGGCCAAGATCAAATTGCTGTCGGGGGGCAAACTGGTGGGAGGTACGGTGTCCTCCGGAATTGATCCATCAACCTATTGCGCGATGGCGAACGCCGGCTACGACTTCATCTGGACCGAGATGCAGCACGCAAACAACACGTGGGATCAGGTCGGCAAGGCCTGGCGGACCTGTCCCAACGCCAAGGCGGTTCCGGGCGTTCGTGTCCCTTATGCGGATGAATTTCAAATTCAGCACGCGCTCGATGCGGGCGCGCTGGTCGTGGTGGTGCCGACCGTGGATTCGGTCGAAGAAGCCATCGCGGCAAGGGATTGGACGTATTTTCCTCCCTTGGGAAAACGCAGCCTCGGCGGCGGAGCGGCGTTCGATGCCGATATGTGGGGCAACGTGCCGGGGGGCTATCGCAACACCATCAACGATAATGTCGTGCTGGTGCTGATGATCGAGACGCTCGAAGGTCTCAAAAACGCCGATGAGATTGCAAAAGTACCAGGTGTGCACGCGCTGTTTGCGGCGAGCAGCGACCTCGGCAATTTTTCCGGGTTTCGTCAGGGCGATCCCGACTATGAACGAGCGATCAATATGGTGCATGACGCCGCCATCAAGGCCGGCATAAAGCTATGCGGGCCGTGGGCCTGGAAGGATCGGCCTGATTTTTCGTGCTTCCAGGCCGGCAACGAAAGGGCCGCGATCGCTCGCGGCGTTAAAGTGGAACTTGGGCAGTTCGCAGACACGCAGGCCAAACCGGAAATCGGTCCGTTCGCGGTGCGCGCGCGGTGATGCTCGCCTTGCGGCATCGTCTCTGCACATAGCGTGCGAGGGTGCGCTCGCGACCTCTCCCGCTGGGAGCCCTCTGGGAGAGGTGGATAGGTCGGGTAGTATTACATTGTACCGGCGTTGACCCGCGCCGCCGCAACGGCGGCGCCGAGGAGGTTGGAATCGATCACCGGCAGCGAGCATTTTTCGCCGGCGCACACAAAGGCCGCGGTCTGGTCTGCCGAAAGCGATGCCGTCCGCACCGGATGTTTGGGTGGCAATTGCTCCGTGGAATTGGCGCGCAGCAAAACGCGGTCCAAGAATGGAAGCGTTTGCGCGGTCTTGGCAAAACGATCTGCTTGCGGCCCGACGGCGACGATCTCGATGGCGCGCAGTCGCAGGTCGAGTGCGTTCGCCAGGCTGGCGTGCACAAGCAGGCTCTCGGCCGCCGCCGGCAGGAGACCATCGAACAGGATATCAGCCCGCTGGCGCCAGATATCGTCGCCGGTCAGGATGGCAAGGCGCACAAGGTTCTGCGCCGCAATACCATGATAGTTGGGTATCGCTTCATCCGTCGTGGATTTGGGGCGTACGATCAGGCCTTCGGCATCGGCGGCCGTGAAGAAATATCCGCCATTCGTGCGGTTGATATAGTGGCGTTCGAATGCGATCTGCCAGCGGACGGCGTGCGCGAGATAATCTATGACGCCGGTGGCTTCATATAGTGCGATCGCGGCTTTGATCATGAACGTAAAATCTGAAGCGAATCCCGGAAACAAAAGATTATCATCGCGCCAGGCGTGAGCCAGTCGATCATCCTGCGTCATATGACCGACGATGAACGCAAAAGCCCGGCGGGCCATATCGATCCAAGCCGGCTTCGATAACATGGCTCCGGTGTTGGCCAAGGCCGCGATCATAAGGCCGTTCCAATCGGCCAGCACCTTGTCGTCGAGGCCCGGTCTTACGCGGGTATTGCGAGCGGCTAAGAGTTTTGCCCGTAATGGAACAAGACGGTCATCATCGTCTGCGGAATCGGTGGACTGGGAGACGTCAAACGTGCCCTGCAACACATGAAGCCGGTTGAGAATATTATGTCCTTCGAAATTGCCTGCAGCCGTTACGTCATAGGCGCTGCAGAAGAGCGCCGCGTCGCTTGCGCCCAGGACCGCTTCGATTTCGGCCGGCGACCAGACATAAAATTTGCCTTCTTCGCCGTCGGAGTCGGCATCCAACGATGCGCAGAATGCACCGGCCGGTGTGGTCATTTCGCGGACGAGCCATTGAACGGTGTCTTCGGCGCGATTGCGGTAAAGCGTCCCGCCGGTGCGGACGTAGGCAAGACCCAGCAATTCAAGCAATTGCGCATTGTCGTACAGCATCTTTTCGAAATGCGGGACGAGCCATTTGTCATCGACCGCGTAGCGGGAGAAGCCGCCCCCCAGATGGTCGTAGATTCCGCCCTCGCTCATATGCGCCAGGGTCAGTTCGACCAGGTTGTAAAAACGTTCGTCGTCTCGGCGCATTCCGGTGCGCCATAACAGCTCCAAAATGCTGCATTGGGGAAATTTGGGTGCGCGGCCAAAGCCCCCATGGGTGTGATCGAAGGCGCGTGCGATGGCAGCGGCGGCAGCATCGAGGTCCGCGGGGCCTAGCGCGGCGTTGTGCTGGCTTCGTGCCTTGGTTGCCAGCGCCTGCATGAGGGCGGTGCGATTATGCTCGATTCGTTGCGGCTCGTCGCGATAGAGGCGGGCGACTTCCTCGAGAATGTCGGTGAAGCCCGGCCGGCCATAGCGCGACACGTTTGGGAAGTAGGTACCACCCCAAATGGGCTCGCCTTTTGGGGTGAGAAACATCGTCAAGGGCCAGCCACCTCGCTCGCCCAGGTGATGGAGGGCGGTCATGTAGATTTGGTCGATATCGGGCCGTTCTTCGCGGTCAACCTTGATGTTGACGAACAGGCGGTTCATGACCGCCGCGGTTCGGTCATCCTCGAAACTCTCATGGGCCATCACGTGGCACCAGTGGCAAGCCGCATAGCCGATGGAGAGCAATATCGGTTTATCGAGGCGTCTGGCCTCATCGAGCGCTTGCGGACACCAGGGCCACCAATCGACGGGATTGTTCTTGTGCTGCAGCAGATAGGGGCTGCTGGTTTGAGCGAGACGATTTTCGCCGGAGTCTGTCATGGATGTTCCCGGGGGCTTGTGCCGCCGGGAATTCTCGGCAGCATACTGATAACGATATGCCGGGTGTGTCGTATCAGACAGGCTTTTAGATGACGATCGACCGCGACACGATCTTTGCCTTGTCTTCAGGCCGTCCGCCTGTCCGCCATTGCGGTGATCCGTGTGAGCGGTCCGCGGGCAGGCGATGCCGTAAAGGCCCTTGCCGGGCGGATCCCGAAGCCGCGACATGCCCTGTTGGCGCGGTTGCGGCAGCAAGTCGGGACCACGGGTATCAAAGAAAATGGGGCCGCTGGAGACGAATTCATCGACGAGGCATTGGTATTGTGGTTTCCGGGACCGGGAAGCGAGACGGGCGAAGATACGGCGGAATTTCAAGTCCATGGCGGCCAGGCTGTGGTAATGGCGCTGGTGACGGCGCTTGGGCGCCTACCGGGACTGCGTCCGGCGCAGCCGGGGGAGTTCACCCGCCGGGCATTCGCCAACGGAAAGCTCGATCTGACGCGGGTCGAAGGACTGGCCGATTTGATCGGCGCCGAAACCGAAGCGCAGCGACGGCAAGCCTTTCTGCAATTTCGGGGGTTATTGGGGGATCGCGCGGAACGTTGGCGAGGCCGGTTGATCGAGGCTTTGGCCTTGGTCGAGGCGATGATCGATTTTCCGGACGAAGGTGGGGTTCCGCAAGATCTGTTGCGGCCGGCGCTTGCGATCGCGTCGGAGATTCACCGGGAGATCGGGGCATTGCTGGATGACAAACATCGCGGGGAGCGGTTGCGGGATGGGCTTACGGTTGCGATAGCGGGTCCGGTCAACGTCGGTAAGTCGCGGCTGATGAACAAACTGGCCAGGCGGGAAGCCGCGATCGTTTCGCCCTATGCCGGCACGACGCGCGACGTGATCGAAGTGCACCTGGATTTGGGTGGGTATCCGGTCACGATTTTGGATACGGCAGGTCTTCGTTCATCCGAAGATCCGGTGGAACGGGAGGGGATTCGGCGGGCGACGGAACGGTCGGGCGCGGCCGATCTGGTGTTATGGGTGGTTGACGCCAGCGCGCCGGAACCGACGAACCCGCCGGAATGGCTGGAGGGGGCGGAGGGACGGTCGGTTTGGTCGGTCTTCAATAAATGTGATTTGGTCGAAGAGGGCAAGGCCGCGTTGTTTGCCGGAAATCCATTATTCGTGGGGGCGTGCTATTGTGTCTCCGCCGCGACGGGGGCGGGGATTGAGTCCCTTGTCGCCGGCATTGCGGAACATGCAGTGCGTGTTTTCGGTACGGCTGGGCCCGCGGCGATAACGCGCGAACGGCACCGCGCCGATTTGGCGGCCTGCCGGGAGGCGTTGGGGTGGGCGTTGGAGCATGGCGCGCGTATGGAAGAGGATATCGTAGCCGAGGGGCTCCGGCTGGCCGCGCGTGCGCTCGGACGGCTGGTCGGTCGCGTCGATGTCGAGGATGTTCTCGACGCGATCTTTCGGGATTTTTGCGTTGGTAAATGATATGTTTCACGTGAAACAGCGGCGGTCTGCGGGCAAGAGACGATTGGGTTGCAGCGGCTTGGGTGCAATACCGTTCACGTAACACGGAGTTGCGCGCGTCCCCTCTCCCCGCGGCGTTCTTCACGCCGTGGGGAGAGGGTTAGGGTGAGGGGCAGAGGCACGTGAGAGCCTTCGGGGTGCATTCGTTGCATCTGCGAGCGACGATCAGCCGCGCCGTCTGTGCCGGCATCTGCCCCTCACCCCAGCCCTCTCCCCATCGTGAAGAACGATGGGGAGAGGGGGCGGGCGCATCCGAGGGTTACGTGGACGGTATTGGACGCAGGGTGGAAACACATGTGGTCACGGTGCCGGTTCGTCGCCATCACGGTCCCATCCACGTCTTGCCTGCGACGGCTTTGCACGGAAGACGCGGATGGCCGGGACAAGCTACAGGCCATGACTCGGATTGTTCGGATATGATCGGAATTGGGTCTAGGTGCGATACCCTCACTTAACACGGAGTTGCGCGCGTCCCCTCTCCCCGCGGCGTTCTTCACGCCGCGGGGAGAGGGTTAGGGTGAGGGGCAGAGACACGTGAGAGCCTTCGGGAGTGCATTCGTTGCATCTGCGAGAGACGATCAGCCGCGCCGTCTGTGCTGGCATCTGCCCCTCACCCCAGCCCTCTCCCCATCGTGAAGAACGATGGGGAGAGGGGGCGGGCGCATCCGAGGGTTACGTGGACGGTATTGGACGTAGGGTGGAAACACCATGTGCTCACGGTGCCGGTTCGTCGCCATCACGGTCCCATCCACGTCTTGCGTGCGGCGACTTTGCACGGAAGACGCTGGATGGCCGGGACGAGTCCAGTGCATAGACTCGCAGTGTCGGATATGATCGGAATTGGGTCTAGGTGCGATACCTTCACTTAACACGGAGTTGCGCGCGTCCCCTCTCCCCGCGGCGTTCTTCACGCCGCGGGGAGAGGGTTAGGGTGAGGGGCAGAGGCACGTGAGAGCCTTCGGGAGTGCATTCGTTGGATCTGCGATAGACGATCAGCCGCGCCGTCTGTGCTAGCATCTGCCCCTCACCCCAGCCCTCTCCCCATCGTGAAGAACGATGGGGAGAGGGGGCGGGCGCATCCGAGGGTTACCGGACGGTATTGGACGCAGGGTGGAAACACCATGTGGTCACGGTGCCGGTTCGTCGCCATCACGGTCCCATCCATGTCTTGCTTGCGACGGCTTTGCACGGATGACGTGGATGGCCGGGACGAGCCGGACGAGCCAGGCCATGACTCGGAGTGATATGATTGGAATTGGGTCTAGGTGCGATACCTTCACGTAACACGGAGTTGCGCGCGTCCCCTCTCCCCGCGGCGTTCTTCACGCCGCGGGGAGAGGGTTAGGGTGAGGGGCAGAGAGACGCGAGAGCCTTCGGGGTGCATTCGTTGCATCTGCGAGAGACGATCAGCCGCGCCGTCTGTGCTGGCATCTGCCCCTCACCCCAGCCCTCTCCCCATCGTGAAGAACGATGGGGAGAGGGGGCGGGCGCATCCGAGGGTTACGTGGACGGTATTGGACGTAGGGTGGAAACACCATGTGGTCACGGTGCGGGTTCGTCGCCATCACGGTCCCATCCACGTCTTGCTTGCGACGGCTTTGCACGGAAGACGTGGATGGCCGGGACGAGCCAGGCCATGACTTCAGGTGTTCCAATCTGACCCGGAATGCGGTCTAGCTGCCTGCATATGAGGACCTTCACGGATGAGCGCGCGTTACGATGTGGTGGTGATCGGCGGCGGGCACGCCGGCTGTGAAGCGGCCGCTGCCGCTGCCCGCATGGGCGCCGACACGGCATTGATCACGCAGCGGTTGGAGACGATCGGGGCGATGTCCTGTAATCCCGCGATCGGTGGCATGGGAAAGGGGCATTTGGTCCGGGAAGTCGATGCGCTCGACGGCCTGATGGGCCGCGTGGCGGATGCCGGTGGTATTCAGTTTCGCGTGCTCAATCGCCGCAAGGGACCCGCCGTCAGAGGACCGCGGGCGCAGGCGGATCGGAAGCTCTATGCCGCCGCGATGCAGCGCGCGATCGCGGAATGTCCGAACCTGACCACAATGGCCGGGGAGGCCGACGATGTGGTCGTGAGCGGCGGCGCTGTCTCGGCCGTTCGTTTAAAGGATGGGCGCGAAATATCGGCAGGCGCCGTCGTGGTCACGACGGGGACGTTCCTGCGTGGATTGATTCACATCGGCGAACAGCGGACACCGGCGGGCCGGGCCGGGGATGCGGCGGCACTTGGCCTGTCCGCGACGTTGCACCGATTGGGGTTTACGCTTGGAAGGCTAAAGACCGGGACCCCTCCGCGACTCGATGGGCGGACCATCGATTGGGGGATGCTGGAGTTGCAGGTGGGGGATAGTCCGCCGGAACCGTTTTCCGCGCTGACGGCGCGGATCGAGAATCCGCAGGTCCCGTGCGGGATCACCCGCACCACGGAAGCGACGCACCGGATCATCCGGGACAATGTCCATCGATCTCCGATGTATTCCGGACAAATCCAAAGCCGCGGACCGCGCTATTGTCCATCGGTGGAGGACAAGATCGTTCGCTTCGGGGAGCGCGACGGGCATCAGATTTTCTTGGAGCCGGAGGGTCTGGATGACCCCACCGTGTACCCGAACGGCATTTCGACCTCGCTGCCGGAAGAGGTGCAAAATGCTTTTGTGGCCACGATCCCGGGCCTGGAACGAGCGAAAATCAGCCGATACGGTTATGCGATCGAATATGACCATATCGATGCCCGCGAACTCAATCCGACCCTGGAGGCGAAGCGGATCGGGGGATTGTTTTTTGCCGGCCAGATCAACGGTACCACGGGATATGAGGAGGCGGCGGGTCAGGGGCTGGTGGCGGGGCTCAATGCGGCCGCGCGTGCGGGCGGATGCTCCGCGGTTGTGTTCGATCGGTGCGAGTCCTACCTCGGCGTGATGATCGACGATCTGATCAGCCGCGGCGTGACCGAACCCTATCGGATGTTCACATCGCGGGCGGAGTTTCGACTGACGCTGCGGGCGGACAATGCGGATCAGCGGCTGACCGGCCGGGGGATCAAGATCGGTTGCGTCGGGGCCCGGCGCCGCGAGCAATTTGCCGCTAAAATGACCGCCCTTGAAGCGCTGCGTGAGCGTGCCCGCGCGGTGTCGGTGACGCCTCAGCAAGCCGCGACCTTCGGGATCGCGCTCAATCGGGATGGTCAGCGCCGCAGCGCATTCGATCTGTTGGCGTATCCGGATATCGCGATAGCCGACATCGGGCGGATATGGCCGGAATTTCTCGCCGCACCGGCGTCGATTGCCACACAGCTCGAGATCGAAGCCAAATACGCGGTTTATCTCGACCGGCAGGCCGCCGATGTCGCAGCCTTCCACCGTGACGAGGCTTTTGAAATTCCGGACTTCATCGACTATGCAAGCGTGCCGGGTCTGTCCAATGAGGCGCGGCAAAAATTTGCCGCGGCGCGGCCGCGAACGATCGGACATGCGGGTCGGATCGACGGAATTACGCCTGCGGCCTTGACGCTGCTGGCCGCCTTCGTGCGTAAGGGCGTGACCCGGACAGCGGCATCGCGGTAAACTGTGTTTCCGTTGTGCCCGGACTCAATACCGTTCACTTAACCCTAGGATGTGCCCGCCTCCCTCTCCCCATCGTTCTTCACGATGGGGAGAGGGTTGGGGTGAGGGGCGGGTGCCGGCACAGACGTGCACGGTCGATCGGCTCTGGCAGTTCAGCCAACGCGGCCCGGAAGGCCCTCACGTGCCCCGCCCCTCACGTGCCCCTGCCCCTCACTGCCCCTGCCCCTCACCCTAACCCTCTCCCCACGGCGTGAAGAACGCCGCGGGGAGAGGGGACGCGCGCAACTCAGGGGTTGCGCGCCTACGCCGCGCTCCTCGGGATGAGGCCGAAGGCGCCGTTCGAAAGCGTTCGATAATGGGCTTTACCTAAAATGAACGGTATTGAGACTATATCGAATTCTGCTGAGGTCGGAACAGCGAGCGTAGGCCTAGGGAAAATCGCCTTGCTCCGCGGGAGGTCTGGCGACGGCGTTTCCGGCGATGTTGCCCCCACGTTGCGTCGATCTTGTCGGAATCAGGTGTAGAAGGGCCGGCGCGCACGCGGCGGAGGGTCATGGCGATCGAGGTCATTCCGGGTTGCATAAGCGAGGATCGGGCGCGTGTCCTCGCGATGTTCGATGTTTCACGTGAAACAGTGGAGCGGATCGATCGCTTTGTTGCATTGCTGTTGGATCGTCAGCGCACCCAGAACCTGATTTCAAACGCGAGCATAGACAGCTTATGGATGCGACATGTCGCCGACTCACTGCAGCTGCTGACGCTGGTGCCGGCGCTTCCGAACGCGCCAATCTGGGTCGATATCGGGTCCGGGGGCGGGTTTCCTGGGCTCGTGATTGCGTGCGCAGCGGCGGAGATTCCAGGTTGTTGCGTCCATCTGGTCGAAAGCAGCGGTAAAAAGGCCGCGTTCCTGCGCCACGTGGTCCGGGAGATTGGACTGCCGGCCATCGTTCATGGTGATCGGATCGAGGCCGTTGCGCCAAGCCTTCACCCTGTCCCGGATCTTGTCACCGCGAGAGCGGTCGCGCCGCTGCCGGAATTATGCGGTTTGATCGCGCCATTGGTAGAAAAGGGTGCAAAAGCACTCTTGCTGAAAGGACAAAGCTTGAACTCCGAATTGACCGAGGCGGCCAAATCCTGGCATATCGACGCCGAGATCGTACCCAGCAGGACCAGCGAAAACGGCCGCATTCTCATCGTTCGCGCGCTGTCCCGACGACCGAAATCGTGAAACACCCAATCCCAAACACGCCGAGTCCCCGGTCCGCCAAGGTGGCCACCGCAGGGCAGACGCCCCCGCCCGGGGAATCGGTGGCCGTTCCGGCGCATCCTCCACGGATCCTGGCAATTGCAAATCAGAAAGGCGGGGTCGGCAAAACCACGACGGCGATCAATCTCGCGACCGCACTTGCCTCCGCCGGGGAAAATGTCCTCATTATCGACCTTGATCCGCAAGGCAATGCGTCGACCGGACTGGGAATCGGCCGCGCGAGCCGGCAGGTCTCCACCTATGATGTGCTGGTCGGCGATGCGCCGCTGCGCTCCGCGGTGATTGCCACCGCCGTGCCGCATCTGTCGATTGCGCCGTTGACGCTGGATCTGTCCGGCTTTGAACTTGAGGTCGGGCAAGCGCGCGATCGGGCATTTCGTCTGAGGACGGCGCTTTCCAAGCTGGCGGCCCCGGCGCAGCCGGATACGCCATTCGATTATGTGCTGGTGGACTGTCCCCCATCGCTCAATCTTTTGACGATCAATGCCCTGGCGGCCGCAACGGCCGTCTTGGTGCCGCTGCAATGCGAATTTTTCGCTCTGGAGGGCCTGTCCCAGCTTCTGCGGACCGTCGAAGAGGTCAAGCAGACCCTTAATGCCGGCTTAACCATCCACGGTATATTGTTGACCATGTTCGATGCACGTAACAATCTGTCGGCGCAGGTGGTGGCCGATGTCCGGGAATTTCTCGGGAAGAAGGTTTACGACACCGTCATCCCCCGGAACGTTCGGGTATCGGAGGCTCCGTCCTACGGAAAGCCGGTTCTGGTTTATGATGTCAAATGCGCCGGCAGCGAAGCCTATATGCGCTTGGCCACTGAGGTGATCCAGCGGGAACGGGAATTGACGCCGCGGGTGCCCGGATGAATATCGTGGACCGGATTTCGATGGGGTCGAATCACACTCTCGGCGTCATGCTCGTGCCTGTCGCGGGTATCCACGTCTTTCTTGCGGCGGCTCTGGAATGAGGACGCGCGCGGTCGGGACAAGCCCGGCCAATCCACGTGCCCCAACGCGCCCGGAATTCGGTCTAGCCCCAATACCTTGTTCGACTTAACCTGGGGATGCGCGCGTCCCCTCTCCCCGCGGCGTCTTTCACGCCGCGGGGAGAGGGTTAGGGTGAGGGGCAGGGGCACATGAGGGCCTTCGGGGGTGCATTCGTTGCATCTGCGAGAGACGATCGGCCGCACCGTCCGTGCTGGCACCTGCCCCTCACCCCAACCCTCTCCCCATCGTGAAGAACGATGGGGAGAGGGGGCGGGCGCATCCGTAGGCTAAGTGAACGGTATCGGGGAAGGCGACGAACCGGCACCGAACGAGTCGTAGCAGTGCGTTCGGGTCAGGTGATCCTGCAGCCCGTTGGGCGGTGCGATCTTGGGGTTGCCTGACCGTTACCATGTAAGCTTTGAACACAACTGTCCTTGAGGTCTGGAGAAAAGCCGCGATGGCGGAGGAACCGACACGATCGAGACTGGGACGCGGTTTGGCGTCGCTGATCGGCGATATGGGAACGGACCCGAAGGCGGCGCCGGAGCGTATGCGCGGCCAGCGGCGGGTGCCGATCGAATATCTCCGGGCCAATCCCCGCAATCCGCGGCGCGCGATGGATGCGGCGAGCCTCGATGAGTTGGCGGTTTCGATCAAGGAGCGAGGCATTATCCAGCCGATTGTCGTGCGGCCGGTCCCCGGAACCGCCGATGCTTACGAAATCATCGCCGGCGAACGCCGGTGGCAAGCGGCGCAACGCGCCGGGCTGCACCAAGTGCCCATCGCGGTGCTGGATGTCAGCGATGCCGAAGCCGTGGAACTGGCCATTATCGAGAATGTGCAGCGTGAGGATCTCAATCCGCTGGAAGAGGCCGCCGGCTATCAGTCGCTGGTCGACGAATTCAAATATCATCAGGAAGATATTGCCAAGATCGTCGGAAAAAGCCGCAGCCACGTTGCCAACACGCTGCGACTGTTGAAATTGCCGGATTCCGTAAAGGTCTCGATCCGAGCCGGCCAGGTAACGGCCGGCCATGCGCGGGCATTGATCGGACATGCGAACTCCGAGCATCTTGCCCGGCAAATCGTGGAGCGGGGGCTCAATGTTCGGCAAGTGGAAGCATTGGCGCGAGCCCCGAGCGCAACCAAGCCACGAGAAGCCCGCGGGAAGTCACAAAAGGCGCCCGATACCCTTGCGGTGGAAAAACGCGTATCGGATGCACTTGGCCTTGCGGTTTCGATTGATCACGGCAACAGCGGCGGCACGGTACATATAAAATACCACAACCTCGATCAGCTTGACGACATCATACAGCGTCTCGAGACGGCATCGTGACGTAGGCAGGCGATTCGAAATTCCACGAAGTGTTATCTTTTCTGCCGAACCGTGATCGCAATCGACAGCAAGGCCTCTTGCATCACCAGATAAGACATTTTCGCATTTCGACGCACCTCGAGGGCAATTTCACCGACCTGCGCGATCGCCTGTTCGAGTGATTTTGCGCTCCAGCGTTCCAGCGCCGCTTTGATGAAAGGCTCGCGGCTGAAATGTATGGCGGGCGTCGTCGATTTCAGGGTTGCGTCAATCGGGGCGCCGGCGTCGATGGCCAGCCGGAACCGATGCAGCATGACCACGTGACGCAGGGCTGCGGTCGCGACCGCATTCGCCGAAATGCCGCTTGCCCGCGCCTTGGCAAAATTGGCTTCAAGGTCGGCGGTGCGGCCCGCAAAGGCGCCGTTGACGATGCCGTCCACGGCCGGAATCGTCGCGTCGGCGACGATCGCCATCACATCATCGATGCGAATCGTCGGCTGGCCGTGCGCATAACAAACGAGCTTGGCGATTTCCGATCGCGATGCGCGCCGATCACCGCCAAGCAGCGAAATCAAGAGCACACGCGCATCCCGCGCCATGGTGAGCCCGGCGCTACGCAATTCCTGCTCGATCAGCCGATCCAGATCGCGGTTGGAATCCGAATAGCACGGCAGCACCGCGATGAGCTTTGCGCGTTCGCACATGGTGCGCAAGGGTGAGCCCCGCTTCAAATCACCGGCCTCGATGACGATCCGGCAATCCGCGCCTGGCGGCGAGGCGAGCAGACGCTCCAGCGCCGCCGAAATATTGCGCCCACCGGCTTTCACCAGGACGGCACGCCGTCCGCCAAACAACGGAATCGTGTGGGCTTCCTCCACCAGGCGCTCCGGTTCGTCCGCCAGCATGTCGCCATCCAGGAGGGCAACGGCGAAGGGGTCCTGGGGGTCTTTGACGGCGGAGCGTATGAGAGCATCCGCGCGCTCGCGCACCAGCCCCGCGTCGGGGCCATACAGCAGCACGATCGGCAGGCCGGAATGCGGCTGCGATATAAATGCATCGACCTCTGCGGCCTTAAATGCCACCATGTTGTGCCGTTCTGCATTCAGCCTGGCGCACTACGATATGATCCTGCGCGCAAGACATGTGCATGGATCAGCGGAAGACGGTGAGGGTCAGGCGTTCGCATCCGGCCCCGTGAAGTCATTGTTCTTTCGCGGGGCATGGCCGTGGGTCCCAATCCGACCCCGGCAGCATTCGGCGCAATCCGAAATCGCATCACGTACCGGCAACGAAATACGAAGCAAGGCGTGCCCTGATATTGTCGGCGATGAGCTTCGCGGCCCGGTTCTCGGCGTCACGCAATCCGCGTGCCCGGGCGAACCGCTGCTCTTGACCTGGAATATCGTAGGAAACCCGCGCGTAGGTGTCGCTGCTGACGACGGTCTTACCGCTCTTGATCTCAACCAAGCTGTAACTCACATTGAGACCATAATCCTCGACGTCGGGCCTGCCGGTATTGATATCCACGATGACCGATTGACGGTTCGCTGCCATCCGGATGGTCAGCCGGTGCGTCGGCGGCGGTGCCGCCGCTCCACCGGTGAGGTTGAACAACAGCTGGTTTCGTACCTCGACCGCCACCCGCGATTCCGACGAGCCATTGGGCGCCGCGATCTGGTTCACATCGACTCCCGCAAGCGCGGGACCGATGCTTGGCGAGGCGGTGAAGGAGCGATCACCGTAAAGCGGCTGGAAACATCCGCCAACAGTCGCCGACAGCACGCATATGCAGGCGATACGAGTGAGCAGACGCCGTCCGAGGCATTTATCAAGCCACCACATTGACGATCCTTTGCGGTACGATGATAACCTTTCGCGGCGGCTTGCCGTCCAGCGCGCGCCTAATGGCATCGAGAGCAAGAACCGAAGCTTCGATCGCTGCGTTATCGGCGTCACGCGGCACCGTCACATCGGCGCGCTTCTTTCCGTTTATCTGCACCGGCAGCGTGATGGAGTGCTCGACGAGCAGCCCAGGCTCCAGGATCGGCCAGCCTTGGGTCGCGAGCAAGGTCCTGTGGCCCAGCGCGGCCCAGCATTCCTCCGCCACATGCGGCATCATCGGATGGAACAGCTGCACCATGATTTCGGCAGCTTCACGCGCTGCATAGACGAAATCCGGCGTTCGTTGATGCGAGGCGTCCGCGAGCGCTGCCTGCAACGCATTGGCGAATTCATAGATATGCGCGATGCAGCGATTGAAGCGCAATCTCTCGATGTCCTCCGTTACCTTGGCGAGCGCGCTATGGGCTGCTTTGCGGACTGCCGTCGCAGCGTCCGAAAACTCCGCCGGGCGCGTTGCGTGTGCGGGAGTTTCCAGCTCCAAAACGTCATTGATCAGGCGCCAAAGCTTCTGCACAAACCGCCAAGCACCCTGGACACCATCTTCGGTCCAAATGACATCCCGCTCGGGCGGCGAGTCCGAGAGCATGAACCATCGTGCGGTATCGGCCCCATAGCTGCCGATAATGTCATCGGGATCGATGGTGTTGCGTTTGGACTTCGACATCTTCTCGATGGCGCCGATCTCGACCGGTTCCCCGGTCGCAATCAGTCGCGCGAGGCGTGTGTCCCCGAAGACTTCAATGTTGACCTCCGCCGGGGCGGCCCAGCCGGCAGCGGTACGATAGGTTTCGTGCACCACCATCCCCTGCGTAAAGAGGCCCTCGAACGGCTCGTCAACGCCCACATGCCCGGTCGCCTTCATGGCGCGGGTGAAAAAGCGGCTGTAGAGCAAATGCAGAATGGCATGTTCGATGCCCCCAATATACTGATTTACTGGCAGCCATTGATCGACGACGCTCCGCTGTGTCGGCGAGGTCACACACCAGGGGTCCGTGAACCTAGCGAAATACCAGGACGAATCCACAAATGTATCCATGGTGTCGGTTTCGCGCTGGGCCTGCGATCCGCATCGTGGGCAGTGGATGTGCTTCCAGGTTGGGTGGTGGTCGAGCGGATTGCCGGGACGATCGAAGGTGACGTCGTCCGGCAGTGTGACCGGCAAATCGCTTTCCGGCACCGGGACGATGCCGCAGTTCTTGCAGTGAATGATCGGGATCGGACAGCCCCAGTAACGCTGCCGCGAGATACCCCAGTCGCGCAGCCGAAAATTAATTTGGCGCTGCGCCACCGGACGGTTGCCCACGCTTTCTCCCTCCAATCGGCGGGCGACTTCCTCCTTCGCTTCCGCGATCGTCATGCCGTCGAGGAAGCGAGAATTGATCATGCGGCCGTCGCCATCATAGGCGGTGTCCGTAATGACGAAGCTCTTCGGATCCTGGCCAGGCGGGCAGACCACCGGGATGTTGCCCAGGCCATAGGTGTTGACGAAGTCGAGGTCGCGCTGATCGTGTGCCGGGCAACCGAAGATGGCGCCGGTGCCATATTCCATCAAAATGAAATTCGCCACATAGACCGGCAACCGCACATTCGGATCGAACGGGTGAATGGCGCGGATACCCGTATCGATGCCTCGCTTCTCCGCGGTTTCGATCAGTTCCTGCGCGGTGCCTCGCTGCATGCATTGGGCGACGAATTCGGCCACCTTTTCATTCTTCACCGCGGCCGCCCGGGCAAGCATGTGGTCCGGTGCGACGGCCATGAATTTCGCCCCGAACAAGGTGTCCGGTCGCGTGGTGAAAATCTCCAGCTCGTTTTCGGCGGTCGGATTGGCTGCCGGATCGAGTGCAAAGCGGATCAACAGCCCCTCCGAGCGGCCGATCCAGTTCTTCTGCATCAGCCGCACTTTTTCCGGCCAGCGGTCGAGACGGTCGAGGGCACTCAGCAAATCTTGCGCGTAATTCGTGATTTTCAAGAACCACTGGGAGAGTTCGCGCTGTTCGACCAGTGCTCCCGGAACGCCAGCCGCGCCCGTCGATCACCTGCTCGTTGGCCAGCACGGTCTGATCGACCGGATCCCAGTTGACGCGCGAATGCTTGCGCTCCACCAAGCCCGCGGCCAGGAAGTCGAGGAACATCTTCTGCTGATGCTTGTAATACTTCGGATTGCAAGTCGCGATCTCGCGGCTCCAGTCGAGCGACAGACCCATCGACTTAAGCTGGCCCTTCATGGTGGCGATGTTGGCATAGGTCCAGGTGCTTGGGTGCACCTTGTTGGCCATCGCGGCGTTCTCCGCCGGCATGCCGAAAGCATCCCATCCCATCGGATGCAGGACATTGAAACCGCGCGCCCGTTTGTACCGGGCCACGACATCCCCCATGGCGTAATTGCGCACATGGCCCATGTGGATGCGTCCGGACGGATACGGAAACATTTCCAGCACATAATATTTCGGCCGCGGATCGTCGTTGCGCGTGGCAAAAACGTTCTGCTCGTCCCAAACCCGCTGCCAGTGGGATTTTGCCGCGCGTGCGTTATATCGCTCGATGGTCATCTTGGTTCCGGTCGCTGAAGCAAGCCCGAACTAGGCATGATCGCGCCCGCGCGGTCAATAAGCCTTGTTTGTCAGGGTTAGCTTCCTTCGGCGCCGGCGGCGATGATCGCGGCCGTTTATTCGACACGGAAGCCCGGACCCGATAAAGCTGCAAGCCGTGTCGGCAAAGCCTGGACACGGGTCCGCCTGTCGAACACGAGGGAGAAACGGCCATGCTTTCTTCAAGGAGAGGTCACGGCGCGATCGCCGCATGCGCGTCCGGCCTGCGGTTTTGGATGTCGGGGGCATTGGGCTTGCTGGCCCTCGCGGCCCTCGCGTTATGCGGCCTGACGACCGGTGGTCAGGCGCAGACGCCCGCATCCGGCGTCAAGCTGTATATCTTCGATCTGGGTTCCTTGAAGAGCGGCAATCCCAAGCCGCTGCTTGATCGCGGCGTCACCGTGACCGATATGTCGGTCGTCGCCTACCTGATCGTGCATCCGCGCGGGACGCTGCTGTGGGATTCAGGCACCATACCGGACGCGCTGGTCAAGCCCGAGGGGACCACCGTCGCGCGCGCCACGGTCAAGAAAACACTTGTGGGGCAACTGGCGGAGATCGGCTACAAGCCGGCCGACATCACCTACTTGGCGCTGTCGCATTATCATTACGATCATTCCGCCAACGCCAATGCGTTTGCCGGCTCGACCTGGCTCGTCCAGCGGCCGGAGCGCGCCGCCATGTTTCCGGATACGCCGCCCGCCAACCCGATCGACCCGGACGTGACGGCCAAATTCAGCCAGCTCAAAACAGCCAAGACGATTTTGCTCGACGGCGATCATGACGTGTTCGGCGACGGTTCGGTGGTGATTCTGGCGACGCCCGGTCACACCCCCGGCCATCAGTCGCTGTTCGTGAAGCTGGCGAATTTCGGACCGCTCGTGCTGTCAGGCGATCTCTATCACTATCCGTCGGAGCGGACGCTGAAGGACTTTTTGCCGTTCGGCGGCCGCGGCGGCGACGCCCAGGAAGCGGCTTCCAAGGCGAAGGTCGAGGCGTTCCTGAAGGCAAAGGGCGCAACGCTGTGGATTCAGCACGACATCATCGCCGACGCGAAATTGAAGAAGTCGCCGGCCTTTTACGATTGAGTGGGCGCGTTCGCCCTTGATGCGCGGGTCCCCTCTCCCCACGGCGTTCTTCACGCCGTGGGGAGAGGGGCAGGGCCATCGTGGAGGGGAATGCGCGTCCGACGTCATTCCGATCCCGACGAAACCACCGCACCGTCAGGCGTCACCTGGAACGCAAAGCGGAAAATAGGCAAATCTTCGCCCGGATGATCCTGATCGCCGGTCAGTTGCGGCAGGCGATAATTGACCGGCCGCGTTTCCTTGCCCTTGTAGATCGCCGGGTAAAGATCGATGAAGTGCCAGCCGGGTTCGCCGGTGGCCTGCATGAAAATCTCCACATCGCCCTGGCTGTTGAAGCCGCATGCATAGCCGCTGTGACCGTTGTCGTAGACAACCGTGTAGATGTTGGCGGATTCGCTCCAGCCGACACCTTTGAGATGAATCTTGAATGTCGTTTCTACCGGGCCGCGCGCAACATCGAGCGGCAGCGCGGTCGGCGCGATCCAGAACGTACCGGTCTTGCGAGCATTTCCGGTATCCGCCCACAAACCGTGGGAGCCTCCGAGGTCGTCGGGAGCCTGGAAATGAAACTGCACCCGGCCGGCGGAATCGGCCGTAGCCTCGGCGACGATCCGCGAACGTTCTTCCCAGCCACCGGTTGCGGCCGAACGGTCGCCATTGCCGGATAACATCCGCGATGCGACGGTGCTGACGGCGTTGCCGCCGCTAATGCGGTTACCGGTGACGGATGTCCAATGCAGCACGACCGGCTTTCCCGGCTCGAAACCGGAGCCGGTCACGGTCACAGGCTGGCCGACGCCGGCAAATTCCGGCGTCGCCACCAGCTCGCCTTGCGGCGGCAGCCGGCGCACATGGGTCTGTGCCTGCAGGGGCGGTGGAGCGGGAAGCACCGCGGGTCCCTCCGCAATGGTGAAGCCGACCTTGAATTGCGGGCGATCCGGCGCCGGCGACTGCTGCATGTTGCGGTATGGGAACGTGAAGTCGGAGTGCACGACTTCGATCACGTGCCGACCCGGCCGTCCCGCGGCCGGCACGGTGAACCGCGCGGTACCGGAGGTGGTGACGGTCGAGATCCACCCGGTGAAGCGGTTATCGTAGAGCATCACCCAGCTGCCCTCGAGCTCGCGCCAGCCGATGCCCTGCACCTCGATCGGCACCGGCGTTCCGACCGGCACGTTGTCCGCCAGCACCTTCACGGTCATGTCGATGCTGAAGGCGTTTTTGGTCAGCAAGCGATTGCCCTGCTGCACGATAACGTCATGCTGGAAGCCGAAATCGTCGGGAGCCGTGAACTGTGCCGCGATATGGCCCGCAGCGTCGCTCGTTACCGTGGCGATTCTGTATGCCGCAGGGCTGTACTCCCGGCCCAAATATTCGGCGGTCGTAACTTTCCACCGCCCCGTCACGGTGCTCCAGACGAGGTCAAGTTGCTGTCCGGCCGGAAAGCCTTCGCCCGTCACGGTAATCGGTGTGCCGACTGGGCCGTGCGCCGGCGTCACGTTCAACTCCCCCACATAGCCGCCGGAGGGTTCGGCCAGTGTCATCGAGGAACCGAGATCAGTCGCGCGAGGTGCCGCATCGCCACCGCAGGGGAACAATAGGGCAAGACCTATCCACCAACTCACCGCCAGCAGCGGCCGGTTTGCGATATGGATCATGGCAAAAACCTCTCGCGGTCAGACCCGGCTTTCCGGTCATCGCGAGGCATTCTAAAGATTCACGGCCGGGCTTGTCCAGGACAGGCGGCGAATCAGTCCCGCAGTGGCTGGGACCGGGGGGGTCCCACCCGGCAGTTCCCACCGACGTGGGGGGATGCCTGCGATCCCGGCTTCGCGAGCTAAAAAAAACCGCACATATTGCAAAGCTGCCGGCACGGACGCGCCGACTCCGCCACTCCTGCAGGAGCGGAGCGCGCATCATCGTCACGCGCTCCGGTCCAAAAGTCCGTGCGTCATTCCGCCGGATGGGCGGCCACCGCTTCCGGGTGCGGCGGCGCCATATCGATCGTAACAAACGCGGGACTGCGGCCCAGGCTGTAGATGAAGGCCGCCACGATGGCGTAGGCGGCGGCCACGGTGGGCGTCACGGCGATACCGATGGCTTCACCGTGCATGAAGCCGAAGAAGGTCAGCACCGCACCGGCCAGCGCGAACGCCGCGGCTTCGCTGAACCGGCGATCGATCACAAACGCCCCGATGGCGCCGAGCACCAAGCCGACCAGGATCGAGCCGCCGCCCAAGACCTCGAGGCCATGGTACAGCACGCCGACGCCGCCGAGCTTCTCCATGCCGATCGCGGCCGCGCTGGTGCCGGCGGCGCCGAGGGCACCGTCCAGCAGCGTCTTGCCCCACGCCGCCAGATGCGGCGTCAGCGCGAGCACCACCGCGGGAGCATGCTTCAACGGCGTGGTCTGATAGGCCTGCGCGCCGATCAGCATGCCGATATAGAGCAGGATCGGGGAAATCGCGACCACCGGGATGAAGGCCAGCAGCACCGAGATGATCCCGAACCATGACAGCACGATCACCATGACGCCGGTGGCGGCCGAATAGCCGATGCGGCCGCCCATCGCCTTCCAGCCCGGATGGCCGATATAGACCGCATTGATGAACGGGTTGCCCATGAGGCAGCCGATCAGGCTCACGACGCCGTCCGCCGTCAGCACGCGCGTGGTCGGATAGGCGTCGCCCGCCGCTTCCGCGCTTTCGACGTTATCCATGGCCTCCACGAGATCGTAGATGCCGAACGGGATGGCGGTTACCAGGATGATGCCGAGAAACTCGAATCCGGAGAAGATGGTTCCGAACGCGGGAAGCGGCACCGAAAAGCCGAAATTGGCGAAGGAGCCGGCGAGCTTTTGCAGCGACAGGTCCCCGTAGTTGAGGCCGAATACATTGGAGCCCCACGCAATCGCGGTGCCGACGATAATGGCGACCAATCCGGCCGGGATCCCTTTCGGATACTTGACGCCACCGAACCAGCTCACCGTGATGATGGCAAAGCAGGTCAGGCCGATCACCGGCGTCATATACATTTCCAGCGCCGGCCGCATCGAGATGAACGTCACCGAGACGCCGGCCAAGGTGCCGAGCAGAGCCGCGCGCGGGGTGATCCGGCGGATCCAGGGGGCGATGAACCCGCCGATCATCAGCATGAAGCTTTGGAAGAACACCCACACCAGGCCGGCCTGCCAGCCCTTCGCCGGATCGCCGGTCTTGAGCGTGATCGGCAGCATGATCACGAATGTGACGATGAACATATGCGGCACGCTGATCCCTGACGGCAGCGCGCAGACGTCGGTGCGGCCGGTCTTCTTCGCCAGGTCATAGGCCAGGTAGGCATAGTACATGGTGCTCAGAAACATCATCAGCCCGACGGCCGGCAGGATGCGGCCGAACACCAAGGCATCGGGCATCTTGACCACGAACCGCAGCAGCGCCGTCAGCGTCAGCACGTTGACGAGAATATTGGTGCCGAACCCGAAAAACGCATTCCAGTCGCCGGGCGTCCACAGCGTCGGGCGATCAGTCGAAGCCACCATGTGTCATCTCCCGTAGTAAGGTTGGTTTGCGCCCCGGGACGGGGTCTCGCTGCCATTTTGCCGAAGCTCGGACCTGGGATTGCGTAACTCGCCGCTGCCTTCGCGCCCAGCCTTCGAAGCAAGGACCGCGCCGATTAGCGCTGTCCAAGCATCTTGCTGAGCGGTGGCGGCTACATGGCGCCGGCCATTGCGGTGAGCACCGCCGAACTCGGCGCCACCGAGCCAAAAATGCCGCCCTGCGCCTTGATCATTTTCAGCCCCATCTCGTGGAATTCCGGAAAATAGGACGCGCAGCAATCCGATAGCGCGATGCAGCGATAGCCGCGGTCGTTGGCTTCGCGGATGGTCGTGTTGACGCACACCTCGGTGGTCACGCCGCATACCAGAAGCGTATCGATGCCGCGATTGCGCAACATGAGATCGAGGTCGGTCTGGTAGAACGCCCCTTTGCCGGGCTTGTCGATCACCGGCTCGCCGGCGATCGGATACAGTTCCGGAATGATGTCGTGCCCAGGCTCGCCGCGCACCAGGATGCGACCCATCGGACCGGGCGCGCCGATCCGGGTTGCCGGATCGCCGCGAAGGACCTTATGGGGCGGTGCGTCGCTGAGATCGGGGCGATGGCCCTCGCGGGTATGGATCACCAACGCGCCCTGCCGGCGGAATGCCGCAAGCACTTCGCGCGTCGGACCGGTCGCCGCCGCAAGCTTGGTCACGTCGTTGCCCAGCGCCGCGCCGAATCCGCCAGGTTCCAGAAAATCCCGCTGCATGTCGATGATCAGCAGCGCCGCGTGGGCGAGGTCGATCGCAAGCGGCGCCGGTTCGGCCTCGATGTGAATGATCGACACGCTTTTCCTCCAATGCATCCGACAAACCCCAATTCCGCAAGAATTATGCCAGTTAACATAATTCCGCGCGATACTCGGTCGAAATGCCTAAATATCATGCGGCGGTGTCACCAGATAGGCATGGGAACGCTCGGCGTTTCCAGGGATTCGCCACAGCAACGGCTTGCCGAAAACGTGGAGTGCGCGACATCGCGGTTCGATCCCCGGATCGGGCTGAATGCCGATCCGCCGCAATCGCATCTCGACACGCCGGTGCGTGTGACCGTAATGGTCCGGAACGGTGTCTTGGCCGGAAGCTTCCGCGGGCACTACGACCTGGCCGCCGCCCGCTCAATCCAGTACACCCGGCCGGCGCCCGCTGTTGCCGAGGCGCGTTGGAGGTCCGACATGTCGATTCAGCCATCCCAATTCGATCCTGCCGAGCGCAGGGCCGCGAGCGTGCTTCGTGACACCTGGCGCTTCCTTCTGATCGAGGGAATAGTCCTCGCCGTCCTTGGTGCTTTGGCCATCATCGTTCCGAACGTCGCAACGCTTGCGGTGGATATTCTGCTGGGCTGGCTGTTCCTGATCAGCGGGATCGTCGGGCTCATCATGACGTTCCTGATGCGGGAGGCGCCGGGTTTCTGGTGGTCGCTGTTTTCCGCCGTATTGGCACTGGCGGCCGGTGTGGCCTTGATCGGTTGGCCGGGCAGCGGCGTGATGTCGCTCACCCTGCTGCTCATCGTGTTCTTCATCCTGGAGGGGATCGCGACCATCATGTTTGCGCTCGACCACCGGCGCGAATTTACGGGACGATGGGGTCTGGTGCTCGCCAGCGGCGTTGTGGACTTGGTGCTGGCGGCGATCATCTTTGCCGGATTGCCCGGCACCGCCGCGTGGGCGATCGGACTGCTGGTCGGAATCAATATGGTTTTTGGCGGCGTCGCGCTGATCATGTTCGCACTGCATGCCCGCGAGATCGTCGCCTGATGGTGAACGTGCTGGTTTGTTCGGTGCTCAAATCTTGCGCTTAAGCTTAGGTGTTAGACGGGATTCCGGTGAGGTCCGAACACGTAGGGTGTGCAAAATCGCCCTGCGAGACGGAGGCAGCCCGCACGGCGTCAAATGGCGATTTTGCGCACGCGGCAGGCCTTTACTCAGCGCCGCGATCGCGACACCGCGCGATAATAATCATGCGAGGGCCGACCGCGTGCGCAAAATCGCCGGCGAAGCCGTGCCGGTTGCTCCGCCGTGCCCGGGCGATTTTGCACACCCTACGACCCTGTGATTCGATGCGACCGGAATTTGGTATAGGATCGCACGCAACGGCCACGGGTCCGAACGCGGAGTGCGGCGGGAACGACGGGCCGGCATCGCAAGGAGCGGTCGGCTCCGGATTGCGGGCGCGCAAGCGCGCCCTGCATTCGGGCTATGCCTCCTGCGCCCGCACGACAAACTCCCGCCAGCCGCCGAATGCGGAGATATCGCGGGCGCCGCCGATCGCCTCCGCCTCCACCAAGAACCCCTTCACCCAGCGTCCGTCGGCAAGCCTGACGGAGCCGATCGATAGCGGCGGCGGCACCGCGGCCGTAAAGCGACCGAACGGTTCGGCGGGCATCGCCCATACCTCCACCGCGATCGCACTGCCAAGTCCTTCGGCAACGCGCAGCATGCCGGGTTTCGGCGGCGCGGTGCCGGGAAGCGCGTAGAGGCGATAGTCCGGTGCCGTGGTGGTCGCTTCGAGAAATTGCGCCCGGTGCGCTATCAGCTCGCCATTGAGCGGCATGCCGGAGAGGTGGGCGCCGACGACGGCGATCGCGATGGCGCCGTCTCCGGATGGCTCGGCGAGCGGCCGGAGCGCCGGCTGCGGGCGCCCCAGAGCGCCCAGCGGCAACCCCGTGTCCGCATGGAATCGCCGCCCGATGGCGGCGATGAGGCCGTCATTGCCGCCGGGCGCCAGCAGCGTGATGCCGAACGGCATCGTGCCGGATGGCCCGTCGTGCAGCGCGGCCGGCACCGCGAGGCCGCACAGGTCGAGCAAATTGACGAAGTTGGTGTAGGTCCCCAGCCGCGCGTTGAGCTGGATCGGATCGGCCAGCACTTGATCGACGGTATAGAGGGTCGGCGCGGTCGGCAGCGCCAGCGCGTCGATCCCGTTGAAGGCCTGCTGGGCGGTGCGGCGCAGGTGCTCGAGCCGGTAGAACGCAGCGAACGCATCGACCGCCAGCGTCCGGGCACCCCCGAGGATGATCTCGCGTGTCACCGGATGCATGGACTGCGGTGACCCGGCAATGAAATCGCGGGTCGCGGCGTAGCGCTCCGCCAGCCAGGGGCCCTCGTACAGCAGGCGCGCGGTTTCGTAGAAGGGCGCGATATCGATCTCCACGATTGTCGCGCCAAGGCGCGCCAGCCGCTCCAACGCGGCTGCATAGTCGTCACCGGCCTGCGCATCCCCGAAGAAAATCCGCTGGCTGCTGCGCGGCGCGCCGATGCGAAAGCGTGGCGGCAACGCGCCGGGGCGTTGCAGCGGCCGTGGTCTGGCATAGGGATCGCCGGGATCGAACCCGGCCATCACGGCGAGGAGCGCGGAGCAATCGTCCACCGTGTGAGCGAATACCGACACGCAATCGAGCGTGCGACAGGCCGGCACCACCCCGGCCGTGGAGACGAGCCCCAGGCTCGGCTTGAGCCCGACGATATTATTGCACATGGCCGGCACCCGGCCCGACCCCGCGGTGTCGGTGCCGAGGCTCGCCGGGACGATCCCGGCTGCGACCGCCACTGCGGATCCGGAACTCGATCCGCCCGGAATGAGGCGCGCGTTGAGCGGATTGCGCGGCACCCCATAAGGCGAACGCACGCCGACCAGACCGGTGGCGAACTGATCGAGATTGGTCTTGCCGATGATGATGGCGCCAGCTTTGCGCAAGCGGTCAACTACGGCCGCATCGACGCCGGGACGGTAGGCAAAGTCCGGGCAGGCGGCGGTGGTCGGCAGGCCGCGCACGTCGATGTTGTCCTTCACGGCGATAGGGACGCCGTAGAGCGGCAGATCGCGGGCGCCGCGTGCAAGATCACGGGCTTCCGCGATTGCGTCGGCTTCGTCGCGGAGCGCGATGAAGATGGCGGGATTGTCGTACCGGCGCAGGCGCTCATAGCAGCGGGCTATGAGATCTGCCGGCGTCACCTCCCCGGAGCGATAGGCGTCGAGGATTTCGCTGACGGTCTCGATATCACGCTCTGGCACGAACGGCTCCACGAAAACGATGGCTTGTGCGCACCCTATCCGAGCGGCTCACAAAGGAAAATTGCAAAACTGGGTTGCTTTGCCGCCATTATTTCTACCTATAGGAGCAGCATCCTTACAACACATGTGTCTATTCAACAACAGAGTGACATCATTCTGTCAGGTCATTTGTGCGAAAATAAACGCGCATGCCGCCCGAAGTTATGGCTTTTTTAGGCAATTGCGGCTTTCTTCCGAAAAACCGCGTTTCGCCGAGGCTTTTGTGCCAAAAAATTTGTCACATGATCATGAAAAAAACAGCAGGATGATGCTGGATTATATATCCATAAACTCAGCGGACTGGGCTCCCTATTTGACATAAAAAACGAATGACATTAACACCTAAAGCGTCCCGCCCATTCGGGCGACTTTGGGGAAAGTTGGGGGTCTGAAGATGTCTCGTTGTAAGCATGTCCGCACGCTTTGCGCCGGAGTTCTCAGTCTCGGATTAGCCGATGGCGCGGCCGTCGCGGCGGATCTGACCTACAAAGCGCCGCCGCCGAAGCCGGTGTTCGATCAACTCGATGTCCACGGCTTTTTCGATTTGACGTTCAGCAACGATTACATGACGCCGCGCGGCTTGTTGGTGACCCGGACCGGGCTGACGACACAGGCCTTGATGGGCCTCTCTCTCGACATCTACAAAAATCAAGGCGCGTTCCTCAGCAGCATTTCGGTGGACTTCGGCACCTGGAATGACCTTTGGAGCAAACAGGACTCGCCCTCCGTCGGGTCGTGGAACGAAATGGACTGGTGGGTCGGCGCTAACGCCAAATTCGCGAATTACTGGACCTTCGGCGTGCATTACTGGGAGTTTCTGCCGCCGGCCCATGGTCTGCCGACTACGTTCCCGTCTACCGAACGTAACGTCGAATTCGCGCTGTCCTACAACGATTCTTGGACCGGTTGGGCCGTCACGTTCAATCCTTACGCCAAACTATGGTATCACACGTCAGGCCCATCGAACGTGGTGCTTGGTGAACATAATGATATCTACGACGTCGAAATCGGCATGGTGCCGACGATCGACCTGAGGAAATACTGGGGCTTGCCGGTCACGCTGACGGCGCCGACGTGGGTCACCGTCGGGCCAACCGGTTTTTGGAATCGAAATGATGGGACCACAACGTTTACGTCTGCCGGCGTGCCGACAAATGTCTGCGGCGCACTGTCAAACCAGCCCTGCGCGTTGAGCAACGGCGGTGTGTTCGCCACCGGCCTTACCGGCAGGACGCCGCTCGATGCCTGGATCCCAAAGCGGCTCGGAAACTGGTACGTGAAGTATGGGTTCCAATACTACCACATCATCAACGACGCCTTGCTGGCGGCGCAGCAGTTCACCGCGGGGGCGAGCGGCATCTCGACGGTGAACGGAACCTTTCCTGAAGCGCGCCGCGATGTCCTCGCGGGCTTCGGCGGAATCGGATTTACGTTCTAATCCGGATTCTCGACGAGGCGGAATCACTGTGGACGACGTCATGCCCGCGCCTGTCGCGGGCATTTCACGTATAGATCGCATTGCCGCAGTCGCAATCGGATGGCTGGGGGGCTCGGCCCTGACCCCCCCTGAAGCGCTTCGACCTGATCTATGGCTGCACAACCCTCTCGCAAGCGTGGCCAACCATTTGACAGGCGCGGGCACGACGGTATGCGGAGCAATCCGATCAGATTGGATTCCGTTTAGGGCTTCTTGATTTCGATCCCGCCTGCGACCACCTGGAGTTGCGACGTCACCCGCTTGAACGGCTCCCAAGTCGCGGTCCTTCCCTGCGTATCCGTGGCGGTTGCCTTATACACGAAGGTCCCGTTCGGATAGTTCGACGGAATGGTCCAGATCGCGGTCCAGAAGAAGTCGGTCGGATTGGCACCGCCGGGATGCGGGCCATATTGCGCGTTCAGCTTCTGCCCGTCGGGGAGTTCGACGACCAAGCTCTTGAGCCCATCCTTGTCCAAGAGTTTGCCGCTTTCGTCATGGACACGGAAGCGCCACACCACCTTTTCCAGATGCTTGAACTGGTTGTTCAGCACGCAGAACGGGCCCGGAGCGCCGGCTTGCGCACCACGCACCATGTCGCCTTCGAAGAACAATTTGGCGGTGCCGGCGACCTGCGCTTGCGCGCCGGAACCAAACGCCATGCCCGCACAAGAGACAGCAATCGCAACAGCCAGGTCGGATGTTTTCATGAGGACGCCCTTTCCATCTGGGTTTGGATCACGATGATGCTTCTTAACTCTTGGACCTTGCTTATACGACGCGGCGGGGATTCTTGGAAGAGGTGGGCTACCCTACCTCAGGCGCTCCAAGATGCTTACGTAGTTGGCAACCGCGGTGCCGCCCATGTTGAAAATCCCGCCAAGCTTGGGGTCCTTCAGCTGCATGTCGCCGGCCCGCCCGCACAGCTGCATGGCCGAAAGTGCGTGCATGGAGACTCCCGTCGCTCCGATCGGGTGACCCTTGGCCTTGAGGCCGCCGGACGGATTGACGGGAAGCCGCCCGCTCTTTTCCGTGATCCCGTCTCGTACCGCGCGCGCACCCTCGCCTTCCGGCACCAGACCCATGGCTTCGTATTCGATCAATTCCGCGATGGTGAAACAGTCGTGCGTTTCCACGAATGACAGGTCGGTCAATGCGATCCCGGCGGAGGCCAGCGCCCGCGACCACGCTTCGCCGCAGCCCTCGAATTTGAGGATGTCGCGCCGCGACATCGGCAAAAAATCCTGCACATGGCTGACGGCGCGGAAGACGACCGCCTTTTTCATCGCCAGCGCGGTTTCCACGTCGGCCAGCACCAAGGCGGCGGCGCCGTCGGACACCAGCGCGCAATCGGTCCGCTTGAGCGGGCCGGCTACCTTGGGGTTCTTTTCGCTCTCCTGGCGGCAAAAATCGAATCCCAGGTCCTTGCGCATCTGCGCATAGGGGTTGGCGACGCCGTTTTTGTGGTTCTTGGCCGCGATCATGGCCAACGCGTCTGACTGGTCGCCATACTTTTGGAAGTAGAGGCCGGCGATCTGCCCGAAGATGCCGGCGAAGCCGCCGGCGACGTCGGCTTCCTCCCGCACATACGACGCCTTGAGCAGATTGCGGCCGATCTCGGCGGCGGGTGTCGTCGTCATCTGCTCGACGCCCACGACCAGCACGATACGGGCGGCCCTCGCCCGGATCGCCCGTACGCCCTGATGCACGGCCGCCGATCCGGTGGCGCAGGCATTTTCCACTCTGCTTGCCCGTTTGAAGCGCAGCTCGGGCGAAGCCTGCAGCACCAGGGACGCCGTAAAATCCTGCGCCGAAAATCCCGCATTGAAATGCCCGAGCAGGATTTCGTCCACGTCGGCGGCACCCACACCGGCGTCGGCCAGGGCGCTTGTCGCGGCCTTGACGATGAGACTCTCCACGGATTCCGTATCGAGCCGGCCGAATGGCGTGTGGCTCCATCCGATGATGCAAGCCGTCATTGAACGCTCCTTCGTCGAAATTTGGGCACTTTCCTGGTCTTGTAGTGCGGCTTTGCGGACCCGCGGGATCAGGGGGAGCCTTCGCGGATGACCCAGCATAGTCGAGATGGGACCATAGGTCAGCCCGTTTACGCTGAGTTAAATCCTGTCAACCTGGGGTCAAGTGCTCCCGAATTCCTTGCTCGGCATCCTGGTCAAGGACGCCTGGCTCCCCGGGTAGTGGCTCGGACCTGCAATCCCAGAACTGGACCTCCCATGGTGCTGCACTCTCACTCGTTCCCCCGGGCCACCCGGTTCGTGCTTGCCATAGCGGCTGCGGTCGCTTTGGCCGCCAGCGTGCCCTACGTCGGTCCTGCAAACGCCGGAGCGTTACTGCTGGTCAACGTCAACTCCGGCAAAGTGCTTGAGGGTGAGAATGCGACATATCCGTGGTATCCGGCTTCGGTTACCAAGCTGATGACCACGTATGTGACACTAAAGGCCGTACGGGACCACCGCATCACCCTCGACAGCGTGTTTACGGTCTCCCCGAACGCGGTGGCGCAGCAGCCATCGAAGATGGGGTTCAAGTCCGGCACCCAGCTCACGGTCGATAATGCACTGAAAATGCTGCTGGTGCATTCGGCCAACGACATGGCGGTGGTGCTGGCCGAGGGCGTTTCCGGTTCGATCGAAAAATTTGCCGACGATATGAACGCCGCCGCCCGTCAGCTTGGTATGACGCAGACACATTATGTCAATCCCAACGGATTGCCCGACGAGGGCCAGATCACCTCGGCGCGCGATCTGGCTATTTTGGCCCGTGCTCTGATTCGCGAATTCCCCGAATATGATTACTTTTGGCATATTCCGTCGATCCGGCTGGGCAAGCGCATTTACGGCAACACCAACCGGCTGATCGATTCCTATCCGGGCGCCGATGGGATGAAAACCGGCTTCATTTGCGCATCCGGCTACAATCTCGTCGCCACGGCGACACGCGGCGACCGGCGGTTGATCGCGGTCGTGCTGGGGGCGCAATCTTCAGCCGCGCGGGCGACACTCGCCGCGGGATTGTTCGAACGCGGCTTTTCGCCGAGTCTTGTGTCTTGGTTCGCGCCGTCGCGCGGCACCGTCAACTCGCTGGTTCCGATCGATACGACGCCCCCCGATCTGCACGAAGAAATCTGCGGCAATCACCGCCGCCGTCCCGCCACCGCCACCGCGGGGGCCATGTCGGACGACCCGCAGCACGCTTTCCTCGGACTGCAAGTCGAGTTGACCCGCGCTACGCCCAACCTTACGTCCGGACTGGCCGCCAACATTCCGCCCGTCGATGTCTTTGTCGGCGCGACGCGCCCGATCCTGTCATCGGACGCCGGAACAGCCGCCGCACCGGTTGCCAAGAAAAAATCGGAGGTGGCCGCCGTAAGGGCCGCACAGCCTACGAAATCGGCACAAACCGGCAAATCGACGACCAAACCGCCCGTTGAAACGACGCCAACCGCGGCGAAATCCGCCACCGGCAAAACCTCCGCCGGCAAGGAGACCGCGGCCTCGACGGGCGCGGGCGAAGCGAAATCGAAGCCGGCCAAGACGGCCGCCGTCAAGCCCAAGCCGCAAGCGCATGCGAAGAGTGAACCGGCGCCGAAGACCGAAGCGCAATGAGGCTTTTTGCGCCGGGAATGGTGCCGGGCGAGGACGCGATAGCCGAAGCCCTTTACCTTGACTCAGTTTAGCGGATCTGCACATCGCGACGCGGTAAGGAAGCCTGGTCGATTGCATCGGATTCCGGTCACATTGAAGCATCTGGCCGTGGTTGAGCCGCGGCCGACGGAGCGGCTGCTTGATCGCCAGGGCTGATCCGACGGGAGTCGTTGCTGCGACTGTTGCTTGAGGTCTATGGGCGAAACATCGAGCAGCCGCGGCGGCGCAAATGATTGCGCCCGCCAGGTATGGTTGTGCCAACCTTCGCACGTGCGTATCGGGATGCCGCTCTCAGGATCAAGCGAGCTCGGCGACACCCGATGGCGTGCCGGCCGGCGGGCACCGCTTCCCTGGAACTACTGGTTAAGCACAAGCGGAAAGCTCCGGGGTGGAAACGCCCTCGACCACTGGTACTATACCAAATTCCGGTCGCATCGAATCACAGGGTCGTAGGGTGTGCAAAATCGCCCGGGCACGGCGGAGCAACCGGCACGGCTTCGCCGGCGATTTTGCGCACGCAGTCGGCCCTCACATGATTATTATCGCGCGGTGTCGCGATCGCGGCGCTGAGTAAAGGCCTGCCGCGTGCGCAAAATCGCCATTTGACGCCGTGCGGGCTGCCTCCGTCTCGCAGGGCGATTTTGCACACCCTACGTGTTCGGACCTCACCGGAATCCCGTCTAAGTTCCACATAAGAGACATTGACTCTGCTTTCTTAGGCGTGATAACCATATATATCAACAGGCTTTTCAGCCTTTATCATCGCAAGCCTAAGGAGATCATGATGATTGGGTCAGCAATTTGGCCCCGCTCAGGAAAAGCGGCCGTTTTGATTTTGGCGGCGACTGCAATTATCTTTATGTCCTTTGGTTCGGCATCAAGGGCGCAATTGCCTATTCTGCCCGTACCGCCAACCGGATCGACATATGATGATAACCAAAGGATGTATCTTTGGAATAAAGTGGTCCAAAACTGTCTCAGCGGGAAACCGTCCCAAAATTGTCTTCAAATAGCAGCCGAAAGGTGCAAATTACGTAATATATTTCGAAACCAAAGATATTTTATTAATTCCCACGGTGTTAATATCCGGTATTGAATCTAACATACCTGACCTACAACCGAGCTTTTTTCTTCCAAACTTTTGGGATGACGCCGCACTTTGGGCTCATTATTACATTCCACATGTAACTGGAGAACAATGGCTAGGATTGGCGATCAACTCGGCGAACTCGCGTTCCCAAGATCAACTTCACATGCATCTATGCACTTTGGCGCCGGCAGTTGAGTCAGCAATCAAAAACCATATTCTCGAAATCAACGCCTCGTGGCATCCGACCCCGTTTTTAAATCTCGTAAGCACTCACATGTACAATGCTATGCAGGTGCAAGATCTCACTAGAAATCCTTTTAGCTTGGTATTCAACAATGCTCCTGGATCGCCTCCTGGATCGGCTGACGTCAGGCATAAGGCAGATACAAATATGTTGGTCGCCGTGCGCCGTCTTTTGGGGGGCGGACCGCCCTATTTTTACGTTTTTTATAACCAAGACGGGGGAGCCGCGGAATCATTGCTTAACAGCGGCCAGTGCGGGATTTTAATACCATAATAACTGTTCGGTGCCCCAAAAGGTGCCGTCGGAAATGTGGTTGGAAGTTCCGCGGTGCGCCGCGGAGCGAGGGGCGTCGCGACCCAATCGGGAGGTGGCGGACGCCTTTGCTACGACGGGGGCCGGCCGACGGCCGGTTCTCCATCATCTCAAACTCTGTTTTTGGCACCGTAGACATCCACACCCGAGTTCATCATGCGCGCTTTCCACGGCGTCTTTCCATACCTCGTCTCGCCGATCGATCGCGACGGCCGCGTCAAGGAAGCCGTCTTGGCGCGGCTGGTGGACGATCTCATCGCGGCGGGCGTCCACGGGCTCACACCGCTTGGCTCGACGGGAGAATTCGCCTATCTGGACCGCGACCAGCGGGCAGCCGTGGTTCGCACCACGGTGGCGGCGGCGGCCGGCCGGGTACCGGTGGTGGCCGGCGTTGCCTCGACCGCGACCGCCGATGCGGTGGCCCAGGCGCGGCACTATCAGAGCTTCGGAGCCGACGGGATTCTGGCGATTCTGGAGGCCTATTTTCCCCTGAAGGATGCCCAGGTCGAGAGTTATTTCCGCGCCATCGCAGATGCGGTGAACATACCGGTCGTGCTGTACACAAACCCGCAGTTTCAGCGCAGCGATCTCTCGCTCGATGTCATCGCCCGGCTGGCAACGCATGAACACATCCGCTACATCAAGGATGCGTCGAGCAACACCGGCCGGCTGCTCTCGATCATGAACCGCTGCGGCGATCTCGGCGTATTTTCCGCCTCGGCGCATATCCCGGCCGCCGTCATGCTCATCGGCGGGATCGGCTGGATGGCGGGACCGGCCTGCATTATCCCGCGCGCGAGCGTCGCGCTTTATGAGCATTGCCGGGCGGAGCGGTGGTCCGAGGCGATGCGGTTGCAGCGCACACTATGGCGCATCAACGAGATATTTGCGCGGTTCAATCTTGCTGCCTGCATCAAAGCTGGACTTGAGCTACAGGGCTATGAGGTCGGTGATCCGGTGCCGCCGCAGCCACCGCTCACCGCCGCTGAACGCCGGGTCGTAGAAGTGGCGCTGGGGGAGATCGAAACGTTAGACCATATCTCGGTCGTGTCGAACCGCAGGTTGTAGAGTGGCAAAGCCAACCGATCCCGATCACAGGCGCCGCTCGCCCAGGGAAGCAAGTCCGCTGGCGATTTCAGCAAGAAACGAACCGGCACCGAGCACCGCATAGGCGTGAAAGCAACATTTCATGCGCCGAAGTCAGGCGAGAAACTATGTAATATGTAACAGGTGAGGAATTGGTGGAGCCAAGGGGAGTCGAACCCCTGACCTCTTGAATGCCATTCAAGCGCTCTCCCAACTGAGCTATGGCCCCATTTGCGACCGAGTACAGAGCCGGCCCGCGTGCCAGACGATGCTACGCGCACCGTCCGCCGTCGAGACCGGAAGTCTGCTCCGCCGGGTACCCGTTTGGTGCGGGAACCCATAACATTCGACAGCCGCCGCAGATGCGGGAGGCGCGTCGGACGCTCCTCAAACCACAGATCGGCGAAGACCTCAAGTCTCCTCCTCGTTTTCGATGTCGCCGCCGAGAATTCCGGAGACATCGGTGTCTTCCTCTTCGGCTTCCTCGATAAAAGCGGCGTCGTCAAGGCTTTCGTCGTCGATCTCGACATCCTCGTCGGGTCCGATCGGTTCCACCACGGACTTCTTCTTGCCTTGGCTCTCGGCATCGGCCTCTTCGAGGGAGACGAATTCGGCCTCCGGGGTTTCCGGCAGTTCGGCCTCGACTTCCCGGTTGGCGACTCGGGCGGCGTCCGGACGCGGGCGCGTTACCGGTACGATAATCTCATATACGGTGCCGCATTTCGGGCACAATATCGGGGAGCGGCTGAGGTCATAGAACTTCGTACCGCAATGTGCGCACAGTCGCTTAACACCGAGTTCTGGCTTTGCCACCGGGTTGCAATCCTTAACCGTCGTTGAAGGCGGTTCTCCCCTTGGCGATTTGCGCCGGCTCTGTCAATAGACGTTCCGCGTCCCCTTTGTGTCCCTTGGGCGCGATCGCAACGCCCGCAAGGGCAGCTTGGCGCGCAGCGGAAATTCCCATGAACATGGTCCTGGCCAAAGCCCCATTGACCGCCCGGCGCGGCGGCCCGTTGCGCGGAGCGGCGCGCGTGCCGGGCGATAAGTCGATCTCCCACCGGGCGCTGATCCTGGGCTCGCTTGCGGTCGGGACGACCCGGGTATCCGGGCTCCTCGAAGGTGAGGATGTGCTCAACACCGCCGAGGCCCTGCGCGCGCTCGGCGCGCGTGCCGTGCGTGTTGGCGACGGCGAATGGCGGATCGACGGCGTCGGGGTGACGGGCTTTGCGGCGCCCGCCGATCCGCTCGATTTCGGCAATTCCGGCACTGGCTGCCGCCTGGTCATGGGCGCGGTCGCCGGCTGCCCGATCACCGCGACCTTCGACGGCGATGCGTCGCTGCGCCGGCGGCCGATGCGCCGCATCCTCGATCCCGTCGTGCAGATGGGTGCCCGTGTCGTGGATGCGGCCGAAGGCGGCCGGTTGCCGATCACGCTGGCGGGCGCGCGCGATCCGATCCCGATCGTCTACCACACCCCCGTGCCGTCGGCCCAGATCAAGTCGGCGGTGCTGCTCGCCGGTCTGGCGGCGCCCGGAATCACCACCGTGATCGAGAGCGAGGCAAGCCGCGACCATACCGAATTGATGCTGCGGCATTTCGGCGCCACGGTGCGGACCGAACCCGAGGGGCCCCATGGGCGGCGGATTTCGCTCACCGGACGGCCCGAACTGGTGGCGAGCGCCGTCACGGTGCCGGCCGATCCGTCTTCGGCCGCGTTCCCGATGGTGGCGGCGCTGATCGTCCCCGGCTCGGAGGTTTTTTTGCCCGACGTCATGACCAATCCGCTGCGCACCGGGCTCATCACGACGCTCCGCGCGATGGGCGCCGATATCGTCGCGGAGGATCTTCGCCACGATGGCGGGGAAGCCATGGCGGGCTTCCGGGTGCGCTACAGTGCATTGCGCGCCGTCGAGGTGCCGCCGGAACGGGCGCCGGCTATGATCGACGAATACCCGGTGCTTGCGGTTGCGGCCGCGTTCGCGGAGGGCACCACGGTGATGCGCGGATTGAAGGAATTGCGGGTCAAGGAATCCGACCGCCTGGCGGCGACTGCCGAAATGCTCCGCGCCAACGGTATTTCAGCCGAGATTTCGGGCGACGATCTGGCGGTGCGGGGGTGTGGCCGGCCTGCCGGCGGCGGCCTGGTGGCCACACACATGGATCACCGGATCGCGATGTCGGCCCTGGTGCTGGGACTGGCGAGCGAGAAACCCGTAACGGTCGATGATTCCGCCTTTATCGCCACCAGCTTTCCGGGCTTCGCCGACATGATGCGCGGGCTGGGCGCGGACATGTCCGATTGAATTTTGAACGCCGCGTGGGCAAAATCGCGGTCGGTTCGAATGCGAACCGCTGCGCCGCGGCTGGACGATTTTGCCCACCCTACGCAGTTGCCTACGCCGAAAAAACCGGCGTCGAAAGAACCTTTGTTTTCGACCGGGCAACGAATATAAGCTTCAGACACGTACGAAGCATGCATAATTCGACTGAAGGAGATATTCCGATGTCAGTGCTGATGCGCGCAACCATAGCGATATTGCTCACGCTTACGTCGGCGTTTGCCGCCGTTGCGGCCGACAAGCCCTATCACCGCGACGATCTGGCGGATACGGCGATCCGCCTCGAAGGCGAGATCAAGGCCAATGCCGGAACGGTCGGCAAGCCGCTGGCGGCGCTGAGGCGGGATGCCGACGCGGCGCTCGCCCGCAACGATGCGCGCGCGGCCGTGCAGGTGCTGGGGCAGATCGTGACGGTGGCGCCGGCGATAGCGCCAGCTGGCTGCGGCTGGCACGAGCTACCTTGCAGCTACGCTCCGCCAATCCGAACGAGCGTGCGGCGCTGCTCGATCGCGCCGCGACCGCCGCCTATATCGCCTACCAGCGCAGCGGCAACCGGGGCGAAGAGGCCGATGCGCTGGTCGTGCTCGGGCGCTCTTACGCGGAACGCGCGCTGTGGCGTCCGGCGCTCGACGCCCTGCGGCTGTCGCTCGATCAGCGAGAGGCGGCCGATGTTCGCGCAAGTTATGAAAAAATGCGCGAGGATCACGGCTTCCGGCTGCTCGATTATGCGGTCGATTCCGACAGCACCTCGCCGCGCGCGTGCTTCCAGTTCTCCGAGGAACTGCCGGGCAAGCGCACCGATTTCTCGCCGTTCGTGGCGGTGGCGGGCCAGGACAAGCCGGCGCTGTCGGTGGACGAAAAGCAGCTGTGCGTCGAGGGCCTTCGGCACGGCGAGCGCTATGCCATCACGCTGCGCGCCGGCTTGCCCTCGACGGTGCGGGAAACGCTCGCCAAAGCGGCCGATTTTTCGATCTTCGTGCGCGATCGAAGTCCTTTGGCGCGCTTTACCAGCAAGGCCTATGTGCTGCCGCGCACCGGCCAGCGCGGCATTCCGGTGGTGAGCGTCAACACCCCCACGGTCGCCATCAAAATTTACCGGATCGGCGATCGCAACCTGCTCGACACGGTGGTGGGCGAGAATTTTCAGCGCAGCCTGTCGCGTTACGAATTGGAACAGCTCGCCAGCGAGCGTGGCGTTGCGGTGTGGAACGGCGAACTGAAGGTCGAAAGTCCGCTCAATGCGGAAGTGACGACCGCATTCCCGGTCGATGAGGCGATCGGCACGCTCAGCCCCGGCGTCTATGTGATGTCGGCGGAAGCCGCGGGAGCGAAATCCGACGATTTCGGCGACCTCGCCACCCAATGGTTCATCGTTTCCGATCTCGGGCTGACGGCCTTCTCCGGAAATGACGGCATCCACGTCTTCGTCAATTCGCTCGCGAGCGCAACGGCGGACGCGGGAGCCGACATTCGCCTGATCGCCCGCAATAACGAAGTGCTGGCGTCACGCCGCACCGATGCCGCCGGTCATGCGCTGTTCGAGCCGGGGCTGGCGCGCGGGGAGGGCGGGCTGTCGCCGGCGCTGCTGGTCGCCACCGATGCGGGCGGCGATTATGGGTTTTTGAGCCTCAAGGCACCGGCCTTCGATTTCAGCGACCGCGGCGTTACCGGCCGCATCGTGCCGGCGGGGCTCGATGCGTTCGTCTTCACCGAGCGCGGCGTCTACCGCACCGGCGAAACCGTGCATGTCACCGCGCTGCTGCGCGATCCGCTCGGGGTTGCGGCGTTGAACGTGCCCCTCACCCTGGTGGTCGAGCGGCCGGACGGAGTGGAATATCGCCGCGCCGTGGTGGCCGATCAGGGCCTCGGCGGACGCAATCTCGAAGTGCCGATCGCCACGACCGCCGCCACCGGCACCTGGCGCGTGCGCGCCTATAGCGATCACCAAGCGGCCGCCGCTCGGCGAGGTGAGCTTCATGGTCGAGGACTATGTGCCCGACCGGATGGAGTTCACGCTGGCGAGTCCCGCAACCGCGGTGGCCCGGGGCAGGGCGTTCGATGTGACGGTCGAGGGCCGGTTCCTGTACGGGGCGCCGGCCAGCAATCTGGAGATCACGGGCGGCGTCAAGATCGAGGCCGCCGCCGGTCGCGCCGGGTTCGACGGCTACCAGTTCGGCACCGCCGATGACGCCGAGGCCAAGGCGGCGATCGATCAGATGCTCGAAGACCTGCCCATGACCGACGCCGCCGGCAAGGCCAAATTCCCGGTCACCATCGAGAAATTGCCCGACACGACGCGGCCCCTGGAGGCGGAGATCACCGTCAGCATGGCGGAGCCGGGCGGCCGCGCCATCGAGCGCACGCTGACCTTGCCGGTCACACCGGCCGCCGCCGATGATCGGCGTCAAGCCGCTGTTCGCCGGTGCATCGCTCGACCAGAACGCCAACGCCACGTTCGATGTCGTGGTGGTGGCGCCGGACGGCAGGGCCACGGCACGTGTGGGCCTGCGCTACGAACTCTTGAAGATCGAGAGCCGCTATCAGTGGTACCGGCAGGACGGCAGCTGGAATTTCGAGCCGATCAAGCAGACCAGACGGGTCGCCGCCGGCACGCTCGATGTCCTCGCGGCCCGGCCCGGCCGTATTTCGGTGCCAGTGACCTGGGGCCGGTATCGCCTTGAAGTCTCAAGCCCAGACGGCGCCATCGCCACGACCACGGTCGGTTTCGATTCCGGCTTCTATGCGGAGTTCGAGCGCCGATACGCCCGATCTCTTGGAGACCGCGCTCGACAAGCCGGAATACAGCCCCGGCGACACCATGACGGTCGCGGTGACGGCGCGCACCGCCGGCAAGGTGATGCTCAACGTCATCGCAGACCGGCTGGTCTCTACCATCGACGCCCAAGTGCAGCCGGGCCTCAACCAGATCAAAATTCCTGTCGGGCGCGATTGGGGCAATGGCGGCTATGTGGTGGCGACGCTGTTGCGGCCGCTCGATGTGGCGGCCCAGCGCATGCCGGGCCGTGCCATCGGGGTGCAATGGTTCTCGATCGACCGCAAGGCCAAGACGCTCGCGGTCAATCTCACGCTGCCGCCGTTCGCGCGCCCGAGCCAGACCTTGCGGGTGCCGGTGCGGCTCGACGGCCTCGCCGGACAGGAAGCGCGGCTGGTGGTGGCCGCGGTCGATGTCGGCATTCTCAACCTGACCAATTACAAGCCGCCGGCGCCGGACGACTATTTCCTCGGTCAGCGCCGGCTCACCGCCGACGTGCGCGATCTCTACGGCCAGCTGATCGACGGCATGACGGCGACCCGCGGCCAGATCCGTTCCGGCGGCGACGCCGCCGCGGAACTGCAAGGCAGCCCGCCGACCCAGCCACCCGTCGCGCTCTATTCCGGCATCGTCACGGTGGCCGCCGACGGCACCGCGGAGGTGGCGTTCGACATCCCGGAATTCGCCGGCACGTTGCGGGTGATGGCGGTCGCCTGGTCGCAGGACAAGGTCGGCCGCGCGGTCGGCGACGTGACGGTGCGCGACCCCGTGGTCGTCACCGCAACGCTGCCGCGCTTCATCCTCATCGGTGACCGCAGCAACTTGCAGCTCGAACTCGACAATGTGGAAGGTCTTGCGGGCGAATACCGGGTCGCGATCGAGACGGACGGGCCGGTGCGCCTCGGCACCGGTGCGCCGCAAGCCCTGCGGCTGGCCGCCCGGCAGCGCAGTCGCCTCGCGGTTCCGCTCAACGCCACCGGCGCCGGCAGCGCGACCATCAAGGTGCATCTCACCGGCCCGGCGAATTTCGCCCTCGACCGCAATTACGTTTTGAACGCCAAGCCTGCGTCGCAGGTGCTGACGCGCCGTACGGTGCGCACGATCGCGGCCGGGGAAAGCCTCACGCTGTCGGGCGACATGTTCTCCGATCTCGTGCCCGGCACCGGCAGCGTCGCGCTGTCGATTGGGTCGTCTACCGCGCTCGATGTAGCCACGCTTTTGAAGGCGCTCGACCGCTATCCGTTCGGATGCTCCGAGCAGATCGCGAGCCGCGCGTTGCCGCTGCTCTACGTCAACGATCTCGCCGCCGAGGCGCAGCTTGCCCTCGATAACGGTGTCGATCAGCGGATCCGCGATGCGATCGAGCGGCTGCTGGCCCGCCAGGGCGCCAATGGTTCGTTCGGCCTATGGTCGGTCGGCGGCGACGACGCCTGGCTCGACAGCTATGTGACGGACTTTTTGACCCGCGCGCGCGAGCGCGGCTTCATGGTGCCGGACGTTGGCTTCAAGCTGGCACTCGACCGGTTGCGCAACTACGTGTCCAACGCGCCGGAACCCGCCAAGGACGGCGGCGGCAATCTCGCCTATGCGCTCTATGTGCTGGCGCGCAACGGCGCGGCGCCCGTGGGCGATCTGCGCTACATCGCCGAGTCCCGGCTTGGCGACGTTGCCACCCCGATCGCCAAGGCGCAGATCGCCGCGGCGCTGGGCCTGTTGGGCGACCGGGTGCGGGCGGAGCGGGTCTACGCCGCTGCCGTCGCGGCGCTGGTGCCGCCGCCGCGAAACGAATTTGGCCGGGCAGATTTCGGCTCGACGCTGCGCGATGCGGCCGCCGTCGTCATGCTGGCGGCGGAAGGCAACGCCCCGCAGCCGGCCATCACCGCCGCGGTGCAAAAGGTCGAGGCCGCGCGGGATGCCGCGTTCTACACCTCCACCCAGGAGGAGGCCTGGATGGTGCTTGCGGCCCGCGCACTCGGCAAGCAGACGCGGCTGTCGCTCGAGGTCGGCGGTGAGGCCCATCAAGGCCCGCTCTACCGCACCGTGCGGGCTGCTGAACTTCAGGCAAACCCGCTGAAGGTGACCAACACCGGCGATGCGCCGCTGCGCGCCGTGGTCTCCGTCGGCGGCGCGCCGGTCACGCCGGAACCCGCCGCCGAGAAGGGCTTCAAGATCGAACGGCTCTATTACACCCTCGACGGCAAGCCGGCCGACCCCGCCCGGGCGCGGCAGAATCAGCGCTTCGCGGTGGTGCTCAAGATCACCGAGCCGGCACCGCAATTCGGCCGCCTGATCGTCGCCGACTATCTGCCGGCCGGCTTCGAAATCGACAACCCGCGCCTGGTGTCGTCGGGCGACACCGGAACGCTCAGCTGGATTTCTGATGCGGCTGAACCGGTCTATGCGGAGTTCCGCGACGATCATTTCGCCGCGGCCTTCGATCGCAACGCCAAATCGCCCGCCGTCTTCACGGTCGCGTATGTAGTCCGGGCGGTATCGCCCGGCACCGTATGTGCTGCCGCAGGCCTATGTGGAGGACATGTACCGGCCTGATCGCTATGGACGCACCGGGACGGGGACGGTGGTGGTGGCGGGGCCGTAAGGGCGAGGTGTAGCCCGGATTACGGGACCGCCTCTTCGCGGTCCCGTAATCCGGGGCGGCCGGAAACTGACCTTAAAAAAGGAACGAGAGATGCGAAAAAAATAAGAGTGCGGGTAAAAAACCGCTTGACAAAGAAATCCCCATACAAGGGTGCGCAAAGGCGCCCGCTCCGGCTTGCGTCGAGAAACACCGGCGAATGGCGCCGTGCGCACCAGCACCGCAGCCGGTGCGCACATCCCCTTGATGAAATGGCGGTTTTTCGGTTGTTGCGGCCTCGCGGCTTTGTGGTATACTAAAGCTAATGAATGACATGTCACCTGATAAGCCCGTTCCTGAATCAATCGCCGCCAGCCTCGCCCGCAGCGAGGCGCAGATTGCGGCGGGGCAGACTGTGCCGCTGGAGCCGGTGCTTGACCGGCTCCGCGCCAGCATTGCCCGAATGCAGGCCGACGAGGAGCCAAAGACACCTTCGCCCAAGGCATGATTGCGCTTAGTCCCGAGGCGGAAGCCCAGCTTGATGCCCTCATTGCGCATTACGAAGCGCTGGGCCGCGTCGAGGCATCGATCAATCTCCTCAATGCCCTTGAACGCGCGAAGGCGCGAATCTCGGAAAAGCCGGAGGCTGGCATGCCCGCGCCGCGTCCCTATCCGTCCCTTGCGAAGGCTGGCCGTCGCTGGATCATCGAAGGGACCTATTGGATTTCCTACAGCTTGACGACCCCGCCGGTTATTTCCGGTATTTTCTATGCGATGGCCGACATTCCCAACCGTATTTGAAAGGCCAGTTGTAGGGTGCGCAAAGGCGCCTGCACCAGCCTGCGTCGAGAAACCCCGGCGGACGGCGCCGTGCGCACCACGCACCGCCACCGGTGTGCACGGCGCGCACGCCCCGACCGCTTGCTACGGACGAGCACTGGCACGAATTGGCAAAGTCGCTATCTATCGATGGAGCCAACGAGCGACGGAGTCAACGCGATGAGCTCGATGCCGACACGCACGATCAGCCTGACGCCCCAGCAGGACGCTTTCATCGACGCGGTGCTGGAGGCCGGCGAATACAGTGACGCCAGCGACGCCATGCGCGATGCCGTCCGTGCTCTGCAGCAACGTCGCGCCGTTGAGGCGCTGAAGCTCGACAGGTTGCGGCTCGCGATCCAGGAAGGCATCGCGGCGCTGGACCGGGGCGACTACACCGAAGTCGATGAAGAGCATCTGGATGATTATCTGGACGGCCTTGTTGCACCCGAGCGCGCTTGATCCGACATGGCGCTATACCGGCTTTCCGAACCAGCGAAGGCCGACATCGCCGCGATATTGAAGAGGAGCGAGGCGCTTCACGGCAAGGAGGCGCGCATCCGCTATCGAGCATGCCTTACCGCCGCCATACGGCGAGTTGCGACCGACCCGGAAGGGCGTTCAACAGTTGACCGCGCTGACCTCGATTCCGGCGTTCGCAGTTTCCACATTCGCCACAGCGGCAGCGAAAGCAGCGAGGCGCCGGTGGCGAACCCTGTGCATTCCATTTTCTACCGGGTGCTGCGACCGGGCGTCATCGAAATCGTGCGCGTGCTGCACGACCGCATGGAGCCGAAAAGACACATCGGCACGGACGCGGAATGAGCGGGCGCGCAGGCGCGCCCGCAACCCACCCCTGCGCAGTAGTGTGCACGAAGGCGCCTGCACCGGATTGCGTCAAGAAACATCGGCCAATCGCGCCGTGCGCACCACCGCGCCGCCGGTGCGCACGGCGCCCGAGCGCCGTCGCGGTGCGCATGCCCAGAAGCCATAGCGGCGCCTTTGCGCACGCTACCGCGGCTGTTGCAGGATCGCCTAAAATCGGTATTCTCCGAGAGTTGTCAGTGGGACGTGCCGATCCAGTGGAGGTTTCGTAAGGTTTTTCAGAAAGCGCTGCTACACAAGGAAGCGCTGCATGCCGAGCGGCCGTTCGATATGATGCGAACCAGGGAAACGCTGGTCTAGTACCCACAGCATGTCAGCACTGAAAGTTAAACCTCACAGTTCCCCGACCCGATATGGGAGAAATCAATGCGAAAAGTTGTCATTGCCACGAGTGTAGCCCATGGGGATAGACGATGAGATCAAATCTCAAAATTGCCGTTCGCTTATTCGCTTGTCTTGCTCTGGTGTCGTGGGCCGTCGTGCAGACCGCGATAGCTCAACCTTCTCCACAGTCGTTCCAGCTGATGGAAGCCACCATTCCACAGCTCCAGGCGGCACTGTCAGCTGGCCTTACCACGTCGAAGGAATTGGTGACCGCCTATCTCGCTCGCATTGATGCCTACGACCAACATGGACCGGCGCTGAACGCAATTAGCGTCGTCAACAGTAAAGCGATTGACGAGGCGGTGGCGCTGGATGGCGAGCGGCAGGCGGGGAGGATTCGGGGCTTGCTTCACGGCATTCCGATCATCGTCAAAGACAATTACGAGACGGCCGGCATCCAAACGGCTGGGGGCTCTCTTACCCTTAAAGGCTGGGTGCCCACGAACGATTCAGCGCTCGTGAGAAAGCTTCGCTCGGCGGGCGCGATCATCATCGCGAAATCCAACATGCACGAGTTTGCGTATGGATTTACCACGATCGGGTCTCTGTTTGGCGCAACGCGTAACCCGTACGCGCCGGACCGCAATCCCGGCGGATCGAGTGGGGGAACTGGGGCTGCGATCGCAGGCAACTTTGCTGCGGTGGGCATGGGCTCCGATACGTGTGGCTCAATCCGCATCCCTTCGTCGCACAATAGTTTGGTGGGTATCCGCGGAACGCAGGGATTGGCGAGTTGCGATGGGATTATTCCCCTCTCCAGCACCCAAGATATTGGCGGTCCAATTGGGCGCACCGTCACGGACGTGGCCATCGTTCTGGATGTAATTGCGGGTTATGATGCGAACGACCCGCAGACCGCCGCCAGTGTCGGAAACATTCCGAAAAGCTACACGGATTCGCTGCAACTGACTGGACTGCGCGGTGCCCGCATTGGACTATTAAACGAACTGCTCGGCTCCGATCCGGGTGAATCCGAAGTCTCAACGGTGATCCGCGCGGCGGCGAAGGAGATGAAGCTGCAAGGCGCGCAAATCATTGAAGTTGCGATTCCAGGGTTGAATGATTTGCTCACTGACCGATTTGGTGGGCATTTGATGAATTGGTATGAGTTCCGGCCGGAACTCAACAGGTTTCTTGCAGCTCGACCCAACGCGCCTGTGCATTCTCTAGCCGAGGTGATCGCCTCCGGCAAAGCTTTGCCTAGTATCCAGCAGGTCATGATGGTGGCGCAGGAAATAGAGTTGCGAGACACGTCAAGGGAATATCTTGAGCATGTCGTGAAGCGAAATGTACTGCGGGAGGCCATCCTTAAAGTAATGGCCGATAGCAGCCTTGATGCAATCGTCTATCCGACGATGCGCAACAAGGCGAGCCCCATAGGTGAACCGCAGCCCGGCACCGGTAACTGCCGCTTTGCATCGAACTCAGGCTTGCCCGCGATCAGCGTTCCGGGTGGTTTCACCGCCGACGGACTGCCGGTCGGGGTGGAACTACTGGGACGGCCGTGGAGCGAGCCGCAGCTTGTCAGGATCGCTTATTCGTACGAGCAGGCGACGCATCATCGCCGACCTCCGGCAACAACGCCATCGCTAGGCCGGTGAGAGAGCCAGTTCCGAAGCATCAGATGCAGGGACCGCCGCTTCGCGGCCGCTAATCCGGACTGCGCTTGCTATCGACACGACGACCGCGCAAAGGCGTGTTGGTGTTTCAAATGTTCAGCACTGTAAGGTACGCAAAGGCGCCTGCATCCGGCCTGCGTCGAGAAACACCGGCGAACGGCGCCGTTCGCACCAGCGCCGCCGCCGGTGGGCACGGCGCCCGAAGCCGCCGCGCATGCCCAGGAGCCATACCGGGCGCCTTCGCGCATCTTAAACAAAGACTATCGCCGACCGCATCGGCGTGCCGCCGGCGACCCTGCATCGGTATCTTCCCGCCGCGCCAACCGCCTATCCCCTCGATGAAACGTCGCTATTCAGGTTGTTCCGGCCTCGCGGTTTTGTGGTACACTTAATAACAAATGACACGCTCCGCCTTGATTCCGGGATCGGCTCCGCCGACTAACTCAGGAGTAGATTGATGCCTCTCATCCGGTTCCTCACGATCGCCGCGGCCGTCGTGTTTATGTTGACGACCTCGGTTTTTGCCCAAACGCCTCAACCAGCGCGGCCTGCGGCACCTGCACCCGCCTCACCTGCACCCGCGGCACCTGCCAGACCTGCCGCTCCAGCGGCCGCCGCTCCGACGGCCGTTGCGCCGGCAACTCGCAAGATCAACCTCAATACCGCGACCGCCACCGAACTCGATACGCTTCCTCAAATCGGTCCTGCGCGTGCCAAGGCGATCGTTGACGCGCGTGCGAAAGGACCGTTCAAGAACTGGGATGACTTTGTGGCGCGCAAGGTGGTCCCGTCAAACGCCGAAGCGGCAATCAAGGATTTGGTGGGTTTCTGAGCTGCCGGCGTTTTGCAAAATCCCGTTGTCCGGCGATGGCTTTGGAAGTTCGACCACATGGCGCGTGGCAGCCTGCCACGTGATGTACGCGCCGGCATCGCCGTCCTACCGCATGTGCAGGATGCCCAAGGTTGAGATGGCAAAGCGAATGAAAACCAGCCGCCGCCAGACCGGGTTGGGACCCCGCGATTCCGTCCGTGACGCTCGACACGTTGCGCCGCGCTGCACGCGCGTTGGCCGCTTAGGGCCGTGATTTGCGGCTATGCTGGCGTCTCGACCGACGCCCGAAGACCTCACCGGCCGGTTTGCCAATTGAAAGCCGCCGGATGCCGCGATCGCGGGAGATCGACATGGAGGCGCAAAGCGCGGCCGCACCCACCGGAGCCGAGCATAGGCGGTTAAATCCGAGGTCGGGAGCAGGATTTTGGGCAGCGGTGGTCGGCACCGCCGTCGTGGCGGCGGCCGTCGCGGCGGTGGGAGCCGGAGCGTGGTGGATCGCGGCCCTCGGGCCAGCCCCGCTCGGACGCGACCTGGCATTCTCCACCACAGTGGTGGATCGGGACGGGCGGCTCCTGCGCCCCTACGCGACGGACACGGGGCGCTGGCGCCTGCCGGCGCGCTCCGACAGCGTCGATCCGCGCTATCTCGAACTGCTCATCGCCTATGAGGACAAGCGATTCCGCGCGCATTCCGGCGCCGATCCGCTGGCCTTGCTGCGCGCCGGCGGGCAGTTTCTCGCCCATGGGCGCATCCTGTCCGGCGGCTCGACGCTGACCATGCAGGTGGCGCGGCTCTTGGAACCGCGCGGCGAGCGGTCGTTTGCGGCCAAACTGCGGCAGATCGTGCGTGCCTTCGAGATCGAGCGGCACTTGAGTAAGGACGAGGTGCTGGCGCTTTACCTGAGCCTCGCCCCCTATGGCGGCAATCTCGAAGGCATCCGGGCGGCGGCGCTCGCCTATTTCGGCAAGGAGCCGAAGCGGCTCACGCTCGGCGAGGCGGCGCTGCTGGTGGCCCTGCCGCAGGCGCCGGAAGCGCGCCGCCCGGATCGCTTCGCGGCGGCGGCCCGCCGCGCGCGCGACCGCGTACTCGACCGGGTGGCGACCGCCGGCATCTTCGACGCCGAAGAGATTTTTCGCGCCAAGGCCGAGCCGGTCCCGGCGGAGCGCCGGCCGATGCCGATGCTCGCGCCGCATGCCGCCGACGATGCCGTGGCGGCATTTCCGGGCCGTTCACGTATCCAGCTTACCATTGATGGGCCGTGGCAGGCGAGCCTCGAGGAGCTTGCGCGCGAGCGGGCGAAAACGCTGGGGCCGGATATTTCCGTCGCGATCCTGGCCGTGGAGCATGCCACCGGCGACGTGCTGGCGCGGGTCGGTTCCGCCGATTATTTTGATGCCCAGCGCGCCGGCCAAGTGGACATGACCGCGGCGCTGCGCTCGCCCGGTTCGACGCTAAAACCCTTCATCTATGGGCTCGGCTTCGAGGACGGCGTCATCCATCCTGAAACGCTGATCGAGGATCGGCCGGTGCGCTACGGCGCCTATGCGCCGGAAAACTTCGACCTCACTTTCCAGGGCACCGTGCCGGTGCGCAAGGCGTTGCAGATGTCGCTCAACGTCCCGGCCGTGGCGGTGCTCGACCGCGTCGGCGCCGGGCGGTTTGCGGCGCGCCTGCGCCAGGCCGGCGGCGCGCTCGTGCTGCCGAAGGGCGAGGCGCCGGGGCTCGCCATGGGGCTCGGCGGCGTCGGCGTGCGGCTTTCCGATCTGGTCATGCTCTATGCCGGACTGGCGCGGCTCGGAACCACCGTGCCGCTGAGGATTTTACGCGAAACCAACAATGCATTTGCCGTCCCCGTCGTCCCCTCCCCCGCTTGCGGGGGAGGGTTAGGGAGGGGGGAGTCAGAGAGCGACGAGTTCCTTGACACCACCGCTGCGCGTTGCCCCCTCCCCAGCCCTCCCCCGCAAGCGGGGGAGGGGGTAAACTGTCGCTCCCCAAGCGGGGGAGGGAGTGACACACCGGATGCGCGGCGGCTGATGGAACCGGTCGCGGCCTGGTATGTGGGCAACATTCTGTCCGGCACGCCGCCGCCCGAACATGCGCCCGGCGGGCGCATCGCGTTCAAGACCGGCACCAGCTATGGCTACCGGGATGCCTGGTCGGTCGGCTTCGACGGCAAGCGCACCATCGGGGTGTGGGTCGGGCGGCCCGACGGCGCACCGGTGCCGGGGCTCACCGGCCGCACCGCGGCGGCGCCGATCCTGTTCGATGCCTTCGCGCGCTCGGGCAAATTGCCGGCCGCGCTGCCGGCGCCGCCGCACGGTGCGCTGTTCGCCAGCAATGCCAAGCTGCCGCCGCCGCTGCGGCGCTTCCGCCCCGGTGGCCTCGACGGCGGCGTGGCCGGGGCGAACGCCGAACCGCCGCTGCGCATCCTGTTCCCGCCCAACGGTGCCCGGCTCGAACTGGCCGCCGGGGCGCAGGGGATCGATCCGCTGGCGCTGAAAATCAGCGGCGGCGTCACGCCGCTGACTGTGCTGGTCAACGGCAACCCGCTCGCCGGCGCTTCGGCGCGGCGCACCGTGTTCTTCACCCCCGACGGCCCCGGCTTCGTGCGCCTCACCGTGATGGACGCCAACGGCGCCACCGACAGCGTGATGGTGCGGCTGGAGTAGGCATTCGCTGTGGCCCGGAGAGAATCGAATCCCCGTAGGTCAACCGGGCGGCACTGATCCGTATTCCCCCGTCGCGGTTTCCTCATCTAGGAGCCTGTCCAGATTATCATGGTTTGCGTGTACGGCGCAGACGGGCAGCCCAGGTAAGGGCATGGTGGGGGCCATAACGCAGGTTGCGTGGGCCTTTTTTTACCTTTTTACGCTGCCCCGGTGGCCTGAGGCATCGCTGTGGACAGACTCCGGCTGTGGGCGAGCTTGCACAGGTTGTGGGCGGTGCAGACGAGAGCCCACTCGGCGCGGACCTTTTCGATGCCACGCAGCAAGAACTGCCGGAAGCCGCGCGCCTGCTTGATCTGCCCGAACACCGGCTCGGGGAGTTGCTTGCGCAGCCGGTAGGGGCTTTGATGTCCGCCGGCTTTGATCTTCGCGCGCATAGCCTGCAGGCGGGTCGGTGGGCCGATGAAGTCCGGCCCGGGGTCGGCTTTGGCTTTGGCGGTACCGGCAACGGCGTCTCTGGCCCGGCCGGTCGCCACATAGGCATCGATGTTGCGCGCTCGAGCCCGGCGAGATTGTCGTCTGAACAGTAGCCGGCATCGGCGGAGACCTGCGCCGGTCTGCGGCCAAGATTGGCCTCGACCGCATCGGCCATCGGCAACAGTTGCGCGCAATCGACCGCGCTCTGCGTCACGTCCGCCGCAACGATGATCTGCGCCTCGGCATCGACCCCGATCTGCACGTTGTAGGCCTGCACGAAGCCGTCCTTGCTCTTCATGATCCGGCTTTGCGGATCGGTGAAGTTCTTCTGCGCCTTGGCGTCCGGCGTTGCGGAAGGCGGTGCGGCAGGCCGCCCGCCTTTGCGCTGTCCCTCGGCTTCCCGCTTCGCGGCCGCATCGGCCTGCTCCTTGAGCTTGGCTTCTGCCGCCGCCTGGGCTTCCGCCTCCAGTTCAGCCTTGGCCTGCCTGATCTTCGCAGCGCGCCGCTGCTTATCGGCGACCCAATCCGGCATTTCTTCGCCGCTCTTGTCGCCCCCAGGGAGCTTGTCCTCTGCGGCATCAGCCGCTTCGGCCGCGCTCAGCCATCCGGCAACCTCGGCTTCCAGTTCCGCGGCGCGTTCCGCCATCCGCCCATAGCTCATCGCCTTGTGCTTGGACGCATTGGCTTTGATCTTGCTGCCATCGAACGCCACATGCCCGAGCTTCACCAGACCGGCCGTCTCGCACAGCAGCAACACCTGATTGAACAGGTCTTTCAGCGCCTTCGCGTGCCGCTGGCGGAAATCCGATATGGTGCGGAAATCCGGAGCATCGAGCCCCACGATACTCATGAAATCGACCCGCTCGCAGCACGCCTTGGCAATCCGCCGCGAGGAGTTGATGCCGCTGCAGTAAGCGTACAGCAGCAGTGCCGTCATCATGATCGGATGAAACGGCGGCTGGCCACGTTCGCTGCCATAGGTCCCGGCAATCGCCGTAAGGTCGATATCCTCTTGCACAACGCTCAGCACAAACCGGGCGAGATGCCTCTCACCAACAAAATCCGCCACCCTCACCGGCAGCAGCAGCGGTTCATCGATCTTCCAAGGTCGGAATGTCTTGCTCATGCCAGACACGGAATTTGATTCGCGCTTCCTTGGCCAGCAAAACCAACCTATTTCTCGGACAGCCTCCTAGCCAGCCGGAAACTGGCGCCGCCGAAGACTTAAAGACGCCTCAGCGCAGCGGTTCGGTACCGAACCGCTGCCAAAGCTTAGGATAGCGCCAAGCAAGATGCTCCTCGTTTTCATCGAAGGGTTCGCCCGAAGGCCCAGGTCCACCCAAACCGGCCTCCGGCTCGGAGTAGTCACGCACGTCGCCTTGGCCGGCCTTTTCCGCGAAGATTTGCTTCGCGACGTAATAGATAGCCTCGAATTCCCATACGCCATCGGGACCAGCCCGCAGATCCATTTGCGCTAAGCTGTCGGGATCGGTCAGTGCGGCCTCATAGACATCTTGTCCCCTCGACACGAGCCAGCGCCGGAAATACTCGAAGCCGTCGTCAGAGCAACCGCCATGGATCACGTAGGCCGCACCCCAGAGGTCCCAGGTGTACGCTTTGTTGAGATACCGGCGAAATGCTGCCTCGAACGATATAATCTCCTGCAGGGTGAGTTCGCGCAACTCCGTGCGCAGAGCCTCCACCTGGGCGTCTGGATCATGATTGGACGTGACGGCACGTTTGACGATCTGCCAAAACTTGTCTCCTGGCATCGGGGGTGCGGTCATCGGAATCCTCCAAGATTTCGCCTGGCGATCATCCGGAGCGTGCCCATTATGACGGCAGTCCCGGATTAAGCTACGTTTATCATCGGGCCGGCTGAAGGCCCGACCCGTTTGGCCTATTCGGGCCACGTTTGCTCCAAAGGTCGATACCGCCAAAGCGGATTTCGTGCATTAAAGGCGTTCGCTCATTCGTAGGAACTGGCGCGGTAAGCCATGGCATGGATAGCCCCACCGTAGCTGTAAAGAATGTTAGACGGGATTCCGGTGAGGTCCGAACACGTAGATTTTATGGGGAACGGCGGCGATGGATTGTGGCATCCATCGCCGCCCTATGCGGAACCAGCTAACGGAGTTCGCCCCATGCAACAGAACGACTTGAGCCGATCCTACATTCCCTTCAACCAAGATAGCACGCTCGTGACTGTGCTTGAAATGGGCTCGAAGGGCTGGCTGCTTGCGGGCCTGGTGCCCGGCGTCAAGCGCCAGCCGCTGAAGAAACTTTCGACCGCGCCGGAGCAGCTGCTGGCCCAGCTGCATCGGTGGCGGGACGAGGCGGTCAAGGCCGGCCATGCGATCGAGCGGATCGTGGTGGCATTCGAGGCCGGCCGCGACGGGTTTTGGCTGGCGCGGTGGCTGCAGGCGCGCGGCATCGAGGCCTATGTGATCCACGCTTCGAGTATCCCGGTGCCGCGCGAGCACCGCCGCGCCAAGTCGGACCGGCTGGATACCGGAATGCTGCTGCGGGCGTTGCTGGGGTGGCTGCGCGGGGAGCCGCGGCACTGCCACATGGTGGCGATCCCGACGCTTGCGGAAGAGGACGCCAAGCGAGCGAGCCGGGAGCGGGAAAGCCTGGTGGACGAGAAAACCCGGCTGACCAATCGGCTGCAGTCGATCCTGGTGGCGTTGGGCCTGCCCAAGGTCAAAATCAAGCTGCGCAAGACGGCCAAGCAGCTGGCCGACCTGCGCACGCCGGAAGGCGAGCCGATTCCGCCGCATACGCTTGCGGAGTTGCGCCGCGGGCTCGAGCGGCTGGCGGTGATCAAGGCGCAAATCCATGCGATCGAGAAGGCCCGGCTGCAGCAGCTCAAGGCGGCGCCGGAGGCGGGCACCCATCCGATGCTGCTGATGCTGGCCAAGGTGCTGGGCGTCGGCATCGAGACCGCGGACCGGCTGGTGCACGAGGTGCTGTCGCGGAACCTGCGCGATCACCGCGCGGTGGCGCGCTATGCCGGATTGACCGGTTCGCCGGATGAGAGCGGCACCAAGCGGCGCGAACAAGGCTTGGCCAAGGCCGGCAATGCGCGGGTGCGCCGCGCCATGCTGCAATTGGCGTGGCGCTGGCTGCTGCACCAGAAGAACAGCGACCTGGCCAAGTGGTATCGCGCCCGCACCGCCGACGGCCGCAAGGATACCCGCAAGATCATGATCGTGGCGCTGGCGCGCAAGCTTCTGATCGCGCTGTGGCGCTATGTGCACACCGGCGAGGTGCCGGGCGGGGTGGTGCTGAAGCAGGCCTGACGGCCACCCCGGCCGCCCTGGCCGAACCCGCGCAGAGGATCCACGGAGGACAACAGTTAACACGTTCGGCGCTTATCGGCCCTGCCGGTGCCGCGCCCAAACGATCCGAGGTGGCGGTGCGCCGATGCACACCCTGGCCGTTGAGCCGTCTTTGTAGAATGGACCCGCCGCCCCGGAGCCTGTCGCCGATGCGCATGACTGCATCATGGTCGAACCCTCGCAAGGTTCACCGCATACAAGGTTGTAAGGCGAGGACTCTTCGCCTACCAGACCACAGGCTCCCCTCTGATCGTCCGGGCGTATCGCCGCGCTGCCGCGCGCCAAGAACGATCCATGCGGCCCGACCCGGTGCAGCGTGACACCGTGCTCGCCGCCGTCAAGGACGCGTTCCGCGCCGCCTCCGGCGGTGGCCCGAAGACGGGCCATCCTTGACCGCAGCTCCGCGCGGCGTCACGTCGGCAAGGCAGGTCGGGACGGAGAAACGGCCTTCGGTCGAACAGAGAAACTGACCTTAAAAAAGGGACGAAAGATGCGAAAAAAATAACAGTGCGGGTAAAAAACCGCTTGACAAAGAAATCCCCATACAAGGGTGTGCAAAATCGCCCTGCGAGACGGAGGCAGCCCGCACGGCGTCAAATGGCGATTTTGCACACCCTACGACCCTGTGATTCGATGCGACCGGAATTCGGTATAGTAGCGATGTCGGCAAGGCGGTCCAACTCAGCCATGCGGTCCGGCATGTCGCGCAGAAACGCCGCTACGTCATAATGGGAGTCCGGCTCGGCGTCGCCCAGCGCTCGCAAACCGAACACCGAACAACACGACGCGCTCAAGTCGGTCGCCGTAAATTTCAGTGACGGCGTCGCGGAAGCGGCTCAGGGTCGGATCGTTTGGTGCCGCGGATGCCATCATCAACATATAGCACGTTGGCCTCAGTGGCGCTACGCGTCGGTCCATCATCGCGTTCCCGTGTGCCGTGCATAAGCTGGCGGCCCCAAAAAGGCGCTGCGCATCGAGTTCTTCACCCCCCGTGGTCGGGATGGCAATGACACGTGACCAGATGATCGTTGACCATGCCGACCGCCTGCATGAAGGCGTACACGATGGTCGGCCCGACGAATTTGAAGCCATGCCCGATCAGCGCCTTAGAAATCGCACGCGAGAGCGGCGTTTCCGCCGGCACCTCGGCAATGCCGCGCCGGTGGTTCACCTGCGGGGTGCCGCCGACGAAATCCCACAGCAGCGCGGAAAATCCCGGACCCTTTTCCATGATGGCGAGATAGCCCTGCGCCGAGCGGATGGCGCCAAGAATCTTGGCGCGGTTGCGCACGATGCCGGCGTCGTTCATCAGCGCCGCCACCTTGTCGGCATCGTAGCGGGCGATGACCTCGGGCGCGAAGCCGTCGAAAGCGGCGCGGAAATTTTCGCGCTTGCGCAGGATCGTGATCCACGACAGTCCGGCCTGGAAGCCGTCGAGAATCAGCTTCTCGAAAGCGCCCGGTCGTCATGCTCCGGCAGGCCCCACTCGGCGTCGTGATAGGCCATATAAAGCGGATCCTGCCCGGCCCAGGGGCAACGACGCAGTCCGTCGAGATGCAGGAGTGCGGTCATGGGTGGGCCCTCGTGGCGAATATGGGCGCTGTTTATCGCACGCAGCCGCCCTATCGCGGCTGCCGCAGCGCGGCCGCCACGCCCCAGGCGGCGATCACGCTCAGTGCAAGCGATATCAGCACGTTGTAGCCTGCCAGCGACAGGCCGAGGAAGCGCCACTGCGCCTCGTCGCAGCGCACGATGGTGAGATTGGTGAGCGTGGATAGAAGGTCACCCCCTTTGGTCAGGTCGTCCAAGGGCCCTGAGCATTCCTGCGGTCCCGGCCACCATTTCCACTCGACCCCGGCATGAAACAGCGCGAGGCCGGCGTTGAACAGCATCGCGACGGCGATCAGGCCGAGTCCGGCGGCCACAAATCGGCGCGGCGCATTGCTGCCCGCGAGGTAGATCACCACGATGGCGAGAGGGATCGACACATAGAACGCGATCCGCTGGTCGAGGCAGAGCGGGCACGGGCGCAGCCCCATCACATATTGGAAAAAGTAGGCCCCCAGGATCGTGGCCGCGCCGCCCACCGCCACGATGGTGGCGGCCGTAACGGGCGACCGCGTCAATGCCTGCATTCCGTGCATCATCGGCTCCAGATTTTGATAGCGCCACTGCGGCGGCGCACCATATCCGATCTCAAGCGCGGCGTAACCGGCCCGATGGCGCAACCGCAACGAGGTGTTCGTCCAAGGCGCCGCCCTGGGTGGGTGCGACCGCCCTTCCCGCCGGTCGCGTTCGCGGATCGTCGAGCAAAGCGGCATTTCGGCGTTGACCGCGCCGCCGCCGCCGGTATGATGCCGGCCGCTTGCCCCTGTGGCGGAATTGGTAGACGCGCCTGACTCAAAATCAGGTGATGGAAACATCGTGCTGGTTCGAGTCCGGCCAGGGGCACCATGCAGTTGAAGGCTGACGTGGATCGAATCCGCCTTCGATGGGGCGCGGCCTTTGGCATCAGCGCCACCAGTCTCACGCGCAAGGGCGCGTTTCCAACGCTGATCATATTCAGCCGGCGGTGAGCTAGATCTCCCCCATCACCGTTTGCAACGGCGGGCTGTCGGGCATCGTGACCGACCGGATCGACGGCAACCGCGCGATGTTGGCGACCACGACTGATGTCGCGGTCGCGGTCAGCCGGCACGCGACAGGGACAGAAATCAGCACTCCAAGGATCCGTTGGCGGATATGAAATGGGCGGATTTGAATCAGACATCATAACTGAGGAACAGAATTGGATATAATGACAATGACATCTTTATGCGCCCCCCATCACTCGCAGCGCCACAACCAGTTGGACAGGTCTCAAGATACCCGTCGATAACGGTAATATGCATTTCTGATATGCAATTTTGGATAGAACACATCGCAATCCCTTTCCTTGTTCCAATGGCAAAATTTGCTCAAAACCATGCCATGAGTGACGTGCGTCACCGTTTTCCCAAAATTGGTCTGTCAAACCTCTCGGGCTTCGAGTTGTTCGAGGTAATCGCGAAGGAGCAACAGAGCATGTCGCTAATTTCTCGCAACTTCCGAAATCTCCTACGCCAGGCTTGCTGGCGCTCTACCGCAACCGCCGTTCTTCTATGCGCCGCCTCAGAGGTGCCGATTGCACGTGCGCAGGACAGCGTGTTCGATCCTGCCAATTTTGCATGGCAGGCAGGCGCGATGGCACACGCGCAAAGGATGCGGGCATTTCGCGATACCGATAGCGGCCAGCAACAGACACCGCCGGTGATTCCGCAGGTCGAGATTGATCCCAATCCGTCCGGGTTTCTTGGAACCCTTCAGCCCGGAGGTCCAACCCAAACCTCACAAAACGCCTTCTTCGCCAATCTCGGCACCAATCAACGGACCTGCTTCACATGCCATCAGCCGCAAACCGGCTGGAGTGTCAGCGCGGCCAGCGTACAGGGTCGGTTTGCCGCAAGCTATGGCAATGATCCGATCTTCCGGCTCTTCGACGGAGCCACGTGCCCCACAGCAGATGTGTCCAGCATCGCGGCGAAGCAGCGAGCTTATAGTCTCCTGCTAAGCAAGGGTTTGATTTGGATCGGGCTGGCGATGCCGGTTACCGTAACCACCACCGGTGCGCCCACCGAGTACCGAATCACCGCGGTCAGCGACCCTTATGGATGCAACACCAATCCGGTCACTGGCCTGACCAATTTAGGCAACAACGGTCCGACGACAGGGATTGTATCGATCTATCGCCGGCCGCTGCCCTCGACCAATCTGGGATTCCTGACCACCATCATGTGGGACGGACGCGAGGCCAGTCTGGCGCAACAAGCGATCGACGCCACAACCCTCCATGCGCAAGCGATTACCGGTCCGACAGCCGCACAACAGCAACAGATCGTCGGTTTCGAATCCGGTCTCTTCACCGCCCAGGTGTGGGATAACAATGCCAAGGATCTGACCGCGGCCGGCGCGAATGGCGGCCCCACCGCCGTGGCGAATTTGCTGCCGGGATTCTTCGTCGGCATCAACGATCCGCTCGGCGGCAATCCGAAGGGCCTGCCATTCACCTCGCAAATCTTCGACCTCTACCAAGCGTGGACCAACATCACCGGAGGCGGCCCAGTGAATGCATCGCGCCAGGCCGTGGCGCGCGGCGAGGCCCTGTTCAACACCACGCCGATCACCATCACCGGCGTGGCCGGCATCAACGATCTGCCCGGTTTGACGACCGTTTCCGGTTTCTGCGGAACCTGTCACGACACCCCGGACGTGGGCAACCACTCGGTCAAATTGCCGATCAACATCGGCATCGCCAACGGCGGCCCCAATAACAACAATCCCGGCCTGGACATCGACGATCTTCCGGTGTTCGCGATCTCTTGCGTCTCGGGACCGAATGCCGGAACGAAGTACATCGTCACCGATCCGGGCCGGGCGTTGATTTCCGGCAAATGTGCCGACATCGGCAAGATGAAAGGGCCGATTTTGCGCGGGCTCGCGGGGCGGGCGCCGTATTTCCATAACGGCTCGGCCGCGACGCTGCTGGACGTGGTGAACTTCTACAACCAGCGCTTCAATATCGGCCTCACTCCGGCGCAAATAAGCGACATGGCGGCGTTTTTGCAAACCCTGTGATGGCGTGGACGACGAGGCGTCTGTTGGGTCTCTCCGAGGTCTCCCGGTTTGCCCGGGGGACTTTTCTGGTATCGTTTCGGCCGGTATGATGCTTTCAATCATCGGTATCGAAAGATGGTAGCTTGGAATGCGCGTGTGCCTTTCCACGCAAACTGCGCTGTGCCACGGCAAATTTACCTGCGGTAGGGATTACTCACCGGCTTGATGACGGGTCGCGATCACCATGCACATAGTGTGCGCCCCGGGCCTTCCGGCACGGACACATAAACGTGCAGGAGAAGGCCCAAGTCGAAGCCGTTGCCGCCAAATGGCCTTTCGTGACTTTCGGACTTCAACGCGCCCGACGACGGTGGTTCGAAAATGCCGTCCTCTGTGTAAGCATGTTGCGATGCAACATCAACTGCCCTATAATATGCAGCGTCAGGTGAGAGGAGCCGCCATGGCGACATGGGACGCGCCGACCGAGAACACGGAGCCGCTGCTTGCAGCCTTCGAGCTTCCGCCCTGGCTCGTCGAGCCGGCGGTTCGCTCCTGCCGGCTGTTCAATGGTGCGCTTGATTTTATCTTCTACGACGTGCCGACGCTGCGCGCCGCGCTTGCCGAGAAAGATTTGCCAATGCAGGCGCAGGGCGAAAAGCCGCCTTCGCGTATCGTCGATTTCGATGCATTGAGCGATCCCGAGGGGTCACTGCTGCTTATCGATGCCACCACCGGGCCCTATGTTCACAAATATACGAGTGTGAAGAAATTTCTCGAATCGCCCTATCCGGAAACCCGTGGCGTTGACATTGCCACGATAACCGGGGTTGGTAGCTCGGCGTTGGGAAGTGCCGCGCTGGCCTGGGACATCTCGCTCGCGCTCAAAAAACCGGTGCTGGCAATCGTGCCAGGCTACGGCGTTGCCGATGTTATCCTGCAGGGACTGGGCGGTTGGTTTGCCTTCGGGCTCTATGATTTCCTTGGCAGCAAAGCCATGATCCAGGCTGGATTTGCGAGGGCTGCTCCGGAGACCGCGCGCATCGGACGGAGGCTTTGCGCATCGACGCCGGAGCCGGAGACCGCGCCCAACGGCGCTCCGGTTTTTAGATACGGCTCGGGCTCATCGGATGTGCTTCATGCCCTGCTCGTGCATCGCCCGACACCCTTCCGGCTGTTGGTCGGACACAGCAAGGGAGCGCTGCAGATCAACAATGCCATCCAATCCCTTCCCGGCGAACGAACGCAAGGGCTGCGCGTCGTGACGCTAGGCTGTCCTATCGCCGAAGACGTTGCGGGTGTGGACTATCATCAATATTTGGGCGTGTTCGATGCGCTCGGCCAGCTCAATGCCTGGGGACACTTGCCTGAACATTGGCCGCCGACATGGCATAGCACCAATCCGGCATTGCCGCCGGCCATGTCGGCTGGCGAGATGACCTCTGATTCCGTGCACAGCTGAGTCGAGACTGCCGGCAACAGCGTACGGATGCGCCGGGTTAGTCCGTGGTAGCGCAAAACGGCACAGAAGGGGCTGCCGGCTCCGTTCCATGCGCGCGCTGAGACGGTCACCGATATTCCGTGTCGCCTTCGAATCCTCGCGCTGTATTGTGCCGCCGTCGGCGGTATGCTGTTTCGGCGTCTTGATGCTCAATATCAAAAGACGATTCCATAAACATGAGGGAGAAGCCCATGGCCGAAGCCGTTGCTGCCAAATGCCTGCAAACTTACTCGCGCACCTGTCTGCGCGTCGCGTCGCTGGTGGCCGGGATGGTCGCGCTGACCGCTCCGCTGTCCGCCCAGGAGACGGTAAAGCACCTCAATCCCGTTATCGAGAAGCTCGCCGCCGGCAAGCCGTTCATCGGGTTCCAGACCGGCGATCTGTCGCTGGAAAATGCCCGCGCGCTCGCCCGTGCCGACATCGACTACGTGTATCTGGAGATGGAGCACGGGCCGATGGATTTCGAAGGGCTGCACCGGTTCTCGGTCGGCATGATCGACAAGGCCACCATCCTCAAGAAGGGCAATGCCCAGCCGAACGTGGCGATTTTCGCGCGTTTTGCGCCCTATGGGCGCGAACAGGCGCAGTGGTTCGTGAAGCAGGCGCTCGACATCGGGCTGATGGGCGTCATCTTCAACGGCATCGACAATGCCGAGCAGGCGCTGCTGGCGGTGCGCAACATGCGCTACCCGCAGCGCAAGACGTCGAAATATCCCAATCCGCCCGGCCTGCGCGGCTACGCGCCCGGCATGGCGGTCTGGCAGTGGGGCGTTTCGGCGGACGAGTATGAGCGCCGCGCCGACCTGTGGCCGCTCAATCCCGACGGCGACCTTTTGGCCATCATGATGATCGAAACCGCCGAGGGCCTAAAGAACGCCGATGCCATCGCGGCGGTTCCGGGCGTGGGCGCGATCTTCGTCGGCGCCGGCGGCGACCTGCACCAGTATCTGGGCGTCGACATCAACTCGCCGGAACTGGAGCAGGGCTTCCAGACCATTTTGCGCGCGTGCCTCGCCCGCAATGTGCCCTGCGGAATTACGGCCACAACCGCCCCGATGATCGCCCGCCGGCTGGCCGAGGGGTGGAAGATGATCCGCACCACCGACCGGGCGTTGACGCAATATCGGGCGGCGGCGGCGCCGACGCGGTAGGGCACGCTCCGTGCCGATTGGTTCGTGCGTCCTGCGCTCGCGCACGAATGTGGCCGCCCTTTAGACCGATGCCGTTCGCTTAACGTGGAGATGCGCGCGTCCCCTCTCCCGCGGCGTTCTTCACGCCGTGGGGAGAGGGTTAGGGTGAGGGGCAGGTGCGCGCCAAGACTTCAGGGTACTATGGCATTCGCGGCCGCTACAGGAGACGATCGGTAGCGCCGTCGGTGCGGGTACCCGCCCCTCACCCTGACCCTCTCCCCATCGTGAAGGACGATGGGGAGAGGGGACGCGCACACTCCGGTTAGGTAAAGGCGAGCCAGATGCCAACATGATCCTGCCCTTGCGCGTGCTGTATTTCGAGGATCTCGCGGTCGGCCTGACCGAGAGCTTTTCGAAAACCGTGTCGTCGTCCGACGTGGTCGGCTTCGCGGAAGTGACCGGCGACCGCAATCCGATCCATCTGTCGGAGCATTTTGCCGCCCGCACCACCTTCGGCACCCGGATCGCCCACGGGCTTTACACGGCGAGCCTGATCTCGGCGCTGCTTGGCACCAGGCTGCCCGGCCCGGGCGCCGTCTACATCTCCCAGACGCTGAATTTCCGCGCCCCGGTGCGGATCGGCGACACCGTGCTGGTGACCGTCACCGTGGCCGAACTGCTGCCGGAGAAATCCCGCGCCCGCCTCGCCTGCACCTGCAGCGTCGGCGAGGAGACCGTGCTCGACGGCGAAGCGCTGGTCAAAGTGCCGCTGCGGGCGAAGACGCGAAGGCCGATCATTGAGGGGTGAGGGGCGTGCGCGGAGAACTCGGGCCCGGCGCGTTGCCGGCAGAAATTTGCAACCGCGCGAACCGAGTAGGCGTCCGCGAAGCGGCCGTTGTTCACGCTGCACTCGCTCCGCTACGCAGACACCGGCAACAGCTCAAATACCCGCCCGTATTTGGCGGCCGTCGCCACGTCGCCCTGCCGCAGCGCCAGCCGCACGGCTTCGAGCTTCCGCGCATCATCCAACGAGAGGTATGGCGACCATCCGTCCTCCTCCTCGATCAGTTCGACCGGGACTTCAGCCGCGTACTTGCCCTCGCGCACGAATTCTGTGGTGTTTCGTGTCATCGCCTTCTGCGCCTTACGAAGTCCTCAAACCATCGGTCCAGCGATGGCCGATACGCGGTGATCAGCGTCACCGGAGCCATCCGATCCTTTGCAGTGCCCCATAGGACATGAACCGGACCGTTTCGATCGCTTTGCAAAACGAGGACGCATGGCCCTTTCGCATACCTCTGATATTCCTCGATCACGACCGCATCGGCGATCGACCCGACAAGATCATCCAAAATGATATCATCCGCCGCAAGCTCCCGAAAGCCGTGCAACGACACCCGAACCTCGCCACGACCAACCAACGCCTGCACGTGGCTCAGAAAGTCGCTCATCTCAATGTTACCTACTCCTCACTTGCCTCCGGGGCCGCCTGACGATCCGACGCAGGGTATCGATAAGCCAATCCTGTCGAAATCGTCGATTACCACAAGGGATGACGTTATGATTCCCACAGTCCATCCGGGCCGGCTGCTGCGGCGCGAATTGAAGGCACGCGACCTGAGTGCAAACCGTCTTGCGCTCGATCTCGCCGTGCCGTCCGGCCGCATCACTGACATTCTCAATGGCCGCCGGTCCATCACGGCGGACACGGCGGTGCGGCTCGGCCGCTATTTCGGCAACAGCGCGCAGTTCTGGCTCGCTCTGCAGAGCCAGTACGACATCGCGATCGTCGAGTGGGAGCGGGGGGCGGAGATTGCGCGTTGCGTGCGGCCGGCGGATGCGGCGTAAGGCGGGCGTCGTCGAACGCACCGCTTCGGGTGCGATCTTGCTATTCAATCGACAAACACACGGCTGAGCCAGGTTAAAAACCCAGCCATTTCAGAATAGCGCTAGTCCCACCACGAGAACACAAAAGAATGTGGGCTTAGGGAAGGTTTTTGTGCCATTTACTCCATCGATCAGCTTCATGCCCATGTCGTTTCAACCTACGCCGTACGTAATCGAGAGATGGTCTTCAGCCCAGTATATGTTGCGTCCTATCCCTCCATAAATACCGATATATGACAGATGATCCGCCCAATCACGAACAGAAGATTCTTCAAACGCCACCTGACGCGTGAGGTAATGAATTAATTCCGCTAAAATCGCACCCTCCGGTTCGGCATCGGTTACATCATAATTATGAGCCAGGTACATCGTGGAAATTAAACCGGAACAATTCTCACTCCGTAGCTCTTCTCGTTCTTGTTTAGTGAGGTTCCTTCCAATTAAAACAGTTTTGAAGAGTGGTACAGTAGCCGTATCAGCAACGCAGACAACGTCTAAAAGTTCTCGCGGGTGTATCGCAAATTCAGTCTCGTACTTTTCAATAATTCCATGCAGTTTCCAACCGGAGTCTTTAGCGCCAAAGTCATGTGAATGAGCTAAAAGTCCAAAAATTGGAAGACAATTTAGCTCATCGTAAGGCGTACCAATCTATTTCGGATACTTCGTTTTATTTTGGATGCAGTTTTAAATGCATTTCGAACATCTATTCGACGAAGGGTCAGTTTGCATTCGAATGCAGCTATTACCCCTCCCGAAAAACATATTTCTCTCGTCTTAATCCTTGGGGATAAGACGGCTTTAAAACTAATATGTCCACTTGCGGACTTGACGACCCATCTTCGAAAAGAATTCTGCCTTTTGTGATTACCGGATAAATGGCCGGAAGCCAGTCATGGAGGATTGCCGCCCAGTCCTCCTCTGCTTGATCACCGGCAGTTCCAGGATCCTCCCGGCTTCTGGCGCGAATCCGTTCGTAATAACGGGCCAGCAATTCTTTTACCGATCCCATGAGTTTGAAAAAGTCATGTTGCCGGTTTGCCATTGATCATTTTCCTGCGGCTCGATGCCCTTGGAATTTGGAAACCCTTCCGGGTGCTTGGTTAATTCCAAACCGGTGAAGAAATGAAGAAAGCCTCACTCCGCCGCCTCCACCCGCTTCTTCCCCTTCGCCGCGGCGGCCGAGCCCACAGCCCGCCGCGCCAGCACGGGGGCCAAAAATTTCCCCGTGTAGCTGCGCTTCACCTTCACCACGTCCTCCGGCGTCCCCGCCGCGACGATTTCGCCGCCGCCGTCGCCGCCTTCGGGGCCGAGATCGATGATCCAGTCGGCGGTTTTGATCACTTCGAGATTGTGCTCGATCACCACCACGGAGTTGCCCTGGTCGGTCAATTCGTGCAGCACCTCCAAAAGCTTGGCCACGTCGTGGAAATGCAGGCCCGTCGTCGGCTCGTCGAGAATATACAGCGTGCGGCCGGTGGCGCGCTTGGCGAGTTCCTTGGCGAGTTTTACCCGCTGCGCTTCGCCGCCCGACAGCGTGGTCGCCTGCTGGCCGACATGGATGTAGTCGAGGCCGACGCGGTGTAAGAGCGCCAACGGCTCGCGCACCCGCGGCACCGCCTTGAAGAAGTCGAGCGCCTCCTCGACCGTCATGTCGAGGACGTCGGCGATCGATTTCCCCCGGAACAGCACGTCGAGGGTTTCGCGGTTGTAGCGCTTGCCCTTGCAGACGTCGCAGGTGACGTAGACGTCCGGCAGAAAGTGCATCTCGATCTTGATGACGCCGTCGCCCTGGCAGGCCTCGCAGCGGCCGCCCTTGACGTTGAACGAGAACCGCCCGGGCTCGTAGCCGCGGGCCTTGGATTCGGGGAGGCCGGCGAACCATTCGCGGATCGGCGTGAAGGCGCCCGTATAAGTCGCGGGGTTGGAGCGCGGCGTGCGGCCGATCGGCGACTGGTCGATGTCGATGATCTTGTCGATATGCTCAAGACCCTCGATGCGGTCGTGCGGCGCCGGGCCTTCGCTGGCATTATTGAGCTTGCGCGCCACCGCCTTGTAGAGCGTGTCGATCAATAGCGTGGACTTGCCGCCGCCGGACACGCCGGTGATGCAGGTGAACACGCCGAGCGGGATGTCGGCGGTGACGTTTTTGAGATTATTGCCGCGGGCATTGACGATGGTGAGCTTGCGGCGTGGATCGAACGGGCGCCGCTCCGGCACCGCAATGGTGCGCACGCCGGTGAGATACTGCCCGGTCAGCGATTTCGGGTTCGCCATCACCTCCGCCGGCGTGCCCTCGGCGACGATGCGCCCGCCATGGATGCCGGCGCCGGGGCCGACATCGACCACATAATCCGCGATGCGGATGGCGTCCTCGTCGTGCTCCACCACGATCACGGTGTTGCCGAGGTCGCGCAGGCGCTTCAGGGTTTCCAAGAGCCGCGCATTGTCGCGCTGGTGCAGGCCGATCGAGGGCTCGTCGAGCACGTAGAGCACGCCGGTGAGGCCGGAGCCGATCTGCGAGGCGAGCCGGATGCGCTGGCTTTCGCCGCCCGACAGCGTGCCGGAAGCGCGCGCCAAAGTGAGATAGTCGAGGCCGACGTCGCTCAAGAATTTCAGCCGCTCGCGGATTTCCTTCAGCACCCGGCCGGCGATTTCATTTTGTTTCGCAGTCAATTCCGCCGGCAGCGCCGTAAACCATTCGCCGGCGCGCTTCACGCTCAGCTGTGCGGCTTCGCCGATATGCCGGCCGGCAACCTTGACGGCAAGCGCCTCGGGCTTGAGGCGAAAGCCGTGACAGGCGCTGCACGGAATATCGGTAAAATATTTGTTGAGTTCCTCGCGCGCCCATTCGCTCTCGGTTTCGCGAAAGCGGCGCTCGAGGTTGGTAATAACGCCTTCGAACGGCTTGTTGGTCTCGTAGGCGCGCATCCCGTCGTCATAGATAAAGCGGATGGCGTCGCCGCCGGAGCCGTAGAGGATCGCGTCCTGCACCTTTTTGGAAAGATCTTTCCATTTCGTATCGAGCGTGAACCGGTAGAAATTGGCCAGCGCCTCCAGGGTCTGGACATAATAGTGCGAAGACGACTTCGCCCACGGTGCGATGGCGCCTTTGCGCAAGGTTGCGCTCTTGTCGGGAATGATCAGGTCGGCGTCGATCTTCTGCTCGACACCCAATCCGCCGCAGGCCGGGCAGGCGCCGAACGGATTGTTGAACGAGAACAGCCGCGGCTCGATCTCGGAAATCGTGAAGCCGGACACCGGACAGGCGAATTTCTCCGAGAACATGATGCGGTTGGCGTCGGACGCCGCCGCGACGGCGAGCTTGGTTTCCTTGGCGGCTGTTTTTGGCTCCCCGCCCGGAGCGTGCTCCTGCCCCTCACCCCGGCCCTCTCCCCGCAAGCGGGGAGAGGGGGAAGAAGCGATCGTGGCGTCGGAGGCTGCTGTAGTCGCCGCAGTGGCTAACTTGGTTTTACCGGCCCACTTTTACCGGCCTGCTTGGCGGCGCCCTTCTTCCTTCCTCCCCCGTCTTCGGGGGAGGGTAGGGAGGGGGACTTTTCCCCCGCTCCGGACGGGGGGCTTCCCCCTCCCTACCCTCCCCCGAAGCCGGGGGAGGAGGTGCACCATCCGCGAACTCCACCACGGCGATGCCGTCGGCGAGCTTTAGTGCTTGCTCAAAACTTTCGGCCAGGCGCTGGGCGATATCCGCGCGCACCACCACGCGGTCCACCACCACGTCGATGTCGTGGGTGAATTTCTTGTCGAGCACCGGCGCCGCCGCGATCTCGTAGAACGCCCCGTCGATCTTGACCCGCTGAAAGCCCTTTTTCAAATATTCCGCGAGTTCCTTGCGGTATTCGCCCTTGCGCCCGCGGACCACCGGCGCCAGCAGATAGAGCCGCGTACCCTCGGGGAGCGCCATCACCCGGTCGACCATTTGCGAAATGGTCTGGCTCTCGATCGGCAGGCCGGTCGCCGGCGAATAGGCGGTTCCGATGCGCGCCCATAAGAGGCGCATGTAGTCGTAAATCTCCGTGACGGTGCCGACGGTGGAGCGCGGATTTTTCGACGTAGTCTTCTGCTCGATGGAAATCGCCGGCGACAGCCCGTCGATCTGGTCGACGTCCGGCTTCTGCATCATCTCCAAAAACTGGCGCGCATAGGCCGACAGGCTCTCCACATAGCGCCGCTGGCCCTCCGCATAGATCGTATCGAAGGCCAGCGACGACTTTCCGGAGCCCGACAGGCCGGTGAACACCACCAGCCGGTCGCGCGGTATTTCCAGATCGACGTTCTTGAGATTGTGCTCGCGCGCGCCGCGAATTGTGATGCTGCGGCCGCCGTCGAGATTGCGGCGCGGACGGGTGTCGGGCGGTTCGGTCATGCGAAAAGTTCCGGCGGGCGCGGTCCTGCCGAACCTAGTCGCTGCGGTGCGGCTTCGCCAGTGCGCGCGGGTCCATGGCCATGTTCCGCGCGCCGGGGTGTGGACAAGTCCAGCCGGCCGATGGAGCGCGGGCGTCCCGCCCGCCGAGAAACGCAGACCGATCGGATGTAATTTTCCAATCGCATGTGTTGAAAAGAAGAGCGGGCGAGACGCCCGCGCTCCGTCTTTGCGTTCGGCCGGCGGCCTCCGAAACCGCGTGCGGCCGCGCGATGGCGGCTACGCCCGTGCCGGCACCTTCTTGCCGCCCATTACGGTCGCGATCGGGAACAGCCGCTGGCGGCCGGTCCGCGTGCCTTTATAGTTATCGACGAACTCGAACGACCCATCCCGCAATTCGAGCACCGCAACATCGGCGGGCGCGCCGACATTGAGGGTACCGCGGTCCGCAAAGGCGCTGAATATGCGCGCCGGAGCGACGGTCGCGACGCGCGATGACTGGCTGAGCGGCATCCCGAACATCAGGAATTTCGACATCACGTTGGGGAAGTCCACCACCCCGGTGGTGCGCGACGTCGTGCTCCAATCGGTCGAGAAGCTGTTGGGCCGGAAACCCTGCTGCATGCAACGCTCGACCACATCCCAGTTGAAATGGTCGGCGACACCGTTGCCGAAATCGAACCAGACGCCGCGGCGGCGGGCGGCCAACACTTCCGGCAGCAGCTGTCCCTTGTCGTCGAGGATGCCGTTCGGCGCCGGTGCATACATATGGGTGACCACGTCGCCGCGCTTGAGCAGCGCCAGGATGGCGCGCATCGGCGACACCGATTGGCCCATATGGATCATCACCGGCAGGCCGAAGGGTGCTGCCGCCTCTTGGGCGCGCCGCAGCGCCTCGAGATCGTTGCGGCCGGCGACATTGGCCGACAGCCGTGCCTTGATGCCGACGACCATGTCGCGGTTGCGGGCGATGGCACCGCGGGCCAAGGTCGACGTTGGCATTGTTGATGTCCATCAATTCGCCGCCCGGCGCCACGCCGAGCCGGGAGATGTTGACGAGCAGGCGGCCGACATTCGGCCCGCCTCTGGCGATGGCGCAGCCCTCGTCGATCTTGTCGGCTCCGAACGAGCCGGCGTCGATGTAACCGGTGACGCCATCCTGCAGTGCCAGGGGGGGACCTTCCTTGGTGCGGGCCGCATGGGTGTGGATGTCGATGAGGCCCGGCGCGACGATCTTACCGCGGGCATCGATGGTATCGGTGGCATCGTCGGCGATGTTCGCCGCGACCGCCGCGATGCGGCCGCCGCGATGGCCACGTCGCGCACGGCGTCGATGCCGAGCGAGGGATCGATCACGCGCCCGCCCTTGATCACCAGATCATAGGTCGCGGCGCGCAAGTTGGGCATTCGGGCGAATGTGGTGGCAGCGCCAGCGGCAGCTGCATAGATAAAACGACGCCGGGTCAACATGGTCGGGTTCCTCCGCTTTTTGATGCTTTGATAGGTTGATGCTTTGATCGGCCTTACCGTCGGTGGGCCTCGACGTTTCGATAACCCACCGTTTGAAGCGTATCCGAGGCGCAGGCGTCGCGCGTCCGAGGACAGGCAGCCGTCCCACGGGCGCAAAAAGCCCCACCGCCGGAATAGTGGAGGGCACGATCCGCGGTGTCAACAACGGGCGGTGCCGACGGGTGCCACGACGCTTTGCCGCGCGGCCCTTCAGGCTGATATGCATTGCGTCTATCCACCGTCCGCAAATCCCCCGGCATTCCTCACCGGAATTCGGGTTGACAGGGCGGCTTAACCATGTTCATGGTTTGTTTCTAGTCGTGGAGGCGATTTGCGTGGTCAAGCCATCCGGCAGCATCGGGGATTCGATTTTTGGCTACCTCGAATCGAAGGGCGGCGAGGCCTCCTTGGATGAAATTTCCCGCGCGGTGTCGGCGCAGATGGGCGCCGCGTCACCATCCGTGCGGAGTTACCTTGATCTCAATGTCGGCAAAGCATTCGAACGTACCGGCCGTGACCGCTACCGGTTAAAACGGAATGGCCGCGACCGGTCGGCAGCCGAACTCAGGTTCGACCTGGACCCGGTGGCCATCATCGGCAAGGCGAAGCTTTACCATTCCGATGCGTTCGATTGGCTCGGATCGGAACCGCCCGCCTCGATCCATGCTTGTGTCACCGATCCACCCTATGGTCTTGTGGAGTATACGGAAATCGAGCAGCGCAAACTGCGGTCCGGCAGGGGCGGCGTCTGGCGAATTCCGCCATCGTTCGACGGCCATAAACGCGCACCGCTGCCGCGGTTTACCGTCCTGGATGCGGACGATCGAAATCAGCTTCATGCCTTCTTTAAGAAGCTTGGCACCTTGCTTAACCGTGTGCTCGTGCCTGGGGGCAATGTTGTCGTCGCGTCGAATCCGTTACTGTCCCACATCGTCGGTTCCGCCATGGCGGACGGCGGGCTCGAACCGCGGGGCACCATCATCCGTCTGGTCATGACGATGCGCGGCGGCGACCGCCCGAAGAACGCCCACCACGAGTTCCAGAATGTGAGCGTGATGCCGCGATCGATGTTCGAGCCGTGGGTGGTACTGCGCAGACCGGTCGAAGGTCGCGTGCAAGATAACCTCAGGCGCCACAAAACCGGCGGATTCCGGCGCCCATCACCCGAACGTCCGTTCGGCGATGTGATCCCGTCCCGCCCGACGCCGAAAGGCGAACGTGAGATCGCGCCGCACCCGTCGCTGAAACCGCAGGCGTTCCTGCGCCAAGTCGTTCGCGCGGCATTGCCGCTTGGCGAAGGCATTATTCTCGACCCGTTTGCCGGGTCGGGATCGACGCTCGCCGCCGCTAACGCCGTCGGCTATGCATCCGTCGGTATCGAGATCGACGCGAAATACGTTAATATCGCCAGAAATGCAATTGCGCGATTGGAATCACTTGGCGAGGTAGACCCAGTTTGACCGCAGTTTTTGCATGCCGGCGGCGCCGAGTGTCGAGGTCCTGGTGCCGAGTTCGCCACGCGGATTATTTCGAAAGTCGGTTGTTTTGACATCGCCGATATAGACTTCAGTGAATTTCATCGGCTCTCGGTCTTGCGCCGGCTCCGTTTTGTGGTCTGTCGTATAGACAAACACGCACATCCATTGGTCGCGTCCGCCATGCGTATCGACGGCACCGCCCTTCTTGCGCGTCGATTTGATTTCGACGCCTTCGGTACCGGACGCGACCGCGTTATTGGCATAGCGGCCCTGGACGACGAGATCCGGATGACCGTTGAAATGTCTGTTTTCGACCAGAACTCGGGAGTGCTTTGCCATGGAAGCGGTCAACATGTCCGATAGCATGCCGGACATTGCCGCCGGACGCAGCATATCGTCTAAGCGGTGCAGCCCTTTGCCGAGCAGCAACGTATTCACGTCGTAGAAAAAATCATACACATCTTGCATCGCGGACTGAAAATCATTGACCCGCAGCGAGAACGGCAGGACTACGCCGTGGTTGAACGCCGCCGGGTCGAGTACCTGCTTCTTCAGTGGCACAATCGTCCTCCAACGCCGCGAGTCGTTCTTGACGGGCCTATGACTTGCATCGATTCCGGCGCATATTCGGCGCCTCCGTTCGACTAAAACCGCGGCGCGACCGAATCTACACGGCTAAAGGAGCCACATATCATGAGATCGAACGCATCAGCCTTCTACCTCGCCGCCGCTTTCATATGTTTGCGCCGCGGCCGCGCAGGCCGAAACGGTTCATGAGCTCCGGGCATCGCCCACTACCGTCCATCGCGGCTTCTTCGATGCCGCGCTCAAGCCGGTGCTGACGATCGATTCCGGCGATGTGGTGAAGCTTTGGACCACCACCGGCAATCCGCGCTATTTTGAGAAGTCTTGGGGTGCCGAAGGAGAAGATTCCGGCGGAGCTTTTCGCCGCGTTCGAAGGCGCACCGGGCGAGGGCCGCGACGACCACACCCTCGACGGGCCGATCGCGGTGCGTGGCGCCGAGCAGGGCGACACGGTGGAGATCAAGATCCGCGCCATCGACCTGTGGCTGCCGATCGCCGGCATGGGCTTTCGCGCCGGGCGCGGCTCGCTGCCGGAGGAGTTCCCGTATTCGCGCGACCGGGTGTTCTTCTTCGATCCGGCCAAGAAGGCGATCGAATTCGCGTCCGGCGTGGTGGTGCCGGCAAAACCGTTCTGGGGCGTGATCGGGGTGGCGCCGCCGCCGTCGATGGGCCGGGTGCCGAGCGGCCCGCCAAATGTGTTCGGCGGCAACATGGACAATCATGATCTGCAGCCGGGCACCAGCCTGTTCCTGCCCGTGCACGCGCGCGGCGCGCTGATTTCGATCGGCGACGGGCACGCCGTGCAGGGTGCCGGCGAAGTCGGCATGTCGGCGGTGGAAACATCGCTGCGGGGCGAAATCCAGGTGATCTTGCATAAGGGCATGCGCATCACCTGGCCGCGGGCCGAAACCGCGACCCACTACATGACGATGGGCTTCCACGAGGATCTCAACCAGGCGGCCAAGATCGCCACCCGGGAAATGCTCAATTTCATCGTCGAGACCAAGGGCATCCCGCGCGACGACGCTTTCATGCTGCTCAGCGCCGCCATGGACCTGCACGTGACCCAGATCGTTGACGGCACCAAAGGCATCCACGCCACGATGCCGAAGGCGGTGTTTCAGAAATAGGTTTGGGCTGCTCGAAATCGCAAGACCGTTGGGTTATGGGAGTGGCATCGATGCCAAAGAGGGGGAGAACCATGCGATTTGCTCACAGGATCGCCGCACTGTCCGGTGCGACGTGGCTCGCGATGGCGATCGCGGCGCAGGCCCAGGGCGTGCCGGCTGCCGCCACGGTGGACGATCAGCGCCTGCGCGCCGCCGCGCAGGCCGAGGGCGATTGGATTACCTTCGGGCGCGATTACTCCAACCAGCGCTTTTCGCCACTGCGGAACATCGATCGCGCCAATGTGGCGCGGCTGGCGCCAGCCTGGATTTATCAGCTCGGCACGGTCGGTTCGACGCAAACCCATCCGCTGGTGGTCGGCGGCGTGATGTATGTCACCCTGCCGGGCAATGATGTCGCGGCCATCGATGCCGCGACCGGCACCGAGATCTGGCGCTATCGCCACACCGCGCGCGGTGCTTTGCCCGCAGTCCCGAGCAACCGCGGCGTCGCCGTCGCGTATGGCCGCGTATTCGAGGCGACCGACGATGCCCGCGTCATTGCGCTCGACCAGGCGACCGGCAAGCTGGTGTGGGACCAGGCGGTGCAGCCGTATGATCCATCCGCGCTGCTTCCGGCTGGGCAGGCCAAGCCCAAGGTTGCGTTCCAGCTGCGCGCCGCGCCGCTGGTTTATGACGGCAAGGTGATCGTCGGGGCCACCGGCTTCGAGGCGAACCGGGTCGACGACGCTTTTGTGAAGGCCAGCATCGCGGCCGGCGTCGATGTCGGCACCGCCTGGATCAACGCCAATCTGGGGCGGCGCGGGTTCGTGGCCGCGCTCGATGCCGGAACCGGCGCCGAGGTGTGGCGCTGGTATTCTACCAAGGAAAACGGCTGGGAAGGCGACTATGTGGCGACCGCCCCGGACGGCACGCCGCTGCACCGCGATATCGCGGCCGAGAAGGCCGCGGCGCAGGTGTATCGCAACGCCTGGGCCGCCGGGTCGAACTCGACCTGGATGACGCCCGGCCTACGATCCCGCCACCGGGCTCATCTTCGTGACCACCGGCAATCCGGCGCCCGGCGACGTCGATGGGATCCGCCCCGGCGATAATCTCTATGCCAACGGGGTCGCGGCGCTCGACGCCCGAACCGGGGCGCTGCGGTGGTTTTTCCAGCAATCCCCGCACGGCCAGTATGACGCGACCGGCCAGGCGGTGCTGATGGACGCCGAGGTCGGCGGGCGCAGCGTGCCGGCCGTGCTGGAATGCGGCAAGTCCGGCTGGTGCTTCGTGGTCGATCGCGCCACCGGCAAGCTCATCTTCCGCAGCGATGAAGTCGTGCCGCACGAAAACGTCTACGCGACCGGCGACAAGAGCCTGGTAGGGCGTCCGGAGGGCATCCGGGTGACCCCCGGCAATGGCGGGGCGGTGAGCGTGTCGCCGGTGTCTTATGATCCCGGCACCGGGGTCGTCTATGTGGCCAGCCGCCACGACCCGACCATCCAGACCGTGGTCGGCGTGCCGAACATTCCGGGCGGGCCGGCGCTCTCCAAGGTGGTGAGCCGGCCGGCGCCGCGCAGCGAGGCTTGGGGCACGCTGACTGCGCTCGATCTCAAGAACGGCGGGCGCCTCATCTGGCAGGTGAAGACGCCCCAGGTGCTGGTGGGCGGTACGCTCGCGACCGCCGGCGGCCTCGTCTTCACCGGCGAGGCCAACGGCAATTTCGGCGCTTATGACGCCGCGACCGGCAAGCCGTTGTGGCGGTTCCAGACCGGCGCCAATGTCGGCGCACCGCCGATGTCCTATGCGGTGAACGGCCGGCAATACGTCGCGGTCGCGACCGGTGCCTCGCGTGCCACGCCGGCATTGCGTCCGGGCGGCGCCATCATGGTCTTCGCGCTGCCGCCGATGTGAGGTTTGCGGCTTCCCGCCGCCCGGCAAATTTCCTATCCGTTGCCGGTATTCGCTCCGCGAGGGCCGGCGACGGGAACTCCGCGGTTGAAGTAATATAGCGGTGCCGAAAGAAAATTTGTTCGTCTCGCTCCCGACCAAGGTTCGATCGCAAGTCGACCGCGCGGCCAAGCGCAGCAACCGCAGCCGCTCGCAGGTGGTCCGCAACGCGTTGAACCTGTACTTTAAGCTGCACGGGGTTGCCGACGAGGAGCCCAACGCGGAGGAGCGCGCGGCGATCGCCGAAGGGGAGCGCGCCTACGAGCAGGGCGATTTCATCACCTTGGACGCGTGGCGACATGCCGCGGGACTTGGCGATCACTAGACCGGATTCCGGTCACGTCCGAACACCTGGGAGTTATGGCCGGGCGAAGTCCCGGCCATCCACGTCTTTATCCTAGAACGGCGCAAGAAGACGTGGATGCCCGCGACAAGCGCGGGCATGACGCCGAGAGTGTGATTCGACCTGACCGAAATCCGGTCTAAGTCCGCGGAGCGCGATCTCAAGGAGCCCTCTATGATGATCTCCGCCGGATCAAGAGAGATTGCATGGTGACCGCTGACGATCTGGAACGGGCCAATGCGCGGGCGGTGCGGATGCGTGAGACCGGCCCGACAGCGGTGTCGGCGCGTTATGATCGCCGCAGCGGCTGCATCGTCGTGCGGTTGAACAGCGGCATCGATGTCGGCTTTTCGCCACGCAATATGCATCGATTGGAATCGGCACAGCCGGCGCAGCTCGACGTCATCGAGATCAGTCCGTCCGGCCTCGGGTTGCACTTCCCGAAACTCGATGCCGATCTGTATCTGACGGCGCTGTTGGCAGCAGGTTCTTGGCTCCCGACGGTCACCGTGACGCCGCAGGAGGACGAAATGCCGGTGCCGAAGCGATAGACTGGCCCGTACCCTACATCTGGGAGGATCGCCATGCATTGCCCCGACACGGTCTCCTGCGTCCGGCACTGTTGGCCACCGCCGCTCGCCCTCCCCAGCCCTCGCTGACGAGGTCACGCCAGCCCCGCTCGCCGGTGCCGGATTGTACGCGCGCAAAGCCGAAAGGAGAGGGCCGCCCGCATAAGCAAAACCAGCGCCGGAGAGCCGTGGAACAAGCCCGGCCATGCTCTCCAGAATACTTCAACGTAGCCGAATTCGCTCTGACCTTACTTCAGCTTTGCCACGTAGGCCGCGATGTCGCCGGCCTCAATTCGCGACAGGTTCATGTTCGGCATCTTGGAATGCGGATTGAGCAGAAACGTCACCAATCCATCCTCCTTGAAATTCGGCCGCTTGGCGATTTCCTCGAACGGCGGTGCGTCCGCATTGGCCTCGCGCTGCTTGGTGGTCACCACGTGACAAGCCGAACACCAACGTTCCGCCAGCCGTTCGCCATTAATGGGATCGGCGGCGGATGCCGGCTGCGCGAACAGGGCCATCTGCGGGGCCACGATGGCGAAAGCCCATAACAGCGCATAAGCGCTTCGGCTGGAATTGAATCTGGTTCCGATCATAGCGGGCATCCTTTGCTGTACTGCTACTGGTGCGCACCATACACCGCCAGCGCCATGACAAAAATCAAACCGGCTTTTGTCCCTAGTGCGCCAGGACTTCGACCTCCCCGTCCACCCCGGTGAGGACCCGGAAGTCACGCTCATAAGTGTGCCCCTCGTTGCGGGCGATGGCGCGATAGTCGCCCTCGGCGAGCACGATGCGTGGAAACACCCCAGTGAATTCCTTGACCACGTCGCCGCCGGGCGTGATCACCGACCAGCTGGTGTCAGCCAGCGCCTCGCCGCCGCGGGCGTTCACCAGCTTGAGGGTGATGAGGGCGGCGTGGTGGTTCACGGTCACATCGGTAAGCTTGCCGGCGTGGACCATGATATCCGAGCGTACCACCGCATTGGTATCACCGTAGTTCGAGACGATATGGTAATTGCCCTCGGGCACCACCACCACGTCGCCCGTCAGCACGCCTTGTACCAGGACGGTCTTGTCGCCTGGAGCGAATTGGCTGCCCTTGAAGATATCGAAGGTGATCTGGTTCGGCGGCACCCGCGCGTCCCCGACCCGGCCCTCGATCTTGATACCGCCGGCCGGGAGATCAAAAACTTCCCGGACGGCGTCCTTGAGATGGATTGCCTTGACGGCATTGGCCAGCCCGAAGCTGACATGGATGACATAATCGCCGGGTGGCAGGGCAATGATCGGGGACGCGGTTTTATCCTCCTTGAGGATGCGGAACATGCCGGAGGAATCCGGCTTTGCGGGAAACACGCGCCACAACAGTCCATTCGTGATCGGGCTTGGAAATTCGCGCCCATAGCGGGCGGAGAGTGACAGCGTTACCGGCGGCGTGCCGCTCGGCGCCGGCGCTGCATTTGGGGCCGGCGCCTCGATCGGCGCCATGGTTTGCAAGGGCCTCAACGCCCGTGGGGCGCCGGCCGGTGGCACCCCGAACATCCCGCCGGCCGGCGAAAATTGCTGTGCGCCAAGCAGGGCCGGCCATAGGGTTACAAGCCCAATGAACGCTGCAAATGCCGCAATGCGCGATCGATCGCTCACCCCGAAACTCCCGCCCTTACCCCACTCCGACAGGTCTTCCACCGCAATCGCGGCAAATTCGTGCCGCCGGAGAAAGTCCGTCCGCGACACCGCTTCCCGGAACGGCGCCGGGCCCACGCCCGCCCCGTCGGCGGTCCGAACCGAATCGCGAGACCGCTTGGTCAGGTACGCTGCACCGCATTCGTCACAGTGCTTTGTCACCACGGCCGCAGTGTGATAGCCAGCGATCTGGAGTACCAGTCATGCAAATGCCAGCCTTTCCGCATCCGATCGACCTGTTGCGCAAGCGCCGTTCGCTCAAGCCTGTCGAACTCGTCGAACCCGGGCCGTCGCCGTCCGAACTCGATACGCTGCTCACGATCGCGTCGCGGGTGCCGGACCACGGCAAGCTGACACCGTGGCGGTTCATCGTTTTCGCGGGGCCGGCGCGGCTCAAGGCCGGCGCGGCAATCGCAGCGGCCTTCGCGGCCAAATATCCGGATGCGAAAGCCGAGCAGATCGATTTCGAGCGCAACCGGCTCACCCGCGCGCCCCTGGTGATCGCGGTGGTCAGCCGGGCCGCGCCACACGCGAAAATCCCCGAATGGGAGCAAGTGCTGTCATCCGGCGCCGCCGCCATGAATCTGCTCACCGCGGCGCACGCGCTCGGCTTCGGAGCTACTTGGATCACGGAGTGGTACGCTTACGACCGCGCGGTGCTCGATGCTCTCGGGCTCGCAGCGCACGAGAAAATCGCAGGATTCGTCCATATCGGCCGCCCGGCGCAGGTTCCGGAAGACCGTCCGCGGCCCGCGCTTGCGGACATCGTCACGCGATTTGCTTGAAGCCCGAAACGGCGGCACCCATGTTTTACGATACCCGCAAGAAGAACGACCACGGCCTGCCCCACGATCCCTTCAAGGCCATCGTGGCACCGCGGCCGATCGGCTGGATTACCTCCATGAGCGCCGCCGGCGACATCAACCTCGCGCCCTATTCGTGGTTCAACGGCGTCTCGAGCCGGCCCCCGATGGTGATGTTCGCCAGCGAGGAGCGCAAGGATTCGCTCACCTTCATCGAGGAGACCAAGGAGTTCGTCTGCAATTTCGCCACCTATGAACTGCGCGAACAGGTCAACCAGACGTCGGCGCCGTTTCCGCGCGGCGTCAATGAAATGGAAAAAACCGGGTTGGCGCCGGCCCCGTCGCGGCTGGTCAAACCGCCGCGGGTGGCGGCTTCACCTTGCGCGCTGGAATGCAAATGGGTGCAGACGGTGTCGCTCACCGATTACGAGGGGCGCCCGATCGATCGCCATGTCGTGTTCGGCCAGGTCATCGGGGTCTATATCGATGACGCGTTCCTCCGCGACGGCCTGCTCGATACCGGCGCGATGCAGCCGATCATGCGCGCCGGTTATAATGATTATTACGGCACCACCCCGGACCTGCGCTTTTCCATGCGCAGGCCGGCGGGAGGCGGGGGGATTTAGGCCAACCGGCCGCCGGCGAGGTCGGCGGGTGCGAGATGAGGTAGAACGGAGACCTCCGCGGAACGATCGATAATGGTTTTATTTTGCCGGGACGCAACCATAGCGAAGGTCTGTCGTGACGGCTCAGCTGATGTCTGCCGGAGCGACATCACAACCTCGTTAAGAGCGCGGTGAAAACCTTCGATTGCTAATTGCGGCCGATTGAGCGAACTTTGGGGCTGTCCCGTCCCCGCCTTCGCGCGCGGCGCCCACAAGCAAGGATTCCCTGAATGACGCTTCCGACCAGCCTTCTCGCCGCGGTCACGCCGACCACGGCATCGCGCCGCCGCCTGACCGCCTTCGCGGCCGGCCTCGCAACTTTTGCGGCGGCGTCCAGCCTCGCCGTCGCGCAGGCGCCCGCGCCCGACCCGCTGATCGCCAGGGTTAACGGCGTCGAGATCCACCAAAGCGATCTCGCCCTCGCCGAAGACGATCTCGGTCGGGATATTCCGGCGACCGGCGACGCCGCCAAGCGCGATTATCTGGTCAACTATCTGACCGATATGATCTTGATCGCCAAGGAGGCAGAAGCCAAGAAGGTTCCCGACACCGCCGAATTCAAGCAGAAGCTTGCGCTATCCCGCAACAAGATCCTGATGGAATTGATCCTGGCGGACCAATCCAAGACCGCCGTCACCGAGGCGGCGCTGCGCAAGATCTACGACGACGCCATCAAGAATGCGAGCAGCCAGCAGGAGGTGCATGCCCGCCATATCTTGTTCCGCGTCAACGATCCCAACGATCAGGCCGCCAGCAAGGTCGCGGAAGACAAGGTCAAGGCCGTCATCGTGCGGTTGAAGAAGGGCGAGGACTTCGCCACCATCGCCAAGGCGCTCACCGAGGACCCCTCCGGCAAGCAGGATGGCGGCGATCTCGGCTTCTTTACCCAGGATCAGATGGTGCCGGAGTTCTCCGCCGTCGCGTTCAAGCTGGATAAAGGCCAAATCTCCGACCCGATCAAGACCCAGTTCGGCTGGCATGTCCTCAAGGTCGAGGACAAGCGCATGCGCGAACCGCCGCCGTTCGACCAGGTGAAGGGCCAGATCGAACAATTCGCCTCGCGCAAGGCGCAGGTCGATCTCATCACCAAACTGCGCACCGGCGCCAAGATCGAACGCCTCGATGCACCGGCCGCTCCGGCCGCGGCACCGGCTGCCGCACCGCCGAAATAAGCTACCCGCGACAAACCGCGGCATGATCGCGCGCCCGACGCTTCGACGCGACGCGGGCGCGCTTTCGTTTTGCAATGACCGTCATCGTAGGCCTGCGATCGTCGTGCGCCGGAACGCGGCCATGGGGTAGATGCGAGTGTAACGATATAACGTCAGGCGCACCGAAATTTCCCGCAAAAGCGCCCGCCAGCGGTGACCGGGTTGATGAATCATGGATGGGCATCGATACCATGCCGGGCGGCGCGCCGGTTCGAGCGTCGAAAATGCGAGCGCGGACGAACGCGGCGCAATGGGAGGAACTGATGCTTTACCGCGGCACGATCGGCACCGTCATGCTGATGGCGGGGTTGCTCGCATCCTTCACCGGCGCGCAAGCTTTTGACGAGGCCAAGTATCCGGATCTGAAGGGCAAGTGGGAGCGTGCCGAGGGCAATGGCGGCGCCGGCCGCTTCGATCCGACCAAGCCTCCCGGCCGCCTGCAAGAGGCGCCACTTACCGCGGAATACCAGGCGCTCTACGAGGCCAATCTCGCCGACAAGGAGGCCGGCGGTCAGGGCAGCGACCCCACCTACCGGTGCCTGCCGCCGGGCATGCCCCGGATCATGCACGCCTACGCCCCGATGGAGGTCGTCGTTACGCCGGATACGACCTACATCCTGATGGAGCACATCCAGGACAATCGCCGCATTTATACCGACAACCGCGGCTTTCCGCCCACCATGGACGACCTGCCGATGTTTGCCGGCTACTCGATCGGCAAATGGCTCGACGAGGATGGCGACGGACGCTTCGACACGCTCGTGGTCGAAACCCGCGGCTTCAAGGGTCCGCGCAATTACGATGTGAGCGGCATTCCGCTGCACCGCGACAACCAGAGCATCATCCGCGAGCGCATCTATCTGGATAAGCGCGATCCCGATCTGCTGCACGACGAAATCACCACGATCGACCATGCGCTCACGCGGCCGTGGACGGTGACCAAAAATTATCGCCGCACCGAATCCGGGCAACCGATCTGGTGGCAAGAGGACATTTGCGCCGAAGGCAATGTCCATGTCGATATCGGCGGGCAGGCCTATTTTCTCAGCGCCGGCGGGTTGCTGATGCCGACCAAAGAAGACCAGCCACCGCCCGACCTGAGGTATTTCAAGAACGCCCAGAGTCAGGGACGGACGCAAAAACAATAAGCGAACCGACATCAACATGAGCATGATGAGGGAGGAAAGGCCTATGGACCATACGCAATGGGGATGCCGGGTTTCGGTTTCGCGCCGCGAGGCGCTCGCGCTTTTCGGCGCCGCGGCGGTCGTGTCCGCCGCCGGCGCCGCCGAGCAGGGGATCACGCAACCGCTCTCGCTCGACCATGTGAATATCCGGGTGTCCAACGTCGCTCGAACGGCCGAATTCCTCATGGGGCTGTTCGATACGCCGGTGCTGCGCGCTGCGGCCCTGCGGGCGCAGCCAAACTCGCCGCCGAGCGAAGGGTATTTCCTGAAATTCGGCGACGGCTACCTCGCCATCTCGCAGGCTTTTGCGCCGGCCCGGCCCGGCCTCGATCACTATTCCCTGGGGCTGCGCGATTACGACAAAGCGCGGCTGACGGCGAAACTGCAGGAGAGCGGCATAGCGGTGCCGCCGCGCTCCTCCGGCGATGTCTGGGTGGCCGATCCCGACGGCGCGCTGATGCAGTTGCGCCAGCCCGGCGGCTGGGCGCGCCAGACCGCCACGCCCTACCAGCCCCCGGCGCGGGTCGGGCCGTCGTTGTCGCCGCTCGCCATGAGCCGCATCGCGCTGCCGAGCGCGAGCCTCGCCCGGACCGGCGACTTCTACCGCCGCCTGCTCGGCACCGAGGTTGCCTCGCCGGCCGCGGATCGATCGCGGGCTTTCGGATTGGGCGACTCGGTGCTCGAACTGGTCCCGGCGTCGGCGAACGAGGGGGCCGCCGGCCGCGGCCTGGATCACATCCGCATCGCGGTGAAGGATTTCTCCGTCAACCGGGTGAGCGGAGTTTTGCGCGCACGCGGCGTCAAAATGGACGACAAGGCGGCGCCGGGAACGGTGCGTTTTGCCGATCCCGATGGACTTGTAATCGTACTTGCGGCCGCGAGTTAAGACAACCAGCTAGGCGTAGGGTGGGCAAAACGCCTGTATCGGCGCAGCAGATACGCCCGACGACCGCGATTTTGCCCACGCGGACGATGAGGAGGGACGCCACCGCGTGGGCAAAATCGTCGGAAGCATGCGCACCGGACTTTGCCGCGGCGCAAGGCGATTTTGCCCACCCTACGCCGCCACGCCGCCCTCAGGCCGAAGCCGGCCGATGCGCGCGCAGGAACGAGCGGATTTGACGGACCGCGAGCGGAATCCGCTCCGGGGGCTCTTTCCACGGATAGATACTCACTTCGGCCTTCGGGGCGAGCATCGCGGATTCCATCGCGATCGCATAAGGGTGCGCCGGCACATCATCCGGCAGGATCAGCACCGGCGTCTGGCAATTGCGCACGAAATCGCGGGTCACGGTGAAGACGAAGTCCGCATTGGTGCGATACATTTTGGTCAGATATTTTTCCACCATCGCCATCGTGATGTCGGGCCGTCGCTTGACCAGTTCCGGACCCCAGCCGGTCATGCTGCCGTCATAGAGGAGGGTTGGCATTTCCGGACGGAAACCGACCGGCTGCGCCAGCACGGCGGCGACCACCCGATCCGGCGCCCGCTTGATGAGGTTCCAGATGAACGGGCCGCCGATGCAAAAGCCCATCACCATGAACTTGTTGATGCCGAGGTGATCCAGCAACGCGAGCTGGTCGTCGGTGTGGGTATCCCATGGCCTGTCAACTTCCAGCGGCCCGGATGACTGACCGGTATTGGCGTTACGCAGGTCCGCCGCGACGCAGCGGTACTCGCCCTTAAACTCCTCGATCGAATTGAAGGGGGCGCGCAACCCGGAGATCGCCGAGTTCAGCCCCCCGCCGGCGATGAGCAATAACGGGAAGCCGGAACCGGCCACCTCATAGTTGATGCGAACGGGGCCTTTTTCGTAGAAGGTCATGGGCGGCTCCTCCAGCCTGCTGAGCGATCAGGCGCGGCGCTCCATCCGGCGCCGGCGCCAGGATGCCGGTCGGTCAGGATGTTGCGTCTGATCGAATCCAAATCCAGCCGCCCGCCTGGATCATCGTAGGGCTTGGTGCGGCCGGCTCGAAACGCCACGCGAACGACAGATTGCGCGCGCCCGGAACGACAGTCAATGTGGCGCCGGACCGCCCAATACCCGCTCGCGGTGCATCGTGGAGAGTACGCTCAACGAACCACGGACGACGCGGTGGTGGCTGTCCGTGAGTTCGGGTCGGACCGGCGACGCGTGCGCGTTCTCATTGCAGACCTTCATCGCAGCTTGCTAATTTCCGCGGTCTCGTGCTCGATAGGCATCGATCGGCGGCGGCGCTTCCGGCCGTTGCCTTTAGCGATCGACGCCGCAAACGCCGGGGACGCGTGAGCGGCCAAGTAGGGGGCGGAGTGAAGGAAATTCTGCGTACCAACGATGCCGTCCTGGTGTCGGCCGTCGAGGCGCTCCTGGACAGCGCCGGTATTCCGCATCTCGTGTTCGATCAGAACATGAGCGTGCTCGAGGGCTCGATCGGCATTCTGCCCCGCCGCGTGCTGGTCGAGGACGGCAAGTCGCACGTGGCGCGCCGTCTGCTGGAAGATGCGGGGCTTGCCGGCGAGTTGCGCCAAGATGGCGGATGATGGGCCTTGCCCACGACGCCCTGATCTCACCGACGATGCTATTCTCGACGGCCGGTTGCGGCTCTTGCAGCCGCGCCGCGGTCACCGATTCGGACATGATGCGATCCTGCTCGCCGCCGCGACCCCGGCGCTCGCCGGCCAAACCGCCGTGGAATTCGGCGCCGGGGTCGGCGCAGCGGGCCTCGCGCTTGCGGCACGGGTACCGGATTTGCGCGTCACGCTGGTCGAGATCGACGCCGGGCTGGCGGAACTTGCTGGCGAAAACGCCGCGCGCAATGCCCTGGCGGACCGGGTCGTTACGGTCGTCCTCGACGTTGCGGCGCCGGCCGCCGCGTTCGCGGCCTTGGGGCTACCGCCCGGCAGCTGCGACCACGCGCTGATGAACCCGCCGTTCAATGATCCGGACCGTCACCGCGTCTCCGCCGACCCGCTGCGCCGTGTCGCCCATGCGTTGGAAGGTCGTTCGCTCGACCGCTGGATCGAGGCCGCGGCCCGGCTGCTGGAGCCGGGAGGCATGGTGACGGTCATCTTCCGCGCCGACCGGGTCGCCGAACTCTTGCGCGCGCTTTGCCGGGATTTCGGTGCCGTCACACTGCTGCCGATCCACGGCAAACCGGGCGCCAAGGCCATTCGCGTCATCGCCGCCGCGGTCAAGGGCAGCCGCGCCGCCGCCGCGATCCTGCCGGGCCTCGTGCTGACCACCGAGGCCGGCGCCCCCACTCCCGCGGCCGACGCCGTGCTGCGTCACGGCGCGGCGCTGCCGCTCATCGGGTGATGACGAACTGGCGGACAACATTCGCCAAGAACTGATGCATGACGGTTTCGAAGCCGCCATCCCCGGCACATAATCACTTCCCGCTTTCGTCGTAATAATGCATCTCGAACAGCATGCATCCGGTCTCGGATTTGAACGGGCCGTGATGCACGCCCGGCGGCCGGCACGCATAGGTGGGGGCGTGGAACGCCTCGCCGCCATGCCCCTGGGCATCGTTGCCGACGATCAGGTCGCCCGTCATCAGGTAGACCTCTTCCCAATGATCGTGGACGAATGGTGCCGTGGTGTAGACGCCGGGATCGAACCGCAACAGCCGCGACCGGCTGCCCATCTTGGCCGCCTCATCGAGATCGCTTGCCAAAATTTTCTGCTTGATGCCGGCCGGATAGCCGGGCGGCGTGTGCCACCCGGTGGTCATGTCCACGGGATGGAATTCGAGATGCGGCTTGTTCATCGGCATGATGGGTCTCCGGATCGTGTGCGGGGATCTGATTGTCGGATAGATTCGATGGGGAGCGGCGGCGATGGATTGTGGCATCTCCAATACCACCGGATCAAAGCCCGCCGCGGCCACAACAGGGCCATCAAGACAGTGGGTAAAAAACCCGCTTGACAAATAAATCCCCATGCAAGGGTGGGCAAAGGCGCGCGCTTTCGCGCCGTGCCCACCGGCGGCCTGCGGTGGGCACGCTTCGCTTTGCCGATCCTACACCGTCTTACAAAGTCACTGCCATGCCGAATAGACCGGCTTGCCGATCAGGGTCGCCGGATTGGCGCCGGGGCGCGGGCGGAATTTTTGGAACCGTCCTGAATCCACCTCGGCGACGTAGAGGTTGCCCTCCTGGTCGGTCGCCATGCCGTGCACGCCCCACACGGTGCCGGGGAAGTCCCCGATCGTGCCCCAGGAATAGATCAGGTGGCCGTCGAGATCGTATTTCAGCACCTTGTGGGTGTTGCGATCGAAGGTCGCAAGCGTGCGGTCGGCGCCGATCATCACCAGATGCAGGCTCGACGGACGCACGGCGATCTTCCATTCGGAGAGATAGTTGCCGTTCTCGTCAAAGATCTGGATGCGATGGTTGTCGCGGTCGTTGACGAACACGCGCCGGGTCGGGAGATCGATAGCGACGCCGTGCACGTTGTTCATGTAGCCCGGCCGAGTTTCCTTCTCGGGCTCGCCGGCCTTGCCGAAGTCGAGCAAGAACTTGCCGTTGGCGTCGAATTTGGCGACGCGCGTGCCGTTATAGCCGTCGGCCACGAAGAAGGTGCCGTCCGGCAGCCAGGCGATGAAGGTCGGCCGGTTGAAATGGGTGGCGTCGGCGCCCGGCACATTGGGGGTGCCGATGGTCTGCACCAGCTGTTTGCCGTCGTTGGTGAATTTGTAGATCGCATGGGTGTGGTCGTCCACGACCCACACATGCTTCTGCGGATCATAGGGGCTGATGTAGATGGCGTGCGGGCGCTTGAAGAGGTGGTCCCACTGCGTCCATTCCTCGATGATCTTGCCAGAGGCATCGACCACGACGATGCAGTGCTCCCAGCGCGCATCGACCCCCATCTCGCGGTAGGGCGGCGCGGAGCCGCGCCAAGCTTCCATACCCTTCGCCGGGTCCTGGCGCGACCCGCCATTGCCCGGTGGGGTTGCGGTATTGGCGTTGCGCCACGGCAGGCCGGGGACCGGGAACTGCACGTTCGGCCCGATGTCGGGCAACAGCCGCAGCGCCGGACGCTTGATGTTGGGCAACTCGCCGCCGCCGAGCAGAAACACCCGGTTCGGGCTTTCGGCAAAAATGCCGCGGGCACCGCCATAGGTCCATTTCTCGTGGCCCGGCAGCGTGGCGAGATCCTGCGGCCAGTTCCGCACGACTTCGTACGGGCCGGAGACATCCTCGTCGCCGATCGCCGTCGGCAAAGTGCTGACATAGGTGGTGGCGGACGGTGCGGGCGCCGCGGTCTGGGCTTCCGCCGGCCGATTGACGACCCGGCTGTTCGCCGCCAAACCGACGGCTACGCCGACCGCCAGCGACAATCCGATTGTGACCGTTTTGCTCATCGCGATCCTCCCAGCCGGACGGCCCGGCGCAGCCCTTGGAACAACGGGTGTTATTTGCGCTTTCGTGTAGCCGATGAGGCCGGCTTTGTCATGCATCGCGAGGGCTTTCCCCGGAGACACACGGTAATGACAAAGTCATTACGCCATGTTATCGGATTTCTGCATTGTGGAGAATTGCCATGAGCCCGGTCACGAAACGCGACACGCTGAACCTGCGGATCAAACCCGACGAGCGTAGCCTGATCGATCAGGCTGCCCAGAGCCTGGGTAAGAACCGCACGGATTTTATTCTCGACGCCGCCCGGCGGGCGGCGCAAGAAGCTCTGCTCGACCGGACGATGCTCACCGTCAGCCCGGAAACCTATGCGGAATTTTTGGCGCGGCTCGACGCCCCACCGCAACCGAATGAGCGGCTTAGCCGCACCATGCAGACCCCGGCACCCTGGGAGCAGCCGTGACGCTGTCGCCTCCCGAACCGCTGCACGCCGGTCATCATATCGCGGACTTCGATTGCGGTATTGCCGACTTGAACATCTGGCTCGGAAAGCGCGCACTCAGCAATCAGCGGGATGACGCCTCGCGTACTTATGTGGTGACGGGCGCCGGACGCGTCGTCGGCTACTACGCACTGGCCGCCAGCGGTATCACCGTCGCGGCGGCATCTGGCCGGTTTCGGCGCAATATGCCAAATCCAATTCCTGTCGCCGTGTTGGGCCGATTGGCGGTCGATCGATCCTATCAGGGCCGCGGGTTGGGGCGCGCCATGTTCCGGGATGGCGCTAAGCGGATCATTTATGCAGCCGATACGCTCGGCATTAGGGGATTGATCGTCCATGCGATTTCGGCGGAGGCGAGAGCATTTTATCTGGCGCTCGGCTTTGATCCGTCGCCGCTCGAACCCATGACCCTCATGGTGACCCTGGCGGATTTGCGCAGGGCGCTCTGATCCTCCTGGTCCGCGCCGCAACCAGGGTGCTGGGGCTGGCTTCGCACGGCGCGTGCCTGCCGCGTCGCCCGCGCGGGTTCCGCTGGCACTTTTCCTTATCGGAACCGCAGGCGGCAAACAACCGCGTCACCTCCGTCACGCACCATACTCGTCCCGCAGCCGCACCCAGTCCATGTGATATTTCAGCCCGTCCTCGTCGCGGCCCTTGGGGACGATGTCGAGATAGTGGTAGGCGCCATTGAACATGTCGAGGCCGCGCGAATAGGTCGAATAGGTGTGGTAGAGGCCGCCATCGGAATTCCGGTAGAATACGCTGATCGCCGGCAGATCCGCCATGGGGAGACGGCGGGTGCCGTAATTGTAGTTATTGCCGTCCCGCGCCAGTTCCTCCGCGGTCGCGTAGGCGCCGAAATCATGGTTGAACACCCCGTCGGCGCCGCATGAGACCCATTCGAAGCTCCAGCCCATGCGCTGGCGGAACGCCGCGAGCTTGGCCATCGGCGCGCGCGACACCGCGACCAGATTGGTATCGCGCCCGCGCAAATGCACCACCACCCGGTCGTAATTGTCGGCCCAGAACGCGCAGCTCTTGCAGCCGGCGGTCCAATCGGGATCGAACATGAAATGGTAGACGATGAGCTGCGAGCGGCCGCGAAACAGGTCGGAGAGCCGCACCGGGCCGTCCGCACCGTCGAAACGATAATCGTCGATCCGCACCCATGGCAGTTCGCGCCGCCGCCGGCTCAGTTCATCGCGGCGCCGGGTAAATTCCTTTTCCTGCACCAGCAGCTTCACGCGTGCGGCCGAGCCATTCCTCCCGGGAGACGACCTGGTTCGGCATGACGACTTTCTCCGCATTGAATCTTTCTCAAACCGCATTATACGGCCTTTCGATCCCGCGGTGACGCGATTGGTTCGATCGCCGAACCTGAAAATGGCCGGCAAGCGGTGCAACGACGCAAATTGCCGGCCAAGTGTCCGGCCCTCTTTGGATGGTAGCATGATCGACCTGCGCACTCTGGCGCTGACGCCGGACAATATCCTCTCCGATGCCACGATTCCGGAGCTGCCGAACCACTACCGCGGCAAGGTGCGGGACAACTACGACCTGCCGGGCGACGTGCGCATCCTGATCGCCTCGGACCGGGTGAGTGCGTTCGACCGCAACCTCGCCGCCATTCCGTTCAAGGGGCAGGTGTTGACGCAGATCGCCCGGTTCTGGTTCGAGGCAACGCGGGACATCTGCCCCAATCACGTCATCGAATACCCCGATCCCAATGTGGTGGTCGGGCGCCGGCTCGACATGCTGCCCGTCGAGATGGTGGTGCGCGACTACCTGGCCGGCACCACCTCGACCTCGATTCTGTCGATGTACCGCAAGGGCGAGCGCCGGCTTTATGGGGTGACGTTCCCGGACGGCATGCGCGATAACCAGAAGCTCGACCACCCTATCATAACACCGACCACCAAGGCGCCGCGGTCCGGCCACGACGAACCGCTGACGCCCGAAGACATCATCGCGCAGGGGCTGTTGACGCCCGCCCGCTGGGAGGAGGTGTCGGCGCTGGCATTGGCGCTGTTCGCGCGCGGCCGCGAGATGGCGGCGCGGCGCGGGCTGATCCTGGTGGATACCAAATACGAATTCGGCTTCGACCGCGACGGCCATATCGTGCTGGCGGACGAAATCCACACCCCCGACAGCAGCCGCTACTGGACGGCGGACAGCTACCCGCGCCGCTTCGCGGCCGGCGAACGCCCCGAAAGCCTCGATAAGGACCACATCCGCAATTGGGTGGCGGCGCGCTGTGACCCCTATCGGGAAGCGATCCCCGACATCCCGCCGTACGTGGTGCTGGAGGCCGCGGGGATCTACATTAAAGCTTTCGAGACCGTCACCGGCCAAGCCTTCGCGTTGCCGGACCTGACGATCCCGGTGCTCGCCCGCATCCGAGCGAATTTGGGAAAATATTTCCGTACGTAGCGCATCCTGCAAGTGCGTATCGTGCGGAATGGCGGTTTTGGAAACGAGCCGATACGAACGGTCGGTGCTACTACTAACCTCACGGCCTTGCGGTTACGCCCCGCGGGGAACCGGCGCTGCGGCGCCGCCGGGGGCGTCCGGGTGAGCGTGCGGCGGGACTGTTCACAGGCGGTGGAGGCGGATCGGGCGGCGGGTTCGGATCAGCGCTTGCGGTCGCCGAGGGAGTGGCGTCGCCCGACAAGTCGGGTGCGGCGCGCGGGATGAACCCCACGAACGTGTGCGGCGTGGCGGATCGCTGGGTTAAGCGCTGCGCGGCCGTCGCGATGGCGGGCTCGCCTTCTTGCGCAGGACCGTATTCGAGGGCATCGAGCGGGCGTGTCCAGAACCGTTCGTAGGTGGCAAGCCAGCGCTGCACCTCCCGCAGCGGCATGGGGGCAAGCCGGCAGGAGACCGTACGGCCCCGCTTGTGCCGCTGGACCAGGCCCGCGCCTTCCAGCACATCAAGGTGCTTGAGCACGGCGGGTAGCGACATTGCAAAAGGCCGCGCCAGCGCCGTGACGGAGAGTTCAGGCGTTGCGCTCAGGCGCGCCAGCACTGCTCGCCGCGTTGGATCCGCGAGCGCCGCAAAGATGCTGTCGAGCAAATCTGGCTGATGGTTAACCATAAGTTAAACTATCGCGAGAGCCGAGCGGCGTCAAAGCCTTTCGGATTGGCTTGACGGCATGGCGCCGGGAGGCCTGTGGAGCAGTTCCGGTCACATGCGGAATTCTTCGCCGAGGTAGAGCCGGCGGACATCGGGATTGTTGACAATGTCGGCGGGCTCGCCCTCCATCAGGACCTCGCCCGAATATATGATGTAGGCTCGGTCGGTAAGCCCCAGCGTCTCGCGGACATTATGATCCGTGATAAGCACGCCAATACCGCGGCGGGTCAGATGGCGAACCAGCTGCTGGATGTCGCCCACCGCGATCGGATCGATGCCGGCGAACGGTTCGTCCAGCAGCATGTAGTTCGGCCGCGTTGCCAGCGCCCGCGCGATCTCGACGCGCCGCCGTTCGCCGCCCGACAGCGCAATCGTCGGGGTCTTGCGCAGGCGGACGATGTTGAACTCCTCCAGCAAGCTGTCGAGTTCGGATTCGCGGCGCCGCCGGTTCGGCTCGATCATTTCCAGCACCGCGCGGATATTCTGTTCGACATTAAGGCCGCGAAAGATCGAGGCTTCTTGCGGCAGGTAACCGATGCCGAGCCGCGCACGCTGGTACATCGGCAGGGCGGTCACGTCGTAGCCGTCGAGTTGAATGCCGCCCCGGTCCGCCTTGATGAGCCCGGTGATCATATAAAACACCGTGGTCTTGCCGGCCCCGTTGGGGCCCAGCAAACCGACCGCCTCGCCGCGGCGGACATGCAGGCTGACGCCCCGCACCACCTTGCGGGTGCCGTAGCTCTTTTCGATGCCGCTGACGGCAAGAAAATCCCCGGACTGCTTGCGGTATTGCTGGTCGCGACCGCCCTGGCCGCCGCGCGGATCCGGGGCGCGGCGATCTTGGTTGCGTAGATCTTGGGCACGAACGTCTTGGGCACGAACATCCTGGGAACGAACTTCTGGGGCCCGGATGTTTGGCGTGCGGATGTTTGGGGCTCCAAGATCTTCGGCACGGATTTCTGGCGTGCTGCCGCGGATGCGTGCCGGCGGACTTGGTGCGGCTGGTGCCGGTCCGCGCCTTGATGGCGCTACCGATTGCGCCAATAACGGTGCGCCACGGCTTGGGCGTATCCCCACGGCAACCGACCGCGCTGGCGCGGGCACCAGCCGCCGCACGTCAAGACGTTTTAAAAAACCTATCAGATCGACCACGAGGATCCAGCCGTACGGGGGTCTTGCCAACTCATAATGCCCCGACCCGCGGCTTTCAACCAGGCTGAGAGCGTGCAGGAGGGTGCAGGAGGCTTGGCCCGCCAGGCGCTACAATTTTTATACCTCAACGGGGGATGGTGCTGGTATTTATGGAGGCACCAGCCTGAGGCGGACGGGGCCGCTGCGCATCGCGCGCGGCGGTGGCGTTTTGACCACGCCCATCCGGCTTGGCGTCCTTCGCGTCTTTCATGTCCTTCATCGCGCCCGGATTCAGCAGGGCCTGCACCCGGCAGGGCGGCTTGCCGCATTCGACCCGAGAGACGCCCGTCGTCATGTCCACCGTCAAACGATCCCCCTTGACGACGCTCTGCCCCTGCGAAATGACCACATTGCCAAGCAGGGTGACGGTGTTGGCCTTCATGTCGAAGATGCCGCTCTCGCCCGTGGCGGTCTGATCCTTCTGCTGGACGATGACATCGCCCTTGGCTTCCACACGCTTGATCTGCTGGTTTTGCTGCGCGCCGGCTTGGGTCCCGGCTGGCGCGGGCGACGGTTTCGCTTCCGACTTCGCTGCCGCATCGTCTTCGTAGAACACCACAAGCGTCCGGCTGCGCAGCGTGGTATCGCCCTGGACCAGATGCACGTCACCTGCGAAGGTCGCCATTTTGTCCTTGTCACGCACCTCCAGCGAGGCCGAATTGATTTTGATCGGCTTGTCCCGGTTCTGCGAGAATCCCTGCAGCGCATTTGGCGGACCGGCGGCCGGCGTCTGCGCCAAACCTGCAACGCCTAGATTCACCGTGGCCAGCGCCACGACCAGGATGCCAAGCGTTGGGGATTGCGTCGTCATGGTATGGCCAATCCGTGCCGACCCGAAGTCTGGAGGTTTGGAGCGAGCGAAGCCGATGCCTGCAGCCCGGGTTTTGCGGTCCGCGAAGTCGGCGCCGCCGCCACCCGTTCGGACGAAACGATGCGATCCGCGACCGGTTTGCTCGTATTGGGCTTCGCCGCGGCCGGCTTGTCGGCGTTGGGGTTGTTGAGTACCAGCTCGACGCCGCCATCGAAGCGAACGAGTTCGCCGTTGTGGATGATCTCCAGCCGGTTGGCGGTGAGCGTGCCGTTGATGAGTTTCACATCCACGGGACTTTCGGAAACCACGTAGCCGGTGCTCATGTTCACGGTCGCCTCCGACAAGCGGGCTTCGTAGCCGGTCGTGGAATTGAGCTGGATATGGTCGTTGAGCTTCAAGAGCTCGCCCTTGGTATCGTAGAGTCCGTCGATCGCCGTGAGGGCAACGCGCTGTCCATCGGACATATCCAAGTGGCCGCTGATTTCCTTCAATTCCAACAGGTCGGGCTTGGCGACATCTTGCGCCGCGGCGCGCGCCGTCACCTCGTAGGGGCGCGAGTCATTGGTAAATCCGTGCAGCCGGGGCAATTCCATCACGATCTTGGTGCCTGACAGCGACAGTTTGCCAGGATCGATCGGAAATGCGGCGATCAAACGGAATGGATTGAAGAAAGCGGCCACAACGATGACGGTCCCGACCGTCACGATGGCCACCGGAATGGCCCGCCGCAGAAACCGGACGAACCGGCTATGCCGTGCAGCGGCGCGAAAGACACGGTCGCCGTCGCTCCGGCCGATCGGGCGCGGTGCGGACGAGTTGGTCTCCGCCATGGTCGAGATGTAGCTCAGATTGCCCCCCCGAGATCGATCGACGACGAATCACCATGCATATCACAGCATGCCACAGGACGCCTTAATTAAAAGCGAACCTGCCGTCGTATCCAACTGAGCGCGGACACATCGATCGCGCCCCCCGAAACCGCCGCAACCCTCCCCCGAGAGTTTCCCAAGCGGCGTCCCTTCCATCCACCAAGTTCGAGCAAGCTGCAGCGCAAATGTGGCCGCGGCAGGGCAATCAGCTGTGCGAAAAAATATCTTCGGCCGCCCACCCGGCGAGATCGAGGCGAACGCGATCGGGCAAAAAGCGAAAACATGCTGCCGCAAGGTCCTCGCGGCCCTCCCGGGCGAGCAGTGAATCAAGTTTCGCCTTAAGCGCGTGCAGGTGCAGCACGTCCGATGCCGCATAGCTGACCTGCGCGGATGTCAGTTCTTCGGCACCCCAATCGGTCGATTGCTGCTGCTTGGAGACTTCGATACCGAGCAAATCCCGGGTCAGATCCTTCAGGCCATGCCTGTCGGTGTAGGTGCGTACCAACCGCGAGGCGATCTTGGTGCAATAGACGGGCCCCGCCATGACCCCGAAGCTCCGCTGCAAGATGCCGAGGTCGAACCTGGCAAAATGAAATATTTTCAGCACGCCGGGGTCCGCCAGCAAGGTCTGCAGATTGAGCGGCGTGCCGGCGCCGGGCGGAATCTGTACGACATCCGCGGTGCCGTCACCGGGCGAAAGCTGGACCACGCAGAGCCGGTCCCGGCGGTGGTCGAGCCCCATGGTTTCGGTATCGATGGCCGCGCTATCGCGGTACCGGGAGAGGTCGGGAAGGTCGCCGCGGTGCAGGCGGATCGTCATGGGGCTCTCTTCATCTGAGTGTCTTGGCCTTTCCAGGTCGGGCATGCAGTCGGTGCGGTTGACAAAGAATTGACAATAAATTCGTTTTGATGCGCCCCGGGGTTCGTTGGCACCGGGCGATCGCGCCAGCGAGGGGCGGCTTGTGGCAACACAGGCACTAAGGGGAACGGATTATGCAGCGATGGCTCGTCATCCTGTATCTTGGTCTTATGACCGTCCAATATCCGGTTATTGCAGCGGCCTCAACCGCGGAGGCGGACCAGACACTGTGGCAGCGCATGGCCGCGGCGCTCGGCGCCGGCGAGGCAAGCCAAGCGCCCACCACGCGGCACGAACATCGGGAGCACGCGCGATCGCACCGGTCCCGGGAGTGGGAACCGCGTCAGACAGCGCACGCTCATGATAATAATACCGTAACAGAAGGGACACCTGCCGCGGCTGTAGCGAAAGCTGCCGGCGCTACCGGCTCCGTGCCGGCAGGGACCGCCGTGGCAGCTCCGCTGTCCGCGCCTGTTGCAAGCAAGCCGGCCATCGCGGCGGCGTCCACCGTGGTGGCAACGCAGGCCATCGAATTACCGGACCTCGCCGCAGCCGAAGAGGAAGTTTTGCTCAGCCTCGGGCCACGGCGTGTCACCACCGTCACCGTATTGCCGCCACCGTTAAAAACCTCTTCACGCGCCGCGGAGCGCCGCGGTAAAGCCGGCACGACCATCTCCACGTGCGACAGCGGCGAGCGCATCATTACCGCCTTTTATTGGGAAAGCCGACACACGGCGAGCGGCGAGCCGTTCAATCCCCGCGGCATGACGGCCGCACATCGTACGCTGCCGTTCGGTACGCAACTGACGGTCACCAACCCGCGCAATGGGCAATCCGTGGTCGTGACGGTCAACGACCGCGGCCCCTTTGTGTCCGGTGTCAACCTCGACCTCAGCCTGGGGGCCGCCAAGGCGATCGGCATGCAGGGGACCGGATCGGTCTGCATCGAGCCCAGTGAGGTCGCATCGGCTTCCGATCGGATGGGTGGGAGCCCTTAGCGCAGGGGAGGGCAAAAGTCAGGATTGACCGGTGTAAGATCACCTGTAACGGAGGTCCGTTGGCGCGTCAGCGCAACGGCCTTTTGTTGTTTTGGGTGGAAGCTGCCTGCGCTGCCTTATTCACTGACGCCGCAATGCAGGACGAGCCTCCGCATGGGTTAGAACCCAAGAAGCCGCCGCTTGAACATGATGTCCTCGGAGATTATCAGGACGCACGCATCGAACATCGGCCGCACCTTATGGGCGCCCCCAAGTCACTGACTTCGGCGCGGCGGCCGCGAACTTCTTCGCGACCTGCTATGGCGATGCTCAACCTCAGAGGTGAACGGATATGAGCAAGTCCGACTTCGATGCGTTTGTGAAGCGTCAACAGACCGAGAAACAGCAAGAGGCGGCATTCGATCCAAAGCAGCAGCTTGCACAATGGCTCGGTTATCTCGATGACCTTTACTCGCGGATCACGGCCTATCTGCAAGCCTATATCGAGAGCGGAGCCGCGCAAATCGAGTATCGCGATATTCCGATCAACGAGGAATTCATCGGTGCTTACATTGCGCGGCAGATGCGCCTGAAAATCGGCCGGTCCATTGTCACCTTCACGCCTATAGGCACGATGCTCATCGGCACAAAAGGGCGCGTCGATGTTGAAGGCCCTTTCGGGACCGCACGGCTTAGCTTAGTCAACAAACAGGTGACCTCTTCCCGTCAGCTTTTTCGAGTGATGATAACGCGGCCCGACGATCGGCCTCCCGCTGCACCGCCGTCCGAAACGATCAAGCAACTTGAGTGGACTTGGAAAATCAGCCCGCCACCGCCCGAGACGAAGTTTATCGAGCTGTCGGAGGAGGCATTTTTTGACATGATTCTTGCTGTCGCCAATGCCTAAACAGATCCCGCCTTCTCAACGGCCCATTTCGCTCGTTGATATTGCTGACTACCATCGAGACGCAGCGTCGTCCCTACGGCTGTACTTTACGCCGATCAATCCTGACTTTGCCGTGCGTTTTGCAAGCGACCTACCGTCCGAAGTAGAAACGAAATTAGCCGACAGGCTCGGTGAAACCGACATGCGCTCCGCACTCGCCATCATGGCCCGTGTCGAAGCGGCTTTCCGCATCGACTATCAACGACGCTGTGAAAAGAAGAAACCTGACCCTGTTTCGATAAAATTTCGCGCGCTCTTCAAGGCTCGAGACCGGAATGTGCGGTTGGAAGAGATTTGGGAGGTATGGCGTCAGTGCCATCCTTCGACGGGGCCGCTAATCAGCCAGTTACGGAGTGTGTTCCAGTTCAGGCATTGGCTTGCTCACGGACGATATTGGAAGGTCGGGAGAAAGTACGACTTTCAAACCATTTACCAGCTAGCCGATGGTGTTCTTGCGAGTTTTCCCATGTATGGGTGAGTGAAAAACTCACCTCACTTAATTAGTGGTTGTGGCGCGAACGCTTCTTCAGCAGTTTGGGAGGACGCCGTTTATACCGTGAGAGCCCGCATTTTGTGTGTGTGCCGCGGGCGCGTAGCCGTTGGCAAACTGCCGCGGTAGCGGCGCATGAAGCTCTTGCGTCAGGCATGCCTATTAGCCCTATTACGCGAGCGGCATTGCATTGCGCGGCACGGTGTGGCTTGCAGGTGAGGCTCATCCACCTTGCACCGGGAGATCGCCGTTTTGCGCTACGAAGACAATCTGACGGCCGAACGGCCGACCTTCGTGACCCACCTGGAATGCGCCTATACGGGCGAACGCTACCCGGCCGACCAGGTCCACAACCTCTCGCGCGCCGGCAAGCCGCTGCTGGTGCGCTATGATCTCCCTGCCATCGCCAAGGCGCTGAGCAAGCCGGCACTGGCGGCACGCGCGCCGGATTTGTGGCGCTATCGCGAGCTGTTGCCCGTGCGCCACACGCGGGATATCGTCAGCCTCGGCGAAGCGATGACCCCGGTGGTGGCGCTGCCGCGGCTGGCAGCAAAACTCGGCGGCGGCGAACTGTTGGTCAAGGACGAAGGCCGGCTGCCGACCGGATCGTTCAAGGCGCGCGGCCTGGTCATGGCGGTGTCGATGGCCAAGGCGTTCGGGATCGCCCACATGGCGATGCCGACCAACGGCAATGCCGGTGCGGCGCTTGCGGCCTATGCCACCCGCTGCGGCATCAAGACCACGATCTTCTGCCCGGAAGACACGCCTGAGGTGAATGTCAGCGAAATCGAACTACAGGGCGCGACCGTCTACCGGGTCAACGGGCTGATCGACGATTGCGGCAAAATCGTCGGCGCCGGCAAGGCGGCGACCGGCTGGTTCGACGTCTCGACCCTCAAGGAGCCCTACCGGATCGAGGGCAAGAAGACGATGGGTCTCGAACTCGCCGAGCAGCTCGGCTGGGAACTGCCCGACGCCATCTTCTATCCGACCGGCGGCGGCACCGGCCTCATCGGCATGTGGAAGGCGTTCGCCGAACTGGAGGCGATCGGCTTCATCGGCAAAAAGCGCCCGCGCATGATCGCCGTGCAGGCGGAAGGCTGCGCGCCCATGGTGCGCGCCTTCGAGGCCGGCGTGGAACATGCCCCGCGGTTCGAGAACGCCCACACCATCGCGAGCGGCATCAGGGTGCCGCAGGCGATCGGGGATTTTCTGATCCTGCGCGCGGTGCGCGAGAGCAACGGCTTTGCCATCGCGGTCAGCGACGAGGCGATTACGGCGGGGCTCGACGAAGTCGCCCGCACCGAAGGGTTTTTGATGTGCCCGGAAGGTGCGGCCACCTACGCGGCCTACAAGCAAAGCTTGGCCGACGGCCGGATCGGCCGCAACGAGCGGGCCGTGTTGTTCAATTGCGCGACGGGCTTGAAATATCCGCTGCCCCCGGTGCATCGCACGCTCGACAAGGACAAGCCGATCGATTTTGCAAAGCTGTGAAGGCAAGCGTGCGGGAGCGTCGCGGGGGAGCGTCCCCTCTCCCCGTAGCGTAGCTCTGCGCTACGGGGAGAGGGTCAGGGTAAAACGCAATTCCCTCAGTCGCACCCCTGCCGCCGGCATATCAGGATATTTCCCGGGGTTTCCCTGAGAACAGGGAATCCCTGAGGGAATTCCGAAGCCGCACCGGACGAAGAGCAATTGGAAGCCCGGCTATCGGCCCCGGCCGCGAAGGTGCAAAACCCCGCGTTCCTCACCGGTGACCTGGACCGGACCGCCACCGTTTTTGCGGCGCTCCTCGGCGCCAGCGGCCCCCGCGATCAAACCATTGCCAAGGTCTTCCATCCGGCAAGATCGAGCCGACCATCGCCCGCGCGCCGGCATATCGCTAGCCCGCCTCGGTCACGTCCAAACCACCGACGGTCACGGCTAGCGCGCCAAGCTGCGCCTTAGCGGCTCTGCGAAAAGTGACCCGAACGGTAAATTAAGCGGGTGCTTTCGCACGTATCGTTGCATGGCGCATGCTATTGAAATCATAGGAGAACACGACGCAGGATGCAAAATCGAGCAACACTTGCAATAGCGGTGGATAACCTCTGTTATCGCCCCCTGAGCTCATTGCTCAGCGCATCGGGCAGCCTCCACCCATCGGTGAAGTCGAATGATTGCTGGAAGCGGATGGCGTCTGCGGTCGAGCCGCCGGCAGGCACCGTGCCCTCGATCTGATAAAGCCTCCGATTGTGAAAGAAAACGGAAGCATAAGTCTGGCTGCCGTCCTCCCCGACGATGCTGGCTTGCCGGCCGATGATGCGGCGCGTGCTATGGGGAATGTCGAAATTGACCTCGCCCCCGCGCGACAGCATCATGACCGCATAGGCCATCAGGTTGCCTTCCGAGACCTCGGTATCCGATATGTCGGCGACCATAACTTTGAACACACCGCCCTCCTGCACAGCGGAATAGACGCGCGCTTCCACCATGCGGCCGCGGGGGGCTTGGTAAGACGTGGTTTCGACCTTGGGCTCGGCCGGAAAGGCGACCGTAAAGCCCTCGTTCGGGTACGCGTATTCCGTCCAGCTCTGCGCACCGGCGGGTGCGGTTGCGGCCATGATGGCGACGATGAAGGCGATGACGCGCATTTTGTGATGCTCTCGGACGAGATCGGCAGCTTGCAGCCGGAAACATCGTACGCAGTCGCCCGGATGATTGGAAGCAGCGAGAGGGAAACAGCCAAGGAATTCGGCGGCGCTGGAATTGCCCCGAGAGCCTGAATGAGTTAGCCCGATTTCGCGTTGCCAAAAGGCTGCGCCGAACTTTGCGAACGTGGCCCCGGCTCGGTGGCGCCGACGGCGACAAGTAAATTGACAAAGTCAGATTTTAATGACATTGTTCTGACATGAGTAATCGCCGACGAGCGACTGCCCTATCGAAGGCTTCCGATGCGATCAGGCTGGCGCAAACTTGCTGAGCATGCCGACATGGCAGCGTTCGCGCTTGCGGAGATCGCAATACCCCCGAGCTGGATCGCTTCACCACCATGAGCACGGCCTTCGAGCACCTGTCGGAAATCGAGATCGGCGATCGGCTTCGCAAAGCGCGTGAGAACGCCAAGCTCAAGCAGGCGGAGGCTGCGTCTCAGATCGGTATTGCCAGGACCACGCTTGTCGCCATCGAGCAGGGCGTGCGGCGCGCACGTTTCGAGGAAATGCGGCAGCTCGCCAAAATGTATAAGATTTCGCTCAATGAACTCCTGCGCGAGGACGCCATCCACGTGGACCTGGCGCCTAAATTCCGCAAGCATTTCGGCAGAGAAGAGGCGGCTGTCGATGGCGCCATCCGTCTCTTGACCGATCTGGCGCGCGCCGAGGCGGAACTGGAAAGTCTGCTAGGCATCAAAAGCACGCGCAACTACCCGCCGGAGCGACCGATCTTGCCCGGCGACGTTCGTGCGCAGGCCGAACAGGACGCGACCGAGCTTCGGCAGTGGCTGGGCTTAGGCCAGGCTCCCATTCGAGACATCGTCACGCTGCTGGAGATGGAACTCGGTGTGCGCGTCTATATTCGGCGCCTTGATGCCCACATCTCCGGGCTGTTCGCTTATGATGAGGCCATCGGCGCCTGCATTCTGCTCAACGCCAATCATCCACGGGCGCGGCGGGATCAGACCGCGGCGCACGAACTGGCACACCTTGTCTCATCGCGCCGCCAGCCGGAGGTTCTGGAACGCGATAAAGCCGACAATTCCCGGGAAGAGCGCTATGCGGCGGCATTTGCGTCCGCTTTTCTAACGCCCGCGCGTGCCGTGATGCAGAAGTTCAAGGACGTGACCGCCGGCGCGGAAAGATTTACGCGCCGCCACGTCATTATTCTTGCGCACACCTTTGGCGTATCTAGAGAAGCCATCGTGCGCCGCCTGGAGGACTTGCACCTCATCAACAAAGGCGCGTGGGACTGGTTTGAAGCCAATGGCGGCATTACCGAAGCCCAGGCGAAACAGGTGTTGGGTGATCTGATTTGGCCTGACCAGGACAAGGCCGACGCGAACCTCCCGACCACGCTGCGTCTGGCACGGCTCGCGAAAGAAGAAGTATCAACAGGAATCCTGCTCAGCGAAGGCCAGCTTTCTAGCTCGGATGTTACGTCTGGGCGCGACTTTGGTATTTGCGAAAAATGTTCGATGGGTTGCAGGTCGAGGGGAGCGGAGTGGATGAGCCTC